>JBMNFC010000001.1:0-78919 GCA_050949105.1 Acholeplasmatales bacterium
GCTGTTCGCCCATTAAAGCGGCACGTGAGCTGGGTTCAGAACGTCGTAAGACAGTTCGGTCTCTATCCGTCGTGGGCGTAGGAAATTTGAAGGGAGCTGTCCTTAGTACGAGAGGACCGGGATGGACACACCGCTGGTGTACCAGTTGGCTTGCCAAGGCCACAGCTGGGTAGCTACGTGTGGAAGGGATAAACGCTGAAAGCATCTAAGCGTGAAGCCCCCCTTAAGATGAGATTTCCCAATGTAGTAAGATCCGTCAAAGACGATGACGTAGATAGGCTGGGTGTGGAAGTGCAGTAATGTATGGAGCTGACCAGTACTAATAGATCGAGGACTTAACCTTATAAAAGAATTTATCTAGTTTTGAGAGAATGTCTGGTGGCGATGGCGAAGTGGACACACCTGTTCCCATACCGAACACAGAAGTTAAGCACTTCAGCGCCGACAATAGTCCTAAGGGGCGAAGATAGGTCGTTGCCAGGCATATCCTCAAATCTATAAAAAACAAATTTTCAATAAATAAAATATATGGTATAATGTCATTAGCGCATTATTGGCCTACTTAGCTCAGTCGGTTAGAGCACTTGACTGTTAATCAAGGGGTCCTAGGTTCAAGTCCTAGAGTGGGCGCCATTGTATAAATTAAAAGGTTTTTCGCGAGAAAAGCCTTTTTTTTCATTCACTATATGTGATAAAATGATAGTGATAGTTTTTAATTGAAAAGTAGGTTAAGGAGTATCATATGAAACATACGATTGTTAGTGTCGCGAAAGATTTAGGATTAGCACCATCAACAGTTTCAAAAGCAATTAATAATACGGGTTCTATTACTGAAGAAACGAGAAATCGGGTTTTAGACTATGTTAATGAAATTGGCTTTGTTCCTAATTCTAGTGCGAGGATATTAAAAAGTAGAAGAAGTTATTTAATCGGACTTATTTATTCAGATATTTCGCTAGAGGGATTAGAACACCCTTTTTTCGCCGGAATCTTACAATCATTTAATAATACACTTCAAGAAAAAGGCTATGAAACGGCATTTGCCGCAACTAAAATTGGCAATCGTTCCCTAAGTTATTTAGAGTGGTGTAGAAATAAACAAGTTGACGGTGTTTTAATTGTTACAGGAAATATTAATAATGAAATGATTCAGGAATTAGTTAAAAGTGAAATTCCTTGTGTTTCAACCGATATTCTTATGGACAAACTGACAACCGTGATTTCCAATAATAATCAAGGAATGGAAACAATTATGCATTACGCTCTTAAGTCATATAAAAAGATTTATTATGTTTCAGGTCCACATACTTCCTATTCTTTCAATGAACGCTTACTCAAGTATATTGAAATAATGGATAAAAATAATCGAGAAATTATTTATGAAGTTAGTAATGGTTTTAATATTGAACATGGCGAAGAAGTAACTTCACGTATTTTAAAACGAGGAATTCCTGATTGCATTGTTTGTGGATCTGATATTCTTGCGATAGGTGTTATTAAGACTTTAGAAAAAAACAATATTAAAGTTCCAAATGATATTTCAGTTATTGGTTTTGATGATATTAACCTCGCGGGAATATATTCACCATCCCTAACTACAATCCGCCAAGATCGTAAAAAAATAGGTAAACTTGCAGCAGAAGAATTAATTAAAATTATTGAAAATAAAGAAAAGAAAACAACAAAGGTTTTAAGAGTGCCAGTAGAATTTGTCAAAAGAAGTTCCACAACATAATGCTTGACAAAAAAATACAGTGATATTATAATAAATGTGTAAACGATTTCATTTAGGTTTTTTGTGTATCTTTACATATTTTTTTCAAATATTAGGAAAACGATTTCCCTAACTAATTTGGCGTTTCTAATAAATTATTAGTTAGCGCTATATTTTGTATCATTTAGGAAAACGATTTCTTTGTGAAAGGGAGGGATTATATTGAAAAAAGTATTAGTATTTTTACTTGTTTTATTTTTACCTTTTATTAGTTTAAAAGTTAAAGCTGAAGCAAACAAACAATACATCAGCACAGATAAAAATGCGCTTTTAGTAGATGTAGGTGTAGAACTTTTAAAGGAAGATATTGTTTTGGAGTATAACACTAGAAGTATTAGTGGTAGTGAGTTTACTATTGCTAACCCAACAGAAGGTTTGACTGTTACAGCAAATGGTATTAAAGCTACTGCTCCAGGTAGATATCAATTTTTACTGCAATATGAATCATTAAGTATGTATGTTTATGTTTTTGCGAAAAACACAACTGCTACAGAGTATGTCTTATTTGATTCTTCATTTACTTATGCTAATGGAACTCTTCCAGAAGGTTTTAAAATTGTTTCTGGAAATGCCGCTGTTAGTAATAACCAGTTTAAAGTAGATGGTAAAGGTGCTACTGCGATGGTTTTACTTCCTGAATATTTAAAAGGATTTAATAACTATGTAATTGAAACAGATTTTACCATTTCTGAGGCTAACGAAAATACTAGATGGGCATCAGTAATGTTTAGGTATAGACCAAAAAATTATTTCCAAATGGCGATTAGACAAAACGCAACCCTAGCAAATGGTGTTGAATTTGCAAAGGCAATTAATAATCAGTGGAATGTACCTAAAACAACTGCATATACTGAAGCAATCAACCCTGATAAGATGTATCGTCTTAAGATAGAAGTATTGGGAAGCAAAGTAAAAGAATATATTGATAATCAACTATTAATTGAGTACGATCAAGCAATTGACTTTAAATATGGTCTAATTGGTATGCAAGCAAATGGTAGTATTGCAGTATATGATAACTTCAAAGTTACGTTACCTAATAGTTATAATATTGCGGAAGGACCTGAGTTTAAATCTATTGCGGAAGTTTATGAGCCAAACACAAAAATAGTTAATCCACCAACAATACTTACTAAGATAAATTCAGTTAGTCAAGTTGAAGGCTATTTAAACAGTAAAAGGCCAGCTACAGCGATTTTAAATATGGATGAAAACTTCAATATTTTAAATGCTGATGGTGGTGTTATTAAAACATTAGAAGAAATGTTAGTGTTATTTGATGGCCAAATGATACCAGCATTAGAAACAGAAAATGTAGAGGTTGCGAAGCTTTTTGCAGGAAAATTAAAAGATTATGCAATTGTTGACTTTTTCATTGTTTCTTCTAGTAGCGAAGTTATCTTAGAATCAAGAAAAGTAAACAACATGACAAGAGGAATTTTAAAAGTAAATTCTCTACCTGATAAGTTGATTACTATTCGCTCTAATGTTAATAGTGCACAAGCGATTGCGGTATTATTAAGTAATGAAATTGCTTCAAAAGAAGTTGTTCATTATTTACAACAACGTTTAGTCACCGTCTTTGTTCAAGGTGATTCAGCTATTGAAAGAGAAAAAGCACTTTTAAGTGGCGCTAATGGAATTTTCACAAATGATCCAATTGCGTTAATAAATCGTTATGAAGAAGTAACTGTCACAACCCATATTAGAGAAGTGTTCTTTATCGCTCATAGAGGATTACATAATGGTTATAATAATTCATTAGGACCAGAAAACTCATTAGAAGTTGCGAAAGCGGCTTATGAAAGAGGTGCTAAAATTCTTGAAACAGATGTTCATTTACTTGCGGATGGTGAAGTTTTAATCATGCATGATGATACAACTAATAGAACTGCAGAACAAGGCTTTAGAGTCAGTGAATCTTTCTTAGAATATGCAACACAAATTAAATTAAAGGATGTTTCTAACACAGGAAGAGAATTTTATATTCCATCACTTCAAGCATATTTAGATGAATTTAAAGGCAAGGATGTTGTTTTATTTATTGAAATTAAACCTGTAAATAAACAATTACTTGAAAAAGTTGATGAAATGGTTGCTGCAATGGATATGTATAATCAAGTTGTGTTAATTATGTTTGGAGCACAAAATGCATTATTCCAACAAGAAGTTAGCCCAGTAATGAGTAATGGACATTTAGTTAGTGGTCTTATGAGTGGTAGTTTTGATCAATCATTAATGAGCATAATTACTGACGTTGTTCCTTTAAAAACAACATTTAATCCAAACTATGGTGGTTTAACAGAAGAAATTGTTAGAGGCTTAAATCATAGAGGAATTACTGTATGGCCATGGACAGTTGATAATCTAAATTTAATTAGTGATTTTTATAATGCTGGTGTTGGTGGAATTACTACAAACAATATGGATTTAGTTAAAGATAATTTAATTAATTTAGAGTTTGAATTAGAAAAACTAACATTTACATTAAACGCTAAAAATCCACTATTAATTGAAGGGAATTTAATCGCTTTAGATACTAATAAATATCCATTTAGAGGTGAACTTGTATTAGTTGATGATGGCGGTACAGAAATTGAATTTGAAGGCAACAAAATCATTAGTGCCTTAAATGAAGGTGCTGCATATTTTTATTTTAATGTACCAATTAAATTACCAAACGGAAAAACCATTAATAAAACAACAGAACTCTTCAAAGTAAATGTCAAAATAAAATAATTTATGTGATTATAAACTATAACGTTTTGTTTTATCGTTTAAGTTTGTTATAATAACGTGTAAAATAATAGTATAGAGGTGCTTATAATTTTGAAGAAAATGTTTAGGAAAATTGGCGGGTTTTTTAAGTGGCTTTGGCACTTTTTAATTGACTTTTTTAAATCTGTATGGCGAATAATAGTTAGTTTAAAAACTGTTAAAGGAATCGTTGCTTTATTAATATCAATTATGATCTATGGTGGTTGGGCGATTGCATTTATTGTGATTGGAACGATTTTTCCTAAATACGCTTGGATGATTGGGGTTGGAATGGGTGTGATAGTGTTCTGGGCAGGACCATTTACACCATTTTGGGGTTTAACTATCACAACTACGATAATTATCCAACGTTATATTCTAAGAGATAAAAAGACACAAACATTTAAAGAAATATATAAACAATTTTTACAAGATAGAGAAATGAGTAAGGATGAAGAAAGATTCATGAAACGCATGGAAAGAAAAGAAGAAAAAAAGCGAAAAAAATCTTCAATAAATGTACACACTGAAAATGAAGATATTTCAAATATAAATCTTAAAGTGGAGGCAAAAGAAAATGATCAAGATTCAACATCAAATGATTAGTTATGAAATTGATGAGAAAGTGGTAGGATTTATTACTTTTCCATTTATTAGAGATGGGGTTGCAAATATTAATCATACATTTACCCATACTGAACACAGAGGTAAAGGAATCGCAAAAGAACTAATGGATGCTTTATATGTTTATTTAAAAGAACATGGTTTTAGAGCAGTTTTAAGTTGTTCATATGCGGTTGAATACTTTAAAAGATATCCAGAGAAACAAGACATTATAGAAAAATGAAACCTGTTATAATTGCGGTTGCAGGCGGTTCTGCAAGTGGGAAAACCACTGTTACAGATGAAATATTAGAAAAGTTAGAAGAAGATAGTGTTTTAATCATTAAACACGATGATTACTATAAAGATCAAAGTAATATAACGCTAGAAGAACGTTATTTAACCAACTATGATCATCCTAATTCACTTGATAATGATTTATTAGTTAGTCATTTAAAAAAGTTAATTAAAGGAGAAACTATTGAAAAGCCAATTTATAATTTTGTCTTACACACAAGAAGCGATAAAACAGAGATTGTTAAGCCTAAAAGAGTGATTATTTTGGAAGGAATCCTTATTTTAACAGATAAAAGAATTAGAGAGTTATCAGATATTAAATTATTTGTTGAATTAGATGATGACCTTAGATTTATTAGAAGATTATCGAGAGACGTTAAAGAACGTGGCAGAACGGTAGAAAGTGTAATTAATCAATATCTTGAAACCGTTAAACCAATGCATCATGAATTTGTTGAACCAACAAAGCGTTATGCGGATGTAATAATTCCTAATAACTTAAAACATGATGTTGCGGTAGGGATTATTGTTGCAAAAATAAATGACATCTTAGGAGGAAAATAACATGATTTTAATTGTTTGTGCAATGGAAAATGAAGCAAGCGAAATTAAAAAAGAAATTAAAGAACTTGATGTTCAAAAGTTAACCCCAAACAAACTTTATTATGAAGGAAAAATAAAGGACAAAAAAGTAGTTTTAGTAGTTACAGGCGTTGGTAAAGTTAATGCGGCCTTAACTGTTTCCGTAATTTTATCTAAATATAATTTTTCGCAAATTATTAATATCGGACTTTCTGGCGCAACCAAGCCTTATTCCGTCGGTGATAAGGTTGTGATAAAGGATGCTTCTTATGGCGATTTTGATATAACAGCTGGTAAATTTGGTTATGAATTTGGCCAAGTTCCCAATATGCCAAACCCATTTTTAAGCGACTATGATTTAATTAAAAAATGCACTTTTGCTTTAGGTGCACATGAAGATTCACTTTATACACAAGATAAATTTGTGACAAAGAAAGATGTTAAAAACCCAGGCATTTATGATATGGAAGGAGCCGCTATTTATCAAGTAGCTTATGTCTATCAAGTAAAAGCTATTTCCGTAAAATTAATATCAGATATTATTGATTCACCAACACAACTAGAAGATTTTGAAAAGTTTGAAGCTTCATCAGCAGTAATTTTAAAAGAGATGTTATTATCAGTAATTTAAGGAGGTAAACTATGAAAGGGTTAATGTTATTATCTAATAATATTGAAGATGCCGAAGCAATCGCAACCCGCGCATTATTAGAAAGAGCTAAAATTGATATCACTACCGCAACATTTAACCGTGATAAACGTGTTAAAATGGCTTATGGTGCAGTAGTAGAAGCGGATTTGCTATCTCGTGAAGTCAATGTTTTAGATTATGAGTTTTTAGTAATCCCTGGGGGAAGATATGTTAGTGAAGTTTTGAATGTTAGTGATATTAATATTAAAAACTTAATTAAAGAATTTTATGACAATAATAAAGTAGTTGCCGCAATTTGCGCTGCACCAATGTTTTTAGGCGAATTAGGCTTATTAGAAGAAAAAGAATATACTATCTTCCCAAGTTGTGAAAAACCTTCTTACAAAGGAATTTTAAAACAAGATAAAAAAGCCATCACTTCTGGTAAGATTATTACTGGAAGAAGTGTTGGTGCTGTTGTTGAGTTTTCTTACGAAATAATTAAGTATTTTAAAGGAAAAGATGCTGCAGATTCGTTTTTAAAGAATATTTACTATTAAAAATATTAAAATATTTTAAAAATTTCAGTTTATTAATTTTTTTGGGGGAAAATTTCCTTGACAAAAACCTTTCCTATGATATAATTAAAAGTGCGCTTATGTGGCCCGTTGGAGAAACGGTTAACTCACATGCCTTTCACGCATGCACTCACGGGTTCGAATCCCGTACGGGTCACCAATTTGAAATTTATACCCAAAAAGTACCCATAGCTCAACTGGATAGAGCGCTTGACTACGGATCAAGAGGTTGGGAGTTCAAGTCTTCTTGGGTACGCCATTCGGGGAGTAGCTTAGTTTGGTAGAGCGCTTGCCTTGGGAGCAAGAGGTCGCAGGTTCAAATCCTGTCTCTCCGACCACGCAGACGTAGTTTAACGGCAGAACCACAGCCTTCCAAGCTGTTGACGGGGGTTCGATTCCCCTCGTCTGCTCCAAAGATTATAAACGGCTAATTTTGGCCGTTTTTTGTTTAATCGTAAAAGTGTATAATAGTGCAGTTCGTCATCCAATGTATGCAATAACCCTTTGGATGTTTCTTATGATTCCTATAATCCTTGGTTCTTGGCGGTCACTTGTTTGTTTTTTACCGTATATTGCGGTAATTGTTGTTAGGATTATAAATGAGGAAAAAGTTCTTGAAAAAGGTCTTGCATATAAGAAATATAAAAAGCGCATAAAATATAAGATTATTCCATTTATTTGGTAATATGACTTTTAAAAAACTTTCTTTATCGGCAAAATATAATCAAATATTGTAAAATTTAATTGATTTATTGCCGATAATGAGTATAATGTTATTTGTAAGGGGGAGTTAAAGTGAATTATTTAAGTGTTCAAGAAGTGGCTAAACTTTGGCATTTATCGGAACGTAGTGTTAGAAATTATTGTGCTCAAGGAAGAGTTTCTGGTGCGATGCTTGTAGGCAAAATTTGGATGATTCCTGTTGATGCTAAAAAGCCAAATAGAAAAAGAAAAAAAGGTAAAATTAAAAAAACACTTCTTGATATTTTGAAACTTGAAAAAGAAGCCAAACTAAAAGGTGGAATATATCATAAAATTCAAATAGAACTAACATATAATTCTAATCATATTGAAGGTAGTCGTCTCACACACGAACAAACTAGATATATTTATGAAACTAATACGATTGGACTTGTTGGTGGGGTTTTGAATATTGATGATGTTGTAGAAACTGCTAATCACTTTAGATGTGTGGATTTAATTATTGATAAGGCTAATTTTATTATTACTGAAAACTTAATAAAAGAACTCCACTACATTTTAAAAAATGGAACTAGTGATAGTCGAAATAATTGGTTTGTTGTAGGTGATTATAAGAAATTGCCAAATGAAGTTGGGGGAATGGCTACTACTAAACCAGAAGATGTTGAAAAAGAAATTAAGGATTTATTAAGTTGGTATAATTCTCTTAAAAACAAAACAATTAATGATATTCTCGAATTTCATTATATTTTTGAATCTATTCATCCATTTTCTGATGGTAATGGAAGAGTGGGCAGATTATTGATGTTTAAAGAGTGCTTAAAATACAATATTGTTCCATTCATTATTGATGAAGATTTAAAGATGTTTTATTACAGGGGATTAAAAGAATGGAAAAATGAAAAGGGCTTTTTAACAGATACATGCCTTAGCGCCCAAGATCAATTTAAAATTTATTTAGATTATTTTAAGATAGATTATAAATAATTGCTTATTTTTAAAAAGGGGATAAATATGAATGCGAAAATAGATATTTCAAATGTAATATTGAAAACTAAAAGATTAATTTTAAGACCATGGACACTAAATGATTTAGATGACTTCTATAACTATGCAAAAGTTGAAGGCGTTGGTGAGATGGCAGGATGGCCACATCATAAGAGTAAGGAAGAATCTTTAGGAAGATTAAATAAATTTATTGAGGAAAAAAAGACTTTTGCGATAGATTTTAAAGGTAAAGTAATTGGTTCTTTGGGAATAGAAGAATATGATGAAGAAACAAACCCAGAATTAAATGATAAAGTGGGAAGATCTATTGGTTATGTTTTATCTAAAGATTATTGGGGATTAGGACTAATGCCAGAAGCGGTAGAAGTTGTTTTAGGTTATTGTTTTAAAGAATTAAAACTAGATTTTTTAGTTGCGAGTTACTTTGAACATAATAAACAATCAAAACGAGTTCAAGAAAAATGTGGATTTAAATTTTATAAAAATAAAACTTTTAAAACTAAAATGGGCAATGAGTATAATGGAGTATTAATGATTATAGAAAATCAACAACTATAATATTAAATGGCTTTAACGAGCCATTTTTTAATTTAAAATAAAAAATATTAATTTTAAGATAAGGTTTTCTAGGTTTTTCATGATAACCGAATGTGTTAAAATTTAACCGATTATGTATTTGAAATTGATTATTGGGAAAATCCTAATTATAATAAAAATAAAGATGAATAAAGGAGATTCAAATGTCATTTAAATTAAAATTTATTCATGATGATAGCGTTAATGAAACAGAGGTTATCATCAAAGCCAAAGCGCAAACTGAAGAAGTCAATAGAATTCTTGAACTCCTAGGTGGTGAGAAACTTTCTTGCCAGCTACTTTCAGACAAGCAACTTATTGATATGAATGACATAATAATTTTGTCAAAAAGTGGACGGTTTATATCCGTAAAAACGATAAATGGTGAATATGTTTTAAGTGAACCTTTATATCAAATTGAGGAAAAGCTCAATCCGACATGGTTTGTTAAAATTTCACAATCTGAAATTGTCAATCTTAAGTATGTTAAAAAGTGGAGTTTTGAAGGTGGAGGAATAATTAAAATTGAACTGATAAATGGTATTAAGTCCTACACCTCAAGAAGGTACACCAAAGCAATCAGAGAGATATTAAGAGGAGGGAGGGCACAAAAATGAAAAGAAAAGCAATTATAAGAATAGTTGTAGGTTTTATTGTTGGTGCTGTTATGGGAAACCTTATCACTTTATTTGTTAATCTCGGTTATAATGAAGGATTAAGTATAGTGCCTCCGCATCAAGTGGAAGCAATTGGGTATGCACTAGCGCTAACTCTTCAAACAATACTCTCAGGGGTACTTGGCGTGATCTGTATTGGCGGTATATACTTTTATGATGTTGAATCATGGAGTTTATTAAAAGCGACTATGGCACATTCTATGTCCGTACTTATTGGATTTATCGTTGTATTTGCAGTGCTAGGATGGGTTCCATTTACAATTGTAAACTGTTTAGTTATTGCGGTTATTGTCTTAGTTGTTTATGCACTAATTTGGTTAATAATGTATTTAATGTGGAAAAAAGAAGTTGAAAAAATGAATAAGGATTTAGAAGCATATAAAGCAAGAGAATAATATTTAATTGTTTTGATTAATGTGAAAGTTTACTAATAACTTATTATAAAAAGGAAAATTAAAATAGGAGGTTAGCATGAAAAAGCTAATTAGAGTTTTCTGCATATTGGCAGTTGTGTTTTTTGTTACGTTTTTTTCCAGCGGATGCGGAGAAGAAAAAAACTTAAAAACCACTTTAGAAAAAAATGAAGTCACGATTATTTTAGGTGAAGAAATAAAAGTAGGCGTGATTGGTAAAGATGGTGAAGAGATTATTTGGAATACAGAGGATTCTAGTATTGCTTCTGTAGACAACGGAACAATAATTGGAGTTAGTGAAGGAACTACATATATCGTCGTTAAATGTGGTGAATTAAAAGCAAGAATAAAGGTAATTGTTGTAAAACACAATAATGAAGGTTATACAATAACTTGGCTTAACTACAATGAAGAAGTCCTAGAAGTTGATGAAAATGTTTTAGAAGGAACAATGCCAACATTTGATGGAAAAATTCCAGCAAGAGATGGGTATGAGTTTAAAGGCTGGGATCCAGAAGTAGTTTTAGTCACAGGGAATGCGACTTATACTGCTCAGTATACCGTATTTAATACATTTGAGATTATTTGGAAAAACTGGGATGGTGTTATTTTAGCGACAGGTATAGTACCTGAAGGCACAATGCCAGTATACAATGGACCAGCACCAACCAAGGAATCTGATGATTATTATGACTATATGTTTATCGGGTGGTCTCCAAAAGTAGAATCGGCGCAATATAAAAGAACTTATACTGCCCAATTTGCTGGTGTTAAAAAGTTATTTACAGTGACATGGAAAGATCCATGGGGGGGAGTTTTAAAAGTTGATGAAAATGTTGAAGCTGGCACTTATGCTGATTATACAGGGACAATTCCAACTATGCCAGATAATCCTCATACGGGGGCGAGACATAAGTTTTATAATTGGTGGCCAAATCCAAACAGTATTAAAATTTTAACAGATACTACCTTTACTGCCCAATTTCGTGAAATTTATAATGTAACATGGAGTAATGAAGGTGTTATTTTAAAAGAAGAAGATGTCTTTAAAGGAGAACTGCCTGTTTATACTGATCCTGAACCGACAAGGCCAAGAGACTCTAAATATCTTTATACCTTCAAAGATTGGTCTCCTACCATTGAAACAGTTAAAAATAGTAACGTAGAATATGAGGCAACTTATGATTGTTTCCCGAATCCTAGTTTAGAGTTTGAATTTGAAGAATCAGCTGCATATGGTGGATATATGATTACTAACTACAAGTTAAAAGAAACAGGCGAAGTAGTGGTGATTCCGGAGTGGTATAACGGAATGAAGGTTACTGAAATATTTTATGAAGCCTTTAAGGATTCTTCAAAATTAAAAACGGTAGTTTTCTCTAGTAATCTTCTTTGGGTTAATCAAGGCGCTTTTGAAAACTGTCAAAGTTTAGAAAACGTTGATTTTGGCACTCAAATAACCCATATTGAACCAAGCACATTTAAAGATTGCACGAGGTTTAAAAATGGTTGATTTAACAACTGCACCAATTGAAGAAATTAGGATGGAGGCCTTTCAAAGGATGTGTTAACCTAGAAGAAGTTTACTTCAAAGAAGGTCTTAAAGAAATTGGTTGGGGCGCGTTTGAGGACTGCGAAAAACTACTTATGGTTAATTTTCCTAAGTCACTTGAAAATATTGAAACAGTAGCGTTTAGTAATTGTACAAGTCTAGGGTTAGTTAAATTTGCCGAAGATAGTAACTTATTGCATATTGGTAGTTTTGCATTTTATAATTGTACTAGTTTAAACAAAATAGAAATACCTGCCTCAGTTAAAACTATTTGGAATGGTGCTTTTAAAGAATGTCGAGATTTAACATATATCACTTTTAACGAAGGACTTGAACAAATTGGTAATTATGCATTTCATAATTGTGTTTCTTTAAAAGATTTTCTCTTACCGAGCAACACTCTTAGAAATTGGCGAGGAGGCCTTCGGAAATTGCCAAGGAATTATTACATGTTAGAATTCCTAAAAATGTTACTGATATCGGTTGAGATCCCATTTGGCAGGGTCTAGATAAATGTCACTGCGCTATGTCAGTAGATGAAGAAAATGCAGCTTATGATTCAAGAAACAATTGTAACGCGATTATTGAAACTGCGACAAATAGTATAATTGTTGCGTGTAAAACAACCGTAATTCCTGATACTGTAGTAACGATAGAAAATGGCGCTTTTTATAAGATGGACATTGAAAGAGTCACTATTCCAGCGAGTGTTAAACATATCAAGAGTGGCGCATTTCATTTCTGTCATGCGCTGCCGCACCATAATTTCACAAGAACTGATAATGAGAATAATAGACCTCATGAGGAAATGTGTAAGGTGACAATTTTTATTCCTTCCACTGTAGAAACAATTGGCGCAAATGCCTTTATTTTCGATGATCAATTTAATAAAGGTGGGGAAATAATTGGTGCAATTTTCTGTCTTCATACTAATGTTAGGACAGATAATATGCCTGAAGGATGGACATTTTACACTGTTGGTTATGATCAATTCCGTTTCTATATTGGCTGTTATGTTCATTGGGGTGACGGTGGTTTTTCTTGGTAAAAAACACATTATAAAAATGTATAACATTAAAGATTAAATCAATTTAACAAGGGGGATTATATTAAAATAATAAGCGTGATTTAGTATAGTGCCCCCTTTAATATGGACAAATTCTGTTTATATTATATTGATAGTACTAAAAAAAATGGGCCAGAGTTACTTGGTTTTGTAGATACTTTAGTCGTTGGGAAAGATTTATACTATTCTAATGAAAACACTAAATGGATTAGTTATGATGCTAATTTACATACAGCGAGAATGACGATTAATGAAGGAACTAAAATAATATTAATGGATTCATTTGGAGATGTAAGAGTAGTTTATGGTGATGATAATTCAGATTATTTAGTTAGTATAGAAGATTTTACATTAGTATTTTCTATTGATGATTTAAATTATTTAGGCAGATTTGCAATTAACTTTGGTGAGCATAGAGAAATGTTGCCTAATGCAACTGTTGGAAAACAAGGTATCTCTATTGTGTTTCGTTCAACTTCTACTAATGCTATTGATATTGCATTAAAAGATACTGCGACAGATGAAGGTTTAACATTTGGAACTCCATTAGATTCGTGGGGGAAATATGGCACAATTAGCGCTACAACTTTACGTGGTAGTGAGATAACGATGAAATTTAGATTAGTAAGTTCTAACTATAAACTTACCTTTACAGTGGAAGAAGGAGTTGGATTTGAAGTTGAAGTCCCTGCAAGATACTTTAATGATAGGAATTTAAATGTTAACGCTTTGGTTTTAAACATCACACCAGGCGAAGGTGCTAATCATAATAATGGCGATGATATTGAATTAACAATTAAAGAATTAAAAGGAAAGAATGAAACTTTGTATGAAGAAATGGTAAGCAATTTTGTGACTACACTTGAAGAAGTTGAGATATTGCACAGCAAACTTACACAAAAAACTATTACAAGTATAGAATTAAACGCATACATCAATAAAATTAAACTTACTGATTTTGGAAATTTAAGATCATACGATAAAACAGTGTATCAAAATAGATACGATTTACTTGAAATAGATAATGTTAATACTAGAGTTGCAAATTATGTTGATGAACAATTAGAAGCAATTGAAATTGTCGTTACAAAAGAAAATTATGAAGAACTCAAGGCTCAATTACTTGAAATTGAGAAATTGTTTAATGTTTTGTCAGAAGAACAAAAAACATTATTAACACATAAAGAAAAACTATCTTCCGCAAAAACTAATGTAAAAGCGTATGAAAAAAGCTTGGAAGTGGAAGATCCAATAGAAGAACCAGAAGAACCAAAACCAGACCAAAAACTAAATCTTTTATGGTTATATATAAGTATTGGTGCTTTAGTCGTTGTAGTTGGTGTGATTGTTACTGTTTTATTTATTAAAAAGAAAAGATAGTTATGAAAAAAGTTTTAATCATTATAACACTCTTAATAAGTATGGGATTGTTTAGTTGTAATAAAACTGAAAAAAATAAAACAATGTGGAATAAAAAAGAGTTATTAAATCAAACTACTAATTATTGGAATGTGGGATTAAATTATAGTGATAATATTAGCGCTATAATGTATGAAGGACAAATATATAATGGTGAATTAACAAATATATTTGCTTATTTAGGAATCCCAAAAACACCAATGCCAGATGGTGGTTATCCAGCAATCATCTTAATTCATGGTGGTTTAGGTAGAGCTTTTTCCGATTGGGTTAAAATGTGGACAGATAGGGGCTATGTTGCCATAGCTCCTGATTTTGATGCGCAAATGAGTACTCCGGAAACTGGTCTAAATAAGATTGTAAGGAACAATCTTGGGGGACCTAAAGGATATGGTGTGACAGCGATTGATTTTGAGAATGAAAAAAATTCATGGTTATATCAAAGTATTTCCAATATAGTGATTGCTCATAATTTACTTAGATCAATTGACAAAGTTAATAATCAAAAAGTTGGAATCACAGGTATTTCTTGGGGGTCTTATTTAACAGCGATAACTTTAGGTGTTGATGATAGATTTGCCTTTGCAATGCCTGTATATGGCGCTGGATTTTTAGATGAAGACTATACCTCTGGTTTATATTCAATGTTTGCAGGTATGGATGATAATATGCTAAGTGAATACCAAAAAAAGTTTGATCCATCTGCATACTTAAAAGATGTAAAAATACCAACATTTTGGGTTCAAGGAGTTAATGATTTTGCTTTTTCACCAGTTCAAAAACAAAAAGCAACTGATTTAATAACAAAAACAGATGTTTTTTATGCTTATCACACAAATATGCAACATGGACAAGAACATGGCTCTTCTTGTCCAGAACTTTTTGCTTTTGCAGATAGTATAGTCAATGAAGGAAACACGATTATTAAGATAATAGAAGACATATATATAGAAACGACTTTATCATTAAAATCAATTAATGGTGTTAACATACAAGAAGCTTATTTATTTTGGACAGATTCAACGGAGTATGAAATTCGCTCGGCACAGTGGTATAGGGGAAATGCTACAATAACTGATAATATTATTAGTGTCAATATACCAACAGAGGCACAGTTTTTCTTTGTTGAAGTAAAAGACCAGTATGGTAATATAGTTAGTAGTAAGTTCTATAAGGGGGGCATATGAAAAACAACATTGAACTATTAAAAGAAAAATTGAGATTTTATAATTTAGAAATATTTGAGTCTAAATTAGTTGAATTAGTTAGTCATTTTAGAAAATTTAAGCATTACAATAAGATATTGGTTTGTGGGAATGGGGGAAGTGCATCTGATTCTCTACATTTTGTTGGAGAAATGATGAAGAACTTCACTATGGAAAGAAGCGTAGATGAAAACTTTAGAAAAAATTATCAAAAACTTTATGGCGAAGATGATATATTGAAACACACGCATGGAACGATAAGGGCATTATCATTAACTAGTGAGATATCTTTAATTACTGCGATTGCGAATGATATAGGATATGATTATATATTTTCGCAGCAGGTTTATGGTTATGGAGATGAAGGGGATATATTATTTGCTTTTTCAACTTCTGGGGACAGTAAATCAGTTATTAATGCTTGTAAAATGGCTCAAGCAAAAAAAATACTTGTTGTTGGCTTTACTGGAAAAACTGGTGGTAAAATGAAGGATTATTGTAATATTTTGATTAATGTTGATGCAACAAATATAATGGTTATTCAGCAAAACCATGAAATACTATTTCATATAATTGCTCAAGTTTTAGAGATGGAGAGGTTTTTAAATTGTTAATTATAGGTATTGATATAGGTGGTACTAAATCAGCAACAGTTATTGCTGAAGTTCTAGAAGAAAAAGTTTTGTTTAAAAACAGAGTAGAGTTTGCAACATTAAAAACGCCTATGGAAACAATAAAGCGGTTAATATTTAATATTGAAAGTCAACTAAAGGAATTAAAAACACCAATTGATTATATAGAAAAAATTGGTATATCTTGTGGTGGCCCATTAGATGTATCAAGAAGACACATCATGTCGCCACCTAATTTACCTGGTTGGGATAACATTCCTATTTGTGATATATTTGAAAAAAATTTAATAAAAAGACTTTTTTGATGAATGATGCAGATGCTGGTGCAATTGCCGAATGGAAATATGGAGCTGCCAGAGGATACAACAATGTTATGTTCATAACATTTGGCACGGGATTAGGTTCAGGTCTTATACTAAATGGTCAATTGTACAGTGGCGGAAGTGGGATGGCTGGTGAAATAGGTCACGTTAGAATGACTAAAAGAGGACCATTAGGTTACGGAAAAAAAGGTTCTTTTGAAGGGTATTGTAGTGGCGGTGGAATAAAACAGCAAATAAACGCGCTTATCAAACTAAAAAAACAAAAAGGTATTTATAAAGAGTGGTTTAATGAAAAAGTTGATGCTAAAAAGATGTTTGAATTGGCAAAAAAAGGTGATGATATTGCAATAGAATTTGTTAATAAAGTAAGTTATAATTTTGGTAAAGGATTATCTATATTAATTGATATTTTAAATCCAGATATTATAGTTGTGGGCGGAATATTTATGAGAAATTATGAATTATTTAAAGAATACATGAATAAATCACTAAAAGAAGAATGCTTAACCGCAAACTTACAACATGTAAAAATTGTACCTGCTATGTTAGGTGAAAAAATTGGAGATTATGCTAGCATATGTGCTACTTTAAAATAGAAAGGAATAAAAAAATGAAAAAAATAAAGGATAAAGAAATATTAGTTGGTGCCGATTTTGCTGGTTTTCCTCTTAAAGAAGCAGTAGTGGAACATTTGAAGAAAAAAGGCTGGAAAGTTACAGATGTGGGAGTGAAATCACTAAAAGAAACGAGTACAGATTTAATGTTTCACCGTATTGGTTTAAGAGTTGGAGCAATGATTAGTGAAGGCGAGTTTGAAAGAGCGTTATTATTTTGTGGTACTGGAATGGGCATTCATATTGCAGCAAGTAAATGTCCACGTGTACATGCAGGAGTTGTTGAAAGTGTTCCAGCTGCATTAAGAGCGATAACAGGAAACGGTGTGAATGTTCTTGCAATGGGGGCATTTTATGTTGCGCCTCAAATGGGCTGTGATATTGCAGATGCATATTTGAATGCTGAATTAGGTTCGGGATATGAATGGTGGCACAATTTTTATGAGTTTCACAAACTAGCTATTGATGAATTAGATGCATTTGACTATAAAAAATATAAAAAAAATAATTTTAAAGTTGAAAAATTAGGTGATTTTGATTTAAAATTAGAAACAAATCCAAACAAATAAAAAGGCTCAATAGAGCCTTTTTTACTGTTTATCATGGTAATAATCGTAAGCTAGTAGTGCGGCAGCGTGTGCCGGATCAACTAAGGGAGCGATTATCTTAATATCTTTATGAAATGAGTGAATATTTTTATGAATTGCCGTTTTATAATAGCCATCAATATTTCCAAGAGAACCAACGATAACTAATGTAGGATTTTTTAACTTGAGTTGTTCATAGACAGCATTAACTGCTAAAGCTAGTTCATAACTCATTTTATCACAAATATCAATGGCGTAAATATCTCCTAAATCGGCATGTTTTCTAACAATTGGTGCTAAACTCGCAACTTTCGTTCGTTCATTGTGCCACTCATCAAATAAATCAACCATTTTAGAAACTGTAGAAATATTTAAATGTTCAGAAAGTTCTTTTGTAAAAGCGGTTGGTTTATATCTTTGATCCAAAGTTCTAACTAAAGTGCGAAGAGCTAAAAAACCTAAAGAATAACCACTTCCTAAATCGCCTTCTTTATAACCAATTCCTCCAGCACGGGCTCTTTTATCACCATTTTTACCAAAGGAAATCATTCCTGTTCCCACAATTAATGTAATTCCATCTTTAATTAGTCCGCTTGCTAAGGCATTTTCCATGTCGCTTCTACCGGTTATTTTAGTAGTTTCGTTGACTCCTTTAATTGTTTTTAAAATGCTTTCTAGTTGAATTCGGTCATTATCATCAACAATTCCGCCTAAACCGGCAAAAACTGATTTGAAAACGCAGTTTTTATTTATTTTTAAAAAATCTTCTAAAGCGTCATTTATATTGTTTCTTGTCACATCTTCACTAACTGTATCGATACTTGAAGGTCCGCTTTCTTGTTCATAAATTATTTCTTTTTTTTCATTAATAACGATGACTTTTGTTTTTGTTCCTCCACCGTCAATTCCCAAATACATAATAACTCACCTCTTCAATTTATATATTATCACAAATTAACATTTTCACGCTTACTATTTTCAAATAAAGAATATGTGATAAAATAGTTTTGAGGTGAAATTATGGATAAAATAATATTCTTAGAACCAGTTTTGAAAACGAAAATATGGGGTGGAAAGCGCATAGAAAAATTATATAACTATCCAATTTCAAGCGATAAAACAGGTGAAGCTTGGCTTATATCAGGGCATAAAGAAGGAAGTAATATTATTAAAAATGGTCAATATAAAGGAAAAACTTTAAAGTGGCTTTTTAATAATAGAAAGGATTACTTTAATGATATTGATGTTAAAGATTTTCCTTTACTTGTTAAGATAATTGATGCTAATGATGATTTATCTGTTCAAGTTCATCCTAACGATGAGGGTGCTAAAAAATATGGTGATTTAGGAAAGACAGAATGTTGGTATATCTTAGATGCCATGTTCAATACTAAAATAGTGTATGGCCATAACGCAAAGACAAAAGAAGAATTTAAAAGGTTAATTGATGCAGATAAATATGAAGAGTTATTAAAATATAAGGTTATTAATAAAGGCGATTTTTTATTTGTCCCAGCAGGTAAAGTTCACGCTTTAACTAAGGGAATGTTAGTTTTAGAGATTCAACAATCATCGGATGTTACTTTTAGAATTTTTGATTATTATAGAAAAGATGAAAAAGGAAATTATCGCCCATTGCATATTTTAGAATCAGTAGAAGCAACCTTTATTCCTGATAAGAAAATAAGTAATAAAAGTTTAGTTAAATTTATTGATGAAAATAAAATTTCTGAATTAATCAAAAGCAAATATTTTAATGTAGAAAAATGGGAGATAAAAGAAAAATATTATCGTGAAATAGATACATTTATATTGTGTTTTGTTTTAAATGGTAAGGGAATGATTAACGGAACTAATATTAGAAGAGGCGATTCTTTTATTATTACTAGTTTTACTAAAGAAATAACTATTTTAGGTAACATTGAAGTTATCATAAGTTACTTATAAATTTTAATTTTAAAACACAAATTTAGATGCCAATATTAAGTGAAATATTGGTATTTTTTTCTCTTTGTATTGGAAATGTATTAAAAATATGATATCATTTAAAAAAGTGAGGTTTTAAGACAATGAAAACAAATTTAACTACTAAAAAACCTTTTTATATTCAAATAAGAGAAGAGTTGCTTAAGAAAATTGAATCAGGAGTTTGGCCCGAAGGTATAATGATTCCTACTGAAAAAGAACTAGCCCAAATGTATGATGTTTCAAGAGTGACAATTAGAAAAGCGATTAGTCAACTCGTTGATCAAAAATATTTAATTAGAAAAGCTGGTTTTGGCACCGTTGTCTATCAAAACAAACTTAGTCTATCTAACTTTACATTAGTAAGAAGTTTTACAAAAGAAATGAATGAAATGGGAATTGACAGTCGTACTTTAGATATTAGTTTAAAAAAAATTCACGCCAATCAACTTCTCGCAAGCATTTTTAATATTCATATTGGTCATGAACTTTATCATTTAGAAAGAGTAAGAGGTTCAAGTATACCAATTTTATATAGTGATACATATTTACTTCCAATTATGAAAATGCCTAAAGATATTCAACCTTTGAAAGAATCACTTTATAAATATTTAGGCGATCAATCAATTTATTTTACTAATTTTAAAGAGTATATTAGTGCTGTAAAGGGAACAACGGATATTAGAAATAAATTAAATATTACTGATGATACGCCGCTTTTAAAGCGCGTAAGATATGCATATGATGAAGAGGGATTATTAGTAGAATATACAGAAACATTTTATAATGCGCTACTCTATGAATATAGAACAGATATTAGATACCGATAGTAAAAAATCGGTATTTTTTTAAAATGTATTATAAATGTATTGTTTTTTTAAATGTCTTATGGTATATTAAAAATAGAAAACGTTTACACGCTCTTTTTAAGAGAAAGGAATGTTTATGCGAAAATTCTTGATTTTATCATTAATATTCATCTTTTTTGTCATTGCTGGATGTAATAAGAAAGAACCACAAATCATTATTGATGATTGTGATTATTGTTTTACTTTTACTGAAGGCGAACAAATTCCAATTAAATCATTATCGTCAACATCAACGATTGTTGGCAATGTTGATAATTTTATTAATGTTTGTAAGAAAGAAGACATTAATCCTTTAATATTTAAAGATTCTACATCAAGAATGAATACAGTAATAATTGATTTTGAGCATATTTTTCCAATAGATGAATTAATTTTCTTTAATTATGAGGGGAAAAAAGCTGATACATTAAACTTTGTTTCAATTTCTTACTCCTACAATGGACTTCAGTTTGAAAAATTAAAAGATAACATAAAGTTAGATAAAGTTACAACAATTAATTTTAATAACCAAATGGTAAAAAGTGTTCGCTTCCAATTTGATGGTAGTAAAAACTACGGAATTAATCATTTAAAGTTTATTTTAGGTAATGGTTATTATGTAAAATTAGATGAAGAACTAAATAGTATTTTTAGAAGAGATACATATTGGACTGGTGCTGATGGCATTTTTACATTTAATTTAACTGATGGTGTTGATACTTTAAATCAACAAAATAAAGAAACTTTACTAATTTTTTCTGATACTTTCATTGGTGATGTTGGACCTACAGGAATAAGAAGAAGTACTTCAATGATTAATAATTCGCTTGGTTATTTAACAGGTGATGATTGGAAAAACATTAGATTTTCTTATCCAACTATTGATGATAAACCAAGAAGTGCATTTATTCCTAATTATTATCTAGGCTCAAAAGCGCGAAATTTATCTGATCCTCAAGGATTAACAGCATCTTTAAGTAAAGAGGGCTTGTTAACAAGTAAAAATGAGGGAGTAATGTGGCAATCTTTATTAAAAGAAGATACGGAATTAGTCTTAGATTTTTATGATACAGTGGCAATAAATTCTTTATATATTTGGAATTTTAATGAAGATGTAAATAATGGTATGAAAACTTTTGACTTAGCATATAGTTTAGATGGTGTGACATACACAAGTTTAAATAACTACACTATTGATAAAGCAAGTGGTTTAGATAATAGTGCGTATCAATTAGAAATTTTATTAGGTAATAAAGAATTAAGATATTTGAAATTTAACAACTTTACTAACTATGGGGGAATAAATGTTGGTTTAGGAAAAATTGTCGCCTTTAGCAATGAAAACTATTTATATTATAAAGCATCGGCAAATTATGAAATAACCGAAATAACAGAAAATGAAAAAACTTCAAGATTATGGCTTCAAGATGGTGTAGTTATTGATAATTATTTTTATGTATTTCCAATTCTTGTTAAAAACTATGGAAACTCATTTAAAGTTCATAATGTTTCTTTGATTAAAGTGCCCATTGTTGATAATGAATTAAATGTTGAAGAAGCGATTTATTTAGATACTCCTTTGCAAGTAGAAATGGCTAATGCCCAAATCTTCTATGGTGCTGGAGTAATGAATTTAATTAGTGTTGATGGTTACATTTATATATATGGATATAAAGATGAAAATGGAAGACACCTAACAGTAGCTAGAACAACCAAAGAAAACTTTGAAGACTTTAATAAATGGACTTATTTTGATGGAGAAACCTTTCAGTTAGATATTAAAAAGTCAAAGGGCTTAATGACTGGAGTTAGTGCGGAGTTATCAATTAATGTGATTAATGATGGTATTTATGCAGGAAAATATATGTTAGTTTCTATGGAAAATACAATTTCTGGGAAAGTTTCTTATAGTATTAGTGATACACCAATAGGGCCATTTAGTCCTTGGTATCAAATTTATCAAACCCCAGAACAATCAATCTATAATCAGGGAACGACTTACAATGCCAAAATGCACCCTCATTTATCTAAAAATGGCACATACTTAATTAGTTATAATGTCAATTCAAACTCATTAGTTGAATTATCAAAGGCTGATGTTTATCGCCCAAGATTTATTTGGTTAATAGAAATTAAGAAAAAAGGAGAATAGTTTTATGAAACACGGAGATACAATAAAAACAGTTGATTTAGTAAAGGGAGAAAATCAAGTCTTTTTTGAAAGAATTTATCCAATAAAACCAATTAACAATTCTAATTTAAAAGTAACCTACAATGTAGGCAATGAAAAGAGTGAAACTTACTATGCCGATAATCTTTTAATTATTGCGAAAAAAGCGCTGCAATTAGAAATTAAGTTAGGGGTAGGTTACTATGCAGTTGAAAATAAGTTTTACACTGATTGTTTTACTTATAAAGAACCTTGGGGAGGCGGCGATGGGATTTATTCCTTTAATTTAACTAATGGAAATGATGCTTTTGATCAGGCTAAAAAAGGCAACACATTATTTGTTTTTGGTGATACTTTTGTTGGGAGAGTCGATAAAAAGAACTTTAGACGTTATGAACCACTATTAATGCCTAATAATACAATTGCTTATTTAAATCCTGAAACAAAAGAAACAGAAATTTTAATCAATCAAGGAAAAAGAGGTCAAGTAGAATCATTCTTTGATTTAGATAAAAAGATTGACATTAAAGGAACCATTATTCAAAATGTTTTAGAATATGATCGTAAACAAAGTAACGATAGTTATTTATCAGGATTAAACGCTAAAGAAATCATTTTAGACTTTGATTTTTCTAAAGTAAGACATATTACTAAAATGAGTATCATAAATTATTATAGAGAAGATTGTGATGTACTCTCTAATAGAGGGATTAAATCTTTTGAACTTTATAAATCACTTGATAATGTTAATTTTGAAAAAGTTACTAACATTAAATTAAAACGTTCAAAACATTTACAAGATGAACAAAGTTTTAATTTAAATATTGAAGCTAAAGTAATAAGATTTAAAGTCATTGATTCTTATAATACTGATGAGTCAATCACAGGACTAAGTAAAGTTAAATTTTATCAAGAAGAACAATTATTAAGGGATGTCATTGGAAGTTCTAATACAGTTTATTCAGAAAAGAGTGCTCAAGCGTGGATTTGGCTTCAAGATGGAGTAGTAATTAAAGATAAACTTTATTTTTTCCCACTAATTATTGTTCAAGATTTAAACCAACCAGAAGGACTGCAATTTGCGGTAAAAGGTGTTGTGTTAATGGAAGTTCCAATTAAAAAAGGAAAAATAATTCCAGAAAAAGCCAAACAAAAATTAACACCTTTTTATGTTATCGTTGATGGTTATGAGTATTTCTTTGGCGGTGCAATTATGAATAATACTCATCAAGGTGGTGCTTTAAATCCTGATGGTTATATTTATATTTATGGTTATCGTCAACAAATGGGTCTTAGACAAACATTGGTTGCTAGAGTAAAAGAAGATAATTTTACTTATTTTGATGATTATGAATATTTTACAGGAAGTTCTTGGAGTAAAGATATTAAGGCATCCGCACCACTTTTTGACCACGTTTCTTGTGAATTTAGTGTTTCTGAAATTAGAAAGGGTCGCAATAAAGGTAAGTATATTAGCATTTTCACCTATGATACAAGTACGATTAATTTAGCATTCACTATGGGTGAAACGCCTTATGGACCATTTAGCAAACCACAAATATTTTATAAAACAAGAGAAGTAGAAATCTTTAAAGAAACAACCTACACTTATAATGCCAAAGCACATCCACATTTAAGCGAATCAAATAACATTTTAGTATCTTATAATACAAACACCTACAGTTCTTGGCACAATAGAAGTAATGCCAATATTTATCACGCTAGGTTTGTTAATTTAATTGATACTGATTTTAAAGAAAATAAGGATTAAATAAAACCACTAAAAAAGGAGAAAAAATTTGGAAAACAAACAAATAGTTAAAGAAAAATATTGGACAATGACAAGAAGAAAAAGACTTAGCGGAATTATTCTTCATATTTTCTTAAGCGTTTTATCATTAGTCTTTTTATTTCCTTTTTTATGGATGCTAATGACGGCACTTAAGACACCGCAAGAAATTATTATGGGAATGGAACAATTTTTTCCTAAAAATCCGCAGTGGGATAATTTTAGAAAAGCGATTACGACAATTCCGTTTTTCATATATCTAACAAATTCAATCATTATCGTTGTTTTAGTAATAATAGGGATACTCTTTAGTTCTTCAACAGCGGCTTATGCTTTTTCTAAATTAAATTGGAAGGGAAGAGATAAATGGTTTGTTGTCCTTCTTTCAACAATGATGATTCCCTTACACGTTGTTTTAATTCCAACTTTTGTAATGTATGCAAAGATTGGTTGGCTTGGAACAAGACTACCACTTATAGTACCAGCGTTTTTTGGCGGAGGAGCGGCATTTTACATCTTTATGCTAAGACAGTTTTTTAAAGGAATTCCGCAAGAGATGTCAGAAAGTGCTGTAATTGATGGGGCAAATCACTTTCAAATATTCTTTAGAATTATGTTACCACTATGTCGCCCGGCATTGGTTACGGTTTGCCTATTTACTTTCATGGCAACATGGAATGATTATTTTGGACCACTAATCTTTTTATCAAATCCAGAACAATGGACATTAGCATTAGGATTAAGGGCTTTTCAACAACAATATGCAGGAAGGTATGATTTAATGATGGCGGCATCAATTATCATTATGTTACCGACATTAATTTTATTCTTTTTCACTCAAAAAACATTTATTGAAGGAATTTCATTTACAGGAATTAAAGGATAGAAGGGAGAAAAAATATGAAACGAATTTTAACACTTTTAGTTATATTGTTTTCTTGTTTCCTAATAGCAAGTTGCGGGAAAAAGGAAGATAAGACAACGATTACATTTTGGCATATTTGGCCAGTAGGAAATCCGGCTTTTACAAGCATTAAAAATATTGTTTCGGATTTTAATGAACAACAAGATGAATATGTTGTAAAAGCAACAGGGTATTCATTTTGGGATCATATTGAAAAAATAAGAATGGCGTTATCAACTAATATGATGCCAAATCTCGGTATTTTTACTATTGATGACGTTTATCACAGGGCATCTAACAACAAATTATTAAACATTTCTGAATTGATGGCTAATGATCCAAATCATGGAATAGATATGGAAAACTTTTTTCCTAATCAAATTGAATTTTCAAAATATAATGGGCAACTTTATGCCTTTCCGTTTTCTGCGACTACGCGACTCCTTTATTACAATTTAGACATGTTTGCAGCAGCAGGGTTAACTGAAGCAGATGTTCCAAAAACTTGGAGCGAACTTCACACAGTAGCGAAAAAATTAGACATCATTGATGGAAGTGGTAATATTACACAATTAGGGTTTGAACCAAGTTATGGGAATGTTAATTATCATTGTTATTTATGGCAAAAAGGCTTAGATTTCTTTGATAGTAATTTAAATGTAACTTTAAATACACAAGGTCACGCTGATGTCTTAAATTGGATAAAAGATTTTAATAATGATATTCCAAGAACTAAATTAACAGCTTTTGGTGAACAAAACGCTACTTTTGGAACAAGTCCTTTTGTCGCTGAAAGAGTAGCAATGATTGTTGAGGTGGACAATTTACATTTTAGAATTAATGATTATGGTGCCAATATGAATTATGGAGTGTCATATATCCCAATTCCGGATGAAAATGGTATTCGTGTTAACTGGGGAAGTGGATTTTCTCTAGAATTATATGATACCGGTTCATTAACTGAAAAGCAAAAGAAGGGGACTTGGGAATTTGCAAAATATTTAATGAGCAAAGAAATTCAATTAAAGGTTGCCAAAGCAACAGGATGGCTAATGGCTAATAAAGAAGCAACTGAAGAGTTTGTTCAAGGTGATCCATTACTAACAAGGATTTATGAAGAAGTTGCATATGCAAAAGACAAAATATATGTACCTTATTCACCAAACTGGAATGGCGATTTTGGACCATTTTGGTATTCGTTCTTAAACGGTGAAATTACGGCAACAGAAGCATTACAGCAAGGAACTAATTATTTTAACGAGAAAAAACGTAATTGGGAATTAACAAGAAAATAAAGGGAGATTTTATGAGTAATATTAAAACTCAAACATTTAAACAACGAAAAAGAAAAGAAAATCTTGTGGGCTATTTATTTGCGGCACCATGGCTAATTGGGTTACTAGTTTTCACGGCGTTCCCTATTTTAGCATCGTTTTATTTAAGTTTTACAAACTATGATATGGTGGGCAGCCCTAAGTTTATCGGTTTAACTAACTATAAGATTTTGTTTTTTAATGATTCCTTGTTTTATAAATCTCTTGGCAACACATTTTATCACGTTCTACTCTCAATACCTTTAACAATTATTTTGGGAGTAGGACTAGCAATTTTACTAAACAGTAAAGTTAGGGGAATTAGTGTTTACCGAACATTATTTTATTTACCTAATGTTGTTAGTATTGTTGCGATGTCGTTATTATGGTTATGGTTATTTCAACCATCATTTGGGATAATAAATAGTATTTTAAAGCCAATTTATAACTTATTTAAAATTGAGCCTTTAAGGTGGTATCAAGATGTAAAATTAGCTAAATTTACATTAATTTTAATGGGGTTATGGAATGTTGGTGGGTCAATGGTAATTTATTTAGCCCAAATGCAAGATATTCCTAAGGCACTATATGAATCTGCCGATATCGATGGGGCTGGGTGGTTTAAAAAACTTTTTAAAATTACTTTACCGCTAATGACTCCGGCAATTTTCTTTCAATTTATTACCGGATTAATTGGCTCATTTCAAGTTTTCGCCATTGCGTATATTGTTACACCATCTGGTCAGCCAGGAAGAAGCACGTACTATTATGCATACTATTTATATGACAAAATGATGAGCGATAATGCGATGGGAATGGCTTCAGCGATGGCGTGGATACTTTTTGTAATAATTTTGGTTATTACACTTATCGCACTTAAATTAAATAAATATGTCATCTATTTAGGTGACGAACAATAAAAAAAACAAAGGAGAAAGAGAAAAAAATGAAAAGATTAGGTTTTTTAGTAATTGTTTTATTATTAACAATTATGCTTAGTGGTTGTTGGACTGGCGAAATTACAGTTGACACTACATTTAATGCGGATGGTTCGGGATCAAGATCATATATTTTATATGTTTATGATGAAGATCTTTCATCTGACCCAATTAAGAATCCTGATGACCCAGAAGGGACAGAAGGAAAGGGAGCAGTTATTAATAACCCACATGTTAATGGTGGCGTAGTTGCGATTCAAAAATGGCTAGAGGATAATGCCCCTAAATTTATGACTGTTGAACCAATGAAAACAGAAGGGGTACAAAGAATCTTCACACTAACTTTCAAATTTAAGAATTTTGATGATTTCTTAGATAAATATGAACAACTTGTCAATTTATCATCAACACTTAAATGGAGTGATTTTGCCAATGATTTGCCAACTTTTGAAAGCAAAGGATTCATAAAGAAAAAAGTGGAATTTCATGAAACAAGAGAATTAGTTGAAGCATCAATGGACTGGGCAATTGAAGGTATTTTTAATGACATTTGGCAAGAAGCATCACTAGCAGGATTTGGTTTAACTAAGGCTAGTATCGCTAAGTTTGCTAGCTACAAACTTACAGTAGGCGATGAAACTTATGAAGAATTACAACACTTTGATCCAAATGCACCAGATGGTGAAGGAACTGGTAAAGTAGTTTATGTTAGTTCTACTGAATTTAGTGCAGCAGGAACTGGAATTAACAAAACTGAAGTTTCATTATTAGTTGGTGGTATTGTTATTTTAGTTGCAGCAGTAGGTGTGGCAGTATTCTTTATTTTGAAGAAGAAAAAAGCGTAACTAAAAATTAAGTTAGAAAGAGGTGAGTAAAAATGAAGATAAAAGAAGCAATTAAAAAAACAACAGACATATTATATGCTTCATTTTTGTTTTTGCTCACCACATTTTTAACTCTAGGGTTAGCTTTTGGAGCTAGCTTGACAGCTTTAATGAGGGTTTCTTTTCAAAGTTGTAATGAAAAAGAACCAAATTATGTCTTTAAACTTTATTTTAAGAGTTTTAAAGAATCATTTAAAGAAGCAACAATTTTATTTGTAATTTTACTTGTTGTTGGAATATCATTAGCTTTTTCATGGCATTACGCATTAAATAAAGATATTTCTTGGCTAATTGTTATTTTAATAGTCGCTAGTTATGAGTGGCTAGTAATTTTTATTTTTGGTTTTAGCATAATTAGCCTTTTTAAATCTAAAAATATCTTTTATTTGTTTAAAAATATTTTCTTACTAGCTAATGGAAGTATTTTACTAAACATAATTTTACTAGGAAGTATTTTAGTCATTATATATTTAGTATTTGTCTGGAGTTTTTTCATAGTTTTAACACCAATGTTATATGCTTTATTAGTTAGTTTTCAACTTAATAAGCGCTTTAGCCCATTTATAAAACAGTTTAAATTAAATGAGTCTAATATAAATTTTACTTAATATTTTTAAAGGAGAGATTGTAAATTGAGATATATTAATTTTAAATCGCAATATAATAAAAATCCGATTAACAAAATGAAAACGCATCATAATGAGGCTTTTTTAGGATTTGAAGAAATTGTAAAAACACTAAAAAAAATTAACAAAGGAATTATTTGTTTTGAGTTATACCCCGGTGTAACTAAACAAGTAATTAAAGATGAAATTATTAATAAATTAAATTATCATAGTGTAATTGATATTGAAAATTATGCTTATGATAAAAAAACATTAGATGATAAGTTTTACCCTTGGCTTACTGATGATCGAGTTTTTGGAAAAATGAGTCATCACACAATTTTTGATTATTACGATAGTCTAAAACTTCAAGAAGCAAGAAAAAAAATCAGTGAAGATGGACTAACGATTATATATGGTTTTGGAGCTTCATTATTAGGGTATGATACATTAATTAGTGTATCTGTTAGCCGCTGGGAAATTCAATTAAGATATCGTAAGGGAATGCCTAATTTTAAAGCGGATAATGAAAAAGAAGATAGTTTAAGAAAATATAAAAGAGGTTATTTTTTAGAGTGGCGAGTTGCCGATCGGATTAAAGAAGCTACATATAAAGATTTAGATTACGTTATTGATTTAAACGATGATTTAAATCCGGTAATGATTACTAAAAAAGCTTATGATGCCGCACTTGAACATTTACTAACAACACCATTTAGAATGGTTCCTTATTTTGATCCAGGTGTTTGGGGTGGTCAATGGATGAAAGAAGTTTGTAATTTAGATAAAAGAAAACAAAATTACGCTTGGAGCTTTGATGGAGTGCCAGAAGAAAACTCCGTTAAATTTGATTTTGGCGGAAAAGTAATTGAACTTCCAACGCAAGATTTAGTTTTACATAAAACAAAACGTTTCTTTGGCAATCGTGTTCACGGTCGTTTTGGCAAGCAATTTCCAATTAGATTTGACTTACTTGATACTTATGAAGGAGGGAACCTTTCTTTACAAGTCCATCCTTTAACTGAATATATTTACGATAAATTTGGAATGCCTTATACACAAGATGAATCTTATTATTTATTAGATAGCGCTAGTGATGGTTATTGTTATATTGGATTTAAGGAAAATGTCGATATTAAGGCCTTTGAAAGAGATTTAGTTGCTTCACAAAAGACAGGTAAGTTTGATGCGGAAAAATATGTAAATAAAATTAAAGTAAATAAACACGACCATATTTTAATTCCTGCAGGAACGATTCATTGTAGTGGGAAAAATACAATGGTTTTAGAAATTAGCGCTTGTGTCTATATTTTTACCTTCAAACTCTATGATTGGGGAAGACTTGGTTTAGATGGGATTCCAAGACCAGTTCATATCAAACACGGTCTTAACAATTTACAATACCATAGGGATAGTAAGTATGTAAAAAGAGAACTTTATAATCAATTTAGAAAAGTTAGTGAATATGAAGAGATTACTGGTCTTCATGAACGAGAGTTTTTAGAAACTAGAAGAGCGACATTTAGTAATGAACCGATAATTCTTGAGACTTTTGGCTCTGTAAACACAGCTAATTTAGTTGAAGGAAGAGCGTGTATTATTGAATCAATTGATGGTTCATTTGAGCCGTTTGTTGTTCATTATGCGGAAACATTTATTATTCCGGCAACCATTTCTAAATTCAAAATTAGAAGCATGTATGAAAATGAAAAGTGTATGATTGTTAAGGCACATGTTAGGTGAGATTATGGAAATATTATTTGGTGTATTATTTGGAATTGCATTAATTGGGGGAATTGTAGCTGCATATTATGCATATAAAAAAGGGAAAAAAGCTGGTAAGAGAGATTTATTTAATTTTATTAGAGCTTGTGGCTTTGATCAAAAAGTTAGAGATTTTAAAATTTTAAATGAAAGAGCTTTACCTAACGCAACTGTATTTGTTGGTGATTCAATTATTCAAGATTATAATGTCCATGAATGGTTTTTTGATATTCCAACCTATAATCGTGGTATTGGTGGCGATACTACAGAAGGATTACTTAATAGATTAGATGTTTCTATTTTCAATTTAGCGCCAAAAAATGTTGTTTTATTAATTGGTACTAATGATTTAGAATTAACTAATGATAAAGAAGAAGTTATTTATCAAAGAATAAAAGAAATTGTTGAAAAAATTAATAAAACAATAAAGACCAATATTTATCTTTTAAGTATTCTACCAACAAATATTAAGATGAATAGGGAAGTTGTTGGAAAAAGAAGCATTAAAAGAATAACTAATTTAAATAATCTAATTAGTAAGATTGAAGGAGCAGAGTATATTGATTTATTTTCTCACCTATTAGATGAAAAAAACAAGTTAAATTCAAAGTATTCAAATGAAGGCCTTCATTTAAACCAAGAAGGCTATAAAGTGATAACTGACATATTAAAACCGAAAGTATTTAAGTTGTAGAGATATTTTTCTTTTATATTTAAAAAATGTTATAATAACTTCAGGTGATAATTATGGAAGAAACTAAAAGACAAAAGTTTCAACGCTTAGCTGAAGCAAGAACTAATAGAATCATTGAACAACTAGATATTTTAGGTAATTTATCTAATAGATCTAACTATGAATATACTAAAGAAGAAGTCAACAAAATTTTTAGGACAATTGAACGGGCCCTTAAAAGAGTTGAACGTCAATTTGATGACCCAAATGAATTTACTTTATAATAGGTAATTAAATTGGAACAAGAACCTTTAAAAGAACCAAATGAACTTAAAGAACAAGAAGAAGCTAATGAAGTTCAAGAGGTTAGTAAAGAACAAATATTTGTAGTTGATGAATTATTTACTGAAGAAGTAAAAGAAAAAAAGCCTAACTTTGGTTATATGGTACTAGGCTTTTTCATACCGATAGTAGGTTTTATTTTATATTATGTGTATAAGAAAGATGGAAAAAAGAAAGAAGCGGATGCACTTTTAGATGGGGCAATGATTGGAATATTCACATTTATTATGGTCTTAATTCTAGTAATCGGTTACATCAATAGTTTACAATAATTTACAAACATAATCCTTAACAAAATTAAATATTATGATATAATGAAAATGGGTTTCAAATACCCATTTTAAATTAACATTTTAAAGAAGAAAGGAAAATAAAAAAATGAAAGAACTTAAAAAATTTGTTCCATTTGTCGCACTATTAATGGCATTAGTTGTAATGGCAATGGTATTTTTACCAGGAGTAACAGTAACCGCTCTTGGTCAAACTAGGACACTTACAGGACTAAAATTAGCATTTGGTGGTTTTGGTGGTGGCGCAATAAAAGACTCAGGCTTTGTGTTTTTAAATGCTTTAGCATACTTTGGACCACTATTAGTAGCAGTAGCTGTAGTAGTATTAATGGTTTTAGGCAAAAACAAAGGCTTAGTTAGATTTCTTTTAGCCGCAGGCTTAGCAGTATTATTTGTTTTTTCGATTGTATTTTTACTACAATTAGCAAATAATGCTTATACTTCTGTAACAGCGATGGGTGTAACTGTTAAAACAACATTAGCTGACGCCGGGCTATAAACCAGCAGCGGGTGCAATCATTGGTGTAGTTGCGGCAGGTCTTGGTTTAGTTGCAGCAGCCCTTGATGTAGTATTTCAAGTTTTAAAGAAATAAACTAAGAAAAAGAAGAATAAAGAAAAGGCAAAATTCAATTGCCTTTTTTTCGCACTTTTTTCATATTAGTGTTATAATTCTTGTTAAAGAGTATTTTAAAAAAGGAGATAGAAAAATATGGAAGTTTTAATTAAGAAATTAGCGCATCTTGCAGTTAGAGTTGGGGCGAATGTTCAAAAGGATCAAGTTGTTGTCATAAGATCTAATTTAGATTCAAAAGATTTAACAAAAGAAATTGTGAAAGAAGCATATCTTTCTGGAGCAAGAAAGGTTATTGTTGATTGGAGTTATGAAGAAGTTAGTAAACTTGATTACCTACATATGAGCGATGAAACTTTAAAAGAAGTTCCTGATTATGTAGTAAGTAGATCAAGATATCAAGTTGATAGTAAAGCCTGTTTTATCTCAATTTCTTCACCAATGCCAGGATTATTTGAAGAAGTAGATCCAATGAAGTTTCAAATTGCCGCAAGAGCTGCTCAAGAAAAATTAAGTTTTGTAAGAGAACACATAATGGGGAATCAAACTCAGTGGACAATTGTAAGTGCTGCAAACCAAACTTGGGCTAAGAAAGTATTTCCTAATTTAAGTGATGAAGAAGCCCTTAAAGCGTTATGGCAAGCTATCTTTGATGCCTCAAGAGTAACTTATGAAAATGATATTGTTAAAGAATGGAATAATCATAATAAAAAGCTTAAAAAACGCAGTGATTTATTAAATAATTATAACTTTAAAGAATTACACTTTAAAAATAGTTTAGGAACTGATTTAGTTATTGGATTAGTTAAAGATCATATTTGGGTTGGAGGTGGAGAAATAGCCGCTAATGGTGTATATTTTAATCCTAATTTACCAACAGAAGAAATTTTTACAATGCCAGATAAGTTTGTAACAAGTGGTAAAGTGGTCGCGACAAAACCACTTAATTATAGTGGTAAATTAATTGAAGACTTTTATTTAGTCTTTAAAGATGGTAAAGTTGTTGAGTATGATGCGAAAAAGGAAAAAGAAACACTTAAAAACATTTTAACATTTGATGCAAATTCAGCATATATTGGTGAGATTGCCTTAATTGGTGATAACTCCCCAATTAATAATACAGGAATCTTATTTTACAACACTTTATTTGATGAAAACGCTAGTTGCCATATGGCTTTAGGAAGAGCTTATCCAATGAATATTAAAGGTGGAATTGGTGCCGATGTTAAAGAGTTAGAAAAACGTGGCTATAATAACTCTAATGTTCATGTTGACTTTATGTTTGGTAGTCCTGATTTAGAAATTACCGGAACTACTTATGATGGTAAAAAGATAAAAGTGTTTGAAAAAGGCAATTTCATTATTTAAAAAACGAGAACTAATGTGGTAAAACATATTAGTTCTTTTTTATGTTTTAAAAATTAAAGTAATCAATATCAATTTGTTGTATATATTTGTAGACGTTTTGAACAAAAGGGCTATAGATATATATGAGAAATAACAAAAAACTTATTTATGAACAATACTATAAAATAAAAAATGACATCACTATAACTGATGATGCCAAAAGCAATAAAATTAATAAATTAATCGAAAAACTATTGGATATAACAGGTTATGAAGTTAAAGATAATGGCACGATTTTTGAGTTTGAAATTGATAATCCTTATGGAATTGATAAAAGTTATTATGGAGATGTTATACAACAAATACAAGCATTAGAAAAAACACAAGCATTTCCATTACAAGACATTTTAGTAAAATATGATATTGATTTTATCATATAAAGTAACGTAACAACTGAAAATGTTTTATCGTATCATAACGAAATTGACACAACATATGATACAAGATTAACAATTATAGAAATAGGCAACGAAACTTACTCGGTTATATCAACTATAAAAAAAGCACCATCATTAGATAGTTTGCATTTGACAAGTGTAGAGTTATTTAAAATAAATAAAAAAGAAGATACCACATCCGATCTCATAGATAATTCTACAAGTTTGCCGACTTGGTCGGTATCTTCTAATGATAGTATAAACGATAAAATAGAAATTGTCAAATAGGTACTTTTCGCTAATTATAAGTGCCCCATTGAGGTACACAAACTTTAAATGACATCAGCGAAAGGCTGATGTTTTTTCTAATAATGTGTTAAAATGATTATTGTGATAATATGAAGAAGTATTTAGAGATTTTTTGGACATTTTTTAAAATTGGATTATTTACTTTTGGTGGTGGCTATGTAATGATTAATATTATGAGCCACACAATCGTAAATAAAAAGCAGTGGTTAACTGAAGATGAGATGTTTGATCTTTTAGTTATTAGTGAATCAACACCTGGACCTTTCGCTATTAATGGGGCAACTTATATTGGCTATAAGAGAGCTAAGTTTTGGGGGTCTTTTTTTGCGACACTAGGAGTAGTATTACCATCATTTATTATTATATTGTTAATTAACTTTTTCTTAGAAGCATTTAAAGAAAACTTAATTATTCAAAATGCTTTAAAGGGAATTAGTGCTGGTGTTTCAGTATTAATCTTACTTGCGTTTATGAAAATGAGTAAAAAAATTCAAGTAAACATCGTTAATGTGATTTTATTTGTAGTTGCGTTAGCGGTTGCTTTCTTTAACTTTTTTTCCATTATTTATGTTTTAATTGCTGGCGCATTATTTGGGCTAATCTATGGCACAGTAAGGAGTAGAAGAGATGTTAATAGAACTACTTAAAATTTTTTGGATTTTCTTTAAGATTGGCTTATTTACCTTTGGTGGTGGCTATGCGATGATTCCACTAATTCAACAAGAATTAGTTAAAAACAATTACTTAACGCAACAAGAAATTATTGAGTTTATTGGGATTAGTGAATCAACACCTGGACCTTTTGCGGTAAATATCGCTACCTTTACAGGATTTCATGGAATAGATGCGAATGTATGGTTTAAAATCTTAGGTTCCTCTGTCGCAACCTTAGGAGTAGTCTTACCATCATTTATTATTATTTTCTTAATTGCGAAATATTCAGAGAGGATTTTAAAAACCAAACAAGCCGGATATATTTTATCAGCAATTCAACCAATGGTTTTAGGGTTTATCTTATCAGCCTTTTTAACAGTTACCCTAACCACAATCTTAGGTAATTACTTTACAGAAATAACCTTTGATTATAAAGCATTAATAATCTTTGGGATTATTTTGATATTAGGATTATTTGTAAAAAAGATTCCCCCAGTAGTACTTATTGTTATAAGTATGATACTAGGAATTATTATTTATGGAATATAAAACACATTACAAATACGCTTTAACTTTGGAGTTTTAAAGCGAAAGTGTAAAAAAACGATTATAATGCTTTACATTTTCGCTTTTTTTTAATATAATTAAAGCGAAAGTGTAAATAAGGGTGTGATATTTGTGAAAGTGTTAGAAGAATATTTAGAAAAAAATTCAGTTATTACAAATAAAAAGGGTTTAGAAATTGGAATAGGAAGGCACACTTTGTCTGCTTTAGCAAATGAGGGGAAAATAGAAAGAATAAGACCTGGTTTATATCAAAAAGTTGGTGAGATTTTTGATGATTTTATTTTACTATCAGGTGAAAGTCAAAGGGTTGTTTTTTCGCACCAAACAGCTCTTTATTTACATGATTTATCGGATCGTGTTCCTATCATTATTCACATAAGTGTTCCCCAAGGTTATAACGCTAGTCATCTTAAAGAAAGATATCAAAAATTAAAAGTTCACTACGTAGGAATGAACTTACATGACCTAGGAATAACAACCATTAAAACGCCACTTGGTAATACAGTTTTGGTTTATGATTTAGAAAGAACAATTATAGATATTATTCGTAATAGAAAAAAAATAGATAAGCAAATATTCATTGATGGTATTACTGGATATTTTAGAAGAAGTGATAAAAATTTAAGAAAACTTATAAGTTACAGTAAAAAATTCAAAATAGAAGGCGAAGTTAGACGCTATATGGAGGTTCTCTTATGAAAAATATTGAAAGTGTGAAGGCGAAAATAAGAAATTTATCAAAAAAGAGCAGTTTAAACTCGCAAGAAATTTTACAAATGTATTTTTTTGAAAGATTTTTAAAAAGATTGTCTATTTCTGATTATATGACTAATTTTGTAATAAAAGGTGGTTTTTTAATATCGTCTATGATTGGAGTGGAAAGTAGAACAACGAAGGATTTAGACACAACAGTTAAAGGCGTTCCTTTAAAAGAAGATTTAATAAGGAAAATTATTAAAGAAATCGTAGAAAAAGATGTAGGCGATGGTGTTTCTTTTGAAATAAAAGATGTCAATCGTATAATGGAGGAAGAAGAGTATGAAAACTTTAGAGTATCATTGTTTGCTGTTGCCGATGGAACTAAGGCTACACTGAAAATAGATATTACAACCGGAGATTCAATAACACCAAAAGAAATAAAATTCCAGTACTCAGGTATTTTTAAAAACGAAAATATAGAAGTTTTGGCTTATTCCCTTGAGACTATCCTTGCCGAAAAATACGAAACCATTATAAGCAGAAACATAACAACAACTAGAATGAGAGATTTTTATGATATTTATGCTCTTTTTAAACTAAAAGAAAAAGAAATAAAATTTGAAACTTTGAAAAAAGCAATAACAAATACATCAATAAAAAGGGGAAGTTTTGAGATCATAAAAAATAGCGAAGAAATAATAAAAGAGATAAAAAATGACAACTATTTAAAAAGTTTGTGGCAAGTTTATATTGATGAAAATAAATATATTGGAAATCTAGAATTTGAAACGACAATTGATGTCTTGAAAACACTTTTTCGAAAAATGAAATTTTAAAAAAATAATTCAAATTATATAAAAGAGAATCGCTTAAACTAGCGATTCTCTTTTAATTTATATTCTTTATCATAAGTTATTATATATTTGTGATGTGGTTTAATTTCATCTTTAATAATTAACTCAGCGATTAAAGTTTCAATGTTTCTTTCAATATATCTAATTAATGGCCTTGCCCCATATTCTTTAGTATAGGCATCATTTAAGATTTGTTTATGAACTTTATCATCAAAAGTAATTAAAATATCTTGTTTACTTAATTTATTGCTTAATTCATTAAGAAGTTTTTCGGTAATTTTAATTTGAACTTCAAATGTTAATGGATTAAAGATGATTATTTCAGTTAACCGATTAATAAATTCTGGTTTAAAGGTTTGTTTAACTAAGGATAAAACCTTTTCTTCACCATCACCATTAAGTAAATATTCACTACCTAAGTTAGATGTCATAATAATAATTGTATTTTTAAAATCAACGACTCTACCTTGATTATCTGTAAGCCTACCATCATCCATAATTTGCAGTAGAATATTAAAGACATCCGGATGAGCTTTTTCAATTTCATCAAGTAAGATAATGGAATAAGGTTTTCTCCTTACACTTTCTGTTAATTGACCACCTTCATCATAACCAACATATCCTGGAGGAGCTCCAATTAACCTTGAAGTTGAATGACGTTCCATATATTCACTCATATCAATTCTGACAATATGTGATTCATCATCAAATAAGTTATAGGCTAGAGCTTTAGCGACCTCTGTCTTACCAACACCGGTTGGCCCTAAGAATAAGAAGGAGCCAATTGGTTTTTTATCATCTTTAATTCCCGCTCTTTGGCGTAAGATTGCTTCACTTATTAACTTTAAGGCGTGATCTTGGCCAATAACGCGCTTATTAAGTTCACTTTGTAAATTAATTAGTTTATCTTTATCGGCTTGCATCAGTTTTGTAACGGGAATATGTGTCCACTTAGAAACAATTTCTCTAATTTGGTCTTCAGTAACTGATTCACTAATTAAAGTATGATTTTTAAGCGCTAAAGATAAGTTTTTAATTTCTTCTTCAAGGTTAGGAATTAAAGAGTATTGTAGTTTAGCTGCAGTTTCATATTTTTGATTATTATAAGCATCTTGAAGCTCATGTTTTTTATATTCTAACTCTGATTTAAGTTTTTTAACTTTATCAATTTGTGCCTTTTCTTTTTCCCAAGTATCTTTAATTTGTTTTTCTTCTAATTTAGCCTCTTTAAGTTCTAATTCAATTTTATCTAATCTTTGAAGCGATAAATTATCTTTTTCTTTTGATAAGGCACTTTTTTCAATTTCTAACTGGGTAATCTTTCTACTTACAATATCAAGCTCAACAGGCATAGAATCCATTTCCATTCTAATGCTTGCGCAAGCCTCATCAACTAAGTCAATCGCTTTATCAGGTAAGAATCTATCAGTAATATATCTATTACTTAAAACGCTCGCACTAACGAGGGCGTTATCAGTAATATTAACGCCATGGTGCGCTTCAAAGCGCTCCTTTAAACCTCTTAAGATACTAATTGTATCTTCAACAGTAGGTTCATCAACTAAAATCTTTTGAAACCTTCGTTCTAGGGCCTGGTCTTTTTCAATATATTTTCTATATTCATTTAGCGTAGTCGCCCCAATAAAGTGAATTTCTCCTCTGGCGAGCATTGGCTTTAACATATTACCCGCATCAACAGAACCTTCAGCGGCACCAGCTCCTACAATCATATGAACTTCATCGATAAATAGGATAATATTTCCACTTGAATCTTTGATTTTATTTAAGACAGCCTTTAGTCTTTCTTCAAATTCCCCCCTAAACTTCGCTCCCGCAATTAAGGAAGCTAAATCGAGTTCATAAAGTTCTTTATTTTGAAGGCCTAAAGGAACATCTTTATCAACGATTCTACGTGCTAAGCCTTCTACAATTGCGGTTTTACCAACACCAGGTTCCCCGATTAAGACGGGGTTATTTTTAGTTTTTCTTAAAAGAATTTTCACCATTCTCCTAATTTCTTCATCCCTACCTATGACAGGGTCAACTTTACTCTTTTTAACATCTTCAGTAATCATCCTGCCGAATTTCTTTAAAACATCAGGATCATTATTGTAATCTTCCGTTTTTGGATACATAATATACCTCCTTTGGCACTCTCTATGTTCGACTGCCAATTATATTATAACACTTATTTAAAAGTTGTCAAATAAATAAGTTAAAATTGTGTTATAATCTTAATATTGTGAAATGGAGTTTTAATATGAAAAGAATATTTTTACTACTTACAATTTTATTATCTTTTTTCTTAATATCATGTAAGGATGAAACCGAATTTGAGTTTGAATGTAGTGCGATTATTCTTTCGGTTGTTGATGGTGAGGCTGAGATTTGTTATAAAGGTCCTAGTAAGATGGAGTTTATTAGTGATAATGATCATATTATGATTACTGGTAAAACCATTAAAGCTGTTAAGATTGGGACAGGCTATATTAGCCCTAAAGATAAAAGATTTAGTCATATTAAATTAAGAGTAGAAGTAAAACCTGTTTTTGAATTTTGGGATACATCTATTAATGTTGGGATTGGCTTAAAAGAAAGAATTAGTTATACGAGGTTTGAAGGTTATAATATTGAGCTAATTCCAATAAATGATTATATTACTTATGAAGATTATTATGTTACAGGAGTAAAGGTTGGCGAAAGTGGCCTTCTCGCAAGAGTTACTAAAGGTGATTATTTATATGAAGTAACGCTTCCTGTTAATGTTTTAAGTAGGACTTCAGAATTAGTCGTTATCAATATATTTTATGCTTGGGGTAGTGAAGTTAATGTCGGTGAAAGAACTAAGTTAGGTTGTACCCTACTTCCAAATACTTATGATACAGTTACTTGGGCATCTAGTGATGAAAGTATTGCGACAATCGATAGTGAAGGTTATGTAACAGGTCATAAAGCGGGAGTTGCGATAATGACCGCAAGTGTGGGTAATATCTCTGATAGTGTTACTATTACCGTTAAAGGTGTTATTAGTAATAAAGATTATGTTGATCTATATTATATTAATGATTTACATGGCGCTATTGAAAGAGAAGGTAGTAGTTTAGGGCTTGCCTATATCGCAAATTTCGTAGATAAAAGAAGGGAAGAAAACCCTAATACATTATTACTTGCGGGAGGAGATATTTTACAAGGTCAAGCAATGTCTAATTACTATTATGGTGCTTCAACTTTAACAATAATGGAACTAATGGGTTTTGATGCGATGGCAATTGGAAATCATGAATTTGATTGGGGCTTAGAAGTAGTAACTAATCAATTTGATCCAAATACGGGAATTGTTAGTTTTCCATTATTAGGAATTAATATAAGAGAAAAAGCAACTAATGAAAGCCCTAAAAATATCTTACCCTATGTGATGATTGAAAAACCTAATTTTAAAGTTGGGGTTATTGGAGTTATTGGGGAATATTTAGAAAGTTCAATTGCCTATAATAAAGTTAAAGATTATGATTTTATTAATGCCCTTGATTTAGTAAAAGATGCCGCAAGAACTTTAAGAGTTGATGGTGCTGACTTTGTTGTAGTAGTTATTCATGATGATAATAATACACTAAACTACAATATCGCATCACTTGTTGGAATAGAACGTGTTGATGCGATATTCAACGCTCATAGTCATGCGTTAATTAAAGACGTAGTAAATGGAAAACCAGTCATTCAATCAAAACATAATGGTGAGTATGTTGGTCATATTAGACTTTATAGACAAGGTTCTTTTTCTTCTAATAACATTAATTATCATGATGATTTAAATACTCCAAATGCCACCGTTTTAGAACAAATTGAAATCTATAAAGAGGAAGTAGATCCAATCTTCAATAAGAAAATTATTAAAAAATAGAAGTATGACTACTGATAGAAGTGAACTTTCTAAATGGATTGCTAGACTAATGAGAACTAAAACAGGTGCCGATATTGGTTTTCAAAACTATGGTGGAACAAGAACCTACATTAGCGCTGATGAAGACATTACGCTTAAAAAACTTTATCAAATTTGGCCATTTGATAACGTTATTAAAACAGTTAAATTAAAAGGTTCTTATATTAAGATATTAATGGATAATTCTTCATTAGCATATGATACTGATGTCGTAATTGAAGATGATAAAGAGTATGTGGTTGCGACAAACGATTATGTCTTTGATTATGAGGGTAATCAATATATCTTTAATCAAGGAACTAACCATACTAACACAGGAATTTTATTAAGAGACTTAGTAGAAGAAGAATTAACCCATCAAAGTGAAATATATGATTACTTTGATGTTGATAATCCACTCATTACTACATATTTTTTCAATAAAGAATATATTTTTGCTTATCTTTAATTGACAAACGTGCCTATTTTCCTTATAATAAAATAGCGCGTTAAAAAGGCCCTGTAGCCAAGTGGTAAGGCAAGGCACTGCAACTGCCTGATCGTCGGTTCGACTCCGATTGGGGCCTCCAACAACAGGAGTTGAACTCTATTGAGTTATAACATATACAGATGTCTTTATAAAAGGCATCTTTTTTATGCCAGAAAATAATTAAGTTAGTAATTTCGTCCTTTATTTCCTCCAAATAATGTGATATAATACAATTAACTGGAGGTAATTATGGTATATACAACTCAAGATTTAATAAAAATTAATAATAAGTATTCTGATGTTATGGGTAAAATTTCAAGAGATTTAAGGGATGAGAGAATAATCCAACTTAAAAGATGGGTTTATATGAAAGTGATAAAAATACACCTGGGCATTATCTTTCTGGTTATATCTATGGACCATCATATTTGTCTTTTGATTATGTTTTATCCACGAATGGTTTAATACCTGAAGGTATTTATAGGAACTTATACATCGGCAACTTTTAAGAAAAATAAAAATAAAAAGTATTCAAACTATTTTGGGGATTATTTATATAGAGATGTACCAGAAGATGTTTTTAGCTTTGGGGGTTAAAACAGTACTAGAAAATGGTTATAGTTACCAAATAGCTAGTGTTGAAAAAGCTTTGTGTGATAAATTGTATGCATTAAAGCCAGTAAAAAATCTTCGTGAGTTAAAGTTTCTTTTATTTAATGACTTACGAATAGATGAAAATATATTTAAAGAACTTGATTTTGATTTTATTATAAAAATAAGTAGTAAATATAAATCAACTAATTTAAATTTATTAGAAAAATTAATAAAGGGAGGTAGAGTTAAATGACTATTATTAAACAAATGTTAAGTAATTATGAAATAAACAATTTGGAAGATAAAAAGAATGCCTTAAAAGAAGTTGTTCAAGAGGTGGCTTTATCAGGACTTGCAAGATCGAATTTTTTTAATCATGCGGCTTTTTATGGCGGTACAGCTTTAAGAATATTTTATAGTTTGGATAGGTTTTCAGAAGATTTAGATTTTTCACTTATAACTCCAAATGATAATTTTAATTTAAAAGAATACTTTTCTTATATAGAAAATGAAGCTAATTCACTAGGGCTTAATTTTAAAGTAGAAGAAAAAGTTTAAAGAAGTAGATTCTAATATTAAGTCTGCATTTTTAAAAGGAGGCACTAAAGAGCATATTATTACTTTTTATGAAAATGATATAGATCTTAAAAATATTAATCCTAGAGAACTAATTAAAATTAAGTTTGAAATTGATATTAATCCACCAGCATATGCTTCTTTTGAAAATAAATTTAGATTACTTCCTTATCCTTATCAAGTAAAACTTTATGATATGCCTTCTTTATTTGCAGGTAAAATACATGCAGTATTATGTAGAGGGATGGAAGAATAGAGTTAAGGGAAGAGATTTATATGATTATGGTTTTTTATCTTTCTAGGAATGCTAAAGTTAACTTAAAACATCTAAAAGCAAGAATGGTACAAACCGGTCATTTTGAATGAACAAGAAGAATTAACAATTGAAAAACTTAAAGAGATGTTAAATAAAAAGTTTTCTAGTATTGATTATCAAAATGCTAAAGAAGATGTTATTGCGTTTATAAAAGATAAAAGAAAAATAGATCTTTGGAGTAAAGAGTTTTTTATAGATATTACTAATAATTTGAGAAGTGATTATGAGAAATAAAGATTTACATTAATAAAAAAACATAAAGAGGTTTATAAAAGATGAAAAAGAATGAGAATATTAAAAATATAATAAAAGAACAAGCCTCTTTCTTTTCCTTTGAAGGGGAATTAAGTATAATATGAAGATTACAATTTATCCGTTAACTATAAAACTAATAATGGTAATAAATAACTACCCTGTATATATCTATAACGAGGGCTTTTGTTAATATATTATTGCTTATAGGAATAGAGAAATTTAATATTAATTTAAATGAACTTGTTAATACATTTATAAACGAATTTAAAAATAAAGAAATTACATTATTAAATGTGTTAAAAGATGATACAGGCTTAGTAGATGTATATGGTGTTTTAGCAAATAGATATAGATTAAATGATGAATATATAAATTTATCTGATGAAGATAAAATGATATATGATATCAATTTTAACTATTCATTAATTAGTAAAGAAACCATCTTTGATATTTCTAAATACTAATGAGCTTCAACATAATCCTGGTACAACACATGACGGAAGTAATATTGTAAAAGTATTAGGAGTAATATTAATAGAAGAAATTTTTAAAAAGCCGTATTTAGAAGTACTTGATGAATACTTATTAACGCCGCTTAACATAATATTTGATAAAATATCCAAAGAGTTTTACAGATATAGAAACGATTATCCTAATGTTAAGAAGGCTTTTTTAGTAAAAGATTTTAGTTTGTTTATAAATCTTTCTTTAAACGATGTATATAAAATATATAAAGCTTTAAAGACTGGACAATTAATTAACAAATTATATTTTGAAAAAATGAAAGAACTTACACCTTATAGTGGAATATGTTTTTATAAAACATTTGCATTTGCCAATCATTTTAGATTGGCTCAATTTGATATATGGGATTTTAAACATGAAAATTAGAATCATTATAAAATCTCAAATATTTAAGGGTTTTGAGAAAAATATAAATGGAGACAACAAATACTTTGGCGATTATATTCTTTCTAGAATAGTGCCGTATTATTTTAAAATATAATAACCCAAAACTTGTAAGGTTAAGTTCTGATACTATATATGATTTGTTGGATATTGAAAATAATCCGAGTCAAATGTGGTTTATGGGAAGCACAAAATATATATTAGCTTATGAATATATAGAGCCTACAGTTTATAATTATGTGTTGGTTGATAATGAAATAGTAGTTTGGTACCATAAATTTAACTATTGATAAAGAAAATAATGAATACACTATTTCTGATGTATTAATCGATATGAAATACCAAGGAAGAGGTTATGGTAAAGCCTTAATTAAGGAAGCATTAAAAGAATTAAGAAAACATGGCGCTAAAAAGATTTCAATGGGTGTTAGAAAAAGATTAATGATAGAGCAGTAAAAACATATTTGGGGGCGGGGTTTAAAATAGTAGAAACACATGTCAGAAGTTATTGGATAGAATATATTTATGAGGATTAAAGACGGTAAATTAATAAAGAAGTAGAGATTAATTTTCCTCTAAAATACCCCAAAAGTATGCCATTTTCCTCTTGATGGGGAAATGTTAGCAGTTTAGGTAAAATACCCAATTGTCCGTTGGAATGCCCCAAAAGCATATGAAAATGCTCTATTTCCCCTTTGGTGGACAAATGTTAGTAGTTTTACACAGTTGGAACGAAAAAACCGATCCCTTAATTGTAAAAGACGGCTCCCAAACTTATCTTTGATTAGTAAGTTGATAAAAATGGCTTTATTAAACCCAAAATAAAATTATGATTAATTAGAAACTGTTTTAGATAAAATTACAATATCTGAAGCAGTTTTTTATGCATTTTGTACCATTACATGATAGGGAGTTGAACTCCATAAAATTTTTCTTATGCAGTAGAGAGTCGAACAATTAGTAAATGGTTTTAATAAGTTCATAATTATGAATTTTTATAAATAGACATTAAGAATACAACCAAAAGTTTATTAAAAAACAACCATTGGTTGAGTTACTAAACTAATAAGTGCTTACTTTTTTATGTTGAATATATTAAAATTAAGATAGAAAATTAAAAGGAGTAGATAATAATGAAAGACACCTTTGGACAAAAAATAAAAAAAATAATAAGTGAAAAAGAATTAACTCAAGAATATGTTGCTGATAATCTTGGGGTTAGTGCTCAAGCTGTTAGTAAATGGGAAAATGATATTTCTTATCCAGACATCATGATTTTACCATCTTTAGCAAAACTTTTTGATGTGACAGTTGATTACTTAATCAATGATGGAGAATACAATGAACTATTATCTATTAAAGAAGAAAACAAAAAGCTAAAAGAAGAAGTTGAAATACTTAAGAAAAACCTAAATGTTGCTCATAAATCATTGGATTTAGAAATTTTTAAAAAACAAATAGAAACAAGTTATGAAGGAATTTCTAATAAAGAACCGATAATAAAAAAATATAATGAAACGATATTAGATATTTTTTATCGCGTTGCGTTAAAATTAGATACACCAGTTGAAAAAGTTTGGTTTAATAGTTATTTTAGTATTGATGATAATGGTACAACATTTCATTTAAAAGAAAATACAATTAATCAATTAAGAATACTTTTCTTAGAGCAGGATTTAATAGAAGAAGTTATAAGAAAAAGCGGTGAAGTTGAATTTAAACTTTCAAAATTTGGGACTAAAACATTAAAAGAAATAAATAAAGAAAAAATTAAAGAAAGTCTGATAAAATAAAAAAGTTGTTTTTAACAAAAGTAGTAAAAAAATAAGGCAAACATTAAACTCAATGTTATTATTTAGATTGTTTGCATTTTATGTGTTACTGTGATAAAATAAACATAGAAATGAGAGAAACAGGAGGGAAGGCATGATTATATGAAAGCGAATGTTTTTTTAGAGCAACATTGGAAATATTATTTATATTTAGAGAAAGAAGTTATGAGTACATTTGAATACTCAACATTGGATTTTGTAAATGAGAATAATTTTTCTTTTAAGTATATTAACTTATTACAATCAATTTGTAGTGAATTTGATGTGATTGCTAAAGCCTATTGCAAGTTTTTAGGTAATTCAAAAGCAGACTCAATTGTGAAATATGCTAATGTTATGTTAAATAAATACCCAGAAATAATAACTAAAAGAATAAATTGTTTTGAAAATAAAGATATTAAATATGTTCCATTTTTAGATTGGAGTTTGTCAACAACTAAAAATCCAAATGGAAAATCCCCTGAATGGTGGACTATTTATAATAACGTTAAGCATAGTAGACTTTCAACAAATAAAGATCATGATAACAAAGAAAATTATAAATTAGCAAATCAAAAATTTGTAATGAATGCGTTAGCTGGGTTATATATGATAGAAATGTATTTTTACAAAGATATTAAGAATAATACAAATCCCAATGACCCTAAGATACCTCCATATCCATCAAAATTATTTGAAATAAGTGGTTGGGACACAGGGATTATGTTATCAAATGGTATATATCTTAAAATGTAGCAAATGTTAAACTTTAAAGTTAATCAATTTTAGGAAAGTTTTTCTTCAAATAAATCTTACTTTAGCAATGGCTTTATTAAGCCAACAAAACAATTGTATATATTTATAAGCCTTAGAAAAAAATCAAGTTTCTAAGGCTTTTTTCATACAAAAATTATTAAACTCAACAGTGGTTTGAACTGATTTGTTTTTGAAAACTCGACAGGCATTTGAACCAATTTTGTTTAAAAAGTTGCTATTTTAAATGGTTAATAAATATAATTATAGTATGCAGTGATATTGAACAATAATTTAGTAAGGAGTCTTTATGAGTAAATTTGATTTTGAAAAAGAAGCAAAAAAGATATATTCAACGAAAGAAGTTTGTAACGGAACACTAAAAAATATTTTTTATGGAAATGGTAACAAAAAAAGAGGCAAATACACGAAAACATCAATAAAATATTTTATTTAGATAACGAATTTAAAAAAATGGAAAAGCTGCAGGAAAAAGAGGAATTCATCTGAGATTAGGTCAATACTATAGATTAAATAAATCAGGTGGTTTAAAATGAGATAAATAAGAAAAATAGAAATAAAATAGAAGTTATTTATGTTACAATTGATTCAATTGAAGAGTGTTGAATATTAGAGAGAAGAATGTAAGTAATTGCGTGGGATAAATCAGAAAAAATGCTTTGGGAAAATAAATCGAGAAATTAGGAAGGTGGGATTTAATTATGAAAAAGAAAAAAAATATTGAAAACTTAGATGAATTTGCTAAAGAGATATGCAAATATAGGAGGGAAAACAATATAGAAGATGATCGCTATTCATTATTCTATGGTGAACTCCCAACCAAAGAGTTAATAAGAACTATATCTGAATATAAGAATTTTTTAAGAAACGATTTTGAAGAAGATGGCACTAAAGAAACAATTGAAAAAATTATTAAAGTACTAGAAGAAAGACTGGACATGAGAAAGAAGAAGCTTTATTGATCCTTTTCAAGAATATTTTTTAGTTGGATGCATCATGTTTAATCAAAAAACTAATGAAAAATATCAAAAAATATTATAATTAGGCAAAATTCGATACTTTTTTTAAATGCGATTATACTAATTTAAAATGAAATATCACATGCAATATTGATGAAAAGGACACATATATAAATGGTTAAATAAGAGTACGCAATAGTGTGCAAATAAGAATCCCCAATTCTTATCACTACTGTATACTCTTTTTTGGTACAATAATTACCAAAGGAGAGTGATTACAAATGACAGGTGTAATAATTGAACAAATAACAAGACTAGAAGACTTACTAATGTTTAGTAAAGCTTACAAGGAAGGAATGATAAAATTGAATGTTTCTAAACTAGCAAGAGAGTTAAATAAAGACAGAAAAACAATAAGGAAATATTTAAATGGTGAAGTACCAAAACAAACTAGAGAGCGTATAAAGTATTTAGATGAACATAGAGATTATATAGTTGAAGTTTTAAGTGACAAAATGCAAAGTTTTGATTATATAGAACATTTATTTAACTATTTAAAACGTGAAAAAGGAATAACGTGTTCTAGATCAACATTTAGCCGTTATATTCGCTTAGATGAAGAATTAAGTAGTCTATTTAAAAGAAAAAGAGACAGCAGTTTTACAATGAGGTTTGAAACAAAACCAGGTGTACAGGCTCAATTTGATATTAAAGAAAAAGTTCAAACAATAATGTCTACTGGTGAAGTTATAAAAACTTATATACCAACACTTACCATGTCTTGGTCAAGATATAACGTGAGAGCATTAACACTAGATACAAAGACAGAAACATTACTTGATTTCTTAGCTTCTGCTTTCGAACATATTGGTGGTGTGCCAAAGGAATTAGTAATTGATAACTTAAAACAATTCGTTGAAAAGGTTAGAGTAAAAGATAGAGATGCATTATTTACAAATGCGTTTTATGAGTTCTGTAAGGATTATGGAATTAAACCTTTCGCTTGTATGCCTTATAGGCCACAAACAAAAGGTAAAACTGAAACTCAAAACAAAGTTGTTGATCAACTTAAAAACTATAACGGTAAATATAACGATTTAATTGATATTCACGACATGTTAGAAATTATTAATAAAGAAGATAACGAGAAAAATATCACAAGCAACAAAGTTTCCAAGAGTCTTCTTATTAGAAAAAGAAAAAGGTGACCTTTTACCACTTCCACGCAAGGAAATAAGACAAAAGTATCACCTAACCCTAAATGAGGTTCATGTCTCAAATGAATCACTAATAAGCTATAGATCAAATAAATACTCTGTTCCAAAGAAATTTATTGGTCTAAAAGTAGGCATAGTAATTAAACGAGATGAACTTCATATACATTATAACTCAAAAATAATAGCAATACACAAAATAACTAATAATTTATTAAATATTAAAAAAGAACATAACTTAACTTATCTAAATAACAAACCAAAAGATTTAGATAATAAAATAATGATTGATGAAATGAGGAACATAAATTATGATTAATGATGTCTTAGACCAATTGGTTTATTTAAAACTAAAGTCTGCTTATACTTACTTAAAAGAATTACATATTAATGACCAAATAACAAACAACGATTTAAAAGGAATATACAAAATATTAAATCAAGAAGTTATCGCTAAAGAAGAAAATAATAAACTATATAATGTTAAAGTCGCGGGTTTCCCGTTTCTTAGGAAACTAGATGAATATGATTTTGGTTTTCAACCAACAGTTAATGAAGAAAGAGTTAGATCAATCGCTGAATCTAACTTTTACGATGAAGCTATTAATATCGTTTTTATTGGTAATCCAGGTGTTGGTAAAACACACTTAGCGATATCAATAGCTTATGAAGTAGCAATTAGACGTAACAGCGTTTATTTCATTAAGTTTAATAAACTAATTACGATATTAAAAAACGCTTATCAGGAAGGAACCTTTGATAAGCGTGTAAGACATTTCTTTAAATATAAAGTTTTAGTTATTGATGAAGTCGGCTTTAATGAAATAAGTCCACTTGAAGCTAAACTCTTCTTTCAATTAATAGACTTAAGATATACAAAGAAATCAACAGTCTTCACTAGCAACATGACATTTGATAAATGGCCTCAAATACTAGGCAATGATGAAATGATCACTAAAGCAATATTAGATAGAATATTACATCACTCTTATTTGTTTAACATTAGTGGTCCGTCTTACAGAATTAAAGATAAACTTAAACTAACTAAAACTGAGGAATCTTAAATGCACACAATTGTTCATTCTTATATTGACATTTATAACATATTAATAAATTGGTAAAGGTTAAATAGCTTTTAACTCGAATTGCATATACATTAATTAGGAGGAAAAATAGAAGAGTTTGCTGATATTTTTTATCAACACTTAAGAAATAGAAAACTTAAAAATAAGAGTAAGTTTTTATATGATTTGCGATATTACAATGAAAATATTTACAGGTAGGGTAGGTGCAGAAATAGCTAATAATTTTTTGCTTGAAACCAAGTATTTGATAGCAAATTTTCTAAAACAATATGAAATGGGATGTTTGATGCTGCTTTTTATAGTTTAAGATCATGCTTTGAATTATATATGCTTTCAGTATATTTTTGTAGATAATAAAGAGTTAGAAATTGAAGACCATATCAAAAAATGGAATAGGTTAGATAATATGGAAACATATAAGAGAATGGATGTTTATTTATTAAAAAATAGCGAAACATAGAACATTAAAGAATCAATGAATACCTACTTTGGAGGTATCATAGCATTTTGGTTTTTATTTTTTTCAACAAATTTTATAAAAAAAATAAGTAAAATCAAACATTATTTTAATTATAGCAAGTAATTTTATCAAAATTGTGCTAAAATACAATTGTTTAAGGCAAACAAAAAATAAAAACATAAAAGGGAAGAAGATGTTATGTTTACATTTAAGGATTTGGATATACAACCTTTTTATAGAAGTAATAATTCAAATATTGGAATGGATTTTTTTAATTTACTAATAAAAAATTCTAAAATATATAGACGTGCAGTTGGTTTTTTTTCTTCAAGTTCTATGGTAGACGTCGCTGAAGGATTGTATGAAATAGCGAGAAAAAAAGGAAAGATAGAATTGATTGTTTCCCCTAAATTATCGGAAAAAGATATTGATGCAATAAATGAAGGATATAGAAATAGAAATGAAGTTATAGTTGAGAGAATGTTAGAAGATTTTTATGAAGTGAAAACAGAGTCAGAAAGACAAAAGCTATCTCTTTTAACAAAACTTATATCAATTGGAGTTTTAGATATAAAGGTAGCGATTTTAGTGGAAAACGATAAAGTAGGAATATATCATGAAAAGATTGGATATTTTGAAGATTTTGCAGGAAATAAAGTTGCATTTAATGGGTCTTCAAATGATTCTATTACTGCATATAGATTTAACTTTGAATCAATAACGGTATTTAAAGATTGGGAGGAAAAATCTAGGGTAAATTATATTGTTGATGCTTTTGATAAACTGTGGGATAATAGAACTAATATGATTAGTACTATTGATTTTCCTAAAGCCGTCAAAGAAAAACTATTTGAATATAATGATGACATTAATTTAGAAACAGGACTCATTTTACGAACGAAGGAAAAAGAAATACCAACTGTGAATGAAAAAAAGTTGCGTGATTATCAAAAAAGAGCAATCAAAAACTGGTTTGAAGCTGGGTTTCGAGGTATTTTTGATATGGCAACAGGAACCGGAAAAACAATTACTGCATTAGGCGCTACTGTTAAATTATTACAATATAGAAAAAATAGATTAGCAACTATTGTTGTTGTTCCTTACATTCATTTAGCAGAACAATGGGCTGAGACAGCTGAAAAATTTTTCAACATAGATTTTATTGTGGGACATTCAAGTTCAAAATATCATTCAAGATTGAAATCTAATATCTTAGATTATGTAGCAAAACGAATTGATTATTTCTTTTTTGTAACAACTAATGCTTCTTTTAAAAGTAAAAGGGTACAAGAAATTTTATCGCAATTGAACGACGAGGTTTTATTTATCGCTGATGAAGCCCATAATTTAGGGACACAAATGATTTTAGGGTTGTTGTCACCTAAATATAGGTATAGGCTAGCATTATCAGCAACTTTTGAAAGATTTGGTGATGAAGAAGGAACCGAAGGACTAATTAATTATTTTGGGGAAAAGTGTATTGAATATCCACTTAAAAAGGCTATTAGAGAAGGTATGCTTACACGATACGAATATTATCCTCATTTGGTAATTTTAAATGATGAAGAACGTGAAAAATATGAAGAATTAACTGCAAAAATTGCTGCTTCAATGTCAAAAAATAAGAATGGGGAAATAAGTTATACAAATTTCGGGAAAAAAATAATTTTAGAAAGAGCAAGACTAATAGCGGGAGCGCAAGGGAAATTAAATGTATTGTTTGAGGAAATAAAAAAATACAAAAAAGAATATAATATATTAGTTTATTGTGGAACATCAAAGGTTAATGACGAAGATGATGATGAAATAAGACAAATAGATTATGTGACGACTGTATTAGGAAATAAAATGGATTTTAAAGTACAACAATATACCTCTAGAGAAAACATTACCGAAAGAAGAAAAATAAAAGAAAGGTTTGAAAGAGGAGATGATTTACAAATTTTAGCAGCAATTAAATGTTTAGATGAGGGTGTTGATATACCAAGTATAAAAACAGCATTTATACTAGCAAGCAGCACTAATCCACGAGAATACATTCAAAGAAGAGGAAGGGTATTAAGGTTACATAAAAATAAATCTTATTCAGTTATACATGATTTTATTGTGATACCTTATCCTGTTGGAAGTCGTTTAAGTGAAGAAAAAATAGGTGTATTTAAAAATCTTCTGAAAAATGAAATTACTAGATTAGAAGAATTTGGAAAAGATGCAGAAAATTCTGCATTAGCTTATGACACTAGAATGAAATTATTGAATGAATATAATTTCTTAAAATTTGATTCAATTGAAGAAGAGGTTGTAAATTGGGAGGAATAAGTATGAATAAAAAACAAATTGATGAAAGAAAACTAAATATCATTATTAAAAGAATAATAGAAAAGGAAAAACATAATTTTTATGAACAAAGATATAATGAACGTGAAATGGTTGAAGAAATTAAAAAAGTAATTCAAGGAGAATTAAGATGATAATTAAATTTTTAAAATTAAAAAATTTTCGACAATTCCATGGAGAAGAAAACGAAATAATATTTTCGACTGATAAGGATTATAAAACAACACTTATTATTGGAAATAATGCTACGGGTAAAACTACATTATTAGAAAGCTTTTCTTGGATTCTATACGGTGAAAGTTCTTTAAAATCAATATTGAATAGCAAACACGAAAGTCAAATGCAAGATGGAGACACAATAGTTATAGAAGGAAATTTAGTTATTGAACATGAAGGTATAGAATATTCAATTACTAGAAAAGAATTAAAAGCAAAAAAACTTAAATCAATATCTACAGAATCTGTTGTAAATATAGTGTATAAGGCAAAAGATGGTTTAAGTAAAAGAATAAATGAAAAAATGCAGTTTGATAGTAAAATAAGAGAAATTTTACCTAAAGAATTGTTCACTTATTTTTTCTTTAAGGGCGAAAAAATAGAAAAAATAGGTGAAGAAATAATAGAACTAAATTCCAAAAGTAAATCTAAAGAATTTACGAATGCTGTAAGAGGCCTATTGGGTTTTGACCACTTAACAAATGCGTCAAAGCATTTAAAATCTTTAGAAAAAGAATATAATAATGAGTTAGCAAATTCAAATACTGATAAAAAACTACAAGAATATTCACAAAAGAAACAACAATTTGAAGAGGAATTAGAAATTTTAAAAAGCAGAGAAGAAAAATTGCTAGACGATATAGAGTATTTTACTGATATGCGAGATAGGTTGCATCACGAAATTTTAGCGAAAAAAGATGTAGAACAAAAACAAAAGAGATCTAGACAACTGGAATCTTTGATACGTGACCAATCAACTATAGTAAACACAATTAGAAAAAGAGTTTTTTCTGATTTTAGTTTAAGAATCAGGAGTGTAGCAAGCAATAGATTATTGCCTGAAATAAAAAGAATTTTAAACGAATCAGATAGTGTAAAAAAAGGAATACCAGGAATAGAGGAGTCTGCAATTAATTATATTATTGAAACCAAATCTTGTTTATGTGGTCATCCTATTAGTGAAGGAACTGAGGAATATAGCAAATTAAAAGAACTTGTAAGATACATACCTCCGTATAATATTGGAAGTCAGATAAGAGTATTTGTTAATGAATCTAAATCTCAGGAAAACATGTCAAAAGTATATTTAGAAAGTTTTGTAAGAACTATGGATAATTTATCTTTAGAAGAAACTCGCTTGAATGATCTTAAAGATGAAAAAAATAGTATTGACAATTTTCTGTTAAATGTTGAAGATATTAATAAACTCAAAAAAGAAGAAAAAAAATGCGAGGAACAAATATCTGAGAAACAACAAAGTTTAGGAGAAATTAAGGCTCTTTCAAACATATTAGAATCTAACCTAAAAAAAGTTAACAAGGAACTTGAAGATTATGACATTAAAGATGAACATTTTGACAAAATTAGAAATTATAGTTTGTATGCCCAAAAAGCAAGAGAAGTAATTGAACAAGAATTTGAAAAGAGAGAATTAGAGATAAAGGATAAGTTAAGTTTTGCGATTAATGAAACATTTAAAAATATTTTTGAAACTGATATAACAATATATTTAGATGAACATTACAATATACGTATTACTTCGGATTATTTTGATGATCCAGCTGATTTTGAACATTCAACCTCACAACATGGAATATTAGCATTTTCCTTTATAGCAGGCATAATTAAATTAGCAAGAGAAAAAGCTGCACAAGGTATTAAGGAAAAGACGAACGAACCTTTCAAAGAATTAGCAATAGAACCTTATCCATTAGTGATGGACGCACCATCATCTTCTTTTGACACACAAAGAATTGAAAGTTTTTCAAAAGCTGTTTTGAAAACTGCTGAACAAGTTGTACTTATTATAAAGGACACAGATGGTAATTATGCTAGAGAATATTTAAAAGAAACGATAGGGAAAGAGTATGTTTTAAGAAAAATAAATAATGTTGAAACAGTTATTGAGGAGGTTAAATGATGAAAGACTTAAAAGAGCTATTTGTTGAGCCATATATTTTTAAAGGGGAAACTGCTAGGAAGGCTAGAAGCCTTATTGATCAAACAATTGATGGAGCTTCTGAAACAAAAATTTTTAATACTGTTATTGAATTACTGATGTTTGCTGCAATTTATGGATGTTATTTAAACATTAAAGAAGAACCGTTTATCAACAATAAACAAGGAGATACTCTAACAATATTTCAAGAAACAATTAGTAATTATCGTGATGAACTCATATATATTTATAAGTCAATAATGCTTTACTCATATCAAAACGAACCGGAAAAGGCCATTGATAGGGCATTTAGAACATATAGAAATCCTGAAAATAAAAAAATATTTGATGAATATGTTCATGGGGGGATATCTGAATTATATGATAAATTTTTCAATAGTACAGAAGCAAAATATGAAAGTTATTTGAATGTTGTTAAAGAAATAATTAATGATTTACAAGTTTTTGATGAAGATAAACCGATTAATTTTGATGAATCTATTTTAAAAGATATAGAATCTTGGTAATATCCTTACCAACAGAGTAATTGTCAGAAAAATAAATATTAAATATGAATGTATTAAAAAGTGCTTTCTTTATGAGGCATTTTTTAATATAATAATATGTGGATACAATACTACCAATAAAATGTAGGGGTGATAATAGTGTCATACGGTAAACATCAAAGTTTTTATTTTAGGAAAAGTTGGGCATCAAAAGGAATAAGGGCGGTACAAAGCGATAATACCACTCTCTTGAATGCTGATTCTTATCTTTCATTAGGAATAGGGAAAAATATGCAACAATCTTTAAGATTTTGGTTGGAGGCCTTTCAAATCATAAGAATTAATGGGAAAATACATGAGTTCACTCGTTTTGGAAAATTAGTGTCAAACTTTGATCCAGGGTTTAACACGACTTTAACAAAAACATTATTACAATTTACAGTTGCATCAGGATTGCCTATTGATGAAAAATTTTCGGATTCATGTGATTCTATCAGATGGTTTTTTAATAAATTTAAGGATAATATTTTTACAAAGGAAGAATGTTTTTATAAATTAAAGCAACATGCTAACAATATTTCAGAAAACACATTGAATCGAGACATTGTTTGTCTTTTAAATGGATATACTAGAAAAACACCTAATTCACCAGAGGACAGAAATATTTCACCATTAGCAGATTTAGGTTTAGTAACTAAGTCTACTGTTGACAGTGGCATATATTATAAAACAAAAGTTGATAATGAGTTTTTGTCTTATGATGCGATTTATTTTATTATGCATTTGTTGAGTTCAAATGATGTTCTTACAATTGATCAACTTGCAGAACAAGAAGGTAATATTGGAAAAACTTTTAATATGAGTAGGTTACAAATAATAGAAATGGTAGAAAAGATGATAAAAGAAAAATTTTCATTAATACTAACAAGAACTAGTGGAATTGATACTATTAAACTAACAGAAAAAGTTGAGGATCCATATATTTTTCTAGAAAAAGCATATAAAGGAGTGAAATTATGAGAGTAAGTATAAACATAAAATATGATTACAATGATAGTAGTATTTTAAAGGAGTATATTCCTACAGTTATTCACTCTAATCTTTTAGAGATTGTCTTAAGAGGAGTTTTACAAAAAAACAGTTTGAAGTCCCATGTTGTGTATGGTCCTTATGGAAGTGGTAAATCCTATATTGGCTCTATTTTAACAGGAATACTTACTAAAAAATATATCAATAAAGAAATAGGACTTATCAAGTCAAAATTTTCTAAAATTAACAATCAAATTTCTAGTTTAATATCAGAATATTATAACCAAAACATAAAATATATACCCATAATAATTAATGGTTACGAAGGTAAATTTAATAACGTCATAATTGAAAAAATAATCAATTCATTAGAAGAGTATGGTTTAGATTATAAGATTCCTACGTTATTTTCTTTTATTATTCAAACTGTGGAGTTATGGCAAAAAAAATATCCTAATACATATAAAGAGTTCATTGAACTTTTAAAAAAAGAAAGCAACACTATAAAAAAATTTAAAAAACAAATTGATGATAGAAATTCTGAAAAAGCAGATTGGTTCATATCAGTATTTCCCCAACTTACTTCTGGACAAAAACTACAAATTCCAATAGAAAACAATGTTATCAATGTTTTACAAGAACTTTGTCAAATATTATATGAAAACAATTATGGTGTTTTTATTATTTATGATGAATTTGGAAGATATTTGCAAAATTTAGAAATACACCAAATTAATTTATTCATGCAGGAAATACAAGATTTAGCTGAACTCGCAAATAATGGATTAAAAAATTTTCAAATGATCTTAATTTCACATAAGCCGATAAGTAGTTATTTTTCCAATTATGAGGATAATATAAGATATGAGTTTGCTAAAATAGAAAAAAGATTTACTTCCACTGAAATCAAAAGTGATGATTCTATGTTTATATCCATTGCAAGTAATTATATAAAGAGTAATAGGACATATAAAACACCTGAATTATCAGAAGAAGTTATAAGAGATTCTTTCAAATATCAATTATTTAACAGCTACTTATCTGATTTTCAAATAAGTACCCATATATTAAAGGATATGTATCCAATGCACCCATTATCGATTTATATTCTACCAGAAATATCTAGAGTTTTTGGACAAAATGAAAGAACTTTATTCACTTTCTTAAACGACAAGTCGAAATATGGGTTGTATGGAAAACTTTTAAATGATTATGGGTATATATACTGTGATTCTTTAGTAGACTACTTTTTTGATGATACTATTAGTCTTAATGAAATAGAACAAAAAAAGTTTATGTTATACAATATAAATACTGAAAGGATCAAAGGAATATTTAAAGGGAAAAGACTAGAAAATCTTCAAAGGGTATTAAAATTTATATTTTTATGGTCAATTACTAAAAGAAATAATTTAATTCCTATAAAATCTCAATTAATAGCTTTTGCGTTAGATATTCCAGAAAAAGAAGCAGAACGAAATCTCACTCATCTAGAAAATGAAAAATTTATTAGGTTTAATGTAATAACAAAAGAATATGAAATATATGAATCTAGTGGGTATGACATAGAAGAAGAGCTAGTCAAAGCTAAAAAGAACAATAAAATCAGTGATTCTCAATTATATAAAACACTCAACAAATATAATAAATACAAATATTTTTATTCTGAAAAATATAATGTTGAAAATGAAATTACTAGGTTTGCTAAGATAACATATGTAAAAGATATTAAAACTTTTAAAGATGAATTTGAATACGCTGATCTTCATTTTGTTCTTAATTTTGATGAGAATGTGATAATTCCTAATGTGATAAATGGTTATATACCAAATGAAAAAAAGAATTTATTAGATGACGTTGAAAGACTTTATTATCTTGATTTTTTATTACAACAGAATGAATTAGTTAAAAACTCTACCTTCAAAGTGGAATTAGAATATGAAAAAAATATTGTTTTAAATAGTATTAGAGAAATACAAAAAGAAATATTAATTATTTCTAAATTTGTTATTGATAACGAAAATAAAATGTTTAGAAACATTAAAAAAATTGAGGGTTTTATAAACGAAAAATTTGAAGATATCTATAATAAATCTATAAAAATTGCTAATGAACAAATAAATATGTTTAATATATCTAGTCCACAATTAAAGGCTTTGACAAAGATTATAGATAACATAGTTCAAGAAGAAAGCTTAGATATTAAAGAAAGTATAGAAAATTCTTCAATTATGAAACTAGCATTTTATTCCATTGTTAATAATGTTAAAGAACAAAAAAACTACAAAAATTTAAAAGAGAATTTAATTGATTATTTGATTAAAAATCCCGAGGGGAAATTTATAGATTTATTAAAAATAGTCATTTCTGAACCTTTTGGTGTTAGACCGCCAGTAGCTGTTACACTGTTAATTACTTTATTAATAGATAAATGGCAGGACATTTTAATATATAAAAATAATACATTTGTTTCAATTATTAGAGGTGAAGAACTATTTAATGATTTGTTAAACGAATATCATGAGTTTTATTATTATTCTTTATTCAACGAATATCCATCAGTGAGATACTACAATAATTTGACATATGTATATTCAGAATTTGACAATCAAAATAGACCTTTTCTAGAACAATTAGAAAAAGTTTTCGATTCTACAAGCGACTTAATACACAACAAATCATTGAGTATTAGAGTTTGCAGTTCTATACACAATTGGTTTATTAATCTTCCTATTATAACTCAGCAAGGAGAAAGGTTATCTGTTTCAAATGTGAATTTTTTAGATATAATAAAAAACATGCGCATAACACCTAGAAAATCATTAGAGAAACTGATAACTTTTACTCCTGAAATTGATGATGTTATCAGTTTTAAGAAAAGCATAGAATCTAATTATGAATTGTATTTAGATGATTTAGAAAAAGAGATAAAAAGAAAATTAGATATTACTAATAGAAAAGAATTTATTATGAGGCATAATGAAGTTGAGTCAAAGTTTAATAAAGTTGTAAGAGCCGTTTATAGAGGGGAAAGAATTATTGATCAGTTTGTTGATGAAATAGAAGGAATAGATATGAAAAAATGGACTAATAGTAGCTTTATTAGATTAAAAAACCACATTATACATAACTATGCAATAAATCAAACAAATAATTATTTAAAAGTTACAATAGGAAATGAAGAAAAAGCAATTCAACCGGTGACACTTTCACCAAAAGGAGAAAATACTTTGGAGAATATAGAAAATACAATAGAGGCAACAAGTAAATATATGACACAAAATGAACTGGAAAATATAATAATTAGTCTATTTAGAAAGTATGTGAGGTAAAAATGAGAAAAGAAAAGCATGTAGTATTATATAGTGGCGGAGCATCAAGTTCATATGTCGCTAAATGGGTGGTTGACAAGTATGGAAAAGATAATACAATATTATTTCATACTGACACACTTTGGGAAGATGAAGATAATGTTAGATTTATGGAAGAATGTGCTGCATATCTAGGGATGGATATTACAAAAAGAATTGATGGTAGAACTCCAGAAGATGTTTTTTTTGAACAAAGATTTTTAGGCAACGCTAGGTTTGCGAAATGTTCAGAAGAATTAAAAGTTAAACAGACATTACTTTTTATTGATGAATTAAGAGAAAAGGGATATGAGGCCTATTTTATATTTCGGAATTGGTCCACATGAAAAACAAAGAGCAGATAGATTGGTCTATCATTATGAACACTTGCCTACAGAACCTGTTAGATGTCAATTTCCTATGATAGATGCTATTGATAAAGACATAAAAGCAAAAGAGATAATAAAAAAAGAATGGGGAATTACACTTCCTAGAATGTATGAACTAGGCTTTTCTCATGCTAACTGTAGCGGAAGATGTGTTCGTGGGAGGATTAAATCATTATGCGAAATTATATTTGATTTGGCCACATAAATATCAAGAACAAGAAGATATGGAACGTAGATTCAACAAAGAGTTTAATTTAAATGTTTCTATTCTTAAAAGAGATGGAAAACCATATACTTTAGAAACTTATAGGAAAGATGTTTTAGAAAAAATGACTAAAGAAGCGTTAGAAGACTATTGTGAAGAAAATAAGGATGAAATTCCTATCGCTTTTTGTTCCTTTTCATAAAACTAGCAGGAGTTAAAGTGTTATAAAAAAATATCAAACCAATTAGTTTAAATCATATGACTATTTGGTTTTTTATTAGTTTTCAAGAATAGGATAAAATGGGCATTTTATATAATTTTTAAAACATAATGATTCAAAAATATTCCTTTATAGAGTTTTTATCAAATATATGTTAGGATATTAATAAAGATTAATAAGAAAAAGAGGTATTTGCATTGATAGTTTATTCAGATACAATAAATCAATTTCATGATGATGTTGATAATGGAGTTATAGCTGATAAGATACAAGAAGAATTTGAAAGAAGGGGAATTTCTCTTAATCTGGCTGAATATAGAGCGTGGGATAGTTCGCTGCTTAATATGAAAAATGTATTGAGTTATCATAAACTTGATAAGAATATAAAAGTAGCGATTGAGTATCAAATTCCGACAACTTCTAAGAGAGTTGATTTTTTAATAACTGGAAAAGATGAATATGATGTTAGTAATGCTGTCATTATTGAATTAAAACAATGGGAACAAGCCAAAAAAACTGATAAAGAAGATTTGGTTGAAACATATGTTGGCGGAGGAATTAGAGTTGTTACACATCCTTCATATCAAGCTTATTCATATGCAAAGACAATAGAAAATTTTAATGAATATATTCAAGAAAAGAAAATAAAGATTTCTCCTTGCAGTTATTTGCATAATTATCAAGAACAATATAGAAGTGAAATAGATAATGAATTATACCGAGAAATTATAAATATTTCTCCTTTGTTTTTGAAAAAAGATATGCATAAATTAAGAGAATTTATTGATAATTACGTATCTAAATCCGATAATGGAGAAATTTTAGAACAAATAGAATATGGAAAAATAAGGCCATCGAAGGCTTTGCAAGACGCCCTTGTATCAATGATTAGAGGAAATAGAGAATTTGAACTTCTTGATGAACAAAAAGTGGCTTTTTCTACAATTAAAAAGATAGTAGAAGAATCACTAAAAACAAATGAAAAACATACTATTATTGTAGAAGGAGGACCTGGAACAGGAAAAAGTGTTATTGCGATTCAGTTACTTTCTCATTTTCGTAAATTAATAGTTTCCTATGTAACTAAAAATAGTGCCCCAAGAGAAGTTTATTTTGAAAAAATGAGAAAAGGTAATCACAGAAATCATTTTATTAAAAACTTATTTAAATCATCTGGGGCTTTTGTTGAATCTAATAAAAATGATTATGATTGCTTATTTGTGGATGAGGCACATAGACTTAATGAAAAATCAGGATTTTATGGTCATTTAGGAGAAAGCCAAATATCGGAAATTATCAATGCTGCAAGAGTTAGTGTATTCTTTATAGATGAAGATCAGGTTGTTACCACAAAAGACTATGGTTCAATAGAAGAAATTAAGAAACAAGCAATAAAATTAGGTTCTACAATACATTATGGTGAAGATTTAAAGTTATCTTCACAATTTAGATGTAATGGTAGTGAAGGATATATTGCATTTATTGATGATTTATTAGGGATAAGAGAAACGGCTAATTATGATTATTTTGATATAGATTACGATATTAGAGTATATGATAGTCCAACACAAATGCGAAATGAACTTAGAGAACTAAATAGAATAAACAATAAAGCGAGAATGATTGCGGGATATTGTTATAATTGGGTTACACAAAACAACAGTAATGCAGATATTTTTGATATAGAATTATCTGATGGTTTTAAAGCCAAATGGAACTTTAACTCAACAAGGACTTGGGCTATAGATGAGGATTCTTTTGAACAGGTGGGTTGTATTCATACATCTCAAGGTTTAGAGTTTGATTATATTGGAATTATTATTGGTAAAGATTTAGTGTATAAAAATGGAAAAGTTGTAACTGACTATACCAAGAGAGCGAGAACAGATAAGAGTTTGTCGGGAATTAAAAAAACTCAAGATTATGATTTAGCAGATAGAATAATTAGAAACACATATAAAACATTGTTAACTAGAGGTCAAAAAGGATGTTATATCTATTGCGAAGATAAAGAATTAAATGATTATATAAAAAGAAGGTTAGATGTTGTTAGGGGAAACCAAGAAAAATAGTAAGAGTTTATAAAAAGGGAGAAACTGAACTATGGCTTATGAATTTGTACCAGGAACTGAATATTTACCGGTTAAAGATAAATTGGAAAAAATCATTTTTGAGATAAAAGAAAAACTTGAATCAAAGTATCTTTTTCAACCTATTTTGATTGGTAGCGGAAGTAAAAAACTAATAACTAGAAAAGAAGGTTCTAATAAGGGATTTGATTTTGATTATAATTTTTTGTTGGAAAGTGTAAGAGGAAAACATAAAAAAGCAAAAAAAATTAGAGAAGATTTTTTTAAAACAATTCAAAGTGTTTCTAAAAAGCATGGGTATAAAACAGAAGATAGCAAAACTGCAATAACCATTAAACTAGTTGATCAAAAAAAAAGTAGAATAGTTCATTCTTGTGATATAGGGATGGTGAAACATTCAACTGATGAAAATGGTGATAAAGTTGAAGAAATTATTGTGAGAGATAAAAACCAAGAATTGCCAACTTACCTTTGGAATATAAGACCTAAAAGCAAAAATTATATATTTAAATTAAATAAGATAGAAAACAAAAGAGATTTTGGTAAATTAGAGATAGAGTATTTAAAATTAAAAAATAAGAACAAAGATGAAGACAAAAAATCTTTTCAACTTTTTATTGAAGCAATTAACAATTTATATAATCAATATAATCAAGAAAAATAAAAGATTAATTTCATAACACCTACCGTGTATAAACTTACATTTTAGGTGTTTTTTAATATTTTTCAAAAAAGAATGTTGACAAAGAATATTCTGTTTAGTATACTATAACGATTTAGATCTAAATAATATTAAAAAAAACGTTATAGAAAGGAGAAAAAGAAGATATGTCAAAAGGAAATAATTCTAATAATCAACGTTCTAATTCATTAAATCAAAATAACCAAGCTTGTAGGGATTCAATGAATAATCGCTCTAATCAACATAACCCAAATAACTCAAGTTATAAATCAAGTGTAGATAATAGAGCCAATCAAATGAATCCTAATCACTCAAAATCAAAAGGAAGACAGGATACAAAACAAAACCAAGGATAATACCTAATATAAGGTGTTTTCCTTGGTTTTTTAAAAGAAGAAATATTGTAGTATAATAAGAAGTAAGGATGTGATAAGATGAAACTTGCGTTAAAGTTAACTGGGGGCATATTAGTCTTATTAGTTAGTGTAATTGCGCTTATATTACTTGCTCAAGCAAATGTTGTTTCTTTAATATTAAGTGTTGCCTTAATAATTCTATTATTAGGGGGATACTATTTTGAATTTAAGAAAACTAAAGATTGTGAGCTTTCATTAGATTTGTTAATAGAAGTAGGGGCTTTGATTATTGCGGGATTAATAACTTATTATGTGAGCACGATTTTAAATCCAATTCTTGCCGCATCATTAACTGGATTAATTGGGGCAATGTTAATTTTTAAATATAAAGATGCTATTTATGTTGGTGCGTTTGCGGGGATGAGTAGTATTTTTAATATTTATCTTTTTTTGGTAGTTTTATTATTAGTATCAATTATTTATCTTTTAATTAAAAACATTTTTAATGGAATTGGTGGGAAAGGCGGTCTTACAGCCTTTTTAGGAGGATTTGCCGTGTATTTCTTTTTAAGTGTTGATCCGAATATTACTGCATTTACACTGCTAGAATATTTACTTTTGATTGGAATTGCAATCTTATCAAGTATGGCGACATATTTTTTAAGTAAATACTTAGAAAACAATGTTTTAGGTAGTAGTTTTATAGGACTAATCTTTGGAATAATCTTGCTGTTTTTTAATGATAATATTATTGTTGTAACGGCTGTGGTTGGGTTTGGGGCAACGTTTATTGGAATGCAAAGTAGATATAAGTTTTACTTACTGCCAATTAGTAGTATTTTATTTGTCTTTTTATATAGTTATAGTTACCTTTTTATAGGAGTAGGAGGATTATTAGGCTTTTTAGCATTTTTAAGTAGTGTGCCAATTATTTTCTGTCAAGAACTAGTAAATATAAAACGAGAAAAAATCTCTAAATTATCTTAAAAAAACTACAATTAATTAATAATAAGATTATTTTGTTATAATGCAGTTTAGTGATGTCTCGAAGAAAGGAACTAAAATATGCAAGTTTTAAAGACTGAAGGATTATCTAAAAAATATGGTGAATATTTTGCGGTAAATGAAGTTTCTATGATAATTAATGAAGGCGATATTTACGGCTTTGTTGGTGAAAATGGAGCTGGTAAAACAACTTTCATTAGATTAGTTAGTAATCTTATTAAACCAAGTGGAGGAACGTTTACTTTATTTGAAGGAAAAAGTTACAATATTGGTGCCGTTGTTGAAACACCATCTTTGTATTTATATATGAATGCGATGGACAATTTAATGGCTCAAGGAAAAATGTTAGGTAAAGTAGATGTAGAAAGACATAAAGAGTTATTAAGATTAGTTAAATTAGAGTATTTAATTGATTCTAAGAAAAAGGCTAAAGACTTTTCTTTAGGAATGAAACAACGCCTTGGAATTGCGATGGCGTTATTAGCGGACCCGAAATTTTTATTATTAGATGAGCCAATGAATGGACTTGATCCAGAAGGTGTTGTCTTAATGAGAAACTTAATTAAAACATTAAATGAACATGGGATAACTTTTTTAATTAGTTCGCATATGCTAAGTGAGTTATCTAAGGTAGCGACTCGATATGGGTTTATTCACCAGGGAAGATTAATTAAAGAGATAACTCAAGAAGAGTTAAGGAAGTCAGTGACGGCTTACACAGTCGTTCACTTAAAAGATGAAGATATCAAAAAGGCATTAGGAGTCTTTAAGAAAGCTAAATATGAACATAAACAAGAAAATAAAGATATTTTAGTTTATAATGTTTCCTTACAAGATATCGTGTTATTACTATCTAAAAATGATATTGAAGTTAAAGATATTCGTCAAGAGATGCAAACAATTGAAAACTATTATCTTAACTTAATTGGAGGTTTAAAATGAAACAACTATTAAGTATTGATTTATATCGCTACAAGAAAGATTCAACTCCGTTAATTGGAACAATTATTGCAGCAGGAATGTTAGCGATGACAATTGGAATGCTTTTTTTTAATGAAAGGTTTATCAACTACATTAACTGCTGATGAATTTAGAATGATTTTTGCCCCTAAGAGCACATATATTCAAGGGTTCCAAATGGCTAATAATGCAGGGTTAGTTAGTATTATAATAATAGTGATTGTTACAGCGAGAGACTTTACGCAAAATACCTTAAGATTAAAGATTCTTAATGGTCATAATCGAACTAAAATATATTTATCGACATTATTTACTAATATTATCTTTGGCGTTATTGTTGTGTTTGTATATTCGCTTTTAAGTTTAGTTTCTGGCATTTTATTATTTGGTTATGGAAGTGCCTTTACTGTTGATGAATTTTTCAGTTTAGCAGGAAGTACATTAATGGCTTTAATATATGTTTTAGTATTTATTTCCATCGGCACTGCCATCACAATGAGGTTTAAAACAATTGGCGCTTCAATTGGAATTACTATGGCAATTTTATTAGGAGAAAGTATTTTAGCGTCATTATTACATATGCTTCCAACTACTGTTGGGAATATTCCTGAGTGGTTTATGAATACTTTAAATATTCTTCCAACAGTCGCATTTATCAATATTATGAGTTTTAAAACAAACACAGTAGTTACCACAATTATTATCCTATCTGGACTTTCATTACTAGCGTTAGTTAATTTCTTAGGAATAAATTCCTTTAAAAATAGCGATATAAAATAGGAGGATTAAAAATTGAAATTAGATTATAAAAAAACATTTTTTGTAGGACTTGCATTTATGTTAATCTCAATGTTTTGGCAATCTTACGACAACTTAATTGGAAAAATTTTAATTGACAAATTTGGACTTAATCAGTTTTTTAGTGGTTTTGTAATGGCGCTTGATAATATTTTTGCGTTATTTATGTTACCTTTATTTGGTGCTTTATCAGACAAAACAAACAATAAAAGAGGTAGAAGAACACCTTATATTATTGTTGGGACAATTGTCGCGGCATTCGCGTTAATTGGCTTGAGTTTTGTTGATAATATGCAAACAGCGAAAATTCAAAATGAAACCGCAATCGTTGAAGAATATGAACATGTAAAAGATCTTCATGATGATGTAAATGAGTGGGCTAATGTTGCTTTTCAAATGAGTGAAGGAAAAGAAAAAGATAAAATTAATGAAATCTTATTTCCATATATTGTAAACCCATCAAGTTCAAGTAAATTATCACTAGCTGATACTCATGATGTTAAGGAAGCTTATAATAATTACTTACGCCTACAAGCGTGGAGACGCACTAGTAGTGATCCGGGATTATTTGTCGGATTTATGGTAATTTTATTAGTCGCGTTAATCTCAATGAGTGTCTTTAGAAGTCCTGCGGTAGCGTTAATGCCGGATGTGACAATAAAACCTTTAAGAAGTAAAGCCAATGCAATCATTAACTTAATGGGAGCCTTTGGTGGAGTAATCTTTTTAATCTTATCAATGATTTTAAAAATTGATAAATATTCATATGTTAATTATGGGCCAGCATTTGTTATCATTAGTGCGTTAATGTTAGTTTTACTAGGAATCTTCTTATGGAAAGTTAAAGAACCTAAGCTTGTTCAAGAAAAACTTGAATTAGAAAAAGAGTTAGGTATTAGTGATGAAGATGATTATGAAGAAGAAACTGCTATTTCATTACCAAAAGAAAAAAGATTATCTCTTATCTTAATCTTATTATCAGTATTTTTCTGGTTTATGGGTTATAACGCCGTTATTTCTAAATTAAGTGATTATGCCCCTAAAGTATTAAACATGGGATTTTCAACAGCCCTTTTAATCGCTAATTGCAACTGCGATTTTAGGTTTTATTCCAATTGGAATTTTATCAAGTAAAATTGGCAGAAAGAAAACAATTTTATTTGGTGTAAGTTTACTAACAGTTTGTTTCTTTAGTGTAAGATTCTTAACTCCACAAACAGGCTTTATGTTATATGTTGTTTTAGGCTTAACTGGAGTTGCTTGGGCAAGCATTAATGTTAATAGTTATCCAATGGTAGTTGAATTATCAAAGGGTTCTAACGTTGGTAGATATACAGGTTATTATTATGCATTTTCAATGGCCGCTCAAATTGTCACACCAATGTTAAGTGGACTATTTATGGATAGTATGGGTAGGATTATTTTATTTCCTTATGCTACAGTCTGTGTTGTTATTTCTCTATTTACAATGTTATTTGTTAAACATGGAGATGTTAAGCCTGAGGCAAAAGCACTTTTAGAACATTTTGATGTTGAAGATTAACTTCTTGACAAAAGTAAAATATCAAGTATAATATATGAGTATTTTGTAAAAGGAGTATGGTATAAATATGGTATTTAAAAAGATACAAAGCATTATTGTAGAAGAATTAAACTTAGATAAAGAAAAAGTGACAAGAGAATCACGCTTACAAGAAGATTTGGGAGCTGACTCATTAGACGCAGTTGAATTAATTATGAATATTGAAGATGAATTTGGTATTCAAATTACTGACGAAGAAGCAAGTGATATTAAAACAGTAGGCGAATTAGTTGATTTCGTTACTAAAAAAATTAAATAAGGGATTTTCCCTTATTTTTTTTACCATAATTATTAAATAATGATATAATGATTAGTAGGTGTTAAATATGGATTATGATTTTAAGAAAATTGAATCGAAATGGCAAACTTATTGGCTTAAAAATAAAACATTTAAAACAGAAATTGATATTATAAAACCGAAATATTATGTTTTAAATATGTTTCCTTATCCAAGTGCGGATGGGTTACATGTTGGCCATATTATTTCCTATACCGCAACTGATATCACATCAAGATTTAAGCGTATGCAAGGCTACAATGTCTTACATCCAATGGGATGGGACGCTTTTGGCTTACCGGCAGAACAATATGCCCTTCAAACCGGTAATAACCCAAGAGATTTCACTTATAAAAACATCGAAAACTTTAAAGGACAAGTTATTCGTGCGGGAATGGGAATTGACTGGGATAGAGAGTTTGCGACAAGTGATCCAGAGTATTATAAATGGACTCAATGGATTTTTACTAAGATGTTTGAATCAGGACTCGCAGAAAGAAAAGATGTTGAAGTTAACTTTTGTGAAGCTTTAGGAACAGTTTTAGCGAATGATGAAATAGAAATCGTTGATGGCAAAATGGTTAGTGAAAGAGGTCATTTTCCCGTTGTTAAAAAAGCGATGAAACAATGGGTTTTAAAGATAACTAACTACGCTGATAGACTCCTTGAAGATTTAGATTTATTAGATTGGCCAGCTAACATCAAAGAAATGCAACGTAATTGGATTGGAAAAAGTGAAGGAGCGGAAGTTAAATTTCAAGTTTATAATGAAGATTATGAATTTTCCATCTTTACCACAAGACTAGATACATTATATGGTGTAACATACTGTGTTTTAGCACCTGAACATCCCCTAGTTTTATCAATTACAACAGAAGATGAACTTAAGACAGTAAAAGAATATATTGAAACGACTAAACAAAAAACTGATTTAGACAGAAGTGAACTTAATAAAGATAAAACTGGAGTTTTCACAGGCTCATTTGCGATAAATCCAGTTAATGGTGAAAAGGTGCCAATTTGGATTGCGGATTATGTCCTATATTCATATGGAAAGGGTGCTGTGATGGCCGTTCCCGCTCATGATGAAAGAGATTTTGAGTTCGCGACTAAATACGGTTTAGATATTAAAAAAATCATCGATACTGATGAAGATTGTTATACAGGTGATGGTATTCATATTAATAGTGGAATTATAAACGGTCTTGATAATGCAGAATCTAAAAAAGTCTTACTTGACCACTTAAAGATAACTGGTAGTGCGAAAGCGGAAGTGACTTATAAATTAAGAGACTGGGTTTTTTCTCGCCAAAGATATTGGGGAGAACCATTTCCAGTATTAATTGATGAAGAAGAAAACATTAAAGTTTTACCGCTAGAAGAACTACCACTAAAATTACCAATTATGGATGATATTAAACCTTCTGGAACAGGTGAATCACCACTAGCGAATAATAAAGAATGGTTAACTGTCTATAAAGATGGTAAAACATACTTAAGAGATACTAATACCATGCCTCAACTTGCGGGTAGTAGTTGGTATTACTTAGGCTATATCTTAAAGACGGTTTTAGGATTCTTACCTTTAAACTCACCAGAAGCGAAAAAAGAATTTGATAAATGGTTATCAGTTGATTTATATATTGGAGGAGCGGAACATGCGGTAGGTCACTTACTTTATGCGAGATTCTTCCATAAGTTCTTATATGATTTAGGAATCTTAAAGACCAAAGAACCATTTATGAAATTAGTTAATCAAGGGATGATTTTAGGTGAAGATAATCAAAAGATGAGTAAGTCAAGAGGAAACGTTGTTAATCCTGATGATGTGATTAATGAATATGGTGCTGATACATTAAGACTTTATGAAATGTTTATGGGACCACTTACACAAGATAAACCATGGCAAACTGAAATGATTGAAGGGGCTAAACGCTTTTTAGATAGAGTGTGGCGCATGTATAGTCTTCCTCTTTTAGATGAGGTTAAAGAACTTGATTATAGTTATCATTACACCATTAAAAAGGTGACAGAAGATTATGAGGCTTTATCCTTTAATACGGCGATTAGCCAGTTAATGATTTTTGTTAATGATGTCTTTAGAGAAAAGAAAATTTCTTACAAACAAGCGATTGGCTTTTTAAAATTATTAAACCCAATTTCCCCCCATATTACCGAAGAAATTTATCAAACAGTCTTTAATAGAAAAGATAGTATTACCTATTCAGAATGGCCAAGACATGATGAGGCTAAATTAGTTTTAGAAGATATTGAGATTGTCATTCAAGTTAATGGTAAATTACGCGATAAAATGATTGTCAGTAAAGATTTAAGCGAAGATAGAATAAAAGAAAAAGCCTTAAGTTTAAATAACATCATTAATCATACACAAGGAAAAGAAATTGTTAGAATTATTGTCATTAAAGGAAGATTAGTTAATATCGTAGTTAAATAAAATAAGCGTCCGTGTGGACGCTTATTTTTCGATTACTACGACAAATGGTGCAGTTGGTTTATTAATGTGTTCGTACTTTAAAACAGTAAAAGATTCATCTAATGTATTTACAAAATCTAATACCTTGTTAGATTCTTTTAAACCTTCGTTGTGACCTCGATAACAAGTAAGAATTATAAATGAGCCTTGTTTTAAATGTTTAGTCAATCTCTTTAAAGTTTTAACCGTAGTAGAAGCTTTAGTAGTGATAGTTTTATCCCCGCCAGGAAGATAACCTAAATTAAAGACAACACCTTTAAAATTCTTAACATGATTTAAGATGTTTTCATGACTATCTAAAATTAATTTATAGTTATCAATACCGCTTACCTTTAATAAAGAATCAGTATGATCGATAGCTTCTTTTTGAATATCAAACCCAAAAACGAAACTAGCTAGTCTTGAAAGAAGTAAGGTATCATTTCCATTACCAACTGTCGCATCAACGATAGTGTCTTCTTCAGTCACGTTTCCACACAAATAATCAACCACAAAATTATGCATATACCTATTCATATAAGTCCCCCTGATAATAATTATATTTTCGCATTAATTTATCTATTTCATTACTTACCACAAACTTTTTTAAAGTCCATTTTGGCTCAATTAATAAACTCCTTTTAGCGTCACCTGTAATTCTATGTACGATAACACTAGGCTTTAAATATCTAAGTTGTGTTACAGTAATATTAACATATTCTTCTAAAGAAAGTAACGGCCAAGGTTTAATTATGTATTCAAAACCCATTTTTGTTTTATTCATAATGTGAAGCATATGAATCTTAATACCTTGAATATCTAAAGTATTTAAATGTTTTATTGTCTTAATCATATCATCTTTTGTTTCATTTGGAAGCCCATTAATAATATGAATGACTACTTCAATATTTCTTTTTCTTAATTCTTTTACCGCTAAATCAAATGTTTTTAGGTCATGACATCGATTTATTAATTTACTAGTTTCTTCATTAACTGTTTGAAGTCCTAATTCAACAGTTAATTTCGTTCTTTTATTTAAATCCTCTAAATAATCTAAAATATCATTAGCTAAACAGTCAGGTCTAGTTCCCACACTTAAGCCGATTATATTTTTATCTAAAGTAATTGCCTCTTCAAAAAGAGCTTTTATTTTTTCTAGTGGACCATAGGTGCTAGTATTGACCTGAAAATAAGGAATTAATAACCCTTCAGGCCATTTGTTTTTCATCATCTTTAAGCCTTCATTAAACTGAACTTTTAAAGGATCAAATTTGTTTCCGGCAAAGTCACCACTTCCGCTATGACAAAATGTACAACCACCATAACCAACTTTACCATCAATGTTCGGACAAGTAAAGCCCCCATTTAACGAAATTTTAAAAACTTTACTATTATAAATAGCCTTATAGTAATTATCTAATGTGTTATAATGTTTTTCTTTTGTAAAATAATTCATCCTTAACACCTATTATTTATTTTATCATATTTATAATTTTGTGAAAAAAAAGAAATTTATATATTTTAAAATATATTAACTTATCCGTGATATAATAAGGGGGCAAGAAGAGGTTATTATGTTTAAAAGATTTTATGTTTCAGTTTCCCAACCAACCCACATAGGCACCTTTTTAAAAGATAAACTACCATATGTATTCTTATACATATTATTTTTATCTTTTTTTGCCGCTCTACCTGAAATTATTTCTTTTGGCGTAAAGAAAAGTTTTGATGAGCCATTAATTAAAAATATGGAAAACATTCTTTTTTAAGTGAAACAAATAAAAAAATTGTTAATTATGAACTAAATAACAGTGAAGAAGAATTATTTACTACTAGTGAAGGGTTATACGTAATTTCATTTAATAAATCGTCTTCTAAATTCAATATTACCTTTAACTTTACTAAATATAATTTAGAACTTTATTTTGGACCAATGCTTTATAAAGTTTATAGTTATAATGAAATCAATTTAGAAAATTTAAACTTTAATATGAAAAGTAATCAAGATAAAGAAACACTTAGGTTAGTCTTTACAACAATCTATAAAGATATAAAGAAAATAATCTTTCCATCAGTCATTATCGCAAGTATTGTAAGTGAAATTTTAACATATATAATTTTAGTGTTAATTTCTGTATGGAGTTATAGTTATTTTCGTCCTAAACTAAAGATGAGATATAGGTTTATTTTAGCGTCTTATGGCTTTAGTATTTATTTAGTAAGTTCATTACTAGCGGAGCTTTATAACTTTAGTCTCCTTAGAATTGGAGGGGCAATTATTGGCTTTATTTTTATAAGACAAGCATACATTCATTTAGTTAATCAAAGGGGGAAACAAAGTGAACAAGTTTAAACTTTTTTTAAAACAATCTAATTTTAAAGATGATCTACAAAGTGCTAAACTAGAAAATGTTTTAGTTAATGAACTTGAAAAAAGTTGGCATTTTTACATCTTTTTTAAAGATGCCCCATCACCAGCTAGTTATGATGATTTTTTAGAGAAGATTAAACTTTATTTTACAATTAAAGGAACCGTTGATAAGGTGATCGTTTCTTTTAAAGTTGAAAGTGATTCATGGAAAGAACAGGCCTTACTTTACTATAAATGGATTTTAGATAAAGTTATTTCGAAACGTTCTAGTTGTTCAGTTTTTAATAATTTTAAAGTTGATTTTGCGGAAAACTTTTATATCACAGTCGATAGAGAAATGAGTAGGTATAAGACAATCGTTAAGTATTTAATAGAAGAGTTTAATAACTACGGGTTAAATGCGCAGTTTTTATTTAAAGTTGATGAAAATATCGAAAGTGCGGAAGATGTCTTATCTAAAAAACAAGCAAAAGCGCAAACAGAAATTACTTATATTCCCAAAGTAGAAAAGAAAGAAACAATTAGTGTCACTAACTTTAAGAGAAATTATGAAGGTGATAAAATATCACCAATTAATGAAATTCCTAAAAATAATTATGAACTAGATAAACTCCTTAATACTTTAAGTGACGCCTCTTTTACCGTAATGGGAGAAATTATTGAAGTAGAGGTAAGAAAATTATTAAAAGTTCACCTTTTAACGATGACTATTTCTGATAGTGATGATTCTATTATTGTAAAACAGTTTTTAAATAATGATAAAGCATTATCTGAAGCAAGTAAATTAAAAGAAGGCTTCGTCGTTAAGTGCAGTGGAAGAGCCCAATTTGACACTTACATTAAAGATGTTGTTTTAATGGCTAATAAAGTTGATTTAATTAAAGAATCTTACAAAAAAGAAAGAAAAGATAAAGAAAAAGTTAAGCGCGTTGAGTTTCATGTCCATACGAAAATGAGTAACCTTGATGGCGTGACAAGTGCGACTGATTACATTGATCAAGCAATTAAGTGGGGCCATAAGGCTATCGCTTTTACTGATCATGATGGGTTATATGCGTTTCCAGAAATTTATAAATATTCCATTGGTAAAGAAATTAAGCCTATCTATGGAGTTGAGTTATCGTATTTTGATGAAACCAACTTTAAAATTGCCTTTCATGAAAAAGATCTTGACTTAAGAAAGGCAACATATGTTGTCTTTGACTTAGAAACAACCGGCCTATCTTCTAAACGCGATAAAATTATTGAAATTAGCGCGGTTAAATTAGTAAACCTTCAAATCGTTGAACAGTTTAACGCTTTTGTGAATCCCGAAGAAAAATTAAATGAATTTACGAAAGAACTAACTGGAATTACTGATGAAGATCTTAAAGATGCAGAAACAATAGATAAAGTCTTACCGCGATTTATTGAGTTTATTGAAGGGGCGATTTTAGTTGCCCATAATGCAAGTTTTGATTTAAGTCATTTATATCAAAAGACTATTGATTTAGGCTTACCATTTAAAAAGTATCCTTCAATTGACACCATTGGAATTTCTAGATATTTCTATGAAGATTTAACACGTCATAATTTAAAAGCTGTCGCACGATACTTTAAAGTTAAATTAACCGATCATCACAGAGCCCATGCCGATGCACAAGCGACTGCGGAAATATTTCTTAAAATGCTTGGAGATTTATTTTCAAAAAGGCATTTACTAACCATCAAAGACATCAATAAGGCAATTGATGAAAGAAAAGGCTTATAAATGCGGTTTTCCTAGTCATGTGACAATCTTAGCCCAAACTCAAGAAGGTTATAAAAACTTATTTAAACTAGTAAGTGAAACTTTAACGGATTATTTCTTTGAAGGCCCAAGATTAACGAAAAAAACTTTAGAAAAATATCGTAAAGGATTACTCGTTGGCAGTAGCTGTTATAAGGGGGAAGTGTTTGAGGCGGCCTTATATAAGAGTGACCAAGAGTTAGTTGAAGCGATGGCGATGTTTGACTATATTGAAGTCCAACCGCCACAAGCCTACCTTCACTTGTCAAAAGATTTAGGCAAAGACTTTCAGTTTATTATTGAATCAACAATTAGAAAGATTATTCATTACCGCGAATGAGTTAGGTAAATTAGTAATTGCCACAGGCGATGTCCACTACTTAAATAAAGAAGACCAAATCTATCGGGATATTTATATTAGCGCGAAGTTAGTTGGTGGTGGACTTCATGATTTAGCGAGTTATGAAGAGATGCCTCTAAACTACTTTTTAACAACCGATGAAATGTTAAAAGAATTTAAATTTTTAGGCGATCAAGCTTACGAGATTGTGGTAACTAATACAAATATATTAAATGATAAGATTGACAAGATTGAAGCTTTTCCAAGAACACTTTATTCTTTGAGTGATGATGCGTTTAAAGAAAGTTTAGGCATTCCTTCAATTAAAGAAGAAGTTAAGAAAATTGTTTATGAAACAGCGCATAAATGGTATGGAAAAAACCTTCATAAAATTGTTAGTGATCGAATTGAAACAGAACTTACTAATATTATTGATAATGAGTTCGCACCAATTTATTATATTTCCTATTTATTAGTTCAAAGATCATTAGAAGAAGGCTATTTAGTTGGTTCTCGTGGGTCAGTTGGTAGTTCTTTTGTCGCAACCTTAATGGAAATAACGGAAGTTAATCCCCTAAAACCACATTATCGTTGTAAAAACGGTTGTTTTACTGCGTTTAAGTTTACTGATGAAGATGCGGACAGATATGGAATAACTGATGCGGAAAGAGAGTTTCAAAGCCACTTTGAAGGAATTACGAGTGGTTATGACTTAAAAGATGAAGTTTGTCCTAAATGTGGCTGTGTTTTAGTTAAAGATGGCCAAGATATTCCTTTTGAAACATTCTTAGGTTTTAGCGGTGATAAAGTTCCCGATATTGACCTTAATTTTAGTGGTGATTACCAAGCGAAAGCACATAGTTATGTAAGAGAATTATTAGGTGAAAACCACGCTTTTAGAGCGGGAACGATTCAAACTGTTGCGGAAAGAAATGCGTTTGGTTATGTGAAAGGATATATTGAAGAGAAAAAGTTAGAAAATATTCGTGATGCCCGCATTAAGACAATTGCTAAAAAGATTGAAGGTGTCAAACGTTCAACTGGTCAACATCCAGGGGGAATTGTTGTTGTTCCTAGTCATAAAGATATTTTTGATGTTACACCAATTCAGTATCCCGCAGATGATATTACAAGTGAATGGAAGACAACGCATTTTGATTACCATTCCTTTGAAGATAATTTATTAAAGTTAGATATTCTTGGTCATGATGACCCAACGATGATTAAGTTTTTAATGGACTATGTTCACAAACATCAGGATGAATTTCCTTTTAATGATGCCAAAGATATTCCAGTTGATGATAAGGCAGTTTATGAGTTATTTTCATCAACATCATCAATCGGACTTACAAAAGAAGAATTAGAAAGTGAAGTTGCTTCATATGGAATTCCAGAATTAGGAACACCATTTGTAAGACAAATGTTAACAGAGACAAAACCGGATAGTTATTCGGGGTTAGTAAAAATCTCTGGTCTTTCTCATGGAACTGATGTGTGGTTTACGAATGCGCAAGATTTAGTTTCTGGTAAAAGTGAACATGGCAGAGTTGATTTTGATGATATTATTGGTTGTAGGGATGATATTATGGTTGACTTAATGAACTTTGGCTTATCACCCTCAAGAGCGTTTGAAATCATGGAGTTTGTAAGAAGAGGCAATCCATCTAAAAATAAAGAAAAATGGGAAGAATATGCCGCTGAGATGAGAAGAAATAATGTCCCTGCTTGGTATATTTGGAGCTGTGAAAAGATTAAATATATGTTTCCTAAAGCGCATGCTTGTGCCTATGTTTTAATGGCTGTAAGAATTGCTTGGTTTAAAGTTCATAAACCACTATTATTCTATAGTGCCTTTTTCTCAAAAAGAGCGGTTCAATTTGATCATGATGTGATGGTGTTTGGCACTAACGCAGTTAGAAATAAAATTAGAGAACTTGAAAATATTCCCACATATCAACAAACCGCTAAAGATACTGATTTATTAGTTTGTTTAAATGTCGCCTTTGAGATGTTAAAACGGGGTTTTCATTTCTTACCAGTTGATATTCATAAGAGCGAGGCAAGAGATTTCAAAATTGAAGGAAATGGTTTAAGAATGCCATTTATGACAATTGATGGTTTAGGTCAACAAGCCGCATTTGGTATTATTGAAGCGCGAAATGAACGCACATTTATTTCTAAAGAAGATGTGAAAGAAAGAACGAAGATTAATAAGACCGTATTTGAAATTATGGAAAAAAATGGTGCATTTAAGGACTTAGAAGAAGAAAACAACATATTTTCAAAAGGATTATTCGCACTTTAATGATTTTAGTGTATAATATTATTAGTATTTTATTAGAAATAAGGAAGTGATTTATTTATGTTTAAAAATACGAACCCTGTATTTTCTAAAGTAAGTAGAGATACAAGTGATCAAGCAATTAGTTATGGTGCTAGTTATCAGGGGGTAATCTTAAAAACAGGATTATTATTCTTACTAATAGTCGCATCAGCATTTGGTAGTTTCTTTCTTTTAGCAAACTATCCAGCAGTTTATATTTTAGGATTGATAGTTTCATTAGTTGTCGCCTTTATTTCAGTATTTGTGGCGTCAATTTCACCAAGGCTTGCGATGCCGTTTAGCATTTTATATGCGCTTGCGGAAGGATTTGTGTTAGGATTTATTGTCTTAATTTATACTGCCGCATTTCCCAATGATAATATTGCCGGACTCGCAATTTTAATTACGTTAGGAATCTTTG
>JBMNFC010000002.1:0-124846 GCA_050949105.1 Acholeplasmatales bacterium
GTTCCACCATTATATTCTACCGAAGAAAGATCTGATATAAAACAATCGGTTTATAATTATGATGGTGATCTAAGTGTACGAAAAGGGTGGACACAAGGTGCTAGAGATAAATATGAAAGTAATGATGACTTTTCAATAGCAACAGTGATAAATCGTACAAGTACTACATATGCTACTTTACACACAAACGCTTGGTGGAACGGAAATAAGAATGATCAAGATTATTTTAAGTTTGTGACAACTAGAAAAGTGAATTTTACACTTAGATTAGAGTCGATACCAAGTGGGTGTGATTATGATGTTAAAATATATGACTGGAATAAGCAGTTTATTCCTGGTGGAGGTGGATATAAATCAGGAAATGCTGATGAAATTATAAATATTACTCTCGGTGTTGGTACTTATTACATTCATATTTTTTCGATATTTGATCATAACAACGATTCTGATACGTACATATTAAGATTAAATTCATCTGATATATCTGGTTCCGGTTTTAGTTTATCTAGTCAAAATAAATCACAATATAAAGCTGCTGTATGGACGAGTCATTACTTTCCAAACAACATAGACCCCGACAACTACGAAGGAGAAGCTATTTATTCATCATCTGCTAGTCACTCGGGTGTTACACATACTGGAAATTTTGATAGTTTTTTAACCGCATCAAATCAAGCATCTACTACTAAGTATTTATCTAGGATACTATATGTGTGGGGAACTGAAGAAAAACTACAGATTGCTAACGATTTAGAAAAAATTTATAATAAATTAGGATACTATTCAGATTCAAGTCAAGTTAAACTTAAACTTGAATTATCGGTTGGTAGTTTTATTACGGCTGTAATTAGTATTATTCCAGGACCGCATCAAGCGGCCTCATCTGCTATTAGTATTGGTTTAGCGGCAGCATCATTACTTCCTTCAGAAAGTTCGAAAAGAGCAGAAGACCATAGATCGTGGTTACATGCTTTAATTGTTACACTTAGAACTTCTGCCGATGCAGTTGGTGAACAAGTTATTCGTATTGCTTCATGGTATAGTTGTGAATATGTCTCAACTACAAATCCAGGTTCCTATGGTGGTGGGGCATATATCTATGTTAAATTCCATTGGACTGATATCTCGCTTCAAAGTTTAAGTTATAATAGTAATTATATTAGTTCCTATCAAAGTGGAAATCTTTTTTATGGGGATGTTACACCGGTAGTTGATGTATCGGATTTTGGGAAGATATTCAAATGAAAGCAAATGAAATATTAAAATGTCCTATATGTAAACACGCAATGGTTAAAGGTTTTATACCTAACTTTAAGGACAATATTGCTTGGTATCCATATGGTGAAAAATGGCGAATAAAAGCTCCGTTTATCATGAAAAAAAACAGTATAAATCTTCAAAATGACGAAAAACATTCTTTTTATTCTATAGCGTATTTTTGCGATTATTGCAAGAAAATAATAATTGATGTACCAGTTCCTACAGAAGTAGAAAAAAATAAAGTTTTTAAAGGTTATACGTTTGACATAAACAAGAAGATATAGTTGTTTATGCTCCATATGTTAATATCAATATAAAAGTTAATAATTTTTTAAGGTTAAATAAGATGAAAAAAATCTAAAATTAACACTTAAAAAATTAATTTTTGTATGTCAACTAAAAGCGGACATAAAGCTAAGAGGCTTTAAAAATTAGATAATTCAAATTGTAAAGGCGTAATGTATCCTAGTGATGATTTATGCCTTTTTATATGCATAGAGTGTTCTCATTATTTAGCTATTAAAAATTGTAGCAGTTTAGATAAAATAACCAATTGTCCGTTGGAATGCCTCAAAAGAATATTAGAATGCCAAATTTTCTCTTTGGTGGACAAATGTTAGTAGTTTTACACAGTTGGAATGGAAAAACTGATCCTTTTAAGGTAAAAGATGACTCCAATTTAGTTTTGTATTATATATAATTAGAATTATTGCTTAATAAAGCCATTTGTTTTTAAGTAAAGTGTCTATCAGGGTTGTAAAATTACTTTCAAGATAGACTTTTTTACTTTTATATAGTTGTGAAATTTATTCTTGATTACTGACAATTTTTAGTGTTTCGTAGTGCTTTTTGTTCATACATTTGCCTATCTAATTGATGGAAGAAGAAATCTAAACTAGTTCCAGCTGTTTTGGCAAGTTGAATGTCCCATAGAAACTGATAATGAATATGGTTTTCCTGAAGTTTTATTGAACTCTTCTAAGCGTTCGTTAATTGTCGAACGTAACTGTTTAATATCAGCTTCTGTCCCACCGATGTGAAGAACGATAAATTCATCACCACCGACACGGAAGGCAATTGTATTGTCCGTGTTGATGTTCGCTAAGATCCAGCCAATATTCCTAATTGCATCATCACCAACTGAATGGCCAAATTTATCATTTATTAATTTAAACTGGTCGATATCCAACATAACAGCACCGATAAAAGTGTTCTTTTTGCTGCTAGTTAGTTTTTCGACCATCCAACCAAAGTACTTCCGAGTATATAATCCCGAAAGTTCGTCCTCATATGCGTTTTGGGTTGCAATATGCAACTGGATAAATAGAAGCGCTACACTAGTGCATAACCATCCTACAGAAAGGCCGTAATATAAACCTTGAACAATGGTTCCCAAAAAAGAAGGTATCACAAAGTAGTGAACTGGAAAAAAGCGAATATGACCGTTTCGTTTCACCGCGAGAAATGCAAGTATCAAGGAAATAAAAAATGAGATAAATACATAAATGAACGATAGTGATACTAATTGGCCACGTATATAAACATTATTTTCATCGACTGAGAAGATGAGTCCCAACCCGAAAGAGTCTAATATGATTAAAGCAACTAAGATAGAATAAGGAATAAGAAGAATCTTGAGCCATTTTTTGATTCTAGGAATGCTACGGAAAATCCGAATATCAACGAACAACACCCAAAGAATTCCAACACCGCTTGAGGCAAGGAAAAGATAGGCATTAGTTATATATTGTAGGAAGTGAATCATAGCTCCTGGTTTTCCATCTATTAAAAAAGTCACTGTTTCAGCAATCAATGCAAAAAAGGTAATCCATACCATACCGTCAAATATTTTTCCACTTAAATGTCTTTCTTTTTTTAATTCAACTCGTGATAACATATAAACAATCAACACGAGTAAACCGATTGAGTTGGCAACTATAATTTCTTCTAATACAATCATTTTCTTCACCGTTTTCTCAATTTTTCAATTATTTATCATTTAAAAACAAATAATCATAAAATATTGTAATATAAAATTATTAAAATTCCAACAAAATCTAAAAACATTCATTATGTTAACACAATATTATTTTGTTTTTTTTGCGTGGAAATATACTTAATTTTTCTTATCTAAACCATTTTTTAGATAATTAGACTCAAGTTATTTTTTAAAAAGATGTTCAATTATAAATGGCTATACAAAGCCGTTAATTTGTTTTCAAGCTTTAAAATTAAAATGTTGAAAATCATCCCTATTTAGAATTATTATTGATATTGAAACTATTATTTTATATAATAGGTGTATAGATAACCGTAGTAAAATAATTAACATCGTTAAACCGAAAATCATAAAGAAGGGAGGGATATTCATAAGATTTTATATTTATGAATACAAAATGAGTTTATGAAAAATTTAAAGTTTAAGTTGTTGTTAATAGTTTTGTTGTTGGGGTTTGTCTTAGTTTCATGTAAGAAGACAGATTTAAATCCAAATGATTATGTTGTATTTGTAACAAAGGTCGAACTTAATGATGAAAGTGAGCTCATTGTTACTTTTTCTGATGGAGAAACTAAAAACTTAGGAAACATCAAGGGAAATGATGGTGTTCCTGGAGTTGGAATAAATAGCGTAAGTTTAAATGAAGAAGGAGAACTTGTAATATCTTACACCGATGGAGAAGATGAAAACCTAGGAAGGGTTATCGGTCTTAATGGTGCTAAAGGTGAGGATGGTAAAGATGTTATCTTGGTAGTAGAAGGTGGATATATTAAATGGAGTTACACAGGAAGTAATGAATGGACCAATTTAATTGAACTAACCACTTTAACTGGTGCTAAAGGTGAAAAAGGAAATGACGGAAGAGAAGTAACATTTAAAATAGAGGGTGAATACATCAAGTGGAGTTATGTAGGAAGTAATGAATGGACAAACTTAATTGAAGTATCCACGTTAATAGGCGAAAAAGGTGCCGATGGAGTAAATGGAGTAGATGGAAGAGAAGTCGCCTTCAAAGTAGAGGGTGGTATATTAAGTGGAGTTATGCAGGAAGTAGTGAATGGACAAACTTAATAGAACTAACAACTCTAACAGGTGCTCAAGGTGCTGATGGAGTAAATGGAGTAGATGGAAGAGAAGTCGCACTTAGAGTAGAAACTGGTTATATTCAGTGGAGTTATGTAGGTAGTGATGTCTGGACAAACTTAATAGAACTAACAACTCTAACTGGTGCAGCGGGTGCTGATGGAGTAAATGGAGTAGATGGAAAAGAAGTAACCTTCAAAGTAGAGGGTGGTTATATTAAGTGGAGTTATGTAGGAAGTGATGAATGGACAAACTTAATAGAACTAACCACTTTAACTGGTGCTAAAGGTGAAAAAGGAAATGACGGAAGAGAAGTCGCACTTAGAGTAGAAACTGGTTATATTCAGTGGAGTTATGTAGGAAGTAGTGAATGGACAAACTTAATAGAACTAACCACTTTAACTGGTGCTAAAGGTGAAAAAGGAAATGACGGAAGAGAAGTCGCCTTCAAAGTAGAGGGTGGTTATATTAAGTGGAGTTATGCAGGAAGTAGTGAATGGACAAACTTAATAGAACTAACAACTCTAACTGGTGCAGCGGGTGCTGATGGTGTTGATGGAAGAGAAGTTACATTAAAAGTAGAAGGTGGCTATATTAAGTGGAGTTATGTAGGTAGCGATGTTTGGACAAACTTAATAGAACTAACAACTCTAACTGGCGCAGCTGGTGTTGATGGAAGAGAAGTTACATTAAAAGTAGAAGATGGCTATATTAAGTGGAGTTATGTAGGTAGTGATGTCTGGACAAACTTAATTGGAGTAGATACATTAGTAGGTGCTACTGGCGCCGATGGTGTAGGCATTACAAATACTGAAATAAACGCTACTGGAGAATTAGTTATTACATACAGCAATGGAACGACTAAAAATTTAGGTAAGTTATTTAGATCATATGTAGTCCAATTCATTGATTACAATAACTATGTGTTAGATGTCCAACATGTCTTGCACGGACATGCGGCAGAAGCGCCAACAAATCCAAGTAGAGTAGGATATACATTTGATAGTTGGAGTGTTCCATTTAACTCGATTACTGGTAATTTAGAAGTCGTTGCAGCATACACCGCAAATGACTACCTAATTACACTTAATGTAAATGGAGGAAATCCATTAACTCCAAGTGAAATAGGTGTGAAATATGATAGTGCGATTAGTGGTCTTCCAGTACCTACAAAAGACGGATATACATTTGTTAAGTGGGTTGATGGAAATAATTTAGAATATAAGAATGGTGATATTTATCATGTCGTAGGAAATATTACTTTAACTGCGGTTTGGGAATTAAATGACGCAAGTTATAAAGTAACTCATTATTTAGAAAACTTAGCTGGAGTCTATGAACTTGATAGTACAGAAGTAATTGCATCACCAATAGGTAAGAAAGTTAACGCAGAAGTAAAGACATATACTGGTTTTGTCTTTAATAGCGAACATGCAGATAATAAATTAAGTGGAACAGTATTAAGTGATAATTCGCTTGTTTTAAGCGTGTATTATAAAAGAGAAGTCTATACAGTAAACTTCGTCGATTTTAATAATACAAACTTAAAAACTGAAGAAGTTAAATACTTAGGTGCCGCAACAGCACCTGCTGATCCAGTAAGAGTAGGGTATACATTTACTGGTTGGAGTGTTCCATTTAACTCAATTACTAGTGATTTAGAAGTTGTTGCAGAATATAATATTAACAGTTATACATTAACATTTAATGTTGATGGTGGTGGTGCGATTGACCCACAAACACATGAATATAACACATTAGTAACATTACCAATTCCAACTAAAGGTTGGCATGATTTTGATGGCTGGTTATTAGAAAGTCAAGTTGTTACTGAAGTTTATTTAACTCATGATATGACTGTAACAGCAACATGGTCACTAACAAACTACACAATAACATTAAATTCAGATGGTGGAAGTGCAGTTGAAAACTTAACTGTTCAGTATGGATCAGTTGTTTCTACTTTACCAACGCCAACAAGATTAGATTATACATTTGATGGTTGGACACATAATGGAGTAAAAGTCGTTTTACCATATACATTTACAGAAAGCAATGATATTGAATTTAAAGCTTCATGGATTGGTTTAAGTGCGGGAATAATCTATGAAATTCTTGATAATAGTTATGTTAGAATCATTTCATATGTGGGAAGCGAAACTAGTTTATCTGTTCCAAGCACAATCTTAGGTTATCCAGTTAAAGTTGTTGGAGCGAACGCATTTAAAGATAACGCGACATTAGAAACACTTAAGTTTGGTAGTCATGTTACTACTGTTGAAAATCAAGCATTTTATGGAATGACAAGTTTAACTAAATTAGAACTTCCTAGTAGTGCTCAAACATTTGGAACAGAAGTATTGCGTGGTTCAAATGCTTTAGCACATTTAAAGATTTCTGGAGATTCTAATTATCAATTAAGATATTACTTTGGGAATGATGTTACATATATTCCTATAACTTTAAAAACATTAGAGTTTTCAAGTGGAACATCAAATGTTAATATTGCACTTACTCAAAATAATTTAGGAAGTGTGGAACATGTCATAATTCCAAATTCTGTAAGTCAAATGACTGCAGGTACCTTCAGAGGTGCGAGTGGCCTAACTAAATTAACCATACCATTTGTGGGAAGGTCAAAAGTAGCAGCATTAGGTGATGATGCAGACTTTGGCTATATCTTTGGAATAACTAATTACTCAGGAAGTTATGCAGCAGATGGTTATTATATTCCAAGTGGATTAGTGGAAGTAATAATTACTGAAGCAATAAGTATAGAAACACAGGCGTTTAAAGATTGTAGCAGTTTAACAAGTATTGAAGTTCCAAAAACTGTTTCAATTATAGGTGATGGTGCCTTTAGTGGTTGTAGTGGCTTAACTAAATTAACTTTACCATTTGTGGGAACATCAATATCACCAACAGGAACTAATGCAAGATTTGGATATATCTTTGGAACAACAAGTTACGTAGGAGGCTACGAAGCAAATAACTACTACATACCAAATGGTTTAAGTGAAGTAATAATCACTGATACAATAGGTAAAGTAGATGATCATGCGTTTAGAGATTGTAGCAGTATAACAAGCATAACGCTACCAAATACTGTAACAAGCATTGGTGCTTATTCATTTAGTGGTACCGGTATAACAAATATTGAAATACCAAGTGATGTAACAAAGATAGATTATGGTGCATTTTGGAATTGTAGCAGTTTAACAAATATAACAATTCCAAATGGCATAACAAGTATCAGCAACTATTTATTCTATAATTGTAGTAGTTTAGCAAGTATTGAAGTTCCAAATAGCATAACAAGCATAGGCGATTTTGCCTTCCATAATTGTGGACTTTTAGCAAGTATTGATATTCCAAGTGGTGTAACAAATATGGGTAGTGGTGCATTCCTTGGTTGTAGCAGTATCACAAGCATTGAAGTTCCAAATGGAGTAACAAAAATAAACAATTACACATTCTATGGTTGTACTAGTTTATTAACTATAACGCTCTCAAATAATTTAACAAGTATCGGTGATTTAGCATTTTATAATTGTAAAAGTTTACCAAGTATAGTAATTCCAAATAGCGTAACAATTATAGGTAATAGTGCATTTAGAGATTGTACCGGTTTACAAAGTGTAACACTTCCAAATAGCATAACAAGTATAAATCAAGGTACATTTAGAGGCTGTAGCAATTTAGGAAGCATCACAATTCCTAATAATGTAACAAGCATAGGTTATGAATCGTTTAGAGACTGTATTAATTTAACAAGCATTACCCTTTCAAATAGTATAACAAGTATAGGTGAGGATGCCTTCTTTGAATGTAATAGTTTAACAAGCATAACATTACCAAATAGTATAACAAGCATTGGTAATACAGCCTTTTATAACTGTGGTTTAACAAGTATAGTAATTCCTAATAGCGTAACAAGTCTAGGCTATCAATTATTCCGTGCTTGTAGTAATTTATCTTCAATAACTACACCTTTTGTTGGAACATCAAGAGAAGCAACAGGCGCAAGTGCAAGATTAGGATATATGTTTGGAACAGTTGACTATACAGGCTCTTACTTAGCTGATGGCTATCGTATCCCTAATAGTTTAGTAAAAGTAATAATTACTGATACTGCAAACATAGGGGAAGATGCATTCAAAAATTGTAGCAGTATAACAAACATAACACTTCCAAATAACTTAACAAGTATAGGTGCTTACGCATTTAGAGGTGCGGGTATACCAAGTATAACAATTCCAAGCAGCATGACGACTATAAGTAACTATGCATTTAGTTATTGTACAAGTTTAACAAGCATTGAAATTCCAAGTAGTGTAACAAGTATAGGTGAATATGCATTTAGTTTTTGTGATGGTTTCACAAACTTTACAATCCCAAATAGTATAACAAGTATAGGTATTGCTGCATTTGAAGATTGTCATAATTTGAAAAGCGTAATAATTCCTAATAGTGTAACAAGTATAGGTCATTCTGCATTTGCTTATTGTACTAGTTTAACAAGTATAACAATTCCAAATAGCGTAACAAGTATAGCTCCTGCTTTCGTTTGGGGATGTGTCAGTTTAACAGGTATAGAAATCCCTAATAACATAACAAGTATAGGAAACGCAGCATTTAGAGGTTGTACTGGTTTAACAAGTATAGCAATTCCAAATAGCGTAACAAACATTGGTGATGAAGTATTCTATGGTTGTACTGGTTTCACAGGAATAACAATTCCAAATAGCGTAACCATAATGGGTTCAAGTGTATTTAATGGTTGTAGCGGTTTAACACAAATAACTCTACCATTTGTTGGAACATCAAGAGAAACGGTATATGATCCTGAAGAGAGATTTGGCTATATCTTTGGAACAACGAGTTATCCAGGAAGTTATTCGGCAGATGGTTATTATATTCCTAATGGTTTAACAAAAGTAACAATTACTGATGCAACAACCATAGGTGATAACGCATTTAAGAATTGTAGTAGTATAACAAACATAACACTTTCAAATAGCTTAACAAATGTAGCTGCTGCCGCATTTTGGGGTTGTAGTGGATTAACTCAAATGACTTTACCTTTTGTTGGAACATCAAGAACAGCGACTGGTGATGGAGCGAGATTTGGACATATATTTGGAACAGAGTATTATCCAGGAAGTTATGAAGCGTTTGGTTATTATATCCCTAATGGTTTAACTGAAGTAATAATAACGGATACATCAAGAATAGGTGGTGGTGCATTTTGGTCTTGTCAATATATAAAAAACATAACACTTCCAAATAATTTAACAGTCATCTTTTATAGCGCATTTAGGGCATGTCCTGGTTTAACAGGAATAACAATCCCCAATAATGTAAAAACAATAAATGATACTGCGTTCCGTGGAGTGACTTTTACAACCATAGTGATTCCAATTAGTGTAATAAACATGGGTTATAGAGTCTTTGATTTATCTGGTAATCTAACAATTTTTGTAGAAGCAACCTCTAAACCAGCTGGTTGGGATAATGATTGGAATGCTGATAGACCTGTTTATTGGGGTGGAACTTGGCATTATGAAGGGGGTATTCCAGTACCTAACCCATAATAAGATAAAGAGTATATTTATTAATTATAAGATTGCCTTAAATTAAATAAAAATGCTGCTTCAAACAAGTAATTTTGTTTGAGGCAGTTTTTTCTATGTTTAAAAACTAAATAGTAGAAGTTGAACCTTTAATAATCCGCTTTATTTAAGGATTTATTCTGTATATAAAAGAAAGTTAATTAGATGTCTATTTTAATATTTATTTTAGTGTATAATATGAAATTGAGGTCTTATATTATATGCTTGGAAATATTATTGTTTTTATTACCCTTATCTTAATGATTAGTAGCCTTTTATTTTTCCCAAAGACTAAAATAGGAAAATGGTCTTTTGACTCTTATTGGCTCATCGTTTTTTTAGGGGCATTATTAATTATTTTAACTTTTACAATTGATTTAAAAGCGTTATGGAATGGACTTATTAACAATAACGCAATGAATCCAATTAAACTTGTTATTTTATTTATTATGATGACATTTTTTAGTTTATTTCTAGATGAATTAGGCTTTTTTAAATGGCTTGCTTATTTACTTTTAAAAAAGATTAAACATAGTCAAATTGTATTATTTATAAGCTTATATGCTTTAGTTGGTTTATTAACGATTGCAACAAGCAATGATGTTATTATTTTAACCTTCACACCACTTGTGACATATTTTACTCGTGAGGCTAAAATTAAACCACTACCATATCTTTTCGCCATCTTAACTGCCGCAAACACATGGAGTATTATGCTTATTGTTGGTAACCCAACAAATATGTATGGTAGCTCTTAATCAAATATGTATTCTTAATGTTTATTTGAATATTTTAAAGTGATGTGGTTACCAGCGATTGGTGCGGGAGTAAGTGGTCTTTTAGTTTTAATTATATTATTTTATAAAGATCTTAAGGTTTCTTATGAGGGAAGTAGTAATAGTTATGAGTTAAAGGATAAACCATTAACATTTATTACTCTTTTTATGATGATTTTAACTCTCATATTACTCGCGATTGCGAACTTTATTAAAATAGAACTTTATTTGATAGTTTTACTTATGGCTATGAGCCTTACAGTATTATCTTTTATTTTATTTATATGCTAGAAAAAAAGAATTCACACCACTTATAGATGCTTATAAAAGAGCTCCAGGAGGCTTTATTACCACTTGTGTTATCAATGTTTGTGTTAGTTGAAACATTAAAACAAAGTGGTCTTCTTAGTGATTTATCATTATTGTTAACTAAAGGAAATTGTTATTTTTAATTATGGTTTTGGAACCTTTATTACCTCAAATTTAATGAACAATCAACCAGCTAGTATGTTATTTAGTGAGATGTTAGAAAATGTTGATTTATCTATTCGTCTTAAGGCGATGTATGCGAGTGTAATTGGGAGTAATTTAGGTGTTTTATTAACACCACTTGGTGCTTTAGCAGGCTTAATGTGGATGAGTATCTTAAGACATGGTGATGTGAAATTAAATTTTTTCACTTATATTAAAAATATTTTTATTGTTGGATTAGTTACGATGATTGTTTCCCTTGGTTTACTTCAGTTAGTGATTTAATTTACTAAATATGAGCATAAATGAATGACTTTAAAAGTTATTCATTTTATTTTATAGTTTACAAAATATTAAATCGTGCTAAAATTATACTGTAAATAATTGGAGAAACCACAAATGATAAAAATTAAAGAAGTAAGTAACGAAGAAGTACAAGAGTTTTGGGAGGAACATATCAAATACTTAATTAATGATGAATTAATCTTTGGTAAAAAAGAAATTGATTATTATTCCGGGGAAGAATACCGAAAAACCATTGAGTCTTATAGAAAAAATAAAATTGATAAACTTCATATGGTGTGGTTTATGAGAGATGGAGTCAAAATTGGTGCGACACATTATAAGATTTTCAAAAATGAAGATGGAGAATGTTTTATTTTAGATTTTTGGGTGTTTCCCGAATATCGAGGTCATAATACTGGGCATGAATGTTTTAACGCTTTAAAGGAATATACAGAAGCCGATGGTGCGCGTTATTACAAATTGAATGCCGCTAAAGAACAATCAATACATTTTTGGAAAACTATTGGTTTCGTAGAATTCGCAATGGATCCTAATGGTGAAACGATTTTTATCAAAAAATAATAATTGAGATACACCTATAATTTTCTTAAAAAGACTATAAAAAAAGCCTATGTTTAATCTCCTTTAAGTGAGAGACATAGACTTTTTTTATTGGCTTTTTTAATTAGTAAAGATTATATGTATTATTCCTCTTTAAGAAGTGCATAGTTTTTTACCCATTCATTAACCAAAGCAGCAAATTTTAACACATTGCGAATGAAAAAGACCTTATCAAATAAGGTGTGTTAAACAAGCCGTTTTATGATATAATAACAATGAAGGAGATGATGATTATGTGTTTATTAAGTAATTTAATTTATAGTTTATTTGAAAGACTAACATGGGTATTTATTTTCTTTTTCGTTATTTTTGGAATAGGCTTTATTTTTAGCATGGGATTTATGGTTTATATCGTCATCCGCCAAGACAAAATTATTAAAAAACAACCTGAAGTAATGGATGCAGAAATTGAAGAGAAAAAAGCGAGTGCTGAACTTAAAAGATCAGTGGCAAATAAAGGTGTTAATATTAGTATTAATGCTGATAAAGATAAAAAATAATTTGTTAATAAAATGGCCTTATGGCCATTTTTTGTATGTTAAAGGTGATTTGTTTGTGATAAAATAAAAATGGAGATGGTAATATGAAAAAAATCTTAATAATCTTCATTTCTTTGTTTTTATTAACTGCATGTGATAAAACAGGAGAAATTCCTGAAGAAAAAGAAAAGTATGAAGTTTATACACTTTACATTTATACTGAGGATTCTAAGCCAATCACTTCAAAAGAAGATTATATTAATGGTTTTGTTGAAGTTAAAGGTGGAAAGTATGCTTGTGAGCCTCTAGAAATGGAAATTAGAGGAAGAGGAAATTCAACTTGGATGTTTGAAAAGAAACCATATCGTATAAAAATGAAAGAGCGTTATTCGCTTTTAGGAATGAAAGAGATTAAAAACTATGTTTTATTAGCGGAATATAGTGATAAATCATTATTAAGAAACTATATAGCTCATAAATTATCATCGTATTTAAACACTTATTATGTCTTAGAAACAAGACACATAGAACTTTATTTAAATGATGAATATCAAGGAGTTTATTTGCTAACTGAACAAATTAAAAATGATAAAAAGGGACTTGTGGTTAATGATTATTTATTAGAACTTGAACAGGATAAAGCCCGTAGGGAAGGTGAAGGATTAGAAAATAAACATTGGTTTACATCTGGCAAGACTAGTTTCGTTATTAAAGAACCTGATATGGATGATATTAAAGATGCTGCAGAAATTGCCCAAAAAATTGATTACTTAAAAGGATTTATCGGAGAGCTAACAAACTCACTTTCAACAGATGAGTATGACACATATATTGATGTTGATAATTTTATTGATTACTTTGTTTTACATGAAATATTTAAAAACGTAGATATTGGTTATTCAAGTGTCTTTTCCGTTATTAAAGACAATAAATTATATATGGGTCCAAACTGGGATTTTGATATTTCTTTAGGTAATGGTGATTATTTTAATTCCTCTTACAAACTTTATAGAAATAGATATAATCCATGGTTTGATACAGCAATTGATAATCAAGCGTTTAAGGAAAGATATTTAATGAGACTATTAGAAGTGTTAGAAGATATTATGCCTAAGTTAATTGAAGATTTAGATTACGCATATGATGGCTTAAAGGAAAGTGCGGAAAGAAACTTTGATAAATGGGATATCTTAGGAACATATACTTGGCCTAATCCAGAAGCGATGTGGACGATTAATACTTACGAAGGACAATATAGATACATTAGAGAATATTTAGTTAAAAGAACTGAATGGTTAAAAAATGAAATCAAAACAAAAGGATATTACGATTATAAACCTGAATAAAGGCTTTATAAAAATAAAAACCGTTAATTGAATTTGACGGTTTTTATTTATTTAAATTAAGAAATCAATTTATAATAGTGCTCATTCATTATTAGTGTAGCGTTAATTAATGAAAGTGGAATAGTAAATAAAGTAGGCTTAGAACTAAAGTAGAAAGAGACTAATTCAGGATAATCAATAAAGGGATTTTTGTTTCCTTGTTGTAAGAAAATGTTTTCATTTCTTGCTCGTTCGAAATCATCTACAGGGTCTAATTTGTGCCATTCTAAAAATAACTCCAAACTACCTACTTTATTAAGTGATAAATTATATCTAACGGAGATATAAAACACAATTCTCGCAACATCACCAATATGTGCATCCCCTGGATACCATCCCCCATTAAATTTTCCATATGGCTGGCTTCCAGTAAATGGTCTACCATCTTCAACAAATGGTAAGTTTCCTCTTGAAGAATTAACACTAATATTACAAGTTCTTAAGTTATGTAAGTCATTAACAGGTGCACTGCCTAATAGTGATTTTGGCCATGTGTGCTCTCTATTACTCTTATCTTTACCACAAGCACCCATTCCTGTATAAATTAGGTAACATTGACCGTTAGCACAATTATCAGCTTCCATTACTTGGTTCTGTTGTTTACCTATCGCAGTTCCCGTTTTTTCGATAAGATTTTTTAATGCATCTTTTAAGGCAGAACCCTGTAATCCTGATAAACTAGCATAATATCCCTCAAAAACGATATCAATATCAGTATTAGGGTCAGGATCAGGAATAATAACATCTTTTTTGAGAACATTAACGGTGTAGAGGACATTTTCTTCACTTAATCCTTTCTTTAATTTCGCAATTAAGCCAACAAGTGTATTTTCATTTTGTCTTACTACAGTGCCAGTATTAGAAATAATACTTTGATTGCTAGAAATCCAAGTAATACTAACATCATCAATTAATGTTGGAAGTAAGATATTAGCGTCAGTTTCAGTTGGAATTTCAATTTGATTTATAATCGGAGTAAAATCAAACGAACCACTATCATTTCCAAGAACGGTAACGAAGTAAATTATTGGTTCTCCGACCCAATCGCTAATTATAGATATTCCATATGCCTTTAATTCAACAGTGACATCTTCGTCTTTTGGAGTAACAACTCCACTATTAGAAATAACATCCTCATTTGATGAAACCCAAGTAATCGTAACGCCATCAATTAGTGTTGGCAAGAAAATATCACTTATTGTTTCAGTTGGGATATTGATTTTGTTTTTAATAGTAGTAATATCAAAATATTCTAATTCTTTATTAACTCCAATTAGTGTAATTATAAAATGAACACTATAAGTTTTTTCTTGATAAACAAAAGAAGCACTTATTGTTGCGTTAGTATCGACAGTTGTTGGGTTGATAATTACTCGATCACCATCAACTTTTAAATAGGGACTACCAGTTTCCCAAGTTAATTCATAGCCTTGAACTTCTAATGGTAAGTAAAAGTTTTTAGTGACAGACTTTTCATTATCATTTTCAACGTATTGAATTTCAATTTCTTTTTTTATTTTCTCTATTTTACTTTCACAACTAGTAACAAATAAAAGTAGTGAGAAAATCAGTAGTTTCAAGTATTTTTTCATAAATTAGTCCTTTGCATACCTATAAATTATAACATATGTAGTCTACAGATTACACATAATTTCATATTTTTTAAAACCTTGATTTTTCTTAAATTCAGATTTCAAAAAAGAAGGAATTGAATTTGTAACAAATGATAATACATGTGTTTCCATATTTTTAGGATTATTAATATATTCGGTCTCATTACTAATTTCTAAAAGATGGAGAGTTTGTTTAATTAAATATGTTTTATAATGTTCCTTTGTTTTTTTAGCGTTAATTTTTTCTTCAAAGATTTTTAAAAGTTTTAAAACATCTTCATCATGATTTGTCTTATGTAAATAAAATAAGATATATTGGGCAAGGAAAACACCTTCATCATAAGAAAATAAACTCACAAACTGATATTCATTTTTAAGAAACGACAATACTTTTTCATATAAAAAACATAGAAACTTCTTCATTACCGAAAATATGTTTTTCTAATAAATAACCTAAATATGTTCTTGTTTGCCTATTATAAAAATTATGTTCTTTTAAGTAGTTTTCGATATATTCATATTGATAATCAGTTAAATCACAATATTGTAAAATTACTAAATTACTAAAATCAAGATCATTTTTAACTCTTTTATAAGCTTTGAAGTCGCCGACAATTTGACTTGATTCCATTGTTGATGCGTATGTATAAATTATCGTAAATAAAAATATATAAAAACTAATTGGAAATGAAAATGTGTCATAAAAAAAGATCATACTAACTAAAAGAAATAATACACCACTAATTAAAGTAAATAATGGAGCTGCTAAAAGTGAGGTTTGCATCGCTTTTCTCGCCTTTTTAAAGTCTTCCTCATTGTTTATTGGTCCTAAACTAGGCCATACTAATCCACCACCTAATAAAAGGAGTTTTGGATTTATTTTTAGGCGCCATTTATTATCTTTATTTTTGTAAAACAAGAACATAAAGACAATTATTGCCTCACTTTTAACACCCATAAAGATAAATGTTAGAAAGTGAGCGAGTTCATGAAGAAGGACAACTAAAAATAAAAGACCAATAATGATTAAAACTTGATAACCACCATTAACATATGTAAATGTGTTTAATAAAGTACCAATATAACCATTGTGAAATAAAGGCATTGTTAAAAAACCTAAAATAAAGCACATTATTAAAAAGATTAAGATTTTATATTTTTTAAGATACTTCAAAATATATCACCATATTTAATTATACATTATAATCCTATTTTTTTGCCCCTAAATATGATAAAATTTAAAACGAGGGATAAAAATGAAAGATCATACAAAAACACCATTTTTCACAAGATTAAAGGAATACGCAGAATGCGGAATTACTCCATTTGATGTTCCAGGACATAAACTAGGACGAATTGACAATGATTTAACACGTTATGTTGGTAAAGAACTTTATAAGTTAGACGCTAATGCCCCACGAGGTTTAGATACACTATCAAGACCAATGGGTGTTATCAAAGAAGCTCAGGAATTAATGGCGGATGCTTATAATTCTGATAAGGCATATTTTATGATTAATGGAACAAGTGGAGCAATTATCGCAATGATTATGGCTTCAGTTAAAGCTAATGAAAAGATAATTTTACCGAGAAATGTTCATAAATCAATTATTAGCGCCTTAATATTTTCTGGGGCAGTTCCAATCTTTGTAAAACCAGATATTGACCATAATTTAGGAATTGCGAATGGAATGAGTTATCAAGCATTTGTAGAAGCTTTAGAAGAAAATCCGGATGCGAAAGCCGTTTTAATAATAAATCCAACATATTTTGGAGTTGCCTCTGATATTGTAAAAATCACTAAAAAGGCCCATGAATATGGGCTTATTGTGATGGCTGATGAGGCCCATGGAGCTCAATTTTACTTTAGTGATGAACTTCCAATTAGCGCGATGGCTGCAGGATGTGATTTAAGCGCATTATCAGTTCATAAAACCGCCAGTTCTTTAACTCAAAGTTCGGTGCTTTTATTAAAAGGAGATAGGGTTGATGAAAAAAGATTACAATCAACAATTAATTTAATTCAATCAACAAGTCCATCAAGTATTTTAATGGCTTCCCTTGATGTTTCTAGAAAAGAAATGGTTTTAGAGGGTAGGGAAGGAATTAGTAAAGCTCTTAAATTAAGAAAGAAATATTTAAAACTGTTAAAAGCAATTCCTAAAATAGAAATATTGGATATTGAATATGCAAAAAAACGTGGTTTTTCCGCTTTTGATCCAACAAAATTAGTTATTAAAGTTTCTAATTTAGGAATAACAGGATTTCAAGCATATAGAATGCTTTTTGATAAATACAATATTCAATTAGAGTTAGCGGAAACATATTTAGTTTTAGCAATAATTACTAAGTCAACAACTGAGGAAGACTTTATTAATTTAATAAATGCTTTAAAAGAGATTTCCGAAAAGTATCAAGATAATGAACCTCTAGATAAAATTAAATTTAGGTATACTTTCCCAAATACATTCGTAAGGCCAAGGGTTGCCTATCATGCCCCATTTAAAATAGTAAAACTTGAAGATGCAGAAAATGAAATTAGTGCGGAAAGCATTATGATTTATCCACCAGGAATTCCAATGTTAATTCCAGGTGAATATATTACAAGGGATTTTATTGAAGATATGTTATTTTATGAAGAAAACGGTTCAGTTATTTTTAGTGAAACCAGCGGATATATTAGAGTGGTTGATAAAGAAAAATGGGTTAAAGGAGAAGATTATTTATGAAAAAGGTTGATTTGAGTTTTCAAAGTTGCGTAAGTGAATATAAAGATAGTGAAGTTGTAATTTTTTCTGCGCCACTAGATGTTACAACAAGTTTTCGTCCTGGAACAAGATTTGCTGGAAATCATATTAGAATAGATTCAGTTGGAATTGAATGGTATAGTCCTTATCAAGATAAAAGTTTAAAGGATTATCATACTTGTGATATTGGTGATTTAGAAATGCCATTAGGTGATTTAGAGAAAGCATTAGATATCATCTATAAAACCACTAAAAAAATCATTAAAGATAAAAAAACACCACTGATGATTGGTGGGGAACATTTAGTTACTTACCCGGTAGTTAAGGCATTAATGGAGCAATACAAAGAACTTAATATCATTCATTTGGACGCTCATACTGATTTAAGAGATGAGTTTTTAGGAATGAAATTATCTCATGCAACAGTCCTAAGACGTTCATATGATTTAGGCGCAAAAATTTATTCATTTGGAATTAGGAGTGGCGATAAACATGAGTTTGAATGGGCTGAAAAACACATCTATTTAAGAAAGTTTGATTTAGAAACATTAGATGAAAAGGTAAAACTTCTTAAAGATAAACCAGTATATATTACAATTGATTTGGATGTTTTAGATCCAGGGGTATTTCCAGGGACAGGAACACCTGAACCAGGAGGAATACAATTTAAAGAATTATTACATGCCTTTGATTTATTTAAAAATTTAAACAATATTGTTGGGGCTGATATCGTGGAATTAAACCCTTTATTAGACCCATCAGGAGCATCAACAATGGCGGCCATTAAGGCATTAAGAGAGTTAGTATTGTTATTGCATAAATGATTATTTTAGTAGGCGCTAGCGCAAGCGGAAAGACTGAAATTGCGAAAATTTTATATAAAAATGGCTATAAAAAGTGCATCACCACAACAACAAGACAAATCCGTCTAGGTGAAATTGATGGCATTGATTATCATTTTATAACAAAAGAAGTATTCAATAAGCTTCTTTTAGAAAATGCTTTTTTAGAAGTGACTCAATATCAAAACAATCTTTATGGTTTACAGAAAAAAGATATTATTTCTGATGGGGTTGCGATATTAGATCCAAATGGTGCCAACAATGTTATTACGGCAATGAAAACAGATGTTTTTGTAACATTTATTAAGTCATCAAAGAAAAAACGAAAAGAACGCATGATTAAAAGAAAAGACACAATTGAAAGCATAAAAAATAGGTTAAAAAATGATAATAAAACATTTAAAACAAAGAATCTTGTGAAGGTGGATTTAATAATAAACAATAAAGATGAACCATTAGAGGAAATCGCCAAAAAAATTGATGATAAATATAAAAAATTCGCAAAGAAAAAAACGGAAAACGCACATATTTAGAAAACGAGTATTACAAATAATATATAATTCATATGAGAAAAGGAGATTTTGATAGATGAAAAAAGAATTGATAAAGAAAGATTATTATAGAGCGGTCAATAGCTCATGGTTAGAAAAGGCAGTTATTCCTGGTGATCAACCTCAAATGTCAGCATTTTTAGAACTTCATTTAGGAATTGAAAAACTGTTAATGGAGTTAGCGGAAAAATGGAATAAAGATCAAACTGGACTTGATAAAAACTTACTTAATTTTGTTAAGTTGTATAAGATGAGTAATGATTTTGAAACAAGAGAAAAGTTAGGATTTGAGCCCACAAAACCATTTATTGAGAAGATTAACAAACTTACATCACTAAAAGATTTAACTAAAAACTTTAAAGAATTACACTTAGAAAATATTAATATGCCATTTGGATTTTTTGTTGTTCCTGATTTTATGAATTCAAATACTCAAGTTTTATACTTTTCTGAAAGTGATTTATTCTTGCCTGATAAATCATATTATGAAAAGGAAGAAACTAAACAACAACTTTTAGGTGCGTTTATGATGGCAACAAGCCAAGTTTTAAAACTTTATGGCTTAGGTGAAGAAGAATCAGGAAAGCTTTTGAATGAAGCCATCGCCCTTGACGCATTATTAGCAAACATTTCTAAAACAAACGTTGAAAAGGCAGATTATGTCAAAATGTATAACCCATACACTGAAAAGGAACTGAAAGAAAAGATAAAGACCTGTGATTTATTTAAGATTGGTTCTAATTTAGTTGGTGAAAAGATTGAAAAATTAGTTGTGATAAATCCTAAATTTATTGATGCATTTGATAGCATTATCAATGAAGAAAACTTTGGTATCATTAAATCATGGATGCTCATAAAGGCTTATTTATCTTATGCTCCATTATTAACAGAAGATTTAAGAGTTGCGAGCGGCGCATTTATGCGAATGTTATCAGGAACACAGGAAGCACAAGCCAAAGAAAAAGCGGCATTTTATCACGCTTATAATAGATTATCTCAAGCAGTAGGGCTTTATTATGGTAAAGAATACTTTGGTCCAAAAGCGAAAAAAGATGTTGAAGAGATGGTAAAAGAAATTATTGCTATTTACCGTGAAAGAATTACTAATAATACTTGGCTTCAAAAGGCCACAAAAGAAAAAGCGATAGTAAAATTAAATCATATCTCTGTTCATGTTGGTTATCCTGAAGTTTTACCTAGATATTATAAGTTATATGATGTTTCTTCTTACAAAGAAGGTTCAAACTTAGTTTTAGAAACAATTAAATTCTCAAGATTAACTAAACAAGATAATTTAAATGAATATAATAAGGCACCTGATAAAAGAATTTGGGGAATGCCTGCAAGCATGGTTAACGCGTATTATAGCCCGTTTAATAACCAAATCGTTTTCCCTGCAGCAATCTTACAAAAACCATATTATAGCTTAAGTCAAAGTGCGAGTGAAAACTATGGGGGCATTGGAGCGGTTATGGCTCATGAAATTTCTCATGCATTTGATAATAGTGGTGCTAAGTTTGATGAGTTTGGTTCATTAGCGAATTGGTGGACAGATGAAGACTTAAAGGCTTTTGAAGAACGTGGTAAAGAGATGATTAAATTATTTGATGGCGTTCCAACTGAATTTGGTTCATGTAATGGAGCGTTGACAGTTTCTGAAAATATCGCTGATAGTGGTGGTTTAAGATGTGCTTTAGAGGCAAGTAAGAAACACAAAGATCATAACTATGAGAAATTCTTCCAAAATTGGGCAAGAGTATGGAGAATGAAACCACAACCACAGTATGCACAACTACTTTTAACAATTGATGTTCATGGTCCAGCAGAATTAAGGGCGAATATGCAACTTAGAAACTTAGTTGAATTCCAAGAATTTTATGAATTAAAAGAAGAAGACCCGATGTTCTTAAAGAAAGAAGATATGGTTGAAATTTGGTAAAAAAACAAAAAAGTCCGTAATTTACGGACTTTTATTTATAAATGGTGCCTCCTGCGAGAATCGAACTTGCGTTACAAGCTTACCATGCTTACGTAATACCATTATACTAAGGAGGCAGAGCACACTTATTTTACCAACAAAAAGTTTAATAAGCAAGTCAAGTTGTGTTAAAATAGATAATAGAGGGAAAAAGAGAGGATGATAAAAAAATGATTAAATTAACAACTGGAAAAGAGTTTAAAACAAGAGTAAGAGTTTTTGATGTTAAAAAGACATATGAAGACTTTGATAAGTTGATAAACTTAGGTTTAATGAAAAATGAAGGTGGCGCCTTATTTTCTAATCTTAATTTAGATAGAAGTGGTGAAATTTACACTGTTTGTGATTTTGATGATTTAGAAACTGTTAGGTTATTAGGATTTAGATTAGCGAATCTTTTACGAAAAGAAAAAGTTGAAGCGGCCTATTTAAAATGTCAAAATCCCAAGATTATTTATCTTTTAGAAGGTGTATTGCATTCTAATTATGAGTTTGATAGATATAGAAGTGTTAAAGAAGAGGATAAGGAAATTGAACTTTCAGTAAATGAAGAACATGCCAAAGCGCTTAAAGAACTTAAAAACGTGATGGATGGAATCTTTACTACAAGAGATTTAATTAACTTACCACCAATGGAACTTTATCCTGAAAGCTACGCAAATAGAATTGTAGAAATCTTTAAAGATACAAATGTTAGTGTTGAAGTACTTGATAAAAAACAAATTGAAGCTTTAAATATGCATGCCTTCCTAGCAGTTGGTAGTGGAAGTAGTAGAGAACCTAGATTTGTTGTTTTAAGATATTTACCACTTCAAGAAAAAGAACACTTAACTATTGTTGGTAAAGGTTTAACATATGATAGTGGTGGATACGCAATTAAACCGGCAACCTCAATGGTGACAATGCACTCTGATATGAGTGGCAGTGCGGTGGTAGTTGGCTTATTTAAGGCATTAAATGCTAATAAAGTTAAGAAGAATGTTGTTGGAGTTATGGCTCTTGCAGAAAATATGATTAGTGGTCATGCTTATAAAAATGGTGATGTGATTTCCTCAATGAAAGGTTTATCTATTGAAGTTGGTAATACTGATGCGGAAGGTAGATTAACACTCGCGGATGCGTTATATTACGCCGCAACAAAACTTAACTCCAAAGAAATTGTTGAATTATCAACTCTAACAGGAGCGGTTGTAGTTTCTTTAGGTACTGATATGGCTGGAGTCATTACTAATAGTGATTCATTATATGAAGAAATTCATGAAGCGGGTATTCTTCACGGTGAATTTAACTGGAGATTACCAATTACTAAAGAATTATCAGAAAAAGTTAAAGGAACTTTTGGTGATCTTAGAAACTCCATTCCAGGTGGTGGTGGAACAATTACCGCAGGAATCTTTTTAACTAAATTTGTTGAAGATAAACCATTCTTACATTTAGATATCGCTGGAGTTGCTTATGGTGAAAAGAAGAAATACTATAAAGAAGGCGGCTATGGTTTCGGTGTTAAAACACTTTATCACTATGTAACTAATAAAAAGTGAAATAATAGAAAATTGTAGAAAGAAAGAAACCGTTTTATTTAGAACTGTTTCTTTTTTTCTTTACTTTTACATGTGTAAACTAGTATAATGAGTGAGGTTAATATTATTTTTAAGGAGACAATATATGCCTGATTTTTTATTAGTTAATAAATTATCCGACATTGGCTTTGACGCACAAGCTTATTCATGGTTTCATTTTCTTTTTGCGTTACTAACCATTATTGGGATTGTCTTAGTTTCTAAATATGCTCACCCAGAGATAAGTAGAAAAACTAGATTAACTTTTCTTATTACAGTATTAGTAGTAATGTTTTTAGGAGAAGTCTACAAAGAATATGATTATTTTCGTCATGGACTTAGAGGAACACAAGTAATAAATGAGTTTCCTTGGATTACATTTCCGTGGCAGTTTTGTGATACACCAGTTTATATCTTGTTTTTAGTATTGGCAATTCCAAATGAAAAGTTTAAAAAAGTTGGTTTTACATATCTTCAAATCTTTGGGTTTATTGCGGGACTAGCGGTAATGATTAGCCCAGGAGAAGCGTATACTAATAGATTGGTTGTCTCAATTCAAACAATGATTCATCACGGTTTAATGATGGTTTTAGCAGTTTTTATTTGGAAGGTAAAACTATCTGGTAAATTTAAAGAATTTATTGGCGCTAGTATAATTTTATTATCATTTATCGCTGTTGCTTTTATCACAAATATAATATTTCATGATATGTCAGATGGCGTTATTAATAATTTCTATATCAACCCTAGAATACCAACAGTTTATCCCGTTTTAGATAAGGTTCAAGAAGTGTCTTATATTTTGTTTTTAATAGTTTATATTACATTATTCTTAGGTCTTGGCACCGGGTTTTACTATTTATTTGATAAATATGAAGTATTAAAAGAAAAAGTCGTTAGTTTCATTAAGAAAAAACGACCGAAAGAAAAGATAACATTATTTATATTTTTCTTATTCATTATTACTTCAATATTTTCTAATTACTTAATCTTAAACAGTTTTTTCTTTCCAACAGTTTCATTTTATAAATTGCCATTTAAACTTGTTTTAAATGGTTTTTTTGGCAATTTTATTGCTGCAGTAACTGTTGGATTTATCGTCTTTTTAGTATTCAGAAATATTAAACATAGATATATAGTATTAAGTGTTTTTCTCTTATTGACAAGTATAATTATGTTCATTCAAATCATCTATGCAAAATACTATAATACTTTATTTCACTACAGCCAGACATATATTATGAAAAACCCCGCAGGTGAGCTAGCGGGTACTCAAAGTTTAAGACAAATAAAAGATTTATTTATCTTTATGCAGTTTTTAATCTTTTTACCACCAATTATCTATTTTTTTATTTCTAGATATATCTTAAAACATAGTCTTATTAATGATGAAAAACCGTTAGAAAGAAAGAAATCTTTTAATTTAATATATGCAAAGGCATTAACATTAGTAATAATTATCTTTTTAGGGTTAGTAAGTTACGCGTTTCCAATCCAAACTTCAAAGATTAACACTAATAGTGAGGATGCATTATATGGTGTTCAAAGTTCAGGCTTTTATAATTATTATTTTTGGCACTTAATGAAAGTAAAAAAACTCACAAACACAAAAATAAGCAATGAAGAAGTTAAAATTGAATTAGAGAAACACAGTAAAAATAAAGATACTTATACTAATATCTTTAGTGAAACAATTATAAGAAATTTTAATACTAATGAAATTAATAATGTAGTATTAAGTGAAGACTTACAAGATAAAGAAATTATTGGCCTATTTAAAGATAAAAATTTAATTACTGTTCAGCTTGAAACAGTGCCAATGTTTTTAGTTGATATTGCTTTAAATCATCCTGAATTTAAGGATCAAAACTTGTTTCCTAATCTAAGGTTATTACTAAGTGAATCATATCAGTTTAATAATTTTTATGATAATGTTGGGGCTGGTCATACAGCTGATGGCGAGTTTAGTGCGATGACAGGCTTATATTCTAGGGGATATGATACTCTTTATTGGGAATATAATAAAAAGCCTTTTAAAATGGATTTGTCATTACCGGTTGTATTTAAAAATAATAGTTATGAAAATATTACAGTTAATGGCGATGTAAAAGAATTTTACAATGTTGGGGTTATTAATAAAAATATTTATAAAGTTGATCATGATTACTTTAATAATAGTAAAAAGGACCCTCATAAAAAATATAATGCTTCTCAAGCTTTAAAGGATAAATATGATTTTGATGGTAAGAAGATTAAGATAACACAAAAGAAATTAGAAGGTTTATTAGATTACGCAATGGTTAACTGGTTAAGTGAAATTACAGAAAATGCAAAAGAACCTTATTATGTTAGAGTGCATACTGTTCATCCCCATACCCCATTTCCTAATGTTTATAAAAATAAACTAAAATTTCCATCAAGATATAAACTTACAGAAGAAGGAGCGGGTTTATTTGATTATATTAGCTATATAGATGCTTATTTTGGTGAGTTTATTAAACTTACAAGAAATATAGAAAATACCGTTTATTTATTTTTTGGTGATCATGGACCAACGGGTTATTATCCATTTGATTTAGATATATTGTATGGAAAAAAACTAACAAACACAGAATATAGACAACACTTAAACAAAGTATTGGCGTTTATGTACGTTCCAGATGATAATAACTTAAATGAAAATAACCTTAAAAAAGGTAAAATTGTAGGCTATCAAGAACTACTTAGAAGTCAAGTCGATATTCATAGAACTGTTTTAGAGTTATTTGATTTAAAAACTAATTATCATTATTTTGGGGTTAATTTATTATCAAATGAGCACACTTACGCTTTAAATCCTAAAGGTAATTTAATAATTTACGCTGATGATTTTATTATTAATCCTACCCGTTATGGAACAAATGAGTTTGTTACATGGTTAAGTGATAATAAAGATTATGATATTGAATCTATTTATAATCGCATTAGTAAATTGAAGATGTTTTTTGATAATAATATCCTTACTCCAAAGAAATTTGAACTCTTAAAGAAAGAATAATTAACTTGTTAAAAAAGTAAAAGTAATGTAAATAATATCCACCATTTATTTGATTATTTTAAACAGATGTTAAAATAAAGTTGGGAGGAGATGTCATGAAAAAATACAAAGTCGATAAGATTTTAATGAAAGATGAAGAAGTATTATATATTTATAAACCATGTTTGGCTAAAATAATGGTTTTCACGGCGTTTATTAGTGTTATCATTTTAGCAAGTTTATCACTACTGTATCTAATTCCTGAAGTAGAAGGAGAAACAGAAGGATTAAGATATGGAACTCACTTGGCGTTAATATTAGGTGGAGTTGTTGTAGTGTTTACATTTTTATTTCAATTCTTTGCCTATCAAAATAAGTTCTATATAGCAACCAATAAAAGATTTATTATTCAAAAAGGTGTTTTAGGAATTGATTTTTTAAGCATTCCAATTCATGCGGTGCAATATGTCGCAGTTAATGTTTCAGTAATTGATAAAATTCTTAAAAAAGGCACAGGAAGCATTATCTTTGGAACAGTAAGTACACCAATAACTGCCGGAACAGCAGCAAAGTTCGCTTATGCTGATATTACAGAGGTTTATGAAAATTATAAAAACATTAAAGAACTAGTAGATAAAAGTGAACATCAAGAAGTTAAAGTAGAAAAATAAAATGTTACAAAAAAGGCCCACCATGTTGGAACGTAATATTGATATGGTGGGCCTTTTTATTTTATGAAACATCTTTGTGTTTCTTTATTAATATTTCTTTTAATTCCTCGTAAGAAATTTCACCGCTTGCTATTCCCCTTGCAATATTTTCAATTTCAATATCAGAAAAGTCTATTTTTATACCGTTTATGTCTAAAAAAGAATGCATAATGTGAAATCCAATGCGTTTATTACCGTCTATAAAAGGATGGTTTAATTATCGGGGCTTTATTAAGTTTTGTAACATTGAAATTACTAAGCAAGGAGCTTTAAAAATATTGAACAAGTTTTTAAAGTTAAGAATTTTAAAATCCAAAACAAATAACCGAAATGAGAAAATATTTGTTTTAAACGATAAAGTTATTAAATATGAATTTTAAATTATAATAACTATGATAATTCGGTTGTGCTTGTAAAAAAGATAATTTACTGTTATAATAATCTCAAATGTTTTAAAATCTACAAAGGAGTACAGTCATGACAGGAAAAGTAAAATGGTTTGATCAGAAGAAGGGATATGGATTTATCACTACTGATGAAGGCGATGATATCTTTGTTCATTATTCTTCAATCCAAGCTGAAGGCTTCAAAAATTTAGCTGAAGGCGAATTAGTAAAGTTTGAAGTATTAGATAGCGACAGAGGCCCACAAGCAGCTAACGTTGTTAAATTATAAGAACTTACGATTAAAAGACTATGTTTATTAGTCTTTTTTTTGAAAAAATACCATTTTTCACCAAAAATATAATTTTATTTGTTAGAAATGGTAATTATTGATATAATAATTAAAAGGAAGTGGTCTATATGGATGTTTTATTAATGGAAAAGAAGCATTTTGAACAACTTAAAAAAGAAGTTGATGGAAGAAAACTTAAGGAAGTATTTGATAATTTTAAAGTAAAATATGCTTATGATGCGGTTCATGTAGAAGGAACTAATTCAATTACTCTAGATCAAGCATTTACTTTAGAAAAAGTTTCGAGTGATTCAAAAATCTCTGAACTTGAACAAAAAGAACTCCTAAACCATATTAAAGCATTTGAAATGGTTATTGATGCGCTCGAAAGAAAAGTTCCAATGAGCGAGGACTTTATTAAAGATGTTCATCAACAAGTTTTAGATGGAATTATGCCAGGTGGATTATACCGTCAAATGAATGTTGGGCTTAGAGGCTCAATTCATCAACCGCCTGATTATGTTAAAGTCTATGATCGCATGAGGAGAATGATGGATTATTTAGATTTTGAATTTAAAGGTTCAACAATTGAAAAAGCCGCTTATATTCATTTATCAATTTCAAAAATTCATCCATTTTTAGATGGAAATGGTCGTTTAGGAAGATTAATGATGAATTATTATTTAATGGCGGATGGTTATTTGCCAATTTCTATTAACGATGAGATAAAAGAAGAATATTTTAGCGCACTTGATCAATTTAAATTAGAAAAATCAAGTAAGAAGTTAGAAGAAATCATTAAACGCTTACTTTTAAAAAGATATGAAGAAGTTAATAAGGAATTAGAGGCATGAAGCCTCTTTCTTTTCGGTAGATATGGAGACATTAAAATATAAAATTTCACAAGCAATTAGATATTTAGGCGATGCATCATTTTATGCATTTTTTGCATTATATCTAAGTTTGGTATTAGGATATAAAGAAGATACAATTGGCCTTATTTTAATGATCTTACCATTAGTAGGAATGATTTTTAATATTATTTTTAGTTTATCTGCCAAAAACATTAACTACAATAGGACATTTATGATAATAATGACCGTTATTGAAGGAATATTATTAATCATTTTACTGCAAGTAACTAATTTACCAATAATTATTTTTATAGTATTTTTACTTGCTATTGTTGGCCAACCATTTTATTCTTTGTATGATGGTTATACAGCCTTATATAGTGTTCAAAGCGAAACTAACTATTCCAGCATTAGATTATATGGAAGTTTAGGTTATGCGGTAGGAGCTTTAGTTTCTGGATATGTTACTAAGAATTTAGGCTATCATTATGCGTTTTATAGTGCGGCTGGACTATTCATTATTCTGGCACTTGTTTTATATTTGATTAAGCCATTAGAATTAAAAGAAGAACTAAAATTAAAACCTAATACTAAAGAATTATTAAAAAATAAGAAATATATAAAATTCGCAATCTTTTACGTTATTTCCCTATCTTCGTTATTTTTAGGAGGAGCCTTTTTAGGAACATATTTTGATTTTAAAGGTCTTGGTAGTGACATTTTAGGAATGGTGACATTTGCCGGAGTTATTATGGAAATAATTGTCTTAATAGTTTATGCGAAATGGGGCAAAAAATTTAGCATGACTTGGATTATGTTATCAATTGTCGCAACCAACTTTATTATCTTTTTTACATACTCTTTTAATGTCAGTAAATATGTTATAATTAGTATCGCTTTAATAAGATCTATCGGAATGGGCGGACTTTTATACATTGGTGTTGAGTATATAAAACAAAATGTTAAAAGTAAAAACACTACTCTCGCCATCACTTTATATACATCACTTAGATTTTTAGTTTATTCTTTATTAGTTTTTGGTTCAGGTTATTTTATTGTTGATTTCGGTTATTATAGTTTTTATTTAATGGTTTCTTTACTCTCACTTACGGCATTATTCTTTATCGACTATAAGCCTTCTTATGATATAATAAAAAGTGAGGAAAAAATATGATTATTGGAAATATAAATAAACTAGAAGTGATAAGAAAAACTGATATTGGTTACATATTAGGGACAAAAGAAGAGGAAGTTTTTCTTCACGTAAATGAATCAAAAAAAAAATCTCTTAATGAAGGCGAAATTGTTGACGCATTTTTATACTATGATCATAAAGGAAGAGTTGCGGCAACATTAGAAACACCTTTAATAAAATTAGGAATGGATGCGTTTTTAAAAGTAGTAGAAGTTAAAAGAGACTTAGGAGTTTTCGTTGATATGGGCATTAGTAAAGACTTATTAGTAAGTAAAGATGATTTAAGCCCTGATTTTCTTAGATGGCCCCAAGTGGGTGATGTGTTATATTTAAGATTAGTTCATAAAAACAGATTAACAGGTAAACCACTTCATAGGAATAATATCCCTGTTAGGTATAACTTAAAAGAAAATGATTTTGTTGATGGATATATTATAAGATTAGGCGAAAATGGATTGGATGTTTTAACAGAAAACTTAGAATATATTTTCATCCATAAAACACAAACAAGAGATTTCCACCGCTTAGGTGAAAAAGTTAATGTAAAAATTATTAGAGCGTATGAGCATACATTAAATGGTTCGTTAATTAAACAAAAAGAAAATCAAATTGATAGTGACGCTAAGAGAATATATGAATATTTAAAAGTTTATAAAGAGATGTCACTTGGTAATGATTCAAGTCCAGAAGAAATCTTTAAAACATTCCATTTATCAAAAAAAGCTTTTAAACGGGCATTAGGAAAATTATATAAAGAAAGATTAATTCACTTTGAAGGTGAATATACAAAGTTAGGTGAAAAAAATGAATAAATTAGTACAAGCAATAACTACAAGAGATGAAGATTTCTCTAAATGGTATACAGATGTATGCTTAAAAGCCGAATTAATGGATTATAGTGAAGTCAAAGGTTTTATTATTTATAGACCTTATGGCTATGCAATGTGGGAAAATATTAGAGCTTATCTGGATAAAGAATTTAAAAAGACTGGTCATGAAAATGTCTATATGCCAATGGTTATTCCTGAGAGTTTATTTCAAAAAGAAAAAGACCACGTTGAAGGGTTCGCTCCTGAAGTTGCATATTTAACAACATTTAGTAAAGATGAAGAAGAAAAAATGATTATTAGACCAACTAGTGAAGTATTGTTTTGTGAACATTACCGTAAAATAGTAACTTCATTTAGAGACCTACCTAAAAAATATAATCAGTGGTGTAGCGTTGTAAGATGGGAAAAAACAACTCGTCCATTTTTAAGAGGAAAGGAATTCTTATGGCAAGAAGGCCATACAATTCACGCTAGTGAAAGCGAAGCAAGAAAAGAGACATTAGAAATGCTTCATGTGTATCAAAATATGGGTAAAGAATTACTTGCGATACCGTTTGTGACAGGCATTAAAACTGAAAAAGAAAAGTTCGCCGGTGCTGTTGAAACATATTCAATTGAAGCTTTAATGCATGATGGAAAAGCACTTCAAAGCGGGACAAGTCATTACTTTGGCCAAAACTTTTCAATTCCTTTCGATATTAAATTTAGAGATTCAGATAACACCGATAAATACGTTCATCAAACTAGCTGGGGTGTTACCACAAGACTAATTGGGGCAGTAATTATGGTTCACGGTGATGATGAAGGTTTATCACTTCCACCATATTTAGCACCAATCCAAGTTGTGATAATTCCAATTAGATCACAAGATGAAAAAGTAAAGAAAGCTGTTAGTGATATTTATCACAAACTAGACAAAAAAGGTATTAGAGTTCATTTAGATGATACTAATAAATCTCCTGGGTGGAAGTTTAGTGAATATGAAATGAAAGGTGTGCCAATTCGTTTAGAAGTTGGTCCAAAAGACTTAGAAAAAGGTGTTTGCACAATTTCCATTAGATATAACCGTGAAAAACGTCAAATTCCTTTAAGTGAACTTGATAATATTGATACACTACTTAAAGAAATACACGATAATATGTATGAAAAAGCTTTAAATCACGTTAAGGCAAATACACATACATTAACTGATTACAATAAATTTGGTGAAACTATCGAAAAAGGTGGCTACATCAAGATGAGTGTTTCCCTTGATGCTGAAGAAATCATCAAAGAAGAACACCAAGCATCATCAAGAGTAATTTTAGATGAACCATTATTAAATAAAGTTTGTCCAGTTACTAAGAAAAAAGCCACTCATACAATCTTATTTGCGAGAGCATACTAACAATATTTAACCCACCGAAAGAAACGGTGGGTTTTATTTTTGTATGAACAAAATTGTCCACATCTTGACTATCTGCCCAAGAAATGATAAAATTTGTGCAGGAGTTAAAAAATATGCGCAAATTACCAATAAAATATAATTATAATAATCCTAATATTTTGGTGGCATTATCAAAGGCAAACTATGAACTTGGTTTTCTAAATGGGGTAGTTAGCTTATTACCAAATCCTAATATTATTTTAAATGCGATTATATTAGGGGAAGCAAAAGAATCAAGTTCGATTGAAAATATTGTCACTACTTTTGATGATTTATTTAAAGAAATCGCTCTTAAAAATCAAAACTTTAGTTCAAAAGAGGTTGTTAATTACCGTAAAGCAATTTTAAAAGGCTATTATAGTCTAGTGAAAAATAATTATATTTCTACCAATATGATAATAGATATTCACTCAATTATTGAACCTAATTCTGGTGGGATTAGAAAAATACCAGGTACTGTTATTTTAAACACTAAAACGAAAGAAGTATTGCACACACCACCACAATCTGAAAATGAAATAAGAGAATATTTAGATAATTTAGAAAAATATATTAACCATAAGGAAATGAAAGATTTAGACCCACTTATAAAAATGGCGTTAATCCATTACCAATTTGAATCAATTCATCCTTTTCATGATGGAAACGGAAGAGTTGGAAGAATATTAAATGTTTTATATTTAGTATTAGAAGAAAAACTAACATTACCAATTCTTTATTTGAGCAGGTGTATTAATGAAACAAGAAGTGAATACTATCAATATCTTCAAAAAATGAGACTAGATGATAAGTATATTAAAGATTATCTGTTATATATGATTAATTGCTTTGGAAAAACAAGCCGTTTTACGATTAATTTTATTAATAAATTTCTTAATTTAATGGAAAAAGCAAATAAATTAATTAAAGAGAAATGTCCTAAAATTCATTCAGATAAGTTAGTTAATTACTTATTTTATGATTTCTACACCAAAAATAAATACTTTAGAAATAATTTAGGAGTATCAAGAAATACCGCAACTAAATATCTAAATGAATTAGCAGATAATGGCTTTTTAGTCGTTGAACAAGTTGGCAAGGAAAAACTTTATAAAAATGCATTTTTATACGAATTGGTTGACAGTTGGTAATATACTAAAAAGAGCGTTTTATTCGCTCTTTCTTTTTTTCTTTCTTTCTTTTTTTTCAGGGACAGGATCATATTTTGGTTTAAATAAAGGGTTACATGTTAAGATTCTTTTTATCGATAAAAAGGTTGCCTTAAAAAAGTTAAACCTTTCATAACACCCAAGCGCGTAATAACTGCACGTTGGCGTATGCCTACAGCGTGGCGGTTTATTAGGGCTAATATTTTTTTGATATGATTTAATTAGTTTTATCATTAATTTCTTCATTAAATCCACCTTTTTTAAATTATATCACATATTTTTGTTAAAAATAGTGATTAAAGCCTACAATTGTGTTATAATTTATTTAGAAAAAGGACAAACTTTTTATTTTTAATTTAGGAGGATAACATATGAAGGTTTATAATACAAACCAAATTAGAAACATTGCGATCTTAGGTCATTTAGGATCTGGGAAAACAACATTAAGTGAATCGATGCTTTATGTTAGTGGCGAAATTACCCAAAAAGGTAGTGTAGAAGCGAAAAATACAGTATCGGATTTCATGGATGAAGAAAAGAGTAAACAAGGTAGTTTATCAACATCATTAATTCCAGTAGAGTGGAATAATTTTAAACTAAACTTCTTAGATGTTCCAGGAACAGAAGAGTTTGATAATGAACTTAAACAAGCCTTAGCGGTAGTAAAAGGTGCCGTTTTAGTTTTAGATGCTAACCGGGGTGTTGAAGTCGGTGCTGAAAGAGTTTGGCAACTTTTAAAACATAGACATATTCCAACAATTGTCTTTATTAACAAGATGGATAAGGAAAATGTTAAGTTTGATGAAGTGCTTAAAGATATTGAAGCGAAACTTGGTAGTCATGCCTTACCTTTCTTACTTCCAATCGGTAAAGAAGCGGATTTTGAAGGGTATGTCAATGCGGTTACGATGAAAGCTTATAGTTATAAGAGTGGTAAGCGTGAAGAAGTAGAAATTTTTGATGATAAGCGTGCGAGAATTGATTCTTTAAGAGAAAAGATTTTAGAAGCGGTTGCGGAAACATCAGAAGAAATGTTAGAAAAGTATTTTGGTGGCGAAGAAATTACCCAAGAAGAAATTAACCAAGGTTTAGGTGTTGGTGTTAAAAGTGGTGAATTAGTTCCAGTTATTTTAGGTAGTGCAGAGAAAAACATTGGTGTTGGAACACTACTTAATATGTTATTAGAATTTTTACCAAGACCAGATGAATTAAAACCACTTAAAGGAATTAATCCAAGAACTGATGAAAAGGTAGAAAGAAAGACTCTTTCAACTGAACCATTTAGTGGTTACGTTTTTAAGACAATCGTTGACCCATTTGTTGGTGCGATTAATATGATTAAAGTTAATAGTGGAACATTAAAGACAGGTCAAGAAGTTTTAATTGCTAATAATGGTAAGAGTGAAAAAATCGGTGCTTTATTCACATTGGTCGGTAGAAAACAAGTTCCTCTAAGTGAAGTTAATGCTGGTGATATTTGTGCGGTTTCTAAGTTAGATGATATTGAAACAAGATTTACTTTATGTGATCCAAAGAGCCCAATTTTATATCCTGAAGTTGAAGCATTAAAACCAACGATTTATGTCGCGTTAACGCCAAAGAGTAGACAAGATGAGGATAAAATTTCTAATGCGCTTGCGCGTTTAGGAATTGAAGACCCATCATTTGAAATTGTCAGAAATAAAGAAACTAACCAATTATTATTAGGTGGTCTTGGAATGACACACATCAACTATATTATTGATAGAATGAAAACATTATATAAAGTTGATGTGACACAAGAAGAACCTAAAGTTGTTTATAGGGAAACGATAAAGAAACGTGTTGAAGCTGAAGGTAAACATAAGAAACAATCTGGTGGAGCGGGCCAATTTGGACATGTTTGGATTCGTTTTGAACCAAGTAATGAAATTTTTGAATTTGCCGAAGAAGTCTTCGGTGGGGCAGTTCCTAAGAACTATTTTCCGGCTGTTGAAAAAGGTCTTCAAGAAACATTTGAAAAAGGTCCTCTTGCTGGATTTCCAGTAATTAATATTAAATCGACATTATATGATGGTTCATACCACTCAGTTGACTCCAATGAAATTTCTTTTAAACTTGCGGCAGCACTAGCGTTTAGAAAAGCTTGTGAAACAGCTAATCCAACAATCTTAGAACCAATCTTAAAGATGGAAATTACAGTTAAAGATCAATATGTTGGAGATGTTATGGGAGATATGAATAAACGTCGTGGTAGAGTTTTAGGAATGCATCAAACAGGTGATGGAAACCAAATCATTGAAGCAGAAGCACCAGAGTCAGAAGTATTATCATATACAATTGACCTAAAGGCGATGACACAAGGTAGTGGCTCATTCCAAAGAGAATTTATTCGTTATGATGAAGTGCCACAACATTTAATTCAAGGCATTATTGATCGTTATAAGGAATAATAAAACATGGGCACGCTTTTTGGCGTGCCCTTAAAGTAATTAACACAAAACTTTTGTATATATGATAGGGTGGTTAGATGCGCTGTTATATATGCGGAAAAGTTTATTACCATAAAAGAAATCTTAAAACATTATTTAAACATAAAATATCATATCGCTGCTTAAGCTGCGAAAAGAAATATAAGTTAAGCATAAACTATCAAGTCATTCCAAAGGAAAATGGTGTTTTTCATATTATTAGTTTATTTAATGAGAAAAATACATTTAATTTACTGGCATTTAATGAAGAAATTTCTTATCTCATAAAACACATTTTAAAGGAAATGAAAAAAAGAGATACATTCTTATGGCTTGATGAGATTACCGAAGAAACACTTAAATATTTAGATGAAATTAAAGAAGATATTTATCTTTTAACAAACTATACTTACTTATAGAAAGAGAGGATGAAAGTTATGAGATATGACATAATTGGTAAGAATGGTTATAAACCAACAAAAGATGTAGAAGCTTACGTTAAGAAACGTCTTCAAAAGGTCGTTTCCGCTTTTAATCCAAATTGGATTTTAAGCATTAAGGTGGTGCTAAAAGTTTATAAAGATCACGCAAAAGTTGAGGTGACAATTCCTGGTAAAGGAATCACTCTAAGAAGTGAATCTAGTGATCCAGATATGTACCGTGCAATTGATAAGACTAGTGATAAACTAATGGCACAAGTGAGAAAATTTAGAGATAAACTAACGGATCATTTAGCGAAAAAAGGCATTAAAGATTTATACTCTAAAGAATTTGTTTTAGAAGTTGAGGATACCGAAGTAGAAACATTCCCACAAGACATCGTCAGAACTAAAGAACTTGAGTTAACGCCAATGAGTGTTAAAGCAGCAATAATGGAAATGCAGATGATTGGCCATGATTTCTTCGTTTTCTTAAATGAAAAGACAAATGAGGTTAATGTTCTTTATATTAGAGAAGATGGCAATTACGCTTTAATTGAAACGAAACGTTAAACACAATATAAAAAAAATAAGGTCAACCGAGTGGTTGACCTTTTTTTATTTAGCTAAGTATTTTTTGTTTACTACATCCCAGTTAATTACATTAAAGAATGCACTAACATATTCAGGACGTCTGTTTTGGTAATTTAAGTAATAAGCATGTTCCCAAACATCAAGACCTAAAATTGGTTTACCATCAGCTAAAGGTGCGTCTTGGTTAGGAGTAGACATTACTTTAAGACCAGTCTTAGTTTTTAATAACCAAGCCCAGCCTGAACCAAATCTAGTTTTTGCCGCATTTGAAAATAATTCTTTAAAGTTTTCAAATGAACCAAAATCTTTATTGATTGCGTCTAAAAGTTTACCTGTAGGCATTTTTGCACCACCTGGTGTTAAAATTTCCCAAAACAATGTGTGGTTATGGTGACCACCTCCATTATTTCTTACAGATGTTCTAATGTCTTCAGGGACCTTGTTTAAATCAATTAGCATTTCTTCTAAACTTAATTTTAAATTTGGATGCTTTTCTAATGCAGCATTAAGACCACTCACATATGCGCCGTGGTGTTTTGTGTAATGAATTTCCATAGTTCGTGCATCGATAATTGGCTCTAATGCATCGTATGGATATTTCATTTCTGGTAATTTATACATAGTTATTTCTCCTTTCATTTCAATTAGCATTTTACACTAAAAGAAGAAGGATTTCAAATAACTTGCTTACTCAACAACTTCCACTTTTGGTGCTGGTTTGTACTCTGGATTTACATCAAGTAATTCTTGATAGAAAACACCTTCTGCAGCTTTAACATAAGGCATTAAGAAAATAAATGCAATTGAACCAAATCCTAATGTAACTATTGCGACTAACAATCCAAGTAAGAACCAACCAATAAAACTAAAGTGTAGGCAGAATAATCTTCCTTTGTGACCTTTCATCATTTCTGTTGATTTCTTTAAAACTTCACCAGGAGATAATTCTGGATGTTCTTTAGCAATAAAGTAAATTAGACTTAAACTATATGATCTAACAATACCAGGAATTATAAATAGCAAACTCCATAAGAAGATTTTAATTAATGCAAGTAAATGAATTGCTAAATATCTACCGAAGTTGTCAAATTCTTTAAATAATAGACCTAAATCACTAGAATCATCATTTCTTATTGTTCTTAGCATCATATAAGCTGCACCAACTAAAACTGGTCCTCCAATGATTACACCAATAATCCCCAACCCAGAAATTAAAGCAGCAACTAAAACGAATAAAAAGACATTCCAATAATGTTTTTTAAGAATTGCCCATGCTGCTTGTCTTGTTTGTTTTGCACGTCTATACATATTATGTTCACCCTTTTCCTTTCTTTCTTTATTATAAATTAATAAAGATTAATAGGCAACAATAACGTAAAACTAACATAATGTTAATAGTAATTTTACAATTGTATCTATTTTTAAAAGAGCCATTATGTTATAATTTTAAAAAGAAAAGAAGGGATTATTATCAAATTTTTAGCTAAAATAAAAAACTTTTTCTTTAAAACTCCAGCGAGAACAATTTTTACGATCTACTTTTTATTTGCGTTAGTAGGTTCTTTTTTGTTATGGCTTCCAATAATGCATAAAACTGGTGTTAAAGTCTCTTATTTAGATGCCTTATTTATTAGTGTTTCTGGCTTATCATCAACAGGATTATCACCAATAAGCTTAGCAGATACATTCAATATTTTAGGTGGAATCATCCTAATAATAATCCTTCAAGTTGGTGGTATCGGAATTGTCTTATTAATTGCTTCATATTGGGTATTTATTGGGAAGAAGATTACCCACAAAGAAAGAAGTATTATCGCCTTTGAACAAAATCAATTTACAGTTAAGGGAATTATTAGACTAATTAGCAATGCGATTGTAGTGATATTTACAATTCAGTTTTTATATATTGTTGCAATGACTACATATTTTTTTATTAAACAACCTTGGCCGATGAACTTTTGGGAAAGTTTATTTCATAGTACTTTCATTGCCGTAAGCGGCTTTGGAAACGCCGGTTTTGAGATGTTTCCAACAAAAAACAGTTTCATTGTCTTCCAAGAACAAGGCCTTTATTTCCCACAAATTATGACAATGTTACTAGTTTTTATTGGCGGAATTGGTTTTTGGCCATTAGCGGAAGTATCATTATGGGTGAAAGCGAAATTTAGACATGAAAAGTTTAAGTTTTCTTATATCTCAAAACTATTCGTTATTTTACACGCATCAACATTACTAATCACAATGATAGTATTAACATTATTAGAATACAATAATACTTTACACTTAAAATCACCACTTACCGCAACCTTTGAAGTTTTATTTATGAGTGTTGCAGTAAGAAGCGCTGGTTTTTCTAATACCAATATGGTGTTATGGAGAGAACCAACTAAACTATTTATGGCAGTATTGATGTTTATTGGTGCCGCTCCTAACTCTAGTGGTGGGGGAATTCGCTTAACAACTTTTGTTTTAGTTTTAAGTGCGCTTTATTCTTTTGGTAGAGGTAGAAAACAAGTTTTCTTAGGTAAAAAAGCGATTAAAGATGAAGCGGTAAAAAGAGCCTATACAGTCTTTTCAATGGGTTTTTTGATTATGTTTTTAGCGACTTTCTTAATTTTAGTTTTAGAAAATATTCCCTTTGTGGTTGCATTTTTCGAAATTATGAGTGCGTTTGGAACTGTTGGACTTTCTTTAAATGAAACACCACACTTATCATATTTTAGTAAGTTTATTGTTGTAATAGTAATGTTCATTGGTAGAATAGGAATTCTCACATTTATTCAAATGTTAGAGAAAAAAGAAACCATCAATATCGTTACTTACAGCGAAGTTGATATGATGGTTGGTTAGGAAACATAAATGCCTTTTTCATTTTTATAACTAACATAAAAGCCTTTCATCCCTTTAATCTTTTTAACATATTTAACTTTAGTATATATTACTAAGACATTAGAAGTATTTTTTAAAGGACTTCCTTTAGCGGCATAAGAAGCCGCTTTTTTTTTCGCTTCATTACTCGCGTTTCCTTGTAAGATGACATGTGAACCAGGATAATCTTTCACATGGAACCACAAGTCTTCTGGATTTGCGAGTTTATGAGTTATATATTCATTTTGGAAACTGGATTTGCCAACATGAATTTTATAATCATCACCAGTATAAATATAATGAGATTTTTTAGTATCTTTCTTTTGTCTTTGAGGTTTATTATTTAACTCTAATTTCAAGTCATCTAAATCTAAATTATCAAAGTTATTAATTAAGTCATTGTAATAATTAATTTCACTTTCAGTTAAAGAAATTTCTCTTTCTAAATGTTCTAAAGATACCTTTTTCTTTTTATAAATCTTATATAGTTTTTGGGCATTATCATTTAGAGATAACTCATAATCTAAGGGATTTCCTAAGTATTCAGTCATCTTTGAATTAAGATCTAAACCACTACTATAGATTAAATCTGCGAGCTCTTTAAATTTCTCATAATTTTTATTTTCTTCTAAATCAATATGTAAGTTTTTTAGTCTGTTTTCTTTATTTTTTAATTCTTTAGTAAGCTGTTTGTATAAAGGGTTAACGGATTCTTTCTTTTTATAAACATCGGCGAGTAAAGAAGATAATGATTCATAATAAGTAGGGTTTCCTAATCTTAAATCAAAAGCGTGAAATTTATTATTTTCATATTTTACTGGCTTTAGTGGTTCGCTGTCAATATCAACTTTATAATGATAAACAAATGAAGCTAAATCCATACTAAAGCCCATTGAGTTATTGAATAAATCTTTAGCGGAAGTATACTTATGTAAATTTTCAAATTTGAAAATCTCTTTTAGAGTTGGGAAGGGTTCATAGTTTAATTTAGGTAAAACAGATCTATGAGTGTCATTAAATCTTTTTAAATAGGCATCAATAATAAGATTATCTTCTAATAAAATCAAATTAGAGTTTCTTCCCATTATTTCTAAGATTAACTCTCTTTTGATATCACCTAAAAATGGATCACTACTCAAGAAAACAAACTTAACAATCCTATCTTTTTTATATTGAAGAACATCTACTAACTTAGCGTTTAAAAGAAGCCTTTTAAGATTATTTGTAAAAGGACTATCACTAATATTTTCTAAGTTTTCTCCTAATCTTAAATGAGGATTATTAGAACTTAAGTCAATATACAAGTATTTTGGTTCTTTTTTATAAAACTCAAATAAAAACGCTCTTTTAGAAGGCATTTTAATCTTTCTTAAAAAAGAGTTATTAATTTCTAATTTAATTTCTTCAATTAGTTTTGTAATAAAATAACCATCAAGTGGCATAACTCACCTCTTATGTTTAGACATTACTATTATACACTAAAACTAACCTTTATTTAATCGTGATATTTTGGTATAATCTTAAGTGAAATGGGGGATTTTTAATGAACAGTAATTTTTTTGTAAAACCACATCAGTTTTTAATGTTTTTTAAAGGTTTTAAAACTTTAGGTGAAAATTTGGTTTTAGATGAAGATAAATTTGTTTTAGAAGAGGGAACATTAGAAGGAATTTATGAATCACCAATTTTTCCCGCAACTAAATTTAGTGAGTTAATTCTTTCTTGGGGGGCAATTACGAATAAAGATAATTCTGTAGAAGTTAAAGTAAGAGTTAAAGTAGAAGATAAGTGGAGTAAATATTTTTCTTATTTGCCTTGGAGTTTTGGTACTAAAAATAAAAGCCTTGATGATAATGATGAACTCGCGAAATTAGATGTAGATGAATTAAAGGTTTTAAATGATAAACTAGCCTCCCACTTCCAATTTAAGGTTATTTTAAGAAAAAAAACGGTAGAAGCTCTAAGTCCCAAGTTATCATTAGTTTCAATTACTCTTAAAATTCCTAATTATAAGTATAAAGTAGCTGTTAAAGGTATGCCTTTATTTGTTGATTATGACATTCCTAAACTTAATCAGCAACGCGTTAAAGAAATTGGCAATAGTATTTGTAGTCCAACATCATGTACGATGATGTTACTATATAAAGGGGAAAAGTTAAAAGGTGAACATCCGCATGAAAAAATAGCGAAACTATTCTATGATCATGGGCATGAAATATTTGGAAACTGGGTTTTTAATACGGTTGGAATGAGTAGTTTTGGATATATATCATATGTAGGAAGAATGTATTCGTTTGAAGAACTAAGAGAACATTTATGTAATGTTGGTCCACTAGTAGTAAGTGTTAAAGGTGATTTAGGAGTTTATAAGACAAGCGGACATTTATTAGTTGTTAGAGGCTATAAAATAGATGAAAAAGGTAATACTTTGGTATTAATCAATGACCCAAATATTAATGAACGTTTTGGTAAAACATATGCAGATGGGACACCTTTATTTGTTTATTATGAATTACCGTTAGAAGTATTTTTAGAAGTTTGGACAGGGATTACATATATTGTTAATTAAAAGGATTGAAATGTTCATTTTATGATTGACTTTAGTTTTCAAAAAAAGGTAATTTTTGGCTTTACTTATCGCCCTTTACTTGATATAATAATAGAAACTTTTATTTAAGGGGGGCAGTTATGAAGCTAAATGTAAACGGCTTACTTATTGTGATTTCAGGACCTTCAGGTGTTGGTAAAAGCACTGTAAGAAAAGCACTATTTAACAAAAAAGGTCATAACTTAATTTATTCAGTTAGTATGACCACGAGAAAGCCTAGAGAAGGCGAAGTTGATGGTGTTGATTATTATTTTGTTAGCCGTGAAGAGTTTGAGCGTAGGATTATAGAAGGCAAATTCTTAGAGTATGCAGAGTTTGTTGGTAATTATTATGGTACCCCAAAAGATATTGTTGAAAAGAAACTTGATGAAGGCCATGAAGTGGTTTTAGAAATTGAAGTTGAAGGCGCCCTTCAGGTAAGAAAGGTAATGCCTGAGGCAGTATTTATCTTTTTAGTTCCCCCAGGACGACAAGCCCTTTATGATCGATTATTAAGTCGCGGTACCGAAGATAAAAGTAAAATTGAAGAACGAATTAATAAAGCGAACAGAGAGTTTTTGCTAGCACATAAGTATGACTACATCGTCGTTAATGACGATGTTGATAATGCTGCTGATAGAATTATGGCAATTATTAGAGCGGAGCATGCGAAAACGGAACGTTCAATTCATCAATATATGAAATTATTAGGAGAGTGAGATTATGAAGAAAAATGAGGCAGGAATGCGCTATCCATCAATTGACGAATTACTTGAAGTAGTTGATTCTAAATATAAGCTTGCTTATATTGCGGCTAAAAGAGCTAAAACAATCCAATTTGAAGGAACAAGTCTACAAGAGTTTAAATGTGTTAAACCAGTTGGTGTTGCTTTAGAAGAAGTACTAGAAGGAAAAATTCAATGTATTTTTGAAGAAAAGGTGGAATTATAACACCTTTTTTCTTTTATAAAAATCTTGATGTGTTAAAATTAGATTGGGTGATAATATTAAAACTAAGTTAACATTAATCCCAACAAATCCAGGCGTCTATTTGATGCTTGATAAATATAATAAAATTATTTATGTTGGTAAGGCAAAAAATTTAAGAAATCGGGTTAGAAGTTACTTTGTTGGTGCGCATAACTTAAAGACGACAAAACTAATTAGCGAAATTGCTAATTTTTCTTATGTTCAAACTAACTCAGAAAAAGAAGCCTTTTTATTAGAACACAATTTAATTAAAGAACACGATCCTAAATATAATATTAGACTTACTGATGATAAAAGTTATCCCTATATCGTAATTACTAATGAAGAACATCCCAAAATTATTATCTCAAGAACTGTTAAAAAGAACTTAGGCACTTATTTTGGCCCTTATCAAAATGCTTATGCCGCTAAACAAACTTTAAGATTATTAAATAAAATATATCCACTAAGAAAATGCGAAAAATTACCGAAAAAAGAATGTCTTTATTACCATCTAGGCCAATGTTTAGCACCATGTATTAAAAAAGATAAAATTGATTATGAACCATTTATAAAAGAAATTACCGCCTTCTTAAAAGGTAATGATAAAGATATTAAAGATTACTTAATTAAAAAAATGAATGAAGCGAGCGAAAAATTATTATTTGAAGAAGCATTAGAATATAAACAACTCCTTGATTTTATTAATATTACTAACGAACAACAATTAATTAGTTTTAATGACTTTAAAGACCGTGATTTCATTTCTTATGAAGTTGATAAAGAAGATGTTTCCCTTCAAATTTTAAAGATGCGTAAAGGGAAAATTATTGATACTAAAAGTGATATTTTCCCGTTATATTTAGATACTGATAATATCATTTCATATATTTATGATTATTATAAGAAAACACCACTACCTGATGAAATTTGTTTTTCAAGTAAATTTAATGAAAAAGAAGTAAAAGAGTTATTTGGAAATAAAGCGTTAATTCCTAAAAAGGGAAAGAAAAAACACCTAATTGATATCGCTTATAAAAATGCTTCTTATGATTTAGTTCATGAAAGATTACTTAATAGGACAAAGGAAGAAAAATTTTTAGAAAAAGTTAATGCCTTTAGTGAGTTTTCCGGATTAGAAAATATAAGAAGAATCGATCTATTTGATAATTCGCATACCTTTGGTAGTGAAATGGTTAGTGTGATGGTTGTCTATAAAGACTTTAAACCGGCGAAAAAAGAATATCGTAAATATATCTTAAAATACACTAATGCGCATGACGATTTAGGAGCGTTTAGGGAAGTGTTATATAGACGTTATCAAAGAGCTTTATATGAAAAAGCGGAATTGCCTGATTTAATTATTGTTGATGGTGGGTTAAATCAAGTTAATGCGGCCAAAGAGATCATTAATTCTCTTAATTTACATATTAAAATAATGGGTTTTAAAAAAGACTTATCACATACACTAAGTGAAGTTATTTATAATGACCAATTTTATAAACTAAACAAGAAAACACCACTTTTTAAACTCTTATCAGCGATGATTGAAGAAACTCATCGCTTCGCAATCACATACCACCGAAGTAGAAGAGATAAAGGGATAAAGGTGAGTTTACTTGATAATATTAAGGGTGTTGGTGAGGTTAGAAAAAAACAATTATTAACTAAATTTATTACGATTGAAAATATGCTTAAAGGCTCAAGAGAAGACTATAAAGAAATTGGGATTAATGAATCATTAAGAGAAAAAATTATTATAGAGTTAAAGGATATTTATGAAAAGCATAATTAAAGAATATAATCAAAAATTAAATACCTTTTCGGTGGTGATAGAAGCTAAAGAAATGTACTTTTATTTAACTAAAAAAGATGCGAACAAATATGGGGAAATGCTTTTTTCTGGCGCTTTTATTGATTTTGATGTTAGTAGTGAACAAAAGAAAATTGGTAAAATTTTACACACAAGAGTGAGTCATTTTAATAAGATTGGCTTCTTTACTAAAAGAGGGGTAAAAGTTACTTTTGATATTAATCTTATTAAAGAAGAAATCATTAAAGTGATGTGGCGATTTAAAAACTATTTATTTATCGATATCGAAATGTCCATGCCAAGTTATTATCAAGTAGGTACCCATCAAGCGGAGATTGTCCAAGTTGGTTATATCTTAACAGATGCCAAATTAAATATTATTAAAAAGGATGATTATTATCTTAAACCATCTAATGGAAAGTTAGTCTCTAAAAGAACTTTAAACTTTTTAAACATTAAAAGAGAAGTTTTTGATGATGCGAAAGATTATAATTACTTTTATGAAGATTTAAAAACGATGATGAAAGAATATAAACCTAAATTAATAGTTTGGGGTAAAAATGATATTTTAGTTTTAAAAGATTCTTATGAAATTAATAAAAAAGACGCCCTAACGACGTCTCGCAGTTTTATTGATTTACTAAAAATTCATAAAAACTATTTTAATTTAAAGGATGATTTAGGTTTATTTAAAGCCTATGAAACTTACTATAATGAAAAACTTCCCCAAAGTCATGATGCTTATCAAGACGCAAAAATTATGTTAGAAGTATTTAAATACTTTAGAAAAGTTAAATCTCAATAACGCTTGTTAAAATTAAAGGTTTTCTTTCTGTTAAACCATGAATATACTCAGATAGATCAGTTTCTATTTGAGTTTTTATTTTATCAAGTGAAAAGTTTCTATTGACTGATTGAACATAAGAAAGCCGTGCCATCTTTTGAATTTGCGAAATTAAGTCTTCATTTGTCTTCATAAAGATAAATCCTCTTGAAACAATTGTAGGTTTTAAAATTAATTCTTTATTTTCATTAACCGATAAAATTACTGATAAAAGACCATCTTCTGATAAGGCTTTTCTTTCGTTAATTAGTTTAGCACCAGTAGAGCCAATGCCATAACCATCAATATATACATCACCACTTTTTACAGTACCAACTTTTTTAATATAATCTTTACTTAAAGCTGCCACATCACCATTATCTAAAATTAAAATATTATCTTTTTTAATGCCTAAATTAATCGCTAAATTGCCATGTTCCTTTAACATTCTGTGTTCTCCGTGAACGGGAATAAAGAATTTTGGTCTTGTTAAAGTGAGCATTAACATCAAATCATCTTGCGCACCATGACCAGAAGTGTGTGTTTCCGCAACCGGACCATTAACAATTACTGTAACTTCATTTCGATATAACATATCAACGGTTTTATTAACCCCTTCTTGATTACCAGGAATTGGCGAAGAAGAAAATATTACTGTATCATTAGGTTTTACTTTAATTTGTCTGTGAGTTCCACTAGCGATTCTTGTAAGAGCGGCCATCGGTTCGCCTTGAGAACCGGTACATAAAATCGTAATTTCATTTGGCGCGTAGTTATCGACTTCCTCAGGCATCAATAATCCATTCTTTCGGCGCTCTAATATAACCAGTATTCATTCCAATTTCTAAGGCACGTTCCATTGATCTTCCTACTACCGCAATTTTCCTATTATTTAAGATTGAGGCACTAACGATTTGTTGCATCCGGTAAATATTACTTGCGAAAGTAGCGATAATAATTCGCCCCTTTAACTGTTGGAATATTTCATCAATGGAATCCCCGATGACTCGTTCAGAAGGAATCGTTCCCGGACGTTCAGCATTAGTAGAATCCGCTAGTAAGCATAAAACACCTTCACTAGCGATTTTTGAGAGTTTTTCATATTCCGCTATGGGACCTACTGGGGTGTAGTCAATTTTAAAATCTCCAGTGTAAAAAATATTTCCATATTTAGTTTTAAAGTTAATCCCAAACATATCGGGAATGGAGTGATTTAATCTAATAAAGGAAACTTCCGCAACCTTTGAAATTTAAAACTATGGTGAGCTTTATATTCAACAATTGGTGGAGCTATGACATCTTCATGTTCTAAAAGTTTATTTTCAAGTAGATCTACCGCAAACCCACTAGCGTAGATTTTAGGAATTTTTACTTGTTTTAAAAGGTAAGGAATTCCCCCAATATGGTCTTCATGTCCATGAGTGATAAAAAGTCCCATGATGCGTTCTTGGTTTTCAATTAAATAAGTATAATCAGGAATGACATAATCAACGCCTAAAAGAGAATCATCAGGGAACATGATTCCAGCGTCAACGATAAAAATTTGCTTTTCTATTTCTAAAACATACGTATTTTTTCCAACTTCACCAAGTCCACCCAAGGCAAAAAAGCCAATTTCGTGGTCTTTAAGCAGTTTTTCTTTCATCCTTAAAAAACCTCCAATTATTAGAAACGTATTTCCTTACTTATATATTACCAAAAAAAGAAACGCATATACAAATAAAAAAATCACTTATCATTTGACAAGTGACTTGTTTTTTTTCATAAAGGCTTTTTTAACACCTTCCGTGATTTCTTCAATTAAGACTTTTGGGACATAAGGTGAAATATCCGCACCATAATAAATAAGTTCCTTAACCGCACTACTTGATAAATAGGTATGGCGATGTGATGGAAATAAAATAATCGTTTCAATTTCTTTATCGATATGTTTATTAAAATGATAAAGGGCAATTTCCGATTCAAAATCACTAATATTTCTAAGGCCTCTTACCATCGTAGTAGCGCCCTTTTCTTTCGCAAACTTCACTACTAAATCATTAGTAGAATCAATATGGACATTATCACATGTAATCACTTTCCTAATCATATTCATTCTTTCTAGAGTCGTAAAGGTTGGTGATTTACCAATATTTTCCGTAACTAAAATATAAAGCTCACTAAATAACTTAGAAGCTCTTTTAATAATATCAACATGACCATTAGTAATTGGATCAAAAGATCCGGCATAAACCGCTTTTTTCATATCATTACCTCACAAAGATATTATATCATAATAACTTAACATTAACGTTAAAAATGTGTTAGAATATAAATGGTGATATTATGCATATTCTCAAAAGAAGTGTTGTCTTTCTAATCGCGCTCTTTACATTTTTTATCTTTTTTGGTGCAAGATACATTTTAAAAGAACTAGTTCCCGATAGTTTAGTTTTTCAAATCGTAGAAATTAGTTTTTTATCATTAATTGCCTTAGGTGGAATTGTCGCCGTGATTAAAACTAAAAAAGATGACTACTTAATTGTCGATAAAAACAAATGACTTTAGTTAAACTCGCTTTATATGGGGTTGCGATAGGGTTGTTTATTAATTTGCTTGGAGTTTTCTTACCTGACTATCAAGCTTATTTCATGATTATCGCTGGTGCAGTAATCGCCGTTGCTAGTCTACCTGGGTTATATATTTCTATTAAAATAATTTCTAGTGACGAAGATCTCTAACTACAATTATTGCACAAGCCATAAATTGTCAAATCATGGCTCCTTACCTTAAAGTTGTGTTTCTTAGTTTCATCCTTCAAGGAACGAAGAAAGATGACAATCAATCGCAATTAAGGCTCCACATTTATCACAAACCATATAATGTTTATGTTCTGGACCAACTAATTTATAATAAAAGATGTTTCCTAGTTGATATTTCTCAACTAAATGATGTTCATAGAATTTATCTAAATTTCGGTAAACAGTTGATAAATTCATCGCTCCATTAGGTAAATTTAAAAAAATCATCTCTGCCGATTCAGGGGTGTTTTTTTTCTTTAAATAGTTTAATAAAATTTTTCTTTGTTCCGTGATTTTTAACATTATTCTTTCCTCAATATTTTTTTATACAAATATAATACCACAAATAAAATTCCGTGTAGGAAAATAATCATTGCTCCAGCTTGAATATTAAGATAATGAGAAACAAAAATTCCTCCCAAACTAATAACTACATTAATAATAATACCTTTAATAATCATTTCCTTAAATGATTTTGAGATTGTGTTAGCCGATACCGCAGGGAAGATAATAAATGCACTAATTAACAGTGTCCCAATTGTTTTTACTCCTAAAACGACAATAACCGCTGTGATAATGGTTAATAAGTAATCATACAATACTACATTAATTTTATTGAATTTCGCATAATTTTCATCAAAAGTAATTGAGACTAATTCACTATAAGAAGAAGTAATGAATGATAATAAAATTAACATCATCGTATTTACGATTAAGATATCTGCCCAAGTTGTCGAAAAAATACTTCCAACCAAAATCGATTCAATACTTTGATTAAAGCCTTGGCTTAAAGAAATTAAAATAAAACCTACTGCGATAATAAACGTACTCACAAGCCCAATAGCGGCATCGCCTTCTAATTTAGTGTAAGTTATTAATGATTTAATAATTATAGCTACTATAACTGTAAAAGGGATTGCGAGATACAAAGGATTATTTCCTAAAATAATGCCTAAAACTATTCCTGTAAAAGTAGTGTGGGCGAGTCCATCGCCAATTAATGATTGGTTAGAACTCACTAAAAAAGAAGATAAAAGGCCAGTACAAATAGCCATTAGTAGTCCGACTAATAAGGCTCTAATCATAAATGGATGGGTAAAGATTTCAAACATGATAAACCTTCCCTTCTAATTCATGATGACTATCTTGATGGTGGGATTGGAAATCATCAAACGAGCCATCAAATAAAACTTCAGTATCCATATGAATAACTCTAGAACCCCTTCTAAGTCCATCAGATAAATCATGAGTTACATGAATTATCGTTACCCCATCTTTATGAAGAGTTTCAATAAAATTATAAAACTCATGCCTAAAATCTTGATCAAGAGCGCTTGCGGGCTCATCTAGTATTAAAACATCCGCCTTTAGTAGAAGCGCTCTAATAATATAAACCCTTTGAGATTCACCGCCAGATAACCTCTCTATCTTGGAATGCTTAAGATTACTAATTTGCATTAAATCTAAGTAGTAATCAATTTCATCATCAGTAGGTTTTTCTTTGTTAGAATGTTTTAAAATTTCATAAACAGTAATTGGCATATTTTTCTTTTTATGAAGATGTTGCGGAACATAAGATAACGTTTGGTTATAAAAAGTAATAGTTCCACTAGTTGGTTTTAAGGCACCAGTAAAAAGCTTAATTAAAGTAGTCTTTCCACTACCATTAGGGCCAATGATATTAACATATTCGCCCTTTTCAATTGTTAAGCTAATGTCTTTTAGATATGCAGTTGTCATAATACTTTAGATAAACATTTTCTAAGCTAATTACTCTTACTCATAAAACTCCTTTATCACTAATAAGTTTTCTTCCCATAACTTGCAAAAACTGATTTACCATTTTTAAAGTCTTCTAAACTAACGTTGTGAAAAGAGTGAAACGGCCTTATTTCAACATTATAACCTTTCCCTTTTAAGTCTCTTTGAATCGTTTTCGCGGTATTCTAACATTGATAAGAGAATCATAATAAATCGACACCAATATTATCACTTTTAGGCATATTTACTCATCATTGTTTCTAAGTCTTTACTTGTGATACTTGCCTCATCTGTGAAACTAGACATTAAACTAAAGACAGTCAATCTCTGTTTCATGTGCTAAAATCATAAAACGACATCATGACCCACATAGTAAATAGTTAGTATCCTTTAATGAACGCTAAGAATTCATTTCCCTAACAGCCGTTAAATCGTTAATTAAAGTCATTCGCGTTTTCTTCATAAAAGTGAGCTATTATCTGGGTCAATTTTCTTGATTTCATCTAAGATGGTTCTGAGCCATTTTTATTTGATTACTAATGGAAACAAAGTAGTGGACATGGTCGTGTTCATGCTCATGGTCATGACCTTCGTCTTCGCAAGACGTTCTAAACCAAGCGATAAATCAACTTTATTACCATTAATACTTATTAGCCCAATGTTCCATAGAGATCGCTAGTGTATAAGAAGAGTTTAGCATTCTTAATATTGATTAAATCCTTGCTGGTTGGGGTAAAATGGTGTCCATCAGCTACCAACAGGAACTAATTAGAGAAACACTTAATTTATCACCAACAATTTCTTTGGTGATTGAATATTGGGGATATAAAGTCGTAATTATATCCGCTTTTTTATCATGTTATTATCGCAGCCCGTTAATAAGATTAGTATTAAAAGGCTAATAAATAATAAAACCAGTTTTTTCATCTTAAACCTCACTTCGATACATTATTAGTATATCATAATTTGTTGCAATTGCAAACCATTTGCAACAACTCTTTAACATTAAAGAAATAATACAAAAACATTGTCATTTACAATAAAAAATGGTAAAATAAGTAAGAATTAGAGTGGATAGTCAAATCCGCTCATTTTATTAAAAGAGGTGATTAGAATGAATTTAGATTTAATTAAAGAAAGAATACTGCCTACTTTAAATGAATATGAATTAAAATTAGTTTCTTTAAAGACAAAAAGAGAATTTGGTTTTAATATTTTAGAAATCATTGTTGATAAAGATAATGTTGATGTTGAGTATCTAAGTATTGTTAATATGAAAATTAACGATGAAATTGATGATTTATTAAGTGATGATTATTATATTGAACTAGCAACCCCAGGTGCCGAAAGAGATATTAAGACAATCGAAGAGGCAAAGAAAAATATTTCTAAATATGTTGCTTTTGTTGGTGATAAATATAATAGCGAAGGTTATTTAGAAGATGTTAAAGGGGACATCTTATACATAAAGGTTAATATAAAAGGAAGATTTAAAGTAATTGAAGTTCCTTTTAGTGAATTGAGTAAATTAAAGACAACTGTTAAGGTTTAGGAGGACATATGATTAGTAAAGCATTTTTTGAAGCATTAGACTTATTAGTAGAAGAAAGAGGATTTACCCACGAACAAGTTTTAGATGGGTTTTCTAAAGGAATGATTGCGGCTTTTAGAAAGGCTAAAGGTCATTCATCTTGTAGAATTGAAATTAATCAAGAAAAAAATGAGATTTTGGTTTTTGAACAAAGATTAGTTGTTCCTGATGAAGGATACGATTTAAATGCTGATCCAAAATATAAACAAATTAAGCTTGCAGAAGCAAGAAAGATTAAAAAACGTATTAAGGTAGGCGAAATCTTAGAAGAATCAATTAATCCCAAAGAGTTTTCGCAAATTGCGGTGCAAAACTTAAAGAACGTTTTAAATCAAAACTTAAAGGCATTAGAAAAGGAAAAGTTATTTGAGCACTTTAAGAAGTATGAAAAGGAAATGCTTAGAGGACGAGTTATCGGCGAAGATGACCGTTTCTATAGGTTAGATATTTCTCATGGTGTTACTACATTACTTCCTGAAGACAGAAATTTTACCTAATGATTCCTTTGTTGAAGGTGAATCAGTTAAAGTTTATGTAACGAGTGTAGAAATGACTAATAGAGGCCCTAAAGTTTTAGTCACAAGACTAGATAAGAGCTTGGTAACAAGGTTATTTGAAGATTTAATTCCAGAAGTCAAAGAAGGAGTCGTAGAGATTATGGGGATCGCAAGAGATCCAGGAGACCGTACGAAGATTGGTGTTTCTATCAAATGATCCATAATGTTGATGCGATTGGTTCATGTGTTGGTCAAGATGGAATTAGAATTAGAGAAATTGTCGCATCCCTATCAGGGGAAAAGATTGATTTATTTTTATGGAGTGAAAATGAAAAAGATTTAATCGCGAATTCCCTTCAACCAGCGGATGTGATTGATGTGGTTCAATATTGATTCAGTTAATAAGACAGCACTCGCAATCGTTGAAGAAGAAAAATTATCTCTCGCCATCGGTAAGGGTGGCCAAAACGTTAAGCTTAGCGGTTCAAGCGATTGGTTGGAAGATTGATATTAAATCAGTTTCAATGGCGAATGCTGAAGGAATTAGAGTATAACAGGTGATTAAATGAAAAAGGTTCCAATGCGAACTTGTGTTGTCACAAGAGAAATTAAACCTAAAAGAGAATTAATTAGAATTTGTGCGACAAAAGACGATGTCGTGTCCGTTGATTTAACGGGAAAAGCGCACGGAAGAGGGGCATACATCCATTTATCAAAGGATGTAATTTTAAGAGCGAAAAAAGAAAAATCGCTAGATAAAAAGTTAAATGTGAAAGTCCCTGATCAAATTTATGAAGAATTATTAAAATTATTATGAACAATTTAGGATTAGCCTACCGCGCAAGAAAATTAACATACGGAACTACCAATGTTATTAAATCCATCCAAGAGATGGAAGTGCTAAATTAGTCATTGTCGCTAGTGATGCTAGCGGTAATACAAAGAAGAAAATAACGGATAAATGTAAGCACTACGATATTCCCTTTAAAATTGAGTATTTATCAACTGAAATTTCAAGCGCGATCGGGAAAAGAAATATTATGGCAGTAAGCATTTTAGATAGTGGTTTTAAAGAGATGCTATTATAAAAAAAAGGAGTGATAATATGGCCAAAAATTATAAAGATAAATATAATGAATACGATGAAGAAGAAAGAGAATCACCCAAGGCTATTAAACAAGAAAAACGTACATCAAACATTCCTAGAAAAAAACCTGTGTCCGCAAAAGGGAAAGCTCTTAACTTACAAGCCAGGAATGACGGTAAGTGAGGTTGCGAGCGAGTTAGGGATTTCTAATGCTGAAATTATGAAACGCTTAATGGGCTTGGGAGTAATGACGTCAATTAACCAAAGTATTGATAGAGATACAGTTGAGCTTATTGCGATTGATTTGGGTTTTACTAATTCAAGATGAAGTAATTACGGATATTACAAGATTTGATGAAATGACTTTTGAAGATAAGGCTGAAGACCTTGTTAAACGTCCCCCAATTGTTACGGTAATGGGCCACGTTGACCATGGGAAAACAACCTTACTTGATACAATTAGAAACACAAGAGTAACTTCAACAGAGGCTGGGAGGAATTACTCAACATATTGGGGCATATCAAGTTGAAATTAAAGGTGAAAAAATAACATTTATTGATACACCAGGACACGCTGCATTTACAGAAATGCGGGCTAGAGGGGCTCAAGTAACGGATATTGTTATTGTTGTTGTTGCGGCTGATGATGGTGTTATGCCACAAACAAAAGAAGCAATCGACCATGCTAGATCTGCAAATGTGCCAATTATTATCGCGGTAAATAAAATTGATCGCCCACAGGCAAACCCTGAGCATGTTAAGACAGAACTAGCCAATTTAGGATTGTTAGCGGAAGATTGGGGTGGCGATATTCCTTTTGTAGAAATTTCTGCTTTAAAAGGAATTAATATTAACGAATTATTAGAAGTTATTCTCTTAGTTTCTGAAATTAAAGAATTAAAAGCAAACCCTAATAGACTCGCAACCGGTACTGTTGTTGAGGCGAAACTTGATAAAGGTAGAGGCGTTGTTGCCACTGTTATTGTTAGTAATGGAACATTAAAAGTTGGTGATAATATCGTTATTGGTAACACTTATGGAAAAATTAGAACGATGAGTGATGGTACGAAAAGACGCTTAACAAGTGCTTTACCAAGCCAACCAGTAGAAATTACTGGACTAATGGATATTCCATCTGCTGGTGATATGTTTGTATCAATTGAAGATGAAAGACAAGCAAGACAAATCGCTGAAGAAAGAACGAGCCGTCAAAGAGAAGGCGAACTTCAAAAACAAAAACGCGCTTCCTTAAAATCATTATTTAAAGAAGCGGAAGCGGAAGAAAAAGAACTAGTTTTAATTATTCGTGGTGATACACAAGGAACAATTGAAGCGTTAAAGAGTTCATTAGAAAAAATTGATGTTGAAGGGTTCCATGTCAATGTAATTAGAGCAAGTGTTGGGGCGATTACGGAGACAGACGTTAATTTAGCAGTGGCTTCAAACGCAGTCATTTTAGGGTTTAATGTAAGACCGATTGCGATGGTAAGAGATATGGCTAAACAAGAAGGCGTTGAGATTAGGCTTTATAATGTCATTTATAAAGCGATTGAAGAGATCGAGCGAGCCCTTAAAGGAATGCTTGAACCTAAATTTGAAGAAGTTGTGATTGGTGAGGCTGAAGTTAGAAATATCTTTAGATCATCAAAGGCGGGAACGATTGCGGGTTGTTATGTCACTGATGGGGCAATCCAAAGAGGTTCAAATGTGCGCTTACTAAGAGAAGGTATTGTTGTTTATGAAGGAAAACTTAGCGTCACTTAAACGTTTTAAAGATGACGCAAGAGAAGTTAAACAAGGCTACGAATGCGGACTTTCCATTGAAAACTTTGATGATATTAAAGAAGGCGACACTATTGAAGCGTTCTTAGATAAAGAGGTGAAAGATATGAGTATTTCGCTAGAGAGGCTACAATCCTTATTTTTAAGAGAATTAGCGGTTATTGTCAACAAAGATAGAAAAATCGAAGGGCAAATGTATTTTAATATTACTGAAGTTAGAATTACTAAAGACCGCTCAGCTGCGACAATTTTTTATACGATTTTATCGGATGAAAAAGAAGACTTAGATAGAGCTAATGAGATTTTAACGAGTTTAAATAAACAAATTAGATTAGAACTATCTAAAAAAGTGAGAGATATTAGAAGAATGCCAGAGTTGAAGTTTAAATATGATGATGCTTTAGCGTATGGTAATAAAATTGATAGAATTTTAAAAGAGTTAAACACAAAGACGGAATAGCCGTCTTTATGTTTCTTTAAATGCGTGTTATAATTTTTGTGGTGGTTATATGTATGTAAGTGTTTTACTTGATATTGCATCAAAAAAACTTAATAAAACATTTGCTTATAAAGTGCCTTCATACATCAAAAATATCGATTTAGGGATGAGGGTTGTTGTTGATTTTAATAATCGTAGGCAACTAGCTTATGTTGTAGGGAAAATGAGTGCCTCAAAGGAAGCGACAAAAGAGGTTTTATATGTTGTTGATAAGAAACCTATTTTAACTAAATCGCAATTAGAAATTGTTAATTTTATTAAAGAAAAAGCCCATACAAATTATAAAGTTGCCTTTGATACAGTTATTGCCTCCGCATTAAAAACTACCAAAATAAAAGCTTATAAAGTTCTTAAAGAAGAGTTAATTCCTAAAGAGTTACAACCTTTGATTAAGAATGGTTTTATCTTAGAAAAAGATATTAAAAAAACTCGTAATAAAACCATTAACCAGTTAATTTATGATGGTGTCATAAGTTTAGGTGAAACAATTACAAGAAAGATGAATCCTTTATATACTAAGGAGTTGTTTGTTAAACCTTTTAATAGGAAATTAACTTCTAGACAGGAAGAAATTGTAAGAAGAATTAATAAACCAGTCTTAATTGATTCTTTATTAGAAGAAGGCTATTCCAAAGATATTATTGAGAGATTAATTAGTTATGATGTAGTTGGTTATAAAGAGGTGCTTTCTTTAAGAGAATATATACAAGAATACAAGGAAAATGTTGAACTGCCAACTCTAAGATTAGAACAAATAAACGCAATCAATGAAGTAAAAGATAATTATAAAAGATATTTATTATTTGGTCCTCCTGGATCAGGAAAAACAGAAGTTTATTTAAATCTAATTAAAAAGGTTTTAGATAGTAATAAACAAGCATTAGTTTTAGTGCCAGAAATTAGTTTAATTCCTTTAACTGCCTCCCGATTATTTAACAGGTTTAAAGAAGAAATTGCCGTATTTCATAGTGGTTTAACCCCAAGAGAAAAATATGATACATACATCAAAGTAAAAGAAAAAAAGGCGAAGATTATTTTAGGCGTTAGAAGTGCCACATTTTTACCTTTTGATAAGTTGGGAATCATTATTATGGACGAAGCCCATGATTTATCGTATATTCAAAAAACACACCCCTTTTATGATGCAAAAGAAATTTGTGAATTACTAGGCAAATATTATCATGCACCAGTTCTTTATTTAAGTGCAACTCCAAGCGTTGATATGATGTATGAAAGCGAAATGGGGATGATTAAAAAATTAGAGCTAAAACATCACACGTCTAATACTAAAACTTTAATAATTGATATGAAAGAAGAGTTAATTAAAGGAAATATAACAATATTTTCTTCTAAGTTTAAGGAAGCTTTAACAAAGACGATTAATTCTGGTAAACAAGCAATTATTTTAGTTAATAGACGTGGTTATGCCCCATTTATGTTATGCAGAAATTGTGGAGATGTAAGAAAGTGTCCAAACTGTGAAGTGAGTTTAGTTTATCATAAGAATAAGAATGTTTTAAAATGTCATCATTGTGGCTATGAAGAGGCTCATATTAATCTTTGTAGAGTTTGTAAAAGTGAGAAGATTAAACAAGTTGGATTTGGGGTTGAATTAGTATGTGAAGAATTAGAAAAAGAATTTAAAGATATTAAAGTATTAAGACTTGATCAAGATATCTTAGAGTCAAATACACATGATGCGATTTTAACCGCTTTTAAAAATGGTGAGGCAAACGTTTTACTAGGAACTCAAATGGTTTCTAAAGGGCATCATTTTACTAATGTTAATTTAGTAATGGTGATGCTTGCCGATCAAATGTTAAAATTAAATAGTTACCTCGCTAATGAGAAGACTTATAACTTAATTACTCAACATGTGGGAAGAATTAGAGAATCTGGAGGGTTAGCGATTATCCAGGCTTATGATACTAATCATTTTGTATTAGATAGTATTAAAAACAACTCTTATATGGAATACTATAATAAAGAATTAAATTACAGGAAATTAGGTAAATATTTACCTTATTATAATGTGGTAAAACTCACCTTGAAAGGTGAAGATGAACTAAAAGTTATTAAGGAATTAAATAAAATAAAAAATCGAATTTTAGCGAAGAATTCGCAGTTTATAATTCTAGGTCCAATTGATGATTTTATCTTGTATAAAGACAAACTCTATAACTATTCAATTACTATAAAAACACCTAGACATATAAAGATCAATTCTCTATTAGAATATCTTGATAAAAAGTATTACAACTCGTATTATTTAAATATTGATTATTATCCAGATTTACTGTGAGGTATAAAAGATGAAAATTATATTTATGGGGACAATTGATTTTTCTTTAACTATCTTAGAAAAACTGAATAAAAAATATCCAGTAGGATTAGTCGTTACGCAACCAGATGCGAAAGTGGGAAGAAAACAAGTCTTAAAGGAAAATCCGGTGAAAATTTTCGCAAAAGAAAATAATATTCCCGTATTTCAACCATATAAATTAAGTAAAGACTTTCAAACAATTGTTGATTTTAAACCTGAGTTAATTATTACTGCCGCATATGGTCAAATGGTACCAAATGAAGTTTTAGATTTATGCCCAGCAATAAACATTCACGGTTCATTGTTGCCAAAACGTCGTGGTGGAGCACCAATTGAAAGAGCGATTATTGAAGGTGATAAAGAAACGGGAATTACTGTGATTTATATGGCAGAGAAAATGGACAGTGGCGATATTATTAAACAAAGAAAGATTCCTATTTTAAATGACACCAAAACAACTCTTTATAATAAGCTTTCTCACCTAGGTGCGGACTTATTATTAGAGGTTATGGAAGATTTTATTAAAGGTTCACTTAAAAGTTATCCGCAAGATGCATCTTTAGTAACTTATTCATACAATTTAAAAAAGGAAGATGAATATCTTGATTTTAATAAAACAAGTAAGGAAATTATTAATCATTTAAATGGGTTATTAGATGAACCAGGTGGCTCAATCTTTGTTGATGATATTAGAATTAAAATATATGAAGTTAAAAAACATGATATAATATCAAAGGAAGCGCCTAAGACTATTTTATCTACTGATAAAGAGTTAGTTATTAAAACAGCTGATGGTGCATTAAGTATTTTAACCTTACAACAACAAGGTAAACAAAAAATGAATATTTTAAATTATTTAAATGGACAAAGGATATTTAAAAAAGGAGATAAAATCAGATGAAATTAGTTTATTCAAGAGAGGAAATGACAAAGCTTTGTATTGAAGCGTTAGAGTCTCGTGGTGTTAAAGTTGATGATATCGCGAATATTGCCTATGAACAACAATCAAAATATACACCAGACATTAAAATGGAAACTTGTAGAGATTCAGTTTTAAAACTACTAAGTCTAAGAGACATTTTTCATACTGTTTTATTAGGTGTTGAACTTGATAAAATGGCAGAAAAGAAAATGTTTGAAGGCCCAATTCAAGCAATTATTGAAGAAGATTTAGGACTTTTTGGAATTGATGAAGTTTTAGGCTTAGATATCGCAAGAATTTATGGAATTATTGGTGCGACTAACTTTGGTGATATTGATGTTAACAAACGAGGAATTGTTTCTAAATTAAATAAAGAAGGCAAGAAAAAAGGTGTTTGTCATACATTTTTAGATGATATTGTTGGCGCAATTGCCGCTGCCGCATCTACAAGAGTTGCTCAAGTAATGAATGAAGAACTTGCTCAAGAATTACCACATGAAAGGCTTAGTTTATTTGACTAATTAGGAATTCAAATGAAAAAGGGTAAAATCAAAAAAGCGACAAAGGGATTATTTAATCGCTTTTTCGGATTTGAAAATGGAATAGATATCACCGATGAAGTAAAGGTATTACATAGGAGAAATGTTGTCATAAAGAACATTGTCTTTGTGTCAAACTTATTTTACAGTTTAATACTTTTTATCATCGCTGCGACTACACAAAAGCCAACGGATTGGCTTTTTACTGCGTTATTTTTCCCTTTTACATTCTTTTTAAATGCCGTTATTAAAAAACTCTTATACGGAGATACTCATGATAAAACCAAACAGGAAGTTGGGATGTATTTACTAGCGATTTATATGTTTATTTCATCGTTATTATTTTATGCACGATTTTATGAAAACCAAGTTTTAGAAACTGCAACCTATATATTAATATATTATGCAGTGGTCGTGATTAGTTTATATACATCTAGAAAATTAACATTATGGTCAACATTTGGAATGTTAGTTAGTATGACAATTATTCATTTTACTTGGACATATAGAATTAATGATACATATAGAGGAATGCCAATTGATGAATTCTTTAGTGTCTTTACTAAAACAAATGAGTTTGCAGATATATTACTTAGAACGACAATCTTTTTAATCTTTTCAATGGTTGTGTACGCAATTGTTTCAATTGGTCAATATCTTCAAGATGAAAGGCGCAATGAACTTATTAAAAGACGTGAACTTCAAAACGATTTTACAACCATTACAAGCGATTTATTCAAAGTTTTATTATCGAGTAAAAGTTCATTTCTAGACCGTCAACATTTTAGATTAGTAGGAATGATGAGTACTAAATTAGCCTCTTTATACGGACTAAATGATGTAGATATTGAATACATTAGAGAATACTCGCAAATTCATTTAAGAGTTAATGAAATTGAAGATTTAGTTTATCCTGATAAGGAAAAGGAACCAGACTTTAATGAATTAAAGGAAAAAACAGTTTTAGGTAACCAAATTGCGAAGCGACTTCAATTAGCTCAAAAAGCTGAAGATATCGCAAGAGCTCATATTGAAGGGGTCGCAACTGAGGAATTTATTTTTGAAATTAAAAAGATTCAACCAGATATTCATGCGCAAATAATTTTATTATGTGATTTATATGTCACAATGAGATCTTCTAAATCATATAAAAGACCTTATGCGAATAGCGTAGTTATCGATTTATTTAAAAACCAATTTAATAATTATTTTGAATATCCACTATTAGATCGTTTCTTAAAATTTAGACAAGACTTTGAAACAATGTATAATGAGTTTTAAAAAAAATAAAATAATTGAATCTAAAAGGTTAATTTGTTATAATACACATAGTTCATTAAGAGCTACTCAGGTTAGTCACCGTATAGTAGCAGCAACCTACCAATAGGAAAGGTGCTTAAGACGAGGGGGAAGCCCAACAATGAAGAAAACAATTACTCTTCTTGGTTTGGGAAGAGTTATTTTTTTATTAAAAGAAAGGAATAGGTATATGAATAAAAAATTATTTACTTCTGAATCAGTCACAAAAGGTCATCCTGATAAAGTCGCTGATAGAATTAGTGATGCAATCTTAGACGCAATTTTAAGAGATGATCCCCATGCTCATGTCGCAGTTGAAACGCTTGTTACAACAGGATTAGTGCTTGTTAGTGGTGAAATTAACACAACTACTTATGTAGATATTGATTCTATCGTAAGAAAAACTGTAAAAAGCATTGGATATACGCGCGGAAAATATGGATTTGATGCAGATAATTTGGCTGTATTAACATCAATTTCAAGCCAAAGCGAAGATATTCGTATAGGTGTTGAAAAAGAAGATGGAAATATTGGTGCTGGTGACCAAGGATTAATGTTTGGTTTTGCATGTAATGAAACTAAGAATTATATGCCACTACCAATTTTTCTTGCTCATGAGCTTGTGAAAAGATTAGATTTTGTAAGAGAGAAGAAAATCCTTCCCTATTTAAGACCTGATGGGAAGGCTCAAGTAACGCTAGAATATGATGAAAATGATTTACCTGTGAGAGTTGAGGCAATTGTGATTTCTTCACAACACAAAGATGATATTAGTTTAGAAGATATCAAAGCGGATTTAAAGAAAGAGGTTATTGAGGCCGTTATTCCCCGTAATTTACTTGATAAAAACTCTAAAATCTTTATTAATCCGACTGGTAAATTTACAATTGGTGGACCAAAAGGAGATACTGGTTTAACAGGAAGAAAGATAATTGTTGATACATACGGTGGTTATAGTCGTCATGGTGGTGGAGCTTTTTCTGGTAAAGATCCAACAAAAGTCGATAGAAGTGCTAGTTATATGGCTAGATATTTAGCGAAAAATATTGTCGCGAGTGGCATTGCCGGTAAATGTGAAGTTCAACTTGCTTATGTTATTGGGGTTGAAAAGCCAGTTAGTGTTAGAGTTGACACATTTAATACTTCAAAAGTTAAAGAAGAAAAAATTGTTGATGCGATTATTAAAAATGTTGATTTATCACCTAAAGGAATTATTGAACGTTTCGATTTAAGAAAGCCAATTTATGAAAATCTTAGCAATTATGGTCATTTTGGAAGAACTGATTTGAATGTAAAATGGGAATTATTAGATATTGTTGCTATTTTTAAAGATTTATCATAAAATTATAAATGAGGTATAAAAAATGGAAGATAAACTTAGTAAGTATGAACAGGAACGGCTTTTGATGTATGCAAAATACAAAAAATACAGGTTAATTGGTTTTCTTACATTAATCGTTTTAGTTGGTCTTATTTTCTTGATATTGGCCTCAAATATTAGAAGTAAATATGATAGTTTTATTAAATCAAATGTTATCGATGGCTTGATTAAAGAAATGTATCCAGATGGCAATTACTTACCAGATAGTATGATTAACATAAACTACATTAATTCGTTAGGAATTTATCAATCACCTGATAGGTGGTTTGGTGAGGATTACTTCAGTGGTTCTTATAAAGGAATTAGTTTTGCTTGTAGTGAAGTTAGGCTTCAAGAAAGAAGAGAAAGAAGAGACTCTAAGGGAAATGTCCAAGTTTACTATGTTGATTACTTTAATGGTAGATTTTACAGTTTCACATTTGAAAAAGAGTTTAAAGAACGTCTTCAAATTATGGAAAAGAGAGCTAATGGTAGGGTTTCTGGACGTTTAACTAAGTTTGATACCGAAAGTATTGAGTTTAACAAAAAGTTTAATACTTACGCAACCGATCAACATTATGTGTTTTATCAATTAACACCGGTTATTCAACTTAACTTATTACAGTTCGAAAGTATCCACAGGGGAACTATTCAAGCATTGTATGATAAAAATAGATTAGATATAGCAGTTAATGATTCTAAAAACACATTGCATCTAGGTTTAAAAACACCACTATTAAAGGAAAATCTTGAAAATGTTATTCATGATATTCAAATGCCAGCGGCAATTATTAATGAGTTTAATCTAGATAGCGATAAATTTAAGAATCTTAATTTATAAAAATACAAAGAAATAAAATGGAGGAAATATAAAATGAGTGCAGGTACAATAGTTTTAATAGTTGTAGGAGCGATATTACTAGTAGTAGTTATTATCGTAGGATGGATTATTTCCACACTAAACGCGTTTAGAAGAATGATTGTTAAGATTGATGAATCAGAATCTGGAATTGATGTTCAATTAACTAAGAGATTTGATTTATTAACTAAGATGGTTCAAGCAACTAAAGGGTATGCTAAACATGAACAAGAAACTTTAACAAAAGTTATCGCAATGAGAAACCCTGGTTCTAACGCGAGTTTAGCGGAAAAACAAGAATTCGCAAACCAATTAACACAAGGTCTAGCAAGCTTAAATGTGGTTATTGAAAGATATCCTGAGCTTAAAGCTAATGAACAGTTTACTAACTTACAACGTGCCAGCGTTGATGTTGAAGAAAACTTACAAGCTGCAAGACGTGTTTATAACGCGAATGTGTCTCACTATAACCAAAAAATCGTTGTTTTCCCAGCTTCTATGATTGCAAACTGGAAAGGTTTCACTAAACGTGAATTCTTTGAAGCAGAAGCAACTAAAAGAGAAGACGTTAAATTTGATTTTTAAGATGTGTCCACCACACATCTTTTTTTTTGCTTCACACCAATTTAAATACGAATAGTAATTTTTCTTTGTTAATTATGTTTTATCGTGTTTTTTGATAAAAGTTTCGATAAAATACTCTTTAAAACCTTCTTTTTAAAAATGTTTTCTCAAAAAAACTCAACAAAATGGCTTTATTTAGCCTTAAAGTCATGGTATAGTATTATTGAGGGGGAAATGATATGAATGATATAAAATTGTATGAGAATAAAGAAATTCGTTCAGTATGGATAATGAAAAAGAGGAATGGTATTTTTCTATTGTAGATGTAGTTGCTGTTTTAACAGATAGTGCAAATCCTAGAAGATATTTGAGTGATTTAAAAAGGAAACTTAAAGATGTTTCAAAAAAAATAAAGTAAAATAAGGCCATTTTTTAGTGGTCTTTTTTTTACATTGCTAAAATTATGTTAGTTTTCTTTGAGTTATTATCATAGTATGATAAAATGATAAAGGTAAAGAAATTAGGTGTATATATGTTAAAAAGACTTTTTGACAGTGGCTACAAAGAATTAAAAAAAGCCCGTCCAATCGCTGATAAGATTGAAGCATTATCACTAGATATGGAAAAATTATCAGACGAAGAATTAAGAAATAAAACAGAAGAATTTAAAACAAGATTTCAAAATGGTGAAACCCTTGATGATTTATTAGTAGAAGCGTTCGCGGTTGTAAGAGAAGCGAGTAGAAGAGTTACTGGGATGTATCCATATTACGTTCAATTATTAGGAGGTATTGTGATTCATCGTGGTAATATCGCCGAAATGAAAACCGGTGAAGGTAAAACCTTAACGGCTGTTATGCCGGCTTATTTAAACGCTTTAAATGGACAAGGTGTTCATATTGTGACAGTTAACGAATACTTGGCATCTCGTGAAGCGAATGGTGAGATTGGTGAGATATTTAGATTTTTAGGGTTAACTGTTGGCCTAAATATTAGAGCATTAACCGCAGAAGAAAAGCGTGAAGCTTATGCATGTGATATTTTATATTCAACAAATAGTGAGTTAGGTTTTGACTACTTAAGAGATCACATGGTTTTATATAAAGAAGATATGACGCAAAAGCGTGGTCTTAACTATGCCATCATTGACGAGGTCGACTCCATTTTAATTGATGAAGCGAGAACGCCTTTAATTATTTCTGGTGGGGCAAAACAAAACCAAAATCTTTATAAACAAGCTGATCGATTCGCGAAATCTTTAAGAGATGAAGATTATTATATTGATATTGAATCTAAATCAATTGAATTATCAGAAAAAGGGATTGCGAAAGCGGAAAATATTTTCCAACTTGAAAATTTATACGATCTTAAAAACGTTAACTTAGTTCACCATATTAATAACGCACTGCGTGGTAACTATTTAATGTTTAAAGATAAAGACTATATGGTAAGCGACAATCAAGTTTTAATTATCGACCAGTTTACTGGACGTGTCTTACCAGGTAGACAATTTAGTGAAGGGCTTCACCAAGCCTTAGAAGCTAAAGAAAATGTTGAGATTAAGAAAGAAACGATTACGGTTGCGACAATCACATACCAAAACTTCTTTAGAATGTATAAAAAGTTATCAGGAATGACTGGTACGGCGAAAACTGAAGAAGAAGAATTTAGAGAGATTTATAATATGTACGTTGTTGAGGTTCCAACTAATGAACCAATGATTCGAATTGATGCCCCAGACTTTTTATTCGCAACCTTAGAAGAAAAGTATGAAGCATTAATTGATGATGTTGAACAACGACATAAAAAAGGTCAACCAATTTTAATTGGAACTATCGCTGTTGAAACAAGTGAATATTTATCAATACTTTTAAGAAGAAGAGGAATTTCTCACAATGTTTTAAACGCTAAACAACATGAAAGAGAAGCGGAAATAGTCCAATATGCAGGCCAATTAGGCGCCGTTACCATCGCGACAAACATGGCTGGTAGAGGTACCGATATTAAGTTAGGTGAAGGCGTAGTTGAACTTGGTGGGTTAGCAGTAATTGGTAGTGAACGTCACGAATCAAGAAGAATTGATAATCAGTTAAGAGGACGTAGTGGACGTCAAGGAGACCCAGGATTTTCGCGATTCTATTTAAGTGCCGAAGATGAACTTTTACAACGTTTTGGTGGTGATGTCTTTAAACAAAGAGTTCAACTAATTCAAAACCTTCAACGAGATAAGAAAAATCCTAGTAGTAAACCAGTACCACTTGAATCAAAGATGTTTTCTAGATTTGTTAAAAATGCTCAAAAGCGTATTGAAGGTCAAAACTATGATATTAGAAAGACTGTATTAAAATACGACGACGTTATTCGAAAACAACGTGAAGTAATGTATGCCCAAAGAACAGAAGTAATTACCGCAGAAGATATTGAACCGTTTGTTGAAAAGATGATTGAAAACTTTATTAAAGAAAGTGTTAGAGATGATGATAAGACAATCTTACATACTTTTGATGGTCATGTCTTTAATAAAGGAACTTTAAAGATAGAAGACATAGAAAACAAGACAGAAACGGAAAAATATAATCTTATTTATGATTTAGTTAACAAAGAAATTATCTATAAAAAGACTCAAGTTCCTGATGAAATTGTGAAAGAATTCTTTAAGGTCATTACTTTGAGGGTAATGGATACGCACTGGACAAGACACATTGACCAAATGGATGAGTTAAGACAAAATGTTAGATTACAATCTTATGCTCAAACTAATCCACTTCAAGTTTATCAAGAAGAAGGATTTAGATTATATAGTGACATGTCTTTTTCAATTGCCAAGGATATTACTACTTATATTTCAAGAGCCCAAATTAGAGTTAATACTGAACGTGAAGAAGTAGTTAAGAATACTAGTACTAATGAAGGTAGGGAAATGAAATCAAAGCCACAACCAAGACGTGGTAACAAATATCAAAGAAGTATGAAACGTTGGTAAAATTAGGAGTGTTTAGCGAATCTAAACACTCTTTTTTTATCTAGATGTGGTAGAATATTAAATGAGGGATGAAAATGAAAAAAGTTCTCATTATGATTGATTCATTTAAATCAACCATTACAAGCATTGAAGCTGGGAAAATGATGGCTGAAGTACTTAACAAATCAACAATAGAAGCTTCTTACTATCCAGTGTCGGATGGTGGAGAAGGTTTTTATGACGCGATTAAACCTCATTTGAAGTTAAAGATGGTTCCTATAACGATTACAAATTTAGATTTAACTAAAAAAGAAACATTATACTATATAGATAATAAAAATGCCTATATTGAAGTATCAGAATATATTGGCTTTAAAGGATTTAATAAAGGGAAAAATCCCCTCACCTTTACTTCCAAAGCGATTGGTGAAATTATTAAAGATGTCCAAAAAAGAAATATTAAAAATATTATTATTGGTTTAGGTGGCACTCTCACGAATGACTTTGGCTTAGGTATTTTAGAAGAATTAGGAGTTAAGTTTTTTGGTAGTGAAGAACTTAAAAACCTTACTATCAAAGATCTTCTTAAGGTGAATAAAGTTGATATAAGTAGTTTAGAAAAATATAAGGATTTAAACTTTATTATTTTAAGCGATGTCTTTAATCCATTATTTGGTGAAAATGGTGCTACATTCACCTTTGGAAAACAAAAAGGATTAAAGAAAAATGAACTTGATTTTGTTGAAAAATCAGGCCAACATCTTTATGATTTACTTATCAGCGCGGGGTTAAGAGATACAAAAAACGTACCTGGGGCTGGTGCAGCCGGAGGGTTAGGAAATATTATTGCGAGTATTTTCAATTATCAAATTAAACAAGGTCTTTCTTATATTTTAGAATTAGCTAATTTTGATAATTTGGTTAAAGATTATGACTTAATAATTACTGGTGAGGGGAAAATAGATGCACAAAGTCTTCAAGGAAAAGTTGTTTTCGAGATTGCGAAAAGGACAGAAAAACCGGTTATTTTAGTTTGTGCACTTTCAACAATCACCCTAGAAGAAGCGAAAAAACATCATCAAAATATTAATGAAATTTACGCAATTGTTCCAAAAATAGCTAATATTCAAGAATCGCTAAATAATCCAAAAGAAAACTTTATGAAACTGTGTTACAAAGTTTTGGATATGTTAAAATATAGGTGGTGAAGAAAATGATTGATAAAATCAATATTGAAATTATAAATTCGTTTACAGTTTCTGAATTATATGTGTTTACATATATTGACAAAAATAAAGAAGAAGTTATTAAATCTAGCGTTAAAGATTTAGCGGAAAAAACGTTTGTTTCTACTGCAACAATTATGCGGGTTGCGAAAAAGTTAGGATATTCTGGTTTTTCTGAGTTTAAATATGCCTTAAAAAAAGAATTAGATGAAAATAAAAATAAGCATGAAAATATCAAAGATTTAGAAACGATTAAAGCAACTTTATTAGAGGAAGTTGCGTTAACAAAAGAAAATTTAAACGATGAAGATATCAAGACCGTAGCTAAAATCTTAAAAAGTGATTGTCGAGTTCATATGTTTGCCAAAGGATTAACAATCAATGTTCTTGAATATGCATTTAAACAACTTCAAACCGCTTATAGGCCAGTCTATTTATATAATGATACTCATATCGCCTATATTAATGCGGAAAACTTCACTAATGAAGATGTGATTTTTTTAGCAAGTTTAAGCGGTAAAACACATCAAGTAGTCCGCGTTGCTCAAATCGCCAAAAGTAGAGGAGCTAAAATAATTACTTTAACAGGAAGAAGAGTTAATGAACTATCAAAATTAGGTGATATTAATTTTAAAGTTGCTAATGAACGAGTTGGTTCTACCAAACATGATTTTTCATCAAGATTAGCCATGATTTATGTGCTAGAAATTATTATTGGAGTTTATTTAAACGAATAAAATATTAAAAGAGCGAGTCGAAAGACTCTCTTTTTTTTATCTTCAATGAATCTTTATCAATTATTGACTATTTATTTATTTTCTTAGCGCGTTTTAGAAGTAATTTTAAAAGTGTTATGTTTTACAATTTATGTAACAGATAAAATTATTAGAAATAAAGTATTTTTGATATAATTAAATAGAAATGAAAGGGGTTTCATACATATGAAAACAATTAGATATGGATATGTGCTTGTTGTAGCATTAATGTTAATATTATTGATTGCGTGTGGGAAAAAAGATCCGAATTACGAAATAAGAAATGATTTTGATAGTGCTTCATTGCTCCAATTAAATGAGAATACTAGTGTTGATGAAATTACTAGTAATATCGGTCTTATTATGAAATTTAAAGATCATCAGATAACTTGGAAAAGTGATAAAAGTCAAGCAATGATTGATGGAAATATAGTTATTATTACAAGGACTTTAGTAGATATTTCTGTAGAACTTGAAGCATCAATAACAGTCAATGGAGAAAAAATGACTAGAAAATTTACGATAACAATAAAGAAAGAAGATGAAAACAGTATGGATTTAAGAAAAGGAACCTTTGATAGATTATATCCAGAGTATTATGAAAAAGGTGTGCCATTAATAGATGATGCACATGTAATTTATATTAATTGGGATGGATTTGCAAAATACTATTTAGATGAATTTTTCGCAACTGAAGAAGGAAAAAATTCAACATTATATAAACTAAAAAGTGAAGGTGTGTATTTTGAAAATTTAAGGAACACTTTCCCATCAATTACAAATCCGTGTCAAAATCAAATATTAAGTGGTGGAACATCATTAATTACTGGTAATATTTATCGTTATTATGACAAGGCAACTGATAATGTTATTCAACAGCAACGTGAGAACAAAGCCCTCATTTTACCACAAGTAACAGTAGAAGAAGGTTTATCAACTGTTAGCGTTAGGATGTATTTAGCGGAACCATATTTAACAAGTACCGATAAAAATAAACTTTATGTGACAGAAGATTCAACTAACCCTAAAGTTATTGCAAGAGGTAAATCTGGTGATCATTTTGATAGAATGGAACAAGCAATAAAGATGATAAAAGGAGAACCTGTTTTAGTTGGTGGGCAAACATTTGTCTTTGATGAAATGCCTAGATTAACAATTATTTATGCCGATGATATGGATGCGGTTGGTCATAATGAAAATAGTCACTATGGTTATCCAATTGCGAAAACTGAAGCTGATAGAAGAAAAAATATTCAAACTTTATTAAAAGAAATGGATGAAAAACTTGGAGAATTAATTGAAGCTGCTAAGGCAAGAGGAATATATGAAACCTTAACCTTTTTCCTAACAACTGATCATGGAATGAGTCCATATGGTTCTAGAGGTGTTGATGATACGATGGATTATGGAATATCAAAACTCTATGAACTTATTGAAGATGTCAGTGAATATAACAAAAATTATGTTTTAGAACGTGTTCAACCGGGTTATAAACCACAAAAAAGAACGAATATTGTCGGAGTTTGTGCAAATTTAAATATGTACATGACCTTTAAAAACGGTGTTACTGATAGTGAACTTGACAATTTTAAAGCATATTTAGAAACACTACCTTATGTTTATGAAGTTTATACAAGAAATGATTTAATAAATGAATATATGGACATTAAAGATGTTGATATTTTAGTAGTTCCTGCGCTTCACTATTCATTTAGTAATACTTCTCCAATTTTTACTATTTCCGTTAGAGGACAACATGATAGTAGTTTACCTGAGTCAAATTGCGTTCCAGGATTTATTTGGGGTAAGGGAATTAAAGTAAATTATCAATATAGTGAAGTTGCCTATAACTATGATTTTGGAATTACGATGGCAGCGGTACTTGGGGTTGATTTACCAGAAGCGAATGGTATTGTTTTAGATATTTTTGAAAGAAGCGAATAAGATGAAGTTAAATATTACAATTGCGGGTGGTGGTTCAACATATACTCCTGGTATTTTAATTGGGATGATTAAAAAAAGAACCACATTTCCAATCAAAAAATTAGTGTTATATGATAATGACAAAGAAAGAGTAATCGAGATGGGGAAATTCTCACAAATTTTATTTAGAGATTTTTATCCTGAGGCAGAAGTTATTTATACGACTGATAAAAAGGTTGCTTTTGAAGATGTCAACTATGTTTTTTGTCAAATTAGGACAGGCAAACTAAAAATGCGTGAAGGCGATGAAAAAATCCCTATTAAATATGGTGTGATTGGTCAAGAAACATGTGGGCCAGGGGGCTTTTCATATGGGATGAGATCAATTAAAGATATGATTGAATTAGTTAAAGATATTAGGACATATTCAAAAGATGCGTGGATTTTAAATTACACTAATCCAGCCGCGATTGTCGCAGTTGCATTAGAGCGAGTGTTTCCTGATGATAAAAGGATTTTAAATATTTGTGATCAACCGATTAGTTTATTATTAGCGTACGCAAGATTATTAGGTGATATCAATTATAAGGATATGAAGGCCCATTATTTTGGTTTAAACCATTTTGGGTGGTTTACAAAAATAATTGATACCCGAAATAACGAAGATATTACTCCAAAAATAAAAGAAAAAATTAAGGGAGAAGGCTTTCTTCCTGCCGATAGGGAAAAACGCGATCCTTCGTGGTTTCCTACTTACGCATCAGTTAAAAATATGTTGGACTTAGATGATACTTATCTTCCTAATACTTATCTTCAATATTACTTATTAAGAGATAGAGCATTCTCTCACTTAGATGGCAATAGAACGAGAGCTAATGAAGTAATGGAAGGAAGAGAAAAGCGGGTTTATGACGAATGTGCACGTGTCATTAGAAATAATAGTGCGAAAGACACACCAATTTTAGAAGATTTAAACAAACAGGATGCTCATGGCGATTTGATTATGGACATTGCTGATTCGATTTACAAAGATAAAAATGGTTATTATGTTGTTATTGTCAGCAACAAAAATAAAATCATTGAAAACCTAGATGAAGAAGTCATGGTAGAAGTATTATGTCTTTTAGGAAAAAATGGACCTAAACCGTATTACGTTGGCAAAATAGGGACATATCATAAAGGATTAATAGAACAACAATATGCTTATGAAAAATTAACTGTTGATGCTTATTTTGAAGGTTCCTATAAAAAAGCACTTCAAGCTTTAACATTAAATAGGACAGTAGTTGATATGGAACTTGCGAAAAAAATCTTAGACGAATTAATTATTCATAATAAAGGTTATTGGCCCAAACTTAAATAGGAGGTAGTTATGAAATTAATAGTTAATGCTGATGATTTTGGACTTTCAAAAGGAGTAAATTACGGCATTTTAGAGGCACATTTAAATGGAATTGTGACATCAACAACATTAATGATTACAATGCCAGAAGTGGATCATGCTATTTTAATTAGTAAAGATGCTCCAAATTTAAAAATAGGTCTCCATTTAAATATTACTTTAGGAAATCCAATTACAAGTTGCCCTAGCTTAGTAAAAGAGGGGAATATTTTTTACAAGCCTAGTGAACTACCTAATCAAGATAATTTTAAAGAAGAAGAGATTTATGAAGAGTTTAAAGCTCAATATAATTTATTTATAAAAAGAGTCGGGAAAAAACCAACTCATTTTGATTCCCATCTTTATGCTCATCAACGTTATCCAAAGGCAAAAAGTGCGATTATTCGGTTGTCGAAAGAAGTGAATTTACCAGTTCGTGGGATAACGACTAATGGTTTTAAAGAAGTGAAGTTTTTTGATTTTTTCAAGGCAAACAATGATGAAAATAATTTATTTGAAATGTTTGAAAATAAAATGCCAGAAATTTTAAGTCATGAAATTGCGGAAATAATGGTTCATCCTGCATATATGGATGAATTTTTACAAAAAAAATCATCTTATAATTTTCCAAGAATATTGGAATTAGAAATATTAACTGATAAAAAAATGAAAAAACTAATTAAGACTAACAACATTAAATTGATTGGTTATGATGATGAGGGGTTAAAGTTATGTCACGAATAGAACTTACAAACTTAACAAAAATTTATGGAGAACCAAGAAAAAAAGGTTTACTTCCAGACGGAGTTAAAGCGGTAAATAATGTCACTCAAGTTATTCCTGAACAATCGTTTACAGTATTAGTTGGTCCTAGTGGATGCGGAAAAACAACTTTGCTTAGAATGATTGCGGGACTTGAAAAAATTACTGAAGGCACAATTAAAATTGGTGGTGTTGATGTAACGCATTTAGAACCAGGAGATAGAGGGATTGCGATGGTCTTCCAAGCTTATGCATTATACCCACATATGACTGTTTGGAAAAATATTGAATTTGGTTTAAAAAATGCTAGAATTCCTCAATATGAAGTGAATAGAAGAGTTAAAGATGTCTTAAAATTAGTTGGCTTAGAAGAATATGCCAATAGAAGACCCGCTAACCTTTCAGGTGGACAAAGACAAAGAGTCGCCCTTGCTAGAGCGATTTCTAAACAACCGTTAGTCTTTTTAATGGATGAACCACTTTCAAATTTAGATGCGAAATTACGTTCACAAATGCGTACTGAATTAATTCAAATGCATAAACAGTTTGAATCAACCTTTGTTTATGTAACGCATGACCAAATTGAAGCGATGACAATGGGTGATAACATCATTGTTATGGATGAAGGAGTAATTAAACAAGCCGGTAGTCCAGAAGAAATTCACGATGAACCAAACTGTGTCTTTGTCGCTCAGTTTATTGGTGACCCAGGAATGAATATTATCAAACTAAAAAATGGTAAACACTTAGGAATTCGTCCAAGAAGTGTCTTTTTAGATTTTACAACAGGAAAAGATCAAGATGATATTGTTGTTGAAGGAGAAGTGTTAGCATTAGAAAATCATGGTTCAGAAAGATTATATTTTATGAAAATTATTGGAGCACAAATATACCTTAAAGATGCTCATAGAAAACGCTTAAAGATAGGTGATAAAGCAAAAGTAGTTATTAAATATAGTAATGTTTATGCTTTTGATGAACATGAAAATCGGATTTATGACGACAAAGAGGTGAGAGCGATTTATGAACAATATCGATCTGATAGTAAGTAGTTATAATCTGAAAATTCAAAATAAAATTTTTAATGAATTAGATAAAATCGAAGAGGCAAAAGCACTCTATTTTGAGCGTTGTAATAAAACAAAATTTGAATTTAAGAAAAAGATTCAAGCTGAAAAGATTAAAGTTACAGAATCAAAAGTTTATTTAAAGTATTTAAAAGGCGAGATAAATCTTGAATTAAAAAACAAAAAAAGACAGTATAAACAATCTGCCCTTCAATTTAAAGAGGACTATAAATTAGAAAAACTTGAAATTAAGGATTCTAAAAGACTATACTTGCAAAAATTAGCTTCAATTATTAAAAAAGAACTTGCAAATTTTGACAATCAAATTAGTTTAGATTCACTTAATTTAGATATTGATGAAGCTTTTGTTAAAGAAGTACCATTATATCAAGAGGCACTTAAGGCTTTGACTGATAAATATCATAAGACCTTACTGAAAGTAACCAAAGAATATTATATTAGAGAAAAGCGACTCTATTATAAATATGCAATAATGAATGCAACAAATAAAGAGAAAATTAGGAAAGAAAAAAAAGTGTTTTTTAAAAATTATAATGATCATGTTAAGTATGATGAGAATGCTGATTTAGCGAGTTTTCAAAAGGAACTAATTTTGTCAGATAGTTATAAATATCATTTAAATGATTTAAAATTAAACTATTGTAAAAATAAACAAAAACTCATTAATGATTCATATAAGAAATATCAAGAAAACCTTTTAAAAGAAAAGTTAGAGAAAATAACTAATAAAACGGACATTCAAAGAATAACAGAAGAGCACTTGAAAGGTGATATTCTATATCAAAGGAAACAATCTCATAAACAAGCAGCCTTGATATTAGAAGAAAAGAAAGTCGCGTTTAAATTAAATGCTGAAACGCTTCTAAAAGAAGAAACTATTAAAACTAATATTGAAAAAGAAAATGAATTACGAAAAGCTAATGATAAATATCATCAGGCACTTAATGAAAAGAAAGAAGAATTGTTGCAATTTAAATTTAACTGGGAAAATAAATATTTCAATAAAATTGAGGTAGAACGTTTCAAGGAAGAATATAAAGTGGCGCCTTCAAAAGCGTTAAAAGAAAAGATTAAAGAACAAAACTTTATCTATAGTGAAAAGAAAAAACATCAAAAAACCATTGCCATTCATCAAGAAAATATTGCAAAACTAAAATTAGAGATGAAAGCGGCGGTTTCAAAAGAAAGTGAAAACAACTTAAAATATTTAGAAGATAAAACTAAAACTATTAGGAGTGCTAAAACTAATGTTAAAGCTTTAAAAGAGGAGAAAAAAGCCTATTACAAGGAACTTTCATCTGTAGAAAAAAAAGCTTACAACAAAATGGAAAAATATGCGCGTCAAGAACGAATTGAACGTGTGAGAAGTAATTTTGATAAACTTGAAAAGAAAGCTTTTAGAAAGATTAATCCTGCCTACATATATGTAATTCCAGCGTATCTTTCAGTTTTAATTTTCACATTATTTCCATTTGTGTTTATGACAGTAGGATCATTTTTTAAAATTGATTTAACTAATTTAGCGCAGTCACAATTTTTAGGTTTTACGAACTATTACAACAGTTTTGTAAAAGACCGTGAGTTCCAAATGGCTTTATATAATACGTTAATTTATTCATTAATGACAGTTGGCTTACTTACAGTAGTAACAATTGGAATGGCGGCATGGTTACATCGTGATACTAAAATTCATAATGCAACCCAAACAATGGTCTTTACCCCACATATTGCTTCATTCGTGGCAGTTTCCATTTTATGGATTGCGATGCTTAGACCAGATGGATTAATTAATCAATTTTTAGCGCTTTTCGGTATCAAAGGACCAGGATGGTTAATTCAACCGAATACAGCATTATTTTCCATTAGTCTTGTGACAGTATGGAAAGATATTGGATACTATATCTTAATTATTATTTCAGGTTTACAATCTATTCCTGCCTATGTTTATGAGGCAGCACAACTTGATAAAGCATCAAAGAAAACACAGTTCTTTAAGTTAACATTACCACTATTAACACCAACATTATCGTTTGTGTTTATTACAAAATTTATTAACTCATTTAAAGTGTTTGCGCCAATTGAAATTATGACAAATGGTGGACCAATGGGCTCTTCAATGGTTTTAAGTTATTGGATTTATAAGATGGGCCGAGTTGGTTATAACTATGGTACAGCGATGGCCGGAGCAGTAGTATTAACAATTATCATCGCAACATTTACTATAGTCAATAATCATTTCTCAAAAAGAACAATTAGGTACTACTAAGGAGCGGTTATGAAAGAAGAATTACTGTTAAAAGCAAACGCACCAATTGAAGGTGAATATTACACACCAATTATTAGAGAATTAACAATTAAAGAGATGAAACGGGCTAAACTAAAGCATCGCGTTAAATATGTCTTAAAGATTCTTAATTACTTTTTATTAATCGCGGTGGGAATGACCTTTGTTTATCCATTTTTGTGGATGTTTGCGATGTCCCTTAGAACGCTTCATGAAGCCTTATTATTTCCGCCAAGCTTAATTGTGACAAATCCTCAATGGCAAAACTATGTTGATGCTTGGAATAAAGCCAAGTTTAGTCAATATTTAGGAAACTCAGTTGCTTACGCTGTGCTTGTGTTAGGATTACAATATTTCTTTATTGTTCCCATTGCTTACGCATTAGCTAGAATGGAGTTTAAAGGCAGAAAAGGTTTATTTTTAATTAAACAAATTGGGATGATGTTACCAATGGAGGCAACTTTGATTCCAGTATATTATTTATATGCGAAATTAGGACTTGTTGATACATGGGTAGGATTAATTTTACCAAGTTTATTTTCAATGTTTGGAATTTATATGTTTATGAATCAGTTTAAGACAATTCCAAATGAAATTGTTGAATCAGCGAAATTAGATAAAACTAAGAATAGAACGATTATGCTTAAAATTATGGTTCCGATGATTCTACCAACATTTATAACCCATTTTATTTTAACTTTTATTTCCAATTGGAACACATATTATTGGGTTTTAGTAATGACAACAAGCGAAAAGTTAAAAACACTTCCAGTGGCAATTAGAGGACTACTAAAGGCAGATGGTATCTATCAACCATGGCATCAAGTGATGGCAGGAAACATTTTACAAATCGCACCAATTTTACTAATGTATATCTTTGGATCACAAAGAGTTAAAAGGGCTATGATTGGCGGTCGTAAGATTAAGTTTGCTGGTTCAAGTAGGCCAGGATTATTTAAGCGAATTATTAATATATTTAAAAATAAAAAACAAATAACCACAATTAAAGAGAGGTAATAATTATGAAAAAGATATTTACAATTATCGTTTTAATGTTAGGATTTTACGGCTTAACAGGTTGCATAAATCCTGAACAAACTGAATCAGAAAACGGTGAGATTTATGTTGATAAAGAATGGGCGATGTATGAAAAAGGTCATACAGTTGATAAACCAGTAACAATTGATTTTTGGTCAGCAAACTCACTAAGCGACATTCAAGGACAAGCAATGGCTAATTTAGTTGAAGAGTTTAATCAAATGCAACGGGAACAATATCCCGATAGTGCAATTACTGTAACACCTTCTTTTAACGGTGGATATATTGTGCAAAATACTAAATTACAATCAGCAATTCCTGCCAATACCAATCCTGAAATCGCGATGGTTGGTGTTTCATCATTTTCTTTATATCACCAAAATGTTATCGATATGAGAGAGGTTTTTACTTATGATGAAATAAGGGATATTTTCCCAGGTTTTTTACAATTTGCGATGTATCGTCATGTCTTTGTGGCATATCCATATTTTGCAGCATCAAATATTTTAGCTCTTAATAGAACATTACTCGCAAAAACAGGGAAGCATATTCCAACAGTTGATGAAATCGTTAGTGATCCAGAAAATTCAATTTGGACATGGGAATATTTAGAAGAAGTATTAAGAGCTGTTAGAAACTTAGAAGGTGCTAAAGAAAATAATATTTATGGTTTGGCAACTACTGGTATTCCAATTTATGAATCATTCTTTTCTCGTGGTGAAGCACCATATAATGAAGGAGCAACCGAAATAGCGTTTACCAAAAAGACCGCAACCGAAATTTTTGATTATTGGCAAAGAATGGCAAGAGATGGCTTATATGAAAATCCTGTTTTAGATCCACAACATGCCAATCAAATTAAAGGAAAATATATTTCTGGTTTTGTTGGAATGAATATTGTTTCTAGTTCAACTGTTTTAGACTTAATTAATTCAATTCCTAAAGATCCTAACACTGGTGAGCCAATATTTGAAGCAGATGTATTACCGCATCCAAAAGATAAATATTTTTATTCCAATCAAAGTGGTGGGGGATTAATCTTATTTAAAAACAAATCAGAATTAAGAAGAAAAGCAGCAGTTGAGTTTATGAGATGGTTATACGCGCCAGAACAAGCAGTTAAATATTCCACTAATGCTGGTTATTTAATCACAACCAATGCCGCAAGAAATTCAGCGGAGTGGCAAGCATTTACAAGTAATGTTAACCCATTAATGGATGAAGTTATTAAGTTTATGCATTTTGCTCCACAAGCTGGGTTAAGATTACCAATTGGTCGTTCAAAAGCTCAAGCAGACACAGAATTCGCTAACTATTCAAAGGGGATTTATTATGAAAACTGTACTGTTCCACCAGCAGATGTGGTTGATGAAGTGATTAAGAGAGTTAATTACATCTTAGATGTTAATAAAGAATAATATGAGAATTACTAAAAAAGGTGAGAAAATTACCATTTCAGTTGTTGGATTTGGTAATCGTTCCAAGGCATATATTGATGTATTAGAAAAGTATTATAAAGATAAATACGTTATTAATGCCATCTTTGAGCCTAATAAAGAAAAACAACAACAATTAAAACAAGAATATAATCTTAAAGGTGAAGATATCTATAATGGCTATGAAGATTTTATAAAATTAAAAAGATTATCTGATGTAGTCATTATTGGAACACTTGATGATCAACACTATATTCCTGTGATGCACGCGATTAAGGAAGGCTACGATATTATTTTAGAAAAGCCGATTGCGATGACGGTAGAAGAAATTGTTGATATTAGTGAACTTGCAAAAAAACAAAAAAACCAACTGATTGCGGTTTGTCATGTTTTAAGACATTCGCCACTTTTCACTAAAATAAAAGAATTATTAGATGAAAAAGTGATTGGAAATGTCGTCAACATTCAACATAATGAAAATGTTGGCTACTATCATTTCGCACATTCATATGTGAGAGGTAATTGGCGTAATACAGATATTTCTGCACCATTTGTGGTAGCGAAGAGTTGTCATGATTTTGATATTTTATTATATCTTTTAAATAAACATTCTAAGTATTTATCATCAATGGGTAGTCTATCTTTTTTCAAACATGAAAATTATGATGAAAAAATTATGGCACCGAAATGCGTTGATTGTAGTATCAAAGAAACATGTCCATATAGTGCTTTAAAAATTTATGGGTCAGGTAAAATTAGAAGTGTTGTTTTTGATGATTCATCCGCAGAAAAACTAGCTAAAGATTTAAGTAAAAGCAATTATGGTAGATGTGTCTTTTTATCTGATAATAATGTAGCCGATCATCAAGTCTCAATCATTGAATTTGAAGATGGAGTGACAGCGACATTTAATCTATCAGCATTTACAAATAAAATTCATAGATCAATTAAGATTATGGGTGAATATGGAGAAATTAGAGCTACAGAAAATGGCAAAATTATTGAGGTTACTAAATTCGGCGAAGAACCTTATTTAGTGAAAGTTGATGAAGTTAAAGGTGGTCATGGGGGTTCCGATATTCGCTTTATGCAAAACTTTATGGAATCTTATTTACATAATAAACCTTTCAATTCAACATTAGAAATGTCAATTGAGTCTCACATTATGGCCTTTGCGGCAGAAGAATCAAGACTTAAAAACGGTAAATTAATTAAAATAAGCGACTATTATAAAAAATACATTTAGGAGGCTAAAGTATGAAAAGAATAATTAGAATATTAACATTTTTGTTTATCGCAGTATTATTATTTGGCTGTAATGGAAAAACACAATCCAATGGTAATGAAAATGGCAATGGTGGCGGTAATGGTGGTAATGGTGGTGGTAACGGTACTGATACCCCAACGGAAGTTTATTATGCGCTAACACTACCAGAAGGAATTACTTCTGATCAGGCAGATAATACTAAAATTAAAAAAGATACAGAAGTTACGCTAACAATTACAATTCCTGAAAATCATGAATTAACAGAATTAATAATTTACGGAATTAATTTAGCGGATGATGTTAGAGAATCAATGCTTAAATTTACAATGACTGATAATTTGGAAGTAACTTTTGTGACAAAAGAAATTATCCTTGATCCAGTATTTTATGATTATGAGATTGATATGCCGTCATTATGGGCATTACCTAATGCCGAAGAAGCGGATATTGTGGTAGTTGAAGATGCTCCGGATTTATTGATTTTTGGAATCGTCTTAGATTCTTATAAATATTATAACTACGAAACAATGAGTGCATTTGAGTATGTTAAGGTCTTTAATAATACAACTGAACCTTATAATTTAAAAGGCCATCGTGTTGTTTTATGTAATCCGATGCAAGGTCAAAACTATGAAGATGAAAATTCTAAAAAAGGTAACGCATCATTAGTTACAGGCCATTTATTTAGTGGGTATATTGATGAAGACTTTATTATTGATCCACTTAGCATCGCACTAATCTGGTTAAAACCATATTATTATACAGCAGGTTCAGGAAGTGAAGGTTATTCAAAACAATTTTCTTCAAACCTTCTTCAAAAAGAAGCTTCCCTCCAAACAGAAGCTGATTTTAGAGAATTTTGGCATTTAGATGAAAATATAAAAGTACTATCTCTTGCTAATCAACCATTTATTGGAAAACATCCACTCGCATTAGGAGTTGGCTTTTATCCAATTATTTCTCCAGGTGGAGGAGTTCCATATACACATTTAAATACTGTGTTATTACGTTCATTAGAAATTCAAAAATTTGATGATCAAGGTGGTTCTGCAAAAGCAAGACTTCTTAATAGAACCAAAGATATTCCAACTGAAACATTAGAAGATGAAAACCTTTTAAGAGAATGGGCAGATGCGAACAAACTTTATGATAAGGTTTCATTTAATACTATGGAAGTAAAAGATAATGGCGAAGTTGTTGATATGTATGCAGAATATAAAAACTCAAGAAAGTATTTTAAACCAGTTGTTAGAGCTAATTTCTCTGGATTAATTAATACCGATACATTAACCACTGGACAACTACAAGGAGCTGAAAAAGTTGATTTCTTATCAACAAGTTCCTTAGGTATAAGACATTGGCCAAATACTCACGAACTACAATTTAGACCACCTAAAGTAGGGGAAAGAATTATGCAGCTTCAAGTTCCAGTAAGAGATTATAAGAGACTACAAGATTATATGAAAGCAGATCAATTTGAAGCTATGCGTTTTGTCCAACAACAAATAACTACTTATGTTTGGCGAAAAGTTACAATAAGATTAATTGAAAACCCAGAGGATTATTTACCAGAAGAATTTAAATGGAGATTATGGGAAGTGGAAAGTGAAGGTAGATTATCTGGTGCTGCACCATCTAAAATCAAATTAATTAACTTAACTAGACCATGATAAAAATAAGAAAAATCCTTTCCTTGGTGATGATAATTTCTATAAATATTTTCCTCTTATCATGTCATAAAAAACTAGAAATCAAAATAATCCATCATCAAGGAAAATATGGGATTACGATTAATAAAAATTTAGAAAAAATAAAGATAAATGATGAAGAAATAGAGTTATATCAAACTACAGATAAAGAAGTTAAGTTATTATATGAATCTTATAACCTTGATAACGAATTTAGTAACGAAGTTATAATAAATAATTATTCATATCTGCTTTTCGCGAGTAATAATAACCAAAATGAGTTTATTAATAATGAACTTACAATATTTGGATTATTAATAGAACCTACAATATCTATAAAAATAATATCAGGTAAAAATGAATATGGGGCATATGATAATTTTCATCTTAGAAATATTTATTTTAAAATTGGTGATGTCGAAGTATGGCCTAACGAATATCCGAAAGAAGAATACTTAAATGAAGTTTTCAAGTTTGGTAGTCCTAATTTAAAAACTTCTTATCGTAGTGGTTATCAAAATAGCGAAGTCTTTACATTTTCGTTTCCTAAAGAATTATTAAAACATTATGGGGCAATCCTAGACTTTGAAGAAGAAATGCTCCATGTTGAGGCTGAAAAAACTTATGAGTTTAAAAATCCTTCTTATGTGTCTTTAATTACAAATTTAGAAAACACCACTTATAATGAAGCTTTTAAAATTGAAGTAAGTGGTGATAATTTAAAAGATTATGATGTTTATATTAATGATGTAAAGGTAAAAAAAGAATTGTTTTTACATCCTGATTCATGGGCTTCTGGTAGTCATAATGTTATAGTGATTGGAGTTAATGAATTTGATTTTATTAAGGTTTTATCGTATGACATTGTTTTAAAAGATTACACCAAAGAAGAACGGCCAAGGACTTTTGAATTTTATGAAACAGGCGTTAATGAAGAAAAGCCAGAAACTTTAAAGTTAGGAGTTAAAAAAGATTATGAAAATGGCATAAAATCACCATTTTCCAAATACGCAATACAAAACTTTAAAGTTAATGTAGGCGAATATAACGATTTTTTATGGGAAGGTAGTGCTCCATTAAACAGGATACTTACACTAGAAGTATTTAACCATAATAAAAATATTTATGAAGCTGTTTCCGTTAATAAGGTTACTTCACTAGAACCAATAAAGTTAGGCTTTAATTATGAAAACAGTGATGGTTGGATTAAAAATGGTGTAATTGATTTAAGAATAGTTTCTTTCAATAATGTTCCTCTAAGTTATAATAACTATCTTTATCATGTCACAGACTTACAGTATATTACAAGAAAAGCAAACTCACCATCAGGTGTTTCAGAAAGAGATGGAGTAAAAGCTTTAAATGATCTAAGAGATTATCTTAATGTTTCATATCAAGGTAAATTACTTTATACGATGATTACTGGAGATCAAATCCAATCAATTATGAATGATGGTGAACATGAAACATTTATAGAAGAATTCTTTAAGGGAATTATTAGTGAAGAAAAACCATTAGGCATTTTAACTGGAAATCATGATGTTGGGGGAACAAGTGATTTTAATCCCGATGGAGCTGATGGGTTTGATGAGGCATTATCATACGAACTTTATGGAAATCAACTAGGAGAAAGTGTTTTTGATAGTTATAGTTGGTATGGTGGTAGTTATAAAAATAATCGAAGCCATTATGACTTAATTAATATTAATAATGAAACTTATGTGTTTTTATATTTGGGATGGGGAAGTGACCGAAAAGGTATTCACGTTTCCAGTCAAGATGTTAGTTATGCCAAAGAAGTTTTAAGTCTTCATAGCGATAAAAAAGTTGTTTTATTAGCACACGAATATTTAAATAATCGTGGTGAGCGTACCGCGACAGGAAATTATTTATTTAATGAACTTGTAAAACCATATAAAAATATTTTATTAGTCTTTTGTGGGCACATTAATGGTACAACATACAAAATTGATTATTTAGATGATGATAATGATGGAATAAAAGAAAGAAGAGTTTTACAAAGCTTAACTAATTTTCAAGAAGAAGAAAACTTAAATGGAGCTTCATTCATTAGAAAACTAGGTCTTGATTTTGTAAACAACAAGATTGGTTTTGAACTATTTTCACCTTACTATGGTGATGGAGATCTTTTCGTTAATTATCATCCTGATATTGTTAAGCGTGATAAATATTTTACATATGATTTTGATTTTAATAATTTTGGATATGGACTGATTACGTATGGAGTCAAATAAAGTAACTTCGATTGAAAAAGAAAAAAAATATGAAGAAATTACCTATGAAACGGCGTCAATCGCAAGAAGAATGGCGGCTTATTTAATTGATGGGCTTATTATTATTGCGATACTTTATATAATTAGCATTTTCTTATTTATGGAAATAGATGCGTTTGTCGCGACACTAGGAACTAATGAACAAGATTTTGAAGATTTAGTTAAATATGAAAAGTTTGTAAGACTATTTTATAAATTAATTTTAAACATCTTTATATCTTGGATTTTAACTAGATTAGTATATTTTACTCTTATTCCCGCTATTATTGGAAATGGTAGAACTGTGGGGAAATTAGTTACAGGAATTGGTGTTGTTGATCTTAATACATTAGAGGAAATATCACCATCAAAATTGATGTTAAGGGAAGCAGTAGGAAGAATATTAGTAGAAACAATTTTAATTATTCCCGGTATTATTTCAATGATTATTCCATTTTTTAGGGATGATTCACGAACTATTAGAGATCTAATCGCCAAAACAGTAGTTATTAGACTAGATTTTTACAATCTAAAATAATTCATATAAATAACAAAGGAGATGAAAAAAATATGAAAAAAAGAATTTTGTTAGTAGTTTTATTATTAGTTGGTTTATTCTTCGTTGCATCTTGTGACAAAAAAGAACCAGTGAAGGAAACTTTCGCATTAACATTGCCAGCAGGCATAACATCTAATCAAGAAGATAATGCGAAAATTTTAAAGGATACTAATGTGGTAATTACAATCACTGTCCCAGAAGGAAAAGAAATTGATTCTTTAAAAGTTGATGGTGTTGAGAAAAAAGCTGAGGTTGTGAGCAATAAACTTTCCTTTAAGATGACAAAAAATATTACCGTAACAGTAAGTTTTAAAGATCAACAACCTGCTGAAGTCTTTTATGCATTAACATTGCCTACTGGTGTGACATCAGATCAAACAAATAATGCGAAAATCTTGAAAGACACTAATGTAGTACTTACAATAGTTGTTCCAGAAGGACAAATGTTAGCTTCTTTAAAAGTCGATGGTGTTGAGAAAAAGGCAGATGTTGTTAGCAACAAACTTACAGTTAAAATGACTAAAGATATCACAGTAACTGTTGCTTTTGAAGATATTCCACCTGTTGTTTATGCCTTAACATTACCAGAAGGTGTGACATCAGATCAAGCTGATAATTCAGTAATTTTAATAAATACTGATGTCGTACTTACAATAGCTGTTCCAGAAGGCAAAAAACTAGGTTCATTAAAAGTTGATGGTGTTGAGAAAAAAGCAGATGTTGTTGGTAACAAACTTACTATTAAAATGACTAAAGATATCACAGTAACTGTTGCTTTTGAAGATATAGTTTATGCCTTAACATTACCTGCTGGCGTGACATCAGATCAAGCTGATAATTCAGCAATTGTAATAAATACTGATGTCGTACTTACAATAGCAGCTCCAGAAGGTAAAAAGTTAGCTTCATTAAAAGTTGATGGTGTTGAGAAAAAAGAAGATGTTGTTGGTAACAAACTTACTATTAAAATGACAAAAGACATTACTGTAACTGTTACTTTTGAAGATATCGTTTATGCATTAACATTACCTGAAGGTGTAACATCAAACCAAACTGATAATTCAGCAATTGTCGTAAATACTGATGTAGTACTTACAGTAGCAGTAGCTGAAGGAAAAGCAGTTGAATCATTAAAGGTTGATGGTGTTGAAAAAGTTAGTGAACTTTCAACTGAATACAAGTATACAGTTAAAATGACTAAAGATATTACTGTAACAGTAAGTTTTAAAGATTTAGTACCTGAATTAACTGGAATATTATATCACTGGATGATAGGTGCAATTTCTGATAAAACAGGTTTAAAAGCTAATATTGATTTGTTTGGTGCAACTTATGATGATATTACAGGTGAAGGCTTAACAGTTAAAATTGGTGATACTACACTAGACTATATTATTAGACTATGATATCGCTGATGGTGAATTGGTTGTTGTTGGTCAAGCGCTACAAGATGCAAATCTTGCCCTAGGTAGTTATCAATTATCTGTAACTTCAAGCTATGGTACTGGAAGCATGGAATTCCATGTTGTAAATAGTCCAATTAATACATCAATTCCAACAAAAACAATCCAAGGCGTTGATATGAGTAGTGTTGCTGCATTAACACCAGCTGCTCCAATTGCAGGTGCACCAGCATTATTAATAACAGAATTGGGATTAGACCGTGGAGTGTTTGATTACATTGAAGTCTTTAATAACACAAATGAAGTATATAACTTAAAGAATCATTACATCATATTTGGTAATACGGATCAACAACCACTGTTAGGAGATTATGGTTTATTCCATATTTCTAATAGTGCTAGAAGTTCTGCGTTCATTTATAAAGATTTTGAAATTCCAGCATTATCCAAGGCTTATATTTGGGTAGCCAACGGTGTACCATGGAAGACAAGAACACCAGAAGGTGACAATCCGCTTGGATTAACACATGAAGTTTTTATTGATAATGAAAACTTAATCTATGGTCCAGGTGAAAATCAATTAAACGAAAGCAAATTTAGAGCTACTTATAATTTATCAGAAGACACATTAGTATTTTTCTTAAGACTCAATTATACATTATTTAATAATCCATATAAATATTCTTCAACTACTGGATTTGGCTCGCCAGTATGTAAAAATGCGTCTTGGATAAGTAATTCAAGTGTTGATAATCGAGCAGTTCAAATTTTGAAGATTGATGTTGATAAAAAACATAGTATTCCAAGTGGAGATACAACAGTTCCAACTGGTGCAACTTACTTTAAGTGGGTATTTGGTGTTGAAAACAAGGAAGAAGATGTTTTTGTAGACGGTGTTTTAGACAAAACAAAAATCAAGATTTATGGACAAGAAAATTCTATTAGAGAATCTATTAGCGCACTTTATATTAGAAGAGTATTCTACAATGCTAGTGACGAATTTGTTGGCTATTCAACTGCTGGTACAAATGAGTTAGATTTATACAATATTTCAGCTACAGGATTAAATGCTCCTAAATATCATGAAATGTGGAAAGCAATGGCAACCCCAGTTGTTACCAGCTCTTTCTATCCAAGGTTAACAAAAGTTGATGGTGTTATTACTAGAAATAAATGGGAAAGCATTTCATTAGAATATACTGTTCCGTCAACTGACATGCCAGGATTAATGCGATTTGTTCAAAGAGACGAAGAATCATTATACGCTGAATTGTATGGCACACCTAATAATTTAGTTATGTTAAAATTAGCAGGTTTAGCTCTAGCTGTCCTCAGATACATTAATGAATAAAGAATAATAGTTCCAGAAGATCCAGGTTATCCGACTGACTATATTACACCAGGCTTTACTACCATTGGCAGAACAGTGTGGTATAACTTTTATTCAACAAAACCAGAATAAAAAATAAGGTGTCCAAGGGCTTTTGCCCTTGGCTCACCGTTAATGTTTAAAGGAGAAAAGATGAAAAAAATTATTACAATAGTAATATTGTCAATTTTTCTTGTTGGTTGTGGTAATCAAGAAAATAAAGAAGAAAAATATTACGAACTTACTTTGCCGAAAGAAATAGTTTCTAATCAAATTGATAATGAAAAATTAAAGCCAATGAGTTGGTTGTTTTAACGATTAATATTCCCGAAGGCAAGGAAATAACTTCTTTAAAAATTAACGGTGAGGAACAAATAAATTCACTTGATAATAATCGGATTGCATTTGAAATAATATGCGATACAGTAGTGTATTTAGGTTTAAAAGATGCAGAAATTATTTCAGATGTTTATTATAGTTTAACTTTACCTGAGAGGGGTTTCTTCAAATCAAGAAAATGATAATAAAATAAAAGAAAACTCAACAGTTATACTAACAGTTACCACACCAATAGAAGATATTGCTTCATTTAAAGTTAATGGTATAGAGAAGAAAGATGAACTAGTTAGTAATACATATACGTTTATTATGACGGAAGACGTAACAGTAGTTATCACATTAAATATTTACTATACTTTAATTTTACCTGATGGTGTTAGTTCAAACCAGGAAAATAACAATAAAATTAAAGCAAATACAACAGTTATATTAACACTTACCACACCAATAGAAGATATTTCTTCATTTAAGGTTAATGGTATAGAGAAGAAAGATGAATTAGTTGGTAATACATATACGTTTATTATGACGAAAGATGTAACAGTAGTTGTCACATTAAATGTTTACTATAGTTTAACTTTACCTGATGAAGTTTGTTCAGATCAGGAAGATAACAATAAAATAAAAGAAAAAACAACAGTTTTATTAACATTTCACAATCCAATTAAAGAACTTTCTTCATTTAAAATTAATGATATTGAAAAAATAGATGAACTAACAGATGATACTTATACATTTGTTATAATGGAAAATACTACAATCACGATTGAGCTAAATCCACAAAAAAAATATTATGCAGTATATATTAATATTGATGGTTTTCCTAAATATATTTATGATGAAGCTTTAAGTAGAGGTGTTATTCCTAATTTATCATATTATGGTGGTGAAGGAATGTTTTTTACAAACCTACAAACAGTTTTTCCTTCTATTACCAATGCCGTTCAAGCAGCGATTATTTCTGGAGCACACTCTAATCAAACCACCAATGTGATTGCCTATTTTGATAAAACACAGAATAAAGTTATTGAACAAGGGAGAACAAATTTAGCGCCAACATTTTATCAGGTTGCCGCAAGTCAAGGAATATCTATGGCTTCAGTAAGACATTATCCAGCATATCCGGAGCCACTTTCGACTACAGATTTAAATCGACTATATATCAATGTTCCTTCTGGAGAAACCGCTAATGGTGAACTTAGATTTTCTCAGGCAATAAAAGCTTTAAAAGGGGAAGAGTTTGTTTCAGGTAATTTAACTTTAAGATTGGAAAAGATACCTAGACTATTTACAGTTTATGTTGATGATTTAGATGCTATCGGTCACAACAGTGATGCTTATGGAAATACCCCTGCTTTAAGTTATGATGGAAGAATAAATAATGTTATCAATGCACTTGCGAAACTTGATGTGAAAATTGGCGAACTTGTCCAAATTTATAAAGATGCAGGAATATATGATAAAACAGTATTCGCAATTACTACTGACCACGGAATGACACCATATGGTTCTTATTCAGTTATTAAAGATAAATATGGTGATTCAAAACTTCCAGATTTAAAAGCGAAAATAGAGAGCATTAACCCTTTATACAAGTTTGAAAGTTTAGCGCCTGGGGGAAGCCCTCAACCTGGTACAACAGTAGTCGCGAGTTGGGGATAATTTATCCAAAGCCTTAACATTTATTGGGGGGATTAAACCAACAATTCAAGAACTTATCGAAATTCAAACTATTTTACAAAATGAGCCATACATTTATAAGGTTTATAATCGCAATGAACTTATTTTACAACAAGTATGGCGAGGCGCTGGCTTTGATTTAGTTATTGTACCTTCTGAAAGATATCATTTTTCTAGTGGGACAAAATATTTTAATGCTTCACATGATACATATTTGCCAACATCTAAACACATCTTTGGAGTTATTTTTGGGGGACCAGTAAAACAAGAGGTGGTAACGGAAGAGACATTAAATATTAGTTTTGGTAAAGTTATCGCCGATGTTTTAATGATTGATTTAGGCAAAAAAGCGAATGCACCAACAATTGACTTTTGGAAAGAAAAGTAAGTAAGAAGATCCTCAGTTGAGGATTTTTTTTGTGATGAGTTCATAAAATATTCTATATTTTAAAACAATCTCTAAATAAATATGGATAATAAACTTCTTTCTTTTTATCTTAAAAAAACCGTGTTATAATAATAATGGATAAATATGGAAAAACACGAGCTATACAAAAATTTAGAAAACTTCAATGAATCAATCGAAACTTTATTCGTATCTTTAAAAGTAGACACTTTAAAAGAAAGAATAAAAGAACTTGTAAATCTTCAATTATCACCTAATTTTTGGGATGATGTTAATAAAGCTAAAAGAATAATTGAAGAATTAAATGATAAAAAAGCAAAAGTAGACACTTATGAAGAGATTAAGTCTACTTATTTAATGATAAATGAGTTATTAGAAATCACTGATGAAGAAAATGAAGAATATGAACTAATCATTGAAGAAGTAAAATCGTTAAGTGAAAAAATTAAAGATTTTGAAGTAGTAACTTTATTATCTGGTCCATATGATATGGAAGATTGTTATTTAGAACTTCATCCTGGTGCCGGTGGAACTGAAAGTATGGACTGGGGGTCAATGTTATATCGGATGTATTTACGTTTTGCAGAACAAAAAGGCTATAAAGTTGAAGTAATTGATTATCAAGCTGGTGAAGAAGCGGGAATAAAAAGTGTTTCTTTAAAGATTAAAGGTAATTATGCTTATGGAAACTTAAAAAGTGAACATGGTGTTCATAGATTAGTGAGAATTAGTCCTTTTGATTCTAATAGTAGAAGACATACATCATTTGTTTCTTGTGAAGTAATACCAGTAATTGAAGATAAGGTAAATGTTATAATTGATGAAGAAGATTTAAAAGTTGATGTTTTTAGGTCTAGTGGCGCTGGTGGTCAATCAGTAAATACAACAGATAGCGCTGTAAGAATTACGCATTTACCTACGGGAATAGTTGTTACCTGTCAAAATGAAAGAAGCCAAATTAAAAATAAAGAAACCGCAATAGCAATTTTAAAAAGTAAGTTAGCTAAACTAGAAGAAGAAAAGCAACAAGAGAAAATTGATTCGCTTAAGGGTGAACAAAAAGATATTGCTTGGGGCTCGCAAATTAGATCTTATGTCTTTCACCCATATCAAATGGTAAAAGATCATAGAACTGATGAAGAAACATCGCAAGTTGATGATGTAATGAACGGAAATATTGATAAATTCATTAAAGCATATTTAAAGGAGACAGCATGAAAAAAGATAAAGTTCTAGAATTACTACTCATTACTGCAGGAATTATCTTAATGAACTTAGGATTTTACTTTTTCTTTTTACCAATGAACTTAGTAATCGGGGGCGTAACGGGGCTTTCGGTTATTTTTGCGACATTTGGTATTACTGCGTGGATAACCATCTTAGTATTAAATATTATCTTTTTAATTGCTGGACTTATCTTTTTAGGAAAAGTGTTTTTCATAAGAACAATCTATGGTTCATTATTTTCACCATTTGTCATCTTTATTTTACAAATTTGTAAAGTCCCAGAAAAGTTAATTATTGATCAAATTACGGAAACGCCTTTATTAGTTAGTGCCATTTTAGGAAGTTTATTAGTTGGTTTTGGGCTAGGAATAGTCTTTAGAAATGGCGGCTCTACAGGGGGAATGGATATTGCCCAAGTTGTGTTACATAAAAAATACCATCAAAATTACACATTTTCATTTATAATAACTGATGGAGTTATTGTCTTATTAGGGTTCTTAGCATTTAGAAATGTGGAAAAGTTATTATTTTCCATTGCGAGTATCGTTTTAGTTTCAATAATTATTGATAACTATTCAATTAAAGGTAGGGCCGGCTCAACATTATTTATTGTCACAAATAAACCGCTATTAGTAAGAGATGCCATCTTTGCGGCAGTGGATCGTGGTGTTACAATGATTAATGCTAAAGGTGGTTATAGTAACGCAGATAAAACTTTAGTTATTTGTGTAGTAAATAAAAGAGAATTGAATTTAATTAGAGATGTGGTAAATAACACCGATACGGATGCGTTTACCTTCATCGCTCAAACAAAGGAGGCGGTTGGCCGTGGCTTTACGCGTGATTAGGAAAATATTTGCATTTACATTATTAGGATTTTTAATTTTATTAACTAGTTGTGATCTTAATTTGAATATCAAAATCCCTGAACCTAAAAATAGAGATCCACAAATAATGGAAATTTATGAAATACTAGATAAATATTATTATAAAAATTTACCAATTGATGTTAATAAAGTTAAAAGTGTAGAAGAACTTTTATCATTTACCGATGATTATACATACACCTTTTCTACCACAAGAAATATCGATATGGGTAATAAATATGTTGGTTTAGGAATAACGATTCAAGACCATCAAGATGGCCTTTTTGTTGCGGGAATTAATGTCCTTACGGAAACTGATAAACATCTTTATGTTGGTGATGTTATTACAAATGTTAATGACAACAATTTAAGTGAATTATCATTTGATGAAAAAGCTTTACTCTTAAAGGGACAAGAAGGCGATGAGAAGAACATAAAAGTTAAACGTTTTGATGAAATAGTCGAAGTAACACTTAAGTTATTTGAAGTTCCTTTTGATAGTATTTCTTACTATAAAAAAGGCGATTATGGTTACATTAAAATTCTTAGATTTGGTGGGGAAACTGATGAAGACTTTAGCGTTGCGTTAGCTGATTTAGAAAGCCAAAATATTAATGGACTTTTAATTGATGTTAGAGATAATGGTGGCGGTTATTTAACAAGTGCCGTCAATATCTTAAAAATATTTATTAATGATACTGAACCATTTTTATATTTACACTATCCAAGAGAAAATGCCTATCAAACTTATAAAAATAATCCAATTAATGAAAAAGCCTATCCAATTACTATTTTAGTTAATGAAAATAGCGCTAGTGCTAGTGAAGTTATCGCCGGTACGATGCAAAAATATGGTCATAAACTAATTGGTTCAAAAACATATGGAAAAGATCTTTTTCAAGTCTCATTAAAACTAGAAAGTTTTCCTGGAGAAACATATTTATCATTTACGCAAGGTTATTGGCTTTTAAATGATAAAACATCAGTATCAGGAGGAATAAGTCCCGATGTATATTATCCTCAAGTTGGCGCTTTATCAATTAGTTATCCAGTAGTTTATAAAGAATTTAATAAAGGTGACTCGCATCCTTTAATTAAGTCTTTTCAATACTTACTTTCTAGAACATCACCTTCAATTTATGAACCAGGCTTATTTGATGATAATTTAGAAAGTATGATTTTAACATATCAAACTACTCATGGTTTAACACAAACAAAAAGATTAGATAAAGAAACTCAACTTCACTTAATTGATTTTTACCGAAGTTTGATTAAAAATGAAGTTAATGATTATCAACTTAACTTCGCGCTTAATAATATCGAATAAAGATGATTGTTAGTAATATAAAGAAAACCAAATATGGCTATAATGTCTATTTTGATGAAGAAGTAGTTCACATTGAACTATCGGTTTTTCTTGATCATAAATTAAAGAAAAATCAAATCATAACTTTAAAACAATTTAAAGACATTATTAATGAAAATGAAACTGCCTATATTAAAAGAAAAGCGGTTGTTTATGTTTCTAAAGCAAGAAGTGTTTATGAATTTATAATTTATTTAAAAGGGTTAAATGCGAAGAGGGAATTAATTGCTGAACTTGTAGAGTCATATAAAGAAAAAGGCTATTTAGATGATAAAGAGTTTGCGAGTTCTTTTGTTAGTCGTTATGAAAATAAATATGGTAAACACAAATTAAGATTACTCCTTAAAAATAAAGGAATTAGTGAAGAAATTATTGAAGACACATTAAAATATCATATTGATAAAAATTTAGAATTTAAGGTAAAAACTTTAACTTTAAGAGTAAAAAAAGATAACTATAAAAAGACTAAAGAAACAATTATAAGACGACTTACGAATTTAGGTTATGAAATAAATGAGATAAATGATTTAGTTAGTAAGTACTTAAAAGATAATTTTGATGAGGAAAAAACGATAAAACCTCATTATGAAGCACTAAAAAGAAAGAATAAAGATACCGATTTTATAATTAATTCTTTACTTCAAAAAGGTTTTAGTTATGAGATTGTTAAAAAAATAATTGAGGAGGACATAAAGAGAAATGTATAAAATTTCTAGTGAAGATGCTTATTTTTTCAATCAAGGTAAACTTTATGATGCGAAAAGGATTTTTGGTTCATTTTTAAATAAAGATGAAAAAGGGAAAATTGTTTCTACAAGATTTACCGTCTACGCCCCAAATGCGAAAAAAGTTTCCGTTGTCGGTGATTTTAATCATTGGAATATTACGGCTCATGAACTTACAAAAATCGACTCACAAGGCATTTGGAGTATTACAATTCCTTGGAATTTAGAATGGGCTAAATATAAATATTATATTGATACAGGATTTCAAAGTCTCTATAAAGCTGACCCTTATGCGACATTTTCAGAAGAACGTCCAGAGACCGCTAGTAAGGTTTATGATATTGATGGTTATACTTGGAATGATCAAGAGTGGTTTAATAAAAAACGCCATGTTTATAACCAACCACTAATTATTTATGAACTTCACTTAGGTTCATGGCGCAGAAAATACGGAATGTTTTTTAAATTTAATGAAATCGTTGAAGAATTAATTAAACATCTTAGGGAACAAAACTTTACTCATGTGGAGTTAATGCCAGTATATGAACATCCGCTAGATGATTCATGGGGTTATCAAGGCACGGGATATTTTGCGGCAACATCTCGTTATGGTGTTCCTAAAGATTTAATGTATATGATTGATAGACTTCACCAAGAAGGGTTTGGGGTAATTATTGATTGGGTTCCTGGACATATTTGTAAAGATGCGCATGGATTATACTTTTTTGATGGTTCTCCTTTATATGAATATGATGAGATGTGGAAACGGGAAAATGAAGTTTGGGGAACAGCGAATTTAGACTTATCTAAAGGAACCACAAAATCATTTTTAATTAGTAACGCGCTTTTTTGGATGGAATATTTCCATGTTGATGGCTTTAGAGTTGATGCGGTAAGTAATTTAATTTATTATTTAGGCGATAAAAGAAATGGAACTAACCATGGCGCTATTGAGTTTTTAAGAGATTTATCAAGAGTAATCTTTAAAAAAGATGACCGCGTCTTACTAATGGCCGAAGATTCAACCGCTCATGAAGGGGTTACTAGACCTGTAGATGCGGGGGGACTAGGGTTTAACTATAAATGGAATATGGGGTTTATGAATGATGTCTTAAGATATTTTAAACGCGACCCAATTTATCGTAAATGGCATCATGACGATCTTACATTTGGTTTAACTTACGCCTTTAGTGAACAGTTTGTCTTACCATTTTCCCATGATGAAGTCGTTCATGGGAAAGGCACGCTTCTTACAAGAATGCCTGGTGATTACTGGCAAAAGTTTGCGAATTATCGTCTTTTAATCGGTTTTTGGGCAACCCATCCTGGGAAAAAACTTTTATTTATGGGTCAAGAATTTGCCCATTTCGCCGAATGGGATGTCAATAGGGCTTTAGACTGGCACTTATTTAGATATAAGTCACATGATACTGCCAATAAGTTTGTTAGAGATATGCTTTGGCTTGTAAGAAGTGAAGGAGCACTTCATGAAAAAGATCATGATTCTACAGGATTTATGTGGTTAGATCATAGTAATCGTGATCAATCAATCTTTTCCTTTGTCAGATATGGATTTAATAGTCATTTAGTTGTTATTTTAAATATGACTCCAAATACTTATCATGGTTATGAATTAGGTGTTCCTGAAAAAGGAAAATATGTAGAAATAATGAATAGTGATAAATTAGAATATGGTGGAAGCGATCAATATAATGGGTTACCGTTATTTACCTTTGATGGTAAAAAACATAATCAAGACCAATATGTCAAATTATTAATCGCTCCATTATCAGTAACAATTTTAAAAATAGAAAAATAAATATGGAAACCGTTACTTATTCTAATGTATAATTAGATAAGCGGTTTATGATATAATAGCGTAGGTGATAATTATGGATTATTTTAAAGATAAAGCGACATTTATCGAACATTTTAAAAGACAAGTAGAAACAACTTATGCAATCCCTTTTAGTGAATCAAATACATATCAACAATATATTGCCTTAGGAGAACTCACTCAAAAGAGTATTACACAAGAATGGATCAAAACTAATAAACTTCAACAAGGTAAACGGAAGGTTTACTATTTTTCGATGGAATTTTTAATGGGAAGAATGATCACCAATAACCTAATGAGTTTAGGTGTTTATGATGTTGTTGAAGAAGCGTTTAAAGAATTAGGATTAGATATTAATGATATTGAACACAAAGAATCAGATGCGGGACTAGGAAATGGTGGTTTAGGTAGACTAGCAGCATGTTTTATGGATTCTAGTGCGGCTTTGGCGATCCCTGTTCATGGTAACTGTATTAGATATCGTTATGGCTTTTTTAAACAAGCCATTGAAAATGGTTATCAAGTTGAATATCCTGATCATTGGTTAAAAGATATTCATGTTTGGGAAATTAGAAGAGCGGAAGAATCAGTCGATATTCCTTTTTATGGACATATTGAAATTGGCGTTTCTAACGGTAAATTAAAAGTTGAACATAAAAATGCGGAATATGTAAAAGCTATTCCTTATGATGTGCCAATTGTTGGTTATAAAAATGGCGTTATTAACACACTTAGATTATGGAGTGTTGAAGCATCAGATTTATATACTAATCGGGGCGGAACTTTTGAATATCATAAGAAACTTCGCCAAATTAGTGAAATGTTATATCCAAACGATGAAACTGATGAAGGTAAAATCTTAAGATTAAAACAACAATACTTATTTTCCGCAGCTGGAGTTAACGCGATTGTAAGAAAACATAAGCGTGAACATGGTTCTTTAAAAGATCTTCATAAATTCGCTTTATTTCACATTAATGATACCCATCCAACATTAATTATTCCGGAATTAATGCGGATTTTAGTTGATGAAGAAAAATTTGAATGGGAAGATGCATGGAATATTACTAAAAACGCTGTTGCGTATACTAACCATACAATTTTAGCAGAAGCCTTAGAAAGATGGCCAATTAGATTATTTCAACCATTACTACCAAGAATTTATACAATCACCGAAGAAATTAATCGTCGTTTTGAAATTGAACTTAAGAAGAAATATGGCGAACACGCCAAAGAAGTTTATGAAATGGCAATTATTAAACATGGCGAGATTCATATGGCTAACTTAGCGATTGTTGGTTCTTATAGTGTTAATGGTGTTGCAAAACTTCATACAAATATTTTAAAGAACATCACGATGAAAAACTTTAGTAATTTCTATCCAAGTAAGTTTAATAATAAAACTAATGGAATTACGCATAGAAGATGGTTACTCCAAAGCAATAAGGGTTTATCACAGTTATTAAATGAAACAATTGGTCCAGATTGGGTAAGTAAACCAGAAATGTTAGAAAAACTTGCTAAGTTTCAACACGATAAGAACTTTAGAGAAAAGTATGCTTTAGTTAAACAAGAAAACAAAAAACGCCTAGCTGATAAGATTTATAATCAAATCGGTGTTAAACTTGATGAAAATTCCATCTTTGATATTCACGTAAAAAGACTACATGAATATAAACGTCAATTATTAAACGCGCTTCATATAATGTATTTATACAATGAACTTAAAGAAAATCCGGCATTTAGAGAAAGATTCCATCCGCAAAGTTTTATTTTTGGAGCGAAAAGTGCGCCAACATATTATTTTGCGAAGAAAATTATTAAACTAATTAACACAATTCAAAATAAAGTTAATAGTGATGAAGAAATTTCTAAATATATTAAGGTGGCGTTTGTCGAAGATTATAATGTTACTTATGCCGAAATGATTATGCCGGCAGCTGATATTAGTGAACAAATCTCAACTGCCTCTAAAGAAGCAAGCGGAACTGGTAATATGAAGTTTATGATGAATGGGGCAATTACTTTAGGAACTCTTGATGGGGCAAACGTTGAAATTAGTGAATTAGTTGGTAAAGATAATATTATTTTATTTGGTTTGCAGGCAGAAGAAGTTACTAAGTTAGAAAAAGATGGCTCATATAATCCATATGATGTTTATCTAAATGATCCCAAAGTTAAAAAAGTCTTAGATCAACTAACAAACGGTTTTTTTGAAGATGTTTCTAAACAAGAATTTGAAGAAATTAAAGATAGTTTACTTAGAAGAGATCAATATTTCATCTTAAAAGATTTTAATTCTTACCGTCAAGCCCAAGAGCATGCTAATCAACTTTATAAAGATAAAGAAGTATGGATAACTAAAACAATTTATAACACTTTAAAGAGTGGTTTCTTCTCAACTGATAGAACTATTAGTGAATACAATAAAGATATTTGGCATTTAGAGAAAATTAAGTAAAAACATAATAAACAAAACAATAAAAGTGCAATCCCCTTCATAAGGCAGTTGCACTTTTATATTATTTACTGAAAAAAATTAAATAACAATTTAAATTATATTTTAAAATTTAGGTATTTTTTGGGAAAATGTTGTCATGTAAATTATTAGATGATAAATTGGAAGTGTATAAAACAAAAATCATTTACATATAATAGTAAAAACGAATTATTAACTCAAAACTATTATGAAAATGGCAATCTAATAAATAGTTGGACATATACATATGATTTGATAGGTAACTTAGTTAACAAAAAAGTTACAACCTCTTATGGTGAAGCAAACTTTAATCATACTTTTGAAGGCAGCAAGTTAAAACAAGTATCAATCCCTGAAGCAGGAGTAGGCTTTACATATAAGTATAATGATGAGGGAGTTAGAATATTTAAAAACAATTATGGTACTTATTATTACTACACAGTATTAGGTAATAAAGTATTAAAAGAAACATGGGGTAATAATACTATACTATATACCTATGATGTCGATGGTTCTTTAATAAGTTTTAATTATAATGGAGTAGAATACTTTTATGTAAAAAACTCACTTAATGATATAATAAAGATAGTAAATAGTAGTGGAAGTATTTTAGTTACATATGATTATGATGCCTATGGTAACATAATAAATGTAACTGATAATAGTGGCATTAATTTATCTTATATTAATCCATATAGATATAGAAGTTATCGCTATGATAATGAAACAGGCTATTACTATTTAAACCAAAGATATTATGATCCAAGTATAGGAAGATTTATAAGTAGAGATGATGTAGGATATGTAGACCCAAATGATTCAAGAGGGTTAAACTTATATGCATACTGTATGAATAATCCTATTATGTATGTTGATCCGGATGGGGAATCAATCGTTTTAACAGCAATGATTATAGGTGCTATAATTGGTGCAGCAATTGGTTTTGGTGCAGTAGCGTATATAGATTATATTGATGATGGTCAAATATTTAATGGAAGTGTTTGCTGGACGGAATATGCATTAGCAACTAGCATAGGTGCTGTAGCTGGTGCTTTGATTGGAGGACTTGCAGTAACTCCAATTCCATTTACTTATCCAACATTAGTTTTTCTCCAAAACGCATCAACTGGTACGATGATGATTTCTGTTGTTGCTGGAACTGCTACAGTTAGTGGTGCTGTGGCTGCATCAGGAACTGCTGCTTTAGTTGGAGCAGGTGCATACTATATGTTTTCAAAAGGAAGACCTAAGGATAATACTAAACAAAATGAGCAATTTAGAAGTATTATGAATGAGTTAGGAATTAAAAAAAGTGATCCGCGTTGGCGGAAAATGCATGATTTAACAAAAAAAGAACCTCCAATGAGTTATCAAGAATTAAAAAAATTTATAATGGAGGAGTTAGGGTTTATATGAAAACAAACTATAAGATGACTAAAAAAGATGTTATAAACGAACTTAACGGTTTAAAAATTACTAGAATCAATCGCTTTATTGATATGATAATTGTTTCTTTTGAAACAAAATATGGTGATAATTTTTCTTTACATATTCAGTGTTATTCAAAGTTTTCAAGTGGTGAAGACATAATACTAGATAGTGATATGATTTATATGAATGATGGATTAGACTTAAGTGAAGATCCAACTATTAGTATGGACACTTTATTTGACGAAGTTTTAAAAGAAAATGAATCTAAATTAGTGAATATAAAAGTAACAAATGTTTCATTTTCGAATAATGATTTAAAGATAGAACTAGAAAATGGAATCAACTTAGAAGTTTTTGAGAAAGAAAAAGGGGATAATGAGTCTTATAGAATATTTAACGACAAATATGAATTTGTAGTAGCTGGTGATTATGTTGGTTATTTAAAAAAAGAACGAAATTTCTTGAATAAGTTTGAAGTAATAAAACTACTATCAAATTCTGTTTTGATAAATTATTCACGCTTTTTAGATGAAATCTTATTTAAGTGTAAAAGTGAAAATGGCACAATATTTTATTTTGAAATAAATGTTTACTTGAGAATAAGTGAAAATAATATTCCAATAATATCAAGTAAAGATATTTTTAAACCTTTAGAAGAAAAACTAGAACAATATCATTTTGAAAATAGAGGGACTACTTTATTTGACAAAAAAATGGATGAGAATCTAAAAAAAATACTTTATGTTCCTATAAAGCATGTTTCATTTGAAAATAATGATTTAAAAATAGTATTTGAAAACAATATTGTCTTTAATATTATCATTAATACAACATCAAAGAGAATAAAGTATGAAATAATAAATGATGATTTCATATATAGGGTGTAATATATGGTAGATAAAAAATATTTTTGTAAAAAAGACTTAATTAAAAATTTACTTGGAAGAAAAATAGCATCTTTCAATAGTTTTTTACAGATTCTAAGAATAGGTTTTGGTGATGTATCTATACGCACAGAAGAACCATTTACTGTAAGTTTAAATGAAAAAATTTTATTAGGAGATATGGATTGTTATATAAAAAACAAATATAATGAATATGAAATAGAAAATACATTATTAAACACAATATTTCACGATTTTATAAAAAAACATAAAGACCTTTTTTTGGATAAAAAAGTAAAAGAAGTTTTATTTGATAATCATGATTTAGTAATTAAATTAGAAAATGATATAAAAATAAAATTGTTTGTAGATACTGATGAAGTCACTAGTTTTTATGAAAAAAAAGAAGACGATTATAACTATAGAATATATAAACGTAAAATTTTAAAAGATTAACCGAAATAGAACTAACATATAATCAACTCAACATCACTAAAACCCTAACATATGATAATCCTAATTCTACTAGAGGAAATACTAGTAATCGATTAAAAGTTGAAACAATAACTGTTAATGGGATTAATGAATCATATACATATACTTATGATGCAAGACATAATATTGCTTCTATTACAGTAAAAAATAGTAGTAATGTTACTATTAAAGAAATATCATATGTTTATGATGATTTTAATCAACTAATAGAAGAAAGCATTAATATAATTGGTAATTCAAGCGCTTCAAGAATAATCAAATATGAATATGATACTAATCATAATCTTACAATCAAAAAAGAATATGATTATACAACAGGTTCCTTACCACAAACACCAAAAAAACAAAAATCATTTACATATAATAGTAAAAATGAATTATTAACTCAAAACTATTATGAAAATGGCAATCTAATATATAGTTGGACATATACATATGATTTGATAGGTAACTTAGTTAACAAAAAAGTTACAAACCCTTATTGTGAAACAAACTTTAATCATACTTTTGAAGGCAGCAAGTTAAAACAAGTATCAATCCCTGAAGCAGGAGTAGGCTTTACATATAAGTATAATGATGAGGGAGTTAGAATATTTAAAAACAATTATGGTACTTATTATTACTACACAGTATTAGGTAATAAAGTATTAAAAGAAACATGGGGTAATAATACTATTATTTATACATATGATGTAGATGGTTCTTTAATAAGTTTTAATTATAATGGAGTAGAATACTTTTATGTAAAAAGCTCACTTAATGATATAATGAAGATAGTAAATAGTAGTGGAAGTATTTTAGTTACATATGATTATGATGCCTATGGTAACATAATAAATGTAACTGATAATAGTGGCATTAATTTATCTTATATTAATCCATATAGATATAGAAGTTATCGCTATGATAATGAAACAGGCTATTACTATTTAAACCAAAGATATTATGATCCAAGCATAGGAAGATTTATAAGTAGAGATGATATAGGATATATAGACCCAAGTGATTCAAGAGGATTAAACTTATATGCATACTGTATGAATAATCCTATTATGTATGTTGATCCGGATGGGGAGTTTGCGGTTACTACATTCTTAATTAGCATTGCTATTGGTGCAGTTTTTGGTGGTTTTTTAGGAGGTTTTACTGCAATAAATAACGGTGCTGAAATAGGCAGCCAAGAGTTTTGGATTGGCTTAGTAACTGGTGCAATATTAGGAGCTGCTGTTGGAGCAGTTGCAGGGTGGAGTATAGCTGGTGGTAGTGCCGCACTTTTAAATGGAGGCTTATCCTCAATAGCAAATAAATTTATATCTGATATTTTTTACTCGGCTTCGGTAGGTAAAATAAAAATTAGTGGTTGGGAAGAATATGCTGTAGCGTTTGTTATTGGTGGCGTTACTAACGGAATAGGTTCAAAATACAAAAAAACTAAATTTGCTTTAGATGTTATAGGAACTCCATTATTGACACAATTATCGAAAACAATGATTAGAAATGATAAATTCGACTTTAAAAATTTAACTGAGGATATATTTGTTAGAGCAATTACAAAGAAAATTGTGCCGGGTGAGTATCAAATTATGGGCTTGGAGTTTAATCCAAATATGGGTGCAGTTAGAGGTATGATTAAAGGAGTTAGGGCATTATATGAACAATAATCATAATAAACATCTATCGATAAAACTTAAAAAAACATTTTTTAAAAAAGCATTAATAGATTTCTTTTTTTCAATATTGATATTAGCGCTTATAATTATTTGTTTCATTTATTTATTTAATAATTATCTAGGAACTAAATCATTAATTGATTTTATTTTATTTTTAATATTGTTATTTGCTGTTGTTTTTACATTTATATTAAATTCTATTACTTACTTAAAAGAACTTAAAAATGTGATTAAAAATAATTATAAAACTGTCATCGGCATAGTTATTAGATATAGAAAAGTATCTCAAATTGCTGGTGAATTAACAGATTATGTGTATTATCCTATTTTTAGAAATATAATTTCACCTAATGATGAAATAGAGTTAGGTGTTGAAAAAGCGGAATTAGGGAAAAAATATTATTGTATATATTATCCAATTACTAAAGTGGCTGTTTGTGAGGAAATTACGAATGTTAATTTATAATTTTACGGAGTGTAATTAATATGGATTGGGTTATTTTGCTATACATTGCTGGGGTTATAATACCTTGGTTAAATACTGTATATCTAATTTATGTATCTATTGATTCTTATAGTTTTTCAAATAATGTATTGAAAAAAATTATTGTTAAAGAAAATTCTAAGTTAAGAAAAATTATTCCATTTAAAGAAAGTTATATCTATAAAAAAACGAAGATAGTTGGATATAGATATTTAATATATCCTTATGCTTTTTATTTACTTTTTCAAACAATATTTTTAATAGTAAGTTTGATTTTGTTAATAATTGATTATTTTTTTATACCTTTTATTTCAAAAACAACAATTTTAATTATTATACTGATTGCGATTACAACACAAGTATTATTTGTTATTTATATGGAAAAACTAGCACATAAGCATTAATTTTTTATGTTAACACGTTGAAAAAAGTCATTAATAACACCACAAACAAATATAACTGATAGTAGTGGCATTAATTTATCTGATATTAATCCATATAGATATAGAAGTTATCGCTATGATAATGAAACAGGCTATTATTATTTAAACCAAAGATATTATGATCCAAGTATAGGAAGATTTATAAGTAGAGATGATGTAGGATATATAGACCCAAATGATTCAAGAGGATTAAACCTATATGCATACTGTATGAATAATCCTATTATGTATGTAGATCCGGATGGGAATAGTCCTAAAACTACTCTTGGAATAATTTTAGGAGTGGTGTTAGTTGTTTTTGCTGTTGGTGCAACAATTGCTACTGGTGGTGCCTTTGCTACGCTTGGTGTTGGATTTATTGTTGGTGCGAGTGCCAGTTTTATAGGTCAAGGAATTGGAAATGTAATTAGTGGTCAGAACTTTTTTCATGATATGAGTGTAGGCTCAATAATTATGGCAGGGTTAGCAGGGGCGGCATTTGTTACTGGAGTTGGTGGTTTTTGGGGTGCTGTTGCTATTGGCTCAATTTCAAATGCCGGGGCATCTGCCTTAGAGAATAAAAGTTGGACCAATATCGGTTTTAGTGCAATTGTTGGGGGGATAGCAGCTGGTGTTAGATATGGAGCAGGGAAATTAGTTGCAAATTGTGTATTTAAAAACAGTGGAATGACTTTTAATAATTACTATGAGTTAGGTATAATTGATACTGGTGTTATTCGTGCCAGTTATCATGCTTTTAGGGCCTCTTGGTATACTTTTTCACCTAATATTGCTGCTGCTTCTTCACGTGGTTTAATTAAATATTTAGGGAATAAAGGAATAGGATGGTCTGAATGAAAAAAAGGTTATTCACAATATCAAATATCATTGTATTTGTTTTATTAGTAATTATTAACTTTATACTAATTATGAAATATGAATTAAACGGTAGTGGTTGGCTAATAATTGTTCTTGCGGGAATATGCTTTTTTCTATATGTTTTTGGCAATGTATGTCCGAATAAAACAGTGAAAATTATCCATAAAGTGTCTAAAAAAATATATAAAAATTCAAATATAGTAGAGATTCCTGTTGAAATTGAAGCAAGAAGAATATTCCAAAGAAGATTGATATATTTAATAGTAACAACAAATATTCTTTTAATCCTGCTGATTTTTGCGATAATATTTAATTAGTGACAAATAAACCATAACAAAAGTGAAATTTCTTTCAAATTTAATATTATTAATTATTGCAGGATTTTCGCTTACTATTATGGGTGTATTTGCGGTATATATTAATAATTTATCGCATAGACATTAGAAAATATGGAATCAATAATTTTATAATTATGATGCCTATGGCAACATAATAAATGTAACTGATAATAGTGGCATTAATTTATCTTATATTAATCCATATAGATATAGAAGTTATCGCTATGATAATGAAACAGGCTATTACTATTTAAATTATCTATAAATAAAAGACTGAAAACTTGTGTTTCAGTCTTTTATTATTCCTTTTAAATGTTTAATAACACCATTTTCATGATTATCATAGAGGGTAATTTCATCACTAACTTTCTTAACGACATCGGCCGCATTTTTCATTGCGATACCGCGGTGAGCATAACTAATTAATTCAATATCATTATCACCATCACCAAAGGCGATGACATCTGTTTTATCATGCCCTAATAACCTAATCACATCATTCATCGCATGTCCTTTATGAATGCCTTTTAAATAAATTTCATAAATCGCATTTTTCTTGTCTTCTCCCCAACTTCTTAAGTTGAGGATTTCTTTTTTATAGATGAACTTTTCAAACTCTTTATGAAATGGTTTTTTAATTGCGACAATCACAAGTGGCGCTTCAAGATCATTTTCTATATAAGGACGTTCAATAATTTTTGTATTTTCGTTTAGGTGGAAGTAAAACTCAAGGCGTTTTTCTGTTTTATAAGAAAACAAGTAATCACCAACAGTATAAAAAACGGTAACGAGATGATCTTTTGTAAATAAGAAAATTTCATCTAAAAGTTTTTTAGGAATTTTATAAAATTTATCAGGAAAATTACCCATGCCATAAATACTTGCCCCATTATCGACAATTAAAGGAGTATTTAGTCCTAACTCCTCGTAAAAATTGATACAACCCCTATATGGCCTACCCGTGATTAGGACGATTTTATGGCCTTTATCTTGGAGGCCTCTTTAAATACTCTTTACTTTCTTTACTAATTAATGATTGGTTATTTAGAAGTGTTCCATCTAAATCTAACATAATTAACATTTTATCACCGACGCTATTATAAAGGACTTTATAACATTATGCAAACATTTAGTTATTTTTGTGAAAAAAGACAAAAAAATGCCGAAATTAAGGTATAATGTTAGTAAAGAAAGAAGGATTGTTATGAAACTAGGTTTATGATAAGGTAAAAGAAGTTTTACTAAGCCGTGAACTAAATTATGAATTTGATAGTGATAATCCCCACCATCAATTTACTGTTTATACGGGAATTGAAGGGTTTGCCTCAATTGATCTTTATCTTTACTCTAAATGAAGATGAGTTTTTGTTTTCGATGGTTTTAGAAAAGGTTAAGATTAGTAAAGGGCTCTATGAAGTCATTAATGAGTGGAATAAAGAATCACTTTTATTTAAGTTATATATTGGCGAAGAAAACTATTTAATGATTGAAAGTTATCACTGTTATACGAAAGAAAGAAGATATTGAAGTATTATTGAATTTATGTTTTGATAGTTTTGCAGATGAGTTACAGTTTTTTCCCAAGATTAAAGATTACTTAATTGAAGCGGAATAATCTTTATTAAAGATTAACTATTTGATATAATGAATAAAAAGGAAAGGAGCTAAATAATGATACCAATTTGACTATAAGTATTTAATCGTTTTTTTAACGGGTATTATATTTGGATTTTTCTTTTTAGCGCTAGTGTACTTATATACGGTGATTTTAGCTTTAAATAGAAAGAATAGAAAAATTAAGAAAAACCCACCTGTAGTAGATGAAATTGAAATTTCTTTATTCATTAAAGATGCGCAAAAGAAATATAAAGATAAAGCAACTAGAAAAGAAGTGGGAATGTTTCCTTATTTAAAAGAAGTTTCTTCTGACCTTGCTTTAGATATCGCAAGGAAGTATTATCCTACAAGTAAGTATCCAATGTTAGAGTTAACGGTTGAAGAGTCACTTTTATTAACCCATTATATTGCTAACCGTATTGAAGAGTTTTTAAGTGCGAGAATGTTAGCTGTCTTAAAAAAACGAAGACTTTCCACAATTAAAGGAATCCTTGATCAAAAGGCTAAAATTGAAGAAATGAAAGTCGTTAAAGCAACTAAAGAAGCCAATGCGGTTAAGGTTGGCAAAACAGTTATGAATGTTTTAAATATGATTAACCCAGCTTATTGGATTAAGAAAGTTACAGTTGATAAATTATATGAAATTATTCTTGTGAAAATTGGCTTAGCGATTATTGCGATTGTTGGGGAAGAAACATATAAAATTTATTCTAAGAGTGTCTTTTTAGAACCAAAAGATTTAGAAAGCGATATTGATGATTTGTATGAATCAATAAAGGGGGATTTACATGAGTCTGTTTAATAGAAAGCCAATAGTGTATAAAGAACAAAAATTAGATGAATCCTTTAAAATTGTCCAATTTGTAAAAATTGAAGGCTTAAAGAAAAACAAACAAAGAAAGTATAAACGTCAGGAATTTATTAGTCCGATTTTTGGTTTAACAGTTAAAGATGATGTTGTGGCACCATATGTTAATAAAGATACTGGCGATATTGCTAAACAATATGACTTTATGCGCGATCATCCAATTAATGATCCGAAAACTTATCATGAGTTTAAAGGAACAATGGTTAATACTAAAACAAGAAAAGAAGTTTTCGGTCCTGATGTTTATGTTAATAAGAAAAGAAAATATGTTGACCCTAGAAAGAAAGAAAGCATGATTGATGTTCCTTTTTCAGGGAAAAAAGAAGTTACTTTTGATCAAGTAATTAGACCAAAAGAAGAATATTTAAAAGAAGAAATAATTTATAAAAAAGATGAAGTTAAGGAACAAGTTCCAGAAGAAACTTTCTTTGAGGCAAAAGTAGAAGAACACGAAAAACCTAAAGTTAAACATGGAGAAGAAATTACACGCTTAGAAGAAATTAAACCATACAAACCTTCTATAGAAACATTTACTCCTGAACCACTAGAAGTAGAGGAAGTTGAGGTTAAACATCAAGCTAAGGAAGAAGAGCCAGTTAGGGAAGTATTTAAGAAAAAACAACGAAGAAAATATCTTCCGCCTACTCATGAGATGTTTTCTAAAATAGAGCGTGACCAAGACGCTCGTCCTGAGTGGTTAGTAAGATTGGAAAATACGGTTAATGAAACTTTAAGTCACTTTGGTGTTGATGGGAAAGTTCACAATATTATTAAAGGACCTACTGTCACAAGATACGAAATAGAACTAGAACCAGGTGTTAATGTTAAAAGGGTTGAATCAATTAAAGATAACTTAATGATGAACCTATCAGCACGTTCTTTAAGAATTGAAGCGCCGATTCCAGGAAAACCTTATGTGGGATTAGAACTTCCAAACGAAGTTCCTGAAATTGTTGCCTTTGGAAATGTTGTTGAAGATCAAGTATTTATTAATTCTAAAGACCCACTTAAGATTGCCTTAGGTGTTGATATTGATGGAAATAATATTTTCTATGATATTAAAAAAATGCCGCATGGTTTAATTGCTGGGGCAACTAATAGTGGTAAATCAGTTTGTGTTAATACAATTATTATGTCCCTACTAATGAAAAACCATCCGGATGATTTAAAGTTTATTATGATTGACCCAAAGATGGTTGAATTATCAGTTTATGATGGCATTCCACATTTAGTAACACCAGTAATTACTGAACCAAAAATGGCCGCAACCGCGCTTACATGGGCAACAGAAGAGATGGATAACCGTTTCTTAAGATTTGCTAATGCTAGAGCAAAAGACTTAGAAAGTTATAATGAAAAAGCACTAACAGACCCGTCCTTAGAACAAAATGCCTTATATTATTATTGTAATTGATGAGTTAGCGGATTTAATGATTGGTATCTGCTAAGGATGTTGAAGATGCAATTCAAAGAATTACTCAAAAGGCAAGAGCGGCAGGAAATCACTTACTAGTTGCGACCCAAAGACCAACAACTGACGTTGTTAAAGGAACAATTAAAGCGAATATTCCTACAAGAATCGCCTTTAAAGTTTCTCAAATTCAAGATTCAATCGTTGTTTTAGACCAACAAGGTGCGGAACAACTACTTGGTAAAGGAGATATGATTCTTAAGACTGTAGGAACACCTTTAAGGTTACAAGGCGCCTTTATTAGAGATTCAGAAATTGAAGCAGTTACAGAGTTTATTAAGGCGCAAATGGAACCAGAATATTTAATTGATCACAACCAATTAAAAGACTATAAAGAAAAAATTGAACTTGTGGAAGACGAACCTTTATTATACCCAGTTGCAGAGTTTGTTGTTGCGGAACAAAACGCTTCTATTAATGCGATTCAAAAAGAATTCGGCATTGGCTTTAATAGAGCTCAAAAGATTGTGGAATTATTAGAAAATAAAGGTGTAGTTGGTTCTAGTGAAGGCACCAAAGCGCGCCAAGTATTAGTAACTAAAGCAGAATTAGAGGATATGTTATCATAATGGAAGAAAATATCACCAAAGAAACACAGCCCTTAAAAGATTTTAAAAGGGCTGTTTTAAGAAAGTTAATAATCTTATCTAGTATCAGTGTAACAACACTAATTTTATCGAGTATTTTTATGCTTATTGGGGCTGGTAAGTTTTCAAATAAAACAGGATTAATCATTGTTTTTGTTTTTGAAGTTGTTTTATTTTTAACAAGCCTAGCTGTTTTAATATATCATTTAAAGAAACCTTTAATTGATGCGCACTACGAGAAATATTATAAATGGTATGATTTAATTCAATTTATTTTACTGATTCTCTTAATATTCTTTTTCTTTCAAACTTTTATCTTAAAAACTGCGCGAGTATCAGGCTCTTCAATGGAAGAAACACTTCATGATGGTGATTTAGTTTTAGTTTTACAAGTCCATGATTATTATAAAGTTAATGATGTCGTGGTGATGAATTCTAAAAACTATAGTGAACTTGATGTGGTAACATTTGAACCTAGAGAAAACACAGTAAGTGATGGTTATTATGTAAAGCGAATTAAAGGATTACCAGGCCAAAGGATTCGTTATGAAGAAGAAGGATCTGTCCTTAGTTTTTATGTTGATGATAAATTAGTTCAAACGACAAATAATACTCATTATATTGCGATTTTAAAACATCTAGTAGATAGTAATAATGGCGTTATTCCTAAAGGGAAATACTTACTTTTTGGCGATAATTATCGAAACTCAAAAGATTCACGAGTCTTTGGGTTTGTTGATAAAAAAGATATTTTAGGCATCGTTAAATTTAGAGTAAATAAGCCAGGAATTATAAATTAAATACAAACTTAATATCCAAGATAACATACAGAATAACATACAAGATAATTGATTAATATTTAAGAAAATGGTATAATAATTACATAGTAATTTGAGGTAAATAATATGAATTATACTCCACCATTTGTAGTAACAAACTTCATGATTGATAAAGTTTCTTCAATTATGAAAAATATTGGTAAATTGGAAAATTATAAAGATTTAAATAAAATGCCAATATTAAGAAGAAATAACCGAATTCATTCAATTCATTCATCACTAGCAATAGAAGCTAATTCATTATCATTTAATCAAGTAAGAGATATTATTGATGGAAAAACCGTGATTGGTCCTAAAAATGAAATAAAAGAAGTGAAAAATGCTTACAATGCATATAAATTAATAAATGAATTAAATCCATACAAAATCAAAGATTTAAAAAAAGCTCATAGTGCGATGATGTATTTAATAGTAGAGGAATTTGGTGAATTTAGAAAGGGTCATGAAGGCGTTTTTGATGAAAAAGGGAATTGTATTCATGTGTGCCCACCACTTGAACAAATAAATTTGCTAATTAATCAATTATTTAATTGGATGAAAGAAAACAAAAATAAAATTCATCCCTTAATCCTATCTTCAGTTTTTCATTATGAATTTGTGTTTATTCATCCGTTTGCTGATGGTAATGGAAGAATCGCAAGATTATGGCAAAATGTCATTTTATCAAAATTTGAAACAATCTTTGAATATGTTCCAATTGAAACCCAAATTAAAAAATATCAAAACGAATATTATCAGGCAATAAATATTTCTAACCAATCGGGAAATTCAACATTATTTATTGAATTTATGTTAAAAATGATTGATGAAACAATTCTTGATTTACTAAAAAGTACTACTACTGAAACTAGCCGAATTAGCTTATATGTAAATAGACTTTTAGCAGTAATTCAAGAAGGAGAAGAATTAACCACAGCCGAGATGATGAATAAATTAGGATTAAAATCAAGAATTTCATTTAGAGAAAACTACTTAAAACCTGCCTTAGAAAACGGCTTAATTAAGATGACTATTCCTAATAAGCCAACAAGTAAAAACCAGATGTATTATAAGGTGTAATTTAAGAGTTTGTATTAATTAGGGAGTTGTTCTAATGGAAAATAAATCATGGTATCCTGGCCATATGGCCAAAGCATTAAGAGAAATAAAAGGATTAATAAGCAAGGTAGACATCATCTACCTTCTTTTAGATTCAAGAGCGCCAGAAAGTTCTTTAAATCCAATTATTTTAGATGTAATTAAAGATAAACCGGTTTTATACTTATATAACAAATCTACACTTGCTGATTTAGATGCGTTAAGGAAAACAATTAAAGAAGAAAACTATTTAATAATTGATGCCCTACACCGAAAAAATACTAGAAATATTCCTAAAAAAACTAATGAAATGCTAGCTGACTTGATAGCAAAAAAACGTAGTCAAGGTTATTTAAACTATCCAATTAAGGCAATGATTTTAGGTATTCCTAATGTTGGTAAATCAACTCTTGTAAATGCCTTAGCTAACCGAAAATCTACAAGCACTGATTATAAACCAGGATACACTAAAATACTTAATTGGATAAAAATTTCTGGTAATATTAATCTTTTAGATACCCCAGGTTTATTGTGGCCTAAAATTGAAGATGTGCGCGTTAAATATCATTTATCTTTAGCTGGTTCAATTAAAGAAGAACTATTAAATAAAGAGGCATTATTTAATTATGGTTATGATTACTTAATGAGGTATTATCCTAATTATTTAACCTTTTATAAAGTTTCTTATGAAACAAAAGAAATCTTTTTAAGATCTTTAATGGAATATAGGGGTTTAACTAAAGAAGAGGTATATAGCTTATTTTTAAATGATATTAAAGATGGTTTACTTGGAGGGATTTGTTTTGATTTATGAACATGAAGAAAGACTCCTAAAGGAAGGATATAGTTTTATTTGTGGAGTTGATGAAGCCGGAAGAGGATCACTTGCAGGACCGGTTGTTGCAGCAGCAGTAATCTTAAAACCTAATGTAAGAATTGCTGTAACTGACTCTAAAAAACTAACTAAGAAAAAAAGGAAAGAATTAGTACCACTAATAATAGATAATAGTATTGCAGTTAGTATTTCATTTATAGATAATAAAGAAATTGATAGAATTAATATTTTAGAAGCATCTAAAAAAGCGATGCTTGAAGCGATTAAAGGTTTAGAGGTAAAACCTGATTATGTTTTAAGTGACGCGATTAATTTAGAAGATGATTTGCCAATTAGTGGAAAAGCAATTATCAAGGGTGATTTAAAGGTTGCCTCAATTGCAGCAGCAAGCATCATTGCCAAAGAGGCAAGAGATGATTATATGGAAGCGATGGATTTAAAGTATCCACACTATGGTTTTAAAAAACATATGGGATATCCCACAAAGTTTCATATTAACCAAATAGAAAAATATGGAATATGTGAAATACATAGGAAAACCTTTAAACCGATTAAAGATATGATTAAATAAAAAAGGGAGATTATTATGATTAAAAAAGAAAAACCAAAGAAAAATAATAAATTCTTTTACATCGTTACATTTTTAATGATTTTAGGGCTAATTTTAGGTCTCATTTTAGTTATTATAGGTATTGATAGTAAAGAAAATACTTTCTTATTAGTCGCACTAGGAATGATAATAATGTTTATAAGTTTCAGTAGTGGTAGTGGGTTAATAATGTTTCGTATCGCAAGACAAGTAGGTTATTGTGAAGTTTGTGGAGAAAGAAAAATGCCAATATATGTAAAAAAAGGCAACACACTATATACCAAATATGAGTGCCCTAAATGTTATGAAAAGAAAGATGAATTTGGGTTTTAGTTTTTATGGAAAAACTTAAAATAAGCCAATCGATGGATTTTAAAAGATACATTATTCAAGCCATTTTATACTTAATTCTCTTTACAACTACAGGTATTCTTTCAATAATGTATGTTAAAGAAAAAGAGTTTTTTATCACAGCCTTAATAGTTCTTATTCTTTCTTTTATTGCGATTATTTATGTAATTGTTAGAATTATTATTTTTTACCGAAAAAAAGAAGCTTACATCATAAGGGTTGTAAGATTTGAAAAGCCATTTGTAACGAGTTATTCTCAAATTATTAAATTTCCTTTTAAAACAAAAGACGAAAAAGGAGAAATAATTGAATTAAAAACCGGTAATTTAAACATTTTATTTGGTTCAATTGAAGATGCTTTAACGAATAGAAATGTGAAAATTGCCTATAATCCGATAACTAAATGCGTTTTAACATTTGGCTTAGCAGAAATTCCTAATAAAAAATAAAACAAGTTAGAAAAATAATAAAAAAGTTATTGATTTAAGGCGATAAAGTTATTAACAGCTTCTTTAATAGCCTCTTCATTTCCTATCATCATATGTCCTCCAGTAGGAAATGTAACAAGTGTCAAATTTAAAAAACGATGTTTAGCATTTTCTACTTTTTGATAACTTGCGACATTGTCATCTTTAGAGTGAATAATTAATACTGGCATACCTAAATTTTCTATTACGTATTCATCAAAGTTTCTCTCTAGATCCGGATTAGTTAATTTTCCATCTAAAATAACGCCCACTTTTCTTTTTGAAACTGGCTGAATGGTTTTTACTGTTGATGTTGGCATTCCCATCATTAATGGCATTAAAGGACTGATTAAATACATTCCATAATCGGAAATAAGTGGTTTTGGTGGAGCTTGATAGTCTAAATATTTTTCTGGTTTACTAGCCATTGGCATTGCCGAACAATATAAGATTAATCCTTTAACATATTCTGGGTAATCAAGAGCAAAACGAATCGCTGGTGTTCCTCCCGCAGAAGTAGCTAAAATAAAAACTTTGTCAATTTCTAAATAATCTAAAAGTTCTTTATACGCTTTAGCTTGTTCTTTTGGTGAACCATCACCTTTAATGTGAGAGCCAAGATATCCAAACCTTGATGGGGCAATTAATCTATGGGTATTTCTCCATTCTTTGACAGTTTCATAAGCTTGATCATAGCCACCGAAAATACCGTGAACTGATAAGATAACCTCACCTTCTCCTTCATCAATATAAGTCATTTCACCATAAGACAAATTAGCAACTTTTACATTATAACTTGCTAATTTTTTATTAGCTTTATTAATCCCGATAATACATAAAATCCCTTGAATTAAAAAGTATAAGATAACTATTCCAATTAAAACAATAAAAATCCATTTCATAATGCGTTTTCCTAACATAATTTATCTTTTCCTCATTATCTAATATTTAAAATTTCAATAATTGAATTAAAAAAATGTTTATAATCATCAAAATTATTTAAATCTAAATCTAATAGTTCTTTAGTAATTTCTCTAGTTAAAAAAGCTGACTGAAGTGTTGATAAAAACATAAATGCTTTGATTTTATTTAAATTATCTTTTGGTAAAGATCTTAAAATTGCTCGATATGAAATAGAAGAATTACTTTTAATATTTGGATGTGATAAATCGCTTAACATTGAGATTTTTGATATTTCATGGTTTTCTAGTAAAAACTTAAATACCCCTAAAGTAAAAGAAGAAATTGGTTCATTATTTTCACTAGAAAAAGCGTACATTACATCTTTAATAATTCTTTCTACACAAATTTCAATTAAGTTTTCTTTTGATTTAAAATGATAATTAATAAGTCCAACTGCGACATCAGCGTTTTTTGCAATCTTTCTCAGGGTTACATTTTCAATAAAACCATCAGATTCTTTAATTAAACTAGTTGTAGTAGTAATAATTCTTTCTTTAATATTGTTACTTGTAAGATTATGTTCCATAAATTTTCCTCCGTTTGAACATTGTTCAATGATATTATACTGAACATTGTTCAATTTTGCAAGTTATTCAATGTCAATTGATATTTTACAAAAGTAAAGAAGAGACCAATTTATTATTTTTAAGCAAAATTACTGTATAATTAAATTAATAAAGGAGCCTAAAACTATGAGTAAAAAAGCGATAATTTACACATCTTATCATCATAAAAACACTTTTAATTTAATAAAAGGTGCGGTTAATGAATCTGATTACCACTGGTATAATTTGTTAGAAGATAATGTAGAAATTAATTTATCTAATTATGATGTAGTTATTTTTGGAAGTGGTATTTACGCTTTTAGAATGCATGAAAAGATGTTGGTATTTATTAAAGAACATAAAAAAGAACTATTAAATAAAAGAATTGGTGTTGTCATTACATCAGGGATGAAAAAAGATAAAAGTTTTAAGAAAAAGGTTATTAAACTATTTAGTGAGATAAGTATTGATGTTAAAGTCTTTTGGGCTCAAGGCTTTAATACATTTGGTTTTTTTAAACTATTTGGTGGAACCGGTAAAAATAGACCAACTAAAGAAGATATGACAAGATTAAAAGAATTTATCAAAGAAAACAACTTATAAAACTATGGAGAACTAATCAAATGATGTGTTCTTTGTTTATTTTAAATTGAGTAAATCTGTAATTTTTTTTACAAAAAAGGTTAATAAAGATTGACTTTCAATAATTTACAACGTAAAATTGAATTGAGTAAATCTGCAATTTCTTGCAAAAAAAATCAATAGAGGTGAATTATGAGAATAAACAGAGATAAATATTTAAAAGAGTTAATTGCGAGAAAAAATAACTCATTAATTAAAGTTATTACCGGAATTAGAAGATGTGGTAAATCTTACTTACTTAATGAAATTTATTATGATTACTTAATTTCTACTGGAGTGAGTGAAGACCACATTGTTAGTGTTTCTTTAGATACTTTAGAAAATAAAGAACTTTTAGATGCTAATAATTTAAATAAGTACATTAAAGATAAAGTTAAAGATAATGAAATTTATTATGTTTTTTTAGATGAAATACAAGAAATAAATAATTTTGTGCCACTTTTAAACGGTTTACTACAAGTTAAAAACTTAGATATTTATGTGACTGGTTCTAATTCTAAATTTTTATCTAGCGATATTGTTACTGAATTTAGAGGAAGGGGAGATCAAATTCACGTTTCACCACTTTCTTTTAAAGAGTTTTATGATGCGCAAAACTTAACATTTGAAGAGGCATTTGATGATTACTTGACGTATGGTGGGATGCCTTTTATTTTAAAAAGGAAAATACCAAATCTTAAAATAAGTTACTTAAACAACTTATTTAGAGAAATATATTTAAAAGACATTAAAGAAAGATACAATATAAGGTTTGATAGTGAACTAGAAGAATTGTTAAACATAATTTCTTCTGGGATTGGCTCTCTTACAAGTCCTTATAAATTAGAAAGGACATTTAGGAGTTTAAAAAATGTTTCTCTTTCTACAAATACAATTGATTCATATTTGAAAATTTTTGAAGAATCATTTTTAGTTAGAAAGGCTGATAGATATGATATAAAGGGGAAAAAATATATTAACGCACCTAGGAAATATTATTTTAGCGATATGGGGTTAAGAAATGCTCGACTAAATTTTAGGCAGTTTGAAGAATCACATATGATGGAAAACATTATCTATAATGAATTGATTATTAGAGGTTATAGCATAGATATAGGTATAGTAGAAATAAATGAAAAGAATGATAACGATAATTATGTAAGAAAACAATTAGAAATAGACTTTGTCGCTAATATTGCTAATGATAAAATCTATATTCAATCAGCATATATGATACCTAATAAAGAAAAATATGCTCAAGAAATTAGACCTTTTTTAAAATTAGAAGATTCTTTTAAAAAAATATTAATTGTTAAAGACAACATTAAACCAAGAAAAGATGAGTATGGGATTATAATGATTAGTTTAAGAGATTTTTTATTAAATGAACATATTTTAAAAAGTGTTTAGAAGGAAAATTTTAAAACAAAAAAGTTATGTGAGTTGAAAAATGAACTAATCAAATGATTGGTTCTTTTTTTAGGTCAAAAGTAAAAAAAGATATATATTAATATATATAATAAATGAGGGCTTGACAACGTAAAAAATATTAAGTATTTTAAATAAAAAGGATGTGATTTATGTGGAGACATTAATAATTGTTGAATCCCCAACTAAAGCGAAAACAATTAAAAATTATTTACCAAAAGTTGAAGTTTTAGCTTCTAATGGTCACATTAGAGATTTAACAACCAAAGGGAAATTTGGATATGGTGTTAACATAGATTCATTTGAACCTAAATATGAAGTAATCAAAGAAAAGTTAGGTGTTGTTAGTAAATTAAAGCGTGCCGCTAAAGATAAGAAAGTCTTGCTTGCGACAGACCCAGATAGAGAAGGGGAAGCGATTAGTTGGCATTTAGCGAATATTTTAGATTTAGATTTAACGGAAAAAAACCGAATTTATTTTAATGAAATAACTAAACCAGCGATTGTTGAGGCATATAATAATCCTAGAAAGATTGACTTAGATTTAGTTGATTCACAAGAATCAAGACGAATCTTAGATAGAATTATTGGTTTTGATTTATCGAAATTAGTTCAAAGAAAACTTTATTCTAAAAGTGCTGGGAGAGTTCAAAGTGTTGCGTTAAAAATAATTATTGATCGGGGAAAAAGAAATAATGGCGTTTATTCCAGAGGCGTATTATTTAATTTTTGCGCGCTTTGGTGATGTTATATTTGACTATGTGAAAAACCAAAGAAGATCATTAAAACATTTAAGTGATGCGGAAAAAATCTTAAAAGAATTAGATAAAGAATTTACAGTTAAAGATATTAACATAAAAGAAATAAAACGTTATTCTCCATATCCTTATACAACCTCAAAGCTCCAACAAGAAGGAATTACCCGCCTAAGAGTTGGTGCTTCAAGTGTAATGAATATCGCTCAAAAACTTTATGAAGGGGTTATAATTAAAAATGAAACTGTTGGGTTAATTACTTACATGAGAACGGACTCAACAAGATTATCACCTTTATTTGTTAAAGAAACATTTAATTATATTAAGGATACATATGGTAGTTTATATGTTGGAAATCTAAGAATTAGTAGAGTTAAACAATCTCAAGATGCTCATGAAGCAATTAGACCAACTTCAATTTACCGAACTCCTGAAAGTGTTAAACCTTATTTAGATGAAAAAGCTTATCTATTATATAAGATGATATATGATAAGACATTAGCTTTCTTGATGAAAGAAGCAGTTGATGAAGTTAAAGAAGTAACAATAACTTCTAATGGTTATGATTTTATTAAAACTTTCACAAAAGAAATTTTTGATGGTTATAGAAAACTATATAATAATGAAAAAGAACCATATTTTAATAGTAATGTAGGCGATACTTTAGTAGCCGATAAGATATATAAAGAAAACAAGCAAACAGAACCAAAAAAGCGCTTTAGTGAACCAACTTTAATTGAAGAATTAGAACGTCTTGGTATTGGAAGACCTTCAACTTACGCTGAAACCACAAGAAAAATTATTAATTCTGGCTATGTAAGAAAAGTTAAAGGTTATTACCACCCAACACCCCAAGGTTTACTAACTGAAAAGAATTTAGGGAAATACTTTGATACATTTATTAACACGGAATATACTTCCAATATGGAAGAAGAACTTGACTTAATTGCTTCAGGTGAATTATCCAAAGAAAAAATGTTAAAGAGTTTTTATAAAACATTTAAACCACTTGTAGAACACGCCAGTAAAGAAATGCCATTTCAACCAATTAAAAAAGAAATTGAACATGTTGGTGAAAAGTGTCCTAAATGTGGAAAAGACTTAGTTTATCGGCTAAATAAAAAAGGTGAAAGGTTTATTGCGTGTACTGGCTTTACAAGTAAACCAAGATGTACCTACACAAGAAATATTTAAGATAATTAAAAAACTCAAGTGAATTTAATACGATAATTCCAAAGTAAACATATAAAATAAACGAAATGTTTAATTATGTGTAGAACCTTGAATTTAACAAAAATCAGAGGCTAAACTTTGGAGTTTTTTTTATGGGAAGACATAATAAATTAAGTTGTGGATTGATAATTAATTTTTGTGTCTCGCAGTGTTTTTTTAGTTTAGACGAACTAACTTTCTCTTAATTTGAATTAAACGAAAATAACATTTTCAATTATAAAAATTATAAATAATTATTTGAAAGCACTTACATTTATTGTATAATGAGGTTGTAATTCTCAATTACAAAACTGGTAAAAGGAGGTTTTTTCTAATGGGATTTAAAAAGACATTAAAATTACTAACGTTAATTTCGTTTTTATTATTGATACTTGTTGGTTGTGGACAGACTGAAAACAATGGAAATAATAAAGAAGATAAAATAGGAGCTAAAATCTACTTAAAAGATGTAGAGACAGATGTTGATATTGAGATTCCAATTGTAAAAGAAGGACCATTAGGTAAATCTGAATCGATACCTATTCCTAAAATTAATGGTTATTTATTTGTTGGAACAGATGATTTTATTATTATTGAATATGCCCAACCATTTAGTACTTATTATCTTCCATATATAAAACTTGATGATATTAGACCTAATGAAGGTAGGGTTATATTTAAGTTTGTTGATGAAGATAACGTAATGTTTGATTTTGTTCAAATTAAAGGTGAAGTTGGAACAAATTATGAGTTTGTAAATAAATATGTAAATGGTAGGCTTAAATTAGTTAATCCTAGTCAAACAATAATTAACGTTACTTTTGCAAGTGATGATCAAGTAATTATAGTAAGATATACTCAAAAAACAACTGAAGACTATAATTATGAATATAAAGTTAACTATTTAGAAAAGAATACTAATAAAGTTTTGCACGAATCTAAGACAGGCGAGCATCATGTTGGCACATTAGATTTAGTTGAACATCCAGTAATTCCAGGTTATAAATTAGTAGCTAACGAGACAACAATAGAAATTACAGCCAACAACTCAGCCAATGTGTTAAATGTATACTATAATAAAGATGACAATCAATGGGTAACTATCACATTTGAATCGGGATTAAATGCGACATTTACTGGTTCAACACCAACTTCATATGAAGTAATTAAGAATCATCCGTTAAACGGAGCTAACCAACCCCAAATTAAATTACCAACAATTACTCCAAATTCTGGATATATGCTCGATCCAAATGGAAGTTGGTCACCAACATTATTAGCATTTGAAACCGATGAAGAAGTTTCAGAAGATATAATATTTTATGCTCAAGTAGTGGTAAATGAAGAGAAAAAATTTAATTATACAGTTTATTATTTAAATTTCTCTTTTGGAAATGTTCATCCAAATAAAACAGGAACACATCATGTTGGATTATTAGATTTAGGTGAACATCCAAAAATTGCGGGTTTTACATGCACAACTGATGAAACAACAATAGAAATTACAGCTGATGAACATGCAAATATATTACGTGTTTATTATGAAAAAGATGATGAGCAATGGGCTACAATTACATTTTCACCAGGACCAAACGCTATAATAGAAGGCCCTGCAACCTATGAAGTAATTAAGAACCATCCATTTAATGGTATAAACCAACGAGCAATTACTCCACCATCAGTGTTTCCATATCTTGGATATATGCTTGATCCAGCTGAAACTTGGTCGCCAGCATTCAAAGTTGATGGAACAGTTGAAGGAGATGTAACATTTGTTGCCCGAATAATCCCGAATGAAGATCTTAAGTATAGGTATGTGGTTAACTACTTAGAAAAAGACAAACCTAATAACGTGTTATATAATCAGTTAACGGGAATGCATCATGTTGGTACATTAGATTTAGTTGAACATCCAGTAATTCCAGGTTATAAGCTAGTAACAACTGAAACAACAATAGAAATTACAGTTCATGAATATCAAAATGGATTAAATGTTTATTATGAAAAAGATCCAACCAAATGGGCTAAGATTACATTTAAACAAGGCGCTAATGCAACAGTAGTTGAAACACAATTTGAGGTGATAGTAAATCATCCACTCAACGGTGCAAATCAACCTACTATTACACTACCAGAAATTATTCCAAATTATGGTTACAAAGTATCAACTCAACCTTGGGGTTCAGAATATAGTGCAAGTCTAAAAATAAGTGAAGCTACAACATTTACCTCTAATGTAGTTGTAGATCAATTAATAAAAACATTTACAGGGACAGTTAAATATCAAATTGAAGGTAAAGAAACTTTCGAAGAAACAAAAACAGTTAATGGATACATTAATGAACTAGTGACCATACCAGCATATGCGGTATCTGGATATAAAGTTAAAGCATCACAACCTACTCATATTACAATATTAGAAGATGGTAGTGCAGTAGAAATAGTTTTATATGAAAAAGATCCAACTAAGTGGGCTAAGATTACATTTAAACAAGGCGCTAATGCAACAGTAGTTGAAACACAATTTGAGGTGATAGTAAATCATCCACTCAACGGTGCAAATCAACCTACTATTACACTACCAGAAATTATTCCAAATTATGGTTACAAAGTATCAACTCAACCTTGGGGTTCAGAATATAGTGCAAGTCTAAAAATAAGTGAAGCTACAACATTTACCTCTAATGTAGTTGTAGATCAATTAATAAAAACATTTACAGGGACAGTTAAATATCAAATTGAAGGTAAAGAAACTTTCGAAGAAACAAAAACAGTTAATGGATACATTAATGAACTAGTGACCATACCAGCACATGTGGTATCTGGATATAAAGTTAAAGCATCACAACCTACTCATATTACAATATTAGAAGATGGTAGTGCAGTAGAAATAGTTTTATATGAAAAAGATCCAACCAAATGGGCTAAGATTACATTTAAACAAGGCGCTAATGCAACAGTAGTTGAAACACAATTTGAGGTGATAGTAAATCATCCACTCAACGGTGCAAATCAACCTACTATTACACTACCAGAAATTACTCCAGATTTAGGATATATGCTCAATCCAAATGAAGAAAATTGGTCACCGACATTTGAAGTTGATGGGCAAGTTACAGGACAACAAATATTTTATTCTCAAGTAGTTCCTAATCCAGAATATTGGCGTAATGTTACTATTAAATATATAGGTCAAGATTTAAGTGGTTACTACACTACGGAATTAGATACTCACATTATTAGTGGAATAATTGATAAAAATATAAATATTCCTCAAAAAGGTTTTACAGGTTTTTCTTATGAGTCAACTAACCCAACTACATATAAAGTTACTAGTGAAACTAATCAAGAAGTAACGGTTAAATATTCAAGAAGAAAAAACGCTATTTACTATTTAACTGCGGGAGGACAACCAGTTCCAAGTCCTACATATAATGTCTATTATGGTGAGGAAGTTGTTGATGTATTTTATTTAGATTGTGAACCTAAAAAAACTGGTTATACATTAACATGTTGGAATATTGGTGATACAGGACAGCCATTAACAGCAGGATATAAGATGCCAGATAATTTTATTAACTTAAAAGCTCAGTGGCAAGCAAACAGTTATACAATAGTATTTGATGGAAATGGTGGTTCTGGTTCTATGCAAAATCGAACAATCACATATGACCAACAAATAGCATTAAACAAAAACCAATATTATAAAAATGAACATGACTTTATGGGGTGGTCTACTACACCTGACGGTATACCACAATATATTGATGAAGAAGTAGTAGCGGGCCTTGTAGAAAGCGGAACAATTACATTGTATGCGGTTTGGGAATGGTGGGGTAGAAAGATAACATTTAATTTAAATGGTGGTAGTTTACCTGATGGAATTACTGAAATATATGTTAAAGATGCAAATTTCCCTTATGTTTTACCATGGCCAACTAAAACTCAGGGAGACGCTAATCTAGAATTTTTAGGTTGGTATTCAACAAATGACACTTCAGGAACTAAATATAAGGTATTAAGTGTTACTGAAGACTATACTTTATACGCTATATGGGGTGATGAGTGTTACTATATAGGCGAATATCCACAATCAATAATGGAAGATACAGCACTAGTAACAAAATTAGATCAGATAACACCTGAAGTATCAAGTAAAGAGTTATTTACATCAGGAGTTGAATCATATATTGAAGAATGGAAAACAGTTACTTATGGCGGGTATAAATTTGAAAAAATGGGGGGCTATTATTTTAAATATGAACCGATTGCGTTCTGTAAAGTAGCAGGAGATGGAACATTATATTCTAAATATATATTGGATTACTCAACTTTCGATAACGGTTTAGCAAATTCGAATAATTTTGACACTAGTTATGTTAAACAATATCTAAATGAAGTAATTAAGACTAAAGCAGGGTTGACAACAACATTAGGATTATTGTCAAAAGCGCAACTATTGGATCCGATTAATTTTGCTGATGATGATGCAAGAAAAGCTACACAAACAGATTACGCAAGAATAGCGATATATCCAAATCGAAGAAGTACTCCACCTTGGGCTGGTGATACTAATTTTATGAATCAATATTGGACAAATACTGCAGTATCAGGTGAAAATTATCGTGTCCATTATGTCAGTTGGGTAGGTGGTCATATAGAAGGCTGGGGTCTTGGTAGTAATGGCGTAGTAGGTCTTCGTATTACTCTTGGTGATTAAAAAAGGATAAGAATTTTATTTATAGATAATTTTGATTATGATGTGAACGCTTAAATACGGACTAATTTAATATTTATGTAATTTAAATGGCTTGTTGCCTGTATTGTACAGATGACAAGCCATTTAATTTTTGTTTTATTTAAATTGTCTAATTAATCATAAGCATTTAAATTGCGTGAAATTTTATTTTTTAAAATAATATCTTGATTATGATATAATAATTAAGGTGATTTAAATGGGATTTTTTAAGATATTTAAAAGAAAGAAAAATGATAAATATAAATTAGGACTTCATAAGACAAGAGAGTCATTAGGAACTTTAACAGAAATTTTAAAGCGTAGTGATAGTATTACTGATGATTTATATGACCAAATTGAAGAAGTTTTAATTATGGCTGATATTGGTGTTGAAGTAACGCTTAAATTTATGGAAATTTTAAGACGTGAACAAATTGCTAAAAATATTAAAGATCCTAACGAATTAAAAGAAATTATCGTTGATGAAATGTTTAATATTTACTTAGAAGGTGAAGTTGTTAAAAGTGGTATTGACTACAATAAAGATGATATCAATGTCTATATGTTTGTGGGAGTTAATGGCACTGGTAAAACTACCTCAATTGGAAAACTCGCCCACATCTTTAAAAAAGATAAGAAAAAAGTTTTAATGATTGCCGCTGATACTTTTAGAGCTGGGGCGATTGACCAACTTAAAATTTGGGCTGATAGAGCGAAAGTAGACATTTTTTATAAGGAACAAGGCGCAGATCCATCAAGTGTTATTTATGATGGGTTAATGTTTGCGAAAAAAGAAAACTTTGATGTTGTACTTATAGATACTGCAGGAAGATTACACAACAAAGTTCAGTTAATGAATGAATTATCTAAGATGAGAAGAGTGATTGAAAAGGTTATTAGTATTGGACCTAAAGAAACACTTTTAGTAATTGATGCGACAACTGGACAAAATGGCATTAAACAAGCGGAAATCTTTAAAGAAGCAACTAATGTTACTGGGGTTGTCTTAACTAAGTTAGATGGTTCTTCCAAAGGGGGAATTGTCTTATCAATTAAACATTTATATAACTTACCGATTAAATATGTTGGTTTAGGGGAAAAGATTGAAGATTTAGTCTTATTTGATATTGAGGAATATATTTACGGATTATTTAGTGATTTCTTTGGTGAATAATATGTTAGAAAAAACAAATCATTTAAGTAGGTTATTTGATTTTTATCATAAACTACTTACAGATAAACAAAAAGATTATTTTATTATGTATTATCATAAGGATTATTCTTTACAAGAGATAGCCTCTTTTTATAATGTTTCAAGAAACGCAATTTTTGATCAACTTAAAATCACGGAAGAAAAGTTATTAGAATTTGAAGAAAAGTTAAAGTTATTAGAAAAATCATTAAAGAAAGAAGAACTAATTAATGAATATCTAAAAACTA
>JBMNFC010000003.1:0-212490 GCA_050949105.1 Acholeplasmatales bacterium
AAAAGCGACCTTAGTCGCTCATACTCAATTTGTACATCTTTAATTTTGCTCATTAACTAATCCTCCTCAAGTAAGGATCTAGGAATTACCAATACTGGACCAACTAAATCAACTCCAAGTATCAATTTTGCTAACTTGTTGTATTCCATATCTTTCAACAATCCTTCTTCATTACATACAATAAAATTGTCTTGCCAATATGTCGGATACATTTCAATCAATCCTTCTACATTCGCTTGTAGTTCTTTTAGATTGAAATATTTTTCTTTTGGTTTTACTGTCTTTATGGTTCCATCAGTTGCTATTAATAAAGCAAAATTTGTATTTTTAGTTGCTTGGAAGATTCTAAGCGGTATAACTATTTTTTCATTACATTCATTACAACAAATATCGGCTTTAATTGGTGATGGATTGTTTCCATATTCATTGAATCTTTTATCGCAAATATCACAATTCTTATCTTTGATGACTTCAAACTTATCTTCTTTTGGTACAAGTGCTAATCCACCCCAGGTACCATGTATTTGACCTATTCCATCGATTGCATATACTATTCCAACTTTACCACTATAATGTGGCTCATCTTTCATTGAGATGATTTTTACCTTATCGCCAACGTTAATCATAAACTTACCTCTAATGGGTAATATTTAGTTGGGAAGTAGTTGTCTCTAATTACAAATTTTTCAACTTCATTTATTCCTAATTCTTTTAATTGTTCTTTTGTTGATTCAGAGTTTATTTCTTTTCTTACTAATTTAATATCTTCAGCAAATCCTAAATCAAAGATTCTACCATCTTTTGCATATGCAACTAATACATAAATTTTTGTTGGTTTCATTGTTTTACCCCCTTAACTTCCAAAGTAGATAATTCCACTTTCTAACTCTTCGCCATCATGTAACATTTCAATGATGCTTATGATTCTTCTATAATCACCGTATTTGTCACCTTCAAAGAAATCCCACCACATTGTTCTTAAAACTTCTCTTTTTTCTTTTGGTCCAACTGACCCAAGTTTACTATCATAAAGTTCATGGTCATAAATCTCAGCTTCTTTATTAAAGGCTTCTTTTAATTTTAACCATAACTCATGTGCTGCTTTGTAATCATCATCGGTTGCGCCATCAGTAATCTCATCGAGTGAAGTTTCACTGTAACCTCTAAAGCAAACTTTAGTCTTTTTATTTCTTAAAATTTCATCTAGAGTTTTCCATTCATAATTATAATTAATCATTTTTATTACCTCCTCTTTTTTCATACACATATTACCGTATAAGGACTGCTATATCAACTCAATTCAAAACTATAATTTATTATAATTTTCGATACTTTTTACAAAAGAAAAAGCCACTATTAAGCGACTTATCTTTAACTATTCTTAAAATGTAAAATCAGATTTTCAAAAATACCGCCTCGTGTTTTTTAATTGCCCACCCTGCGGTACCCTTCACAAATAATTAATAGGCATTGGGGCGGGGTTAAAATCCACTCAAATCTTTTTTATATTTTTTTATAATTTCAATAAAAAAAGGATGTATTCTCTCAGTGGAATAATTGTGTTCCTTATTATAATCAGTATTAAAATGAATTTTCAGTAATCCTCTTAACAATTTCTTGTCAACTTTAATACCAGTTTTCAAGCTAATTCTTACAAAATATTCTTCTAAGCTTGTTACTTTTTTTTCTGTAGATTCAGAATCAAAATACTCATCATACAGGTCAAGTAGTAAAAAGCTATAAACTTTGAACTCTTCGACGAGCTTTGTTTTGACATGATATATAAGTTTATTTTTTTCAACTTTAAGTTTATCTAGCGATTTTTGAATTAAATAAAGATAAACGAAAAAAGACACCGCTGTGATCCCGTAATTTAATATATACCCAGATGGGTTTACAAAATCTAAAAATGTATGAATAATATATATAGGAATGGCTAGGGAAATTAACACATATAGGTAACTAAGAATATGATAAATAGTATCGGGAAGATTTTCCATTAATTCAAATGGATACTTTGTTAACCAGTATGCAAAATATTTTTTTTGAATTTCATTACCACTTATATAATCTTCTTCTCTAAAATAGTCCATATTATATCTCGCCTTTATACTTTGTTTTATCTTGATTATATCAAAGTTATAATACAAATACTAGGTTTATCTTGAAATATAATTACCTTCCTCATCAAATTCTCTCTCTTTAGAGAAGCGTTTATGCTCTGCGTTATGACATTTCTTACACAGAAACTCTAGGTTGTCTTGATTTAAACTTATGTTGGTGTCATTCACATTATCCACAGTTAATCTAATCTTATGATGCACCTCTTCACCAATGCCACCACACCGCTCACATTTGCCCTGTGTGGCTTCTATTTTAACAGTTCGAGCAATTTGCCAAGCAAGTGATTTATAGAAGTTATGGAGCACTTTTGGTTTTCTCATATGCATACCTTAACTCTTCTGCTTTATCTTTTACTTGTTCCCATCTAACATTTAGATCTGTTCTACCAACATGTCCAAATGCAGATAGTCTTGCGAACTTAACTTTATCAAACTCAAGTTCTTTTTTTATGTTTGCTGGTGTGAAATTGAAATGATTGTTTAATATTTTTAACAATTCATCGTCACTTAATTTTCCTGTTCCAAATGTATCTATATAAAGCGATACAGGTTCAGATACACCAATTGCATAAGAGACTCCTACTTCACACCTATTAGCAAGGCCAGCTTCAACAAATGATTTTGCTGCATATCTTGAGTAGTAGGCAGCACTTCTATCTACCTTTGATGTATCTTTACCACTAAATGCTCCACCACCATGATGTGAGAAACCACCATAAGTATCAACAATTATTTTTCTACCAGTTAAACCAGCATCTGCCTCAGGTCCACCAATTAAAAACTCTCCTGTTGGATTAACTAGTATTTCAATATCATCTACATCATCAATGATTGGTTCCAATAGTTCCTCAATGATGATTTTTCTTAATTTGTCATTTTCAATACTTCTTTTTGTTTGAGCTGATACAACTATTGTTAATATTTTAATTGGTTGCTCATTTTCATAAAGACATGAAACCTGACATTTACCATCTGGAGCAAATAAACCGATATATTTGTTTTCTCTTAAAAACTTATACCTTTTTGCTATCTTATGAGCTAGTGCAATTGGAAGTGGAATTAACTCCTCTGTTTCATTTGTTGCATAACCAAACATCATGCCTTGATCTCCAGCACCTTGGTTTTTGGTTGCTCTTTCATCAACTCCAAGAGCTATGTCTGGACTTTGTTTTGAAATATTTTCAATTACTTTAAAGTTATTTAAGTAGCCTAAATTAAGTAAGGTTCTCTTTGCTATTAATGAATAATCAATTAAAGCAGTTGTTGTAACCTCACCTATAATATAAACCGTATCATTTTTGATTGCCGTTTCAACAGCAACTCTTCCATTTTTGTCTTGTTCTAAAACTGCATCTAATATTTCATCACTAATTCTATCGCATACTTTGTCCGGATGACCATCAAACACAGATTCACTTGTATAAACTCTTTTCATATATTGCCCCTTTTCTTTGCGTTTCTTGTTGAGTTGAGTGTTTGTCCCACTATCAATTAAAAAGCCCACACGCGCAAACGTTGGGCCGAATTATCAAAAGAAAAAGGCTCTTGTTAAGCCTTTAACTAATTTTCCATGCTGTATAAATTGTTTTCTCGCTTGAGTCCCAAGTGTCTAACAACTTACCATCTTTTATACACGCTATGTGTTTCGCCATTTTTACTATATAAGTTCCCTTGCCATATTTCCAAACGAACTCATCAGCTTTCATTCTTGGCTTTCCTCGTTCAACCGCTATAATCAATCGTTCATATTCTTTTAAGTAATCATAAATGAATTTCGTATCTTTATAGCTGTCAAACTTTGATTCTCTTTTTGCTTTGTTTAATTCACGTCTTGCTTCTAAGTAATCTTTATCAAAAGCAAGCGCCACTGCTCTTACTACACAATCACCAGTCTTGATTCCTTTTGGATGAGGATTTGTAAATTCATAAACTAACATCGCTCTCTCCTAATTTAGCGACAGTGCTTTTTGAAATGTAAGCTGCGTATCTTGCGTAATCATAACCTTCGGATTCTACTAAGATTCCATAGTCTACTTCTTTAGCTGTAATTAAGATTGCGTGCCATACATCATCTTCATCGATATACATTAGCTCTTTGTTTTGAGTAATGAAATCATAATTGTCTAGCAGTCTGTCTTCAAACTTTCTAAACTCATTAATTTGAAGTGTTACAACTTTTTCAATCTTCACTTCATTCTTTGGAATCAAATCGTCCTTGTGTGCTTTTCTAAAAAAATTTACCTTTGTCATTTTAATAACCTCCCTTTTGTCATGTAGCATATTAAAATAACTTTTTTGATATAGCAAGTCATATTTTCATAATAAGAATTTATTTTTTCCTTATTAAGAATTATTAGGCCATAAAGCCAAGATAAGCACTTTTCAATCTACTTGATACTCTTCAATTTCAGATAACAGATACTTATTTCCATCTCTAATTAGAAAACTCTCATCATAGTTTCCGGTGGCTTTTAGATATCTTCTAACAATTACATCAACAAATCTTTCATCAAGCTCCATAAGACGAGCTTTTCTTTTTAGTTGATCAGATGCAATTAATGTTGATCCACTACCACCAAATAAATCTAGGACAATCTCACCCACTTTTGATGAGTTTGAAATAGCGCGACCACATAATTCAAGTGGTTTCATTGTTGGATGCTCTTCATTCTTCTTTGGTTTGTTATATTCCCAGATAGTATCTTGAGTTCTATCATCAATAAAATAATGAGCTGCTCCTTCTTTCCATCCGTATAAAATAGGCTCGTGTCTCCAGTGATAATCTTGTCTACCTAAGACTAAAGCATTTTTTACCCATATTAAACATGAAGCTAATTTGAACCCTGCATCTTTGAATGCATTTCTAAAATTAAGCCCTTCAGTATCTGCATGACATACATAGATACCGCCACCTGGTTTTGTATATTTAAAAATATTTTCAAATGCCTTAAAAAGAAAAAGATAGAAGGTGTTATCTTCCATCTTATCATTCATAATCTTACCAGCTGTCCCTTCATAGTCCACATTGTAAGGCGGATCTGTAAATGTAAGGTCAATTATGTCGTCTTGGACCAACTTTTCTACATCTAACGCTTCAGTTGCGTCTCCACACATAACCCTATGGTCTCCAAGTACAAAAATGTCGCCTTTTTTAGCATATGGAGTTTCGCTTATTTCTGTATCTGGATCAAAGTCATCATCCGTTGCATTATCAGGAACTTCCTCTTCTAAATCTTCAAAACCAAATTGTCCCATATCCATTTCAATTGATGCTAGTTCATCTTCAAGTTTTGAAAAGTCCCAAGTAGCTAGTTCAGCTGTTTTGTTATCTGCAAGTCTGAATGCTTTTACTTGTTCATCTGTCAAATCATCGGCAATAATACAAGGAACTTCTGTTAATCCTAGTTTTTTACTTGCTTTTAGTCTTGTATGACCAGCAATTATCACATGTTCACTTGTTATAACAATAGGAACCTTAAAACCAAACTCCTCTATGCTTTTAGCAACAGCATCAACTGCCGCCTCGTTATTTCTTGGATTGTTTTCGTATTCCTTTAGTTCGGCTATTTGTTTCATCACTATATTCATTTACCCATTCCTCCTCACCATTTTCTATTCTTCTAGCCATTAATTCGATCTCGGCTTTCTTTTCATTAAAATCAATACCAAATTTTGTAATAAGTAAATACTTAATTGCTGCAATATCTGGTAGTGACTGCTTCTTAAATTTTGTTATACGCTTCTTTTGTCCAGTCTTTGTTTCTTCAATAACTGTTTGAGTTTCTTCATACTCAAAGCCAACTGCTCGCCTATACATTGCGTCTATTAAATTGTTTTTTAACTCTTCATCACCAAACTCAAATGCATCGTCTAATCTTTGATGAGTTTTTCTTAATTTAATAAGTGTTTTCTCAGTTATACCTAAAAACTCAGCTACCTCTTTTTGGGTTGCTCTTTTTGATACCATCTCTGCAATGGCTTTTAATTTAGTTTCTAGATGTCCAGATTTTTCCCAACGTTCATAAGTGTCAAGCATTTTTCCTTTCATATTTATCTCTCCAACTGCCACTAATATCGACAAAAAATTGTAATAGTTAACCAGTTGGAATACTACAAGTATCTCTGCAAAAACAAAAAAAGAACTCATTGCTGAATTCTTTAATAGTTTCTAGGCTGGTCTTATAGCCAGTATTCCATAGTTTATTCTAAGCAATAACCATCTATTGACGGCTTTGCTCATTTTAATGATATCACGCTCTTGACAATATCTCAAGCGCTCAAAGGTGCTCACGACTGCTCATCGGTGCTCAACTTTTCAGGAACCTTAATTTCAACCATAGCAAGGTCATGCCAGCGCCTAATTGTTGCTTTTGAATAAAACATTTTATCAGCTATATCCTGCCAATTTTCCCAATCAATATATCTGTAAATTAACAATCTTTCATATTCTGGATTTTTAAGCGTTGATATGCAATCTAATATTTCATTTTTGATTATTTTAAGATTTTTTGTTAATTCATCGATTTCATATTGAACTTCCATTGCTTTGTGGATCCACTTAACAAATGGAGCTTCAAGGTTTCTTGTTCCAGATACTCTTATCTGGTCAAAGTTACATCCAGGAACATTAAATGACAAGCGGTCATATTCATCGTGTAAAGCTTGAAGTTTTTTGATTTTCTTCTCTGCTTCATGGTATCTACTTAGATATTCTCTTTTATCCATTTAAAGTTCCTCCTTAAATTTGTCTAATACTTCAATTTCAATTGCTATGCCAGTAGGTTCATCTGACCATAGCTTTTCAACATGCTCAACTACTACCTGAGCATCATCATTCCAAAATCCTACCTCTGTCATACAGTCTTTTAGCATCTTCTGTAAATTATCTGTATCAGGTTTCGTTACTCGCCATTCGTAATGCTTATGTCTTTTTCCTCTTGGGAATTGCCATATCACTTTTAATTCAATCGGACCAACTAGTGGTGTTTTTGGTTTAAAAGGTTTAAGGTGAGTAATGAGTGTGTTCCTTGCTTGTTTTAATTTTTTGGTTTTATAAAAAACAGGCTTATTATTTACTATCGCTACTTTATTCATTTGTGCTGTTACAGTTGGTGGATCTAATAATAAAAATATTTTCATTACTTCCTCCTTTTTTGGATTTTTAGGTTTTTAGTTTTGGTAGAAAGGCTAGTGCTGACGGATGAGGCATTTGTTTGGGATAGGGCAGGCTCAAAAGCCCTATCCTACAAACATGCGTCAGCTGGTTGTGGCAACAACTATATATAAGGCCTTTCTGCCAGTTTTTTTGCCAGCTGGTATATAGGATATTTTCCCCTTTCTGCCAAATATCATAAATTTGGTGGCAAAACACATTTTTTCCTTTCTGCCAGACATTATTTTCTTCTAATAATTCCCTTTTCCGTTATGTATTCATCACTAAATTCTTGAACTCTTGCTCTAACTGTTCTTTCGGATATACCTAAATACTCAGCTAAAATTATCGCTTCACATGTTTCATCTTCTAATTTATTAATGTCAAACGCATTATCAAATTCAAGCTTTCTAGACTCTTTAGTTTGTTTTCTTTTTCCACTTTTATCTAGATTTGCTCTTGGATCGCCAGAGGCAAAATGTTTACTTAATAAACCTTTTTCATCCACATAATGTATTGGATAATCAAACCAAAAGTTAACTGGTTTTATATTAGCGAATTCTCTTAAACTACTTTCAAGTCTCCACGCTGTTGCACGAGGATTATCTAAGTATTGTTGTCTAAATTCATCTTCAAGTTCTAATTCAATCATGTCTAATTGTGCGTCAGGGTCTCTAGCAAACACTCCAGAACCAGATGCACGATCCATTGCTCTTTTAAAACCTTGAGCTCCTTTAGAATGATGATGACAATATATTGCTGTTGCACCTGTTTCATTACATATCTTATCGAATTGATTTGAGAATGCTCCCATATCTGATGCATTATTCTCATCACCAGTTATTACTTTATAAATAGGGTCAATAATAATTGCATCATAGCCTTGACCTTCTACTTTTCTTACAATTTTTGGTACAAGTTTATCAAGTGGCATTGCTTTACCTCTAAGAGTCCATATCTCTATGTCTCTTTTGTGCTTAGGTTTTATTTTTAAAGCTTTATAAATTTCATCAAATCTATCTATAAAACTTGCATTATCGATTTCTAAGTTAATATAAAGGACTCTTGATTTCTTACATTTAAAACCTAGCCATTCTATTCCTTCCGACAAAGATACCGCTAATTCCATAAGTAAAAAGCTTTTACCCGCTTTTGATGAGCCAGATATAAGCATCTTGTGACCAACTCTGACAATTCCCTTTATTAATTCATCAGGGACTTTGGGCTTGTTATTTAATGCATCTTCTAAGTTCATGCTATCTGGTAATTCATCAAGCACTCCTTCAGTAAAATCCATCCATTCGTTCCAGCTCTTTCTTCCAATGTTTGTATCAACTAAAGTTTGCATTACACCGTTTCTTGTTACACCTGGCATTCTAGATAATCTTGAAGGATTACGATTTGCTTTATCAACTTTTAGTCCGTTTTTCTCTAGGAAATCATATAAGTACTCTACTCTTTTACGATATTCTATTGCATTGGGTGCATCTACTCTTACGATTGCATGTAAGCTTTTCTTACCGCTATGAACTAAACATGCGATAGGAAGCTCAAACTTACGATAAAAAGCATCTTGTTCAGATACTGGCATTTCATCTGATTCAACTAAAGCGTATGACCATCTTGTAATATTTTCATTTTTTACTCCACTTCCATCAACTGGATTAAATCTAATCCATGCACCACATTCATCTTTAAAGTCTCCAAGTGTTGCACCGATGTCCTCTGGGTACTTTTTAAGTGAAGTAATTAATTCTTTTGCAGTTCTATCATGATAACCTCTACCTGGCATCCATGCGCCTTCTGGATTTTGCCAAACATCGCTTGTTACATAACTTACTAATTCATCATCTTTGTATAGAATTTGAAGATAAGTTATTAATTGTTCAGTTGGGCTTAGGGAACTTTCTGGTTCATATATCATTCCATCGCCATCATATTCAATCGTGTCATTCCAGTCCATAACACCGCCATTTACTTGTGTGATAGGAAGCCAGCCATTGTCTTTTGCCATCTTGATGATCGTTCCACCGGACACGGGATCAGAGGAGCCAGAAAAGCTCCTCCACTTTCTTTCACATTCGCCCTTTTTATACCTAGTATCGTTTTGGCTCCAATCATCCCATACTGAACAATCATATCCTTCGGCTTTAAGTGCCATACCAACACTAATCCATTCATCATACGAAAGTTGTGACACATCTATTTGTTTTAAAGCCTCTAATAAATTGCTCATCTAATTTCCTCCTAAGGTTGATAACTATAAGGATCTACTCCTCTTGGAGTTTTCCATCCGTTTTCTGCTAATCTTGATATCATTCGGCTTGCATCATCAAATGACCACATTCCAACATGTCTAAATCCACGCTTTTCTAATTCTTTAATTTGTCTTGGAGTTGTTAATCCTTCATTTTGTCTGTTGATTAATTTATCAATAAGCATGCTTGCCATTCCTGAACAAGTTACAACCGCTGAGTCAATTCCTACTCTTTCTAAATACTTAGCTTGTCTTTCGCTAACTGGTCCCATCTCCCAAGCAAATGTTGGTTCATAGTCAGCTAAATCAATATCAGAAATTGAAAATGCATATTGAATAGGATCGACAAGTTTCTTTGTTCTCTTCTTTAATGCAGCAAGTTCTCTTGCGAGTGCCTCTTCACGTTCTTTAATAATGTCGTTTTGAGATTCAACTTCGGCAGCAAGTAAATCAATACCACTTTCTTTATCCATCATTTTCTTATCAATGCGTTTTGCTAGTTCGGCATCTTTAGAAATAAGTGCAGATGGTCTACATAAATCATGGCGTTCAGTCATCCATAAAAAATCAAGTAATAATAATTCCTTCTTACCTTCATGTGGTCTCATTCCACGTCCTACCATTTGTTGATATAAACTTCTTATTTTTGTTGGTCTAAGAATTACAATACAATCAACACTAGGACAATCCCATCCTTCAGTAAGTAACATTGAATTACATAAAACATCGTATTCACCAGCTTCAAAATCAGCTAATATTTCATCTCTGTCTTTACTTTCACCATTTACTTCAGCTGCTTTTAGTCCATGTAGATTTAATAATTCACAGAACTTTTGCGAAGTTTTTATTAAAGGTAAGAACACTACTGTCTTTCTACCTTTTGCATACTTAAGCATCTCAAGTGCAATTTGATTTAAATAAGGATCTAATGCAGTACCAATTTGTCCTACTGCATAGTCGCCATTTGACATTCCTACTTCATGAATATCTAATTCAAGCGGAATCATCTGTGCTTTAATTGGACTTAAATAACCATCTTTAATTGCTTGATGCATCGAGTATTCGTAGGCTTTAGAATCAAAGAACTTTCCTAGATTCTTTTGGTCAGCTCTATCTGGTGTTGCAGTAACTCCTAGAACTTTTGCACTATCAAAATAATTTAATACTTTTTGATATGTATCGCTCATTGCGTGATGCGCTTCATCCACAACTACCGTCTTAAAATAATCTCTTGGATAAGCCATTAACCTCTTTTCTTGTGATAGTGTTTGAACTGATGCAATAGTCACATTTTTTGGAGAGCCAACGGCTGTAGACTCAGCCTTTTCCAAGGCTGAATCTAAACCGCTCACGTCTTTTAATTTATCTGCCGCTTGATCTAATAACTCACCACGATGTGCTATTATTAAAGCTTTGTCGCCAGTCTTAGTTTCTTCTTCTACAACTTTTGAAAACACTACGGTTTTTCCAGTTCCAGTAGGAAGGACTAAAATAGTCTTTTTATTTCCTTGAGACCACTCTGCTTGAATCGCATTAACTGCCTCATTTTGGTAAGGTCTTAAAATCATCGCCTTTACCTCCTAGAATGGAAGATCATCTTCTAAGAAAAACTCATCTTTATAATCAATAAATTTGTCAACATCGTTTGTTTTTCTTTCATCACCATATTGAGTTGTATAGCTTCTTTGTTTAAAGTAAGCTCTACCTTTTGCACCGATTACTTTATTCCAATCCATAGTTAGTTTTTCACCATGCTTTTTCTGACCAATACTTCTAAAGAAATCAGAAATACGCCATTCTAAAGTACGGTATAAAAGTAAATCAAATTTAACTATTGCTATTCCTTCTGGTGTTTCAACTTGTAAAGTTATAATTGCTTTATTACATGCAGGCACTTTTGGCCCACCAGGGAATCTGCCTCTTTCAAAGTTAGTAACCTTATAGTTATACTCTCCATCAGGTAGTAATATAAACTCCTGCCCATCCGTTTCGATTGAGTCATCCCAATCCATTAATAAATCTTTATTGTTTTCAATCATTTTTATTGTTCTCCTTTTTTATTTTTGATTGTTTTTACGATCTTTTCCCAATTTGGAATGATCCATCTTGTGATAAATTCATCTGAATAATTAGTGATAGGTTCATCTTCTTTGTAATGACCTTTACTTGCTACTACCTTCTGTAAGTCAGCTTCTGACACTTGTGCATCGCCGATCATCTTGTTTAGTCTTTCGATCACTGCACTCATGCCACTAATGTTTTCTGGATCAACTACTTCTTTCTTTTGTTTCTCTTGACCTTCAAATAGATGTTCAATAGCCTCGAATTTAAGTTCTAACTCCTCAGGCAAATCGAATCTGTTTTTAGCATCATAGGTTGGATTATGAGTGGTATATAAGACTCTTTTTCCACCTTGAGCTTTCTTGGTATTATTTTCTGTTGTAACTACATAAATCTTGTAATTAACAAAGAATAATGCGTCACACCACTCTTTAATAACTGGTGCTACTTGTCTTGTTAATTTCATCTCATAACGGTCAAACGCACCTTGTTCCTCTGGTAGTTCAAACTTACGAGGTTTGGCATGAGCTGTAATAACAACATTTATTCCTACTTCGATCAGCTCATCAAATAAACTTAATAATCTTGTGTATTCATCAAGTAAATATGTGTACCCTTTTCCATAGCCAAAATCTTCTATGTTATTTTTTCGGTACTTTTCAGTTACTGCATTAATACACATTGTTTCTGACCAATCTGCAGTGTCTAATACGAGAGTTTTACAGATTGTTGGATTTTTAATAATCTCTTTAACAATTAGTAACAACTCATCCCAAGACTTGCTGCACTTGATTCTTCTAACATCTAAATTGCTAGTTCCACCTTCCGTATCAATAAATAGTGGATCTGGGAACTTACTGGCAAATGTTGATTTACCGATTCCTTCTGGACCATAAATAACTATTTTTAATGGCCTCTTTTCTTTACCTTCAATAATCTTTAACATCTTATTATTCTCCTTCGTTTTTAATTATTGCCTCTTCTCGAGGATCGCTTTTCGGTGCTAAGACAATCGAACCAGCCTGCATATTTATATATGGACCTATTAGACCGTTAATCTTGTCTTTGCCTATTCTTTTTGTGAGTTCAGTAATCCCAGCTAATTTGCGCTCAGTAAACGGATCAATTCCTGCTTCTTTACAAATCTTTATTACTGCCTCTTCATCTGTAATCTTTCTTGAACCACGTGAGTGAACTAACTTAAAATTTGACCAGTTATGTCCCTTCATCGCTTTCTTTAATGCATACTCTTTTAAATCCTCCGCATACTTAATGACATCATCAAGTTTTGGTAGTATTGCTTCAATTTCGGCATCAGTTAATAGATTTATTGCCTTATTCATTTGTTGGATTGTTTCTAAGTTAACTTCAGCTCTTTTCGCACATACTGCCTTGCCTGAACAAAAGCCACAATATTTTCCTGGAACAGCCTCAGGATTTTCAACCTTCGTTCTTTCAACAGCAGGGATTAAAACCATAGTTTCAAATACTAACAAATCTTCTATCGGCATTTCGTATTCATTTGTGTTTGAGATTACTGGTTGATAAATAACTAACCTTACATTCTTAATTGGATATAAATCTTTGTATGCCTTATAAAAGTAAAGAGCGTATATTCCTAGTTGGCTATTAAATAGTCCAGTCTCTTCATCAAAAGTATTCACCGGTATCCTTCCAGTCTTTAGGTCAATAACTGTAAGTGTTCCACCATTTGTTGTTGAGATAATTCCACAATCGAGTGTCCCTTTTGCATCATCATCAAAGTCCATCTTTAATTGCTGTTCGATTACAATTAATGGCTCTTCACCTGATCTGTTCTTTTCATAATCAAAAGTATTAATAACAAAGTCAGCATAACCATCTGCAATCTCCTGCATATCAGGCGTATACATGTCCAGATCCTTAATAAGATCATCGATTGGTTTAATCTCGGTGTCATAATCAATAAGCTTTAATGATTTACTAATTAGTGCCGAGCCTAATTCATGACATTGTGTTCCAAACTCTGCTTGAGGACTTACTTCCTGATTGCTTCCATCATTTAATAGGGTGCTAAGTGGGCAATTCAACCAAGTACCACTTTTGCTGGGACTGTATTTTCTACTGTGAGTTGTTGGGCTCAGTGCCATTCTCACCACCCCCTTCTGCTTCCTCATTTTTTGGAAGCAACATAACCTCTAGCGCCAATGTTTTACTAGCTTCGCTAATAAGAAGTAGAGACTCTACTAAATCCTTATTGGTGATACCAGGTTTATCGGCTTTAGATTCTTTTTCCATTTCTAAACCTCCTTCTTCCTGAAGAGTTTTCTTTCCCTTCAATGGTTAATGGCAAGTCGATTATCGTTTTGCCAAGATTTAGCGAATTTTGTTCATTTTTTCTTTTAAAAGTTCAATTACCATTCGTTTTCGCCATTGAATTGTGCTTCTTGGCATATTTACTTGTTGACTAATATAAGAATCAGTATGGCCTTCGTTATAAAGTCTGATGATTTCTTGATCTATCGGATCGAACTCAGCAACTAAGGACCAAATTAAATCACTTACTTCTTGTGCTCTTTCTCTTTCTTGGTTTTCGTAGTAAGAATTATCAGCATATTCAAAATCATGATCTTCATACATTTGGTCTATGGAGATTGGACATCTTTCCATTTCTCTAAAGTTTCTTCTCTCTTCGTTTCTGTTTTCATTCCTGTGCCAATGAAAAAAATCCTCTTTACAAGGAATATATACATACTTCTTATCTCTATCTTCATATGAAACCCAATTAGTTAGTTTATTACCAAATTCATCATATAAGCCTTCTGCAATTTCTTTCTTTAACTCTTCTAAATCGTAATACTTTGTATCCCTATAAACTTTAGGCATAAAAAAAACCCCCCTTTTCAATTTCTCTTTGAAATGGAGGTCCACTTTGCAGTTAAAACATTTTAGGCGTGGCAAAAGTAACGGAAGTGAATTTCCATTTCAATTGCAGCCTGTTCCTCGCAATAGAATTAACTGCTTTATTAAATTTATGTGCTTTATTGCGACAACTTGATCAGTGTTGTAAAGCACTAATTAAGATAGCTTTTTCTTAATTCAACTGTAGTCTATCACATCAAGTTCTCTTAAAAAATAGGGGGGTGTTTTTGAATTACACCGTTAAAATTGCATAAAAAAAAGACCTAGCTAAGAAATCAAATAAATGATTATTAAATAGGTCATTATTAAAAGTTTTTAATCAGTTTTCAAATAAAAAAGTTATTTGAATTACACCGTTTATTTTAAAGAAAGTGGTTTTTCTTTATTTTTTATTAAATATTCATTCCATTTATCTATACCTGAATCATATTCATTAATTATTAAATGATAATAATGGTCATGCCTTGGCAAAAGCTTAGTTCCTTTTTTCCTTATATTCTCATAATCAAATCCCATTAGAGTAAGTAAGTTTAAAGTTTCATAAGGATACGCTTTTAATCCTGCGCAAATTGCCAACGTTGTTTCAATTGTATATGTTACACCTCTGCCTGCTCTATATTTCTTAATAACTGATTCACTTAAGTTGCTAGAAATAACAAGCTGGTTAACAGATTTATTGTGCCTTTGCATTAATATATGCAAATAATCATTATAACTAAAATCAAGTTCTTCAAATCTAAAATCCCTAAAAAACTTCTTTTTGGCTACGTCATCTTGTGTATCTTCAAATCTTTTTATGATTAAGTGTAGTTGTTCTTTATTTATAGTTATCTGTGTTGATGTTGATGATAATTCATGATACAACAACGCATACGTTTTTGGATCGCTACTTCTAAAACCAATATCTCTATTTCTTTTTATTTCAAATTTCAATGTGCAATCTCTAAGATTTTTCAGACCAAAATTAGAAATTTTAGGACCATATTCTGTTTCTTCAATGTAAGGCTTTAAATTTATAACAACAAAGCCATCAATATATTTGATTATTTGTCTTTCTACCAAATTCATAAAAACACGGTCGGTAGATACAAGTCTCTCATAATCCCATTTGCTAATAAACCTTACTTCTTTTTTGTTTGATTCGTACAAAACAGGTTCATTATATAGATTTTCTGAATACCCTAATGAGTACATGCGTGTTTTCGCATATTCGTAAGGAATATTAAAATACTCAGCAAATTCCGTTAAAGCAGCTTTATAAATTATCGTTGGATTTTTAAGACCAACAATATTTCTATATTTAAATATAAGTTGTTCAAATTTTGAAATTGAAGGTGCTTTAGGCATTAAAACAAGAGGTGTAAGTACACGAGCTTGATTTTCAATATACATTAATTCTTTATTATTGTCATTTTTTATTTCTTCATCATAATTAATTAATGTTGGTTTTACATTCTTTAAAATAATTTGTAATTCCATATAAGTTTTATGAAGGTGCCAATGTAAACATTCATGCATTAAAGTGATAGTTTTGGCTTCAGTTCCGTGTTCATAAACTAAATTTTCATTAATCACAATTGTGCCTTTGTTTATTTCTTTTTCGCTTATTAAAGAGCCTTCAGAAAAATAATCAGTTTTATATACATTTTCTTTTCTGAAAGTAATCATTCCTTTAACGTTGCTATCTAAAATAGCATTTATCTTTCTCAATCCCATATTTTGAATAATTTCATCTAAAGGTATCGGAATTGGATCAATCAAGGCTTCAGGATAATACTTACTTAAAAAAGATTCAGCCTCTGTTTCATAATTTTCTTTATAGATATATGGAATCAATTTTTCTGTTAAACTATATTTTTTTGAAAAATGTCTTAATTTATCACCAATTTGAATGCTAAGTATCCTAAAATTTTTAATCCCATCATTAAGATCACAATTAGCAGTAATAGTAAATTGTCCAGTAAAAGTAGCAATCTTATTTACACCGACAGAGGTATTAACCGTGAGCAACAAATCAAGGCTTATATCTTCTTGATTTCCTCTAAATAATACCGTTTTATATTCTTTAATTACTGGAGTTATGCTTTCAACAAAAGATGAATTATCATAATTTTCTGTTGATCCATATAATTTTTTTGTGATAATAAATAAATGAATTGCAGTTTGTATTAATTGTATATTTGTATAAATTAATAGTTCTTCGAAAGTTTCATGTTTTTTTATATTCATACAAATTCCTACTCATTATCTGTTTTTTTTAGGTCATTATAAATCCCTTTTAAGAACACTCCTAAAACTTCTTTTTTAAGATCATTATTATTTAATAGCATAGTGAAAAAATCTTGATTTTGCTGTAATCCATCTACTAGTGCATCATCAATACCTGAATAAAACGAAAACTCAAAATCATTTAATTTATTAACTTTTGCGCTGGCAATTATATTTGGATCTTTCTTCAATAAATCCTTAATTTGTAGTGCAGCCTTTAGGGCAACATCATTATCAAATTCCTTGCCTGTCCTGTTGTTAACTTCTTTAATGATGTCCGACAATCTTTGCTCTTCGTCCTCTGTCAAATTAAAAATATCAGCAGTTGGTAATTCAACATATGGGTCGGAATCTATTTTTTTAGATTTTATCTCTTCGCCTTTCTTTTGATAATAGTTACTTGCATCAATCATTCCCTTCAAATCAAAGCCTGTTCCAGATTTTCCAATTTTTAAATAGGGAAGCAACCAAATTATAAAATTATATTTTTTATGTAAATTTATATCATCAAAAGACGATACTTGAAGTAAAAATTCATAAAATCTAATAAAACGTCTTAACACTGAGTATAATTCTCTCTGATCAATTTCATCAAGTTTGTCAAATTGTTTTTTTGCTTTTGATAACAAGTAAGTGATTTTTTCTTCTTTTCTTCTCTTATTATAAGTATCTGAATAAAAAATATCGTTTGCCTCAATAGCTGAATCAATTAAAAATATATTATAGTTGTCTATTTTTACATCCAATTCATAAACCAACTCTGGAGTTACCATATTGCATAAGATAGTAGTTGTATAATAAGGTTCAAAAGATTTTGTTATATCTTCTATATTGTTTGAAAAATCTAAAATAAAAGTTTTCTTTTGATATGGCAGATATGTCCTATTTAGTCTCGATAAAGTCTGCACAGCAGATATTCCGGATAATTTTTTCATTATATACATAACGGAAAGTTTAGGTTGATCAAATCCTGTTTGATATTTATTTGCTACCAACAATACTTGATAATCATCTTTATCAAATCTGTCAGCAGTATGAATTTCACTAAACCCATTAATAGATGATTCAGTAAAAAATTTATCATTATCATTAGATATTCCTAGTTGTTTTTCAGTCAATTTACCAGAAAACGCAACTAGAGGACGTACATCATTATATCCTTTATTATTTACATATTGAATAAAGGCGTCATAATACTTAACTGCTTCTGCTCTTGAACCAGTTACAACCATTCCTTTAGCCCAATGCTGATCTTTTAATACCACATTTCTAAAATGCTCTATTATTATTTCGATTCTTTGTGTTATGTTTGTGTCATGTAACATTGCGAATCTAGCAATTTTCTTTTTAGCAGCTTTTGATTTTAATTTTGGATCATTTTCTATTTCTTTATTTATCTTATAAAAGGTTTGATAGGGAGTATAATTTTGAAGAACATTTAAAATAAATCCTTCTTCTATTGCTTGTTTCATTGAATATAAATGGAACGGTTCATAATATCCTGATGAATTAACTCTACCAAAAAGTGCTAGCGTTGTCGGTTTTGGTGTTGCTGTAAAAGCGAACATTGACACATTACTTTGCTTACCATGTTTTGATATCTCATCAACAATAATATCTTCTGCATCCATATGGAACTTATCATCTTCATAATCTACGTCAGATCCTAATGTTCTAGTTACTGCAGCCATATCTTTACCTGAAGTTGATGAGTGAGCCTCATCGATAATAACTGCAAAATTTTTATTCTTTAATCCTTTAACAATATCAGCTATGTATAAGAATTTTTGAATTGTTGTCGCAATTATCTTTGTATTGCCTTCTAAAGCTGTTTTCAAGTCAGCAGAAGTACAATTATCATCTAAGATTTTTATTACCCCAGATTTGTGTTCTATTGAAGTAACAGCCTTTTGTAATTGTCTATCAACGATAACTCTATCAGTAATTATCACAATATTATCAAATATAACATCGTTATGCTCATCATGAAACGAGGATAATCTATGAGCAAGCCACGCTATTGTATATGTTTTTCCAGATCCTGCACTATGTTGTATTAAATAATTTAATAATGTTTTATTTTCTTTTACATCACTTAATATCTTTCGTATCGTGTCTAATTGGTGAAATCTAGGAAATATGACTTCTTCTTTTACTCTTTTTTTACCATTAGAATCTGTTTTTTCGATTCTTTCAACAAAAACAAACTTAGATAATATTTCTATTAAATTATCCTTTTGCAATATGTCTTCCCAAATATATGACACACCAAATCCATCACTATTTAGAGGGTTTCCTTTACCTGTTTCAATTCCAATTCCTTCACCCTTGTTGAAAGGTAAAAAATATGTGGAATAACCAGATAATTTGGTAGTCATATGACATTCTTCTAAATCCATTGCAAAATTAACAATACAGCCAGATTTAAACAAAAATAATCTTGAATTTGGATTTCTATCAAGTCTATATTGCCTTATTGCGTCCTCATAATTTTGTCCTGAAGCATTAGATTTTAATTCAAAAGAAATTATAGCGAAACCATTTAAAAAGATAACCAAATCTACTCTTTCATTGTCATTAGGATATATTTCTTCTGCAATCGAAAAAATATTCTTTTGATAATTTATATTTTCAACTTTGTTTATAGAAGTTGCTGGCTTAGTAAACATTAGGTTCAATTTTACGTTAGAAAGTTCTACACCGTTTTTTAAAGTTTCTATCAAGGATGATTTTGCACTAGTTATTTTATTATTTATTACACTTATTAATGTTTCTTCAAATTTATCTCTATATATTTTTTTGAGTTTTTCAATTTCTTTAGGTTGAGAATCACTTAAAAAACTAAATAAGAGTTCTTTATCCATAGCATAATATCGATCAAAATCAGAATTTGTTCTCTCTATATACCCCGAATTTAGTAAGTTATCTATTATATATCTTTGATAATCTTTCTCGTTTAAAATTTTTTTCATGATTCCACCTCTTTTTTACCTGTTATATACTCGTAAATAATATTACTTTTATATGACTGTAAGTTCTCAACTTGTAAAAATTTATCATTAATAAGCGCATCAATTTCTTCAACTTTCTTATCTAAAAATTCAGCTATTTTTATTTGTTCTTGAAACGGGGGTAATGGTACTAATATATTAAGTAAATCTCCAACATTTAAACTGCTTCTAACACCAGAATCACCTAAAGCATTAAATACTTGATGCATCCACATCATTAAATAATATTTTTCCGCATAAGAAGGATATATTTTTTCCCCAGCAGTTAAAACTATATAAGCAGATGAAACTATACCTTCGTAAGGTGACAATCCAACTCTACTTGTTGATATGTTTTTTAAATCAATTAGTTTAAAAACTAATTCATCTTTTCTTAATATTTGATAAGTATCAAATCTTTCAGGTTGTAGACCTTCATTGTCATCCTTTGATCTCTTTATAACACCATTTAATGTTAAAGCTAACCTTTCATAATCATCAACTCTAGCACCTACAATATCTTTTCTGTTTGTAAATATATACTTACCTTTTATTACTTCCCAATGAGATGGTATATTATGTACCCACTCAATTCCACTATCTTTCATAGGTATTTTAGTGTCTATTCCTTTGGTTACCTTTTCATATATTAAAGAACTTTTCAAGATTTTCAATTCTGTTATTTGTTTCTTCAAAAGTTCAATTGTATAATCAATTTCTTCAACTTTCTTATCTAAAAATTCAGCTATTTTTATTTGTTCTTGAAACGGGGGTAATGGTACTAATATATTAAGTAAATCTCCAACATTTAAACTGCTTCTAACACCAGAATCACCTAAAGCATTAAATACTTGATGCATCCACATCATTAAATAATATTTTTCCGCATAAGAAGGATATATTTTTTCCCCAGCAGTTAAAACTATATAAGCAGATGAAACTATACCTTCGTAAGGTGACAATCCAACTCTACTTGTTGATATGTTTTTTAAATCAATTAGTTTAAAAACTAATTCATCTTTTCTTAATATTTGATAAGTATCAAATCTTTCAGGTTGTAGACCTTCATTGTCATCCTTTGATCTCTTTATAACACCATTTAATGTTAAAGCTAACCTTTCATAATCATCAACTCTAGCACCTACAATATCTTTTCTGTTTGTAAATATATACTTACCTTTTATTACTTCCCAATGAGATGGTATATTATGTACCCACTCAATTCCACTATCTTTCATTTTTATCATAGTGAACCCCCTTATAATGTTTCAAGTTTGATCTTGACTTGTTCTTCAAGATTTCTAATACTTTTTAAAATATCTTCGCTTGATTGTGGTTCACTGTATTTATAAAAATATTTTTCAAATGAAATTTCTGCCCCTGTTTTTATAATTGGATTCTTTAAAGTTAAATTTTCTTCAAAAAATGCTTTTGCATCAGGTGTATATGGTAAAACTTCTCGCTTCATATATGAATCTATTTCTTCATCATATTTAACTATTTCTACAACTTTTGTTTCCTTATCATAAATAATGTTACCTTTTTTATCTTTATGAATCTCAGCAGTTTTATCCATAGCTGATAGACCTTCTATAACTTTATTAATTATCTTCGTATCAAAATCTTTCATAATAATTTTCATATGTTTTTCAAATTCTTTTAATTTATAATATACTTTTTCAGTAATATTGTTATTTAAACAGTTTAAAATTGAATCATATAAATCTTTATTATCATAAAATTTTTGTAGTCTTTTTTTGCTTTTCTCATCTAATGGCTCAAAACTATTTTCAAATTCAAACACTCGTCTTTCATCATATATAAAGGATAAAGTGTTTTTTTGAATCATTTCATTGATCCGTTCTATACTAATTGTATAATTTCTTTGCATTGGTTCCATAACAGTATATTCTTTATATAAAAATTCTTCTTTATCAAATATTTTGACCAAATCATTTTCATTGAAATTAACATATAGCTCAGTGATTTTCTTCCTGTTTTCAGGTGTTAGCTCATTTTTCTTATCACCTATTGGTTTTCTAAGTTTGTGGTAAATATTAGATGCATCTATTAATTGAATTTTATTTTTTCTTGCCTCACTCTTGTTTTTTGACAATATCCAAATATATGTTTTTATATTAGTGTTATAAAACAAATCACTTGGCAGTGAAATAATAGCTTCAATCAAATCTTGTTCTATCATCCATTTTCTAATTTGGCTTTCTCCTGATGATGTGCTACCAGTAAACAACGAAGAACCACTTTGTATAATTGCTGCTCTTCCTAAATTGTCGTCCATTTTGTCTATAGCAGATTGCATAAATATCAATTGTGAATCGCCACCAGAAGGTAATCCCGCACCCCATCGCCCAACAATGCCTTTATTGAACTCATCACGTACAGCTCTCTCTTGCCCTTCTTTGGCATCTTTGCCACTCCATGGCGTACTAAAAGGAGGGTTTTCTATTACGAATCTCATCTTAGTATCTCTAAAACAATCTTCTTTAAAAGTGTCAGCATGCTTAAAGTTTCTTGCATCTTGCCCCTTAATTAACATTTCAGCTAATCCAACAGCATATGATTGTCCCATAAACTCTTGTCCGAAAAGTCTAACATCTGCTGTAGGATTAATGTATTTTAAATATGAGTATGCTGTAGACAACATTCCACCTGTTCCACAAGCTTGATCACATACTGTTATTACTCTATGTTCATCAAAAATATCGTCACTACCTTCTGCAGTTAGAATTGAAACCATTAATTTAATTATATCTCTACCTGTATAATACTGACCAGCATCAACATTTTGATAAAACCTACCTATTAAATTTTCAAAAATATATCCCATTTTTATTGAATCATATGTTTGGGGATTTAGGTCTAACTCAGAAAACTCTTTAACTATTGTGTATAAACATCCACCCTTATCCATTTTTTCAATATGAGCAAACACATCTAATTCTTTCATGATTTCTTGTACATTTGATGAAAATCCCTCTATATAATATTTGAAATTTTCAGCAATTTTATCAGGTTCATCGCATAATTTTTTTAATGTATATTCACTTGTGTTATAGAACTGATAGCCTGACTCTTTTTCAAATTTTAATCGAGGATAAGCAGGATTATCTTCAAATAATTTCACTACTTTACTTTTTGTTGGAGTTAAAGCACATTCAAGCCTTCTAATAATTGTCATAGGAATTATTACATCACCGTATTTATCTGGCATATATGTGCCTCTTAGTTTGTTTGCGATACTCCAGATAAAATTTGAATCTGATGTTACATCAATAGGATTGTCGTCCCACATGAAATCGTGTCGTTTATTTACTTTCATTTTTTTTCTCCTCTACTTTAATATTATATTTTATGAAAAGAGGAGATAATTTCCTCTTAGCCTTTATTGATGGTGTTGTTCTGTTTTTTTCCCATCTATTAACCGTGGCAAAAGAAACATCAAGTAATTTTGCCAATTCTTGTTGTGAAACTAACATTTTATCTCTTAAAGATTTAATTAATATAGAATAATCCACGTATTTATCACCCAAAAACATTATAACATTTTTATAACATTTAAACAATATAATCCAAAACAAAATTACATAGTTTTTTGAAAATTTTTTGTAATCGTTAAATTGTAAGGTAATCGTTAAATTGTAAGGTAATCGTTAAATTGTAGGGTAATCGTTAAATTGTAGTTATGTTTTGGCTAAAAACTTCTAAATATTCATTATAAACTTGCATTTCTATGCTTGCTATTAATCGGTGGCAAACGGAATATAGGGATTTTCGCCCTTTATTCCAAATAAAAAAGGCTTGACACTTTTGTATCAAACCTATGCTTTCAATATGGTGGAACCAGAGGGATTTGAACCCCCGACCCCCTGCACGTCAAGCAGATGCTCTCCCGCTGAGCTATAGTTCCACTTCTTTCATTATAAACTAGCTTCTATGCTATAAATTTGACCATATGGACGTTTTTTCATTTCATATTCACTCATATTGAATATTTCTTTAGCATTTTCACTATAAGTTACTTTAAATGATTCACTTTCTAAGTATCCTAATGAATCATTGAAGAAATCTTTGTGGTCAGTTCTAATTAATATTTTACCACAATCTATAAGTAACAACTTATACATTTTAAGAAATGAAGGATATGTAAGTCTCCTTTTATGATGGCGTACTTTATGCCAAGGATCAGGAAAGTTAATATAGATTGTATTTATTGTATGTGGTAGAAAATAATCTAATATTTCTATTACATCCATATTCAAAAGACTTAGATTATCTAGGGTATGTTCTTCTTGTTTTTGAAGAATCCTATAGATTATATCTGACTGTTTTTCAACTGCGACATAATAATTATTAGGATTTGCTTCTGCCAGTTTATAGATAAAGTCACCCTTACCAGCACCTAATTCTAAATATAAATTACTCTTAATTAATTTTTTCTTCTCGTTCACTACTAGAGGTGAGGACTTCACCTTCTCGCGTGCTCCTTTGATTTTCTTTGTTCTCACTAAATTTAATCACCAAATATGAAATAATAAAACCAATAACTACTAATACCGCGCCAATTAGCCATTCACCAACATGTATATCTTTAAGTTCTACATTTTGGTTTAGTAAAACCATAATGCTTATTGGTGAGGCAATTAGCATTCCAAAAACACTAAAATAAAATGGTGTTTCATATTTTTCTAAAATCTTTTTTATCGTTTTAACGGATATGAAAAAACCCACAATAATTCCTAATGCTAAGATTCCTAACGGTAATAAATCGCTAAATATATTATTAAAGTTCCCCATTCTAAATCTTTCAAAAATAATTTTACCTAAACCTAAAATATGTCCATAATAGCCAAAAACCATTAACATTAATGAGCCACTTATTCCAGGAGCGAATCCGGCAAATGCGGCTATTATTCCAAGAATAAATAAAATTAAAAAATAAACAAATCCAGCATCAATACCAGTTCTCTTTGGCAGTAATGGTAGTGCCACAATAAATGTAAACGAAATAACCATAATGACAATGTTTAAAATATTAAAATTATTTTTAATTTTTTCGATAATTGGTTTTAAACCACCAAATAAAAGTCCGATAAAGAATAGTGTAATCGCCACAGGCCATAACTCATAAGTATAACTTAAGAAGATAAATCCAAAAAGTAATCCTAAAATTATTCCTAACAAAATATCCCAAATTGATTTTATGGCTTTAAATGGATGTTTAGAAAACATATCTACAGCATCAATTATTCGATGATAAACTCTAAATACCACCGCCACAGTTCCTCCACTAATGCCAGGGATAATATTAGTTATACCAACAAAAAAACCAATAATTATCGTAAGTAATTTATCTTTCATATTTTTTCTGCCAATCCATTTCCTACTAATAAATTAGAAAGTTTTTCTAAGACCTCTTCTTCCTTAGGACCATTAACATAAATATTAAACACTTGCCCCTTATACATTCCAAGGCTCATCAATCCTAAAATTGATTTAACATCAACTTTTTTATCATCGGTTTCTATTGAGATTTCTTCTTCAAATTTATTGGCATATAACACAAGTTCCATTGCTGGTCTTGCGTGAATTCCTTTTTCATTAATTACTCTAAATTTCATATTGCCTTTTTAAGCCCTTCTACTATTTCTTCTGTATTATTTAAAAACGTAATAACCAAAGTATTTTCTTTTACGAAAATTCCTTTAGTTTGTTTTTTCAAACTTTCTAAATCAACTAATTTTAAATCTTTTACGGTAATTCTTACTCTTGATTGGGTTTGTTCAACTTTAGTAATATTATCTTTCTTAATTAAATTTAAAACCCAAGAAACATCAATTTTCTCTTTCTTTTTAGGTTTTTTAAACAAGATAATTGATATTACTACAATCAAAATAACTAAGACGCCAATTAAGATAAAAGGCCACTCTTTAATAAGAAAATCCATGTTATCACGCTCCTATGTTATTATATTTAAAACACTAACCTTTTACAAGTAATAAGTGTTATAATGGTTAAAAAGAGGTATTTTATGGAAAACTTTTTAGAAATATTAAAATATATCATTTTAGGCTTTGTCCAAGGCTTTAGTGAAATCTTACCAATCTCTTCAAGCGGACATTTAGTTTTAGCCCAAAATTTACTTAAAATTGAAGCTCCTGGATTAGTTTTTGAAATGTTTACTAATACTGCTTCATTTTTAGCCCTCTTTTTATTACTTTATAAGGATATTTTTAGATTAATTAAACATTTCTTTTTATACATTTTTAAGAAGAATGAAGAATATAAAGATGATTTTTATTATTCATTAAAATTATTAGTGAGTGTTATTTTTATCGGTATTGCCGGTATTTTATTAAAAGATTATCTTGGCACCATTAAAAACTTACTTACCGTAGGAATTAGTTTAGTCATTACTGGGGCACTTTTATTAGTAATCTACTATACTAGAAATGCGATTAAGGATCACGATGATGTAACATTTAAAGATGCGTTAATTATTGGTATATTTCAGATGTTTGCGGTAATACCAGGAATCTCTAGAAGTGGTTCTACAATTATTGGTGGGAGAGCATCTAAAGTTTCCTTACCGTCAATCTTAAAGTTCTCATTTTTATGTTACATCATCATTAGTATTCCAACTGCCGCATTAGGATTCTATGATTTATCTAAAGTTAGTGAATCCATAAATTGGTTAGGATATATTTTAGCCTTTATAGTAACATTTGTGGTTACATTTATTACTGCAAAATTAATCTTAAATAAATTAAAAGTTAAACATTTAATCTATTTTGGCTACTACTGTTTAATAGTTGGCGTTACCGCAAGTATTTTATTCTTTATTTTATAAACATCGCATCGCCAAAAGAAAAGAACCTATATTCATTTTTAATTGCTTCAGCGTAGGCCTTGAAAATGAATTCTTTTTTTGCAAAAGCACTAACTAACATTAAAAGTGTTGATTTAGGTAAATGAAAATTAGTAATTAGTTTATTTACCGCTTTAAACTCATATGGCGGATAAATAAATATTCCTGTTTCAAAATGACCACTATGAAAACCATTATTAAAATTGGCTTCTAAAGTTCTTACGGAAGTGGTTCCTACCGCAACAAGATTCTTCTTATTTTTAATCGCTTCATTAAGCCTTTTACATGCCACTTCACTAATGTAATATTTTTCTTTATGCATCACGTGTTCTTCAATATTTTCAACACTAATTGGCCTAAAAGTATCAAGTCCAACATGTAAGGTTATTTCAATTATTTCAATCCCTTTTTCTTTAATCTTTTTAAGTAAATCTTCGGTAAAATGAAGTCCCGCAGTTGGTGCGGCACTAGAGCCTAAAATATTTGAATAGACTGTTTGATAACGATCTTGTTCCTTTAAAGTTTTATGAATATATGGTGGTGTTGGCATTGTGCCAATATTATCTAAAATCTCTAAAAAAATACCATCATAAACCATTTTATAAGTGTTAATTCCTTCTTCTTTAACCCCCACACACTCCGCTTTTAAATTATTAAATAAAACCGTGTCGCCTACTTTGACTCTTCTTTGCGGTTTCGTTAAAGCGTCCCACGTATCTTTCTTAACTTCTTCTAATAATAAAAGTTCTATTTTAGCATTAGTAGTTTCTTTTTTCCCAAAAATTCTCGCCTTTAAAACTTTTGTATTATTGATTACTAAAACATCATCTTTAGTTAAAAGTTCTAAGATATCATAAAAATGTTTATGAGTAATTTCTCCTGTTTTCCTATCTAAAACTAAAAGCCTTGAGGCATCACGTTTATCAATTGGTGATTGCGCAATCAAGGCTTTATCTAAATAATAATCGTACTCATTAACCTTCATTATCAAATAATCCTTTGTAGTATTTAATTCCTAAAAGATTGTAGGTTTTTTCTAACGCAACCCTTCCTCTAGGTGTCCTTTTAATATAACCTTCTTGAAGTAAAAATGGTTCATAAACATCTTCTACTGTCACTGGATCTTCACTAATAGTCGCACTAATATTTTCAATGCCAACAGGTCCACCATTAAACTTCTCAACAAGCGCTCTTAAATATTCTAAATCAGCCTCATCAAGTCCAGATTCAGAAATTCCCAATTTCGATAGGGCATGGCCAGTAATTTTTTTAGTAATTTTTCCATCGCCAATAATTTCCGCAAAATCCCTAACGCGTCTAAATAATCTATTAACAATTCTTGGTGTCCCTCTTGAACGTCTTGCGAGTTCATAAACAGCGTCTTCTTCAATTTTAGTTTCATAAACTCTACTTGTTCGTCTAGCAATATTAGATAAGTCTTCTTCTGTATAAAAATTAAGTTTAAAAACGACTCCAAAACGCTCTCTTAAAGGCGCTGATAAACTACCAAAGCGAGTCGTCGCCCCAATAAGGGTAAATGGCGGTAAGTCAATTCTTATTGAACGTGTTTGCGAATCTTTTCCAATTAAAATATCAATTACGTAATCTTCCATTGCCGCATACAAAACTTCTTCAACAACTCTTGGAAGTCTATGAATTTCATCAATAAATAAAATATCACCAGGTTCTAATGATGTTAAAATCGCTGCTAAATCGCCACTTCTTTCAATTGCCGGTCCAGAGGTAATTTTTATGGAGACATTCATCTCGTTTGCGACAATTGAGGCAAGTGTTGTTTTACCTAGTCCAGGAGGACCATAAAATAAAATATGATCGATTGCTTCATTACGTTTTTTCGCCGCTTTAATATAGATATCTAACATTTCCTTAATATCGTTTTGACCAACATACTCACTTAAAGTTTGTGGTCTTAAGGCTTTATCTTCATCTTCTTTTAAAGCTAAGTTTGTTAAGATTCTTTCATCTTTCATTTAATTAACACTCCTAATGCTTCTTTAATAATTTCTTCTAAAGGTTTGCTTGTGTCTATTTTACTTAATGCTTTATTAATTTCTTTATTGCTATAACCGAGGCTCTTTAATGCTTCTTTAACTTCACTTGATTCTTCAAAGGAAACTTCACTAACTTTTCCTTTTAAATCAAGAATTATTTGTTGGGCACTCTTAGGTCCAATTCCTGGGAACTGTGTTAAATACTTGATATTTCCTGTATCAATTGCATAAATAATTCTATCGGTCTCACCAGTTGATAAAATCGCTAAAGCACTTTTTGGACCAATTCCCGAAACACTAATTAAATCAATAAATAGGTTTCTTTCTTTTTTACTCATAAAACCATAGAGATTATCAATATCTTCTCTTACATAGTGATGTATATAAATCGTAACCTCATCTTCTAGACGATATCTATAACTATTAGGGGTTATTACTAAATAACCAACCCCGTTATTTTCAAGTGTAACATGTGTTGGTTCGACTTCTTTTATTATTCCTTTTATATAAGCATACATATTATCAACCTCAAATGATATTATACCATGTTTAAGATTTGTTTTAGAGTTAAATTTAAGGATAAATATCAAATTATACTGTGGTATAATAAAATAAGTAGGAGGTGTAGATATTTGAGTTTAGTTAATGATTATTTAAAAAATCAACTAAAGCGTTTAGATACGCTTTTTCAAAGTACACCTGAAGCCAAACAAGCCTGTGTTGATTTAAATCATTCCTTTAAGGATTCTAAAAATCAAATAATTGAACTTTATCGTCAAATTGAAGCCTTTGAAACTGATTTTAATGATGCAGAAATTAGAAACATTAAAGATATGCATCAAAAATGGCAAGATAAAGAAAAAGTTACTAAACAATCAATTTATTTTAGTGAACAACAATACCTTGATAGTAAAAAAGAAATTACTCATCGCGGAAAAAATAATTCTCACACAATTGAACAAGAATTAAGAGAATTATTTAAAAAAAGACAAGACTACTTAAACAATACCGCCAAAGATATTGAATATCTTGAAAAAACTTTAACAAAAGAAAATAACGCCCTTATTCTTGAAGAGGAAGGATATCATGAAACTTATTTAAATAAAATTAGTAAACTTCATGAAGAAAAAACAGCTAATCGAAATAGAATAAATCATACTTATATCGAAACAATTAAAGATATTCATAAGAGAAATGAAGGCCGTTTAGACGAAAGTAAAATTGTCGAAAATGAGTTAACTAAGGAATTTAATGAATATACAGAATTCCATAAAAACGATTTAATTTATATTAGACAAAACTTCCATCGAATTCAAGAACAACTAAACACGAAAATTAATGAAGTTGACCAAAATTATCGTAAATTATTCCAAAACACCGATAGAGAGTTAGTCGGAAGACAAAAAACTATTGATGCAATCTTAGCAAATATGCATGGGGAAAATATCCAAAAAACCCGTGATATTAATAGTTTACTAGAGCATAAATTAACTAAAATTGATACTAGAATTGACCATTTAAGACAAAAATATGATGCAAATTTAAAAAAACTCATTAATCACTTTAAAAAAGATGTTACAGATATTAATAAAAAACACTTATTTCAAAAACAGACACTTTTAGAAACAAAAGAAAATATCAAGGAAAAACATCAATTAATCTTTAAAGAAATCGCCAATTCTAATGGTTCAATTAAAGCTGCAGAAAAAAATTATGATAAAGAACTAAATGGCGTCAATAAAGACATTAATAGGATTAATATTGAAACTGAAAAGCTTATTATGGAACGCAAATTTAGGTTTTATCGCGATAGGCTTAGTTTAGGTTATGAATTCATTAGAAACCAAGAAATCTTTAGATATTATAAATACATCCAAGATAAAAGAAAGAATAATCGTTTAAACAAAAATAAATTAACTTTTATAAGATATGAAATGTATATGAATAAATTACATACACTATTTCATCAAGAAAAAAATAAGAAAAATAGAATTATTGAACTAGGAATCAAAGATGAACTATTACCAGTCGATATTCAAATTCTTCTTGCAAGACATATTCATGACTTAGAAATTAACTACTTAAACTTAGAACAAAACTATACAAAAGCGAATTATGAAAGGTTAATACGTTTAGAAAAATTAGAAACTGGCTATGCTGAGTTTGTTTTAAGACGGGAAAAAGAAAGAATTGATTTAATTAATAATTATGAAAATAAACAAAATGAAATTGATTTGTATCTCTTCATGGAATATGAAAAAAACACTTTAGAAGGTCATAGACAAGTTTTAAATGCAAAAAAGGGAGTTAATACCGCTAAAAATCAAATTGAAGTCTTGTATAAAGAGCATGAAAAAGAAATTTATTTAGAAAAACATAATTCTGAAGTGGAAAGAATTAGATCATATTTAAAAATTCAAAATGAACGCCTTCTTCTTGAAGATGCTTATCAACATGAAATTCATAAATTTGAAAAAGAAAAATTAACTAGAGAACTTCAAAAAGAAGTTTCCGTTTTACAAGCTAATGAAATAATTAATACATCAGTTATTGAAAATACTCGATTTCAAAAAGTTTTATCAAACTACTTTTTAATGCTTCAAGCCCTACACACAGAACTAGAACGAATCATCAGCACCTTAAAAGACGCTTTCTTATCGGCATTTAACCATGAAACTTTTATAAAAATAACAAATACTATCAAAGAAATTATTTTAGCTGAAAAGAACTATAAAGATTCACTCTTAGAAGAAATAACTGACGATACAAAAGCGAAAATTGAAGCGAAAATTGATGAATTAACATCATTAAAATACGAAAAAGAACACGCAAAATTATTAGATGACTATGAAATAGAAAAAAATCAAATTCATGAAGAAAGAATAAAGTTAAATGATGAAATTAAATCCTTAAGAAGTGAATCATTAGAACTTTATAATGAAATCGCAAAGTTAGAAAATAATAACGCTACAATAAAGAAAACTATTGATTTCTCTTTAGCCCAAATTAAGGCGCTTCAATTAGATAAAAATAGACAATCGAAAAAAACAGCGAAAAACTTAAATATGACAATTTCTTCTTTTAGAAAAGATATCTCTAAAAATAAAGATGAAATTAATCATTTAAAACTTAAAATCGCCAAAATCAAAACGAATATCCTCCAAATCAATAAAGGCTTTAAACCACTTGATGATCTTTTAATTAATTTAGAAAGAAATCGCGAAATAAAGCTTGCTCAACTAGGGGAAAACAAATATATTGAAGGCAAAGTTTATTACGAAAATTTAAATAGTTTAGAATTAGTCAAAAACGAATTTTTAGAAGAAAATAAAAACTTTACTATCACAGTTAATAATTTATTAGAAACTGTTGAAAAGGAAAACTTAAAAGAACGCGAATTTAATAGGGTTTTTAACAAATTATCTAAACATGTTGATTATCAAAGGAAAATTAATAAAGAGATGCATAAGCGCTTAAGTAAGCTTTTAGATAAACAACACTTTACTGTAAGAGATGAACAACGCGACATTATCAATGGCTTTAACAAAAGTTATCAAGTTTCAGTTGAAAATTTAGTTAAAGTGCATAAACAAGAACTCAAAAAGATTGGAAAAGGCAATGAAGAACTTTCAAAATATCAAAAAAGTTTAACCACAATTGCGAAAGACAAATATCGAAAAACTATTGATATTTACAGAGAAAAACATAGACGCGAATTAAAAAATGCTCATTTAAATCATCAAAAAGAAATTTTAAACAAAGAAAACACTGAATATACCGTAAATAATTTTTTAAAAGCGACTTCCCTTAACAAACAACAAGTTCTTCTTTCTAATGAAATAAATATGAAAACAGACTTAAGAGAATTCGATCTAAGTCGTACTACCATCTCAAAAGAAAAACAACGAGAAATTTTAGAACTGAATACGACTATTGCCGAAGCTGATGAAACTTATCAAAAAAGACTCTTATATTTCGCTAATGTTGATAAACGAAAGCGCGAACGTCTTAATAAGACTTTAAGTACAAGAAAAAAGCGTAATACCGAAGAAATTAATTCGCTTAATCGTGAAATCGCGAAAACTGAACAAAAAGCTAAAAGAAATGAACGGATCACTAATAGAAAAATTGCTAGAATCGAAAGAAAGGCTCAAAAAAGAGAGTTTCGCATGGTCAAGTTTGAAAAATTCAAATTATACTTCGCAATTAAAAAGATGCGAATTGAGTTTAAAACTTCATTAAAAAAAGAGGAAAATATCCATTAAAAAGATATTTTCCTTTTGTTTTCATAAAATTACTATTATTTTACATATTTAAATATCGAATAAAATTATTTAAAACAATATTTTAATATTCAATATTATTTAAAAGTACGGGCACTTTTGACAGCTTTTTTCCAACCTTCATAGTCTTCTAAAGACTCTCTATATGCACTAATTGGCATAAATTTCTTTAACATCTTTTGATTTTCTTTAATAAAATTAATATCTCTATATAAGGTTCCTAATCCTGCTAAAAAGCCCACCCCTAATGCCGTAATTTCCGTTTCTTTAGGTTTTACTAGAGGGCATCTTAAAAGATTGCTTTGAAACTGCATTAAATAATTATTATCAGAAGCGCCACCATCAATATAAACTCTTTCAAGGGGGATTTTTGATTCTTTAATCATCACATCTACAACATCTTTAACCTGAAAAGCAATTGCGTCTAATGTCGCTTTAATAATATCATTTTTTGTTGTATCTTCCGTAATTCCAAACATTGACCCTCTAACATCAGTATCCCAATATGGAGCCCCTAAACCAACAAATGCTGGGACAAAATACACGCGTTTTTTACTTTTTCTTGCAAGATCTTCTGATTCTTTACTAGTTTTAATTACTGATAATTTATCTCTTAACCACTTCACACTTGATCCTGCAACAAAAATACTTCCTTCAATTGCGTAATAAATTTTATTGTCAAGTTCATAAGCGATTGTTGTGATTAAACCCGTTTCTGATTTAAACTTTTCTACTCCAGTATTCATTAAAATAAATGCTCCAGTACCATAAGTAACTTTCATCATCCCTTTTTCAAAAGCCAAATGGCCAAATAAGGCACTTTGTTGATCGCCAATCATTGCGGTAATTGGAATATCTTTATATGTCCCAAATTGATACTGATTTGGTTTAACCTCTGGAAGCATATAAACTGGAATTTTAAACAATGACAATAATTTTTCATCATATTTAAGGCTACTAATATCAAGTAGCATTGTTCTTGAAGCATTTGTAACATCAGTATAATATGATTTACCGTCAGTTAAGCGGTAAAGTAAATACGTGTCCATTGTGCCAAATAAAGCGTCTTTTTTCTCAAACGCTTTTTTAAATTCTGGCTTGTTTAAAAAATAAACCATTTTGGATGCACTAAAATAGGCATTTACCTCTAAGCCTGTTTTATCTTTAATATATGGTTCATAGCCTAAAGTTTTCCAAGTATCACAAATTTCTTGTGTATGTTTACTTTGCCAAGAAATACTATAATCAAGCGGCAACCCCTTTTTATTAAAAATAACAGTTGTCTCTCTTTGATTAGTAATTCCAATTGAATGGATATTTTCAAGACCATAATCTTTAATCGCTTCATCTAAAATCCCCTTAACGCCCTCATAGATTAAATTAGCGTCTTGAAGAATTTCATTATCTTTATAAATTTGTTCAAAATTATGGCTATACATTGACACTAAATGCGAAAACTCATCTAAAACAACAACACGACTGCTAGTTGTGCCTTGATCAATCGCTAAAATGTATTTACCTTTCATTTAACCACCCGATTATATCATCAATAACTTCATCTTTATTAATTTCATTTAAAATCTCATGATAAGCACCTTCATATAATTTTATGGTTTTATCTTGAGAGGAAATATATTCATGCATTCTAATACTCATTTCTTTAGGAACAATTTTGTCTTCCGCACCATGTAAGATTAGTGTTGGCGCCTCATGTTTATATAGATTTTTATTTAAATATTTAACTCCACTTAAAAACATCTCACCAGCCAACCTTATATAATATTTCTTTAAATTAAGACTATCAGTTACATAATTTTCTTCAACTTTAGGATTTCTTGAAAGTTTTCCATTAAATTGATTAGCTACTTTAATCCACCCTAACCATTTATAGCCTAAAATTCTTAAAGGTTTTACATCCTTTAAATAAAAAGTTGGCGCTCCTGAAGCAATATAATAATCAACATTAGGATTACTTACCATATAAAGATGACCAATTAAACCGCCCATAGAATGGCCAAATAATACATTTTTAACATTTTTATTTAAATGATTGTTAATAACACTCCTTAAATCATCAATATGCTCATAAAATGATTTAATGTAGCCCCTTTTTCCTCCTGATTTACCGTGGCCTTTAAGATCATATCTAATTACTGAAATATTGGCATCATTTAATCTTTTAGTAAAATAATCATATCTCCCACTATGTTCGCAAATTCCATGAACAATAAATACTCTTTTCTTTTCATTTGGGACAATATCAGTTTTAACATAAATCATCGTTTAATCCTCCCTTTATTTATATTTTAATCAGCCATTTCAAATAAATAGCCAAATATTCTCACTTCATCACCTTTTTTAACACCTAAACTTCTTAATTCAGCATCAATTCCATAAGACTTTAATTGTCGTGCAAAACGCATGACTGAATCTGGATTACCAAAATCAATCCGGTTAAAGACCTTTTCTAATCCTTTTCCTGTTACCTCATAAACTCCATCTTCAGCAAGAGTGATTTCATAAAATGTTTCCTCTTTCGCAAGTTTATAAGTTCTAGTAACAACTTGAGTAGTAATTTTTGGTTCTTTAACGACTAAATCATAAAGTTTATATTTTAATATATTAAGGTTTTCTTTTGTGATACTAGAAATTGGAATAATTTCATAATTATTAAGTTCTTTTAACTTTTTAAAATTTAACTCTGCCCCTGGCATATCCATTTTAGTTGCAACAACAACCATTGGACGTTTTAATAATTCTTCATTATATTTTCTTAATTCTTCATTAATTGTATGAAAAGTTGCGACAGGGTCGCTGTTTTCTAGTGGGTCCATACTAATTAAGTGGGCTAAAACCCGACATCTTTCAATATGTTTTAAAAAGTTAAACCCTAAACCAACACCACTGCTCGCACCTTCAATTAAACCTGGTAAATCAGCCATTACAAATGATTTTAATTCATCAACATAAACAATTCCTAAATGGGGATTTAAAGTCGTAAAAGGATAGGAATTGATTTCTGGCTTTGCATTAGAAATATTACTAATTAAAGTGCTTTTGCCAGCATTTGGTAGTCCTATTAAGCCAACGTCCGCTAACACCTTTAATTCTAATCTTAAATTTAACGTTTCTCCCGCATCACCATTTTCCGCAATATTAGGTGCGGGGTTTTTATGTGTTTTAAAACTAACATTTCCCCTTCCCCCTTTACCACCTTTAGCGATAATTTCTCTTTGACCTTTAAAATGAAAATCAAAGATTAATTCATTGGTTTCTTTAATGAAAACTTGCGTTCCTAATGGAACTTGAAACACGGCGTCATTGCCTTTAGCGCCGGTTTTATTTTTATTTAGTCCATTTCCTCCATTTTCCGCTTTTAAATGGCGATTATAAGAAAAATCAATTAGGGTGTTAATTGATTCATTAGCTTCAAAAATGATATCGCCACCGGCACCACCATCGCCACCTGATGGACCACCAAATTCAATATATTTTTCTCTTCTAAAGGCGACCATCCCATTACCACCTTTGCCACTAGTAACGGTGATGTCTACTTGATCTTTAAACATAAAAATAAAAAAGGATAAGCGTGCTTATCCTTCATATACTGAAACTTGTGTTTTTGTTTTTCCAACACGCTCAAATCTAACAGTTCCAGATACTTTGGCAAATAAAGTATCGTCACCGCCACGACCAACGTTATTACCAGGATGAACTTTTGTCCCTCTTTGGCGATAAATGATTGCTCCTGCTTGTGCGTATTGTCCGTCAGAAAGTTTGGCACCTAAGCGCTTTGCGTGTGAATCTCTGCCGTTTTTTGAAGAGCCGACACCTTTTTTAGAGGCGAACAGCTGAATATTTAATTTAATAAACATAATGATCACTCCTTTTTAATGTGTTTTGGATACTCTAATGTAAGTTCTTCTAAAGAATAAAGTAAGTTTTCTAAAATGATTTTTATTTCTTTAGTTTCTTTAATTACTCTTAAATTAAAGTAGCCTTCTTTAATACTAATACTAACATTTTCATCTTGATTAAATCTTTTAATTAAATTAGAAGATAAGATTATCATTGTTGAGACACTAGCACAAACAATATCCGTTCCATGTTTCGCATATAGTGCATGTCCCATAACTTCTAATTCATTGTTTTTATACGAATATTTAACCATATTCTTAAGCGTTAATTGACTCAACTAAAAGTTTGGTATATGCTTGACGATGGCCTTGTTTTCTCCTGTAGTTTTTCTTAGGTTTGTATTTAAAAACAATTATCTTTTTCGCTCTACCTTGTTTTAATACTTTACAAGTTACACTTGCACCTTCTACAAGTGGTGTTCCAACCTTTAATTCTTCTCCACCGACTAGTAAAACTTCATTAAAAGTATAAGCTTCATTTTCTTCTACGTCTAATTTTTCAACATAGATTTTTTGCCCAACTTCTACTTTAAGTTGTTTTCCGCCTGTTTTAATAACTGCATACATATAGAATTCCCTCCTTATTATTTTTATTTGAAGACTCACTATCGAGGTAACCTTAAATAAATATTAAGATATTTATAAACCTTTTTTATGTGGTATTCCTACAACTTCATTTATTTTACTTGATTATTTCTTTTATGTCAAGCAAATATGCATAAATTTATAGTGTTTTATTGTTTTCTCCTAAATAACAATCTAAATAAGATAGTTATCGCAATCAATCCAATAAATCCACCAACACTAATTACCGTAATCATCATTATTGGATTGTTGATATCAAAAGGATTACTTAAAGTTGGTTTAAACTCCCAAACTGCTTCATAATTTTGATTAGCTTTAGCCGGTTTTATTTCCGGATTCCAGCCCTTGAAAACATATTTATCTTTTTTTGGATTTTCTGGAGCTACTGGTGTTTCATTATAATTTATTGTTTCACTCTTAATTAAATCATAACCGTTATAAAATCTAATTGTGAATGTTTTAATTGTGTAAGTTATAGTAATTGAACCATTATTAGTAATATTTTCATGATTACCTGTTACAACAAGATCATAACCTTCTTCTTGAAGGAAAGTAAAATCAACATCATCACCCGATAAAACAAATTGATTTTCATTCCTTGTAGTACCATCTGGTCCAGTAATTGTAATGCTAATGTTATATGCTGGTTTTTCACTATATTTTTGTGTTGTAAAAGGAGTCGGAATAATTGATTGTTCATCATACGACCTTGTTGCTTCATTAGGTTTAGGAATTAAAAAATAATTATCACCAATATGATTTTCTGGCATTCCTAGTGGATCATCCCAAGTCACATCAATTAAATACCAAGATGTTCCAAGTTTAACGTGATTCCAAGCGTGTGCTTCAGTTGTTGTTCCATTAAAAGCCATCCCTGTTGCATACGCAACAACTAAATTATTGTGATGTGCTAACATTTGGAATGCTTCACTATAAGCTTCACACACCGGTGTTTCACTATCTACTAGTGCTCCTGCTGGAGTATACGAAAGCGTGTTAGTTTTTTGATATGAATTATTTAAAACTAAGTAATCATGAATATATTTAATTTTTTCATAATCATTGCTTAATGTGCTTACATGGGCATGAACTTGGTCTCTTTTATTAAGAATTTCAACAAAATGATTTTTAACTTTAGCAGTGTCAATTATTCTATTTGAACTATCATTTGGATCGTACTGAATATAATAATCTTCCGCCATTGAGATATTAAGTTTATACTCCACTTGATCGTGAAGTGGTGGGAGTGTTTTATAACCAGAAGTTGAATAAGTCCCAATAAAGAAAAACTCTTTATGTTCGTATAAAAAAGCCTCATATGCCTTATTAATATCAGATACAGTTGCTTCAAGTTCATCATTACTGCCACGAGCCGCAATATATGAATAATCACACTCTAATTTGCCACTTAAATAACTTTGAACAATCCCGTCATAATGCATTTTTTGGTCTGTAGTTAATTTATTATAATAAAGTTTTGCCGCTTCAGGAATATCATTTTTAATTTCAGTTAAAAGCTGTGCTAATGTATATGATTCATAATTTGTTGCTGCTTGAACTTTAATTTGAAATCCTAAAAATAAAATTAGTATCGCTAAAAGTTTTTTCATATTTTTTCTCCTTTTTTACGCTTCCACTTTCTCTTCTTTTTTGAAAATATTTTTTATCTTTTCAGGGAAACTTTCAAATGAATCTTTAATCAGTAAAGGAATTAATTTCATCGTTTCAATAAACGCTCCTCTTCTAATTTCTTTTTTAGAAAGTTCTTTCGCATCGGAAAATAAATATTTTCTTGTAATAATCCCTACTCTTAATGTTAATATCGCATTAGATATATCTTGAACTAATGACTCAGTAACAACCTTTCCAAACGGAACGCTCTTTAAAAAACTCTGTGCATTTGAAGGTAACAACTCAGATAGTTCAAGACTTTCTAATCCTTCAGCAATCAACGCCGTTGAAAACACATTTACAGTAAGTTTTGATAAGTTTTTAAAACTTGACCTAAAACCACAAGTTCTCACAATTTCTTTAATTAATCTCAAATTAACCACAAATGAAGCAATTAAATCCATTCGTCCATTTTGGCTAACCGCTGTTGAAATAAATACTGTTTTGGCATGACTAAAGATAAGTTTATTAATCTTCTTTTTCAAAGTTGAATTATAAATACCGTGAAGAGTTTGTTGGAGTTCTTTTTTCGATTTATGACTTTTTAATTCTTCTTTTTCTCTTTGGGAAATATCATCATTTTTAATTAAGTTTCTCGCAACTACTTTATATGTTTTATATCTTTTTCTACTTGGCTCATCTAAAACCGTTTCAATGCTAAAAGACGGCGAAAATACAATAATTCTAATTGGGTTTATAATGAGGAAATAAACAAGTAATAAACATAGTGCATAAAATCCATAACTAACGTATGGATGGATTAAAGAAAGTCTTTCCCCTAAGGAAATGATTGAAGAAACTAAAATAAAGAAAAAAAGTAATAAAACACCAATTGCAACAATATACCATAAAACTTTATTTTTTCGTTCCATATTTATCACCTAAGTCTATTATACTTTATTTTTATTAGACTTGTGATAAATTTTATGAAATTTATCTTAAAAATTAATTTGTTTTCGTAACATTATCGAATAACAACTCTTTTTTCCGATAATAATATGGTCAATTACATTAACACCAATTGTCTTCGCCCCTTCTACTAATTTTTCAGTCGTTATTAAATCACTTTTAGATGGAGTTGGATCACCACTAGGATGATTATGAATAAATAAAACACTAGGACTATTTAAGCGAATTGAATATTTATAAATGTCTCTTGGAGTAATAATATTGGCATTTACTCCCCCAATAAAAAGTTGTTTTTTAGCGATTATTTTGAGTTTAGTATCCAAATATAGACAATAAAAATGTTCTTGTTCAAGCAAAGACATATCTTCAAATAAGTAATAAACATCACTAGCATCTTTGATGACGGTTTTCTTTTTATTAAGGTCTTCAATTAATCTTTTATAAAGTTCTAAAGCCGCAATCACAGTTGAGGCTTTGGAAGGCCCTATTCCTTTAATTGTCTTAAGTTCTTCTAAGCTCATATTTAACAACATTGAGGGTCGTTCAAGCGTATACAAAATCCGTCTTGAAAGTTCTAAAACAGACTCATCTTTAGTACCAGTTTGAAGTAAGATTGCGAGAAGTTCAACATTTGATAATGCAACTGCTCCATATTTTTTTAACCTTTCCCTAGGACGTTCATATTCGGGAATTTCTTTCATCTTATAATTCAAAAAAATCACCTCATTTAATATATACAAATGAAGTGATTGTTTTAAAGTAATTTTATAAATTTAAATAGTTTCTAATAAAACTTGCGAAATAAAGTGACCCCGTAACAAGTAAAACTTCATCTTTCTTTAAATTACTTGATAAAGTATTATAAGCTTCAATTGGATCTTTTATTTTAAAATAGTTTAAACTTTCAATATCAAATACTCTATGATAATCTAATCTAGTTATTGTGATATCATCAGTAATTTTCTTTAACTCTTCTAACATTTTTAAATATTCTTTATCGTGCATTGCCGAAAATAAAATTTTTACTTTTTTGTTGGGAAAAATATTTAAAACTGAACTAACTAACGCTTGTATACCTGCATAGTTATGCGCTCCATCTAAAACAATAAACGGACTTTTTTTGACAATTTCAAATCGTGCCGGATTAAAGGCTTCGTTAATTCCTTTTTTAATGACATCACTAGATAAATCAGAAAACAAATAATTAACCGCCATAATGGCTAAACTAGCGTTTTTAGTTTGATAAATACCTTGGAGTTTTGGTTTGTAGGTAATGCCTTTAAAAGTAAACTTTAACGGTAATGGATTTAAAATCTTAATCTCATTTAAATCTAAGAAATAAACACTAGTATTTAAAGTTTTTACATGGGCTTTAATATGTTCATCAAAACCTTCAACCCCAGTAATTAAAGGAATTCCCTTTTTAACAATTCCTAACTTATTATTAAGAACACTCTCTAGGGTATTACCTAATTGTTTTTCATGATCCATTCCTATTGATGTAATAATTGATAATACCGGTGTAATAATATTCGTTGAATCAAGTAACCCACCAATTCCTACTTCAATAATCGCGTATTCAACTTTTTTATCACTAAAGTATTTAAAGGCCATTAAAGTCATAATTTCAAAGAATGTAAATGATTCATTAGTCTTTTTTTCATAATCTAAAATAAAGTTTTTCATGAAGGTTAGATACTCTAATAATTCGATATCAGAAATCATTTCTCCGTTAATTTGAATCCGTTCATTAAACTTTAAAATATAGGGACTAATAAATAAACCAACACTTTTTTCATGTCTTAAAATAGAATAGATAAAATGCGCTGTTGAGCCTTTTCCATTAGTTCCCGTAATATGAATTGATTTAAAATTATTATGCGGATTTCCTAATGCTAAAGCACATTTTTCTAGTTTTTCTAGTGAGACTTTATCTTTAAATCTTGGTCTATTTTCAACCCACGAAATTAGTTCTTCTAACATAGGTTATCAAGTGCCTTTTTAACTAAGTTGTATTGATTTTGATAGTTTTCTAACTTAGCTTTTTCTTCTAAGACTTTTTTAGGTGGTGCTTTCTTTAAGAAATTTTCATTAGATAAAATACTATTACTTCGTTTTAGTTCATTTTCTAAATGAATTAGTTTTTCCTTTAGTTCTTTAATTTCTTGTTCCTTAGAAATCACATCAGCCTTTAAAATATAAATTTCATAATTAGTCCCTGTAAGTAGGAACATTTCTTCTTTATCTTTAGGTTCACTTAGCTCTAATTTAGTAGTTTTTAAGAAATAAGATAAGATTTCTTTATCCTTTTTTAGATTAACTTTTGAAACCAAATAAATTGTTAAATCTTTAGTAATGTTTCTTTCTTGTTTAAAGTTTCTAATTTGTTTAATACAATCATTAATAATATTTAATTTATCTTTAGCATTATTATCTTTAATATTTAACGGTTTTGGCCAAGGTGATACCATAATTGATAAATCATTTGTTAAGTCTTGATATAATCTTTCTGTAACAAATGGCATAATTGGATGTAGTAACTTTAAGATTGTTACAATCACGTGATAAAGCGTACTTTCTGTTGATTCTTGGTGAGTCTTTAAATTAAGTTTCGCATATTCTAAATAGTTACTCGCAAACTCATCCCAAGTAAAGTTATAAATATATCTACTTGCCTCATTAAAATCATATGTATCAAAATATCTATCTGCTAGCTTAATAACCTCATCTAATTTCATTAAAATATCTTTATCATATGAATTAAGTTTAACTTCATTAATTGGTTTAGGATTTGTAAGATTTAACTTAATAAATCTTGTGATATTCCAAATTTTATTAATAAAATTCCAACTTGATTCTACTTTTTCAGTTTCATAACGAAGATCTAATCCCGGTGTTGAATTAGTTGATAAAAAGTATCTTAGCGCATCAACACCATACTTTTCAATCACATCCATCGGATCAACACCATTGCCAGCTGATTTACTCATCTTCTCGCCATGTTCATCTCTAATAAGTCCATGAATTAAAACATCTTTAAATGGAGTTTTACCAGTAAATTCAAGCGCTTGGAAAATCATTCTTGCAACCCAAAAGAAAATAATGTCATAACCAGTTACTAAAACATCAGTTGGATAATACCTACTAAATGTTTCTTTATCGTGTAGCCAACCTAATGTTGAAAATGGCCAAAGCGCACTAGAAAACCAAGTGTCTAAAACATCTTCATCCTGATGCCAATCTTTACCAGGACTTTCTACTTGAACACGCATTTCATCACCCTTATACCAAACAGGAATTCTATGACCCCACCATAACTGACGGCTAATACACCAGTCTTCAATATTTTCCATCCAATTAATAAATGTTTTTTCAAATCTTGCGGGATAAAATTTCGCAGTTGATTTTTCTATCGCTTGTTTAGCGAGTGGTTTCATCTTAACAAACCATTGGAGCGATAATCTTGGTTCTACAATAACTCCAGTTCGTTCGCTTCTACCAACATTATGGATGTGTGGTTCAATTTTTTCTAATAATTTTAAATCACCTAAATCTTTAACTAATTTAGTTCTACATTCAAACCTATCCATCCCTTCATAAGAAAACGCTAGAGCGTTCATTATTCCTGTTTCACTCATACATAAAGGTATTTCTAGATTATGTCTTTCGCCAACTAAAAAGTCATTTTGATCATGAGCAGGAGTTACTTTAACAATCCCAGTTCCAAAAGAAATATCAACATAATCATCACTAATAATAGGAATTTTAGTTTTTGTGGTAGGAATATAAACAGTCTTCCCAAGATACTTTTTATATCGTTTATCATTAGGATTAATCATTAATGCTTGATCGCCAAACATCGTCTCAGGACGAGTGGTTGCGACAGTTAAATATTTATTAGTATCTTCAGTAAAAGGATATCTAATGTAATAAAGATGGCCTTGTTCTTCAGTATGTTCTACTTCAATATTAGATAAGGCTGTGTTTGCCAAAACATCCCAGTTAATAATTCTTTTCCCACGATAAATTAAACCTTTATTATAAAGGTCAATAAATACTTTATTTACTGCATCGTTTAATTTACTATCCAAAGTAAATGCTTCATGATTATAATCAACACTAATTCCCATGCTTTGCCATTGTTCTCTAATATGGGAAGCATACTCTTCTTTCCACTTCCATGCTTCAATTAAGTAACGCTCTCTACCTAAATCATATCTTGAAATTCCTTTTTCTTTTAGATCGGCATCAACTCTTGCTTGAGTGGCAATCCCCGCATGGTCCATTCCTGGTAAATATAAAGCATCATAGCCTTGCATCCGTTTTCTTCTAATAATGATATCTTGAAGCGTATTATCCATTGCGTGTCCTAAATGAAGTTTTCCCGTTACGTTAGGTGGCGGAATAACTGTTACATAAGGCTTTTTAGATTTATCACCTGATTCAAATAATTTATGTTCTAACCAAAAATTATATAAACCTTTTTCTATTTTTTTATGATCGTATTTTGCCATGGTAAATTCTTCCTTTCATATTCTTCTTTTTTAAGTTCGTATAAATTAAAATCAAAATATTTATCTTTTCTAGGCTCATTAATTACTTTTACAAATTTAAAGCCTAATTTTAAGAGTAAATGTTGGCTCCTATAGTTATCTAAGAAGGTTGTGGCTACTAAGGTTCTTTGTTCTGTTTCGGTAAATAGATAAATAATTATTGCTTTTAAGGCTTCTTTCATAATCCCCTTATCCCAATAATCATGGTGAAGTGAATAACCAATAACTACTTTATCTTCTTTAAAGCTTAAACCGATTGTTCCAATCATATTTTTATTATAAATAATTGAATATTGGTTGCCTAATTTAATTAACATTTTAATAATTTCTTCAGTTTCGTTAATATCTTTATGGGCTTTCCACCCAGCAGTATGTTCATAAATATTACTTTTTGCATAATTAAACATATCTTCTTTATGAGTTAAAGATAATGGAACTATTTCTAATCTTTCAGTTTTAATAATCATCTAAACACCTGCCTATAAAAAAACGCCCTTAGAAAACTCTAAGGACGAATAAAATCCGTGGTACCACCTTAATTCTAGATAAATCTAGCACTTATTTGTTTGTAACGGAACAACCCGAAATAAGCTACTTTATTTCACCTATTTAGCTCCATAGTGACTTCATAAGAGTTTATTTATGCCTTTTCACCAACTAGCACTCTCTTTAAAATAAATTTAACTTACTACTACTCTATTTCAACGCTTTATCTTATTATAATGTGTTTATCTTTATTTTTCAAGATATAATATTCCAATTGTTCCTGGCCCACAATGTGAGGAAATTACACTTCCTGCATGAGATTCAAGTAAATTTTTAATTGGTAAACCCGAAGCAATTACTTTTTCTTTAATATAATCGTGCATTCTTTCAGCCATTGAATGTGTTATAAAGACATATTCTAAGTCAACCTTACCTTCTTTTGCGAGTTTAAAGAAATCATCTAACATGCCATCAACAGCTCTGCTCATTTTTCCAACACTCTTCTTATAAAGATCTAAAGCCCCATCAAACATTTTTATTTGTGGTTTTATTGCGAGCATTGTTCCAAAGACTTTGGCCATCGCACTACAACGTCCACCCCGATATAAATAATCAAGGGTTGGGATCACGAATTGTGTATGCATTTTAGGAATTAAAAACTGTAGGGCTTGTTTAATTTCACTAGCCGTTTTACCTTCTTTTCTTAAATTAACAGCCTTTAACATTAATATGGCAATACTTCCTGATAATGCCTTAGTATCAACAACTTCAACACGGCCTGTTTCATATTCTAATGAACTTAAATAAGCATTTTGAAAACTTGATGATAATTTAGACCCAATGGTCATACATAAAACATCATATCCTTGATCAATAAACGAATCAAAGACTCGTTTCCATTCTGCTGGTGATATCGCACCAGTTTTAGGTAGCATCTTTAACTTTTCTACCTTTTCATAAAGTTCTTTTGTGGTAATATCGACTCCATCACGATAAGTTTTTTCGCCAAAAGAAATATAAAATGGTACTATTTTAATTTGATGCTCTTTAATATAGTGTACTGGTAAATCCATCGCACTATCTGTTACAAACATAACCTTTCTCATAAATCCCCCTCAAATACTCCTAGTATTTCCTCTAAGCCAATTTTCTTATATGCGCTAACTTTTATCACTTTATATTTAGATAGATGTTCCTTAATAAGCTTATTTGATTTCGCTCTTTCACTTTGATTAACTTTATCTATCTTTGTCATAATTATAACTATTTCTTTATTAAAATGACTCACATAATCTAACATTAATAAATCATCTTTTGTAGGACCAACTTTAAAATCCATTAAAATACAAACTTTTTTTAAATGCTTTCTTGTCTTAATAAATAATTCAATCATTTTCCCAAACTCTTCAATCATTCTTATGCTCCTTTTAGCATAACCATAACCAGGTGCATCCACAAGATAAAACGAATCATTAATTAAATAATAATTTAATGTAATAGTTTTTCCTGGAGTTTGGCTTGTTTTCGCAAGATTCTTACGATTGGTAATAAAATTAATCAAACTACTTTTACCAACATTTGATCTACCTAAAAACAAATATTCATTTTTCTCATCATTAGGAAAGTGGTTATCATTAGTCCCACTCACAATAAATTCCGCTTTCTTTATCATATATTTACATTATACATTATTTTTTTAAAATATGTGACTAATTATAATTATTAAGATAATTAAAAAGTGCCCTATTTCTAGAGCACTCATTTAAACTTTTTTACCACCAAGCATCTTCATCAACTAAAAATCTATAGTTCATTTTCTTAATTCTTTTTTCTAATTCTAAAGCATTTTCTCTTCCAGGCTTTTCTAAATAAAAGGTGACAAACCCAAATGGATTAAATGTCATAAATTTTAAACTTGCTTGATACTTAGAAACATCATTTTCATCTAAAAGTTCCGTAACCAATAGAGTTTCATAAAAAATCTTATCAAAGTATTTTCCTTTCATAATAACTCTAATAAAATCTGTCCCCTTATAACCAAGATGACTAACACCTTTATTAGCTTCTAATTTTATAATAACTTCTTCAAGCTTTTCTTTTGTAAGTCTTTCTTTAAAGACAAGATCTACTATCAAACTACTAGTGAAAACAGAAATATTCTTTAAATTATCAATGTTTTTAAAATTTTCCATTGTAAGACCATTAATATAAATATCTCTTATGTGTTCATTATTTAAACTGATAGAAAACCGATCTTGTAATGCCGCAATCGTTCTAAGGTTAACTTTCATTTCTTTAACATCTTTAATATCTTCTTTTTTAATAGTAATTAATTCAACCCAAGAACTTATTGCGGCAGCCATTCCTTCAAAACGGTTGACTACTAGCGTTAATGTGTTTCTCTCTTTAGTTATTTCATATGCATAATTTTTCGAAATATTAGCCTCAGGTCTATAGTAAAACAGTAATACATGTTCATTAAAAAAAGTTTCGTCATACCTCTCAAATATCTTTTCAACATTTTCAGCATTTTCAAGATTATTAAAAGAATATTCAAAATTAAAATATTTCTCATATTTTTCAATACTTTTTCTTAATTCTTCATAAGTATAAGAATAGAAAAATATGTAGCCTTGATTATCTTCACTGTAAATATCAAATTTTTCCAAATAGTCATCTTTTTCAATGTATGTTTTTCCGCCATCTCTTGAAAAAGGCACTAAAGTTAGTTTAGTTTCGGGAAAAGAACTTTTCTTTAAAGTTTGTAAATCTTTTAAACTAAGAATATTTTTTTCATATGCTTCTTGAAGTTCATAAAATTGTCCTTCTTTCCATACCAATGCAGTATTTGTGTTATTAAAACCAAACTCAATACCACCAACTGTGATTGTTGTGGTAACTTCATACGCACTACGATCTATTAAAAGTACATGCGCATCATGATAAATACCATATCTTTTTAAAATTTTAACATTATCAATAGTAATATTAGTATCACCTTTTTCATGAGCATATGTTAAATAGTCTTCTTTAATTTGAGCATCTTTGTTTCCACAACCAATCATAAAAAATGATAGTAAAAAAATTAAAAGAATTGATATTTTTTTCACAATTGCCCCTCCCCTTCTTTCTTAGTATCAAAAGTTATCTATTTGCCTTAATATACAAAAAATATATTAATTTGTCAAATTGTTAAAGATAAGTTGCAGTAATTAAAAGGTAAGATACAAAAAAGTCTCCGCGCTGGAGACTTTTACTATACAAAGATATGTTTTAAAACGGCATCGATATTTTCAACTAAAACTATTTCTAATTCTTTTCTTACTTCTTCTGGTACTTCATCGATATCGCGCTCATTTTCTTTTGGAATAAAGATTTTCTTAAGTCCACTCCTGTGAGCAGCAATACTTTTTTCTCTTAAGCCACCAATTGGAAGTACATAACCTCTTAGAGTCATTTCACCAGTCATACCGATTAATCTACTTACCTTTCTATTAGAAGCGGCACTAATAATCGCACAAGTAATGGTTATTCCCGCACTTGGGCCATCTTTAGGAATTGCCCCTTCCGGAACATGAATATGAATATCATGTTTTTTAAAGAAATTTTCCTCAATATTATAATCCTTTTGATTCGCTTTAACATATGATAAGGCAGTATCTGCAGATTCTTTCATCACATCACCTAATTTTCCAGTTAAGTGAAGTTTTCCATCGCCTTCATAATAATTAACTTCAATTGATAAAGTATCGCCGCCAAATTGCGTGTACGCAAGTCCTGTGACAACCCCAACTTGATCAACTGTATCGGCTAAATTATGAGCGAATTTTGGTTTACCTAAGTAATTTTGTAAATTATCTTTAGTTATTTCAACCTTTTTAATATCTTTAATTAAAATATCTTTAATACCTTTTCTTACCAATGTGCCAATTACTCTAAAGACATTTCTTACACCAGCTTCTCTAGTGTATTTTTGGATGATTTCATAAATTGCTTCATCAGTAATTGAAAACTCTTCTTTATTCATTCCATGTGCTTCTAATTGACGGTCAATTAGATGGCTCTTAGTAATATTGAACTTTTCATATTCTGTGTAACTTGAAAGTTCAACCATTTCCATTCTATCTCTTAGTGGAGCGGGAATGTTTTCTAAGTAGTTCGCAGTAGTAATGAATAAAACTTGGCTTAAATCATATGTTTCTTCTAAGTAATTATCACTAAATTTAGCGTTTTGTTCAGGGTCTAAAACTTCTAACATCGCACTCGCTGGATCGCCTCTAAAGTCAGATGACATTTTATCAATTTCATCAAGTAAGAAAACTGGATTAATTGTTCCGGCATCTTTCATCCCTTTTAAGATTCTTCCAGGTAAGGCACCAATATAAGTTCTTCTGTGACCTCTAATTTCTGATTCATCTTTAACACCACCTAAAGAAGATTTGACAAACTTTCTTCCAAGTGCGTCCGCAATTGACTTACCAAGTGATGTTTTCCCAGTTCCCGGAGGACCAACTAAACAAAGAATTGTTTGAGGGTTTTTTCCGGTTTTAATTTTAACTGCTAAATATTCAATAATTCTATCTTTAACTTTTTCTAGGCCATAATGGTTTTCATTTAATGCCTTTTCAACAGCGCTTAAATCCCTAGAATCTTCTGACTTTTCATGCCATGGTAGTTCAACTAAAAAATCTAAGTATGTTTTAATGATTGCGGATTCCGCCATCATTGGGCTCATTGAAGAATAGCGCGCTAATTCCTTTAAAGCTTTTTCTTCGATGTTTGTAGGCATTTTAGCCTTCATAATAAGATCTCTTAATTCATCAATTTCTTCTTCTTTTTTCGCTTTGTCGCCTAATTCATTTTGAATCGCACGCATTTTTTCACGCAAATAATATTCTTTTTGTGACTCATCAATATTTTTCTTAACTTCTTCATTAATTTGTCTTTCTAAATCCGAAATCATCTTTTGTCTAGCAATATCTTCTAGTAAGTATTGAAGTCTATTATTAATATTAAGTTCACTTAAATATTTATATTTATTCATTTCACTACCTTTAAGACCATATGTAATGATATCAGCCATTTGTTCAGTAGTAATTCCTGCTTGAGCTTCTCTTAAGATTTCTTGAGGATTATTAAGAACGATATTCGCACTCTTAACAACCTCTTCTAAAACCATTTTCGCTAAAGTTGCTTCTTTATCTAAATCATCATTAATTGATTCTACTTCTTCATATTCAACCACAAAAAACGGATTAGTTAAAAAGAAATCTTTAACTTTAATACGTTTAATAATTTGGAATTTAGCCTTAATATTACCGTTAGGTAACCTTACCTTCATTGTGGTTTTAGCCAAGACACCAAATGGTTCAATATCTTGTGGTGTTGGGTTTTCAATTAAAGGATTTTTTTGGACTAAGATAATTATTTGATTGTCAAAGGTTTTTTCTGCTTCCTCTAATGCTTTTAGAGAAATTGGTCTACCAATGTCTGATCTAAAATCATTATTAGGAATTGGTACGATGCCACGCATCGCAATTGCAGGAAGATTTTTTTGCATAATTATCACCTCTTAATATTCTCGTGAATATTGTATCACAAATTATGTTGATTTGCAATCAATATATAAGAGTGCCAATTCATTTGTTTTTATACTTCTTTAACACTCGCTTCTAAAAAGTCAACAGCCTTAGAAAAACGCACTTCATTAACCATTATTTCTTTTGTAAGTTGAGCTTTAACTTCTTTTATATCAATATTATAGTGAGTGGCAATTTCCTTATATTTCGCTTCAATTTCTTCGTCACTAACAGGAAAATCTTCTTTTTCCGCAATCGCTTCAATTACTAAACTAGTTAAAACTTTATCTTGAGCTTGTTTATTTAGGTTTGCTTCAAAAGCTTCTACCGTCATTCCAGAAAATTGAATATACATTTCATATTCGATTCCATATTGTTTCGCTTGTGATTCAATTTGTTTTTTAGTATTTTCAACTTCTTGGTTAATTAATTCAATTGGAATATCAACTTTTGCATTACTAACCGCATATTTAACTGCTTCACCAATAATTCTATCTTTTTCCTTAAGTTCTTTTTGAGCCTTAATTTCTTTTTTAACGCTTTCTTTTAACTCTTCAACAGTAGAAACACCTTCTTTATTTAAAGATGCCACAAATTCATCATTTAACTCTGGTTTAACTTCTACTTTTATTTCATGAAGTTTAACTTTAAAGACTGTTTCTTTACCTTTTAATTCTTCACTATGATAATCTTTAGGGAAAGTTACTGTAATCTTTCTTTCTTCACCTTTTTTCATTCCTACGAGTTGTTCTTCAAAGCCAGGAATAAATTGGTTAGAGCCAATCTTAAGTTCGTAATTTTCTCCTTTTCCACCTTCAAATGGAACATCATTTAAAAAGCCTTCAAAATCAATAACGGAAACATCACCATTTGCGAGTGTTCCTTCTTTTGGTTCTAAAACTACATCTCTACTTAATAAACGGTCAATCTCTTCATTAACTTCAGCTGCTTTAACTCTTAAATCTCTTTTTTTAACTTCTAAACCAGTATATTCACCTAATTTAACTTCAGGTTTAATTGGGAATACTAACGCAATTTCAAAGTCTTTTTCATGTGATACTTTAGAAGCGTCTAAGTCAATTTTTGGTTCACCAACTATTACAACACTCTTTTCTTCAAAAACTTGAGGATATAAATGATAAATCACATGGTTAAGCGCTTTTTCATAAAGCGATTCAATCCCAAACTTACTTTCATAAATATTTCTTGGGACAGTTCCTTTTCTAAATCCTTTAATTTCGACATCCGCCTTTACTTCTTCAAAAGCGTGATCTAAAGCATGCGCAAACTCACTTGGAATTACTGTAAAAGTAAATTTCGCATAATTTGTTCCTAATTTTTCAAATTTCATATTCATACTCCTTTTTTTCACCTTTTCTATTATAACATGTTTTTAATATTATTAAAGTTTTATGCGTGTTTTTTCAATTACTTTAAAATTAAGTGTATAATAATAATGGTGATTAAATGAAATTTGTAAAACGAATCTTTAAAAATTTTTTCATTTCACTCGCAGCTGTAGTATTAGTATTAGTAACGTCTTTAATTGTTGATTTTAAAATTTTCAACATTTCCCTAAGAGATGTTTCAATATTTTATTCTAAACAAATTACTACCGCCATAAGTGATGCGGCAATTGATATTAAAAGAAACCCAGTAATTATCAATCTTGAACTAACCAAACAAGAAGAAAACGATGTTTTAGTCGTTTATTTTAAGTTTGTTGATGAAGAGTCACTAAAAAGCATTACTATAAACAATAACACATACACAAATTATACTTATCAACATGATAAAGATGTTTTTATCGCATATTTCCCACTTGAAATTGTTTATGATGAAAATGAAATAAAAAAAGACCTTTATGTTAATTCTTTTCTCATAAATGATAAAACCTTCATATCAAATAAATCGATTACTGCCTTTAAAGGAATTTATTATGAAGTTATTGAAAATGTTAAAAAAAGCGTTGTTAAGGTTGTTGTTGAAGATAATAGTCGTTTTTCTACTAAGAGCGAACATGGTAGTGGGATTATTTTTAGAAAAGAACTTAGTAGTACTAAAACGCCATTTGGGGCAAATTTATATAATTATTATATTTTAACTAATTATCATGTTATTCAATCACGTATTAAAAACGATGTCTTTAGCGGTAAAATCTCAATTAGATATTCTAATATTAACAATGAATATCCTAAATACTTCTTTGATCGAATTGAAGTTGTTGGTTGGTATATAAAAGATACTGATATCGCTATTTTAAAATTAACTACTACTGACGCAAACATCAAAGTTTTAGACGATGAACAATTTATTACTCATAACGCCGTTAGCGTTACTGAAGGTCAAACTGTCTTTTTAATTGGTTCTCCAGTAACCGCTACAGAAACTACCTTTAATGAAGTTAAAGAAGGCGTTATTGTAAAAACATATTCTTTTGTAAAACTTAAAGATGATACTAATTTATGTGAAGATGGCTGTATCGCAATTAAGATAAATGCTTATTTAGGTCAAGGTTCTAGTGGTGGTGGCTCATTTGATAGTAATGGTAATTTAATTGGTCTTCATTTCGCTGGTAATCCCGATGGTGGTTACTCAAGTGAAATTCCCATTTCAATAGTTTTAGAAGCCATTGAATATATTATTGGAAAACCAAAAAGTGAAACTTATTTGAAAGTTTCACTTTTTTATATCTTCTTTAAATAAACTAATGTTTCCATCTCTACTGTCTGATAAAACATCTTAATTGGAGTAATAGAAATTACTTCATAGTTAGTTAATAATTTTAAGTCTCTTACTAATGTTTTTAAGTTACAAGATAAATAAATAATTTTATTCATATTAGAATCATTAATTAAATTAATTACTTTATCACTTATACCTTGTCTAGGGGGATCAATTATTAAAGTATTTCCTTTATATTTATATTTATCAAATTCACTATTAAAATCACCTTTAACAATTTCTAAATTTTTAATATTGTTTAACTTAATTGATTCTTTTGCGGATAAAACTGAATCATCATCTATTTCAATTGAATAGACTTGTTTTACCTTTTTACTAATAAACTGACCAATTGAAGAAATCCCCGCAAACGCATCAATTACGATATCATTACCGTCAAATAATGTTTTAATCTTTTCATAAGTTAAATAAGCAATATCTCTATTAACTTGAAAAAACGAATTAGGATAAATTACAAACTTAAAATCTCCAATTTTATCAATCAAATACTTTTCTTTGGCAATTAAAACATTTTTAGAACCAACATTTCTTTTCTCATTATCTTTATAGTTTTGATAAATAGAAACTATCTTTTCATTGTCAACTAATGGTTTATATAATTCTTTAGGTATATTTTTCTTAGAATTAGTAACGAAGATAACCATTACTTCTTCTAAATAATTAGATCTAATTACTATTGATGATAAGTCTTCATAATAAATGTTTTTTAATTTATAATATGTGTTTAACTCTTTTAATACCTTATTAATCGCTGGTTCAACTAATTTAAGGTTATCAATTTCACTAAATATTCTTGACCCTTCTTTATAGCCACCTAGTTTTAAATAAGGGTCGTTTACGACAAAAAATAAAGCTTTATTCCGATAGTTAAAGAAATTCTTATTGTGAATGATTTCTTCTTTTTTAAAATTAGTTATACCATTTCTTATGAAAGTTTCTAAAGTAATTTCTTTTTGAAAGTATAATTGTTTTAAACTTTCAAGATGAATAAGTGAATTATTATCATATAAAATTTCATGATTAGATCTATCGTTTGAACGCGTTAAAAGATTAACTATCTCACCTTCAAAATAGTTCTTTTTATCTAAAGTTACTTTAATGATTGCCTCTTCACTTGGAAGTAATCCTTTAATAAAGCCTACTTTTCCTAAGTCTTTAACAATACCATAACCTCTATAATCTAATTTTTCACATTTAACTTTATATTCCATAATTTTTATATTCATTATTCCAAACGCTCAAAAATTCTATAACAAAGATATGTTAGATATGGCGATGGTGCTTTCTTTTGCGAAAAATCCCAGTTTTCTAGTTTTTGATATACTGACTCAGGAGTATAAAAACCATCTTTATTTTGTTTACTTTTTACATGACTAATCATTTCAAGGAAACGCTTGTCTTTTTTGGCAAATTCATATTTGCTTAAAATCCCCGCTACACTGACAATATCATACCAAACAGAAGGCGCCTTTAGTTTACGAAAATCTTTTCCCATAAAAAACATATAAGGATGTTCAGACATACTATTTTCCCATAGATTAAGTAAAGCTTCTACTGATAATATCGCGACTTTAGAATCACGATATTCAGGGATATAAGATAATAAATCAGCCATTATTAGTGTCGCATATGGACAACAGTCATCCTTTCTTCCAGGACCACGGAACTTACCTAACTCCGGTGATACAGCACAAGGAAATCCATTATCACGACATAAAGAAACTAAATAATCAACACCAGGCTTAATGTGTTTATGGTAATCAATACCAGCCTTTAATAACGCAAGTAATAATAAAGGCGCGTCACATAAACACCAACTAAAAGTATCTTCACCCAAACCACCGAAATGCTTTGGAATATTGGTCATTGATTGGTAAATACCGTGTTCATCTTTATGTTTTAAGATTTCATCAATAGCTACTTTAATTTCTGGAATTTCCATCCCAAACCCAAGGTCAAGCAAAAACAACAACTTATGAATTGGCAAAGTAGGGTTCTTATGATTAGTGACTAAAGTACTATGGAAGTCTTTTATATTAGAAAGATATTCCTTTATCCTACTATCAGAAAGTGCCACTTTTTTAAGTTCAACTAATGAATGTACTGGCTCATGGTATAAATTAAGCCTAATGGCGTATTTTAACCAATCATCGCTTATGTTTAACAGTTTTTGATATTTCATTTACTTCCTCACACTCCTTATTTATTTTAAAAAGTTGTTTAGTTATTTCGTGCTATAAGTAATGTTACTGACTCAACATGCGTGGAGTATATCTAATTGCTCGAAAATATGTCGGTTCGTGTACGTCGGAAACATATTTTTAGCCATTTTATGTTCCCTCATTCCAGACTTTTTCCAGTGTGGGAACATATTTTTCCCAATTAAAGGAAATATTTACAAACTAGTCATCCCAATCATCATCATCTTCATCGTCTTCTTGATTGAACCAATTAAACACATTATGAACTGCCTCGTGATACAACGAGAAGGATACTTTATTGGGGTCACTGTTTCTGTTCTTCAGTTTCAAGTATTCTTCTTTTAGTTTCTGCCAATGATTATTAACATCGATCCAGTCTCTCTTTTCATCAACGTTTCGACTCAACTTACGCTCTTCCCAAGTGTATGATGAATCAGCTTTATTGAACCGAACATACTTATAATAATGACTATCTTGATCCTCGGGATAATAGACTACAGCAAAATCACAACCATGCACGATTCTACTGTTTTTTTGGTCGACGACTTTGATGGAAAGTGCTGATGTTTTATTATTAGGATCGTTATATGGTGATTCTTTTATTGCTTCCTTCAAAGCATTCAGTATAGTGACTCTTGCAAATTCCGGCTTCCAAATTTTTCCTTCGCCTGGACCATTCAAAATTAGGTTGTAATCGAAATCGTATCCTTGATTACCCCCTTTAATTCTAGTGATTAAGTGTCTACCACCACTTCCGATAAGTTGATATTGGAATGTAAACTCATCTCTAACTAAATCTTGAACTCTATGAATGATTTCCTCTAGTATATTCCTAACCGGTTGATACTCATCCTTTTCAACAAATTCATACATAAATTTAATACCTCTTACCTCTCTGTTCATCTAGCTAATGCTAAATTGTAATAGAATATCACCGACGATAATATTTGTCAATAGCACAATTTAGATTTTTATCTTTTAAGTATTTTTGTAGCATCTGATAAATCGACATGTCTAGCTTTTTCTGTTTCGAATCGCGATTGTAGCCTTGATAGAACATCTATTTTAAACTCATCAAAACTTGTAAATTCTATTCCGGATAAAATGGATTTGATTACTGCCATTTCCCTCATCGGAATTACAAATTTTGTATTTCTTTGGTTTATATGAATAAAGATTTTTCTCAATGAAATCTTCACCCGCTGATAATCTTCCTGCATCAATTTAATTAAATCACGATCACTATGAATAGGAAGAACACGATTGACTAAGTTGCCAACAATACTTGCTATATTATCACTTAGTTGTATCTGCAACGAATTGTCACTCGATATGAATTCAATATTCTTGTAATCCCAGTTCGCATTGATATATTCTTGGACAGTTTCAATCTTATCATGATGTATCCTTATCTGATTGTTTGTAAGTCGGGGATTATTGTTCTTAAGAACTAGTATCGTTTCACCTAGGGAAGTTAGATTGACAATGTTGTTTCTGTCTTTACCTTTGATCCAGTCGTTCGATACATTATCTTCTTTAAGTTCAATTATGTAGTTTTCAACAGAATCTCGAACACCTAGTATTGCACTTTTCCACTGTAATACTAGATATGATTCAAATGGAGAATTGATACATTCAGTGTAATTATAATTGATAACATACTTAACGAATTCATCAATAGATACAACATCATTACTCTTTGTTACTGAAACATATTTACCCAAAAAGTTATCATTGAGTTTTATTAGTAATTCGCAAAAATGAACGTATAAATCATATAGATCGCCACCGTAATCACAAACTCGATATATTAACCAGTTAATCATCTGAGTTACCAAAAAAAACTTTTTGTCATATACAGTTACATAAAGATTATCTCCGTGACAAAAATTTTTAATAAATTCGTCTCGAATTTCTGTATTGTCTTTTCTTAATAAATCATTGCCCTTCATTTCAAAAGAATTTGGGTTTTTCGTCTGCAAACTAGAATGCCAAGTTTTTTTAAATTCTTGATATAACTCTGTTGTCTTTGGGCTTTCGATATACCCAACCAGCACGAAATAGCGTTGGTCTCCATAGTTAAGTGTACTTCCATTAAAGCTAATCTCACCTGTATTACGCGATTCATCGAAATAGATGTCCATATTCTTTACCCTACTTAATAATTGATTGAAAATATATCGTTGACAAGATTTCTTCCATTCTTCTATATAATGCTTTAGTTCCAAATGAAGATGCAAATTGATTTACTGTAAATTTAAAAAATGCATAGAGAATTCCAACCAATAAAAACAACGTCATCATAAATTGAAATCTTTCAGATGATATAGTATTGTTTTCATTAAAAGAAAAAGCAGCAATTGAAATAATAATAGCAACCAAACTTAGAAAAACACCAGAACCGATTATGTTTCGTGGAAGCAGTGTTTGATAGTGTTTAATCGCTTCTAATACCTTAGGACGTGTATTAATGCTATTTTTCTTACATATTTCTGCGAGCATTTTTGCATCCCGAGATTTTCTTTCATCAATATACGATTGTACGTTGCTTTTTACTTCAAAATATTTTGCTTCATGGTTATTGAATTTTCTCACAATGAAAAAAATGTAAGTGTACTGCGAAGGTACGATTAAAAGAGCTAGTCCATAGCTATACCAGATACTACCTAAAATTGTTGATAAAAATATAGATAGTACAGTATAACTCACTGATAAAATTAAAATAAAGTTCAAATCTCTCTTGTACCATGAGTTTTTCTTGAACTCATTCTCAATTCTATAGTACATAATCTTACCCCCTAAAGTGGTTATTCCATTATCATTGCTTCAATGATTTTAGGAATAATCGTTCTTACTCCAAAGAATTCATTAATCTTATGATGTGTAAATCTAATTGCATCAATCTCTATTGCTTGATTTAAATACTCTGCATCATCACTTTCATTGTTTTTGCCGCTAGGTTTTAAGTAATTAGTAAATTCTTGATGCCAAATATCCAATGTCTCAGGTGATTCATATATCTTATTCTTTATGCAATATCCTTGATAGGCATGCCTTGTTTCGTGAAAAGCTGTCACAATCACTTCGATCCATGGTGATTTTACAACCCATTCTTCATTAAAGACTATCTCATCTGATTCAAATAAATACATCCCTGTTATTTCTTTATTTGATACATCTGAAGGATCAAAAAAACTTGTATATGGTAATGGTATATTTAAAATTTTAGCTACAATCCTTACACCATTAAGCGCTACTTCATAATTATTCATCTTAACCTCTTGAAAGTTATTATCAATTGTAGATACTAGATAATCAGTAATTAGTATTATTTTGCTGACCTACCTATTTATTTAGGCAAATCCACACAGTCATGCATTAATGTATACTTTCTTGCGTTTACAATATCTCCTCTATATGTTGTTGAAGTCCATCCATCTCTAACAAAAATTCCGACAAACTTATATCCATTTTCTCCTAAATTATTTTTGTACTTCAAGAATGTTATTCTTTTTTCTGGGAACCAATCCCCTGCTGATTCTTTTTTGTCAACTTCAAATTCGATAATTTCACGACCATCTAGCGATAATCTATTAATCCAACCACTAACAGCGCATTCAATATCGTTGATGAATATGTTACGTCGTGCAAACCATACAGAATAGTCTTTATTGAATTTATGTGGAATTAATACTTTTGTTGGTCCTTTTCCACCTTTACGACCATAGTCAAAAAGCTCATTCAACACTTGTGTTATTGTTGAAAAAGTTATGTTGTCAAAAACACTAAGTATCCCTTTATTTCGAACTATTGAAATAAACTCTTCATGCGTGTTCCAATGCAATGGCTGTACAAGTGTTTTAATCTTTTCATTTATTTTATTGACTGAGGCATTTATTTGATCATGAATATTGTTTATATCATTTTCTGATGTATAAATTACAATTTCATCATAATCTGTTCTGTTGTCATAAATCATAGCTGAAACAATCTCGTCTGACCTAATCAAATCAGCTTGTACAGAATTGTTATGCCCAGCTTCATATACTTCAATTCCCAAATTGATTTGTGGAAAAAACATGTCAATAAGATACCATCTTGAACCACACCTTACGTATTGCTGAGTTACTGGCATCAATTCCAAATTATTCGCTTTATTCCAAATTGCGTTTAGAACATAGTTTTCATCATCTTTACGTTTCGTCCTTGATAAAGTTTTAAACAAATATTCTTTTCTCTCCATAATTATCCCCATTTAGTGAAATTAAAAAAATGTGGCTGTCAGCATGTAAGCCGCATTTAACTAGAACCCATACACAATGTAATATCTAGCACCACAATGATTATTCAATATAAGCTTCAATATCTCCAAAACTCTTAACTTTTTCAAGCTTAACATCCGGAAAACTTGTGACTACTTTTATTTTAATCGTTTTTTTAGAGAAACTTTTTGAATCAGAAATTTTTACTTTCATGTCTCCAAAATGATCTACAAATTGAACTTTTAAATCAGGAAAACTATCAACAACTTTAAAAGTTACTTTTTGCCCTTTGAAAGTAAATAACTCACCCTTTGTCATTATTAATTCCTCCCATTGCTTTTTTTATATTATACATCTAAAATTAAAATAAAAAAAGCCATGTCCAGTAAATATGGAACATGGCAATTATTCATTTCTTTAATTGTTCTTGAATTATTTTCTCAGCTGCTGATAAAGTTGCTCTACCTTGCATCTTGTTACTGAAGGAAATGTAGTCATCAATGATTGCTTCAATCTTGGATTGATTGGTCTCTACAAACAATACTGCCTTCTCGGTTGAACCCGTGAGATTGCTTACCCACTCGCTTAATCTAGATACGACAGCGAGTTTTTTGTCATCGCCGATAAGATAAGCTTCACCTTTTTCTTTTGCGAGCCTGTTTTTCTCTTCAACAATCATGATGAACTCTTTGATGGTTTTCTGGACACTTTCATCAAAAACAATATCTTTAGCTTTGCTTACCAAATCAGATACATTCTCTGCAGTGTTTTTAAGGTCTTGCTTCACCTCTTTGATCACATCATTTAAAGACTGATCTTTCCCCAGTTTAGATGTCACATACAGTGCCAACAATAAAAGAGATGTAATGAGTAGAATGATTTCAAGTGTTGTCATTTTCTTTGCCTCCTAAGCGTTTATAGATATTGACTTGTGAATCTTCAAGTCTGGATACACGATGTTCCAGGACATTGACGTCTTTCTTTAACGATTTAATATCTTGTGCATGCATCTCTAGCAGGTTGAGCATCTTGATGTTTTGTTTCTCTATGGTTTGAAGATTGACAAGAATCTCATCGTTATTCGTTTTGTTTTTCTGTTCTTGACGATTGAACTGCTTGATCGTTGTCATGATAACAACCACCATGGTCACAATCCAATACACCAAGTTTTCCATTCTAAATAGACTGAGTAAATTATCCCAGTTCATTGCTAATCACCCTATCTTTGTAGTTTTCTATGTAAGCCAGTGCTTCCCTTAATAAAGGCATGTATTCTAAACCCTTACTTGTATTCCAGTTCTTTTTATAATCAATCATGCGTGTGTACCATGGTTCATGAACAACATGCCTATATTTCCCCGATTCTTCCACATGATCCAAAATGCCTCGAACTCTAAAAATATGATAATGGGATTTCTGAGGTTCTGGATAGTCGATTCGCATTCTATAATGTTCTACAAAACTGTCTAGAAACAACCCGAGTTTACTGGTTAAATCGATATTTTTGTAAGCTTCATACTCATCTCGATAGTTTTCATCCAAGTAAATCAGATTGTCCTTTTCTGACAGAACTTCATCGATATAGGCACGATCATAGAGCGGAACTGTTGGATCTAGATTTTGTTTTTTGAGATAGATATCTTTTCCATACGCAAACACATCTAATGTTCCTAAACTTAAATGTACATTCCCTTTGAATCCATCAAGTACTACAGTCACATCATCATCGCTGTTCTCATCGTTTAATCCAAAGGCTAAGGAACCACAGTAATAGATAAACATCACGGTGGTATTTGGGAATATTCCTTGAACGATTTCTAGGATGCTTTCGTTAGATTGGATCTTCTGTTTCACTTGGAGCATTGACTTGTGGTTCAACCACTTCAAAATCATCGGTGGAATCGTCAAACCCGACAACATTTTCTTTTAGCCATAGATAACCTTGTTCGATGGGATTGGTATTTTGAAATTGAGTAAAATCTGATGATGGAATCTCAATATCGATTTCTTCAAGTGGTACACTTTGATTAGCTCGTGCTTCTTTAGACAGATAGGATGCAACGCAGATAACTGCTTTTTTCACTACATAGTTGATGTTGAATGCTGTAATGCGGTGGTAGGATAGTGAGATGCCAAACTTTGATTGCATGTCTTTTATGATTGCCATGATATACCTACTTTCTTAACGTGCGATAAATCGTCACAGAGATTAAATCAGGTGATCCAAGATTAAGTCCTGGATTGATGTAGAGATTTCCAATAGTGCCATTGATGGTATGTGCAAAATCGACCATTGTAAGGGTTGCATTTCCTTGGCCAGTTACAGACGTGACAGCTTTTCCGTATGCTAGCCACTGTTGTGTGTCATTTAGTGAAAGCGCAAAAGTAGGTGATATCTCGAAATCAATCACCTTTGAAATACCACTCGTGAGGGTTACACCAGAGGAATGAGCATCTGGAATCGTAAAGGATGAAGTGCTTCTTGCTGAAGTCTTTGTGATTGTACTAACAACATCGTTTGAGTAGGTAGCCACATAGGAACCGATAAGATTGGATAAACCCGAAGTACGGTAATAAATAAGTGTCGATGATGAATCTACCGATGTCCCTTGTGTGGTTGCGACTACATGGACCTTGTAGATATACGCTGGATCAAACACCAATGAAGCACTGCATGTATACGCTATGCCTTCATAAGCATAGACTAATTCAAGCTCACCACCCACCTTCACCACAGACGTTGAATTTCGGGCGTAGAGCGCGTTGTTTGAGTAATCGAAGGCTAATTCCCCGACATAGGAAAGGTTCGCTGTCGAGGGCTTTGTGGTGCCACGTTTCACCCGAAGAATTGCCATTAGTATGTTCCGCCATCAATAATTGATGATGGTTGTAAAACTTTAGTAGTATCGATACCGATTTGGTATTTCACAACACTTGGTGTGTAGTTCGAATCGACCACTTGATACACCTTAATCGCATTAGCAATAACTGCTGCATCAAACCCTGCAAGCGTTCCTAATGATTCTGAACCTGTTCCATCAAATATTCGGGTGTTGAGCACGTTTGCAAGAATATTCTTTTGAGTGGTAGTCAAGTGAACGTCAGCGGCAACGTGAGCATTGTAGGTTGTTGTTGACACACCACCTAGTCCTGCAAGTGTCACTGTGACAGCTCCAGTTGATCCATTTACACTGGTTACTGAATCCGTAGGTGTTAAGAGTTCTTGCCAGTTGGCTAATGTCGCATAACCAGCAGTTTTTAGAATGAAGGATTTATTGATGTCCGTTCTGACTGCAACATCCCCTTCTTGAGCATTGGATAGGGCTAACATTGCTACTTGGCTTGCTACCACCCAGGTATTCGTAATTGCTACTTTTGGAATGACTGAATCTGAGAGTTTTCCATCAGCATCCAGAATTGGGATATTTCCGTTTCCAGTTCCGGTGTTTTTAGTTGCTGCAGTACCTAACCCAAGAGCGGTAATCTTGGTATCAATTTGTGTATCGACTTTTGCAACACCTGGAATCTTTAGATAGTCCGATTCTGCAAGTGGTGTGCCTACGCTACCTGTCTTATCAGCCTTTGCAATATAGAGATGTTCACCACTAAAATCGACAAGTGGTTCACCAGCTTTAATCGTTCCAGCAGTTCCAACAAGTGGTCCAGTACCGGCCGTTGTTCTGCGTTTAATTTGTATTGTTGCCATAATATTTCCTCCTTATTTTTTGAGATATGCTTGAGTGACACGATGTGAGGTGTTACCCAAAGACAATGTGACAAGTCCACTAGCATAAGAGATGCTTAAAGAATAATCTGCACCACCATATCGGTAGCTGAGTGATGAGTTGGAACCCACAACGATAAACAGCTGATTGGTTGGTAAGCTCACAATCGTGGTATTCTCAATCACAACAAAGAGAATGCTCTCCATTAAGATGGCTGAGTTAACATCACCAAATCGGTAGACACCGTTACTAATCTTGGTTAATCCAAGTTTTTGTGGATAGTAGAAATCCTTCAACTTTGATTCAAGTTCTTCAACTCTTACACGATCCGTTGTGAACATCTGTCGTTCAAACTCGTTGATGAGGTTGACTGAAGTAGTTGTTTTTGAGTAAGCTGCCAAAGCATACTCATATAACCCTTCTGCCATTTGAAGGTTGGTTTGTGTAAGCACAGGATAAGTACTAACTGCTTCTTTGATGTAAATACTTACTGTATTCGCTTGTGTATCAACACCAAGTACAACATAGCCGTACTTACTTGAATCTGGTGTAACAGATATCGTTGTTTGATTTTCTATATAGATAATTCGTCCGTAAACTGAAACATAGCCATCTAAAAATGTAATCGTGTTGTTGGCTAACGTAAAGCCGCACTGTGATTTCACGTATTTCAAAATACCTACGTCACTTGAAAATAAAAAATGATACAAATCCGCATCAATTTTTGATGTGACGTTTGCACCATCAAAGGTTACTTTTTGAATTCCCATTTAGAATTCACCTCCATCGAGATCTGTGATCCCTGTTGTTTGTATAGAAACATGACCAGTAGCTGCACTCACGCTCTTATTCAATAGCTGAATCTTCTCGGTCAACTTAATGCGATATTCACCCAGTGTCATGGTTGCTTGATGAAATCCATTGTTAAATTTGATGCTTGTAACTACCGAATCATAGATTTGATCGTTGTTCATGAACTCGATAAAATCGCCTAGTTCGATGTTTTTCATCGGCTGTATGACATCATTATCGGTCCTAATCGTGAATGTAATATTATGGTCTAGTTTCGATGTGATCATCTCTGATCTAGCTTTAGTTAAAAGAGATGGATAGTCACTATCAGTATAAAAGGATGCTTTTGGTTTGACACTTTGATAGCGATTCAGATGATATAAATGGTTAAATAAGAGTACGCAATAGTGTGCAAATAAGAATCCCCAATTCTTATCACTACTGTATACTCTTTTTTGGTACAATAATTACCAAAGGAGAGTGATTACAAATGACAGGTGTAATAATTGAACAAATAACAAGACTAGAAGACTTACTAATGTTTAGTAAAGCTTACAAGGAAGGAATGATAAAATTGAATGTTTCTAAACTAGCAAGAGAGTTAAATAAAGACAGAAAAACAATAAGGAAATATTTAAATGGTGAAGTACCAAAACAAACTAGAGAGCGTATAAAGTATTTAGATGAACATAGAGATTATATAGTTGAAGTTTTAAGTGACAAAATGCAAAGTTTTGATTATATAGAACATTTATTTAACTATTTAAAACGTGAAAAAGGAATAACGTGTTCTAGATCAACATTTAGCCGTTATATTCGCTTAGATGAAGAATTAAGTAGTCTATTTAAAAGAAAAAGAGACAGCAGTTTTACAATGAGGTTTGAAACAAAACCAGGTGTACAGGCTCAATTTGATATTAAAGAAAAAGTTCAAACAATAATGTCTACTGGTGAAGTTATAAAAACTTATATACCAACACTTACCATGTCTTGGTCAAGATATAACGTGAGAGCATTAACACTAGATACAAAGACAGAAACATTACTTGATTTCTTAGCTTCTGCTTTCGAACATATTGGTGGTGTGCCAAAGGAATTAGTAATTGATAACTTAAAACAATTCGTTGAAAAGGTTAGAGTAAAAGATAGAGATGCATTATTTACAAATGCGTTTTATGAGTTCTGTAAGGATTATGGAATTAAACCTTTCGCTTGTATGCCTTATAGGCCACAAACAAAAGGTAAAACTGAAACTCAAAACAAAGTTGTTGATCAACTTAAAAACTATAACGGTAAATATAACGATTTAATTGATATTCACGACATGTTAGAAATTATTAATAAAGAAGATAACGAGAAAATATCACAAGCAACAAAGTTTCCAAGAGTCTTCTTATTAGAAAAAGAAAAAGGTGACCTTTTACCACTTCCACGCAAGGAAATAAGACAAAAGTATCACCTAACCCTAAATGAGGTTCATGTCTCAAATGAATCACTAATAAGCTATAGATCAAATAAATACTCTGTTCCAAAGAAATTTATTGGTCTAAAAGTAGGCATAGTAATTAAACGAGATGAACTTCATATACATTATAACTCAAAAATAATAGCAATACACAAAATAACTAATAATTTATTAAATATTAAAAAAGAACATAACTTAACTTATCTAAATAACAAACCAAAAGATTTAGATAATAAAATAATGATTGATGAAATGAGGAACATAAATTATGATTAATGATGTCTTAGACCAATTGGTTTATTTAAAACTAAAGTCTGCTTATACTTACTTAAAAGAATTACATATTAATGACCAAATAACAAACAACGATTTAAAAGGAATATACAAAATATTAAATCAAGAAGTTATCGCTAAAGAAGAAAATAATAAACTATATAATGTTAAAGTCGCGGGTTTCCCGTTTCTTAGGAAACTAGATGAATATGATTTTGGTTTTCAACCAACAGTTAATGAAGAAAGAGTTAGATCAATCGCTGAATCTAACTTTTACGATGAAGCTATTAATATCGTTTTTATTGGTAATCCAGGTGTTGGTAAAACACACTTAGCGATATCAATAGCTTATGAAGTAGCAATTAGACGTAACAGCGTTTATTTCATTAAGTTTAATAAACTAATTACGATATTAAAAAACGCTTATCAGGAAGGAACCTTTGATAAGCGTGTAAGACATTTCTTTAAATATAAAGTTTTAGTTATTGATGAAGTCGGCTTTAATGAAATAAGTCCACTTGAAGCTAAACTCTTCTTTCAATTAATAGACTTAAGATATACAAAGAAATCAACAGTCTTCACTAGCAACATGACATTTGATAAATGGCCTCAAATACTAGGCAATGATGAAATGATCACTAAAGCAATATTAGATAGAATATTACATCACTCTTATTTGTTTAACATTAGTGGTCCGTCTTACAGAATTAAAGATAAACTTAAACTAACTAAAACTGAGGAATCTTAAATGCACACAATTGTTCATTCTTATATTGACATTTATAGATGATTGATATCTTGAGTCAACTCACCATTTTTAAGTAAAAAATACTCGATGGTTGATTTATATAAGACATTTTCACTCTTTGGATAATAGGTGAGTTTATTCACCATTTGACTGGAACTATCGTTGACAACCAAATCCTGAATCGCTTGATAGTTGTTTTTGAGTTTGATTCCCCGTTGCACTTCACTGATTCGAAAGATGATGCCCGTTACCCTTCCTCTTAAATACACTGCATCAGAGGTTAACCTTAAACCATATGATTTAGTGATAAGTTCCATGAGTGATGCCAATGACATGATTTTATCTACCTCGAATGATAAATCGCCTTGTACACTTGCATCTCGTTGTATGGAAAGGTAACTCAGGTTTTGCAATGCATCATCGCTTTCCTTAAAATGACTTAATAACACATTTTCGAGATATAACCCTAAATCACCTGTAAAACTTTGAACTGGAATATCGATTGAAAACATTTCTTTAAAATCTAGCACATGAACTGATATCCGGTGCTTGTCTGCTACTTCTAACCGTTCTACAATACCGATAAAGTGAATAGGTGCATCCTTTAAGATGACAATATCCCCAATGGATGCATTGAGCTTTGTTTTGTTTATTGTAAAGGTTGATTTTTGAATGATGACTAAATCAAGTATGATTTCAAAATCCTTATCGACATAGCCATAGTCTTTATAGGCAAGGTTTAGTCTATCGAGGAATACAAGTTGCATACCTATACCCCCAGATACCCTTCAAGTAATGTGATGCGACACGTGGTAAGACTAGCGACTCCTGGTTTGAATTCCACTTCATATTCTCCTGGTTCAACAAAGAGAAAATTTTCACACGTGAAATCCTGTGAACCATAGATAGATGTAATTTCACCATTATCAATTTGACGAATGTATTGTTTATTTGGGATAGCTGAGATATGTAGTTCCCCATTTAATTGCGTATGATAAAGTCTAAGCATCGTAATCACGGTAATGTTTTTTCTAATAATAATCTCTGGGTCATTTACTGCACCCAAGATTTCAATTAAAAGAGGTGCCTTTTGGACACCTCTGTTGACAATTTGTATTCTTCCTTCAAAGAAAGCAGAATACCGATAAGGATAACTATATGTATATCGTTTCCCGACTGTATCTTCATTGACATTAACTGTATAAAGTTGATTCTTTAACCACAAAGATAACTTTTGAAAGATAACCTGGCTCTGTAATGCTCCAGCGACTAGCTCTTGTTTGGATATCGATTTGATATCTACAAAACAAAAAGCGGAATCATCCGCTTCATAGTATAGTTTGAGTTCTTTCTCTCCAAGTTTAAGATAGTTCATCAATTCGGTATATCCTGGATATCCTTTGAGAAATGTTAGGGTAGCTTGAATCTCCGTTAGTCCTTGTGTCTGATCTACACGATCATAGAATGTTTCATACTTAAGGTAAGTCATTTCTTGTGAAAAACCAAGTCCACTAATCGCATGGATTAAGCAACCGCTGCGGCAATCAAAATAGAACTTGTTTCCAGATTGGTTTTCAAGATAGATTTTTCTAATCATATCACACTACCTCCAAGAGCTCTGTTGATGGAATCGATATCGAAGGTTGGTGATGTGGTATTGATGGTGATATTATTTGTATTCGTGTTTGAACGATTCACGTTACTTGTTGAGCTTACACTCTGGGTTTGCTTTAAATTAAACTTATCGCCAAACCAACCACCTATCTTTCCGAAGAATCCACCAACTTTATCTGCAGCATTGCCGACAAAATCACCGACACCTTTTGCCATATTTGAAGCAAACTCACCAATGTTTCCCGTAATGCTTCCAACCATATCGCCAAAGTTACCTGCGATATCACCCATCTTTGAACCTAAGTCACCAATCCACTCGAATATTTGAGTCAAAAATTCGATAATTTTTTGAACCACTGCCATGACAGGTTATAGGAGCAACTACAGGTGCTGGTGCAACCAAATGGAGTATGTCCACAGTTGCAGTAATCCTTAAGAACGAAAAATACATCGGTGATTTGGTTCAACAGAAAACGCTGACGGTTGATTACCTTTCACATAAGAAAGTTAAGAATAAAGAACTCGCTCCGATGTATCACACCGAGAATGCACACGAAGCAATCATCGATAGAGAAACATTCCTCCTCGCACAAAGGATCAGAGAGGATCGTAGCAAGGTAAAAGTTGGTAAGGATAAGAACCTGGCCAAGTACAATGTCACTTATCCATTCTCAGCATTTATCGTTTGCTCAGAATGCGGTCGAACCTTGAAAAGACGCTATTGGAATTACGGCACACCAGCTCAAAGAGTCATGCAACAATGTGGTGGCTACATCGACGGTAAAGCTCACTGTAAGGCTAAAGCAACATACCAAGAAATGATTGAAGGTGCAACTGTGAAAATGCTAAACGAGGTGTTTTTACAGGAAAGGGATATCATTCCAAACATACAGAAAATCATCAAGTCGACCATTCGAGTTAGCGATGTTGAAATCAAGATTCAAAAGCTTCAAACACAAGGCGATGAGCTTGAAAGAATGATATCAAACTTAATTGATGTTCAAGTGAAGAATCCTAATCTTTCCCAGGAGGATTTCAACAGCAAATACCAATCATTGACCTTGCAGCTACACAATAACAAAACCGAGATTAGAAAGCTTGAAGGTGAGTACTTAACGAACTACGATACACGTTCAAGACTTGCAAAGATTGAAACTACACTCAACAATTTACTAGAGCCCATCCAGGAAGTTGATAGTGATACATTGCGTTCATTCATCTACAAGATCATCTCAGTTACACCTGAAAACATTGTCTTCTGTGTAGCAGGAACCAAGAATTATACAGATAAAGAATTCTCAGAAAATCGACATACTTTTGAAGCACTAAAACCTTTAGCAACAGGTACTTATCATAACGAAAAGTACGATAAGATTATGAATTATAAGGTCGTTATTATCTAATTTTTTTTGAAGCTAAATATGTTGCGTAAGACACTAATTTGGAAAAAAGCCATCGGATACCTTTATAGGTCACCTGATGGCTGATAAATATACATGGTAATACTACTTACTCAGTATTCCACTGTCCAACACTATTTTCGACTATCTTCAATCAATTCTTGGTAGTGAATTATTAGTTCTGTGACTATTTGATCCCATGTCAAGTATAGATCTCTAAATGCATTATCACATATTTGCTCATGGCTTTTTTCATCATTAAAAATACTGATTATCTTTTCTGCGTACTTTATATGTGAGTTGTGCGAAATGTATCCGTTGACGCCATCAACAATTGTACTTGCTGTTACCGCTTTTTCAAGAAACAATGTGGGTGTACGTTGACTAGCAGCTTCAACTTGAACAAGGGATGAAGAATCATATAGTGATGGTAGTAAGAAGAGATCGGACAATTTATAGTATGCAGACAGTTCAAGTCTGTTTGTAATTCGACCTGTAAAAATCGTGTTCTCATACAGTCCATTTTCATCAATTTTTTTTCTCATAAATTCTTCATATGATCCTGATCCAATAAAAACCATTTTAAACTTGAAATCTCTTTTTTTTAAAATAATCAGGGAGTCAATTATAAAATCAATATTTTTAATTTTATCCAAACGACCGACATATAATAGAACTTTATGTTCAATTTGAATTTGATGTTTTTTTCTCAAATCATTAGAATGTTGTTCATCAGCCAAAGGTAATAAATCCGTTGCGTTATGTAGGACGCTTGGCATTCTTTCTGTCCCGTATTCATAAAACACTTTTGCAACTTCGTCATTTACTGCTATTAGTCGGTCACATTTATTAAATCTTCTCATTAATTCAGTTGTCGCCATGTCACTGATAAATTTGTTTTTGGTATGCTCATAGAAATCTTTCTTATATTGGCTATGCAATGTTGCAACAACTGGAATGTTATTTTTCTTTGCGTAACTAATTCCATAATTACCTACAGCAAATGGACTATGTATATGAACAATATCAAATTTTATGTCTTTTATGTTCTTACGGAAAAATGCATCAAAGCCTGGAAACGATATTCGATAATCTAATTTGTGAATTTTGATCGACTTTGTTCTGATGACCTTATATGGGAAACAATTAATATTTTCAATTTTTCCGTAATCAGGTGCAATAACATACACTTCAGCAGTCTTAGACAATGTTTTTGCATAATTATCTACAACATTAACTACGCCATCGATCATCGGGAAAAACACATCTGTAAAAAAGCCAATTACTAGTTTTTTTTCCATGTTCACCTCCTGTAATTGTTAACGACTATATTTTGATGTTTTACTTTAAGTTAAATTTCATCCAAATTAATTCAGATTTTTTCATCACGAAAATAGTCTACAACATCATCATAACCTAACTCATATATTTTTCTTGAATGGCTAGAAGAAAAATCAAGAACTTTACCTAATCTTTTTGTAGCTCTTATTTCATGAATTTTTATATTTTTATACTTCTTCTTTATTGCACGCAAAGAAGATAGTGCAGAAATTGTGATGCATATTATTTCATCACAACCAAAATCAATTAATGGTTGAACAGGTGTGTTATCAAAATATCCGCCATCTCGATATTTTCTGCTATTTGTGATAACTGGTGGAAATATAATTGGTATCGAACACGAAGCAACTAATGTACTAATTTGCATTGTTTTATCAAACTCTTTAAGTGGGATATACAGGACTTGTGATTCATTTTGGACGTAATGTTTGAAGGTAGATTTCAACAAATCCATGAATCCCTTATCCGCATCGCCTGTGTCTGAAATTCCTATGAAAATATTGCTGCTTTTTAATAATTCAAAATCAATATTTTCGTTCAACAACTCGTTAAGTTTTTTTATTGAAAATAGACCACTATCAATTAATCTTAGTCGCTGATTTTTAACCGTCGTAATTATTGAGGGGTTATGTCCCAGTGGATCCTCAGGGACATTAAACCATATCTCTTTAGCTACATCTAGTGAACTAGCTACAGCAAAAGTAGCGTTGATTGCGCCAATTGACGATCCAGAGAAAGCAATTGTTTGTTGTAATATACCCAAATCTTCAAGGGCTTTTAGTGCTCCAATTTGGTAAGCTCCTCTTGCTCCACCACCTGATAAACAAATTCCTATTTTTTTCATAATACCATCCTCTCAAGAAAATCAAACTATTTATTTACAGCAAAAAATAGTGATTATTTATCAAGTACTCTAAAAATATGCATAAAAACTATTTGATGGTTTGTAATCTTTATTTGCCTATTTTACTAATTTGTTACTCTAATTTATGATTTTTGCTTATTGAACGTAATAAGATTGTATATAATTTTAGTCATTTCTTCAACAGATTCTGCTTTCGAGTTTTTTATCCACTCAACTACGATTGAAAAAAGGGCGCCTTCAAGAAATTTAGCTTTATACCTGTCCTCTTTATCGACATCAAATATTTTTTTTAATAAACTTGAAATCTCAACTTCAAAAGATTGAAAGATGAGATATTCTAAATTATTGTTGATAAGGACTTCAAACAATTCTGAGTATTCATCAAAAACTATGATCATTTTTTTTATTGAATCATATGTGGCATCGCCTGCATCAATGCCAGATTCTAAATCAGTCATCAATCTCTCATAAATCTTCCTACCTTGATCAATCAAAATGTCTTCTTTCGATTCAAAATTACGATAGAAAGTAGGTCTCGCTACCCCAGCCTTCTTTGTGATATCTTCAATTGAAACTTTTCTGAATGCATTTTTTTTAAGTAAGTACATCAATGCATTATATATCCACTCTTTACTTCTGGTGACTTGAACGTTTTCCTTCATACGTTACTTCCAATTATATTAAAATCATCCTTATTAGTAATAAAGATACCTATCCCGATAACATCAGGTCCAACATGTGCACCTACTACCGGAGTAGATGGCGATTCATATAAATTTTCTAGTCCCAGATATTCTTTAATAATACTCACAAAAAACTTTTTCAGAACGGGATTTCCTGTGTAGATTAAGTATGCTTGATACGGACGATTATTCACATAAGATTTAACTTTAGTTGTTATTGATAATAATGTTGCTTTTATTGTTCTTTTATTTTCAATCGAAACGATTTCTCCAGATTCCTGTACTTGTAAAACAGGTTTGATGTTTAACAATTTACCGATATATCCTTTCGCATTGCTCAAACGCCCATTTTTGACTAGGTATGTCAAAGAATTTACAGCAAAATATATCGTATTCGATTGAGTCATATTCGTGAGTCTATTTTCAATTTCATCAAGTGAATATCCTTCATCAAGCATCTTTTTTGCTTCTAGTGCAAAAATCCCTTCAGAAAAACAGACAGTCTTAGTATCAAATACCTTGATTTTTAATTTCCCTTCAAACTCTTTAGCAGCCAAAATGCAAGAATTGTAAGTTCCACTCATTTTAGATGATATTGTAACAACAAATATCTCTTCAATCCCTTGATTTAAATACTCTTGAAACAATTCAGCAACTTCACCTACTGAAGGTTGACTGGTTCTAGGCAATAATTCCTTATCATTTTTCAACATGTCATAGAACTTATCTGCCTTAAGTGTTAGTCCATCTTCATACTCTTTACCCTCAATATTGATTTTAATGCGTAGAATCTCAATTCCATGCTCAATAGGATAATAATCTAGTCCTCCAGTTGATGTGTCAATAACTATTCTTTTTTCCATAATTTATCCACCTTTCTCTTATTTAATAATATCTGTCTAATTCTCATGTTCGTCTAATAATAGTTCTGATAATTCGTCAACAGAATCAACTATATAATTTGGATTCGATTTTTCCAGTATGCTTTTTGTTTCGAAACCCCATGTAACCGCAATAACTTCTAAGGATATAGCTTTACAAGCTAACACATCCCGGACTTCATCGCCAATGTAAATGGCATCACTTGGTTTATATCCATTTCGCTTTAGTATTTTACTTAGTTTGCGCTTTTTTCCTTTCATCGACGCTTTAGCCTCAATGAAGGAAAATATGCTAATGTCATTGTTGGAAAGAAACTTATTAATGTTTGATGAACTATTTGATGACACTATTGCCAACTTGATATTCTTATCATTCAACAAAGTAATAAGCTCCTTTATTCCTGGAACTAATTTGCTTTCATCGACAAACTCGGAAGCTATTTCTCGTGATTCTTTATACATTTTAGGTATCTTATGTACCGGAATTCCTAACTCAAATAATCGTTTTAATTTGGGATTTGACTTTAATTTCCGGATTTCTTCTTTTGATAGTTGTTTTAAATTATATCGTTCAGAGATTCGTTGATAAATTATTTCAGACTGATTAATGTTATTACTTAATGTCCCATCTAAATCAAAAATTATCACTTTTTTCATTTTTTTCTTCTTCCTTTAGTAGAATAGGTAACTCAGTGAAATTTATACAGGAATATCCTTTTTAGTAAACCAAATAGATCCAATCACAAAACATGTGATTGAGATGGTAATTAGGACAGCAAATTGTATTAAATAGGTTGTCGAGCCGTTTAAAATTGACGATGTGTTAAAGAGTGATATCATGGTAATATTATTAAAGAATGCCATTGGTTCAATACCAATTCCCATATTCATAAAAAGATCTGAACCAAATAAACCTAGAATCTTTGAGATAAAAAACACTAGAGCTAGCCCTCCGCCTAAAGAAAGAGAATATTTGGTATAATTAAATATCGCAGAAAACATAAATGTAATAGATCCCATAGCAATTGCAAATAATAACAAACCTAAATTGAGCAATAAAACTTTATCAATGGCTAATGAATTGTCAATGGTTAGCGCAAGAACAACATCAAAGATTGCAGTGATGAAAAACATGATTACCAGGGATAGAACAAAAAAGAACATTTGCGTAAAAGCAATTTTTGAGCGCTTAATTGAAGTGGATAATATAAAAGCCATGGATCCTCTATCAATTTGGCTAGCAAACAATTTATTGCCAACAACGACAGTATAAACAAGTGGTAGCAAAACAGCCACAACTGGATAAAAAATACTGCTGATTAGTACATTTGAATCCATGGATGCAATTCCTGTTAGAATATCTGGATTAATGCCGATTGATGTAAAGAGCCCTTCAAGAGTTAATCCTGCTGCTTGTAATGCCATGATGTAAGGGACTAGTACATTAGGGTCTGCGTTTCCCGAAACCGTTATTGATCCCATTGCAAACTTAATAACTACATAAAGTAAGTTCATAGTAAGTGTTGTTGCCATCCAAAGGCCCCAATTTGATTTTATTGATTGTTTTAGTAGTGGTAGACTAATCATTTTTGATCTCCTCATTTATCTTTTCTAAAAAATATTTTTCGAGCGTATATTTAATCTCATTGATGTATTTTACGTCATATTCAGATAAGTTTTCCATAAACACATTAATTTGCTGATCCATGACATCGACAGTTGCTTGTAAATATTCATCCTTTTTTGAAACTAAATTAAAATTATCTTTAATAAATTTATGATAATCTGCTCCAGTTTCAAATCCTATCTTATATGTTTTTACTTCATTATGACGAATTTTTTTCATGTCAACGATATCTATAATTTTTCCGTTATGCAAAAGAGCTACACGGTCGCACGTCTTTTCAACCTCTTCAAAAACATGGCTACTCATAAATATGGTCGCACCTCTTTGTTTTGATTCAATTAATATATCAACAAATATTTCCCTCATGAGAGGGTCTAGTCCAGTAGATGGTTCATCCAATATCAATATATCTGGCTTAGCCATAAAACCAGCTACAATTGCTGTTTTTTGTTTCATGCCTTTACTCATACGTTTTAGATTTGCAGATGTATCTAATCCCAATTTCTCGATCAAATAGTTGGCATAGTCCATGTTTTTTAAATCAATCATTTCCGCTTGACTTTTAATAAATGCATTGCCATCACCAATATCAGGGAACGATATTTCACCAGGAATATATCCAATATGCCTCATTAACTGCGTTGTATTATAACTCACCTCTTGATCCAAAATTCTAACACTCCCATGGTCAGGTCTTATGAAACCCATCATATTTCTAATCGTTGTTGTTTTTCCGCTCCCGTTTGTGCCAACGAAGCCAAATATTTCACCTTTACTCACCTTAAGATTGATATCAAAAATACCTCTTTTTGAACCATAATCTTTGGTCAAATTAATAATTTCTATTATACTCATAATGATTGTTCAACCTCTTTATCTTTATAATAACTCAGAAAATAGTCTTCAAGTGTAAATTTGGATTCAGAGAAATATTTGATTTCGTATTTTGATAAGTTCTTTACTAATTGATTGATCTCTTTATCATTGATTGCGATTCTCATTTTTCGTTTATCCTTATTACTGTAGACTATATTTACTCCTGTATTCAAAAATGTTTCGTAACCTTCATCTTTTAAAAATTCAATCTTGTAGATTTTATTTTCATTATTTCTAATTTCATCTGCATCGATTGTAGCAACAATTTTTCCTTCTTTGATAATTGATAATCGATCGCAACTGGCATCTACTTCTTGAAATATATGTGTTGACAGAAGAATTGTTTTACCTCTTTTTTTCTCAGACTTAATTAATTCGATAAACTTGTTTTGCATGATCGGATCTAAACCACTTGTGGGTTCATCTAGAATTAAAATGCTTGGATCAGACATAAACGCTGCTATGATAGCTAATTTTCTTTTGTCACCAATTGACATTTTTCTCATAGATTGATTAGGCTCAAATTGAAATAAATCAAGAAGATACTTTATTCTTGATTCATCTGCATGCTTCATTTTTTTCATCATTTCGATAAATTCTATTCCGCTTAATCCTTCTGGTAAAGCAACTTCCCCCGGAACATATCCAACATCCTTTAAAATATCGGAGTAGTCATACCAACAATTCTTATTGTTAATTGTGACAGCGCCTTTATCCGGTTGAGAAAAACCCATGAGTGCTCTTAAAGTAGTTGTTTTTCCTGCTCCGTTCGGGCCAAGAAAACCATATACTTCACCTTTTTTAACTTCAAACGATATATCGAAAACACCTCTATTGAACCCAAAATCTTTTGTAAGATTTTTTACTTCTATCATTTGTATATTCTCCTGTTATCCTATTTTTGTTTGAAATTCATTGTTATAACTAAAACTTTCAAAACTATTATATCATCAAGATGTTACATTTGCAACACTTGTAACTTTTAGTTGGGTAATTTTGATGTATTAACTTAATTTTCAACTGATTCTTTTCATAACGAAAAGAGCAATTAAGATTGTCAATTATAAGGTAGTTATTATCTAATTTTTTAACGAAATATGTTGCGTAAGACAACCATTCGGACAAAAAAGGCCATTTTTCATCAAAAAATATGTTCCCACAATAGACGAAATTTGCATACATAGACAAAAAAAGCCATCGGATACCTATGAAGGTCATCTGATGGCTGATTTTTATTAATTTGGGTTGAAAATTGAGTGTTGTCAAGTATGTGTCAAGTATATAACAAGTACTATTTTAATGAAAGCAACGTGATAGACTCTACATGATTTGTTTGGGGAAACATATCAACTGGTGTTGTTTCCATTATCTTATATTTACTTGATAAGATTTTTAAATCACTCACGAGTGTTTGGGGGTTACAAGAAACATAAATAATCTTTTTCGGTTTTTCAGCTATTATAAACTTACACAATTCTTCTCCTAATCCAGTTCTAGGCGGATTAAAAATCATCACATTTGGTTTAATCTTTAACTTTTTTGTAACCTTTAATGTATCTCCTTCATGAATAGAAACATTATTTATATTATTAAGTTTAATGGCTTCTTTTCCCGCTTTCACAGCGTCATTTGATAGTTCAATTGAATAAACTTTATTAACTAATTTAGAGATATAAATACCAATGCTCGCAACCCCTGCATAGGCGTCTAAAATAACATCTTCTTTTGTAAAATTTCCTAATCTTAAAATCTCATCATACATGTTTTTCGCTTGAAGCGGATTTAATTGAAAAAACGAATCAACCCCAAGTAAATATTTAACTTCACCAATTTTATCTTCTAAATAATCTTCGCCATAGAGTTTTTTAATATTATAGGTAATGAAATTTCTTGAACGAAGGTCATTATTAATCGTTAAAAAGATTGAGTGAATTTTAGGATTATCTTTTATTAGTTCTTTTACTAGTGGTTCTAAATTAACATCCTTATAAGAAATAAAGGTAATTTGAAGTTCTTCTTTATAATTAGTTCTAACTTGAATAAACCTAATAAATCCTTCTTTAATTTTTTTATTAAAAGGAATAATATTGTGTTTAGTCATTAAAGCGACGATTTCTGTTAAAATATGGTCCGTATTTTCTTTATGAATTAGGCAAGTATCAATTGGTAAAAACCTGTTACTATCTTGGTAGTAAAGACCAAAAGTGATTTTATCATCATATGTCGTTACTGGTAAAATAACTCGATTTCGATACCTAAATTCTTTTTCTGATCTAATGGTGTAATTAAGTTTAGTTCTTCTAGTTTCTTTTCTTAAATTTACTTTATATAAGAAGTTAATCACATTTCTTTTATACTTAACTGTTTCAAAATAAGGCATATGTTGTAAGTTACAACCACCACATTTATAGTAATAAGGACAAGGTGGTTCAGTTCTAATACTACTTGGAACAATTACTTTTAAGTTTTTCCCTTCTAAATGACCCCGACTATTTTCTACTATATCAACTTCAACAATTTCCCCAATTAAGGCGTAGTTAATATAAACTGGCCTTTTATTTAAATAGGCAATTCCTTCACCATTGTTACCTAATCTTTCTACTTTTAACTCTACTTTTTCCATAATTACCCCCTAAAACGCTTTAACTTTAAAGCATTTAAAATAATACTAATACTTGATAAAATCATTAAAAGTGACGCAATTATCTGATTTAATCGGATATTAAAACTATATAACACTCCTAAGGCTAAAATAATTCCAAGTATATTGTAAAAGAAAGCCCAAAATATGTTTTCTTTAATATTTTTAGTAATTATTTTAGAAAGAGACATTAACGTAATTAATGAAGATAAATTATTAGTTAAGATAACATCACAACTACTTAATGCCATATTATTTTCATCGCCTAAAGAAATTCCATAATCAGCCTCTTTTAAAAGCGATAAATCATTATTTTGATTACCAACCATTAAAACTGTATATTGTTCTTTTAGTTTTTTAATAATCTTTTTTTTATCATCTACAAGTAATGATCCATAATACTCAAGGATTCCAGCCTCTTTCGCGATATAAGCAACCACCATTTCATCATCACTAGATAATAAAACAGTCTTAATATTTAATTCGTGAAGTTTTTTAATAACTTCCTTAGTTTCTTCTTTTAATTCATCACTAAAACTAATTAAGCCAATTAAAACATTACTTCCAATATATAAATAACTTTTCCCTTCACCTTTTTTAAGAATATTTCTTTCTTGAGAAATCTTAATATTATTTTCTAACATCCATTTTTCATTACCAATAAAATAAACTTGTCCGTTAATTTCACCCTTTAAACCTAAACTTACGTGATTTTCAAAATTAATAACTTCACGTTCTTTTATGTTTAAATCTTTGGTATAAGTTTTAATCGCTTCCGCAAACGGATTTTTAATCTTCAATTCTAAACTCAAGGCAATTTGAAGGAGTTCTTGTTCAAAGTAATTTGAGGTTGTGATAATTTCTTTTAAAGTAAGTTTTCCTTTAGTAATCGTACCCGTTTTATTAAAGACAACTAAATTCCCTTTATGGGCCATTTCAATGGCTTTTCTATTAGAAACTATAATCCCATAATTAGCTAAAATTCCACTTATAGTTAAACTAGGAGTTATAGTTGTAAGCCCCAAGGCACAAGGACATGAAATCACTAAAACTGATGCGAAAATATTTAATGAATGATTAAAATCTTTTGTGAAAATTAACCATAGAATAAATCCTAATAAGGCTATTAAAAAAACTAAGGGAATAAAATAACTACTAATCTTATCGGTGGTTTTTTCTAGCGGTGTTTTTTCCATTCGTGATTCATTAATACCACAAATAATTGCCTCTAAGGTTGTTTCTTTCCCAACATGAGTTACTTTAATAATAATTTCTTCATTTAAGTTAGTAGTTCCACAAATAACTTTATCACCAACACCTTTTTCTATTGGTTCTTTTCTACCCATTATTATTTGTTCATCAATACTTGAACAACCTTTTTTAATAATTCCATCTACTGGGATTTTATCTCCTTTATTAACTACTATTAAATCGCCAACCTTAACTTCTTCAATTGGAACTTCTACATAATTATCTTTATCATATTTAACCGCTTTATTAGGCTTTAACTTGATTAGTTTTTCAAGTTCGGTTGTGGTTGTTTGAGTTTGTTTTAAATATTGACCTAATAAGACAAAGAGTAAAATCATTCCCACACTGGAAAAATATAAATTACTTATGTATTCTTTATTACCAATTAAAACCATTATTGTTATATAAATACTATATAAAAAACCAACACTTATACTAATGGCGACAAGTGATTCAATATTGGGTTTTAATTTAAACAAATTTTTAAAACCACTTAAGTAATATTTATAGCCAACTACTAATATTAAGATAGTTATTGAAAGTTGCACAACTAAATAATTTATTGGGTTTATCTTTGGATTTAAAATGCTTGGAAGTGGCAATTTAAAGATTTCATTCACTGATAAATATAATAAAAGAACTAAAAAGAAAAGTAAAATTGCTAGTTTAGTTGCTGTTGAAAGAGATTTAGATTGTCTTTTAAAATTAGAAGTAACTTGTTTGGCTTTAAAACCTGATAATGTAATTGCCTTAAAAAACACTTCTTCATTAAAGTGTTTACTAACTACCAATCTAATTGTACCTTCCCTTAGGTTTACAGTGGCTTTATGTACGCCTTTTACCTTTATTGCTGCTACTTCAACTGCGTTTTTACAAGCCTCACAATTTAAACCTTCAATTTCATATGTGATAACCTTAAACATAGAAAAACCCCCTTATTAATTATATCTAATAAGGGTGTCTTTTTAAAGGAGAGTAATAAAGGAAATTTATTTTTTATTTTTTTTACTTGCTTTTTGTTCTTTCATTGCTTCACTTGCAGCGTGGACTAAATCTTCTAATTTAATCATTATTGGAAATGTTGATATTCCATATGAAAGGTCAAAATTTTCTAACATCTTTATTTTTCTTATTTCTTTTTTAAAGCCTTCAATATATTCATCAGTAGCTTTTTCTAATGAAACAATAATAAATTCATCGCCACCATATCTAAATACTTTATTAGGATGAAAGTAAGATTTCATTAGTGAAGTGATTCTTTGAAGGATAAAATCTGTCTTAATATAACCAATTTTAGTATTATATTTTTCAAAACTATCAATATCAATAAAAATTAAATCAAACTTTAAATTTTGAAAAGCGTAATCTTTAAATGTTAGTTCTAATGACGCCCTCGTTGGAAGATTAGTTAGTGGGTCTAAATCTTCAACTAACTCATAATGTTCTAAATAATATTTTGATCTATTTATATTAAATACCATAATATTAATATCTACTGGTAGTAAGTGTCTTGATGTAAAGTAATATCTTTGATGATTTACTTCTATTGCATCATTTAAGATTGGTTCAATATCATAAAGTACTCGATCAATATCGTAAAGCGACTGATAAAATTCATTAATGTTTTCGATAGTATAAATCATATCATTAAATTTAATTGAACTAACAAAAATGACTTTCTTGTGCCGATTTCTTATTATGTAAAGATTGTTTTTGTTTTCTCTGTTTTTTAACATATTTAACATTTTATTTTGCCCTCTCATATTGTCTTAACCACGGTATTTCTATATTTAAATCTCTAGCGAATTTAAGAGGAAAATAAGGGTCTTTTAAAGCTAGTCTTCCAAAGTAGATTAAATCCGCATCATTTAACTTAATAATATCATTAGCTAATTTGGCATCATTAATCATGCCACCCGCAATTATAAAATAATTCGTGTACGTTTTAAGCATTTTTGCACCTCTAAGTTGATAAGCAGGATATTCTTCTATTTTCCCTTTTAAAATTCCCCCTGATGAAACATCAATTACATCAACTAATTCTGGTTTAATCTTATTAAGAATTTCAATATAATCTTTTACATCTAAACCATCTTTATGATAATCAGTATAACTAATCCTAATTCCAAGTGGTTTTTCAAGCGGCCACTCTTCTCTTATCGCATCAATTACTTCATAAAGTAGTCTACTTCTATTTTCTAAAGACCCGCCATAGATATCCGTTCGTTTATTAGTTAGTGGCGACAAAAAAGAATTTATTAAATATCCATGTGCCGCATGAATTAAAATATAATCAAATCCCGCCATATAAGCTCTTCTTGCGGAAAGTTTAAAGGCGGCAACTATTTCTTTTACTTCAGAAATTGTTAGTTCTTTTGGCTCACTTAAATCACCATAAGCAATACTAGAAGCGCTAACTCGATCTTCTCTGTCTTTAGCGCGTCTTCCGGCATGATTAAGTTGAATTCCTACCTTGCCACCAAATGCTTTAACTCGATTTACAATCCATGTTAGTGGTTTTATTTGTTCATCTTTCCAAAGTCCTAAATCTTTATTAGAAATCATTCCATTCTCCATCACGGCTGTGGCTTCTAAAACAATTAGCCCCATTTGTCCCATGGCTCTAGTTGTATAATGTAAAACATGAAAATCATTAGCCATTCCTTCTTCTGCGGATACCATGCACATTGGCGCTAAAACGATTCTATTTTTAAGATGCATATCTTTGATTTTTAAATCATCAAATAACCTCATCCTCTAGTTCCCTTAACTTTCTTTTAATGTTTTGCATTTTAATGTCAATTTTACTAATATCATCAGCACAACTCTTTAATTCTTGTTTTAAATCTTCTGCACCGTTAATTATGACTTTATATTTCATATCGTGTTCTAATGATGCCCAAAAATCCATGGCAATAGTGCGAATTTGCACTTCAACTTTTACCATTACTCTTTCTTTAGAAAAATAAATTGGTGTTTCAATATCTAAGTGTAAAGAGCGATACCCACTTTCTTTTGGTTTTTTAATATAATCAGTAATCTTTAATAGTTTGACATCGGCTTGTTGTAAAAACATTGAAGCAATATCATAAATATCGTCAACATATGTCGTAATTACTCTTATTCCCGCAATATCACCAATTTTATCTAAGTTTTCTAAAGTTTTTTCAAGTCCCTGTTTAGTCATCTTTTTAATAATTGATTCAGGGCTTTTTAATCTTACTTTAATTGTTTCAATTGGGGTTCGTCTTGTTGAGACTTGAAGTTCATCATTTAAAATTTCTAATTTCGTTCTTACTTGCTTAATCGCAGCGTAATAACGCTGCATTACTTGCCTATATAAATCCGCCTGATTAATAAATTCTTTAGGAATTGTTTCGGTTGATTCATTTAAAAGTGTTCGTTCAAAATCGACATTCAAAGTATCATCCCCTTCAATTTTATTATACACTATTGTAAGCGATTTCAAAAAATATCTTAATATTAAGATAATTCATAATTTTATCCAAAAACTATTGACAAAATAATAAGGGCTTTTTCGCCCTTAAATTAATTTTTAGTCAAGACTGATTTCTAAAATAACAGGATTATGGTCACTATATAAAAAACCATAATTAATCGTATTTACACTTATAACAGTAATATTTTTTGAAACAATAAAGCCGTCAATAAGATAATAAGGAAAATTTTCTCCTCCATCATATGGTTTATGGAGACTTCGACATGTTGGTTTTGTAACATCAATCGCAAAAGTAAAGTCATCACTTAAGGTATCTTCTTTCATTGTCATTGGCACCCAAGTTCCACTATACTCTGGAAAAACATCTTTTGCTCCAAAAAATGTTTGATTAAAGTCACCACCAACAATAACATAATTACCTTTTTTATATTCCGCTTCGATAAACTCTTTTAAATACGCCATTTCCTTTAATCGCATTGAACCATCATCATATGCTGATAAGTGAATGTTTACAACAACTAAATACTTATCAGTGCCTTCTATTTTAATGTAACTAGGCTGAATGGCACGCTTTAAATTAACGGTTCTAATTGGCCATGCAAAAGCACCAGGAAGTTGGTGACGAAAACTTTCTTCAATTTTATATTTTGATAGTGTTTGTAAGCCACTATTTACTTTTCCGATATAATCTGTAAATGAAAATGGGAACGGTACAAAATTAGCTTTGTAATTATAAGAATACACATAGTCATAATTAGGAAATAATTCATGATTTTTAGTTACTTGATCAAGGTAATAACTTCTTCTTGAGTCATAATCTACTTCTTGAAGAAGGTAAATATCAGCGGGAATATTTTTTAGTAAATCTTGAATTCCTTGAAAGTAATCATTGACTACTTCTTTGGAATCGGCTCTACCTTTTTTCCCACCATCCATGACAAAGTCTTCAGCTTTTCCTAAACTTCCATAACCAATATTAAAAGTCATTATCTTTAAGGGTTGCTTCGCATAATTTATTGAACTACTCGTTTTAACTGTTTCTTCGCTTATTTTAGGTGGTCTATATTCAACTGCTGTAAAATAGCCAAGAATTCCGCCAACAAATAAAACTAACACACCTAAAATTATTGATAAAACTATTATTATTTTCTTTAATATCTTCATGCGAACACCCTCTTAATATAATCTTAACATATCTTGACAATTAAATAGAAATTAGTTTTCTTTATTATTTAGAAATAAATGATATAATGTTATTAGTTTGATTTAAGGAAGGAGGTTAAAAAATGCCAGGATCAAGAACATTTAGAATGGAAAACCCAGAAATGTTTGAATTATCAATTGAAAGACTTAAAATGCGCGGTGTTGAAATAATTGATATTGCGAAAATAACTTATGATTTACAAAAACCATATGTACCTAGTTTAACAATGGATATATGCATTGAAAATATTAAAAAAGTTATCTTAAAACGCGAAGTTCAACACGCTATTTTAGTAGGAATTGATTTAGATATGTTAGCGGAAAAGAAATTATTATCTGAACCACTTCAATCAATTGTGGAAAATGATGCAAGCTTATTTGGTGTTGATGAAATTATTGCTCTAGCAATCGTTAACGTTTATGGTTCAATTGGAATGACTAATTTTGGTTATGTTGATAAACTTAAGCCAGGAATTATTGGTCATTTAGACAATGAAGGTAAAAAAGATGGTCGTGTTAATACATTTTTAGATGATATTGTTGGCGCGATCGCGGCTAGTGCAGCATCAAGTATTGCCCATAACTATCTAAAATAAAAGACTTCTAACCAAAGTGTAGTTAGAAGTCTTTTTATTTTGCAAAATATTAACGATAATCATAGATAGTATTTCTATGACCAACATCTAAAATGAGAATTATTAACTTTTCTTCTTGAATATCAGCGATTATTCGATAATTTCCAATCCGATATCGGTAATAATATTTTAAATTATGTTTAAGTTTTTTTCCCAATAGTTTAGGATTAGAAGAATTCTCCAAATTTTTACTAATCCAAGCAAGTATAAGTTTAACTTGTGGTTTATCAAGTTTTTGCAAACTTTTTAACGCGCGTTCGGCAAATTCAACTTTGTACATAATTAAATATCTAAAATTTTTTTCACTTCTTCTAGTGAATAACTTTTAGGTTCTTTTTCATATTCATTAACAGCTTCTTCAATGATTAAAACATCGTATTCATCTTCAATTTTTTCAAAAATTGCCTGCCTCATAACTTCAGATACCGATAAGCCATTTAATTTTGAATATTCCTTGACGATTTGTTTTTCTCTTTCTGTCATTCTAATTGAAATACTCATAAAATCACCTCTACTCTAGATTTATTATAACATTTAGAAAAACACTTTGCAATACAGTGTAATACAGACATATGATTGACAATTAAATAAAAAACTTCTAACCGAAATGTAGTTAGAAGTCTTTTTATTTTGTTGTGTAAATTTATTGTTGCATTCCTACTTGAATAACCATGAAAATTACCCAACCAACAATTCCGATGATTCCTAATACCATCGCTGCTGTGCGATGTTTTTGATCTTCTTTTCGAGATAAAACTATTGCAACAATACCCAAAATGAATCCAAAAATGAATAAAGATAAAATTCCGCAGACTAAAGCGCTTGATTTTGTTGGTTCAACTTTCCCTTGTGCTCCTTGTGATGCCGCAAAAACATCAGCTTCGGACCTTAATTCTTTGCCGCATTCAGTACAAAACTTTACATTGTCTGGCTGTTCTTTGCCACAATTACTACAATACATACTTTTTCCTTCTTTCTTTTTTAATAGTCATAAGACTTCTATTGATAATGCTACATTAATTTTAGCATTTTAAATACATTTTCGCAATGTTCTTGGCGATATTGGGTATTTTTTATTTTTTAGGTTTTAAAGGATAAATTCCTGAAACAGGTAATGTAAACATAAATCCAATTACCTTTTCATTTGTGTTAGTAAGTGTATGTTGGATTGCACTAACAACTTCAGGCACCTTTTCATCCTCTGGGATTACTGTAAATATTGTTTTTGACCCATCCACTTTTTTAGGAAGTGTTTGTTGAAATGGCCCACCTAATAAGAAGTTTAAGCCTTCACTTTCTAAAACAGCTTTGGCCATTCCTTCGCTATCTAAAATTGTTGCCCCTCTAACTTTAAGTTTAATAAATATTTCTAATATTTCTTGAAGATGTGTTAAATCATTTAATACAATAAATAAAATTTGCATAATTATTCTCCTTCTATTCCTTCTATGCTAGATAATAACTCTAACTTATCAAGGCCGTTAATTTCGCCTGCTTTAGAAATTGCAAGTTTAGCGAAAATTGGACCTGAAGTTTCATAAACTAAAATACTTAACATAATAATTGTTGAGACTAGTGGATAGAAATTAGACATTTGTGATGCCACAACTACTAATAACCCCAGTGACACTCCACCTTGTGGAAGCAATGCTAAACCCAAGTATTTCTTGACACTATTTGGTGCTTTGACAACTGTTGCACCTGTTCTTGCCTATAAATGGTTAAATAAGAGTACGCAATAGTGTGCAAATAAGAATCCCCAATTCTTATCACTACTGTATACTCTTTTTTGGTACAATAATTACCAAAGGAGAGTGATTACAAATGACAGGTGTAATAATTGAACAAATAACAAGACTAGAAGACTTACTAATGTTTAGTAAAGCTTACAAGGAAGGAATGATAAAATTGAATGTTTCTAAACTAGCAAGAGAGTTAAATAAAGACAGAAAAACAATAAGGAAATATTTAAATGGTGAAGTACCAAAACAAACTAGAGAGCGTATAAAGTATTTAGATGAACATAGAGATTATATAGTTGAAGTTTTAAGTGACAAAATGCAAAGTTTTGATTATATAGAACATTTATTTAACTATTTAAAACGTGAAAAAGGAATAACGTGTTCTAGATCAACATTTAGCCGTTATATTCGCTTAGATGAAGAATTAAGTAGTCTATTTAAAAGAAAAAGAGACAGCAGTTTTACAATGAGGTTTGAAACAAAACCAGGTGTACAGGCTCAATTTGATATTAAAGAAAAAGTTCAAACAATAATGTCTACTGGTGAAGTTATAAAAACTTATATACCAACACTTACCATGTCTTGGTCAAGATATAACGTGAGAGCATTAACACTAGATACAAAGACAGAAAACATTACTTGATTTCTTAGCTTCTGCTTTCGAACATATTGGTGGTGTGCCAAAGGAATTAGTAATTGATAACTTAAAACAATTCGTTGAAAAGGTTAGAGTAAAAGATAGAGATGCATTATTTACAAATGCGTTTTATGAGTTCTGTAAGGATTATGGAATTAAACCTTTCGCTTGTATGCCTTATAGGCCACAAACAAAAGGTAAAACTGAAACTCAAAACAAAGTTGTTGATCAACTTAAAAACTATAACGGTAAATATAACGATTTAATTGATATTCACGACATGTTAGAAATTATTAATAAAGAAGATAACGAGAAAATATCACAAGCAACAAAGTTTCCAAGAGTCTTCTTATTAGAAAAAGAAAAAGGTGACCTTTTACCACTTCCACGCAAGGAAATAAGACAAAAGTATCACCTAACCCTAAATGAGGTTCATGTCTCAAATGAATCACTAATAAGCTATAGATCAAATAAATACTCTGTTCCAAAGAAATTTATTGGTCTAAAAGTAGGCATAGTAATTAAACGAGATGAACTTCATATACATTATAACTCAAAAATAATAGCAATACACAAAATAACTAATAATTTATTAAATATTAAAAAAGAACATAACTTAACTTATCTAAATAACAAACCAAAAGATTTAGATAATAAAATAATGATTGATGAAATGAGGAACATAAATTATGATTAATGATGTCTTAGACCAATTGGTTTATTTAAAACTAAAGTCTGCTTATACTTACTTAAAAGAATTACATATTAATGACCAAATAACAAACAACGATTTAAAAGGAATATACAAAATATTAAATCAAGAAGTTATCGCTAAAGAAGAAAATAATAAACTATATAATGTTAAAGTCGCGGGTTTCCCGTTTCTTAGGAAACTAGATGAATATGATTTTGGTTTTCAACCAACAGTTAATGAAGAAAGAGTTAGATCAATCGCTGAATCTAACTTTTACGATGAAGCTATTAATATCGTTTTTATTGGTAATCCAGGTGTTGGTAAAACACACTTAGCGATATCAATAGCTTATGAAGTAGCAATTAGACGTAACAGCGTTTATTTCATTAAGTTTAATAAACTAATTACGATATTAAAAAACGCTTATCAGGAAGGAACCTTTGATAAGCGTGTAAGACATTTCTTTAAATATAAAGTTTTAGTTATTGATGAAGTCGGCTTTAATGAAATAAGTCCACTTGAAGCTAAACTCTTCTTTCAATTAATAGACTTAAGATATACAAAGAAATCAACAGTCTTCACTAGCAACATGACATTTGATAAATGGCCTCAAATACTAGGCAATGATGAAATGATCACTAAAGCAATATTAGATAGAATATTACATCACTCTTATTTGTTTAACATTAGTGGTCCGTCTTACAGAATTAAAGATAAACTTAAACTAACTAAAACTGAGGAATCTTAAATGCACACAATTGTTCATTCTTATATTGACATTTATACTTGCCCCAAGATATTTTCCAGTTCCTCTTGCAATTATATATGCTACTGCTAATACTGCGACCAATGCACTTGTTCCTAAAATACCTAAATCTAATGACGCTCCCGCTAATGTAAAGAATAAAACATAGAATGGTGTAGTAAAGTCATTGATGCTTGTAAATGTTTCAACAGGTTTTTTAGTGAAGTTTGCAACCATTGTTCCAACCGCGATACATGCAAGTAATGTAGAAAGTGAAATTGCATATTGTTCAAATGCTTTATTGATAAGAAAAATGATTCCTATTGACAATAAAACCGTCGCAATTGATAAGACTTGTAAATCATCTCTTGATTTGTCCATGAAGTTTGCCAATCGAGCTAAAATGTATCCTAATACAACTCCAATTATAATTGAACCAAATACTTCAATAAATGGTTTTGCAATCATTAATGCGATATGCATATCTGATGGATTAACTAGCATTTGCGCAATTGAAATCGCAAATCCAAAAACAACTATTCCATAAATATCATCAAGTGCGGTTACTGGTAAAACTGTTTTTGTTACTGGACCATAAGCCCTATATTGTCTCATTACCATTAAGGTGGCTGCTGGTGCTGTTGCCGCACTCATTGATGCTAAAATTAGTCCAAACGCAATATTGCCTTTACTAAATGGATTATAGCCACCTACCATGATTGGCTCTGGTTTTGGTATAAAGAACAATACCAAAAACACTGTCATAACTGCTCCAACAACTTCAAATGCTGTAATCGTATTGATACTTTTACCATACTTTCTCAAATTGCTAAAATTAAATTCACTCCCAATTGAAAAAGCAATAAAGGCGAGCGCGAGCTCACTAATAAATTTAAGTGTGGTTTGATCTTCTGCTGTAATAAAACCACCATAGTTGGTAAATATTAGTCCCATTGATGGTCCTAAGACTAGACCTAAAATTAAATAACCTGAAACATCAGGTAATTTTAGTTTTCTTGCTAATCTTCCACCTATAAAGCCCACAATCAGGACTACCGCAACTTTGTAAATTAATTCCATGTTTTTCCTCCTCATCTACAAAAAAGTTATTAAATTCTTAATAGACTCCTATGAGGTTAGCTGACGGGTTAAGGATATTAAGTTTCCTCTTATAAAAATAATTCACCCCAAAAATTGGTTCCCCCACTCCTTATGTAGATTCGGAGATTTCATAAATAATATAACATATTCTATAACCATAATCAACACTATGAAAGGGCTATCTTATAGGCTTTTACACAATTTATCATAATTTTAAAAATAAAAAACACCCCGAAAGGTGTTTAAATACTTGCCATATGATTTTTGCACCTTGAAATAAAGCAGAAAAACTACCACTTATGAATAACAATGTAAAAACAACGGTAATAGAAATTAAACTTTTTTTCATGTTTGTACCTCCTCACTTAATCCTTTTTTAAAAAGTTTTTAAGATATTACATTTGGATTTCAACATTTTTTCATTTTTTAAACCTTTTATTTCAAAATCTATGCTTTCAAGGAAATATATTTTACTGTTTTTCTTCGACAAAATAGAATATTTTTTTAAAAAAATGAAAAACAGTTTATAGTTTATATAAATTAGATTGTCAAATTTCCTTTTTTATGATACTATTTCAATGAAATAGGAGGAAAATAAAATTGATGAAAGGATGGCTATTTACAAAAACTAACGAGCCATTAAAGTTAGTTGAAAAGAAAAATTCCTAAAGCTAAACCAGGTGAAGTTATTTTAAGAACTGGTGCTTGTGGACTTTGTCACACAGATGTAGGGGTCTTACATGAAGAAGGCTGGTTAAGCATAATGGATGTTCCAATTATTATGGGACATGAATGTGCTGGAACTATTATTGAAGTTGGAAAAGGTGTTACTGACTTCAAGGTTGGAGATAGGGTTGCAGTTTGTCCTACTGGTCCATCTGGTAAAGGAGCTCCAGGATTTAGTTACGATGCGTGGCTTTGGAACCCATATGGAGGCTGCTGCTGCTGATTTGATAAAAAATACCTAAAGGATTAACAATGGCTGAGGCTGCTTCTGCCACAGATGCAGGAATGACTTCATATCACGCGATTTTTACTCGTGGTGAAGCAAAACCTGAGATGAATATCGCGTTAATCGGTATTGGTGGTTTAGGACAATTTGGCTTACAAGCCTTACTTGCGGCTGGTTTTAAAAATGTTTTTGCAGTTGATATTAATGAAAAAGCAATTGAACTCGCGAAAAAAATTCGGCGTTAAAAAAATTGTTAGAAACATTAAAGAACTAAAAAATGAAAACTTAAATTTAATTGTTGATTTTGCTGGTTTTGGCCAAACAACAACCGACGCTATTGAAACTTTTGGCTCATGGTGGAACTTGTGTTTTAGTTGGAATGGGTAAATTAGAATTTAAGGTCAATGTTACTGATTTTATTACTGGTTCTAAAAAAATTGTTGCTTCAAACGGGGGGAACTAAAGAAGATATCGCCGCTATCTATAATTTAATGGCTACTGGTAAACTAAAACCTGTCTTACACGAAATTAAACATGAGGATCTTCCTAAAGGATTAAAAGACTTAGAAGACCATAAAGTTCAAGGACGCTTAGTCGTTGTTTACGAAAAATAAGCAAATTAAAATCAATAAAAAAAGCCCACCTGGGCTTTTTATTTTGCTTAATTTCATTTAATTGGATTAATACTATAAACAGGAAGAGAGAAAATAAATCCTGCTGATTCATTTTTAGAATCTTTAAGCAAGTTATCAACTGTCTTTATCACAAACTCAGCTTGCTTTTTTTCAATTACTGAAAATATTGTCTTTGATTCATCTACCTTTTCTGGAACTGCCCTATCAATTGGACCTTTCATTAAATAATTTAAATTTTCTGTTTCTCTTAAAGCTTTAGCCATTCCATAAGAATCAACAATCGTTGCGCCTCTAACCCCTAATTTAACGAATACTTCTAAAATATCATCCATATATGATAAATCATTTAATACAATAACTACTACTAACATCTTATCTTTCCTCGTTTGATAATTTTAATGTAAATGCGATACTATCATTAGTCTTATTATAAATTTGAAAGACTAGGTTATTACCTACATATCCTTTGTTGACAGTGAACTCATCATTTTTAAGCATTTCTTTTTGAAAAAATAACTCTAATGTATTATAAGTGTTTACTTCTTTAATTAAACCATCATCTAATGCTTCATAAACAAACTTCATATAATTAAGATGGTTTGTATGACCCCAGGGCATCAATATGTTTATCTAATACTTTTCCTTCTTTTAAGAAAATGTAAGTAAATTCATCTTTAAAACTTGTTTCAATGTCACAAAGATGTCTGTCAGTCATCGTAAGTTCTTCAAATGGTAATTCTCTTTTACGATAAACAGATCTATCGATCACATTTAATAAAACTGAATAACTCCCACCAACCATCATTTGTTTTCCATTTAAAAAGATTTCATATTCACGCCTATAAAATGGTCCTTTTTTTCCGGCATACCAAGTTTTTCCAGTCAAATTAACTAACGTCTTTAGTGGTTTTAAAATATGTAACTTCATCGCAATAACAGCCCAAGCATATTTATCCTGAATAACAACGTTAATACCTTGTTCTGTTTGTTTTAGGTGTTCATAACTTAGTTTAGTCACAATCTTTAAATAATTATAAAGTTTAAGTCCGTATTTATCGTATTCACTATCTTTTAATTCAATATTGTAAATCTTATTTTCGTTCATTTTTACTACCTTTTTTGGCTAATTCTTTACTAATATTAGCACCTAATACGGCATTATTGTAAATAAGCGCTAAATTGGCTTCTAATGATGCTCCTTTTGTAAGGTCTTTAAGTGTTTCTAGTAAAAATGGTGTGACTGCTTTACCTTTAATGCCTTGTTTCTTGGGCTAATTTTAAGGCTTCTTTAATATATTTATCCATTACTGATTTTTTAATTTCTGCCCTCAACTGGAATTGGGTTTACTACTAAGACACCACTTTCAATTGAAAGTTTTTCTTGTGTTTTAACTAATCTAGCGATTTCTTTAGGAGTATCTAGGCTAATATTAAGTTTAACTCCTGACTCTCTTGAATAGAATGCTGGTAAGTTCTTTTGTTTGATAGCCAACCACAGGAACACCATTAGTTTCTAAATACTCCATTGTTTTAGGAATATCTAAAATTGCCTTTCGGACCAGCACAAACTACGCAAATATCCGTCTTTGATAATTCTTCTAAGTCAGCACTAACATCTAGCATGTTTTGAAAATCAACATGAACACCGCCAATTCCACCGGTGACAAACACTTTAATTCCCACTAACTTACAAATTAACATTGTTGCCGCAACAGTTGTTGAGGCAGTCTTTCTTATTCGCAACTAAAATAACTAATATCCGCTCTTGACGCTTTAAGGCATCACTTTCAGATAATTTAATTAATTCTTCATTAGTTAATCCAACATGAATAATTCCATCAATAATTGCGATAGTTGCCGGAGTTGCCCCTTCTTTTCTAATAATATCTTCAATCTTCACAAGCCATTTCAAGATTAGTTGGATGTGGTAAGCCGTGAGTAATAATTGTCGATTCTAAAGCGACAATTGGTTTATTTTCTTTTAATGCGCTTAAGACACTTTCTGAATATTTAATCATTGTATGTATCCACCTCTTTTAATAATTTTTCTTCTGTTAAATCATCTCTTACAGTAAGTTTTGTCTCACTTGTATAATAACTATTAGTCATTCCAATAAGACAGGCATATTCTAAACTAAATCCTTTTATATCTCCGTAGATAACTCCCGCACTGAAGCGTCACCTAATCCAGTTGGATCAATAAAATTAGGATTTTCTTTAACTTTAATTGTGTATTTATTGTAAAACACACTTTCTTTTCCACTTGTGATAATTGAGTGTTTAACGCCTTTTTCTTTCATCTTTTTATTTAAGGAAGTCCCATCTAAATTTAAATTTAAATAAGTTATAATTTCACCTAAATTATGAATTGATAGATATAAGCCGTTTAAATCCTCAGGAACATTTTTCATTTTAGGTCCTGAAACACCAATTAGGACTGTCTTAATATTATATTTGTTCCTAATCTAATTAGATAAGAAATACTTTCTTTATTCAAATTGGAATCAAAGACTAGCATTTCCGCCTTGATAAGGTGTTTTTCGATTTGTTTTAAATAATTAACACTAAAATCTAAATTGATACTGGAAGCCCCAATGAATAAATCATTATCATAGCTAAATGCGGCATATGTACCAGTTGGTCCTTCTACTCTTTTAACTAAGGAAATATCCATATATTTCTTTGAATATTCTAATACCGCATCTCCTAAGAAATCTTTCCCTACAAAAGAAACTAAACTAACATCTACATTTAGTCTACCTAGATTTTCTAATACATTTCTCATTACTCCACCATAACTTTGAGTAAAATTGGCCTTATTAGAAGAATTTAATTCATTTGTTTCAAGTTCATATTTGAAGTCAATATTGACTCCACCAATACCTATTATCATAAAAAAACACCTTTACTTATTTTAATAGAAAAATCTATTAAATAAAAGTGCTTTTTTAATAATTACATTTTTTCACACTATATTTTATGTACTATTATTCCCTTTTTTAAGTTAATCAGCATCTTCAGCTAAAGTTTCCAAAAGAAAACTAACAGGACGAAAACCATCATTACAGGAAATCATTGCGGATTTTTTATTTTTCATCCAACCATTATAAATATCTTCGCCACCATGAGCTAAAGTCATCACAAATGGTGACATTGACTCCCAAGCACTATCACACATTTTTTCAGGTTTTTTCCAACCATTCGCGATAAAAACTTGACCTTCTACTAGGTTACAAGCATTTTCTAGTTTATTTTCATACTCATCTATGAGATCTTTATGGACTACTATTTTCTTTACTGTAATCTTTACTTTTTTCATTATTCCCACTCAATAGTTCCACTTGGTTTATCAGTAACATCATAAACTACTCTACTAACACCACGAACATTCTAAGAGTTTTTGAGTAATTTCCTTTAATACTCGGATAAGGTATTTCAGCGATACTCGCAGTCTTCGCATCTTTACTTAAAACAGCTCTTACTCGCCACGACATATCCATAAAAGCGGGTACCTTCCTTGATGGCTGTTGACTTGGTGTTTGTCACAACAGTAAAGTATTGGAAAATATCTTTCTCCAAGTTATGCTCAATTAATTCTTCTTTTAAGATATGGTCTGTTAGTCTCGCGATTTCTAGTTTTTCTTTTGTGATTTCACCAGTTACTCTAACTGCGAGTCCTGGCCCTGGGAATGGCTTTCTATAAATGAATTCTTTATGGAAGACCTAATGATAATCCCAATTCTCTTACCTCATGTTTATATAAATCTTTAAGGGGTTCTAATAATATATAATCCATGGCCGGTAAAGCTAGATTGTGATGAGTTTTTATCTTAGCGTGTAGTGTCTCGGAAACATCAGTTTTGATTGTCCCTTGAGCAAAATATTTATATTCATTAGTTAAAACTTCATTAAACGCATCAATAAAAGTAGAACCAATTATCTTTCTTTTTTCTTCGGGATCAGCTAACACCTTTTAAGTTTTTTAAAAATAGTTCGCTCGCGTCTACTTTAATGACATTTAAATCAAATTTGTTTTTAAACATCTGCATTACTTCATCTGCTTCATTTAATCTAAGCAAACCAGTATCGACAAAGACACAAGTTAAGTTCTTACCGATTGCCTTATTAAGTAATAGTGCACAAACGCTAGAATCAACACCACCACTTAAGGCCAGTAAGACTTTATCATCTTTAATTTTCTCTTTTAATTCTATTTATCATATGAACCCTACTTTGTTTGATAGTTTGGAGCTTCTTTAGTGATTTTAACATCGTGTGGATGGTTTTCAGTAAGTCCTGATGCGGTAATTTCAACGAAGGTTGCGTTTTTAACTAAGGCTTCTAAGTCTTTAGCACCTAAATAACCCATTCCACTTCTTAGGCCACCTTCTAACTGATATAGAACATCTTTTACATACCCCTTGATATGATACCATACCTTCAATACCTTCTGGTACATATTTCTTAGTGTTACCTTGGAAGTATCTATCGCCACTGCCACGTTTCATTGCGGCAAGAGAACCCATACCAACATATGTTTTATATTTTCTTCCTTCAAATAAAACCATTTCACCTGGTGCCCTCTTCAGTTCCCGCTAAGTAAGTGAACCTAACATTACACTTGATGCCCCAACAGCTAATGCTTTAACGATATCACCACTATATTTAACTCCCCCATCAGCAATAATCGGAATTTCATATTTCTTCGCAACTTCACAAACTTCAAAGATTGCGGAAATTTGTGGCATACCAACACCACTAACTACTCTTGTGGTACAAATTGAACCAGGTCCAATTCCCCACTTTAAGGCCGTCAGCACCCGCATTAATTAAATCAAGTGCCGCTTCTTTAGTGACAATATTTCCAACGATTACTTCTAAATCAGGCAATTCTTTTTTAACTTGTTTTAATGTTTCAATAACGTTTTTAGAATGAGCATGAGCGCTATCAATACAAATAACGTCAACACCCATTTTATATAACGCATGAGCTCTTTTATAATCACGAATTCCAATTGCCGCACCAACTCTTAAGCGTCCATGTTCATCTTTATTAGCGTTAGGATATTCAATGACATTGTCAATATCTTTAGAAGTAATTAACCCTAATAAATGGTTTTTTTCATCAACAATTGGTAATTTTTCAATCCTATGTTTCCATAAAATATCTTTAGCTTCATCTAAGGTTGTTCCTAATTTTGCGGTAATAAGATTGTCTTTTGTCATAATTTTAGAAACCAAGACATCAGTTTCTTTTAAATACTTTAAATCCCTATTAGTCACAATCCCTAATAACTTATTATTATCATCAACAACAGGGAGACCACTTATCTTATATGTTCTTAAAATGTCTTCCGCTTCTTTAGCGGTTGCGGTAGGTTTTAAGGTAATTGGATCTAGTATCATACCTGATTGATTTTTCTTCACTAAATCAACTTGGTGGGCTTGTTCTTCAATAGTCATATTTTTATGAATAATCCCAATTCCACCACTCCTAGCCATAGAAATAGCCATTTGGTATTCAGTAACTGTGTCCATTGCCGCACTAATAATCGGCAAGTTTAAGTTAATCTTTTTAGTTAGTTTAGAAGTCACATTCACCACATCAGGTGTAACTTCACTATACTTTGGAACTAACAATAAATCGTCAAATGTGTAAGTTTTTTGCATAATAACCCCCTCCTTTATAATGAAAAAACTGCGCACAAAAGGCACAGTTATAGTGCCGTAGTGCTATCTTAGGCGTAGCGTAGAAACGTTTGGACCATATCCACCAAACATATACGGTTTAATGTATTTTAATAAGAATTTTTACATTTGTAAAGAGAAAACTTAAAAATTATAAAATTGTCAGCTGATCTTTTAATAAAAGCCGATCTTTTTCTCTTGGTTTATCATTTGATTTACCAAATAAAACAATAATATGAATTTTTTCGTTTTTTAACTCTGGAATAACCTTTTTCACAAATGCATCATCGTAAGAACCAATTAAGCATGTTTGAATTTCTTTGTTTGCGGCTGATAGGATAATATGTGAAGTTAAGCCACCAACATCAAAACTGTAAAAATCATATCTTCTAGGCTGTGGAACAAATACTCTATCTTCTGTAGTAATAATTACCATTCCCCCAGCTTTTTGAGTGAACTCTCGTAAATCACCTGTTAATTTAGAGAAAAGTTCTTTATTTTCCACTAACCAAAAATGCCACGGTTGACTATTTCTTGCAGAAGGTGCTAGCCTTGCTTCATCTAAAATTTCTAAAATTACTTCTTTTTTAACCTTTTCACCACTAAAATTTCTACATGATTCACGTTTTAAATACAATTCTTTTAAATTCATCCTTATTCCCTCCACTTATATTTTACCTTTTATTATAAACAAATTCAAAATACTACATAAATATATGTTTTTAACAATTAATTTATTTGCATAATTATCATATTATTCACTATAATAATATGTTTTAATTTTATCATTTTATTTTAAATTAGTTTTAAAACATAAATATTGAAAAAGGCTTGAATTAAATCAAGCCTTTTCTTTATTTTTAACAAACTATTACAAACTGTACACTTCTAGGTTTTGGATTTGTCGCATCAAAGAAGCTCTTAAGTTCGTGTTCTTGTGAAATTAAATCAAAATAATCTTTAATTTGTGGCAACATAACAAATAATGCAGATATTGCTTCTTCAGGAACTGAATTTAAATATTCTTTAATTTGTGGTAACAAAACGAACATCGCTGTTAAGGTTTCTTCTGAAACTGATTCAAAATACTCTTTCATACCTGCTAATTGTTCTAGCCCTTGATAGAAACTATAACTTTGACCTTCTTGTTTTAAAGTTAAACTTTCATTAAGTGTAACAAATGCGCCTAATGGTCCTGCTAGTGGTAAACCCATTGGAGATTCTACTAACACGGCTTCTAATGCTCCTTTTCGCGCTGTTAACTCCGCTATAACAAAGTTTTCTTGAAGGATGTAATTAAATGTATTGATTAATCCTGGATTTTGTGGATCATTTGGAATTCCATCTAAAATTGCGATTGCTGTTTGAACAACTGTAATTTCTTCTGGAGCTGTGAAATGAGGTAATGCCACCTTTAATGCTGCACTATAGTCGGTAAATTGTTGGTTTAATGTAGCTAATTCTGTACCTAAGGAAATATTATGTTCTAATAATTCGATAACATATCCTACATACCTACTCATATGATGTTCATATAATTGAAATTCTCTAATTAGTTCTAAATTAGCAGTTTTCATCGCTTCTAACTTTAACGCTAATAAGTTAAGTGTTTGAACAAAAGCATCTTTTCCTTCAATAATACCTTCAATATTATTCATTTGTGGAACTAATGCATTTATAATCGTTTCAATTTCTGTAATGGTTGTTAACATATCATTAAGTTTTGTATACGCTGCATCATAATTATTAATTATTCCAACATATGTCGCAAGTTTATCTTTGTGTGTCGCAATATATGCATTTAATTCACTAACTTCATTGTTTACTACACCAAGTTGAGTTTGAATCGCCACAATATGTGGCAAAAGTGCTAGTTTTGCTTGATTGGTTTCAGTTATCGGATTAATTAATGCTCCTGGTGCTAATAGTTTACCAACAATTTCTGGAGTTAAGGCATCAAGACTTATTTGATTTTCTGTATCAAGAGAATTGAATGCGCCAATTAAACCAGGATGTAATTCATTTATTAATCCATCTAAATTGGTTTTAACTAGATTAATTCCCCCTTTAGTTTGAGTTATTCCTTGTGGTAATTGAGAAATATCACCAAGCATTGCTGTATCAAAAGAAATATTACCAAGCATTGCCATAACTAAAGAAAGATCATTAAGCATTGATGGTTCAAAAGGAACACCATTAAATACTGATACATCAAAAGGAAGCATTTCTAATAAGTCAAACTCTTGTAAAGTAATTTGTGTTAAACCTAAACTAAATTTACTGCTTTCTAACTCAATTACGAATGTGTTATTAGAGTTTGGCATTGCCATATATGCTAGTGTAGTCGTCTTACCAACTAATACGCTTGCACTTGCGCCTACTTTACTAACAACCTTATTTTTCTCAATATCAATTGGAATTTGAATTTGCGCTAAATAACCACTTTCATAAGCGGCATTTACTTTAACTTCAATAGTAACATTACCACTTTTACCCACAATATCTGCATAAGTTTTTTCTTCGCCATTTAATTTATAAGTAAATTGGAAGTTAAATGGTAAAGTATATTTTTCTTTATCTAATGAAACTTCAAAGAAATAATCATCCATATCATCTAATACAGGCGCTTTAACTAAATTTTCTGTTACATTTAATTCTAAAATGTTAGATAAGTTTGCATGTCCCTTATTTGCGTAATTTCCTTTGTAAGATACAAATGTATTTTTCTTAACATTTGTTAGGTGAACAACTCCTTTAATAGTTTCAATTCCACCATCTTTATTTAATTTAACAAAAATTGTTTCATCACTTTGATTAGCATTTAATGCTTTTTCAACTGTTGGAAAATCCGGTTTAACAACTGGTGGGTTTTCTGTTGTGCCACCGTTATCTTTTTTTTCACATCCAACTAAAAATAGTGATAATACAAGGATTAATATACTAACTATTCTTTTCATGTTTTTTCTCCTTTCTTTTTCCTTTATATGTTAATAATTGTATTGGTTTATCTAATAATACTAATAATGCTGGTAAGGCAAATAAAACAAATATTCCTGAATAAATTGCTCCAAAGCCGATTAATTCACCCATTTCACTAACTGCCGCAACTTGAGATAACATTGCTTCACTAAACCCTGCAACAGCTAAGACTAATGAAGAAACAATTATTGAGTGACTTGATTTCGTTAAAGCCTTAATTGAAGCTTCTTTAGGTGACATATCTGCCGTTCTAAACTCTTGATATCTACTAGTAAGTAATACCGCATAGTCAATTGTCGCTCCAAGTTGCAAACTTGAGACTACTAAATATCCAATATATGATAGTGTTTTATCTTGAAAATATGGAACTGCGATATTTACCCAAATCGCTGTTTGGATTAATAATACTAAGACTACTGGAATTATTGCTGATTTAAAGATTACCGCAATTACCAACATAATCGCTGAAATTGACACTATCGCCACAACAACACTATCTTTGATTGAAACTTCTTTAATTTCCGTTGTTGATGTGATAACCCCCAAAGCTTTCACTTCGCCAAAACAGTTTTTGACATTTTCAACAATAAAATTACTAATTTCATACATTTCTTCTGATTCGCCCTTTAGACTAACATTAATAATCATTCTAGAATAATTTTCTCCCATAAATTGAGTTTTATATTCTTCTGGAATTATTTCTGCAGGCATTGCTGGATCAATTGTGGTTACTAAACTTTGAATACTTGTAACTTTTTCATGAGATAAAATTATATCGGCAAATTCAATCGCTTCTGTTTTTTGTTCATTTTTATATAGCACCACAACTGGTTGATTAAATCCAAACACTTCCCCAATTGCGTTATCATGTCTAGTTTCTATTTTGTTAGGATCAGGAAGTCCCGCAGCACCATAGAAAAACTTAGTTTTTGTTTGAAAGAAAAACGCTGTTCCTGCAATAATTAATACTAAGATTGTAATTCCCCATCTAATATGATAAATTCTTTTCCCAAGTTTAGAAAACTCTGGTATTATTCTCCTATGTTTAGTCTTAAATAATAGTTTATCAAAAGTAACTAATAATAATGGCATTAAGAATATCGCCGTTAAAAAGCTAATTAAAACCGCTTTAGCAAGTGATAATCCCATATCTGTTCCAAGTGTATAACGCATTGAAAGTAATGCTAAAAACCCAAATATTGTCGTTAGTGCGCTTGCGGTAACTGAACCCATCGCATCTCTCATCGCGACACTAACCGCCTCCATTTTATCCATTCCTTCTTCACGTTTTTCCATATACCTATGAATGAAGAATAACGAATAGTCTAAACTCATCGCAAGCTGCAAAGCACTAGCAATTGCCATAGTTAAAAATGAAACACTTGGCATTAAGAAATTAGTTCCTAAGTTAATAACTATCGCAACAACTAAATTGATTAATATTACAACTGGTTCAATCCAACTAGTTGAGAATAAAAACAAAATTAAAAGTGCAATTGGAACTACTACAGACATAATCATAACGCCTTCTTTAAAGACAAGATCCCTGTTGCCTTTCGCATTAATTGGCTCACCGCGATATTTAGCATCATATTCACTAAATATCTTTTTAATATCGTTAATCGCTTTATCAGTTTTTAAACTATATTCATCTTCTAAAAACTCAACCATCAAAAGCAAATTACCATCTTTATAAAAAGTCTCTACCATTTCCCTTTCATAACTTTCTAGAGGTTTCGTGATATCAACAACACTTCCTAACCAGGTTACACTTTTTACATTTTCAACATTTTTTACTTCTAATACTAAACTTTCTCCTTTTATAAGGTTTGCTTCTTTAATCATTATTTCCATATTAGAAGTTATTCCAAACTCGTCTTTCATTGTTTTTAATGATTGTTTAGTTACAGAGTCTTCTGGTAAATAAGAACTCATATCATAGTTAATTTGAACTAGTGGTGCTAATGCAATTGATATAACTAATAATAATGAAAATACGACCAAAGTAATTATTTTTCCTTTTTTTGATAAAAGTCTTTTCATAGTTTTCCCTCCTTTTTCAATAATTCAAATGCTCATTTTAATTATATATTTTAAATGGTCGTTTTTCAAGGAATTTTCTTCAAATGTGATATGAAATTGCATTTAAAATAACGTTTTAATAAGGCCATAAAAAAACTAAGTTTTTTAAACTTAGTTTAGTTTATTTATCTTACGTTGCCGTCTTCAATGGCTTTTTTTCTCACGCTTTCAATTACTGCTTTATGAACTCCCATATCTAAAACACTTGGAATGATATAATCACTTCTTAGTTCATCTTTGACATAATCAGCAATTGCCTGTGCAGCACTTTCCATCATATGGTGAGTAATACTTTTCGCATTCGCTAACATCGCCCCTTTAAATAAACCAGGGAAAACAAGGGCATTATTGATTTGATTTTCATAAAGGTTAGAACCACTTCCAACTACTTTAGCACCCGCTTCTTTAGCAAGTGTTGGGGTAATTTCTGGAATTGGGTTTGCAAGTGGAAAAACAATTGGGTCTTTTTTCATTAACTTAATCATTTCTTTTGTGACGATATTTCCAACGCTAACACCAATAAAAACATCCGCATCTTTGAGGGCCACACTTAAATCACCTTTAATTAACTTATGATTTGTTTTTTCAGCAATATCTTGTTTAGCATTATTAGATTGTTGTTCATCTCTTGATAAAATGCCAGTTCTATCTACTAATATTAAGTCTTTTACGCCCATGAAAAGTAAGAATTCCGCTATCGCAATTCCAGCAGCGCCAGCACCATTAATGACAATCTTAACTTCTTCCATCTTTTTATCAACAATTTTTAAAGCATTTATTAGTGCCGCAGCTGTTACAACCGCTGTTCCATGTTGATCATCGTGAAATACAGGAATATCTAATTCTTCTTTTAATCTTTGTTCAATTTTAAAACAGCGTGGCGCACTAATATCTTCTAAATTAATTCCCGCAAAGTTACCTGCAAGTAATTTAATGGTTCTAATGATTTCTTCCATATCTTTACTCGCAATACATAAAGGAATCGCATCAACATCCGCAAAATGTTTAAATAAAAGAGCTTTTCCTTCCATAACAGGCATTCCCGCAAGTGGTCCAATATCACCAAGACCAAGTACCGCTGTTCCATCTGTGACAACTAAAACTTGATTACCTCTATTTGTGAGTAAAAATGATTTATTTTGGTCTTTTTCTATTTCTAAACATGGAGTTGCAACTCCAGGAGTATAGGCTAACATTAAATCTTCTTTAGTCTCTAGTTTTACTTTCGTTATAGTTTCAATTTTGCCTTTCCACTCATAGTGTTTTAATAAACTTTTTTTACCAATATCCATTTTTATCAGTCCTTTTGTGTAGTTGTTTTGATTCGGCGTCTTCGCTTTTTTCTATTTTCTTGTAGTCTTTCATGAAGTTCTTCTATCTTGCGTCTATATTCTTTTTGTTCATGAATAAAGTGTTTAATATTGACTGTTAAGCTTGCGAGCGCCACAAGTAAAATAATACCTCCGATAACGACATACATTATCATTTTAAATGTAACTGCATCATCTGCTACCGCTTGAATAAAGTTAAAGGGAACAACAACAAACGCTCCAACCCATAATAAGTCTTCACTGACATGCGCTACTAGTATTAATGCAATAATCTCTGTTAACGCTACTAAAACTCCCATCTCGTAGTCATGAAAGATTGCGAAAAATATTAATACCGTAAATGGTCCAAGAATTGCGATAAAGGCCGGTGCTTCCGTATTATAGTGATGAGTTCTAAAAAAGTCGTATACTAAAAGAATCCTATAAGTAATGTTATTATTGCTAGGACTCCATTAAAAATCGCAAATGGAGACATAGTTATTGGGGCAAAAAATTGACTTAAAAGTGGTCCACCAACGACAACCCCGATTTTCAATATTGAAATAAAAACCATTACTAAGTATTTTTCATCAATCATCGCGAACACTAAAGCCAAAATGACACATAAACTATATAGTGCATATCCAATCATTTCATAGTTAAATGTGCCCGTGAAAAAGTGTGCTAAGCTGTCTAATACCTTGACTGTAATCGACAATCCAAAAAAGGTATATAAAATAATTCTACTTTTATTCATAGATACAATTAGTTATACTCAACTAATCTTGTAGTATATATTTTTCTACTATTTTCAATCGGTGTTACTTTACAAATTTTTTCATAAAAAGCTTTTGTTCTTTCAGAAACACCACCAATAATTGCGTAAGCATAACCATCGTTATATAAAGCTTCCAAGCACGCTAAAGTTAGGGCTTGACCAATCTTTTTACCACGATAATTAGGATCAACACCTAGTGGTCCAAAGAACCCTTTTGCAGTAGCATCATAACAAGCAAAACCAATAACTTTTTTATTGTCTACTGCAATAAAACATGTTGGATTAGGTCTGTATAAAGCCGCTTTCGCTTCTGATGCCCAACCCACATTAAAATTAGTTGTTATAAAATCTATTACTTTATCACTATTAGGAGAAAGCACTCTAATAATTTTATAACCACATTCTTCTTTTTTCTTAAAATCTACTTCATATAAATCTACTAATAAATCATAATTTGAAGCCATACATTTCCACCTCTATATTAATATTATTTATTTTCTTCTAATTCTTTTTTACGTTTATCGTTTGATAAGTCAAGTAAGGCAAATCCTATAAAATAAGCTGTTACACTTAAAAATGAAATAACTGCCGCTAATGAGTATTTAGGATCATTGCCTTTTAATACTAAACGAAGTAATAACGGTGTAATTTGAAAAACTACTGTTATTAAAGCTAATACTACATCATTATTAGAAAATTCTTTTTTAAGCAACACATAAATTGAAATCCAAACTAAAAGTGCTAAAGAAACGCCTTTAGCGATAATATATAAAGTCCATGCTCTTTCAACTTCTATTGGCAAACTTCCATCTAATGCAAGCCAAATAAATATTGAAAATAGTAGCGTAATTCCCATCACAACTACTAAATATATTCTTTTTTTCATATTAATTTTCCTCCTTTACTACATTTCTTTTTTGTTTTTTGTTAAATCAAGCAACATAATTCCTCCAACATAAAGAAGGGCACTAAATAGTCCAACTATTCCTACTAAAAAATAATTAGGATTGGTTTCATTACTGATAATTAAACGGGATATTAAGGGAACAACTTGAAAAACGATTGTCATAACAGTTAAAACCACATCATTAGATGTTACTTCCTTTTTTATAAACAAATAAATAGATACCGCTACTAAAAGTAAGTGGGCAATAATTTTGATAGTCCAAAAGATAATATTTGCCTCTATTCCATGAGGACCCATTTCATTTTCTAATGAATAGCCAATAAAGAACGCAAAGATTAACGTAATCATCATTAAACTAACCAAATATATCTTCTTTTTCATATAAAAGCCTCCTTTTCCTTTAAATTAATTATAATTTAAAACAGTTCTTTTATCAATAAGATTAACTTAATTAACACTTAAATGATAGAAAAGCATTTAAAAAGTTTATTTTTGTGGTATTATATTTTACGGATGGTGATGAAAATGAAAAAACTATTTGCTTCTATAATTATAATTATTATTATTGTTTTAGCCTTTTTAGGAATTGACTATTTTAATGTTAAAAACAATAAAAAACCAATATTCGTTATTAAAACAGAAACTTATAATGACGGTAGTGTTAGATATTCTGGTATTGGATATCATGTATATCACGTTAAAATTTTAGGAATTGATAGCGGTCATCATTTTAGAATATGGTTTACTGACGATATTGATGAAGTAAAAGAAAAAATTATCAAAGATGCCATAGAAGATATTTTACCTTAGTTTGTGCTAAGGTATTTTTTTTAAAATGGCGGATCAATATTAAACTTCATCTTTTTTTGTGTTCTTGGATGAATAAATTCAATTTCACCGAAGTGAAGATAAAACTTATCGCCATCAGTTCCATAAAGTTTATCACCAACAACTGGATGACCAAGGTAACTTAAATGTACCCTTATTTGATGAGTTCTTCCCCCATCATTAAGATAAACTTCACATTTGGTTTTATTATCAAATTGGTCAACAACTTGATATTCAGTTCTTGCTGGTTTACCTTTTTCATTAACGAGATACTTGCTTGAATGACGATCTTTCATAATTGGGTAATCTAATATTTTATAGTGAGGCTCAATATACCCCTCACATAACGCAAAATATTTTTTACTCACTTTTCGTTCTTCAAATTGTCTCGATAAAAAACTTAATGCCAAAAAATGTTTCGCAAATAAAACAATTCCTGTCGTGTCAAAGTCAAGGCGGTGGGTTGCTAAAACGGGATAATCATAACCTTTTGTTTGATAGTGAAAATTAATGATGTTTGTAAGGGTATTAGTCGTATTACCATCTTCATGAATTAACATTTTCGCTGGTTTATTAACAATAACGATATCATCATCTTCATATAAAATCTCTACTTTCCCTTTGTGTGGCGTTATCACACCATCAAATGGTGCTAGTTTTATTTCTAAAACATCACCCTTTTTAAGCACATAATTAAGTTTTTTAACTTCACCATCGACTCTTAACAAATTAAAAAGTTCTTGTTTGTAGATGGTTTTTTTAGAAACAAAATAACTTTTTAAAAATTCCTCAATTGTTTCTTCTTTTAAAATTTTAAAATAAACAAAATTCATAACTCCCCCTTTAAAAATTAAAAGGGCAAAAAAGCCCTTTATTTAACAAATTTCATTGTGTCTCTTGCAATCATAACTTCTTCATCAGTTCTAATCACAAAAATTTTCACCTTAGAATTTTCTTTAGAAATAACTAATTTATTTTGATTGTTTAGTTCTTCTGAATATTTAACACCTAAAACTCCCAATCTATCTAAAACTAGTTTCCTTAATCTTGGTGAATTTTCACCAATTCCCGCAGTAAAACATAACGCATCTAATCCGCCCATATAAACATAATATGAACCAATATAATCTGCGATACGTTTAGCTTGTAAGTTAAAAGCTAAGGCAGCCTTTTTATTACCAGCATCAATTGCCGCTTCTAAATCTCTCGCATCACTAGTTAATTCAGATACTCCTAAATATCCACTCTTCTTATTTAAGATTTCATACATTTCATCAGTACCGATATTTAGTTTGTTTTCCATAAAGTTTAAGATGGCAGGGTCTAGTGTTCCACTTCTTGTTCCCATTGGAATTCCATCAAGTGGCGTAAATCCCATTGAAGTATCAACACATTTGCCATTTTTAACGGCACTAATTGATGCCCCATTACCAATATGACAAACTACTACTTTTGTCTCTTTTTTCCCTAGTAATTTATTTGCTTCCTCAGAAACATATTTGTGGCTTGTTCCATGAGCACCATATTTTCTAATACCATATTTAGTATACCACTCATAAGGAACGGCATACATATAGGCATCGTCTTTCATTGTGCGATGGAATGTTGTATCAAATACTGCCACGTGTGGCACATTTGGCATAATCTTCTGAAATGCTTTAATCGCAGTTGCGTGTGCTGGATTATGTAATGGTGCCATATCAGATAAACCGATAATATCATCTAAAACTCTCTTATTAATGAGTTCACTTTTCTCAAATATTTCTCCACCTTGAACGATTCTGTGACCAACACCTTTAATTTCATCCATACTTTTTAAAACTTTATGCTCAACTAAACCATCAATTATTATTTTAACGCCAACGGCATGATCTTTAATTGGTAAAACTTTCCGATAAACTTCCCCATTAAATCTTAATGTACAAATAGCGTCATCAAAGCCTATTTTTTCAACTTGTCCTTTAGAAATGACTTTTTCTTCAGGCATTACAAAAAGTTGAAATTTAATACTTGAAGAACCACTATTAACACTCATAATTTTCATAAATAAAAATCCCCCTACCTATTCATTTTAACAATTATATTTAAGATTATCAAGAATTACAGCAAATATAAGTAAATCGCGAAAAAATGTAATATCGTCCCACCTAAAACAAACAAATGCCAGACAAAATGAGTATACTTCATTTTCTTAAGCGAATAAAATAAAACTCCTAATGTATAACTAACTCCACCTGCTAAAATTAACGTAAAAGCTTGCCAACTAAGGTCTAAAAGTGGTTTAAAGATGAAAATTCCACTCCAGCCTAAAATTAAATATAAGGCCATATGAATTCCTTTAAATTCATAAAACTTAGTTGTCTTTAAAGTAATCCCAACAACTATTACAATCCACTGTAAGACAATAAAGACAACATCCCAAGGATGTTTAAACACAATTAAAAATATTGGCAAATAAGTTCCGCCTATTAAAAGATAAATACTTGCATAATCAAAACGCCTAAAGACTCTTTTAACTGTCGATTTTCTTTCAAATGCGTGATATAAACAACTCATTATATACAAAATAAATGCACAAGCACCAAATAAAGTAACCCCTACAATCGCTTCTATAGAACTTGCTTTTATAATCATTAAAACCATTCCTGAGATTGCTAAAAGAGCACCTATTCCATGCGAAATTGAATTGGCGATTTCTTCTCCTAATGTTTGATTAGTGTACTTCTTATTTTCTTTCATTTTAAATCCTTTCTAATTACTCATACTCTTCTAGAAAATGTTTCCCTTTAAGAGTCTCTGGTTCTTCTTTTTCCAACCCCGGAAAATCAAGTTGTCTTAAATATTCATATGCCACTATCGCAACCGTATTTGATAAGTTCAAACTTCTTACTTTATCATTAGTTGGTATTCTAAATGTTTTATCAATATTTTCTTTTAGTAAATGTCTATCTACTCCCGTAGTTTCTTTTCCAAAGATTAAATAAACATCTTCATATTCTTTAAAATTAATTTCCGTATAAACATGTTTCCCATATCTTGTCAAGAAGAAAAATGGTCCCTTATTTTTAGATAAGAAATCATTAAAGTTTTCATGAACTTCAAAGTTTAAATTACCAATATAATCTAAGTGACTTCTTTTTAAATATTTGTCTTCTAAACTAAAACCTAATGGTTTAATTAGGTGTAGTTTAGCACCAATTCCCACACAAGTCCGCATAATATTACCAGTGTTTTGGGGAATTAACGGCTCATATAAAACAATATGTAACATTACTCTTCCTCTAATTTCTTTAATATTTTTTTCGCATCCTCCTGATACCAAAGAGGATATTTTTTATCATTAATCGTTTCTTTAATTAATTCGTTATATTTTTTATTATTAGTGTTTAGTAAGATTGTTAAGGCGTTTCTTAAAAGAAGCGTTCTTCCTCTAAATAAATATGCCGAAGTGCCATATTTATCTTTAAACTCTTTGTTTGACAATTTAAACAAATCTTCTACTAATACATAAGCGTGTTCTCTAGGAACAAACTCTTTTACTTTACTTTCTTTAATATTTTTATTTTTCGGACAGACATGTTGACAAATATCACATCCTAACAATAAATAGTTTTTCTTCGTTGCCAAATCTAATAATGGTTCTTTTTTTTGATTAAGCGCACTTAAACATTTTTCCTCATCATATCCATTTACTAATGCCTTCATTGGACAAGCCTTTATGCATTTATCACAAGATCCGCAAGAGTCATTATTTTCCAAAATTACTTCTTCATATTTCTTCTTAGTTAATAATAAACCAATAAAGAAGAATGTTCCATAATCTTTATGAATCATGAGATTATTTTTACCTAAATACGCTAATCCTGTCAGTTCTAGACAAAGTTTTTCATCAAGGTTATGATTATCTACTAAGATAAGTGAATCATCGCTAGAAAACTCCTCTAAATAGTCTTTTAAGACTTTATGGTAGTCAAGTCCATAAGTATAAACGGATGCTTTTAAATAATTTTCTTTTACTGGTAATATTTTACTAGGGTAACTTAACCCAACCACGAAAATTGTTTCATAAGGATATTTAAAAGGTTTATGTTTTAAATATCTATCCTTACTAATTACCCCAACAAATGAAAACTTTTTAAGTAGTCTTTGGTATAACATTTTTAACCTTCTTTTCAAAGGAAACTTTTCCTTTTAAATAAAATCCAACAAATAAAATCAAGATATTTCCGATAACCATCGCATACCAGATTCCTGAATAACCAATATTTGTACAATGCTTAAAGAATAACACTAAAGGGATTCTCATTAACCATAGTCTTATTAAAGACATCGCCAGTGAATATTTATTATTACCACTTCCATTAAATAAACTCATATAGTTAGTAAAAATCGCCATTAAAGGTTGGGTTAAAAGTAACCATACAACATATTCCTTGGCAACTTTATTAATTTCTGGTGCTTTAGTTCCAATAATTAATTCAATTATTTGAGGTGCTAATGGAATAGCGATTGCGATTCCAATTAACATAAATAAAACACTAATATTTCTTGAGGTTATATAAGCTTTTTTAGCGCGTTCTTTATTACCGGCACCAATATTTTGACCCACAAAGGCAGCCTGAACTGAACCAATCGCTAAAACAGGATTTAATAGTAGTGAAGATATTCTATTTCCGGTAGAAAATCCACTACTGACAACCTCACCATAAGATAAAATAATTGCTTGAATAACTGCGAATCCTAAACTAGAAATCATACTAGAAAACGCACTAGGTAAAGCGAATCTCGTGATTTCTTTAACAATATCTTTATCAAAAGATAAATCTTTAAAGTGAACTCTTGGATATTTTTTAGTAAAGAAAAGTCCGTATATGACAAACGGGAAAATAACTATTTGAGCAGTTAAAGTACTAATCCCCGCTCCATCAATTCCCATATTTAGTCCTCCAACCATAATCCATGTTAATATTAAATTCCATATAATTGAACCAACACTTAAAATTACTGGACTAGTTGTATCACCACGTGCTTGGCGGATTGCTTGATATATCGCAAATAAAAAATAAAAAGGAAACTCAACCGAACGATATCTGATATATTTTACGAAAAAATCATAAGTATAATTTTTCGCCCCCATCGCTGTGGCAATCAAAGGAGCACTCAAAAACAGTAACGCCATCACAATTATTCCCATTAAAAAACCAAATGAAACTAGTTTTGCTGAGTATAGGGAAGCTTCATGTTCTTGTTTTCCGCCAACATACTGACTAACAATTCCCACAGCCGCTACCGCAAGTCCAATCCCAAAGGCATTAAATAAATTATAAATGCTCCAGTGAATATTAATCGCTGCTAAACTAGATTCAATTATTTCCTTAGATGCGTCCATTCTCGCTATAAAAAAAGAATCCACAATATCATGAAAACTCTTAAGGAGATTCGAGAAAAAGAGCGGTAGACTCATTATGATCATAGTTTTCATTAAATTAGGATTATTTAATATGTTGTGTTTTCTTTTTTCTATCTTAGTCATCTTAACCCTCTTATATTAAATTATATCAAAGGAATAGATGATTTAGAAATTAACTTTCTTTTTTGGCTAGTTTGTGGCTCGCGATAATTGATAAAACAAGGAATAAAGCGAAATATAAACCTAAATATAAAATATTTAATAAAATTTCACTTGTGTTGTTTATACTTTGTTCTAAAATTAATTCATTAAGTTTTATAGTGTATGTTGCTGGGAAAATTTGTCCTAGATTAATAATAAGTTTTGGTAGTAAAAATGACGGAACAAAACTTCCAGAAAAGAATGCTTGCACTAATGCTAAAACTGTACTAACCATTGAAACTACTTCAATATTAGAAATAATTAAACCTAAAAACATTGATAATGCAGTTAGTGGTAGTGTAAATAACCATAAATTTAAGGCTAATTGAATTCCTATTAATGTCAAAGCTTTTGTATATGAAACTATTGATAATGCAAAGACTAATAACACCAAGAATAAGGCAAATAATAACGCTCCTAAGATAAGCCCAATAATGAGTTTAGCCATACTATATGGAGATGTTGAGATTCGCATTAAAACCTCGCGTCTTTTTACTTCAAAAATAACAATTCCAATAATTAAAATAATAATTGCTGAAATAATATAAGTTGCAAAATTATAATAACTACCTATCGCAAGCAAATCAATATCTTCAGGACTTTCTAAATGAATCTGAGCTTCTTTCTTTAAAGCATTGCCTACTTTTTCACTAACATCTTCTAAGTTATAACTAATTCCATTAGTTTCATATGTCTCTATTAAATCATAGTAAGTATTTATGTATTTATTCAAGCCTGCTTTAGTTGGTTCAATATACGCTAAATCTTTTAAGTATGTGTGGAAAATATATGTAGCTTTTTCTCTACTTAAACTTGATAAGTTCTTAGGTATTATTAGTGCCCCATCAATAATTTGCGTATAGTTAGCTTCAACGACATTTTCAGGTTTAACATAATTATGTGGTTTAATATAATTTAAACTGTAGTCATATAGTCCCTTAGATAAAGGATCATCCGTTTCATTAGTTAAGAGATTGTGCTCAATTAAATAGGCGAAAATCTCCTTTTCGTCTTCTGGTAAATTAGTAATTACCTCTTCCGTTAAATCAGCATAATAAATTGGTGCCTTAACTTTATATTCTGTCGAATCAGCGTTTTTGTAGGCGCTGCCAATCATTAAACTACTAACAACTAAAATAAGTAAATAGGCAAAGTTGGAAACAATATTTGATTTTATAATCTTAAAAAATAATTTAAAACCCATCATATTTTGTCCTCTTTCGCAAACTTAATCATTGCTGCAGTAAATAATGCCATACTCATTATTACCATCGCAAGAATGTTATACCAATATCTAGTCATATCAAAGAAATCAAGTCTCACAAGTGAGTCACTAATTAATCCATTAATGTTTAAATATGCTAACACTGGTGCATTAACATTAACATAGTATTTCATTATCGGAATCATCATTCCCGATAAAAATCCGCCTAACGTTCCAGTTAAAACAATTATCGCAGTAACAGCGTTTTGTTTTAATTTATTAAAGACAATTGCGAAGAAAAATCCATTGACATTGGCTAAGATTATTCCTAAGAACATTGCGAGTAGTGCTAAGCCGATATTAACAAATGCAATTTTAAAGACGATGCTTAACACAAGTAAATAAAGGGCAAGAACTAAAACTTGAATCAATAGTGATGTTAAGATAGCGCTTATTAATAGTTTCCCTTTATTAGCGCCACTAGCGTAAACTCTTTTCGCAAACGCAAAACTATTTGGCCTAAAGATTTTTGCTTGTTCAAAAGCTAAAAAAGCACCAAAAATAACTGCCATCGCAATGACTGTATAATGGTAATTATTAATATAATCTAAGTTTTTATCACCTGAATCTAACTCATAAGTATATTCATAACTATTTAAGTGTTTTGTGATGGCTTGTTCAAATGTTAAAGCACCATTACTTTCTTCTACTAATAAAGTTGATGCAGAAATAATATTAGTATAACCATTAGTATAACTTTCTAAAATAATTGTCGAGATTGACTGTTTACTCGCCTTAATAGTAAATTTATCGCTTTCTTTATAAAGATAAACTGTTTTACTCTTTTTAAACTCCGTTTCCGCTTCTTCTTTGCTTTTCTTAGTTAATGCAAAAACTTTAACCGTTTCTGTTTTTCCATCACTTAAGTTTCTTTCATACTCTGCACTTTCAAGCATTGCATCAATTAAATAAAGTTCATCATAAGGATTAAAGTTATCTACTACATAATTAACTTTTACTGTTTTAAAATTATCTTCATTTTTAATGCCTTGAAAAACCATATTGTATATCGTACTTAAAATAATCGGAAAAAATAAAGTCCAAAAAATTAAAACTCTATTTTTAAGAAGTTTCTTTAAATTTAAAATAAACAAACTTTTCATAACTAATCTCTTAACTCTTTTCCTGTTAACTCTAAAAAGACGTCATTTAAACTTGGTTTACTAACGTTTGCTTTAGAGTAATTGATATTGTTGTGTTCTAAAATGTTAATTATTTTTAAGAAAGTTTTATCGTCATCATCAGTCTTAATAACGACTTTTCTATCTGTTTTAATTACTTCCATTACTTCTTTAATATTTTTAATTTCAGTAATAACACTTTCTAATACTTCGCCATTATACTCAATTTCGATAAACTCCGCTAATGTGATTTTATCAATTAATTCATCATATGTCCCATTAGCGATAATTTTCCCTTTATCCATAATCACAATATAGTCACAAAGCATTTCAATTTCTTCCATATAGTGTGAAGTATAGACGATTGTCGCGCCATTTTTGTTTAAAAACTTGATTTGTTCAAGAATATGGTTTCTACTTTGTGGATCAATCCCAACAGTCGGTTCATCAAAGAAAATTAATGTTGGTTTATGAGCGATTCCACAGGCAATATGAAGTCTTCTTAGTAAACCACCTGAAAGTTTTTGTGGTTTAAACTTTTCATAATCTTTAATTTGAACAAATTCCATCGCTTCTTCAACATATTGTTTTCTTAATTTTTCATCATTGATATAAAGCCCACAAAAATAGTCGATGTTTTCTCTTACATTAAGTTCATTAAAAACACCAACTTCTTGAGTAACTAAACCAATATTCTTTTTAACCTCTGTTTTAGTTTTAAATTTATTGTCAAATAAAATTATTTCGCCTTGTTCGTAATCAATTAAATCTAAGATTGCATTAATAGTTGTGGTTTTCCCACTACCATTAGGTCCTAAAAGACCAAAGATTTCTCCTTCTTTAACAATTAAATTTAAATCATCGACGGCCTTAACGCCTTTTTTATAGGTTTTATGTAAGTTATTTACTTTTATCATATATCCACCTCTCCTACTTAATTATATTATCAAATAATATATTTAATGTGGTATCTTTTATTGTAATTTACTGTTTTTTTACATTATTCTCGTTAATAAAGAAAAAAGCTTTTCTGACAAAAAGCTTTAAAAATCTTCAGAAAACTCTTTTAAGAGTCTTTCTCTAACATCCCATAGTGGTTTTGATAAGTCGACATAATATTGATGTGGATAATCAAAACGCTTAAGTTCATCCCACAGTGTAGACATTTGTTCATGATGGTAATCTCTTATTTCATCTAGGCTAGGACTCTTATAGACTTGCTTGCCATCAACAAAGATTGGTTCTAGTAAATTAACCGCCTTAAAATCAGAGACTAATTTATTTTTCCAAGGAAAATTTGGATCAAATAATAAATACGGTTTTTCCTCATCAATAACTTCATCTTTTAATGTTACCACATCCGCAATTGCCTTCCCATCTTTAAAGAATCTATATAACCCTTTAATTCCAGGAATAGTTGTTTTTTCAACGTTATCGCTTAACTTCATCTTAGGAACCCATATACCATTTTCTTTTAGGGCACTTAATTTATAAACTCCACCAAAAACACTATCGCTTTTAGAGGTAATTAATCTTTCTCCAACACCAAACGAGTCAATACAAGCCCCTTGACGAATTAACTCCCTAATTAAATATTCATCTAATGAATTAGAGACAGTGATTTTACAATCATTAAGTCCTTCCGCATCAAGCATTTTTCTTGCTTCTTTTGATAGGTAGGCTAAATCCCCAGAATCAATTCTAATTCCTTTTAACCGATAACCATTGGGAATTAAATATTCTTTCGCTACTTTAATTGCGTTAGGAATTCCACTTCCAAGGGTTGAATACGTATCAACTAAAAATACTGTACTATTCGGATAAGTTTTCGCATAAGCTAAAAATGCATCATACTCACTTTTAAATGATTGAACATAGGAATGAGCCATCGTTCCTAGTGCGGGAATATTATAAAGTCTATCGGTATATGTATTCGCACTACCAACTGCTCCAGCGATATAGGCAGCTCTCGCACCAAAGTTTGCGGCATCATAACCTTGAGCTCTTCTACTGCCAAACTCCATAACTGTCCTTCCTTTGGCGGCATGAACAATCCTAGCTGTTTTAGTGGCGATTAAACTTTGGTGGTTGATTGTTAAAAGTAACATTGTTTCAATAATTTGACATTCAATTATTGGGCCAACGACAGTTAAAATTGGTTCTCTTGGAAAGATTGGCGTTCCTTCTTTAACAGCGTGCATTGTTCCAGTAAATTTAAAGGTTTCTAAGTACTTTAAAAATCCTTCATCAAAAATCCCTTTACTCTTTAAGAACTTAATATCTTCTTTTGTAAACTTAAGTTCATTGATATATTGGATGACTTGTTCAAGTCCCGCAATTATAGAATAACCACCATTATCAGGATTATCTCTAAAAAACAAGTCAAAACTCGCAAGGTCATTTTTATTATGGACAAAATAACTATTAGCCATTGTTAATTCATAATAATCAATTAACATCGTCAAATTTCTCATTTTTATCACCATCTTTATTATAGCATGTTTTAACTAAAACATTAATTATAGTATTTAGCTTGAGCACTAAAAAGTTCATAATATTTACCTTTACTTTCCATCAACTCTTTATGAGAACCAGTTTCAATAATTTCACCATCATGTAAGACAACTATCTTATCACAAAATTTACAACTACTCATGCGGTGAGAAATAAAGATTGATGTTTTATTTTCAGTTATCTCATTAAATTTTAAATAAATTTCTTCTTCCGCAAGTGGATCTAATGCACTTGTCGGTTCATCTAATATTACAAATGGTGCATCTTTGTATAAAGCTCTTGCGATAGCTATTTTCTGTTCCTCACCACCACTAAGTTCAATTCCATCTTTAGAACTTCTATTATACAAAATTGTTTCAATTCCATTTTCTAGGGTATCTAGTTTTTCTTTAAAACCAGCTTCTATTAAGGCTTCTTCTACACCATTACCTTCCTTACCGATTGTGATATTATCTTTAATTGAATAAGAAAACAATCTAAAGTCTTGGAATACAATTGAATAAAGTTTATTAATTGTTTCTTTAGAATAGTTGTTAATATTTTTACCGTTTATTAAAATCTCTCCTTCCGAAACATCGTAAAGTCTTGATAGTAATTTAATAAATGTCGTTTTGCCAGCACCATTTTCACCAACCAATGCCAATTTTTCATAAGGAGTTATTTTAAAATTAATATTTTTAAGAATGTAATCTTGTGTATTAGGATACTTAAAACACACATCTTTAAACTCAATTATTAAATTATTTGTATCAATATTTTCTTTTCCATAAACCATCTTTGAACCTAAATTTAAGAATGTATCATAATGAATTAGATACGTATTCATTATTCTTACATTTACTACCGCCGATAAAATTGCAGTGATTGAAGCACTTAACATTGTGATTGCACTAACATATCTTAAAACCTCTCCAACACTAATAAAACCGTAAATTGCCTTTAAACCGACAAATGCATAAGCACTAAATGTTAGAATGTGGCTTAAAATATACGTTAATCTTTGAAATCTAATTTGTGCATACATAAATTCACTCCAAGCCGCTTCTACTGTAAATCTTTTATCTTTCATCGTATCTAAAATCATTTCTTGCATATGATAAAGTCTTATATCTTTACCTAATTTATAGTCTACATTGATTCTATGTAAATAACTAAATTTGCGGTTTCCATCAATATTTTTTAACATTGCTTCATAAGAAATTTTTTTTAACTTATTATGTAAAACTGTTGATAGAACCACATTAACAATAACTATCACGATAATAACTATCGCAGAAAAAGGATTGTTTAAAAACTTTGATAAGCTTGTATTATGTGAATCATTATATATTTTGAATAAACCGATTAAAAGAATACTTGCATAAATAATTTTAAGAACGTTACTTAAAAAAGAATTAAATATACTATGTAAATAATAATCAAAATCTCCTGTACCATTAATTCCTTCTTCGGCCTTTTTAATCAAATCCATTACTTCCTGTTTTTCTTGAAGTTCATAATCAATATTAATTGCTTTCATGCTGGTAGTATGTGATAAATTAAAATATAAGGCCGTTGATTTTTTCTCAATAAAATAATTCAAAAACGCAACCATTAAGGTAATTATTAAATTGAGTGTTATCATTACAGAAATTTGTAAGTAAAGCGTTTCTTTATCAGCACCTAAAATTAATCCATCTAAAATAAGGTAAGAAAAAATAATATTAATAAATGGAAATAGGGATGTTAAAATTGCCTTTAATACATGACAAAATATAAAGCCTGGGGACAATCTAGAAACAAGTTTTAAATTTTTAATAACTTCTCTCACTTTAATTTCCCTCCTCTTTGTAATATTGACTTTGAGTGTCAAAAACATAACGATACTGTCCATTTAATTCCATTAATTCTTGATGAGCACCAACTTCTTTAATACATCCATTTTCTAGGTAAATTATCCTATCACAAAACTTAGTTGAAGATAATCTATGAGAAATAAATAAAGATGTATTTCCTTCTGTGAACGAATTATATGCTTGATACATTCTTTCTTCATTAAGTGGATCTAAAGCACTAGTAGGCTCATCTAATACTAGGATTGGCGCGTTTTTATATAACGCTCTCGCAAGCATTAACTTTTGAGTTTCTCCACCAGATAAATTAATTCCTTCTTCATTAAAATGTTGTGTAATATAGGTATTTTCTTTATTAGGTAGCGATTCAATCTTCTCTTTTAGGCCAGCTTTCTCTATAACTTCAAAAAACCTTTTTTTATCTGTCTTTTCACTAGGTTTTGCAGAAACATTTTCATAAATTGTAAAAGCGGTTGGTTCTGAATCTTGAAAGACAACACTAAAAAGTTTCATGTAATCATTAATATTATATTTTAAGATATCTACGTCATTTATTAAAATTTCTCCTTTAGTCGGTCTATATAATCCTGTTAATAGTTTTACTAAAGTTGTTTTACCACTACCATTTGGACCAACTAAGGCAATTTTTTCGCCAGCATTTATTTCAAAATTAAAGTCTTTGATTACTTCTTTATCTGTTTCTGGATATGTAAATCCTACACCTTTAAAAGTAATTTTTATTGGCTTTTCAACTTCACTAATAGGTAAACCTTCAGCGTGGTTAAAGACATTTTCATATTCCACAAACTCTCGGTAATGATTGACATCAATGTTTGCTTTTCTTAAACCATTAAATGAGCTTGTAGAGCCGTTTACCCAACCAGAAAAACCAAAGACAATCCCAAGTAAAAATGAAAATGTTGCCACATCAATCTTACCATCAATAACTATTAGTACTAATATAAAATAACTAATTCCATCTCTAATGAATAAAAAGATTGAATCACTAATATTCGCTAGCAAATACCTCTTTTGGATTTTCGCTGTTAATTTAACACGTTTTTTAGTTATTGTTTCATATAATTTCATAAACCATGGTTGCATCTCATAAATTCTAATATCTTTACCATATTTAGGATCAATGAGTTCACTTCTCAAATAGTAACTTTCTCTATTCAATTTAGAAGATTCAGGATAAACTTTTTTCATATATTTATTGGCTCTATATGATAAAAATAAATTCATCGCACTCATTAATACAAAAACTATTAATAACCATGGAATATAAATTATAACAATAACTGTGTAAATTATTAAACCAATTACACTAACAAATATTTTAGGAGTTTCTTTTAACATTTGTTCTACTCCAACCCAGTTAGAATCTATGCTCATCATTCCTTGACTTAACCGTTTTTGACCACTTTTTGGTTCAATAATTTCATAGTCTTTAGTAATCGCTTCTTTAGAAATCTCCACAAAAAAGACACTCGTTCTTGCGAAAGTAGAGCGAAAGTTATAAAGATTAAATGCCCAAGAATTAATTATTTGAATTAATAATAATAAACCTGCTAAAACAATTAATCCTATAATCCATAAATAAGGAACCACATCAATATTACTAGTAAGCACATAAATAATTGCACTTGTAGTAAAAAGAGTAATTAACGGTAAGATTAATTCACAAAGTATATGCAATATTAAAAATAGCCTTATCTTTTTATCATAACTATAAGACTTCCTTAAAACATATTTCATATTTGCTAATAAAGAGTACATAAAAAGAACCTCACTTTATTTTTTTATCTTCTTTATTTTTTTTAATTTGTGAATAACCCTTTTTTTATTAACTTACACTAAATGGGGTTAACTTTATTTACTTTAATACCGTTTTTATTTTATCATGAAATCTCATTAAAAAGTCATTCTTCTTTAGATAATACACTTTTATCTAGAAATAAGTTATAATTAATTTGGTGATATTTTGAAGTTTATTAAGAAATTATTACGTTTTTTAACCCACAGAATTACATTAATTACATTTTTCGCCTTATTTCAAATGGCGATTTTTGTGGTTGTAACTATTTTTTTAGCGGATAAATTTAGATACTTTATGTATTTTAATTATGTTTTAAGTGCGCTTTTAGTAATTGCGGTATTAAGAAGTGATGACCCACCAATTTATAAGATGAGTTGGGTAATTCCATTGTTAGTCGCTCCTGTTTTTGGTGGGCTTTTCTATTTAACATTTAAACCGATTGGAAGACATAGAAAATTAGCGAAAAAACATTTAGCTTATGATAAAGCTAGGAGAGATTCACTTCTTCAATTAATTAAAGAACCAACCAATTTAAATATGGCCACTTTAAAACAAATTAGATACTTAAATAATGAAGTTTGGCCCCATTATAAAAATACTCAAGTTGAATTTTTACCTTCTGGTGAAGTAAAACTACTTAAAGTTTTAGAAGAACTTAAAAAAGCTGAAAAAAGTATTTTTATTGAATATTTTATTTTAGAAGAAAATGGTAATGTTTGGCAGGCGATGTATCCTATCTTAGTTGAAAAAGCTAAAGAAGGCGTTGATGTTAGATTATTGTATGATGATTGGGGCTCAGGATTAAGAGTTAAAAGACGCTTTAAAAAAAGGATGGAAAAAGTTGGGATTAAAACCGAAAACTTTAATCCTCTTAAACTAAGATTCCAAGTTTCTCTTCAGTATCGTGATCACCGTAAATTCATTATTATTGATGGTACTGTTGGGTTTACTGGTGGAATTAATATCGCTGATGAATATGCCAACATTAAAAAACGCTTTGGCCACTGGCATGATGCAGGAATTATGTTAAAAGGGGAAGCGGTTTATTCAATGACAGCGATATTCTTAGAAAACTGGGATTTCACGAGAAAAGTAACTACCGATATTACGCTCTTTAAACCAAAGCGTTATCCGAGTGATGGTGTCGTAGTTCCATACAGTGATTCACCTTTTACAAGAAGTTTTTTATCAAAAAACCTTTATCTGCAAATGTTATCATTAGCGAAAAAAGAAATTTATATTACAACGCCTTATTTTATTGTTGATAATGAACTTATTAACACAATTAAACTTCAGGCTTTAAGTGGTGTTAAAGTCCATATTTTAATTCCAGGAATTCCTGATAAAAAATATGTGTACGTTGTCACAAAGTATTATTTAAGACAATTAGTTGACGTTGAAAATGTGTATATCTATGAATATACACCGGGATTTTTACATTCTAAAATTTTATATATTGATGACGAAACCGCCACAGTTGGAACAATTAACTTTGATTTTAGAAGTTTTTATCTTCACTTTGAAAATACTGTGTGGTTCCATGGTTCAAGTTCTTTAAATGATATTAAACTTTTCTTAGATGACACTATTAGTAAATCAAGAGCACTAACTTATAATGATTTAGGTAGCAGAAATCCATTTTATAAAGTCTTTGAAGGATTAATGGTCGGAACAAGCCATCTACTTTGATTTAGGCTTGTAGTCGTTGATTCCTTTACCAACCAAATAAATTAAATCCGCGTCAGTTAAAGTTTCTAAATAACTAATGATCTTGGGTCCTTTTAAGGCTTCAAGATCTTTTTTATAATACATACTACTACTATCTAATAGTGTTTTAATGTATTTTCGTTTATCTTTATTTTTATTTAAAAATTGATACATTTCTTTTAATAACTTAGGAAGGGGTTTAAAAAGTTTTTGAGGTGAAACATTTTCTAGTTTAGAAAATAATTCATGAATCTTATAACTTTCTTTAAATGTTAAATATTCAATTAATTCTATGATATCTTTATCGGTATCTGTCCAACTAAAGCACTTTTTTAGAAGTCTTAAACGCCATAAAATTCGGTTACTAGAACTTAAAGAAACCTTATATTTTTTAATATATGTATCTCTTAAATTATTCAAATCATCAAAGTTATACATATACTTTCTTGCATTGTTAGATAAATCGTAACTTAATGTTGATAATGTCTTATCTTTTTCCACTAAAAGATGATTTTTTAGTTCTTCTATGATAACCTTTGATTCATTAATAAATTCTTTCATTAATTTATAAGTATCAACATTGTTAGAAATAATCTCATGGTTATTATCTTTAAAAAAGTGGGTTTCATAATAAATATCTTTAAGGGTCGTTTTTTCTAAGTTTATCATTGAATAACCCACACCACCACCTTCATATGTTCTTTGAGTAGGGTGACCAACAATATCATTTCTAATATGTTTTACTTTTCTTAAAGTTTCATTTTGGTTAATGTTAATATTATATTTGTAATTCATATTAAGACGACACAAATCATAAAGCGCGTCAACAGAAACAAACATATTTTGAAGTAAACCATAAATATGTAAGATAATATCTCCTTTAGTTTCTTTTGAATATTTATAGGCATCAAAAACCAAAGGAGTGTTTTTAAGGACTTCTATCGCGCTTAATGATTTATAATAACTCTTCTTATTTTTATCATTTAAACTTTTTAATAACTCCTCCATTAAATCACTCCTTTAATAAGGTTAATTATTTCACTTAGAGTAAACTTCTTATCAACACTATCTCCTCTAATAAAGGCACATCCCTTTGTCTTAAGAAGGAGTTTATCTTTCGCGTTATCAACATTATAAATAATTAAATCAATGCCTTCTAAATTAGAAAATTTATTTAAATGGTCAATAAACGATAACGCTTTTTCATCTAAGTGATCAGGAAGTTCTTTATAGTGGAAAATTTTAGTTTGAGGTTCTTTTAAAAAACTTAGATTATCCGTTCCAATTAAAATTCCTAAATCGCTTAATTCTTTCGTTGTTTCATAATCACTAATAAATCCGTGTTTCATCAAAACAATAATATCAACTGCATTATATGGAATATTATATGTTTTATAAAGACCAATTAAATAAGCATTAAAATCCGCTTCTCTAATTGTTTCCGCACTAACATTAATTGATAATTTAATATACTTATTTGTTTCTTTGTAGATTTGTTCTAGGGCTTTAAACGCTTCTTTTAACATATGACGTTCTAAAGTCTTTAGGTTATCTTTCTTTTTCGCAACCAAATAATAATAGTTCGGATTTATTTTTAAAGAATCACTGTATAAACCAATATCATAAGCATAAACAGTGTTTGTTTTTTGATTAACAATTTGAGTAAATATTACTTCTAATTGATTTAAGCTAATAAGTCTTTCTATTTGTCTAATAATTTCTACTTCAAAGACTGTTTGTTCATAATCTTCATAGTTAAAAAACGCATAATTATTATGACTTAATCGCGCTTTATCTAGGGAAACATTTAAATACTCATAAATCTTATTAATATTCTTTTCTTTAGTATTAACTGGATATCGAATAATTCCAATTTTAAAGGAAAATGGTTTTATTTCATTTAATTTATTTCGTTCTTCAAAAATCCTATTAACTCTTTTTATAACACTTCTAACATCATTAAAATCAAAGGTTAAAATAACACTATTTCCATCAAATAAATAGACATTTCCATAATTAGTTAAGTAGGAAACAAAACTTTCAAAATATTCTTTTCCTTCATCTTTTCCATATAAGCTAATAATATTATCAATGTTATCTAACTCAACTAAAAGGAAAGTGGTTTTATTAGTAATATAAGTATTAAACTTCTCTTCAAAGGCGAAGAGTGTATAGGTATTTATTGGTGTTTTTAAAGCCTTTTCCATTAGTGCGTCTTGTTTATCTTGAAAATCAGTAATATCAACATAGAATCCATAAACAGTATCATTTAATGCATGTTTGATATAAAGAGTTTTTTCATTTAACGTTACTTTAATATTAAATTCATTAATCTCTTTTCTTAGTAGCAAATCCATTAGTTCGTTATATCTGATTCTTTCTTTAGGATTTATTTTAAGCAAGAGTTCTTTAAATGTGAGTTTATCAGTTTTAAAAAGCTCCCTAAATGCGTTATTTCCTTTAATTGGATCTAGGCCATGTGATAGTGCTAGTAAATTAGCATTAAATAGATTTAAGTCTTTTTCATAATTATCTTTAATTTGACTTAATTGTTTATAGTTTTTAATTTCATAACTGACAAAATTAGAAAGTAATTTAAAAGTCAAATCATCATGGATTAAATCTTTATCCGTTTTTTTATAAAAACAAATACTACTTCTATTTTCTAATGCATAAACATAAACACTTTTCACGTCTGTTTCTGATAAACGTTTATTAGTAATAATATCAAAGTCATATTTTAAATTTTTCGTATATTCAATAATATCTTCGTATTTACTCGCACTTATTCCTAAAATGGTTGTGTCAAGAACTTGTCTATCAATATTCTTTTCGTATAATCTTTCTTTTTTATAATGATAAACTTCATAACTAAAGTTATATATAATATCAGAAAAGTCAAAAAACTTTTCCATTTGAATTGACATTTGACGTAAGTATTCATGAAAATCGACATTTCGTTTTAAGCCAATGACACTTAACATATATTTATCTATTTTAAATAAAACCTCATCATGAGAAATGCTTATTACTTGTTTAAGTTTCGCATCTTTAAACTCAAGTGGGGTTTCTAAATTTTTAGGTGTCTCTTTTTTCTTTTTAGGGATCTTTAAAACAGACTCTTCTTTAGTCTCTTTTTTCGCTAACAGTTTAGTTACATTTTCTAGTTTTTGGCTGTAGTGTTCTAAACTTCTTAAATCTTCTTTATAGAAGACTGTTAACCTTTTATAAAGATGTTCTTGAAGATTTAACGGTAATTCATCAAATAAAGTTTCATATTCCACTTCTAAAATTTGGGCTTGTTTATAAGCATTTTTATCAATTAATAAAAGTAATTCATAATATTTCGCAATAATTGAGTCATCTTCTTCAATCTCAAACTCTAACACCTCAATATCATTATTATAAAGAAGGTAATAATAGATTGCTTTAATTGGTTCTTTATACTCATCAATTTCATACATCTTAAGTAAATCAATATCTTTTAACGCTTCTTCATAATTATCTTTATTGAAAATTAATCTTTCGAAAATAAGCGGATAAACGATATCCTTACTCACATTTACTTTAATTAAGTCATCAATTAAATGAAAATAAGGCTCATTAAAAGTTTTTTTAAACTCAATTAAATCAAGAGTATACTTATACTCATCTAAAATTTTAAGTGATTCTTTTCTTAAGTTTATATAGTTTAAAGCATCAGTTTTTAGATTCGCTTTAAGCGCATTTTCAATTAATAAAACCAAAATAACATCATAGGAAGGATGTTCTTTTTGATTTTGAAATAATGGTAATAATTGATCTAAAATTAAAATACTTTCATCGTACTGATAGTCTTCACTTAAGATTTTTGATGCTTCAATTGATGCCAAAACAACCTCTTCTTGAGAGTTAGAGGTTTCGATTTGTTTAATTAGTTTATTTAATGTTTTTTGCCTATCTAAGGTGTTCGTATTCATTTTTTAACTTTAATCCTAAATTAAGATAGTCATTCATTAGTTTATCAAATGGCACTTGTAACTCTTCACTCATGCCAACTTCGTGTTTATATTTCGCGACTAATGACCACTGTAGGGCTTGAATAATTCTATTATAATAAAGGCGTTTTAATTCTTTAGCGTTCGCTTTCCTTCCTAAATAAACATCAAGTAGTGCTAGGGCATATTCAAAGTGAATATTTCCAAAACACGCAATATCATAATAAGGGTCATTATTTCCTGAAAATTCAAAGTCAACCACATAAACTTTATCTTTGCCAACAACAAAATTAGAAGGTTGGGAATCACCATGGGTAAATGTTAATTTAACATTTTTATAAGTAGTTTCTTTTTCTTTTAAAGCCCAAGCCTTTATTTCATAGTACACTTTAGGAATATCTTTATTAATCGCTTCAAATTCTACTAAACGGTTAAATAAATCATAATCATATTTTGATTTAGGACTATTATGAATTATTTTTAAAATATCTGATACTTCAGATAAATAATCAAGAGTATTTATTTGGCTTAAAATATCTCCCTTGACATATTCAGTTACCTTAACTCCTGTGGCAAGGTCAAAGTAAAGTGTTTTATTAGTAATATTTAAATTTTCAAACATCTTAATATGGTATGCCTCTTCGTTTCTATGAACAAATAAATTAGCGTCTTTCCCTAACACTCTTACAACATATTTTTTATTATTGTCACTGACTACATAAGTGTAATTACTCATTCCACCTAATAATCTATATTCAATTTTGGGTTTTTTTAAATATTTTTTACTCGCAGTTAAAATCATTATTTTTCCTTCTTTAGTGTTATTTCCCCGTCTTCATAAATCGCGTATTCAAGGGGTTTGTTAATTATTGATCCAGGGTTTATAAATGTAATATTATCTTTTGTGAAAATACTTTGAATATGGGTATGACCATAGATACAATAATCCACTTTTTTAAGTTTTGCGTAGTTTATTAATCTCTCTAAACCATACTTAACATCAAAGTTATGACCATGTAAAACTAAAAATGTTTTATCATCATAGGTAAGTAATCTTTCCATTGGTAAATTAGAATAATAATCACTGTTTCCCTTAACAGAAATAATCCTCTTAATATCCAAAATATGTTCAGGAATTAGGGTATCTCCTGCATCAATATGGCTATCATAAGATTCTTTAATTTTATCTAGTAATTCTAAATTACCGTGCATATCAGCTGTAATAAGTATTTTCATAAATCTCTCCTTAACTTTTGTAAAGCTCTACTTCTATGGGAAATTAAAACTTTTTCTTCTAATGAAAGTTCCGCTAAAGTTCGCCCCTCGGGAAGTAAAAAAATTGGATCGTAACCAAAACCATTTGTGCCTCTTGGGGTATTTATTATTTTACCTTCTAAAGTGCCTTTATAATACTTTTCTTCTCTCGTAAAAGGATTATATAAACATAACACTGTCACAAATCTCGCAGAAGGATCTTTTCCATGTACTTCTTTTATTAGTTTTTGATTGGCATCATTTTGCGTTTTCGCATAACGATTTGAATGAACTCCAGGACGCCCATCTAAACTAAACACTTCTAAACCTGAATCATCAGCTAAAACTACTTTATGATACTTTTTCCCATAATATTTAGCCTTTAAAGCCGCGTTTTCTTTAAATGTGAGACCTGTTTCCTCGACTTCATCATAATCATTTAAGTCACTTAAAGTAACGAGCTCGTAATCCTTGCCTTTTAAAGCTTCCTTAATTTCTTTAACTTTATTTTCATTTTTAGTTACTAATAATATTTCCATACTTATATTATACAATATAACTTAATGTTTTTAATAATAAAAAGATTACCGATAAACGATAATCTTTAATGTTAATTAATTAGTGTTGTTTTCCAACTTTCAATTGATTCTAAGAGTTTTTTAGGTTTCCTTGAGGTAATTTCAATAATTGATCCTGAAACCTTGATAATTACTTTTTTGTAAAGTATCCCTTTTTCAAGATAACATTCTTCTATTTCGTTAATACTATATACGTATTCTGCCCCTTTAATTTTAAATCTTAACTTTCCTTCCTTAACTTCAATAAAGTAAGTAAAATCCGCTTTAACAAAGATATAGATAGAAAAAACTATCGCTAAAAATAGTCCAAAAAAACTAATAATTACATCAAAACTATCAAGATCAACAGTTCCTATTTTCATTATTCTAAAAATAAATAACGCAACTAAACCTGAAAATAATACAAACACTACTAATAAAAACGATATTGTGGAAATCAATTTAATTATCTTTGCGTCTTCATAAAAATCTTTCATCTTCATTTTCCTTCCCTTTATCATTAGAAACCTCTTCTAATGCTTTAAGTAGTTGTCTTACAACCATTATCGCATAAGGTGACATAATTAGAAATACCAAACTCCCAATAAAACAAATTACCATTAATATTGTATTAGCGATTTCTTGTGGTCTTGTCAAAAAGACTATTCCATAAAATAAGAATAGTATACTCCCTACCGGAAATAAGCAAGCATATGCATATAAGACAATTTTACTACTATTTTGTTTTTTCATCTATTTTCTCACTAAAAGTTTGTTGTTATTTCGTTATTAATGTACTCATCATTGATGATTTTTTCTAGTTTAATAATATGTTCAACAATATTGGGAATTAAACCAATTAAAAAAATATCATCATTCAATGAAGTAGTGTAATTACTTGATTTTGAAATTTTAATATCATTATCTTTATTGGCAACTATTCTTTTCATTTTACTAATAAATTCGAATAATTTTACTGTTGTTTCAGTTTCTAGATATAAGGGACACATTACAGAAAACTGATTAATCCCATCAATATTTTCTTCAATAACATTATATAGATGTTCTAAGCAATTTTCATCATATATACCAATTAAACCATCATGCTTATAATTTATAGAATAATCAAACTTTAAAAACGGGTTGTTTTTATTTTTTAATGATTCTAAAAACTCCTTCATTTCTTCTTTATTTAAAAACTTTTTATTTTCGAAGTTTTGATAAATATTACTAACCGCAAACTTAATGGAATTAATATTTCTAGAAAGATGATTTAATAAAACTTTTTTATTTTTAAGTTCTTTCTTTTTATCACTGTCATCCAAAAAAGCGATAATGAAAAATGAACTAAATATGTTAATTATTAAACTAATTATTATTACTTCTAACCATTTATTTATTATCTCATTTTGGGATTCTTTATTGTAAATATGTAAAAAGATGGCGACACCAATTAAGAGAATTGTTAAAATCATCATCACAATTAAATTTTTCTTTTGCCTTTTAAAAAATGCTTTCATAATATTGATGTTTCTCCTTTTCTTACATATTTAATTATAGTATATTTTGGTCAAAAGAACTAACCCTTTCATCGTTTAGTTCTTTTGACTTAGTTTTATAAGAATAATAACATTAAAGCCGCTATTAAATAGTATGTAAGGATTGCGACAATATCAGCGAGTGTTGTTAGAATTGGTCCTGATGCATTATCTGAGTCCATGTCTCTACTAGTAAAGAATATCGGAAGTAATGTTCCCAGTAATCCTGAAATAAACATTCCTGAAAATAATGCTGAACCTACTACTAATCCTAACTTATATGGTGTAATTAATTCCCCAGCGTTATTTGTTTGAGCTGTAACAAGGGAAAAGAGCGACACTATGACAAAGCCAAATATTGCGACTACTAAACAATTAAAGATAATAATTAGTAACTCTTTTCGTAAAAACGAGCGTTTTTTGTCTTTAGTTGATAGTTCATTTCTATGAATTCCTAAGATTGTCACAGCTAAGTTTTGGGTTCCAATGTTTCCTGCCATATCCAAAACAAGTGGTTGGAATAATACTAACGCAAAGACCTCGCTAAGGGTTAATTCAAATGCTGGAACTAGTAAAAATATCACAGCGATAATGATGTTAAGAATTGTGGCGATAATTAACCAAGGAAGACGTTTAACACTTCTTTCTAGTCCTGTATATGATCCATCATGAACTGGTAAAAATGCGAATTTTTGATATAGTTCATCATAATTTTTGATTAATTGTTCTAATACGTCATCTGCCGTAATAATTCCTAATAAATAACCTTGATGATCAACTACTGGTAGTGATGTAATATCATAGTTTTTGACGATTTCAATAGCTTCTTTTATCGTATTATCGTTATAGGCAAAATTATAATCACTATCCATTAGTTCAATAATTGAATCAGATGGTCTTGCGACAATTAAGTCTTTTAACGATAAAACTCCAACTAACCTTTTTTCATCATCTAAAACATAAATATTATCAATAAAGTCATCTTCTTTAACATTTTTAAAGATATAGGAAGTTGCTTCTTTGATAGTATTATTTGTGCTTATACTCAAGTACCCAGTCGTCATAATTGATGGTGCTAAATCATTAGAATAAATTAATAAATCTTTAATGATATTTGCCTTATCTTCAATGACAAATGATAAGATGTTACCTTGTTCTTCTTTTTCATAGAAAGAAACAAATTCTTTAAGTTCGTCTACTTCTAAATTATCAAGAATCCGTTTTCTAGTAATATTGTCAAGTTCAAAAAACACTTCTTTTTGTTGATATTCTGTTAATCTAGAAAATACCTCACTAGCCTTTTTATCACTAATTAAATCAATAACACGTTTTTGCTCAGTTACTTCCAAATCATGAAATATTTCCGCAATATCATAAGCTTGAATATTTTTTAGTTCTTTTTGGAGTAAGTTATCATTTTGTCTAAAATCAAGTTTAATCATATCATTCCTACCCCCTTTAAAATTATTGCGGCAAGCCCAAAGTAAACAAGGGTGGAAAAGAGGTCAATAACTGTCGTGATTAAAGGACCGCTTGCGACAGCTGGATCTAGTTTAATTGATTTAAAAAAGTGCGGAATTAAAATTGCTAGTAAACTAACTACCGCAACTACAATCGTAAGTGAACCTGCAATGATTAAAGAAAATGTCAAAGCTGTTTGTAAACTAGTAAAATTACTTGCCCCGCTGGGTAATCCTGCTTTTGTAAAATACACAAAGACAAAGGAAATTATAAATGTTATTAAACCTAAAAGAACGCTGGTGATTAAGTTTGAAACAAATTCTTTTCGAATTTCACTTTTTTTCATCTTTCCTTCATCAGAAATTGCTTTTAAAGCGACCGCTAATGTTTGAGTTGCAACATTACCAGGAGAGTCTAACATTAAAGGTTGGAAAAATGCGAGTATTGTAACTCCACTAATACTTCCAATCATTATATCTGTAAAAGACATTAAAGGAATTGAAATAATCATTAGTATGATTAACCAAGGCAATCTCCTTAAAGCTGTTTTGAGCCAAGTTTCTGCTTTATGAGTTTTAGGTAAAGTAGCTAATTTTTCAAAGTCTTCTTCCGCCTCATGAGTCGCAACATCAATAATATCATCTAGCGTTAAAATTCCTAATAATTTATTGTCTTCACTAATAACAGGTAGTTCATATAATTCATAGTTTTTCATATCGAAAACGGCTTCTGTTACAGGTGAATTATCAATAACACTAGGAATACTTTCCATTATTTCACCAATTAATTTAGGACTTCGCGCTTTCACAAGAGTTTTTAATTTTACAGCACCTAAATAGTTATTCTCTTCATCTATCACAAAAAGTAAATTGATACTTTCTGCTTCTGGAGCTTGTTTGATTAAACCACTTGATGCCTCTTTAACATCCATATTTGGATAAAGATAAACATAGTCATTCGACATATATGCACCGACTTTGTTATCATCATAGGTAATGAATTTTCTAATATCTTCTTTATCTTCTAAAGTTTGAATAATTTCATCCCTATAATCTTCGTCTTCATATTCCTTTAAGATATCAACAGTATCGTCTACATTCATTTCATCGAAAATTAGGGTTTGCATCTTTTTATCAAACTCTTCTAAAATATCCGCCGCAATCTCTGGCTCTAAGTAAGAAACTACTTCCGCTAATTGTTCTGTTGATAATGATAAATAAAGTTTCTTACGTTCTAGTGGCGTTAACTCCAACAATTCTTTGGCGATATCATAAGCATGCATCTCGTCAATTTTTTCTTGAAAGTCTTTTTTATCAAGTTTTAGAGACAATAGTTTTTTAATCATTTTCCTCACTCCTTTCTGTTTCATTTCTTGACAATATCTTGACAATTCCCACCCCATTATACCCCATTAACTTTAAAAAAAGAACTACTTATTTTAAAGATTAGTTCTTTTGTCTTTTTTCCTCTATTTTAGGCTGTAAAAAAGCGTTTTTTTATCTTGTTTTTAAAGTTTTTAAATAATCTTTTATATCACTTGATAATTTTCTTGACTCTATAGCTTTTTGAATGGCTTTATTTTGAACAAATTTATTTAAGTTTTTGTTTTCTAGATACTTGATTGTCTTATCATAATCAATCCATAGAGCCTCTGCTAAAGTCCAAGATATCATCATATTTATATAATATTTATCACTTTTAATCCTTATGATATCTTTAAGATATTTATCTATATTTAGGTTGTTTAGATAGTTTTTCATAATCATATAAATGCCAAATCTAACAGTATATTCATGGTTTGAGTTTATCCAAATTAAGATATGTTTATAAAAATCTTCTAAGTTTTTATTATCTATTTTAGGAATAAGTGTATCACATGTTGCCCAATTATTAATATATGGTAAAAAGGCTTCAAGATGAGTTATTAACTTATTATATTCCATTTTTTGTGATAATAAAATTGAATGAATTTGGTACTGTTCATAATATTCGTGAGGCAACTTATTTAAATATTCTTCTTCTTTTTTATTTTCAATTATTTCTTTCGCAATAGACCTTAAAATTGGAGTGCAAACTCCAATAATAAAGTCTTTATCTAAATTAGGAATTAATCTAGAAATAAAATTTTTATATTCAACATCTTTATTTTTATCAAGGTATTTGAGTAAATCTCTTTTCATTACTTAAGGGTGTTTTCAAACTTATGAATATATTTGTGTTCCGCAATCACGATAATCGTATCGTTAGCGAAAATTTCACTATCTGCATGTGGATTTAAAGTCTTTCCACTTCTTATTATCAATAAAATATTAACATTATATTTATTTCTTGAATCTAAATCAATTAACTTTTTAGTTTGATAAGTAGGACTTACCTTTAATTCGTAAATTCCATAATCTTTAGTAATATCATAATAATCTAGGACACTATCACTAATTAATTTTCTTGCGAGTCTTCTTCCCGCACTTTGTTCAGAATTGATAATATCAGTAGCCCCCACACGACTTGCAACCTTAGCATGATACTCATTTTCAACCTTAACAGTAATTTTAGGAACTTCCATTTCTGATAAAATCATCGTTGTTAAAATGGAGTTTTCAACATTACCAGGAATACTAACAATCGCATGATCAACATGATTAGCACCAATTTCTCTTAAAACTTGCGCATTAGTAGAATCACCAATCACTGCATCAGTTGCAAACTGAGAAACTTTATCTACTGCTTCTTTTTTAATATCCAAACAAATAACATCAAACCCTAAGTTTACTAATTCTTCACTTACTGTGATTCCAAATCGGTCAAGACCGATAACTAAAAAAGTTTTCTTCATAACCTTTAACACCTCTTTTAAAAAAAGAATAACACATAGTTTAATAAAAAACAATAAAATGATATAATGTTTCATAGGTGATTATTTATGGAAGAACAAAACAAAAATTCTAACAATAACGAGAATGTTGTTTTAGAAAATGAAAAAAAAGAATACACTTTTGATGATTTATTTGAAAACAAGCCAAATACTACTGAAGAGCTTGGTGCAGGTGAGTTATCTAAAAGTAGAAGCGGACTTATTATTGGAGTTTATTTCTTTCTTTTCGTCTTTTTAGCAACAGTCATTCAACTTGTTTTATTAACTATTCCATCAATGACTGAAAGTTATAATTCTACTGAAGTTGTTATTCAATATTTGGAAGAAAATAAAGCAATTAGTTATACCTCATTAGAAGAATATAATAACCTGGAAAATAAAGATAGAGTTGATAGCCATATCAAAGGCGACTATGTAATTCTTATTAGTAAAGAACTTTTAGAAGGAGAAACATTTACTGATGAATTTATAGAAACAATCTTTTCTGGTGATAAGTTCACTTATAATGAGGTTGAAATTGAAAGGGTGAAAAACTCCAAAATAACAGGCTTTTTTAGAGAGGGATTTATACCTACATTTGATTTTGTTGCTGATGATTATTTTGGTTTCACTGAAGAGGCGGGAATTATTTCTAATTTCATAATTTATGTGATTGGAATTATTGTTTTAGTTATTTTAAGCATCCAAGTTTTAAAAGTCGACTTTAAAGTCCTTAATAAAAAATTGCTTCCTATCTTGTCAATGTTAGGAATAGGTTATTTGTTTATGATTGGCGGAAATATGATTAGTGGGTTATTAAGTGAAATTCTTTCAAATCTCTTAAATTATACCGCTGATACTTCTGTTAACCAAGAAGCGATTAATGCGATGTTAATTTCGGATTTAGCACCATTAATGATTTTTGTCGCCGTTGTAGGAGCACCTATTGTTGAAGAATTAGTCTTTAGAAAAGCCTTCTTCTCACTAATAAAAAACCAGTGGGTCGCACTGGTTGTAAGTAGTTTATTATTTAGTTTAATGCACGTTGTTTCAGAAACATCATTCGCCGGTTTTTTTATTAATTTACTTGTTTATGGGGCAAGTGGTGTCGCATTGGGATTTGTTTATATCTATTATAAAAGAAATATTTACGCACCTATATTTGTTCATGCACTATCAAATTTAGTTTCAATACTTATCTTTTATTTATTCCCTGGTTTAGTCTAATAATAAGAGAATTTCTTTGTTTTGATCACGTCTAGCGTAATCATAAGCATATAGTAAATATTCATCTTTAATATCGCTAGTTCCTAAATATTTTAAATATCTAACTTTATCAAAATCCGTTTTGACCACAGCGTGGCGAAGCGGATTTTTTTCAATATTTTTAACATATAAAGAAGATTCTTGATGAGAAGTTAAAAAATCTACTACTTCTTCAAAGTCATTTCTTATGGCGATATCCATTAATGTTTCACCATATTTATTTTTAAGATCAACATAGCTTCCATAAGTAACAAAAATATTAAGTAAGTGTGTATTTCCCTTTTTAACAGCTTCAAAAATTGGAGTTTCTTTTAAATTATTTTTTAAATGCGGATTTTCTTTTAATTTAAATAAATGTTCTACCATAATTAATGAACCCATTGTTGAAGCGACATGTAGAAGTGTATTATCTTTATAATCTCTTAATTTAATTTCTGGTGATAATAGTCTTACATAGTCATAGGCTTCGATTTTATGGCTTTTTAAGGCATAGAAGATAATTGATTCACCTTTATTATTTAAAGCAAAAATATCGGCTTTATTTTCAATTAGTAAACTAATTAATTTAATTGAACCTTTTTGACAAGCTAGATGAAGTGGAGCCTCACCAAGAGTGTTTTTAACATTAACTTCTGCATAACTCTTGATGAGACTTGCGACAAAGTCAATTTTTCCTTTTCTAATTGCTTCAAAAATTGGAGTTTCTCCCCTTAAATTCTTTAAATTAGGGTTAATATTATTATCAAGCAGATAAAAAAACACATCACTTGCATTACCTCTTATTGCATAATGAAGTAATGATTGACCGATTTCATCTTGCATATCTAAAAATATTGGATTTTTGTAAAAAAAATCAAGGTCATTATCCCTCGCTTTTATAAATACATCCATATAAAAAACACCCAAATTAATTATAGCATAATTATGGGTGTTTTTTAAGTCTATATTTTAAGTTTTTCTAGAAAAAAGACCTTATTTTCTAAGGTCTTTTTATTAGTTGTTTATCTAACAGCGTCTTTTAACCCTTTACCAGCTCTGAAGGCAGGAGTCTTTTGTGCTGGAATTCTAATTGGTTTTCCAGTTCTAGGATCTCTACCTTTTCTAGCAACACGGTCTCTTACTTCAAAAGTTCCAAAACCAGTAATAACAACTTTTTCACCACTTGCTAGTGTTTCTGCAACTGTGTCTACTAATGCTGCTAAAACTAATTCTGCTTCTTTCTTAGTAACTTCTGCTCTTTCTGCAACAACTGCAATTAATTCTGTTTTGTTCATAAAAGAACCTCCTTTTTATCTTTGCAAAGCCATTATACCACTTTTTAAAATGTTATGCAATGTTTTTTTGCATTTTTTTGCATTTTTTCGTCTTTGTTGCGCTGTTTTTAAGAGGTTTGTGAGAAAAATCACTTAATTTCCTCAGCCTTTAATTGTCGCTTAAGTATCGAGGAAAGTGCCTCTTCCTTGTCCATATAACCAAAAATTACTTCGTAAGCGGTTACAATTATTGGCAAATAGATATTTTCTTCTTTAGAGAGGTGTGCTAGTGCTTCAATTGACCGAATACCTTCGATTGTTTGCGGTTCAGTGGCATAAATTTCCTCTAATGTCATCCCTTCTGCTAATTTCTTTCCAGCACGGAAATTTCTTGAGTTTTCACTTGATGCGGTAACCATTAAATCCCCTATTCCAGTTAATCCAAAGGCTGTCTCTTTTTTGCCACCATAAAACTCAACAATTCTCACTATTTCTAAAATTCCTCTTGTGATAAGAGCTGCTCTAGCATTTTCTCCCATCCCAAGACCAGTGAGCATTCCACTGACAACACTAATTGCGTTTTTCGAAGCCCCACCAACTTCACAACCAACAACGTCATTAGATGTGTAAACTCTCATGTAAGTATCATTAGATATAATTTTTTGAACTAATTTAGCTAATTTTTCATCTTCACTCGCTGCGGTTAATAAAGTCAGTTTTCGTAAGATTACTTCTTCTGCATGTGATGGTCCTGTTAAAACAACATATCCACCATTGTATTTGGGATTTATTTCTTCTTTTACTAAATCACTCATTCTTTTATATGTTTCTGGTTCTAAACCTTTAGAAACATCAACAAAATACGTTTCTTTAGTAAGAAGTTTGTTAATATCCTTTAAAACATTTCGCATCACTTTAGTCGGTATCGCTAAAATAATCATTTCTTGAAATTTAATTAATTCTTTTAAATCATTTGTTGCCTTTAGAGATTTGGGTAAAACAACATCAAAAAACGGATGTTTATGCTCCTTGTTTATTTTATTTACAGTATTCAAATTTACATCATATATTAATGTTTCATGATTATTATCAATAACTAATTGAGCCAAGGTTGCGCCCCAAGCACCACCGCCAATGATTCCTATTTTCATAATTATTCCTTCTTTCTTAAGATTAACTTTATTGGTGTTCCTCTAAAATCAAATGTTTCTCGTAATCTATTTTCAATATATCTTTCATATGAAAAATGCACATATTTAGGATTATTGACAAATAAGACAAATGCTGGTGGTTTAACACTAACTTGTGTCATATAACTAAATTTCGCCTGACCTTTATTAAATAATTTAGGTGGATTAAAGGCTACTATATTAAGTAAAAACTCATTTAAGACATTTGTCGCTAACTTTCTTTCAAAGTTTTCATACGCCATATCCACTGCCTCAAAAATTGTATGAAGCCTTTTTTCTTCTAATGATGAAACAAATAAGATTGGGGCAAATTCTAAAAACTGAAATTCTTCTTTTATCATTTTCTCATATTGGCTCATTGTGTTAGTATCTTTTTTGACTAAATCCCATTTATTTACAACTATTAAAACAGCTTTATTGTATTCTAACGCTAAACCAGCCACATGTTTATCTTGGTTAATTAAATCTCGTGATGCGTCCACCACAAATAAAACCACGTCTGACCTTTCAATCGCTCTTAACGCTCTTAATAATGCGTATCTATCCGTCGATTCATAAATTTGACCACTCTTTTTAATTCCTGCAGTATCAATTATTGTATAGTCTTTATTATTGTATGTAAAACGCGTATCAATCGCATCCCTAGTTGTTCCTGGAATATTAGAAACAATTACCCTAGGTTCACCTAAAATGGCATTTGTAAGGCTTGATTTACCAACATTGGGATAACCAACAACCGCAAGTTTAATTGAATCATCAGGGATAGCCATTTTATTATCATCAATATATGAAATAACTTTATCAAGTAAATCACCAATGCCAATTCCATGAGTTGCCGAAATTCCCATTGGTTCACCAAAGCCTAGACTATAAAACTCATACGTATGACTTAGCATCATCTGATTATCAACTTTATTTACTGCGAGAACGACATCTTTTTTAGAATTAAAAAGTAATCTTCTAATTATTTCATCAGTTTCAGTAACACCACTTTGGGCGTCAACGACAAAAATAATTAAATCCGCTTCATTTACCGCAAGCATCGCTTGAGCTTTTATTTGTTCTAAAAAAGGGGCATCGCCTGTTTCGATGCCCCCTGTATCAATAATGCCAAAGGATTTAGTTAGCCATGTAGCACGACCATAAATACGATCTCTTGTAACCCCAGGGATATCATCAGTAATTGCTTTTCTTTCACCAATGATGCGGTTAAATAAACTTGATTTTCCGACATTAGGTCTACCGACAATCGCTACTTGAAACATAGTATCCCTTCCTTTTTAAAAAGCTTATTCTTCTTTAACTTCTTCTTTTACTTCAGCCTTTTTTTCCTTTTTAGCTGGTGCTTTTTCTTTTTTCACTTCTTCTTTTGCTTCTTCCTTTTTAGGAGTAGCTTTTTTAGTTTTTTTCTTAGGCTCTTCTACTGGTGTTAAAACATCATCAAATAAATCACCTAATGTTGTTTTTTCAATATCCTCAGTTAGAAATTGCTTATAGTTTTCTCTTGATGCATCAACTAATTGTTGTTTAATTGATAATCTTAAATACCATTGTTTAGGATTAACATCAATTACTTTAGCTGTAACTTTATCGCCTTCACTAAAGAAATCTTTTGGATTATCTGTTCTTTCAACTCTAAGTTCGCCAACTGGAATAAATCCTTCAACGCCCTTAGCCTCAACAGTTAAACCATTTTCACTAACCGCTAAAACTTTTGCTTCAACTACTTCACCTTTTTTAAAGTTAACATCTTTCCAAGGATTGTCTAATAATAATCTTCTTGATAAAGAAATTTTGTTTTTCTTTGGATCAATTAAAGTAATAACAGTTTCTACTTTATCCCCAATTTTTACATGACTTTGGAAATTATCGTTTGGATTCCAGGAAAATTCACTCTTGTGTAATAATCCTCTAATTGATTCTTGAAGTTCAACAATTATTCCAAATGGTAATTTTTGAACGATTTCACCAATTACTTTATCACCTTTCTTGTGGCTTTCTTGGAACACTTCAAATGGTGTAGGAAGTAAATCCTTCATTGATAAATCTAATCCTCTATCTTTTTTAATAACTTTAACTTCAACTTCCTCGCCTTTTTCTAAAACATCAGAAATACTATCTAATCTTCCATATTGAATTTGCGAAATTCTTAATCTTCCTGCAACATGGTTAAATCTAATTAAAGCCATATGTTTTTCAATTTTTTCAACGCGACCTTTCAAAACATCACCAGTTTTAATGCTTTCAAATTCTTCTTCTCTTAGGCGTTGTCTTTCAGCTTGTTCATGAGCACGTTTTTGTAAGAAAAGTTTCTTCCTTGATGCAGTAATTCTTCTTCCACCTTTAACTTCAATAATGTGTGCTTCTAATGTTTTACCTTTTAATTCGTCCTTTTTATCAATTAGTTCTTTATCTAAAAGTCCAAAAGGTAAAAAGCCGTCAAAACCTAAAACTTTGATGTGTAAGCCTTTATCGGCAACACGAGAAACACGAACTTCAACTACTTCTTCATTTCTATAAGCATGTTCGAGTTTTTCTAAATTCTCAAGTCTCACGATGTTTTTTCGATCAAGCAAGATAAATGAAGCTTCTGGTGTTTCTTCTACTTTAGAAACAACCGCATCAATCTTATCACCAATCTTAACTTCACCAATAAAAGTCTCAATTGGTTTACCATAATGGTTTTTGTACATTCTCGCTTCTTGATTAGAATCTAATGTAACAAAAATAACATCTTCCTCAATTTTAAAAACTTCTCCGGTGACTTTTTGTCCTCTCTTGACAACACTCACGCTGTCCATTAATTTTTTCATTTCATCGGCCATAATAAGCCTCCTTTTTAAGTATCTCTTTTTTTATTCTGTTTACCGTATCATCTATTGTATAGTGGGTTGTATCCACAATAATAGCGTCTTTAGGAATAATTAACGGTGAATCTTTTCTTGTAGAGTCTTTTTCATCTCTTACTTCAATATCTCTAATAACTGCATTAAGATCAATATCTTGACCTTTTAATTGCATTTCTCGCATTCTTCTTTTCGCTCTTTCATGAACATGAGCGGTTAAAAATATTTTCACGTTGGCATTAGGGAGTACTACTGAACCAATATCTCTTCCATCCATAATGATACGTTTGCCTTTTGCAGCCTCTTGTTGAATCTTCACTAAATAACGTCTAACTGTAGGGAAACTCGCAACCAACGAAGCATTTTTAGTTACTTGATCGCTTCTTATAAGATTAGTAACATCTTCGTTATTTAAAAATATTTTGTTGTCGTGATAATCAATTTTTGTATCTTCTAAGAAAGAATAAGCCGCTTCATTTGTTAAATCAATTTCTTTTTTTAGTGCTAAATATGTAATTGCACGGTACATCGCCCCAGTGTCAATATGAATAAGCCCTAATTCTTCTGATACTTTTTTACTAATTGTTGATTTTCCACTTCCTGCGGGACCATCAATTGCGACATGAAAATAAGACATATTTTCCCCCTAATCACCCTTTATTATAACACTAACATATATTTATTTCCAATAGTAAAGGGTTATTTTTTTTACATAAGCATATAACTTTTTCACCTCATGTGGTTTTAAAGGACGGTATTCTCCTCGCTTAACTCCATCTAACGTAAGGTGATCAAAGCCAATTCGCGTTAATGATTTTACGGGAAAACCCACTTCTTTGCACATATCCTTGATTTGGTGGTTTTTCCCTTCGGTAATAGTTATTTCTAATAAACTAGTTTTTCCTTTAAGGTTTTTTTCTTTAACTGTAACTTTTGCCTCTTTTGTGGTGTATCCTTCTAATTTAACACCTTTTTCTAATTTGGTAATCGCTGGCTTATCAATTATGCCAATGACTCGCGCTAAATAAGTTTTTTCAACTTCAAATTCTGGTCTAGTTAAATGTTGAGTTAAAACTCCATCATTAGTGAGTAGTAAAAGACCGGCGGTATCATAATCAAGGCGACCAATTGGATAAACTCTTTTTTCTTGGTCCTCTAAACTAAGTAGGTCTATTACTGTTTTTCGCTTCTTCTCATCACTTGTAGTAGAGACGATTCCTCTTGGTTTATTTAATAAGAAATAGACATATTCTTCTTTTCTTAAAACTTCACCTTGATATGTGACCACATCATTTTTATTAACTTTATAGCCTGGTTCTATGCAAACCTCACCATTAACTTTAACTTCTCCAGCTAAAATTATTTCTTTACTTTTTCTTCTACTAGCGACACCGCTATATGATAAAACCTTTTCTAATCTCATTTCTATACCTATAATAAAATAAGAGTGTCAAAACTCTTATTTGTTATCTCTTGAAACATATGATCCATCAAATGTTGAAACAATAATGTTTTCATCTTGTTGGATAAATAATGGGACTTTAACTAATAAACCAGTTTCAACAATTGCATCTTTCATCGCACTTGTGCGAGTATCACCTTTAACACCAGGTTCTGTTTGGGTTACTTTAAGTGATACTTTATCAGGTAAAATAATTCCTAAAATTTCAACATTGTTGTAATACATAATATCTACTTCTAGTGTTTCATATAGGAACTTAGATTCAAATTCGATTTGTGATAATGGAATCTCAATTTGTTCATATGTATTCATATTCATAAAATGATATCTTTCCGCCATTTCATAGAGAAATTGCATCTTCACCTTTTCAATATTGGCTTGTTCCATCTTTTCACCAGCTCTAAAGGTTAAATCAATGGTCGCACCAGTACGAAGGTTCTTAAGTTTGCTTGTGACAAAAGCTTGTCCTTTACCTGGTTTTACATGTTGAAACTCGATAATTTGGTATAAATTATCTTCATATAATATTGTTAATCCTGTCTTAAAATCTGCTGTACTAATCATAAACAACAACTCCTATCTAAATTGCATTATAACACTTTAACGCCTTAAATTAAAGATTTTCGTTAAAATGTTTAGATAAAATTTCTTTGATTGCTGTAATGTAACTTTGTTCTTTTAATCCAGTTACATAAACATCAGCCAAACTTTTTAATAAATCTATTTGTCTAAATGGTTCTCTTTCTTTGATATTTGATAAATGAACAACCGCTTTTGGAATACTTACTAGTTCAAAGGCATCCCTCAATGTAACGCTATAGTGACATAATCCGCCTGGATTAATAATCAAAAAATCATATAAAGAACTATTATGCAGTAAATCAATAATGTTGCCTTCATGATTTGATTGGTAAAAGTCAAATTTAATTTCTTTATACGTTTTTTTGATTAGACTATTAATTTCATCTAAAGCTAGATGGCCATATAGACTCTTATCTCTTTTACCTAACATATTTAAATTAGGTCCGTGAATAACTAATACTTTCATAATAAACTCACTTCTTTTAAAATCTTAATAATGTCATCTACTGTTTGTGCGATGGTACTTGTTTTAACGGTGTATTCTGCAAAATATCTATATTGATGGATTCGTTGTTCTAGTAGTTCTTGTAAAGTGTTTTTTCTAAGTAATGGTCTTACATAACTTCCATCTAATCTATTTTCTAAAACATTTAATGGTGTATCAAGATAAATAATTGTTCCATTCATTAATTTCTTATTGTCACGATTAATTACTGTTCCACCACCTGTGGCAATCACCATATTGTCTTTTTCAAATAAATCAATTAAAGCATCAGTTTCCAAAATTCTAAAAATTCCTTCATCTGTTTTTATTAGTTCAAAGATTGTTTTTTCTGATTTAGCCTCAATATAATCATCTAAATCAATGAATTCTAAATTAAGTTTTTCCGCAAGTGCTTTACCAATAACACTTTTACCTGACAAAGGCATACCAATTAAATAAATTTTCATTTCCAATAACCATCCATTTCTTCAGTAATTTTATTAAATGCGTCACTATCATTGTAGATAATTTTCGCTTCCATTTGATTTTTAAAAAATGTTTCTTGTCGTTTTGCGAATCTTCTTGTGACCTTTTTAATTTCTAAAACTGCTTCTTCTAAAGTATATAAGCCTTCTAAATATTCGTTAATCTCTCGATAACCAATTATATTAAATGTATGTCCCTTTTCTTTTAAAGATTTAACTTCTTCTATGAGTCCTTCTTTAATCATTTCATCAACACGTTCATTAATACGCTCATAAAGAATTTCTCTTGGTAAAGTCAAATAAAATATTTCATAATCATATAACGGTTTATCTTTGTTTTTACGATCACTTCTTTTGATATCATCAGCTAATGATAATGCCCTTAAAACACGTCTTCTATTATTAGGATGAATCTTCATAGCCGCCTCTTTATCTTTTATTAAAAGAAGATTATGTAAAGCCTCATTTGTATAATTATCATATCTACTTTCAAAAGCTAAACTGCGTCCTTTTCCAGAAAAATCATAATCATCTAAACAAGCCTTAATATATAACCCTGTTCCCCCAACAATTAGTGGTCTATCAATCTTTTCAATTAGGTTTCTTGCGTGAGTTTGAAACTTAGAAACATCATAATTTTCATTAGGGCTCAAAATATCAATTAAATGGTGAGTTACACCCTTCATTTCATAAGGTTTTATTTTCGCAGAACCAATATCAAGTCCTTTATAAACTTGAACACTATCTCCAGAGATAATTTCCGCATTATAACGCTTAGCGATTTCTACCGATAAACTTGTTTTCCCAACCGCAGTTGGACCAACTATCACAAAGACCTTTTTCATACAATTCTTTTAAACCTTTTCTCAATATCGTAGTTACTGAAGAAAATTAAAATTGGCCTTCCATGTGGACAATAATAAGGGTTTTTAGTTTTTCTTAAATCTTCAATTAATCTTTCGACTTCTTCTACCTTAAGATATTCATTAGCTTTAATTGCGCCTTTACAAGCAATACTCTTAGATAAATTATCGCGTAAATCACTTAAATTAAGTGAGCCATATGATTCTAATGATGAAACAATATTTTGAATAAACATATTGATATCTTCATCATTTAACCAAATTGGTATTTCTTTTAAATAAAGACCAGTTGGACCCGCTTCTTCAAATAAAAAGCCAATTTCTTTTAAGTCATCAATAAATCTTTTAATTATTTCTTCTTCTGTTGGTCTTAATTCTAATAAAATTGGGAAAAGAAGTGGTTTTTGATAAGATTTTGCGCCTAACTTTTCATAATAAATTTCGTATCTAATACGTTCTTCTGCCGCATGTTGATCAATTAAGTAAAGTCCATCTTCATTTTGAAATATTAAATAAGTTCCACGGTATTGTCCGATATAATCAAAGAACGGTAATTTATCACTAATCAAAGGTACTTCATTACTTTCTTTTTCTTGATATTCTAAATTAAGTTCCAATTCTTCTTTAATATATTCAAAAGAGGTAACTTGTTTGTATGTAGGAATATCAGCAACTCTTTCTGTTGTCTTTCTAAATTCACTCCTAATTGTTTCTTTAATTAAGTTAGCAAGTTTATATTCATTAGTAATTCTTACTTCTAATTTTTGAGGATGAACATTGACATCAATTAAAGAAACATCCATTTTAATATCTAAAACAGCAACAGGATAACGATTAACCATTAATCTTGTATGATAACCTTCAATTATCGCGTTAGTTAAGACAAAATTTCTAATAACTCTTCCATTTAAAATAACAATAATATCATTTTTTCTCGCCTTTGTGATTTTAGGACTTCCTAAATAAATATTTAAATCAATATTATCAACTTTTTTATTTATTTGTAACATATCTTTGTGGGCATCTTTTCCAAAGACAATTTGAAAAAGTGTTTCATAGTTTTCATTACCAAAAGATTGTCTTAAAACTTTATCATTATGGGTAATTTTAAACGCAATTTTAGGGTTAGCTAAAATAAAGTGATCAACTACTTCTAATATCAAAGAAAGTTCTGTTTGTGGTGCTTTAAGGTGTTTAAGTCTCGCAGGAACGTTATAAAATAAATCCTTAACAATTACTTCTGTTCCTTTATTAAGGGCTGAAGGTCTTTCATGAACAAATTTACCACCTTCATAATAAACTTCATGACCAATATCACCTTCCCTAGACTTAATCATTAGTTTTGAGACTGACGCAATTGCAGGTATTGCCTCACCACGGAAACCCAAAGTCTTAATATGATTTAAGTCGTATTCCGTTTTTATTTTACTTGTCGCATGTCTTAAAAAAGCCATCTTTAAGTCGGTAGAATTCATTCCTACACCATTATCAATAACTTTTATTTCTTTTAAGCCATAATCAAGAATATTAATTGTAATGTTACTGGCTTTCGCATCAATTGAATTTTCAATTAATTCTTTTAGGGCATTGTAAGGTCTAAAAACGACTTCACCAGCCGCAATCATATTACTTAGTCGTTCATCTAATTTAATAATCATAATTTATCACTTCAATTCATCTTGAAGACTCTTTAAAAGTAAGAGTGCTTCAATTGGGGTTAACGAATTAATATCTATATTTTTAATTTTTTCAATTACTTTTTCGTTAGTTTGACCATATATTGGTGCATCTTCAAACACTTTATCAAAATTAAAAAGTGTTAATTCCATTTCTTTTTTCTTATCAACTTCTAAGTGATCTAGGATAAGTTGACTCCTATGAATTAATGGTTTTGGTAGTTTCGCAAGCGCCGCAACATTAATACCGTAAGATTTATCAGTTGGTCCTTCTTTAATTTTATGTAAGAAAACTAATTTACCTTTATCTAAGATAGCTTGGACATGAATATTTTTAAGTCTCACTAACATTCCTTCTAATTTAGTAAGTTCATGATAGTGAGTTGAAAATAACATAACAGCTTTAATCTTCTCATGGACATATTCAATTATTCCTTGAGCTAAAGCCATACCATCGTAGGTTGCGGTACCTCTACCAATCTCATCAAAGATTAAAAGTGAGTTTTCGGTTGCCCCTCTTAAAGCATTATTGGTTTCTAACATTTCTACCATAAAGGTGCTTTGTCCGCTTGTTAAGTCATCTTGCGCACCGATTCGCGTAAAAATCGCATCAAAAATTGGCATTTTCGCAACTTTTGCGGGGACAAATGACCCCATCTGTGCCATCACAACACATAACGCAAACATTCTCATATATGTGCTCTTACCACTCATATTAGGCCCAGTGATTAGTAAAATACCACCTTGCATAATGGAAACATCGTTCGCAATAAATGGATTACTATTAAAATGTTCTACCATTGGATGACGTAAATCACCAACATAGATTTCTTTGTTTTCTCTTATTTCCGGACGAACATAATTATTTTCTAATGACACTTTCGCGAGTGATTGTAAGACATCTAAATAGGCAATTTTATCTGCAAGTTCTTGTAAGGAGTTAGAAAATGAAGAGGTATATTCCCTTAATTTAATAAAAAAGTTCATATTCAAGATCTAAAATCTTTTCTTCCGCACCTAAAATAATTTTCTCTTTTTCTTTTAATTCTTCGTTAATAAATCTTTCACTACCTACAAGTGTTTGTTTTCTAATATAACCAAACTCATCTTTAACTAAATCTAAGTTTCCTTTAGTAACTTCAATATAATAACCAAAAACACGGTTATAACCAACCTTTAGGTTTTTAATTTTAGTCTTTTCCCGTTCAGCTTGTTCAAATTCTAAAATCCACTCTTTAGCGTGAGTTTGAATGTATCGTAAATTATCAAGTTCTTCGTTATAACCATCTTTAAAGATATTTCCGTCTTTAATAACTAAAGGTGCATCTTGTGAGATTGCTTTTTCTAATATATCATAAAGTTCTTCATGAGGATCTATTTCATCGTTAAAATCATTAAATATTTCACTATTTAAAGCCTTTAACTTTACTTTAATATTAGGAACTTTACTTAAAGTTTGTTTAAGTTGTAATAAATCCTTGGGATTAGCATTTAAACTAGAAATTCTTGAAGTAATCCGCTTAATATCATAAATTCCTTTTAAGGATTCAATTAAAGCATTCAAATGATGATAATTTGTTAAAGTTTCAACATAATCTAATCGTTTATTAATTTTATTGATATCAACAAGTGGTTTTTCAATGATTTTTTTAAGTAATCTTGATCCCATCGCTGTTTGATTCTTATCTAAAACTTTAAATAGAGAATGACCTTTATAATTATATGTTAATTCTAGGGCACGAATGCTTTTATCATCCATTTTTAAATAAGCATCATTATTAGTAACTCTAACTTCATTAAAGACATTTATTAAAGATGATTCAGTCTTTGATAAATAACTTAATAATTTCCCTAAAGCTTTTCTAGATAATTCTGGTAAACCATTAAGTAATTTATGTTCCTCTAAAACATCTTCATGATAACTAATTAAAATGCTTAATTCTTTGCTTAGATATTTAAGTTCTTTGTTAATAATAAGTTCTTTAATTCCTAATTTTTCGATTTCAGTAAGCAATTCTTTTTTATTTAAATCATTGATAATATTTAATTCACCAGTAGAAACATCCGCATAACAAAGTGAAAAGTTTAATCTTTCTTGACTAATTGAAGAGATATAATTATTGTTTTTTTGATCTAAAAAATCATCAATAACCATTCCAGGACTAATTAGTCTTGTTACCTTTCTTTCAACTAAACCTTGACCAGGTTCACTAACTTGTTCGACAATCGCGATTTTATACCCTTTATTAACAAGTTTTTCAATATAAGGCATAACACTATGATAAGGAACACCAGCCATTGGAACTCTTTCTTTAACTCCTGCATCCCTACCAGTTAGCGCAATTTCAAGTTCTCTACTCGCAGTATGAGCGTCTTCAAAAAACATTTCATAGAAATCGCCTAATCTAAAAAAGACTAAGCAATCTGCATAGTCCTTTTTAATTTCAAGATATTGTTTCATCATCGGAGTATAACTCACAAATAATCTCCTTTTTCTAAAATTATCTTCTAAAAACACTACGGAAATTTAATTTAGTTCTTTAGTTTTTGCGCATTCTTTTTAAGCGCTCTAGCTTCAACTTTCTTTAAATTTTCATATTGTTTTTTATCAACTTTTGCTTCATATGGAAAGATAATTTTCGGTTCACTAACATTAACTGGAGTTTCAACAACTCTTGGTTCTTGTTTTTTAAAAGGTTTTTTGCCACTACCTTTTTGACCTCTTTCAGCCTTTACCGCATCAATTTCTGACGCAATGGCTTCTAATTCTTTCTTTGTGTTTCTAAGCTCTACTAGTAGTTCTTTTGCTTGAGGACTTAATTTTCTTTCATTAACTTTTTCTTGATTTTTTACTGCCACTATTTCATTCCTCCAAGTAGATTTCTAGATTTATAATACTATAAATCACAAAAAATATCAATTATAAAAGGGTAAATCTATTTTAAATATCATATTTTCTTATTTTTTTTTGAGATAAAAGACCAAATACAAAAAAAGCACCTTGATATAGAGTGCTTTTTTTGTTTGTTTACAGTGTATCTAAAAAGTTTTTTATATCAATAAATTTTTCATTCCAAAATTCTGTTTCTTGACCTTCGTAAAGTTTTTCATATCCGATTTCTTTATTTATTAAAATTGATTCAATTCGCGTTTTTTTAGCGAATGTTGTTAATCTAATTGAAACAGAATTATTACTGTCAAATGAAATATAAGGTTTTAATTGATTTAATGCTTGTTTAAACAAACCAAATGATGTGTTTTCGAAATTATCAATTTCAATAGAAGAAGAATTTGGATTTTTAGTAACTGAAACTTCTCTATATGTTATATTCTCAAATTTTTCCGATAGCATCTCATTAACAATCTCATTAACTTTATAGTCTAATAAAATGAATTCAATATTTAATCTTTCCTTAATTTCCGTCAATAGTGTTTCTAATGTGTCGTTCTCTAATGTTTTTAGTTTTGTTAAATTGTTTTCTTCTCTTACACTTAGAATTTTAGTAGTTACATCAAAATAATAATATTCAGAAGTGATGTTTAAAATAATATAAGATTTATAAAACCCCATTCTTCCTTCTTCTAAATTATTATCTTTAACAAACCTTAAAGGATAGTTTTTTATATAGTGATCGACTCTTTCGAAGGTAATTGGCGTTACTACTTTTTTATTAATTTTTTCAAAATCATTTTCTTTAAAACAGGATGTTAAAAATACAATACTAAACAAAATAATCAATGTTTTTTTCATAATTTCCCCCTTATTTTCACACTATAATGGCACAATATTATTTGTGTTTGTATAGGCCAACGCCCAACCATACCATATATACTTATTATCAACCCAATATTTTCTTGCAATATAACCATTGATTGTATAATTCATATCATACCATGTATTAATTATGTCCCAACTAGTCCAAAAACTTATTCCCAATATTTTTTTATAGAGAGATTTTCCCTTTCCTGTCACTAGTGCATAATGTGCAGTGCTAACAACTTTTGCTGATGAATAGAGCCCAACAATTGGAGCAATTGCTAAATCATCAGAAATACCATTAGATACATCAATTGATCGTATTTTATATCCTGTTCCGGCTAAATAATTATTCAAATCTGTTACTCTTTGTGGCCATAGTGGATGCCCCACGGTATATCCTAATGAAGAATATAATGATACCGCAAGATTTTCGGATGATGTAGCACCGTTTGTTAAATCTGGGCCTCCATTTATTTTATATGTCCAAAGCAAATTAGCCAATGCAAGTGGTCCACAATCATTTTCTTCTTGATTTGATGATTGGGTAACTTTATTCTTCCAATTTGTTCCAACAGTATATGTCAGTGTTGCATATTGTGGATCAAAATCATTCAATAACTCTCTTCTTTTTTTATTAAAATCAGGAGAACAATGAAAATGAAATATATCATCAACTATAAACCCCTTTATTTGGTTTTCCAAATCAATGTCTGGGTAATATTTACTTTTGTTAAATATAGCCTCTTTGTAAGGATAAAACATTTTATTGAAATATACAACCCCATTACTAAATTCAGCATTGCTAAGTGGAATACCATCTGAGTAATCGTACGCCAAAACATAATTTTCTTTATCAAACATAAAATAACCACTATTATCATTAAATATTAATAATGTTCCAATTTCTTCTTTTTGAAAATCATAAACGGGAACAATATATTCAACGCTAGTAAAATACGTTTTAGGTTTTATCCCTTCTATTTCTTCATTAAAAACATCAATATTTTCCGCAATTGCTTGAGCAGAAATATTATCATAAATTAAATTATTAGCCCTAATTTTACTAATACTAAGTATTGAAAGAAAAAAGACAATTAAGACAACAAAAACTCTTTTTAAGCGCATTTTATTCTCCTCCTTTGTTTTTTTGCCACTTTATATTTTTGTTATAATGTTTTCTTTTTTATGTCATTTTACATTTTTTTTGACTACTAAATAAGGCTTTTATCTGTGTCAACTGTATTATAACATTTTGTATTAACTGTGTCAATTGTTTTTCAACATATTAAAAACAAAAAGGAAAATCTTTTTTAATTAAGTGTTTTTTAACAATAATTTTATTATTTAACTTCTTTACCTTCTAAGTACCAAGTTTTCGCATCAGTTACTTCAACTAAAACAATTTTACCAATTTTACTTTCATCACCAGTAAAATTAACTAGTTTGTTGTGTTCACTATAACCAGTTAATTTAGTAGCATCTGTTTTAGAAAATCCATCAACTAATACTTTAACTGTTTTTCCTAAAAAGCGTTTATTTCCTCTTAAATATCCTTCATTAATTACTTTATTTAATCTTAAAAGACGTTCTTTTTGAACAGAAACGGGAATTATATCTGGATATTTATCTGCAGGTGTTCCTGAGCGCCTAGAGAAAATAAATGTAAATGCCCCTTCAAAGTCTGCCTTTTTTACAAGATCTAATGTTTCTTGGAAATCTTTTTCCTCTTCATAAGGAAATGCGACAATAATATCTGTAGTAATAGAAATGTCTGGTTTAACTGCTTTTAATCTTTCAATCACATCTAAATAAAGTTCTTTAGTATAGCCTCTATTCATTTTCTTTAAAATTTCATTAGAGCCACTTTGAACAGGTAAGTGTAAGTGTGGCATCACACTTTTACAATCTTTAAATGCGGTAATTGTTTTTTCATCAAGATCTCTTGGATGACTTGTGGTAAAGCGAATTCGGTTTATTCCTGTTTTATCTAAATCATATAATAAGTCGCCAAATTTATAATCTTCATCTTTAAAGTCTTTACCGTAAGCATTAACATTTTGGCCTAGTAAAGTGATTTCCTGATAACCTTCACTAACAAGTTCTCTAACTTCTTTAATGATTTCTTCTTTTTTCCTTGAGCGTTCTTTTCCACGAGTAAAAGGAACAACACAATATGTACAAAACTCATCACAACCATACATAATGCTAACCCATGCCTTATGGGTTTGTTCTCTAACTTTTGGAATATCTTCAACGATTGTCCCTTCATAAGAATGAACTTTAATTACTCTTTTTTTATTAACGAAAACATCTTTTAAATATTTAGGAAGTTCATTAATATTATGAGTTCCAAAAACTAATCCTACATATGGATAACTCTTAAGAATTTTATTTACGACAACCTCTTCTTGAGGCATACACCCACAAATCCCAATAACTAAATTAGGATTTTCAGTTTGATAACTTTTTAATCTTCCAATTTCTCCCCATATTCTATTTTCCGCATTTTCTCTTATTGCACATGTATTAAGTAAGATAATATCAGCATCACTTTCATCAATTGATCTAGTAAATCCCATTGCCTCAAAAATCCCAGAAATCATTTCTGAGTCTGCTTCATTACCTTGACAACCATATGTTTGGATGCGATATTTTAAGTTTTTTCCTATATTTAAAAACTCTTCATCTAAAACAAACTTTTCATGAAGAATTTCTCCTTTACGCATTCTTGCGGATTTTAAATCGGGAGTTTTATATTCGTTATTCATTTACTCACATTCTTCTATAATATTAATTCTTTCAATTTTTTTCTTTTCTAAATCAATGATTACAGCATTTAACTGTACTGGGCCTTCCGCAACCTTATTTGGCACAGTATAACCATTTAAAAATCTATTAATAACGATTTCTTTTTCTACACCAATAATTCCATTTAATGGGCCAGTCATTCCTACATCAGTAATATAAATTGTTCCTTTTGGTAAAACTCTTTCATCAGCGGTTGGAATATGAGTATGAGTCCCAACAATTACACTCGCAAGTCCATCTAAATAATGACCAAAAGCAACTTTTTCACTAGTCGCTTCTGCATGAAAATCAATAAATGAATAATCAGGCTTAACTTCTTTTAGTATTTCTTCTGCGACCAAAAAAGGATTATTTAAATTAGCTTCCATGTATGTTCTTCCAAGAAGGTTCATTACTAATAATTTTTTACCATTATAATTGATTAAATCATATTGTTTTCCAGGTGCGTTATTATAGTTTGCTGGTCTACAAATATGAGCATCATCAATATAACTTTTTAAAGATTCTTGACCCCAAACATGATTACCCATCGTAATTGTAGTAACGCCCATTTCCATTAGTTCTTTATAGTATTTATCCGTAATTCCTCTACCATTATTAGCGGAATTTTCAGCATTTACTATAATAATGTTAGGTTTATATTCATTTTTTAATTTTGGAAGTTTTTCTTTTAAAATCTTTCTTCCTGGTGGTCCATAAATATCACCAATAAAAAGTACTTTCATATAATTCCTCTTTTAATAATTAAAGGGGCAAAAGCCCCTTATTTTATTTAGCAACATCGGTTGCGCGTGTTTCTCTAACTACTGTTACTTTAATTGTTCCAGGGTATTGTAAATTAGCTTCAATTTCTTCTTTTATTTCACGAGCAATCTTGAAGGTTTGTAAATCATCAATTTTTGTTGGTTCAACAATAACTCTAATTTCCCTACCTGCTTGAATTGCATAAGAACGTTCAACACCTTCAATTTTGTTAGAAATTGCTTCTAGTGCCTCTAATCTCTTAATATAGTTATCTAAAGATTCGCTTCTCGCGCCAGGTCTTGCCGCACTTAACGCATCCGCTGCAGCGACTAATATGGCAATAATCGTTTCTGGTTCTTTATCGCCATGATGGGTTGCGATAGCGTCAATAACTTCAAGTGGTTCTTTATATCTTGAAACTAAGTTAATCCCAATTTCAACGTGGGAACCTTCAATTTCGTGGTCAACAGCTTTTCCAATATCATGAAGTAAGCCAGCACGCTTTGCTAAAACTTCATTTTCACCTATTTCAGCAGCTAATTTACCTGCTAAAAATGCTACTTCAACTGAATGTCTTAAAACGTTTTGACCATAACTTGTTCTAAATTGAAGTTTTCCTAGAAGTTTAACTAAATCTGGATGCATTTTCCCAACACCTGTTTCAAAGATTGCATCTTCACCAGTTTTTCTAATAAACGTTTCTACTTCAGCTTGGCTTCTAGCCACAACTTCTTCAATTCTTCCTGGGTGAATTCGTCCATCTTCAACAAGTGAAGCGAGTGTGCGTTTCGCAACTTCTCTTCTTACTGGATCAAATCCTGATAATACTACCGCTTCTGGCGTATCATCAATAATTAAATCAACACCTGTTAATGCTTCAAAGGTTCTAATGTTTCTACCTTCACGACCAATAATTCTACCTTTCATTTCTTCAGAAGGTAGGTCAACAACTGAAACAGTTCTTTCTGTGGTTGTTTCACTTGCATATTTTTGAATCGCTAGTGTTAAATACATTTTAGCTTTTGTATCTGCTTCATTTTTCGCAGTTTCTTCTGCTTCCTTAATATATGCAGCAACTTCCGCAGCCATATCTGTTTTAACACGTTCCATAATAATTTCTTTTGCTTCTTCAATTGAAATGTTTGATATTTCAATTAATTTTTCTTCTTGCAATCTTACTAGCTCTTCAGCTTTGCTATTTAATTCTTCAACTTCAAATTTTCTCTCATCTAATTTAATTTCTTTAGTAGCTAAGTGCTCTTCTCTTCTATCTAAGTTAGCACTTCTGTTATTGAGCATTTCTTCTCGTTTAGAAATTTTCGTTTCTAAATCAACGACAACTTGTCTACGCTCTTTTACATCTCTTTCAAAATCTTTTCGTTGGTTAAAAATTTCTTGTCTGGCTTCTAAAATGGCTTCTTTTTTAGCATTTTCAGCCTCTTTTTTTCCTTCTTCAATGATATTTTCCGCTTCTTCTTTAGAACGTCTTAATGACTTCTCATGATGCTTTACGCGTAAAAAATATCCCACTAAAGGTCCTACAAACAATAAAAGCAAAGCGAGGATGAGTAAGATTATTTCTAATGTACTCATAATTTTCCTCCATTGATTAATTTTTATATTTGAATGTCACAAATACAATTTTATAATTTGGTAAGTTTAATTAATAAACTTGCCACCATTATACCACTATTATCTTAATTTAGTCAATTTTTATTAACCTTTTGTTTTATTTCACATTGTCTTGTTGTATAATAATAAAAGCGAGGTAATATTATGAGCAAACATAAAAAACAATCTTTCTTTGTAAAGCATCGTCTTTTAACTATTACATTAATTTTATTTTTAATCGTTGTCCCAATGACTTTAATACCAACAGTTTACACAATGAATGCTTTTAGTAATCATACGGTTTTATTTGAAGATAAAAGCCTAAAAGCGGTTAAGGAACAAGATGTTTTTACATTAGAATTTAAACTAGATGAAATCATTGAAACTAAGAAAAATGAAGAAGGAAAACTTGATGGGGGAAAATATATCTTTTCCTATGAGATTACACCTAAAACAACCGTTAATACCATTCTTATTAATAAAGTTAACGCACAATTATCAATTAGAAATGATAAATATAACACAGTTGCTGAAAGAGTAATGACTGTTTATAAAACAACCCCTTACAACCGTTTAGTAATCCCTTTTAACTATAACCTAGATAAAACATTACTTCCATTTGTAAAACCAGATGGCCCTTATTTGTACATAAAAATTGATTACACAGAAACCATCGCAGAACTTAACCAAACAAATACTCATACATTAATAATAAAAGTTCCTTTTGATGATTCACAAACTATCGTTAAACCACAATAACTTCTTCAAAAAAGAAGTTATTTTTTTTATTAAAAAAGGCCTTACGAGGCCTTATTTTAATCCATAATGTGTTCTTATTTGTTTTTCTAATTTATCCTTTAATTCTTTATTATTATCTAAATATGCTTTGGCATTTTCTCTACCTTGACCAATTTTTTCATCGTTATATGAATACCAAGCTCCAGATTTTTTAATTAAATCAAGTTCAGCCGCAATATCAACAATTTCACCAGTCTTAGAAATTCCTTCGCCAAAAATAATATCTAGTGTCGCTGTTTTAAATGGTGGAGCGACTTTGTTTTTAACAACTCTTACGTTCGCTTTATTTCCAACTAAATCAGAACCAATTTTAATTTGTTCACCGCGACGAATTTCTAGGCGAATGCTTGCATAGAATTTAAGAGCTCTACCACCACTTGTTGTTTCGGGATTACCAAAGATAACTCCAACTTTTTCTCTTATTTGGTTAATGAAAATACAAATCGTATTAGTCTTACTAATAATTCCTGATAATTTACGCATTGCTTGGCTCATTAAGCGGGCTTGTAATCCCACATGAGAATCGCCCATTTCACCTGAAATTTCTGCCTCAGGAACTAATGCAGCAACACTGTCAATAACAACAATCCCTACTGCACCACTTCTAATTAATGCTTCTGCAATTTCTAATGCTTGTTCACCTGTATCAGGTTGTGATAATAATAAATTATCAACATCAACACCTAAATTTCTGGCGTAATTTGGATCTAAAGCGTGCTCTGCATCAATGAATGCGGCATTGCCTCCTTGTTTTTGCATTTCCGCAATTGCGTGGAGGGCAAATGTTGTTTTACCACTCGATTCAGGTCCATATATTTCAATAATTCTTCCCTTAGGATATCCACCAATTCCTAGGGCAATATCTAAATATAAAGAGCCTGAAGAACTCGCTTCTAATGTTCTATCTGCTTCTTCGCCAAGGCGCATGATTGAGCCTTTTCCGAATTGTTTTTCAATTTGTTTTATTGCGCTTTTTAATGCTTCATTTTTATTATCCATAATATTCCTCCGCTTTATATATACATTAATTATACTAAATTTACTTTATTCTTTTATTTTTATTGCACTTCTATTTCTATAAATGTAATCAAAACCACTATATGCAGTTAAAGCTACACCGAGATAAAATAATACATCACTTATATAATGAGCATTACCATTCATAAAATGATCTAATCCAAAATCATTAAATAAAATCATTGTCATCGCGATCATTAGAACCACTGTTTTTAGTTTTCCAGAAAATCCGGCTGCGATTACATTATCTTCCTTTGCCGCAATCATTCTTAATGCGGAAACGCTAAACTCTCTAAATAAAACGATTACTACTAAAATCCACCACCAATCATAAGTAGTTTTATAAGTAATAATATATAACATCCCACTTAAGACTAAGACTTTATCAGCAATAGGATCTAAGAATTTACCAAATGTCGTAATTTCATTTCTTTTTCTTGCGAGATAACCATCAAGAAAGTCTGTAAATGAAGCAATCACAAATAAAATCGCAAACAATAATTCCCCTAAATCAAGGTTAAAAATTGTCTCAATCTTTCTTAAAAGGGGAATATATATCATTAATATCATTATTGGGACAAGCACAATTCTACTTATCGTTATTTTATTGGAAATTGTCATTTTTAATACCTCTTTATCTATTTTTATTTTTAAATTCTTGCAATCCCTCCGCCGTTGTGTTATTATTTATAACGGAAACTTACCAAGGAGGTGAGAAAATGGCTAATATTAAACAACAAATTAAGCGTAACAGAACCAATATCAAGAGTCAACAACTAAATAAAAGTTTTAAATCTTCAACTAAAACTGCAATTAAGAAAGTTGAAGCTTCTGTTTTAGCAGGTAATTATGAAGAAGCAGTTTTAAACTTAAATCTTGCTAACAAGAAATTAGATAAGGGTTTAGCTAAGGGCATTTATCACCGTAACTTTGTTGCCAATCATAAATCTCAATTACAAAAACTTGTTAACCAATTAAATGCATCTAACTGATGTATTTTTTTTATCTTTTTTCGATTTCTAGTTTATTTCCATATTGAGCAACATAACTCACATGTGGTGCTTGATATCTAGGTGGGCCATAACGAGGATTATAACCAATAACGTTAATATATTTAGTTATTGTATCCCTTTCTTCTGTCATCTTTATTAAACCCATTAAAGTTGCCTTAACATCATCTAATGCTCTATGGGTATTAGGAATTGTAATATTATAAGTCTCAACAACATTATCTAGTTTATGTGGATATGGATGTCTATCTTTATAAATTGCCATCACATCTAGTAAATCATTATACAAGAAGATTTCTTTATCATTAAAATGTCTTCTAAATAATTCCACTAAAAAGGCATAATCAAAACTTAAATTATAAGCCACTAAAAGGGCTTCTTTTTTGTATATATTTAAAAAATGATGAAATGCTTCACTTTCACTGATACCTTCTTTATCTAATAATTCATCAGTAATATTAGTGATTTCAACAATTTTTTCTGGTAAAGGTTTATCTTGTTTAATTAAGCAATTAAACTCTTTTTTTATTTTAAAGTTTTTGCCATCACGCTCAATTAAAATTGCCCCAATTTCAATAATGCGGTCATTAATTGGGGATAGTCCTGTTGTTTCAAAGTCAAAAACAATTAGGTGTTCATATCTATCTACTAGCACTTTATCCTCCTAATAACCAAAGTTCTAATCCAAGTTTTGGATCAATTGCTCCACTTTTAATTTTAAAATCTAATTCGGCAAGTGTATCGTAATATTTCTTTAAATTATTTTCGTTAATGTCTTTCGCATCTTTTACCATATAATATGCTTTACCACTACTAACATTAAAATACTCTTGAATACTTGTTTGATTAAAACCTTGTTTAATTAATTGTTTAGTTGTAATAATATCTTTTAAGGTTTTAGAAATATAGTTAATAATTTGAGTTGGTTGTTCATTTTTAGATAATAAATCATAGTATATTTCTAGAGTTCTTCTCTTGTTTTTCGCAAGAATCGCATTAGTTAAATCATAAAAATTATCTTCTAAATTTTGCGGAACTAATAATTCAATATCTCTTAAAGTAATTACTTTGGAATCATAAGCATACAATTTAAGTTTTTCAACTTCATTATATAAAATATGAAAATCATAATTAGTTCTCTCAACTAATTCCTCTAGCGCATCATTAGCGATTTTATATCCTTTAGTTTGAAAATAGTTTCTAATATATGGTAAAAACTCTTCTGGCTCCATTGGTTTAATAGTTTCAATACGAGCATATTTAAACGCTTCTTGTGATGCCGGTAGTGATTTATCTGGTTCTTTATTTAAAATAAACACTACTGCTGTATCAGTTTTCGGGTCAGCAAAATATCTTAATAAAGGAGTAATATCTTCTTCTCTTTCTTCATAAAAAAACCACGCATTTTTAACTTTAATTAACTTTCTATCTGAAAGTAAGCTAACAGTTGTGATTTCTTGATAAAAATCAAAGAGTTCTTGTTCAGATAAATCATAAGATAAAATATTAAACGGATCTATTTTTAATTTCTTAATTAATTTATCAATTTCATTTTCAATTAAAAAGTCATCTTCACCAATAAATGCATAAATAAAGTCTTTCATAAAATAACCTCTTATTCTATTATACACTAAAATGCATCTATTTGTATAACAAATCTTCCTTTTTCCGATACCTGTATTTCTTTATAATTATTGTATTTTCTTTAATTGTTTCTAAAATTTTAATATTATGTTTTTTTAGCCTTTCTAAGACTTCATAGGAAGGATGACCATATTTATTTTTTCCTACTGAAATAATTGCGGTATGGGGATTAACATATGTTAAAAAGTGATTGTTAGTAGATGTATTAGAACCATGATGGGAAATGTGAAGATAATCACTTTTTAAATCATTTAAATAAAACTCTACTAAATCGTCTTCTACTACACTACTAATATCACCAGTAAAAAGGTATGTTTCATTATCAATAATAATCTTTAACACCAAAGAATTATCATTACTATCTAAATAATCTTTACTTGGACTTAAAACTTTAATTTCTATATCCCCACAAATAAATTTATCTCCCCTTTTAGTTTTCTTTAATCCTAACTCACTAATAATCTCACTATCATCATAAGGATTGGTATAAGCGTTTTTAACCTTACAAGTTTCTAAAACTTCTTTTGCCTCACTAGCGTGATCATAATCCCCATGAGTAATAAAGAAATAATCAATTTCAATATCACCAAGAGTCTTTAAATAATTACTTGCTCCATAATGAGCATCAATTAAAATATTACATTTATTAAAAGGCCTTTTGATAAATGTTGTATCACCTTGATTAACATCTAAAAATAACACTTCACCTTGAGGTGATAAATTAGGCAGTAAATATATTAAAAATAAATAACTTAAAAGAATTAATCCTCTTTTAAAATAGACTTTTCTTTCACCTCCATATAACAAATAAATAAACAAACTTAAATAAATCATAATTCCTATTAAACTAACATAAGGTAACTTAATAAAAAGGGTGGGAAATAAACTATATGATTCTTGAAAACCTAAGAAGATTCCTTCACTAATAAAATAAAATCCTGGAATCAAACTAAAAAATACTAAAGGCATTACCACAAGCGGAAATATTAAAGTGTAAATGAGTGAGGAAATCGCTCCGATAAGGAGTAATCCTCCATTGATATTACTTACTATCAACAGTGAAACAGCGTAGGCAATTAGGTTAGAAAAGATGATGTTTTTAGTTGGGACAACTACTAAAAAGAATGTCACTAAAAATGATAAAATAAACCCTAAACTATACCTATTAAAAGGATTAATAATTAAAATAATAATAAATGAAAGTGATAGACTATCTAGCTTTGTGATTCCTTCTTTTTTAAATATATAACTAATTAATACCATTAAATAAGCTCTAAATAAACTCACCTTAAATCCTAAAATTAACACATAAATCGTTAAAATTATAATAACTATTAATTCTTTCTTTTTATAATTTTTAAACATCATAAATAGTAATGTAATAATAATGTTTATATGCATTCCTGATAAAGAAAATAAATGACTTACTCCAAGTAAGGATGAATTTTCTTTAAACTCTTTTGAAAAAGTATTATGGGCAAAAACTAAACTATAAATCATTTTCTTTGTTAGTTCAGGATAACCCTTAAAAAGATCCATTAGTTTATATTTAAGACTATTTAGATGAAAAGAATGTTTAATAAATGTAATCTTATTAACTTTTAATTCATAAAAGATATTTTTTGAGGCGTAATAATTAAAAGCGTTAAACCCATTGGGAGTTTTCGCTTTATCAAATACTTCAAAATCATATTCTATGAATAGATAATCACCAACCTCATATTTATCTTTATCCTTAAAGATATATTTATAGATTCCACTTCTTGCCTCATATTCATAATAATTATCATAAGTTTTTATTTCAGTAACAATAAATGTATTATTAGTTGGTGGTTTTGGTGTTTTTATTAATTTTAAGCAGGTAAAAAACGTAATCCCAATAAAAATAACGATGTATTTATGTTTATATAATCTAATCAGATATAACAACAAAATAAAGAAACTTAAAAACAATAAATTCTCATAAGCTAAACAGGCAATTAATAAAGAAAACGCATAGTAATGAAAATAGTTAAACGGTAATAAAGTCTTTAATTTTCTCATAAGTTTGATTTCCAATACCACTAACATTTTTAATGTCTTCTACTTCTTTAAATGGACCGTTAATCTTTCTATAATCAACAATCGCTTTCGCGGTAACTGAACCAATTCCTTTAATTTGCATAAGGGTTTCTATATCTGCAGTATTAATATTTATCTTCTCTATTTCATAATTTAAGGGAATAAAATAAGTTTTATTATTCACTAAAACTTCATTTAAATTAAGGTTTGATATGTCCGCACTATCTTTTAATTTTGCGTAACTAATTAAATCTCTTAATTTAGTATCTTTTTTAACCTCATATTTACCTTCAAAATAAACAGCGCCTTCAATATAGACAATTATTAATGATGGCAGTTCTTTTTCTTTTATTTCTTCTTCTTTAAATAAATAAAGACCTAAAAACGCTAGAGAAAAGATTAAAAAAGCCAAAATAAAAAGCACCCTTTTCATAGTATCACCACATAATGATACAACCAAGAGTGCTTTTTTTACTTTTATCTTAATTTTACTTAATTACTTTTTTGCCGATAAAGCGATCATCAAAACCATAATACTCTCTCATCTCTTTATCAAAAACATGAATAATAATGTCTCCTAAGTCAATTAAAAGCCAACCCGTTTTTTTCCCTTCAATCCCTCTTATTTGGTAATTATCTTTTAGGTCTTCTTTTAGATAGCCAACTAGTGAATCACCTTGTCTACCAGTTTTAGAAGTTCCAATAATTACGTACCTGAAAAAAGGATTATCGTTTTCTAAATCAAAAACTTTTAAATCTTCTAATTTTACTTTTTCTACTACATTAAGTGTTTTTTCTAGCATTTATTTCTCCTTTATATTCATCTTTATAATAATTATACACTTTTATTTGTTCTTTGTGCGGACTAATATTATTTTTAATTAAATACTTAATCGTTTCTTCCATCACATATAAATAACTTTTAATTAAATCTTCTTTCGCAAGTTCATAAGCAATCTTCGCTTCTTTAAAGCTTCTATCTTTTTCTGTATAATCACTTACCACTAAAATCATTGTCTCGATACTCATATTTATTTTACCCCAAATATGATATCTAATCGCTTCTAGGATTTTAATATTAGTAACGCCAATTTCTTTAGCGAGATAATAAGCACTAATACTATGATGTAGGGACTCATCATAATCTTTAATTAATGATTCATCTTTGATTAAAGAAAGATGCTCTTCTTTTGTATAGTATTTAGTAATATCGTGAAGTAGGGCTGAAACTTCTAAGACTTCTAGTGAAGCATTATAAATCCTACCTAATTCTAAAGCTCTTTCTAAGACGTTTAGAGTATGAGTAACTCTTTTTGGATAACTTCTTAGCTTTTTTAACATTAACACTTTATAATCCATGATAACTACCTTTTTTCGCTTTAATATTCGCCTCCTTTGGGGCGAGTATTTCTAAGGTTGCGTTAGCTACTACTAAAAAGCCTAAATCATAAATATTAATAAGTGATTCTTCTTCTATTTTTAGGTGAGTTTTTATAAATGGTTCTTTAATAAATGGACTAAATAAGGCATCTTTATGTTTATTTAAAAGTTCTAATGAATTTTCATATTTAGTTCTATGAATATTCGCCTTTAAATAAAATGTTACTGATAAAGGATAGCCTTTAATAACGCTTATTATTGCGACACCACCAATAATAAAAGACATTGCCTCAGTAATTTGATAAGTAATTGGTTTAAATGGTTTATCAGGAATAATATTTTTATATTCATCATAAGCTAAATAATCACTAATAAAACCTTTTTCATATACCCCAGGTGTATCAATTAAATAGTTTCCTTTGTAAGGAATTTTAATATTATCTAATGTTAAGCCTGGTTTAGTAGATGTAAGAATATCGATATCTAAACCAAGATGTTTAGAAATTCTATTTAAAAGCGTTGATTTACCACTATTTTGAAGACCAATAAAATAAGTATCCCCTAAATTATAATGATCAAGTGTTTCTAAAAATAAATCTCCATATGTGCCTTTTAAGGCGCTAATTGGCATTACTTCTAAAATATTAGCTTTTTTAATCTTTTTAACCCATAAATCAAAGTTTACTGTCTTAGGAAGTAAGTCAATAAAATTAATCAAAACTATTATTTTAGAATTAGGATAAAACTTAGTTAAATCATATTTATATAGAGTATTTAAATGTAATATAGAAACAATGTAGACAATAGAAGCACCATTAGGAACATTAGGAAAATGGGTTTTTAAAACTTCATCAGTAGAAATATTATAATGTTTTAATCTAAAACAACTTAAACAAAGCTCATGATTTAAGTCTTTCGCAAATCCCTTTTTAGTTTCATCTTCATTTTGAAGTTTTATCCCACAACCACTACAATATTTTTCTAAGTTCTTCATATTTTTCATAATTATGCTTTTTAATTTTCTTTAAAACACGGCGTTCCCTTAGCCTATTGATTCTCGTAGTTAAAATATCTGATTTTCTTTTAATAGGTTCAACTAAGATTGTCTTAAAACCCATTCTATTAGCACCATAAATATCAGTCATTAACTGATCTCCAATAACTAAAACTTCTTCTTTTTTATAAGGCTTGCTTGCGGATTTTAAGCCTTTTTTAAAGCCTCTTTTAAGTGGTTTTAAAGCGAAATAAATTGCCTTTAAGCCTAATGGTTCACTATACTTTAAAACTCTTTTTTTATTATTGTTAGAAATTAAGATAAGTTCAAAACCAATGGCTAATAAATCTTTTATCAGTTTTTTCGCTTCTTCCGTTGGAGTATCTTCATCATAAGGGGCGAGTGTATTATCAATATCTAAAATGATAAAGCGGATTTTTTCTTTATTATAAATACTTAAAAAATCGATATCATATACCGATTTATAGACAAATGTAGGAATGTATTTATTAACTCTCATTAAGAAATTTCTAAAACTTCAACGTGGAACATTTTTCCATTTTCTAAACGGACTAAAACACGTTCACCAACAGATAAGCCAATGATTGCTTTGCCGACTGGCGATTCAATGGAAATCATATTTAAAGCTGGATTCGCTTCAATTGTTCCTACTAATTTGTAAGTGGCTTGTTTTTGTCTTTCAACAAAATTAATTTTTACAGTTTTTCCAATATTTACTTTATCATCACTAGATGTAACTTTAATTAATTTGGCATTTTCTAAAATGTTTTCAATTTCTTTAATTCGCGCTTCAGTGCGTGCTTGAGCTTCTCTTGCGGAATCATAATCAGCGTTTTCTGATAAGTCACCTTGAGCACGAGCTTCTTGAAGTTGTCTTAAAATTTCAGGACGTTTAACATCTTTTAACTCATCTAATTCCGCTTTTAGTTTTAAAACTCCTTCTTTAGTTAATTCATATACTTGTTTATTCATAATTCTTAACTCACTCCTTTTGTTGTTTATATATTATATAATATTTTTATCAATTTTAGTAGATACGTTTTTTCTTTAATAGTTTTTCTATCTCTTTATAGTTAGGATATAAAGAACTTAAAGCTTGATAAAATGACTTTTGATGATGGGGATACTTCTGGTGTGTATATTCATGATATAAGACATATTTCATACACTCTTTATTGTAAGATGCAAGATGAATATTTAAAATTATCTCATGTTTTTTTAAATGATAGGATCCAAATTTAGATTTAAGTTTTTTTAACTTTATTGGAACTATTTTATAACCATGCAATTTAACATTTAAATTAACTTCTTCTAAAATAGAATTTAAATATATTTTCGTTTCTTCTAATAAGATATTAGTTTTTATTTCTTCTAAACTTTTATTAGAATACACATTAATTAAATTACCATTAATACTATATTTAAAACCTAGACCATCACTTACATTAAGCGTCTTTTCATCTTCCCATAAATGTATTTTATCATCACTAACTTCTTTAGTTAGAAAATAGTATTTATCAAATCTAGTTTTTATTTTTTCTTTAATGGTATCTAGATTCATATGTTTACCTAATCTTATCTCTAGATAGCCATTTTCCGGTTTGATATATGTATGTTTATTTTTTGTCTTAATTATATTTAACTTAATTACTTTACCGTCTTTTTTAATCATATAAGCCTCAGTAAATCATACTCTTTTACTTCAAATGGAATCTTTAAATAAAGCATTTCTTGCGGATGTCTTGCGGCATCTACGGGTTCTTTATTTTCATTTAAAATTTCCTCTACTTTAAATCTTTTAACCTTTTTAGATGGTGAAAATACTTCTAAAGTATCACCAACACGAAAGTAGTTTCTTTGTTCAATTAAAGTATACTCTCCACATTTCTTAATAATTCCCACAAAAGCTTTATTAGGAACTTCACTTGAATCATAAATTTGCGAATCTTTAGTAGGCATTCCTCTTAAAAACCCTTGAGCAGTAACTCTATTTTCCGCCTTTTTAATTTCTGTTTGATAGTAATCGTAATCTTCAATCTTACCAGTTTCTTTATATTCATCAATTAACATTCTATAAGTGTTAATAATGGTAGCTAAATAATGAATACTTTTCATTCTTCCTTCAATTTTTAAAGAATTAATGCCAATATCAATTAAGGTTGTGATTTCTTTTACGGCTTCTAAATCCTTAGAACCCATTTTAAATGGTATTTCTTCATTTATTTTAATACCATTATCATATAAGTCATAACTCCATCTACAACTATGGGCACAACCACCTCTATTAGCATCCCTTAAGGTAAATGTATTTGATAATGTACATCTTCCACTATAAGACGCGCACATTCCCCCATGAATAAAGACTTCTAAATCAAGGTTAGTACTATTTTTAATTTCCTTAATTTCAGATAAAGTTAATTCTCTTCCTAAGACGATTCTATTAGCGCCTAAACTCTTAAAAAAATCAATTGAATAACTACTTACTACCGATTGTTGAGTGGAAATATGGACTTCCATTTTAGTATGTTTTTTAGCCATCTTCATAATATATGGACTCGCGACAATTACCCCATCAACTCCAGCTTCTTCTAACATATGTAAATAGTCTACTAATCCTTCTAAGTTTTCGTTATGGGGAATAATATTTAATGTTACATATAACTTTTTCCCATAACTATTTTTAAGCGCACATGCCTCTTTAATATCGGCCGCACTAAAATTAGAAGCCCTCGCTCTTAGTGAATATTCTAAGCCTCCGATATAACAAGCATCCGCACCATAATGGTAAGCATATCTTAATTTTTCTAAGTCTCCCGCTGGAGCTAATAATTCAACCATATTACCCCTTATAAATTGTCTTTTTAAAGAAAAAGCCTGTATCCCATTTTTCTTTATATTTATTTTCTAGTGCTTCTTTTAACTCTTTACTTGGATTTCTAAATAACTTTAAGACGTCAATTATATATTCATCACTGTGAAATATTCCATCAATATTAAAATAATCTAAACCCTTTAATTCATCTAAATAATCAATATATGAAGTTACTTCACTCCTATATACATGAGTTCCAAATATATCTTCAATTATTGGATTAAATTCTTCTCTATTTTCTTCTTTAATACGCATTTTATCATGATGGTAATCATGTTTTAAGTTAATAAAATCAAAGTATGATTTTAATAGTTTTCGCTTTGAATAAAACATATTTAAATAACCATGTACTGTCATATATAAAGGAATTTCTTTTAATTTAATTATTTCTTTTATATCAATAAGCGTAATTTCTTTTGAAATAAACGCCCCCTTAATTCCATAATCTTTAAGTAAGTTAATATCATAACTATTTGTAAGTAAGGTTTCTGGATTATAAATAATCTTAAAATTATAGTCTTTTAATAAAATATAATAACCAATATCACCTACAATTAAACCAGTAATATAAAAATCTTTAATTAGTTCAAATAATGTTAGTAATCCATCTTTTTGACTCCCAATAAAAGGTTTTAATGATAGATAAAGTTCTTTTTTAGCTTGTTTTAATTTCTTAGAAACCACTTCTAATTCTTCTAGCGTTAAATAACTTGTCTCTCTAGTAGAAAAACCTGATAAGCCCACAACAACTCCATCAGCGTATTTTAAAATTTCATCTACATATTCTAAATTATAAAAGTTAGTAAGTAATTTCATTTTCTTCTCCAAGAAACACTTAAACCATCACCAACATTATAAAACTCTGTTTTGAATTCTTTGTTTTCTTTTAAGAATTCTTTAAAGTTTTCCAATTTTTTAATTAAACTTCTAGTTCCTCTAGAAACTTTATTAATATCTAAATTATGAAAGTTTAAGTTATCACAAATAATGATTCCTTTATCCGTTAAAAAGTCCTTATATTTAATAAAAAACTTTTCATATTGAGCCTTCGCGGCATCAATAAAAATTAGATCATAAAATCTATCCACTTTATAATCATGAGCATCAACTAACACCGCTTCAATGTTAGTTTTATTGTATTCTTTGATATTTTCTAATGCTTTTAAATATAAAGCCTCATCACGCTCTAATGTCGTAATAAAGGTTAGATATTCAGATAAGACAATACTTGAATATCCCACAGCTGTCCCAATTTCAAGCATTGTAGATAGTTTCCTTTTTTCAATTTCAGAAATAATTAAACTTATTCCTTCATCGCTTAAAATTGGAATATTTTCAGACTTCGCTTTACTCTTCAGATTCGTCAAGTTCTTCCTCATTTACTAGAGTAAAATATTCATCTAAAAGATCATCTAACATATCCCATTCTTCATCTGTTTCAATATCTTCAAAATGACCTTCAGTTTCACTTTCTTCAACATAAATAGCGGCACTGATTTCTTCAGTTTCCATATTTTGAAAGACAATATACTTCTTTTTAGTTACTTCATCTTCGTGAGTAAATAAAATCTCTGCAGTAAATTCACCGTCTTCATGAACGATTGTAATCATGTTTTCTTTTTCCATTTTCTTTTCTCCTTTTAATGTTCGTTATTATATCACATTTAAACTCATTTATTTAGTTTATAATCTAAATAATTTTGTAAAATTAATTGCGCTGCGAGTTTATCTTTATTTTCTTTTCTCTTTTTATCAGATAGACCAGCTTCTTTTAAAGTGAAAGTTGCTTGTCTAGTAGTTAGTCTTTCATCCCATAAGACAATCTCCGCTTTAGTAAGTTTTTCTAATCCTTCTTTAAACTTAATTGATAACTCGCCTTTAATTCCTATTTCATTATGCATATGTTTAGGTAACCCTAAAACAACCACATCAATACCTTCAGTATTAATATATGTGGAAATATAATTTAAGGCATCTAGATAATTTTCTCTTTCAAATTTATAAGTAGTTAGAGCAGTAGCGATAATTCCACTATCGCTTCTCGCAATCCCTAAACTAACTTCACCTAAATCAAGTCCTAAATATTTTTTCATAGTTTTTCTGCGTATTTTAGTAGGTCTTCTAATTTATCTAAGTTATTAGATCCACCTTGGGCAAATTCTATATTACCCCCACCAAAACCTGAAGTAATTTCATTAAACTTCCCTATGTAAGTTTTCGCATTACCATTACTTCTAACTAAATAAGTAATGTTTCCATCTTTAATGTTTACTAAAACTACTGTATCTACATTTAGTCTTTCATAAATATCTAATAAAAGTGGTCTTAACGCTTTATTATCTAAATTATTAGTTATAATAACATTTCCTCTTCTATTTTTAATTAACTCATCGACATTATCCATTAGTTTCTTTGATTTTTCATCACTAATTTGTTTTTCTAAATCACGATTTTTAAGTCTAATAAGTTCAATTTCTCTTCTTAAGTTAATTATATCTTCATAACTACCCGAAAGTTCAAATTTTGATAACTCTTTTACATTTAGCCCTAACTTTTTAGCTTCATTAGCTAATTCATTATACTTAGTTTCAAGTAGCGCTAATTCTTCAAAGTTAGTCTTATTTCTTTCTTTAAAGTTTTCTAAATAGTTTTTACCACAAAAGGCTTCAACTCTGTATATTCCTGAACCAATTGAAGAAACTCCACTAATTAAAAATGTCTCTATATCTTTAGTATTACTAACATGTGTTCCTCCACATAATTCAATAGAATAATCACTAATAAAGACAACCCTAACATGGCTACCATATTTTTCACCAAATAACGCAGTCGCATTTCTCTTTAAGGCTTCATCATAATTCATTTCTTCTATTTTTACAGGAATAGATGCATTAATATGGGCTTTAACAATTCTTTCAATTTTTAAGATTTCTTCATCAGTTAAAGCTTCATAATGGTTAAAGTCAAATCTTAAGAAATCTTCTTTTACTAGGGAACCTTGTTGGTTAACATGGTTACCTAAAACTTCTTTTAAAGCTTTATGTAAAAGGTGTGTTGCCGTATGGTGTTTCATAATATCTAATCTATTAGTTTTATCAACTTCTAAAGTAACTTTATCTCCAACCTTAAAGGTGCCTTCAACCACATGTAGATGTTGGCCATTTGGCAGTTTAATAATATCTTTTACAGGTTTACCATTAATAAACCCTTTATCAGATACTTGTCCACCCATATTGGCGTAAAATGGCGTTTCTTTTACAACTATTCCACTATCAAAAACGCCAATAACTTCTGAAGTTAATGATAATTTATCATATCTAAACAAAGATTCTTCTTTAAAATCCAAGTAGGCTTTTTCTTGGCTTTGCATAGAATCTTTAATATCACGTGATTCTCTACTTCTTTTTCTTTGAAGTTCTAATAATTTATAAAAGCCTTTTTTGTCAATTGTGATACCAGCTTCACTAGCGTATTCTTCTTGAAGTTCAATTGGAAAACCATAAGTATCAAATAACATAAAGGAATCACTACTAGAAATTAAGCCTTTTTCTGTAATTAATCTTTTAATTAATTGTTCACCAGTATGAAGTGTTTCTAAGAACTTGTGTTCTTCAGATAAAATAATCTTTTCAATAAAATGAGTATTTTTAATAATCTCAGGATAATATTCACCCATTATCTTATTAACTTCAGGGATTAACTCGGTTAAGAACGCTCCTTCAATTTGTAGGTTTCTTCCATGTTTTAAAGCTCTTCTAAGTAATCTTCTTAAAACATAGCCTCTTCCTTCATTAGATAAAATTGCCCCATCACCGATCGCCATTACTAATGTTTTTACATGGTCAGCAATAACTTTAAATGAAGTTTGGCCTTCATACTCAACTTTACTTATTTCTTCTATTTTATTAATAATAGGTAAAAACAAATCCGTTTCAAAGTTTGTCTTAGTATTTTGAAATACACTCGCAAACCTTTCAAGACCAGCACCGGTATCAATATTTTTACTTGGAAGTTCTTTATAGTTTTCTCTACTTACACCTTCTTTAGCATTATACTCGGAAAAAACAATATTCCAAAGTTCAATAAAACGATCATTTTCTATATCGTTAATTAAGAGTTCTACACCTCTTTTATCAAAAGCTTCTCCTCTATCAAAGTGTAATTCTGTACAAGGTCCACATGGTCCTTCTCCGATTTCCCAAAACGCATCTTCGCTAGGGATTAAATGATCTTCCTTTATTCCTAAACTTAACCATGTTTCTTTCGCAACATTATCACTTGGATAATAAGTAATATAAACTCTTTCTTTAGGAAAGTTAAAGTAGTCTTTAGAAAACATTAATTCATATCCATACTTAATCGCTTCTTCTTTAAAGTAATCACCAATAGAGAAGTTTCCAAGCATTTCAAAAAATGTGTGGTGTCTTGCGGTATAGCCCACATTTTCAATATCGTTAGTACGAATGCACTTTTGAATGTTTACCATTCTCTTTGAAGGTGGCACCATACTTCCATCAAAGTATTTCTTAAGTGGGGCAACCCCCGCATTAATCCATAATAATGTTTTATCATCTTTTGGAATTAATGGCGCACTTTCTACTACTTTATGATTAAGTTTTTTAAAAAAGTTAAGCCAAATTTCTCTAATTTCTTTACTTGTTAAATACTGCATAATATCACCTCGCTACAAAATAAAAGTCCTTAAGAAAAACCATTTCTAAGGACGAATGACCGCGTTACCACCTTAGTTCCACATCTAAAATGTGACACCTTCATTTTTACTTATGCTCCTAAGTAGCTTCACTCATAATAAGTTTTGTATCATTTCCACCAACAGATACTCTCTATAAATAACTTTTTATTATGGTTACTTATCTTATTCAACGCACACTTTATTTTATCACAACAACTATTTGTTTTAAATAGTTTTGTTTTTTTAATTTGTCATTTCTTCTTTTTCTTTCTTAACGAATCTACGTTTCCCATTAACTCTTAATGTTTTTTCAAATATAAACATCGCTCCTAAACTTGCCCATAAGGCAACTAAGAAATATCTTATCGCATCAAAGATATTTTCTAGTACTAAGTTATCACCATGAATTAGCTTGAATAATGGTTTAATTCCTTCTTTTAATCCAATCGCGATTAAAAGACCAAATAAGACTTTTAGTATTTGAACCCACCAAACTTCTTTGGTGTCATATTTAACATATCTTTTTTCTAAGAAATATCCTAAGGTTAAACCAATGTAGGCGCCACCTGCGACAAATAATTGATTATTAGAAAAGAAAATCATTAAAAGAATAAATAAAGGAATTAAATATGCGGCTCTAATATCTTCTTTATCTGGGTTACCAACACTTAATAGATAAAGCCCAAGTAAACCTAAGAAAATTCCTAAAGCTAATCCAACAATTACGTCTTCTAGATAGTGTTGTCCTAAATACATTCTTGAAAAAGGAACCAAAATCATTAAAGCGATTGATACATATCTTAACCATTTAACTTCCTTATATTTATAAATCATCATTGAACCTAAGCCACCGATTCCTTGAGAGTGTCCTGATGGCATTGATGAGCCACCAGTTCTTTGTAAAATGGCTTCTGCGCCTTCTTCATAAGGTCTTGGTTTTTTGGTAAAGTTCTTAATAATGCCATTTATAAGGGCGCTAAATAAAAAGGAAATCATTAGTTTAAAGGCGAACTTTTTATCAAATACCCAGTACATTATTGCCCCAACCACAATAAAAAATATCGTATCTCCTGCTTCAGTAATGATCCTAAAAAACCAATCTAAAAATGGATTGGAAAATTTTTGAATAAACTCAATAATTGGCATTATTTCTTTTCTCCCTTCATTTTAGTTTCATATTCTTCACGCATAATTTTTATATTAGCTTTTACATATAAAGGCACATTTATTATTTTAAATTTGTCACTAATTGTACCAGTGACGTACTTCTTATGTTCAATTTTAAGAATACCTAATTTAACACATTCTTTAATCATTTCACTCATCACATAGTAACCATAATTCATTCTTTCTATAAATAATGACTTTTTAAAATCAATTACTCCTACTAATTGATTAACAATTCCTCTAGGAAAAACATTTGTTGAAGTGATATTAACAATTGTAATATTTTTATCTTTATATTTTTTATAGTCATAATTATAATCAAGTGAACAGGCAAAAATTAAGTTACATCCTTTTTCAATTAAAATATCAATTGGATTATTATCCGCTAGGCCACCATCAATGAAATATGAATTATCAACTTCGTTTGCCCCAAAGATAATTGGAATGCTACTACTTGAAATAGCGTCTTTTAAAGGATTTTTAGAAGTATTTGCGTGTTTAACGACTTTTTCCCAACGCCAAGGAACCATACTAGTTATTTTAGGATTTTTTATTTTAAGAACAGTTATATAAAGGTCAGTTTTAGTGTTTTTAAAGATTTCTTTATCGGCATACTTTTCTTCCATTTCATAGAGTACATCATTACTAAATAAACCTTTTTTGCCTTTCCCTTTTTGTCGTTTAGAAAATTCAATTGGATTATTATCTACTCCATAAAACCACGCATCTAAAACAGTTTGATAAGAGTTAGTAGAAAGATAAAAGTACCCATTTAAAGCACCAATAGAAACACCGCTAATAGCGGAAAACATTTCTTTTAATCCATATTCATCTAATGCTTTTAATATGCCGATTTGATAAGAACCCCTAGCTCCTCCTCCACCTAACATTAATCCTACTTTCATATTTCTCTTAGCCTTCTTTCAATCGCTTTTTCTTTTAGCGATTCCCTTTTATCATAAAGCTTTTTACCTTTTGCGACACCTACTTCTACTTTAACAAGCGCCTCTTTAAAGTAAAGTTTTAAAGGAATTAAAGTATAACCATCCCTATCTTTTCTATTTTGTAGTCTAAGTATTTCCCTTTTATGCATTAAAAGTTTACGATCACGTTTTTCATCATGATTAAAAATTGATGATTCTTTATATTTAGAAATATGCATTCCAATAATATAAATTTCACCATCTTTAATGTCAATATACGCTTCATTAATATTCGCTTTTCCTTGACGAATTGATTTAATTTCCGAACCTTCTAGCTTAATGCCTGCTTCATAGGTATCTTCTATGAAGTATTCATGTCTCGCCTTTTTATTTTGCGTAATTATTTTCATAATTAAATTATAACATACATCTTTATCTTTCTTTTAATAGTTCAAAAGTGATTTGACGTTTTTTCACATCAACACAAGTAAGTTCAACTTTAACTAGTGAACCAATTTTTAGCGTTCTTTTATTTAATTTAACTTGCATTTTATATTCATCAAAATGAACATGACCTTTCATATCATTAAAGATAACCATTCCTTCAATGCCTTCATCTAAAGTTCTCACAAAGAAACCTTTTTTAATAATTCCACTAACTACTCCTTTATAGATATTACCTACCTTAGTAGACATATACTCGGCAATCTTTAATTTATCAACATCCCTAGATAATTCTTCGGCGATTCTCTCTTGTCTACTAGTATGAAAACAGACTTCTTTACCAATACTTTCAAAATGCTCAATTTGTTCATTTAAGTTAGTTGGATGAATTAAAAATTCCTTAATCATCCGATGTAAAAAAAGGTCAGGATATCTTCTAATTGGGGCAGTAAAATGCGAATAAAATGTGCTCGCAAGCCCAAAGTGACCTAAGTTTTGCATATCGTATCTCGCTTTAGTCATACTTCTTAAAACTAAATCATGAATATATGCCTCCATATCATCACCTTTAATCGCGTCAAGAAAACTTTGAAGTGATTTAGGATTAAAATGTCTCGGTTTTTTTACATTTAATTCTAATTTATTTAATTCATCACTTAAAAGTTTAAGTTTTTCTAGCGTTGGTCTTTCATGAACTCTATAAATAGTCGGTAAGTCTAATCTTGTTAAGTGTTCACTTATAATCTCATTGGCAAGAATCATAAAAGATTCTATGATTTTTTCTCCCCTACCTTGTTCCTTAACATAAATTTTAGTAATATTATAGTTTTCATCTACCTCATATGTATATTCAATACTCTTAAATTCTAATTCTCCTCTTTTATGGCGTTTTTCTTCTAAAATGGTTGATAAATCCGCCATCTTAAGTAACATCTCTTCCTCTTCTTTCGTTAAAGAAGATTTATTACCATTTAAGAAGTGATTAACTTCATCATAAGATAGTCTTTTATTAACATTAATAACTGTTTCTTTAATATCGTAAGATAAAATATTACCATTTTCATCTAAAACAAGATATAAACTTACTGCATATTTATCTTCGTTAGCATTTAGGCTACATAAATCATTAGATAATCTCCTTGGAAGCATCGGTATAACCCTATCTGCTAAATAAGCAGACGTGCCCCTTTCGTACGCTTCTTTATCAATTAATGAACCTTCTTTAACATAATGACTAACATCCGCAATATGAATAGATAAATAGTACTTATCATCTTTATATGTTAAGCCAACTGCGTCATCTAAATCTTTCGCATCAATACCATCAATAGTAACTAAATAGTTATCATCAACAAAGCGGTCTTCTTTATTAATAACTCTTGATAAATTATCCGCTTCTTTTAATGTTTCTATAGCAAATTTATAAGGAAAACCTTTCTCATAAACAATCTTTAAAACTTCCATCCCAGGATCAGTTTCAAAGCCTAAAATACTATCAACTTCGCCAACTAAAAAGTTTTCGTGATACTCTTTAATTTTTACATAAACAACTTCACCACCAACAAAATCTCCTTCTCTTAATTCAATAGGAACATTTACTAAAGTAGTTGGGACTAAATAAAAGTCTTTACCTCTTTTTTTAACGATACATACTAACGCTTCAGTAGCACGCTTTAGTATTTCAATAACTCCCGCTTCATCTTTCCTTTTTTTAACTAAAACGATGTCTTTATTCATCGCACCATTAATAGAGTATCCAGGAATAAAAATGTCATTACCATTTTGAAGTAAAAAAGCGAAATTATCATTTACTTGAATTTCACCAACAAAGTATCCTTTGGCTAAAATATATTTATCATCTTCTCTTTTAATGATTTTTTTGCTCATTAAAATATCTAATTCCTGATTTATTTTTTCGAATGACAAATTAGTCTCATCTAAAAGCGATTTAATTGTTTGAGATTGGTTGTTTTTAAAATTAATTAACATCTAATAATCAGTCCTAACTTTATAAAATTATATCACTTTTTAAAGGCTTAATAAAGCGATTTTATATTTTTAAAAATAAAAAGAGTGGCATTTTGCCACCCCTAATTATTTAAGATTATAGAAACTCTTCTTTCCTAAGTAAACTGCCCCTTCACCTAACTCATCTTCAATACGAATTAATTGATTGTATTTAGCGATTCTGTCAGTTCTTGAAGCACTACCAGTTTTAATTTGACCAGCATTTGTCGCCACAACAATATCAGCGATTGTTGTATCTTCAGTTTCACCACTTCTATGAGAAACTACTGCAGTATAGCCTGCGCGTTTAGCCATTTCAATGGCGTCAAATGTTTCAGTTAAAGTACCAATTTGGTTAACTTTAATTAAAATTGAGTTAGCAACGCCTGATTCAATCCCTTTCTTTAAGAATGAAGTGTTTGTTACAAATAAATCATCGCCAACTAATTGAATCTTTTTACCTAATACTTTTGTTAAATAACTCCAACCTTCCCAGTCATTTTCATCAAGACCATCTTCAATAGAAATAATTGGATATTTTTTAACTAATTCAACATAAAAGTCTGATAATTCTTTCGCAGTAAAAGCTTTATTGTTTTCGCCAGCTAAAACATATTTTTTAGTTTCTTTATTATAAAATTCGCTTGCAGCAACGTCCATTCCTAAATAAATGTCTTTACCTGCTTTATAGCCAGCCTTTTTAATCGCTTCTAAAATTACTTGTAAAGCTTCTTCGTTTGATCCTAAGTTAGGAGCGAATCCACCTTCATCACCAACTGCAGTATTTAAGCCTTTAGCTTTTAAAACTGACTTTAAAGCGTGGAATACTTCTGCACCCCAGCGGATTGCTTCAGTAAATGTTGGTGCACCAACAGGAAGAATCATAAATTCTTGGAAATCAACGTTATTATCAGCGTGTGAACCACCATTAATGATATTCATCATTGGTACTGGTAATTGTTTAGCATTGAATCCACCTAAATAATTATATAGACTTACTCCTAAATAATCAGCAGCAGCTCTTGCGACAGCCATAGAAACACCTAGTGTTGCGTTAGCGCCTAATTTAGATTTATTTTTTGTTCCATCAAGTTTGATTAATAGGTGGTCAATTTCCACTTGTGATAGCACGTTATAACCAATAACTTCTTCAGCAATAATGTTATTAACGTTATCAACAGCTTTTAAAACACCTTTTCCTAAATAACGGCTTTTATCTCCGTCTCTTAATTCAACAGCTTCATGTTCACCTGTAGATGCTCCACTTGGAACTAAAGCACGACCAAAGGCACCAGAATCAGTATAAACTTCTACTTCAATAGTAGGGTTTCCTCTTGAATCTAATACTTCTCTTGCGTATACATCTGTAATAAATGGCATAGTATCATCTCCTTATAAATTTAATGTTGTTTTATTACCAGTGTTATTATACAAGATAATAACCTCTTATTCAAATATAAATTATTATAAAGCCCTTACATTTTAAAATATGTTAACTTTAATACATTAAAAAGTTTTTGTATGACAAAAAAAACACCCCCATCCTTTTTAAGATGGAGGTGAAAAACTTTAATAAGTCTTTTTTAGGAGAAGTAAGAATGAGAAAATTATACTTTTTTTAATAATATTGCAGAAAAATAACTATTGGCATTAATAACACAATTTTCTTTGATTATTTTAATATTAGTTAATGGATTCATCTTAAAATCAAAGGCTTTTTCAAGTTTATATTCAGTTGGGAATTTAAACTTAATGGTGTTATTCTTCGCATTTCCAATAAGAATTAAAATCAAATCTTTATTTTCATGAATGCAAACATTAACACCTTCGCTATCAACCAAATATTTATTATCAACAAAAGTAGTTTTCTTAATATATTTTTGAATTTCTTTTCTAAATACTAAAGCTTGATGCAAGTGATTTACCATTGGTTTTTCACATTCTAACCTTTTTATGGTTGGCGCATACCAAAGGATAGATCCTAATAAAATCGCTCTTTCAAGATGTTTATGAAACTTTGAAGTCTCTTCTTCTGTGGCATATTTTTTATCCTTTAATCTCGGGTTGACCATATTGATTTGAATGAATTCGGGAAATATATACTTAATCAAATTAAAAAACTCATCATAATCAGGCCCATTCCATGTTAAATTAGCAAATGTATAACTGCTATAAATATCACCAATATTCTCCGTAAGAATAAAACTGTTAGGATTTATCTTCTTTATTCTTTTTAAGGTCTCTTTTAACACTTCAAGGTATCCTTGGTTAAATTCACCTATCCGCTTATGAGAATGTTTTTCTTGATAACAAGCAAATGGTTCTGCAGAAGCAAGTTGATCAAGATAAACTCCTACTGCACCATATCCCTTTACTAAAAATTCTGCCGTATCTATTAATCTTTCTTTCCACTCATTATCACTTGGACAAGAAATAGTAAAACTCTTTGTTCCATATGTTTCTATGTAATTAGTACCATTTGGCTTTTTAATCGCCATTCGCTCTCCAACACTACTTGCATAATCGCTTTCAATATCAAAAATTCGTGCGTTAATATAAAGAGTTGGAATTCCACCATTGTCCTTACAGAATTGTAATCCTCTAACAAAATCCATCGCACTTCCTAAGTCCATATCAGGGTAATATTCAGGGTAATCCGTATCAAATCCACCCCTGTTCCAACTCGCAAAAAACATATGATTTAATCCTAACTTTTTCCCCGTAAGAAACATATTAGGAATATTTTTAAATTTGTTTTCAATAATGTTTCCTTGTCTTTTAAAGTTATAACATTGATTTAATCCCCACTCATCATCTAAATATTTTGGATAATTGTGAAATTTAAGATGCGGTAATAAATAGGGTCTATAAATCTCTTTGGCATAATGCCAATCTTGCGTGTTAATGGAAATAACATATTCGCCACTGGAATATGTTTCACCTTTTTCTATATTGTAATGTTTTACAAATGACAAGCCCATAAACCTTTTTGATGCTCCAACTTCCGCTACTATACTAGTTACAGGAAATCTTTCATCATGGCTTCCAATGTAAAACCCATTATTTTCATCATAAAGATACATAAATGACATCGATGCAAGTCCACAATAATTAATACTTCTTTTATAAGTATCATGTTTCGTTAAAAAAGTGTTCGCTCTAAAAAAGCTTTGATAATCTTCTTTTCTATAGCGATCCATTGGATTTACTGTTTTTTCCCCTGCATGATGTGGGTAAATAAAAGTGTTTTTTTGATAATCATTTCCTAAAGATAAACCATAAATATTAGGTCCAATTATCTCATTAATAATAAAATCATCATTATTGGTTATTGTAATTTCAAAAACTGCTTTATCTAAATCTCTTGGATTATATGATATAACTCCTAAAATATTGTAGTCTCCAAATGTTACATTTAATTTGTTATTATCGCTACTTTTTAATTTAGGATTTATTCTTTCTCTTTTGCCTCTATATTGTCCTTCTAACACAAAAATAGGTATTTCATACTTTTCTTTTAAATATTCATCATTAGTTGCTTTGTTATAAATACTAACAACCGCTAATGAGGAAAGATTAAGCTTTATTTCATATTTTTCCGTGTTAAAAGATTTAAAAACCATATTTTTCATAATTTGTTCTTGCCTCATTATTTTTTTCTGTTGCTTTTTCCATATGATTGCTGATGTAAATACTAGGATTTAATCCTTTTTTTATCATTTTTTCAACAACGGCACTTTGTAATGCCCAAAGTAAATATGATGCGGAAATCCCACTAGCTGGGCAAATTCCTTGTTTTAATTCTTCTACATATACTAATGTATCACCAAAATTACTGCAGTTATCTAAAACAATGTCTACTGCTTCAAATAATCTTAATTTAGATGGGTGTTTTGAAGTTAATTTTTTAGAATATTCTACTGTTGTAATTGCGATTGTTTTAATACCTCTTTCTTTTGCTTTTAAAGCTAAATCAATTGGAAAATAATTATAACCAGAAACTGAGCCAATCATTAAAACATCACCTTCGGTTATATTCGCTTGTCCTAAAACAAAATCCGCAAATCCTTCCACCATATCATAAGTCATTTTAAGTTTTGAGCCTAAATCACGATATCTTGTTGGATTAGAAACATCACAGTTAATTCGAATTGGTCTTAAAGCCATCATTCCACCAGTTCTTCCAACACCTTCAAACATCAACATATGTCCTGTGTCATAAATGTGCCACATTCCATTGTTAGTAATTGAACTGACGATTACATCTGCTGCTTTTAAGATGTTTTCTTGTTGTGTTTTTTCAACTTTTTCCAAAACCAACTTCATTTCTTTAAAATATTTTTCCATGTACATATTTTAATCACCCTTTATCTTTTAATATTTTTTTAATAGCTCCATCCAATAAATCATTTTTAGATTCAAGATAAATGAGCTTATTTTTCATTTTTCTTTTTATTTTATGCCTAAATTTTTCAACAATTATTTTAGAATTTGATAATCCACCCACTAACACTACAGGTAGTTTTTTATTTTCACTAATTTCATGTGCTCTAAAAGCTAAATTAACTAATTCATCTACCGTTTTATCAACAATTAAAATTGCATCTTTGTTTCCTTTGGTTGCTAAATTACAAATCAATGGGCTTAAACCGGCAATTTTTTCACGGAAATTCTCTTTTTTAAGTAAACTTCTAATTTCTGATATTTCACTAATTTTAAAATGTTCTTTGATACTTTCTTGCAGTTCAGTAGATAAACCAGAATCATAGTCTTTTGTAGCTTGTTTTAACGCTAAATTTCCTAAGTAATAACCACTTCCTAAATCATCAAAATATGGTCCCCAACCACCTAATGTATGTGTTTTATCACCAAGAAATAATACTGCAAAACTTCCCGTTCCTGCTAAAACAGCAACCCCATCTTTTTCGTTTAATGCTGAATAACGAATCGTTTCAATTTCATTTTCAATTTTACAATTTATCCCACTAATATTAATAAATTCTTCCAAACATTCACGAAATCCTGGGATATATAAATATCCAAAAACTATTTTTTCTTTTTCAATTTTGGCTTTTGATAATGCCATTTCTAATGATGTAAGTGCATTACTTAAAGCTTCTTTTTTTGTTAAAAATAAGGCATTGCTGGGACCAGAAAAACCACTGCTTACAATCTTGCCATCTTGATTGGCAATTACTGCAGTGGTTTTTGTCCCTCCACCATCAATTACTAAAAAATATTTCATGCTAAAATAAACTCCTAATTCTACTTTTATACTTGTTTAGAATTGTTTCGTTATGTTCGTCGCCGCCATTAGTATTAGCACTCAAATAAATATCAGGTTTTATTCCATCTCTTTCAAAATTAGCAACTATTTCAATTGCTAATCGTTGGGCAATATATGCACCAATAATCGTAGATGAAGCTCCTATTTTTGCTCCACTATTTGTTGTTATAACACCATCACCATTAGGAATATGATTATCAATTACGACATCTGCATATTCGTATAAATTTTTCTTTGATTCATGTCTGCTTTCTAACTTTTTAGAAACTTCTTTGCTTGTTATTACAACAATTGGACAATGCTTCTCCTTTGCACAAATCGCCATCTCAATTGGAACAACGTTAATTCCACTATTAGAAACAATTAAAAATGGTTCTCCCTCTTTAACATCAATACTATCAAATAAGATTTTTGATAGTCCTGTTAATCTTTCAAATTTTGTACTTCTAAATGCACCTTCATGCTGCATTAAAATTGGCTCTAAAATTGGATTTACTTGGACTAGACCACCAGCTCTATAAAACATTTCTTCAGCAATCATATGCGAATGTCCCGTACAAAAAATATGTAATAGACCGCCTTTTTTCATAGATTGATAAATTATGTCTGCTGCATTTTTAATATTGATATCTTCATCTTTGTCGACTTTTTTTATCAAATCTATTATTCTGTTTTTGAATGTTTCTTTGTACATAATATCTAACCTCAAGTTAATATATCAAGCGCAACAAAATGCGCTTGATATATCCACAATAATCGCTTCTTTAGTATATTATACCCCACCTTGTAAGTAATATGTTAAAAGATCGTTAATAGCTATTATTGCATCTTTAACTTCTTGATCAGTCATTCCTGGTTTGTCAAACACTCTATCAGCCATCATTACTTTAAAGTTTGCATCCCAGTTAGGACCAAATGTATCTGTGCTATATGGTTTAGTGTTTTCATATCCTAAAGCTTCTACAAAATATTTACGGAACGCTTTTCCGGTTTCATTTTTCCAAGCATCAATATCTGCTTTTGGTGTAGCTGGTAATCCCATACCTGCTTCAACCGCAATTGCTTGTCCTTCTGCACCTGAAAAGTATTCAATAACTTTCCATGCCCACGCTGGTTTAGTAGAAACAGACGGAACTGTCCAGCAGTTTGTAAATGTATGTGATTGATGACCATTAACTCCTTTAGGTAATGGTAATACTGTATAGTTTCCACCTTTATTTTCAATATTATTTACTTCTGATAATCCACCAAATACCATTGCTGCACGATCTTGAACAAATGCATCTGCTTGAGAACCGTATTCAATTGTTTGCGCATTAGATAATGAACCACCACTTTGGATTAATTTATATAAAGTTGTTAATCCTTTAATTGCCTCAGTTGAATTAATTGTTGAAACATTATTTTCTGCATCATAGTAACTACCACCATATAAATAAACCCATGGGCTTAATAAATCAGTATAGTTATTAAATGCATATCCAGCAACACCTTTCGCTGCAAATTGATTACAAATACTAACAAAATCTTCCATTGTCCAATTTTCGTTTGGTAAGGCAATGCCATGTTCAGTAAACATATCAGTATTTAAGATTGTTGCCCAAGTAGTAACGTCTCTAGCTAAAGCATAAAGTTTACCTTCAAAATATAACCCTTCTCTAACTGATGGATATAAATCGTTTAAATATTTTTTGTCAGCATAATCATCTAATGCCATAATAGCATCATTTTGCGCGAAAAGCGGCAATTTATCAAATGCTAACATCATCACATCGATTGCTTCTCCTCCACCACCAGCTAATTTAGCGCCCGCTAGCTTAGTTAACATTGTTTTGTAATAAGAAGAAATTTTGACGAATTCTAATGTAACTTCATAATCACTATATTTTGCTTCAAATCCTTCTTTTAATCGAACAATACCTTGGTGAGCAGGATCCCACCACGAATAGACTTTAATAGTAACACCTTTTTCTAACTCATGTGACACTTTGTTTTTTTCACATGCTCCTAAAGAAAATGCGAGTGCTACAAACAATACCATAACTAAAAATATTTTCGAAACTTTTTTCATTTTTCCCTTCCTCCTTGATTTTAGTTTCAATATTTTATACTCCAGTAAATCCTGAACCAATTTGTGAATTGGTGAAATATTTTTGAAATAATATGTAAATTATTATTATCGGTAATATTGAAATAACTGCACCAGCCATCATTATTGCTTGGTTAGTTTCAAATTCAGATAATACTTTTAATCCTAAAGTCCATGTCCATAATTTATCTTTTTGTAAAATTATTGACGGCCATAAAAACGCATTCCATGTTTCTCTAAATGAAAGAATTATTACTGTCGCAATTACGGGCTTACTATTAGGTAATATGATTCTAAAGTAAACACCAGCCCAACTACAGCCATCCATAATTGCCGCATTTTCTAAATCTTTGGGTACACTTAAAAAGTATTGTCTAAATAAAAATAATGATGCCGCACTTCCAGATAGTGCCGATCTTAATATTATCGCTGAATGAGTATTTAAAAGTCCTAACTTAACCATAATTGCGAAATTAGGAATTAATGTAACATGGCTAGGAATCATCATTGTTGATATTAATAAAAGAAAAATAATATTCTTTCCTCTAAATTCTAATCTAGCAATTGCATATGCTCCCATTGATGATAAAAACATACTAATAAAGGGAATAACTACTGCTAAATAAAGTCCATTAAAAACCATCCTTGGTACATCATAAATTCTGAATAATTGTTGATAGTTTTCTAATGTAAAAGGATTAGGCCAAAGTTTAAAAGGATTCCCTGAATAAATTTGACTAGCGGTTTTAAATGATGCCGTAAAAGTCCATACGAAAGGATATAGCGCAATGAAACAAATAATAATCATCATTGTATGGTAAAGAATATTGGCAATCTTTTTTCTTATTTTCACATTTGAAAGTTTTAAAGGTAGTTGCATAATGTTTCCCCCTTACATTGTTTCGTCTTTCTTCAAGACAAAACGTAAAATCGTAAAACCTAAAATTAAGATAAACATTACCCAAGCTAATGAAGAAGCATAGCCCATCTTATAACTTTCAAAACCAAGGCTATATATGTAGTACATTAAAGAACTGGTTCCCATCGCTCCTTCTGTCATTACAACTACTACTTCAAAAATATTAAATGCCTCCAAGACTAAAAGTATCGTTAATACAAAAGTAGTTGGTCTTAAAAGTGGTAAAGTGATATACCAAAATTGTTTAAATTTACCTGCACCATCTACAGTTGCTGCTTCATAAACAGTATCAGGAATAGTTTGTAAACCAGTTAAATAAAACATCATATAATAACCTGTCATTTGCCATACTCTCATAATAATGATTGCGTTTTTTGCATGTCTAGCGCTTAAAAGCCATTTTGGAGGATTTTCAATTCCAATCATCATTAAAATTCCATTAATAACTCCCCTATCACTATTAAATAACCATCGCCACACAACCGCAATCGCTACCGTAGAAACAACACATGGTAAAAAAAGTATTGCTCTATATAAAAATGATTGTTTAGTTTTTTTATTTAATATTAAGGCAAAAAATAACGAAATAACCGTAACAACAGGTACTAAAACAATCACATAATAAAATGTGTTGTATAAGTTGTCCCAAAAATAATTATCCTTCGTAAAAATTTGAACATAGTTATTAAATCCTACCCATTTTGGACTTGATAAAACATTCCAATCAGTAAATGAAATATAAAGTGAATAAAGCATTGAGAATGCCGTAAAAACTAAAAAGCCAATTAAAAGTGGTGCAACAAAAACCCAGCCTGTAATAGCTTCTTTTTGTTTTAAACTTAATCTTGGCTTACGTTTAATAATTTTTGTTTCTAAATTATTTTCCATTTTTTTCTCCTGATGTTATAACAACATAACAACGTTATCTTTTTTAAAACCTGCATGACACAGGTTATTATGAATTATACTTCAATATTTACAGTAAATTTATACTTATCCCCACGATACACACTTTCTGTGTATTCAAAAGGATTTTCATTTTTATCATACGTTAAACGTTCTATTGCTAAAACAGGCGATTTTTGTTTTATTTCTAAAAGTTCTGCTTCTCTTTGATCAGCAAATGTAGCTTCTAATGTTTCTCTTGCATACTTAGGCTCAATTTGATATTTTGTTGCTAAAACATTATATAATGATTTTTCTAAATTTTCTTTATCAATGTTAGGAACTAATGAAAAAGGTATTGATACTTTTTCTAGCGCTACTTTAACATTGTCAGCTAATCTAATTCTTTCAATAACATAAACTTTTTGTCCGTCATGTAAATTGAGTTTTTTTGAAACTTTTTCACTTGGAAAAGATAACTTAACTCCTAAAACTATCGTACTTGGTTTTTTCCCTATTGTCTTCATTTCAGCAGTAAATCCCAACAAATAATTTAATTGCATAGAATCCTTTTTACCACTTACATAAGTACCTTTACCTTGAATTTTATAAATTAAACCATCATTTGCTAAGTGTTGAAGCGCATGTCTAACAGTAATTCTAGAAGCATTAAATGCTGTTCCTATTTCTTGTTCTGTAGGCATTTTTTGGCCACTCTTCAAAGTTTGATCTAATATTTGTGTTTTATAATATTCGTATATCCTTTGATACATCGTGGACATAAAATCACCTACTTGTTATGACAACATAATAACATTGATTTCAATGTAAGTCAATATTATTTGACAATTAAAATTAAAATTTTATCTATTTTGTTATTTTTTTAAGTAGTTTTAAATCTTCTAACAATAAATCTGCTGTCAATCCTGGAATTTCAATATATTCAATCACAAGATTCGCATTAGGTGTGTATTTCTTATAACAAGAAGCAAAAACATTCAAATCAAAGGTCCCATCATTGATGCGTTTATGGGTGTCGTTTTTCCCATCATTGTTGTGAAGATGGTATGCTTTTACATTTTTACCAATATTTTTTAACACATTAACATAATTATAGTTATTTAAATTCATATGCCCAATATCAACTATTACTGATAAATTATATTTTTTGACAAAATCAATAAACTCTTCTTCGCCAAATAAAGGCAATCCTTTTTCAGGTATTCCCAAAGTTTCAACTAATAATGTTATTTCGTGTTCTTTACATAATTTGTCCAAGTAAATAGTGTTTAAAATACAGTTCTTTTGTTTTTCTTTTTTTTCGTTTGCATTAATAAAACAATTGTTGGAATGAAAAACGATATGTGAACTTTTAAATTCTTGAGCTATTTTTATTGTTTTTTCCCAATTATCTATTAATTTTTCATAATCTTCTGTATCTTTTTTGCTCGTTGATTCCATATCAATCATTGGGGAATGAAATGTGCTTTTAATATTGGGAAATTTTCTTCTAATTTCCCTTAATTTCTTTTGACTTTTAGCAGTCATATCAAAAGAAAAATATTCTAACCCTATCTCAAAGTCTGCTTTCTTGGTTACTTCTTCTATTATGTCAGTTTTAAAATCAGCCTCTAAAATCGTGCTTATATAAATTTTCCCTTTCACTTATTTCACCTCTTTTTTTCCATTTGTTGTTTGTTAAAAAAAGTTAAATTCAATCGTATATTACAAAGTTATTGTATCACTGTTTTTTATATTTTAAAACAATAAAAAAACCTTTTTGCAAGGCTTTTTAGCAATCATTTGTATGTTAAATAATGTTTATTTAAGTACTGTAATGATAATTTATCTTTTCATTTGAATGTATGTTGTAACACAAATAACAACGTAAATAATTATTGATAAAACATTTGATAAAATTGTTAAAACATCTCTAGGCCAATAATATAAAAAGTTGTAGTAAATTAGTGGGTTAAAGACTTCCCATACTACTTGTTTAGTTTTAATTAAGAAAAACAATAAGTGTCCAGTAACATTAATAAAGTAATCTCCTAATAAAACAAAAAAGACAGCTAGTATTGAATACCAAATATGATAAAAACTAAAACTTCTATATAACCTTCTTGTTAAAAATATGTAAAATATTAAGAATGTTAACAAACTTAAAAAATTCAAATTAGTTGTTAAGATGAAAAATTGTGCAGCTCCCATAAATGAGCCAAAAATAATTGATCCTAACAAACCTTCCATTAAAAATCTTTTAATATCGTGTTTACTTATTGGTTCTTTAAATTTTTCAAAAAAGTTTTTAAAGAAATGCATTTAAACCTCCAATTCTGCAATGCGTCCATGTAAAATAGAAAATGCAATCATTGTAAGAATTCCTTTAACAATATTAAATGGCGCAACACCAATAAACATTATATTAACATATGTTTCAAATGACGAGAAAAATGCTCTGTCAAATCCCTCTCTAAACGCGGTTGGAGCGAAATAATATTGTCCTGCTGATAACATTGCCGGAAATGTCACAAAAGCATTTAAAAGTGTCATAAAGGTAGTGAAAATTGCTACAACAATAATTGCGTTAATAAGTTGTTTTAACAAAGAAACCTCTTTTACTTCTCGATCTTTTTTATCACTTAAAAAGAGTGGTATTTGATCAGTTTTAGTTATTTTAAATGCTAATGTAGCACTTGTAATAATAACTAATGATGCTGTAATTGCGAGTAATTCTCCAAAAAATGGAAAAGGAATATCTGTGTTATTAGATGAAATTAACCATCTAATCACACTTCTTAATATTATCACAACAACCGTTCTATTAAAACCCAAAGTTACTAAAGAAACTAAAATAACTACTTCACTAAAATCAAGTTTTAAAAAGACTAGTGGTGGAAACCAAGGAATTTCGATATAACCAATAATAATTGCGAGTGCCGCAAAGATTGCGGTAATCGTTAATCTTTTAACTTCATTGTTTTTAAATTTTTCTTTCATTTTAACATCTCCTTATCAAATAAAAAATGCCCTCTTCAGGGCATCGCAAAGCAAAAAGAACTTACTATTCTTCTTTCATCCGGACTATACCGTCGGTACTGGAATTTAACCAGTTCATGCCGAAGCTCGCGGACTTTACCGCCGATTGAGGAATTTCGCCTCACCCTGAAGTTACTTCTATTATACTGTTATTTTACTTTTTGTAAAGAGAATAAATAATTTCTTTAACCGCGTTTAGTTCTTTATCTAAGATATCTAAATATGACATATCAAACGGTCTAAACATTTTTGCATTTAATGGATTTTTTCTTGAATCAACTCCAATATATACCGCATGTTTCTTAACTGCGATATAAATATTTGGAAAAGTTTTAATAATTTCTTCTAATGTTTTCCCAAAATCTGTTTCCATTAAATCTTTCGCTTCTTTTTTAGTTTTAGAAAAAACATTAAAGTGTTTATTTAATTTTCCCTCAAAAGCGATTAAATATTCTTTTTCTAAATATTTATGAAGTGTAGTTTCTTTAGGAACGATATAAACGCTCCCCTTTATTTTCGATTCAACATTTACTTCTACAAATAAACCTTGAAATAAAACATCACTTAAAACAAAGTTTTTTAGTTCTCTTTTCGCATCTAGAAATTCTACTTCACTGAGTTTATATTTAAACCCATAAATCTCACCACTCACTAAATCATGAGAGAAAAATCTATCTTGAGGAGCAAAAAGGTTAGTCGCATAAATATCGCCTGAATTAAATCCTTCTAATGGCCTATGAATATACTTACCTAAATTAGCTTCATAGACATCTGGAACTAAATCTTCATCAATTGTTTCTCTAAGTTTTTTAAAGATTCCATTACCAAACACTATTAAAATTAATCCCACAATAATTCCAAAATAAAATAGTGGTTCTTTAATAAATAGGACTGTGAAGGTTACGGTGGAAACTATTCCTAATACTAATAATATTTCCGCAATTAATTTTTGTTTTTTTAGTTTGTTTCTCATCTAAATCACCTTACGAGATTATAACACCTTTATAATTAAATGACAATTGAAAACCTTTTCCTTGACATAACTTAACGAAGTTGTATTATAATAAATGGGAAAGGTTGTGACAATTATGAAATTTGTAGGATTAATAGTTCTTGATGGTCAAGGGTTAGCACCTAAAAGTGATTTTAATAGTGTTGAATTAGCGAAAAAACCAACAATGGATTATTTATTAAAAACTTATCCACATAATACTTTAAATGCGAGTGGAACTTATGTTGGATTACCAGAAGGTCAAATGGGAAATAGTGAAGTAGGACACCTAAACTTGGGTGCGGGAAGAGTTGTTTGGCAAAGTTTATCAAGAATAAACCAAGCAATTAAAGATGGTTCTTTTTTTGAAAATAAAGCATTTTTAAACGCAATTAAATATGTAAAAAAACATAACTCTAAACTTCATATTTTCGGATTAGCAGGAACTGGTGGAGTTCACTCTAGTAGTGAACACATTGTAGCGTTATATGAACTCGCAAAAAAACATGGACTTAAGGATAAAACTTATTATCATGCGTTCTTAGATGGCAGGGATACCCCTCCAACAAGTGGTTTAGGCTTTGTAAAAGATATTGCGAAAAGTGGTTTAAAAGTCGCGACTGTTAGTGGTAGATACTATGCAATGGATCGTGATAATAACTGGGATAGATTACAAAAAGCGATTGATAATTTAACTTTAGGAACTGGTAAAAAATACCCTAACTTTGAATCTGGTATAAAAGCTAGTTATGATGCTGGTGTTACTGATGAGTTTATGATTCCTTTCTTAGTTGATGAAAAAGGATTAATTAAGGATAATGACGCAATAATATTTGCGAACTTCCGTCCTGATAGAGCGATTAGAATTTCAACTGCGTTTACTAACTTAGCTGAAGTTCCTCATTACTACAGCGAAGGTAAAGCAAAATTTGATGGTTCGAAGATGCCAAAAGGAATCTTTTATGTCTCAATGATGCATTATGCTGAAACTGTTAAAAGTGAAATTGCTTTTGGCCTCCAAGATTTAAAAGATTTATATGGCGAAGTTATCGCTAAGAACAATTTAACTCAATTAAGAGCTGCCGAAACAGAAAAATATGCTCACGTTACCTTCTTCTTTGATGGTGGTGCCGATATTGAATTAAAAGGTTCAACAAGAATTTTAGTTCCATCACCTAAAGTAGCGACTTATGATTTGAAACCTGAGATGAGTGCTTATGAATTAACCGAGGAAGTCATTAAAGCGTTAAGAACTAAGTCTTTTAACACAATGATTTTAAATTATGCAAATCCTGATATGGTAGGCCATACCGGTTCTATTCCTGCCGCAACTAAAGCTGTTGAAGTAGTTGATGAATGTTTAGGTAAAGTACTAAAAGAAATTGATGCTTTAGGCGGAGTCGCGATAATTGTTGCAGACCATGGTAATGCAGAAAAGATGCGTGATGAAAATGGTAACCCTCATACTGCCCATACTAACAATATAGTACCAATTATTATTACTAAAAAAGGCATTAAAATTAAAGATGGTGGTGCATTATGTGATATCGCCCCAACAATGTTAGAGTTATTAGGACTTGAAAAACCTACCATAATGACAGGTAAGAGTTTAATTGAAAAATAGATGGATTTTTCCATCTTTTTTTTATGTAAAATGCTGTAACCGTTACCACCTTAATCATTTCATATTATGTAGTGTATAATTGAAATATATATCATATTTTAGAGGTGAAACAAGTTATGAATATTTTGAAATTAAGAGAAATCCTTGTAAAAAACAAACCTAAATATCCAATAAACTACGCAATTCCAGGTCTGTTTAATTTGTTTGGTTATGAAAGCACTAAACTTAGAAATGGTGAGGAATTAGTAAATCCATATGATTTTTTAGTTTCTTTAATTGATAATGTTTTACTTAACAAATATGAACCATTAAAAAACAAAAGTTTATCACAACTTAAGGGCATTAAATCAACAAAAGGAAATTGGGTTAACAAAAGTGTCGTTTATTCAATGCATATTCGTACAAGTTCTAGTTGGGATCATGACAGAAATGGCACACTTGACTTAAACAATATGTATAACTTAAAGGAAACAGGTACTTTTATTAAAACGTTAATGCTTCTTCCGCTTTTAAAGGAAATGGGTGTTGATACACTTTATCTACTCCCAATATCTAAATTCTCTCTTAAAAATAAAAAGGGGGAATTAGGTAGTCCATACAGTGTTTCTAACTTCTTTAAACTAGATCCTAATTTAGGTGATCCAATGGTAGAAAAGGATATGACTTTAGAAGAACAGTTCCAAGTTTTGGTTGAGGCTTGTCATACGTTAGACATTAGAGTAATGATTGACATTATTCCTCGCACTAACGCAACTGAAAGTGAACTTATCATTGATAATCCTGAATGGTTTTACTGGATCAAGACAAAAGATTTAGCTGTTTATAACCCGCCTCAAGTTACTGAAATTTATGAAAAAACAGTTAGTCCAGATCCTAAGTATATGAAAACTGTTTATAATGATGAAAATGTTAAAAAACATATTAAATTATTCCAGTTTGATCCAAAAACTCAAAATCCAAAGAAATGGGAAAAAGTTGTTAGTGAATATAAAAAAGGTAATCCAAATATTTTAGATTTAGTTGATAAATATTTTGGCTTAACTATCGCACCAGCATTTAGTGACCACATCAATGATATTCAACCGCCTTGGACTGATGTAACATTCTTCAGAATGTATTTAGATCATCCAAAAGAAACTATTAAATATTTAGATAACCCAAATACTCCTCCTTATATTTTATTTGATACAATTAAGTCAAATATGTATCATGGAAAACTTCCTAACATGCCACTTTGGGAAACATTAAGCGATGTAATTCCTTATTATCAAAAGGAATTTGGAATTGACGGCGCGAGAATTGATATGGGACACGCATTACCTAGAGAACTTATCGATATGATTATTAATAAAGCTTTAGAAGTTGATAATGATTTCTCATTTATCGCAGAAATGTTAAATCCAAATGATGCAAAACAAGCGAAAAAGCTTGGTTATAATATGATTATTGGAAATGGATTTGCGCTAGAATATGACTTAAAGTACGGTGGTCTTCGTGAGTTTATGCTAGAATCTACAAAATATCCACTTAAACAATTCGCATGTGGAGAAACACACGATACACCGCGCCTTGCCGCAAGAGATGGCGGACAAACATTATCAAAATTCTTAACAGTAATGAATATGTTTGTGCCAAATACAGTTCCGTTTATTAACTCTGGTCAAGAAGTTTATGAAACTCAACCAATGAATTTAGGAATTGAACCAAGAGAAAATGAACTATACATGTTACCAGAGTATGATCCATATTACGCTAAATTGGCATTATTTGATAAATTTGCCTTCCATTACTTAAATCATATGAGTCACGATATCAAAGATAATTTAAAGAAGGTTGCGCCAATTAGAAAAAAATATCTATACGCAATTAGTAATAATAAAAAATATCGTCGTGTTGATTTTATTGAAGGTAATCATATGATTGGCTTTGCCTATGAAGCGAGAAATGAAATTCTCTTCATTATTGGTAATCCAATGTATGAATACGCCCAATATGTGAAAATAAATCTCTTCAATATTAGAAATGAATTTCCACTAGAAAATAAAGGTTTCTTACTTTATGGAATGCATGAAAGTGGCACAAGAACAATTACTGAATTTGATGAATTTTCTAACCCTTACTTTTTAATGGGTCCAGGTGAAGTTAAAATTTTCATAATAAAAAAGATTAAAAAATAATATAAACAAGACACTTATGCGATTAAGTGTCTTTTATTTTTATTACTAAACTCTTTTATAAGGGCTTATTTTTATATCTAATCTTAAAATATAAACTATTTTTTTATGCGTTTTTTAAAATAAACACTATTAAAATATGCATATTTTAGCAATAATAAAAACAAAATTAAACAAATATACGTTATTTTTTATGTAAAATATGAAACGTTTTTTATTTTAAAAATTGTTAAGAGTTGTTTATTAAAAAAAGAAAAAATGAAATAACTTTTTAAAAAAGTTTGAAAATAACATATCGTTGCTTGAAAATGAATGTTGTTATGGCATAAAAAAACTTCAATTTGACTGAAGTTTTTTTTGTCTTATTAGTATTATTTGTCAAATACTGGAATTAAGTTTACTCCGAAAACACCTAATACTGCAAGAACTGCACCAATCGCAAAGATAATTTTCCATGGTTTTGTTTTATCTCTTGTATATTGCCAAGCAGCCCAAATCACTAATAAAGTAGTTAAGATATTTGATACAAATTGTAACCAGCCTAATTCTACTTTAATATCTACTTTAAGCGCTTCAAGTACAGCTACAGTGAATAATATTGCCCAAACAATCGCGATAATAACTAAAACGATGTAAGCAAGCATACTCATAAATTTTCCATTGTCTTTCATAAAATATTTCTCTCCTTTTTATTTTTATTTACAATTGATTATATCATAATCATTTAAAATTGCTATTTATACCATAAAATAACATACTAATTTAATAACCTTTGATAATTACAACTTCATCATCGTTATCATCGTCATCGTCGTCTTTTTTTGAACATTCTACTTCAGGAAACAAAATATAAAATATTGGTATTAATAAAAAGATAATCCAACCTGGATGCCACTTATTTAAGAAAATTCCCAGCAAAAAATACGCAACGGCAATAACAATAGGGAACATCCCTTTAAGACTTTTGAATCTTAAAATCGATGGCACAATTGGAATCGCAAGGAATATTACCCAACATGGATGCCATAGATTATATTCAAAACCGATGAATAAATAAATGAATGTACAAATTAATGGAGTTGCTCCAATAATACGATTGGTAATTATTTCATACCTACTTTTATCTTTTCTTTTATGATTCTTAATCATTTTCTTCACCAAATTTCCTTTCTAAATTAATTCCTACCGTCTTATCAACAACTAAAGTAAATAATATGCCTCTAGCTTCAGTTTTGACACCGTAAGTTTCATTAATCGCATTTAAGATACCTTGTTTTTGATCTTCATTTGCGATAATTAATAGCACATCCTTTTCTGGATTAATTGTGATCCCAAAAAATGTCTGATTTGATGCGTCTAAAGAGCTTTTCCCATGCAAAATAGTTCCCCCTCTAGCACCAGCTTTTCTAGCTTCATCCATCGCTCTTGAAGCGAAGCCACTATTACATATATAAGTAATTAAATATTTATTTGTCATGTAATACACCTTCCTCCATAAGTTTTTTATAAGCTAACCTATTCATTGATGTTAAAGCAACAGTAAAAGCCATTCCTAAGTGTTTTTTAGAAAACTCAAAAACACTCTCTAAGTCATTTAAAATAACATCTTCATCGGCATCATCAATTAAAGATAAAACAACATCTTTATCAGTATTTGATAATGAAAAATAATCTAACATTGAAGATGTTGCGGTTCCTTGTCCCAAAAGTATAATATTGTAATCAATTTTGTATTTAGAGATTAAGTCTGTGACATCCTCACCTTTTCCTCTTTCAGTTATTGTGATTAGTAATTTCATAGAAACCTCCTATATATTTATAATATCATCTCGACCTTTTTTAGGTGTTGAATATATTTCTTTTTTCATAATTAACGCAAGTGACATAATCACGATTAAAGGCATTAATTGAATAATCATAATATTTCCTAACGCATCATTTAGATTAGATGACCCCATCAAAAACGGTAAAATAAAGCCAATTGTTAAAAAACCACTTATTGATCCCGCCGCGTCAAAGGAAATTTGTAGAAAAATATCTTTTAAAAATAATGATAAAATGATTGCGATTAAGTACCCTGGAATTATTATCCACCATAAGGAAATACTGAACATAATTCTTATGGAAATAACTACTAATGCTAAAACCATTGATAAAATAAATGACATATATAAAAATTTTATATTAATTGAACCTACAGTTTCTTCTAAAATATGATTAAATAAAATTCTAATTGACGGTTCAATTAAAATAACAGAAACTCCCAGACCAATCATAAAGATAATTAAATAGTTTTTATCAAAGTTTTCTCCTAAATAACGTGCAACATCAATTAACCCACCATTAATTCCTGTTAAGATTAAAACAATTCCAAAATAAGTATATAAATAAGCAATTGTCTTTTTAACAAAATAAACTTTTTCAGTCTTTAATCTTTTATAGTTAAAAACTATGTGAATAAGCAATATTGGAATAAGCAAAATTGCCATTAATAATAAATAATATAGGAAATATTCAAATAATGAATATGGTGTTAAACCGATGTTTTCCACCTCATAAAATAATCCAATTATTAAAAGTGTCAAAATAGGACCTAAAGAAACAATTCCTACTATTCCAAAGGCATTACTTGATGCCTCTTTATCGCTTCTTAAGTTAGAAATTCCTACACCAAAACCAATTAAAGCGGGAATTAATACTAATCCAGGAATAACTCCACCAGAATCAAATGCAAGTAAAGTCATCATTGGATTTCTTATTGATGTGATTGCCGCAATTGTTAGGGTTGCTAAATAAAGAATAATAAAGACTGATTTTATTGATGCTTTAAATAAAATTCTTAACATTGCGATAATTAACATTATTCCTATTCCAATCGCAACCGATAAAATGAATATCCATTCAGTAATAAATCCATTCAAATAATGACTCATAATCCAAGTATTAGGTTCCGCTATCGCGACAATTACACCTAAGATAAAAGCCATAAAAATGTAAAAAACAATTTTTCTTTTTTTAAGAACTACCTTTGAAGTATCAGAAGCTATTCTTGAAATTGCTGATTTAGAGCCTAAATCAATTAAAAAGACACCCAAAAAGACAAGTATTAATGCTATAAAAAACTCACTGAGCATATTTTTAGGTAGAAGTAATAAACCTAAAATACTCACCATTAAAGTAAAAGGTATAAATCTAATTAAATTTAAAGAAAACTTCTTCGTAAGTTCTTTCACTAGACGACAACCTCTTTAATATCTTTTATATCAGGATGGAATCTTATTCCTAAAGTATCATCTACTTTCATCGAAAAAAGTAAGCCTCTTGCTTCGCTCTTTAAACCATATTTTGCATTAATCGCATTCATAATCTTATGTTTGTCTTCCGCAAGAGAAACGATTAATAAACAATCTTTTTCTGCTGATAAACGAAGCCCTAAAATGCTTTTCTTATCTTCTTTAATTGAACTTCTGCCATGCAAGATTGTTCCTCCTCTTGCACCAGCTTTTCTTGCTTCCTCCATTGCATCATAAGCAAATCCTGTTAAGCAAGTATAAATAATTAATTCTTTTTCCATATTACACCTCTAAAAGTCCATAATATCGTCGATACCTTCGATTGTTTCGACTCTTCTTTGTTTAATTGCATGAATCATTCCTAGTATTTGAATACTTAATACCGGTGCCATTGAAACTAAAACAACTAATCCATATGAATGCATTAAAGCTTCATAATGTGTTGGATATAAAACTTCAGCTGCTCCAATTGCAAACGGCATTAAAAACGCTGTCGTTAAAGCTCCGCTTGTTGCACTACCAGCATCAAAAGCAATTGAGCTAAATAATTTAGGTGTTACAAACATTAATACAATTGCAATTACATACCCTGGAATAACGAAATACAAAATACTTATTCCTATCAATACTTTCACCATTGATAACACTAGTGCAACCGCAACTCCAATACTAATCGCTGCTAACATAACTTTTTTGGAAACTGCTCCAGCAGTAACTTCTTCAACCTGCTTATTTACCGCAACAACACTGGGTTCTGGTGCTGCAACTAATAATCCAAATATTGCACCAATAACTATCAAAAGAATACTAATTCCTAATTCAGCAATCTTTCCACCAATTAAATGGGCAACACTCGCAAATGAGGCATTTGCGCCCGCTAAGAATAACACTAGTCCTATATATGTGTACACAAAGGCAATTAAAACTTTAATAACTTTCTTCTTTGGATATTTAAAATCAAGAAATTGAAATATTACAAAAAATACTATAAATGGTAATATCGCAATTGCCATATCTTTTGTATATTGTAATAAATAATCTCCTAAATTTAATATTGTTGGATCTTTAACAATTGTAGCAGGATCTACTTTATAAATTAAACCTAAAACTAATACTGCTAAAATCGGCCCGACAACAGTAATTCCAACAAGTCCAAATGAATCTTGATCGCTAGACTTATCCCCTCTAGCACGGCTTATCCCATATGCTAGACTCATAATAAATGGTACGCTTAAAGGCCCTGTTGCAAAACCACCTGAATCAAAAGCGACAGATACAAAGAAAGGATTAACTTGGCTTAAAACAATTGATAATAGAAAAACTATACTATAAAGAATTATCATTATCGTTCTAAAAGAAACTTTGAATAATATTCTCACCAATCCAACAGTCATTAAAAGGCCAACCCCAATAGCTACCGTTAAAATCATAATTATTTCTGGATTTATTGCATCCTTAAGTTGACTTGCAAGAACTCTAACACTTGGCTCCGCAACGATAATGAAGAAACCTAACATAAATGAAACTGTAATAAAAATAACTAAGCTCCTTCTTTTAACAACATATTTTCCAATATCTTCAGCAATTACACTTGTTGATTCAAATGCTCCTAATTGAAATAGTGCTAAACCTAACACCAACAAAGCCGCTCCAAGTAAAAACATCAAATAAGTTTCTAAACTGAATTTTAAAAATAAACCAACAATTATAATTACTACAGTTACTGGAAGTACCGATTTTAAACTTTCTAATAATTTTTCTAAAAACGCTTTAACCATGCATTCTCCTAATCTGATGTTTTTAATAAGTGAATTATTAAAACTAATTTTCTTTTATTATTTTATAGTAAACATCTTAAAATATCAAGCAATCGAAAAAAGAAACGGCTATTTTAATACCGTTTCTTTCATCTTTAACATAATTTACTTAAATTAATATTTTGAATGAGCAATAAATTGCATATGATCAGCTGCACGCTCTAAGTTTGAAACTAAATTAATTAAAACAGGACTTGAATCAGGTGAACAAATACCCTCTTCCAACCTGACAATATGAGAATCCACTATTGATTTTCTTAAATCATCAACTTTTTGTTCCAAAACATCGACTAAATCAATCTTTTCTTGAGTTGGATTAGTAAACACTTCTAATGATACTACAAAGAGCTCTTCAATAACACCAAACATTTCTTTTAAATCTTCGATAGCAGTATCTGTAAAATGAAGTTTTTCATATACTAAAGCATCTGTATATTTTGTTAAGTTATCGGCTAAGTCACCTATTCTTTCTAAATCGTTAATAACATGATATAACGCTGATACTTCAACTTTATCTTGATAATTTAAATTTTCACCAGATAATTTAACTAAATAAGCTGTGATTTGTTTATTAATCCTATTTGTATTTCTAATTTGGGCTTGAATTGTTTCCTTGATCGTAACATCTTTTTTTACAAAAGCATTAAAACTATCTCTTAGACCAGACATTGCATTTTCAGCCATAATAACTGTTTCCTTTTTAAGTTGTTTAACCGCAATTGAGGGAGTTTTTAATAATCTTTCATCTAAAACAACAACTTGTCTATTTTTTTGTTCTTTATCTGGAATAAGTTTCTTACTAATACTAACAAACACTTCTGCAAATGGTAAGAATAATATTGAACAACTTAAATTAAATATTGTATGGAACATCGCAATTTGATTCGCCTCTGTTCTAAATAATGATCCCAAGAAGTTTTCTTTAAATCCAGGGAATATTAGCAATATTATAAAAAATATTACACTTCCAAAGACATTAAATAACAAATGAATTAAGGCTGTCCTTCTTGCATTAGTATTAGTGCCAATAGCTGACAGCGCTGCAGTAACAGTAGTACCAATGTTAGTTCCTAAAATTACATATAAAGCATCATTTCCACCATTACCAATCGCAATGCCCGCAATAGACATAGAGATAATTATCGCAGTAATTGCACTACTACTTTGGAAAATTGCGGTAATAATTGTTCCAATTAACAATAAAACAAACGGATTAGAAAGCGATGTTAACAGTTCCTCAACATGACCTAATCCTTTTATACTTTCCATTGCTACACCAAGTAAATATAATGCCACAAAAACAAGTCCTAAACCAGATAAAACATTACCCATTACTTTAACTCTTTCTTTTTTAGCAAGCATCGTCATAAACGAACCTACAAAAGCGAAAAGCATCGCAACAATAACGAAGTCAAATCCTGAGTTTTTTAATGCTGCTAAAGAAGCTAGTTGAGCAGTAACAGTGGTCCCAACATTGGCTCCCATAATAATCGTTGTCGCTTGGAACAGAGTCAAAACCCCCGCATTAACAAGCCCTACTACCATTACTGTAGTAACACTTGATGATTGAATAATCGCTGTTGTTCCTAAACCGATTCCAAACCCCATATATCTATTGTTGGTTGTTTTATTAAACAGTTCTTCTAACTTGGTGCTGGCAACCTTTCTCATATTATTAGATAACATTGCCATCCCGATTAATAAAGCACCAACACCACCTAACATCATTAATACCGCATTTACATACATCATTACATCAGTCATAAATACCTCCATCAATTTTACCTACAATTTACATTTTAACTTATCAATTAACCTTTTAAAAGAGCGATTTTTAGGCGAAATTTTCACTTTTAAGCCCAAATAAATAACTTTTCCCCTAACTGTCGCGATTTATTCCTTCTTGACATTCTTAACAAGTTTTTGACATAAATCGCTTACATTTTTACCAACACAAAGATTGTAGAAATATTAAGATAATTTGTTATAATAATAGCGGTGGTTAAAATTAAGTTGATGAATTTTGGAGTTTCAAGGAATAACCTTTTATTTAATAAATAATATCTATGTTATTAATAAGATGAATTTTTCTAACCTTTTAACTTTTCAAATTAATGTAAATTTAATTTAATTGTTTTTATCAACTTATTAGTTTATAATAGGGGTGTTGTAGGAGGCAGGAACAAATTGGAAAATATTATAAAACATTTTAATATATCTGGTAAACTTATATCTATCTCTCCTCATGGAGATGGTCATATTAATCGAACATTTAAAGTTATCACAACTTCAAAAGAATATATTCTTCAAAAAATTAATCATCACGTCTTTAAAGATGTTGAAAAATTAATGAGTAATATTGCTTATACTACTGAATTTATGAAAAACTATCTAGATCAATCTTTTATTCCTCTAGAAATAATTAAAACAACTTCTGGAAAAAATTATTTGCAATATAATGATGAATATTATAGAATGTATGATTTCATTAATGAAGGTGTCGGTTATGAAACAATTGAAAATGTTGAACAATTTTATGAATGCGGAGTTGGTTTTGGTACTTTTCAACAAATGTTAAATGCCTTTGATGCAAGTAAACTTTATGAAACAATTCCTAATTTTCATAATACAAAGGTGCGCCTTGAAACTTTTTTAGAAACCGTAAAAGCTGATAAACATAACCGTGCCGCTAGTGTTAAAAATGATATTGATTTTTACTTGTCACATAAACATTATGCCAATGTTATTGTTGATTTGATAGAAGCAAAAAAGATGCCTATTAAAGTTACTCACAACGACACAAAATTAAATAATTTGCTAATTAATTTTGAAACAAATAAAAGTGTCGCTATTGTTGATTTTGATACCATTATGCCAGGTTCAATTGTCTATGATTTTGGTGATTCTATTCGTTTTGGTGCTAATCATTCTAAAGAAGATGAACCTGATTTAAGTAAAGTAAACTTTGATATTGAACTATTTGAGGCATATACTAAAGGATTTTTAAGTAAGACCGCAAACATACTAACAAAAATTGAAATAGACCACTTAGCTTTCGGTTCAATATTAATGACTTATGAATGTGGAATGCGCTTTTTAACAGACTATCTTGATGGAGATAATTATTTTAAAATTTATTATCCTAAACAAAATTTGAACCGTTCCCGCACACAAATGAAATTAGTCCAAGACATGAAAAAAATACTTCCTAAAATGGAAAAAATTGTTGATAAATACTATAAATTATTTAAGAAATAAAATCATTTAATTTTTATTATCATAACTAAAAAAAAGCGCACAAGTTTGTGCGTTTTTTTATGCTTTCTTAACAAATTCAGTTTTTAAACTCATTGCGCCAATTCCAGGAATCCTACAATCAATATCATGGTCACTATCAACTAATTTAATATTAGTTACCTTTGTACCTTGTTTGACAACGCTACTAGATCCTTTAACTTTTAAATCTTTAATAACTATTACTGTATCACCATCTTCAAGTGGTGTGCCATAGGCATCAGTATATACTTTTTCGTTATTCTTTTTTAATTCTTTAGGATTCCATCTATATTGACATGCTGCACAAACTTGCATACCATCTTCTTCATAGGTATATTCAAATCCACAACTAACACATTTCATTTTCATCTCTCCTTTTAATAATGTTCAAGCATTCCTGATGCTTCTTTAAAATATCGTAATTTTCTTGCTTCCGCTACAATATCTTTAATTTTCTTTAAGTGTTTTTTAGCCTGTGATTTATAAACAATATTTACAATCATTAAAACTATTAAATAGATTAACGCACCTATTCCAAGTGTTAAAATTAATACTACTAACAACAACTTAAAATTAATCTTAAACTTTTTATCATATTTTATATAAAGCGATAATGTATTTTCATAATCGCTTTCTAGTTTAGTAAGGGTTCTATAGTCTCTTATGGTTGTTTCTCTTTTAAAAAACATCTTCTCATCCGTTCCACTCACAAGATCCCAACCAAAAGACTCACGATGATACAATATCTCGTTTTCTGTGAAAGTATGAACTTTGGTGAAAATTTTATTTTCTAATGCCATAACTTTTTAAACCCCTTAAATTCGTGGCGGAGAAAGAGGGATTTGAACCCTCGCAGCCTTTCAGCTCTACACGCTTTCCAAGCGTGCCTCTTCAGCCTCTTGAGTATTTCTCCAAAAAAAGATTAAATCGTTAAATCTCCAGGAACAATTAAACCTTTCTTTCTAAATATTAAATCTAGTATATAAACTAAAACTATCGGTAAGATAATTTGTAAAACTAATACGATTAAAAAGGCCTTCATATTATAACCCATTACCGCGAATGTACCAATCTGACCAACAAGTCCACTTGTTCCCATTCCCGCACCAATAGCGTTCGTTTCCATTTTAAATAAAAGAGTAGATAATGGTCCTAATACGGCAGAAACAATAATTGTTGGCAACCAAATAATTGGTTTTTTAATAATGTTTTTAAACTGTAACATTGATGTCCCTATCGCAACTCCAATAATGGTTCCAATCTTATTGTCTTTTCTACTCATTACCGCAAAGCCTAACATTTGTACACAACATCCTACTACTGCTGCCCCACCAGCTAAACCTTCTAAGTTTATCGCGATTGCGATGGCGGCACTACTAATTGGAGCTGTTAATGCCATTCCCATTAATACAGAAACAATCATTCCTACAAAGAATAGGCCAATATTTGATTTAGAAACTATATCAATTAATACACCTAATTGCGTCGTAATTGATTTAATTGGAAATCCTAAAATAAATGTTAAGATTAATGCCACTACACTTCCAAATAATGGTATTAAAATAATATCTACCGGAGTCTTTTTATTAAAGATAAATTTAAAAAATAAATATACTCCCACTACTACCAAATAAACAGTTAATGGATCATTTAAAGCTTTACCACCAAAGATATTGGTTCCAAGGTATGCAAAACTGCTTGCGATTCCACCAGCTAAACCTATTACAACTAGTTTTAAGCCTTCTTGTTTTAAAGCATACGCCATGCCAATTCCGATACCAATTCCCATAGCACTTTTTAACACGACTGCGGCTTTAACAATATATTCACTCAGTGTTTCCATGTATGGAATATAGCTTATTCCTACACCAATTTGTTCAATAATAACTCCAATTATTAAGGTTGAAAATAAACCAATTGCCATTCCATTGAATGACACAACTAAAAAATCTAAAAATATTTTAAATTTCGTTTTTTCTACTTCTACTTTATTATTATTAATGTTATTTTCCATTTTAATTATTCACTTTCTACACTTTTTAAAAATATTGATAAATGTTCATTAAATTGTCTTGGATTATCTAAAAAAACAACTTGCGATGCATTATCATAACCTTCAATTGTAGTCAAAGGCACTTTTTGTTCATATTGCATTGTGCTATCTTTAATTACTTCTAAATCATATGTTCCACAAACAACATAGGAAGGATAAAAGGCTGTTTGTTCACCTAATTTATAAAACCTTCCAAATCTTCTATACGCAAAAACTGAACTTCTCTTAAATCCTACCATTGTTTTTTCAAACTTTTCTCTTGCTTGAGAAGAAAACGCACTTTTACCTAAATAATACTTTTTATAGCTCTTAAATGAAAAGATCCATTTAAAGAAGTTTTTAAATCTAGTCCATCTTAATTCATTTTTTAAAACTCTGCTAGAATTATGATAAATTGAAAGTCCACTTACGACCGTTAAGGTTTTGATTTTATCTGGGAATATGTGCGCAAATCCTTGTGCAATAATTGCTCCTTCACTAACTGAGACAATATGACAACTATTAATGTTTAATTCATCAAGTAAAACTTTAATAATTTCAGGGCCATCCGCAAAAGAAACATTTTTAGAAATTGAAGATAACCCATGACCGGGTAAGTCAATTACTAAAAGCTGATATTCACGTTTAAAAAACGTTATTTGACTGTCAAATAATGTTCCACTTGATGCATAAGGGTGTAAAAACAAAACTGTGTCTTTTCCTTCGTTTTCATATAATTTATAATAAATGCTCGCATCTTTAAAACGCACTTTTTCTTCTTGCAAGACTTTCACCTCCTAATCATTATATCACTTAAAAATTGTTTTTTTAATCGTTTTAAAGTGATTTTAGGGAAATAACTTATTTTTGCTTTACTTTAATGCTTCATTTATTGTAGAATAAATGTAAGAAAGTGACAAATATGAATAAAAACACAAAAAAATTTCAAGAAAAAGAGTTTTTTAAAAGAGTTTTCCAGATTCTTCCGAAAATTCTTTTTGTGACAATTGCGACTGTTGCGGTTGTAGTAACAACCCAAGTTTTTAAATCACCTAAAGTTGAATTTTTAAATGTTTTTTATGAAGATGGTGCGCTTAATTATGAAATTAATATTGATGATACCGATACTAAGCTAGTCGAAAACTCACTTAGTATTGTTTTAACTGCCAACAATGAACGCTATGAAAAAGAAGGCATTATTGGCTATCAAAGTGATAAGTTTGAAGTGATATTACATAGAACTTATAAACTAACTGTTGAAGGTGATGTTGGTTTAGGTACACAAGTTTTTGCAGAAAAGAAAATAACAATTAAAGATAAACCTTCTATCTCTTTAAGTATGTTTGAGCAAATTGGTAATAACTTAGAAATTTATTTTGAGGTTGTGAATGGAAACTCTATTCCTAATGGTAAGGTCGCTATTCAAGTCTTGAAAGACTTAGAAACTGTTTACTTTGAAGAACATGTGTTTTTTAATGGTGTTAGTTTAACTATAACTGAAATTTCTTTAAATCGAGACTATACACTAAGAGTTTGGGCTAATAAAGAAGCAATCTTTGAAAAAACAATAAAAACTACTAATGCTCCTTATATTAGTGCTTCTATGGAGTGTTATGGAATGATGATGTATTATTATTTCCATATTGAAGATTTTTATAACAGATTAGGTGATAAAGTTTTTGTTGAAATAAGTAAAGATGGTAATGTTGTTTTCGAAAATACACACCAAACAGATATACCTGATGATTCTTGGGGAGAAGTTTTCTTTGAAGATGATATCCCTCAAGGAATTTATCTATTTAAAATTTATGGATTTATTAATCAGAAAAAGACTACTTTACATGAACAATATTTCTATAAAGTCCCACGTGGAGAAATAAATTATGAATTTGGTTTATTTACTTGTTATGGAGATATTACGTTATTTAGTAGTCCGGACAATGTAACTGAATATAACATAAATGATTATACTATTTATTTAAATGTCACTAATCTTGAAACATCAAATGTAACTAAAATAACGCTTGATGAATCTTTAAATTTCAGTTTTACGTACAACAAAACCACAAGATACCGTTTAGATTTAATTTTAGTTTGGAAGGGAAAAGAGTATTATATTGGAAATAATTATATTGAAGCACAAGTTATTCCAGTAGATGTGACTTTAACTCCTGATGGAGATTATTTATCATATTATGTTTCAATTTCAAATAGTGTTTATATTGGTAATGACGGTGTTAAAATTGTTTTTGACCATCTTATTTCTACTAATGACCGTATTCAATATTATAGTTCAAATGAGTTTAGTGATTCTATAATATTACCACTTCATGGACCTTATAATGTTAATATTTATGTCAATAACGATTTAATAAAGAGCGTAAGTTACTTCCATGCTCCGCCGATAAGTCCTTACAAGTTGTTTACAACTAGTGATGCGACCTCTTTAACTGCATTTCTTCATGATAACTCTATTTGGGAGGGTGTTAGAGTATATCTTGACCTTTATCTAGATAATGTTTTAATAGAAAGGGTGGAAGGTAGAGAGGCAATTTTCACTAATTTAGTTTCTGAATCAACATATGAAGTTAGGGTTATAATAGTGGGAGATCAAGAATACACTATTTGTACAAAAGAACACTTTTATTCTAATATTGTCTTAGAGGCGGATGTTACGGTTGAAATTGTTGAGGATATGGTTTATTACTCGTTTTCAATTGTTAATCCTGTTGAACTTCCAACTAATGAGTTTAGAGTTGAGTTAATGAAAGGTGACCTTTACTTAGAAGAGAAAACTACTACTGAATTTACTGGTTCATTTAACGTCTTTTATGAAGGCGATTATACTATTAATGTTTTTTATAATAATCAATTAATAGGAAGTGTAGATTTCTATAAACTACCAGATGCGTGGATTTATTATACTGTTGATTCTTACCAAATTCATGCGGAAGTTTCTATAAGTGGCAGTTTGAGTGATACTCCGGAAATATATTTAGAGCTTTATTTTAATGATGATTTAGTAGAAAGATATATAGGAACAAGCCATGGTTTTGAAAACTTAGTAAGAGGTAATACTTATGAACTTAGATGCGTTTATGTTCTTGATGGTGTAGAACATATTCTTTCAAGTGAATCTATTTTATTCCATGAACCAATGGGTCAAGAGGAAATTCAAATTATTACTGCTGACTATATGTACAATCCTGATACATTTGACTATAAACTTGTGGTAACCTATGAACATACTATGTCAAATATGGATGTATATCTCTTAATTTTAAAGTGGAATAATGATGATGTTTACATTAATGAATTTGTGTTAGAGGGAAATTCGGCAGTATTTGATAATTTAACTAAAGATCAAGTCTTCCCATACGCAACAGTTCATATTATGCAAGCCAATACGGAAGTCGCTTCTAGCAATTTAACATCTAGACATGATTTCGCACTTGTAGATTTCAGTATTGATGGTGGAATTATTTATTACAATATTAATGGATATTTCCATTTAGAAGATAGAGTACGTGAAATGGAACTTAAACATACTGTTGGTGGAGTTACAACCACTTCCCCAATCAATAATTCAATGTATCAAACAACATTTGAAGGAGAAATTGATGGCGGCGGAGAAGGTATCAATACTTTAGAGTATTTCTTAGACGGTAATGTAATTGGTGGTATGAAGGAATATATTACACCAACTGGCTATTTAGATTTAGAAGATAATGGATTAAGTTTATTTGCAAAAGCAAATTCTCCAAATCCGATATTAGAACCACTTCTAATTAGAGTTATTTCCAGTAATGATTATATGGAAACGGCTTATGAAGGCCAACAATTACAATTCGACGACTTATCAGTTGATATGCCATTAACTGTTAGTTTAATTGCAATAGTCGATTATAATGAATATATCATTGATGAGATCACATACGTTATTAGTACATTCTTTGAATCATTTATATATTATGAAAATGGTGATAACTTCTATCTAACATGGAATGCAAACTACAACTTCACCAATGAGCCAACATTGAAATACACAATTTTTTTCGATGAAGCACTTCCTATGGAAGGAACAATTGATTTTGCGACAATGCAACCTGGCACCAATACTATTGAAATTCCATATACAGCTTCATTTACAACAGCAAAAATCGTTATCTATGATATAACGGATAGCAATAATTATATATTAATAGGAGAGAGAAAGGCTAGTTTGTCAGTTTAACAGGAGGAAAACATTATGAAAGCAAAAAACACAAACGAGGTTAAAGTACCTGGTAAAAAAAACTTTTGGCAAAAGAAATCACTAAGTGATAAAATTTGGTTTATTATTTTAGTGAGTTTTGCGGCAATATTTCTAATTATCGGTATTATTGGGCAATATGTATTTAAGGAAGGAACAGTTCTATATGAGTTATCAGTAAACACTATTGGTAAGTTTTTTGATGTGATTTCCTTTGTTAAAAACAATTATATGAACATTATTGAGTCGGTTGTAATAGTTGTCTTTTTATGGGGCTTAAATAAACTTATTTTCTTATTTATGAAACTTATTACAATTGATGGATCAAGAGCGGAAACTCTAGCTCTTCTTATCGCAAGCATTCTTAAATACACTCTAATGATTTTAAGTATTTTCTTAGTTTTATCTGCGTGGGGAGTTAAGACTAGCGCACTTCTCGCAAGTGCTGGTATCCTAGGTCTCGCAATCTCATTTGGTGCTCAAAGTTTAATCGCGGATATGTTATCAGGATTATTTATTATCTTTGAACATCAATTCGCGGTAGGCGATGTTATTGAAGTTGATGGTTATCGTGGTAAAGTTTTAGAAATCGGAATTAGAACCACAAAAGTTGAATCTTTATTAGGCGAAATAAAAATTATCAATAATAGTGATATTAGAAATACAATTAATGCCAGCAATAACCTCATTCTAACAATTGTCGAAATTCCAATAAGCCACGATGAAAACTTAGAAAAGGTTGAAAAAATTATTAAAGATAATTTAGAACACATCAAAGAAGAAATTCCCCAAATTGTTGAGGTACCTACTTATGGTAATGTTGATAAATTTACTGAACAAGGTGTCGTCTTTAGAATTTACATTAAAACAATGGAACTTGATAAGTGGGCCGCACGAAGAGCTGTCAATAGACAAGTTAAATTACTATTTGATAAGCACAATATTAAAATTTCTTATCCTCACGTTGTCATTGAGCAAAAGAAAGAATAATTATACTCACCTTTTCATTAAAAAACTTCCCCAAGAGAGGGAAGTTTTTTCTTTTTAAATGTGTATCGCTTTACTAACCGCATCTAATAAAGCTTCAAATGATAATTCTGATAAAGTAGGATGGGCAATTATCGCATTTATCATCTCTTTGGCCGTTAAATTATTCGCAATCGCAACACTAAATGTACTAATTAATTCTGTCGCTAGATACGAACAAATCCAGACCCCTAAAATGTTTTTATCACTATCTGTAATAATTTTAATGAATCCTTCATTTTCCCCATCTGCAAGCGCTTTTCCAATTGCAGCAATAGGAACTTTTGATACTTTATACTCTTTATTTTGTTTAATTATTTCTAATTCTGTTAGACCGATACCCGCAATCTCTTTAATTCCGTATACACACGTTGGCACCTTTTTATAATCAACAGGATTAGGATTTTTCCCTAAAATATGTTCAACCGCAATAATGCCTTCATGTGAAGCAACATGAGCGAGCATATACTTCCCGTTAATATCGCCAATCGCGTAAATATTGGGAATATTAGTTTTTAAATAACCATCAGTTACAATATAACCATTTTCAACTTTTACTAAGTCCCTATAATCTTCAACATTAGCTCTTCTACCGACAGCCATTAAGATAACATCACTTTCCAATGTTTCTTCTTTTTCATCTTTAACATAGGTAACTAAATTATCTTTAATTAAAGTAACATTAGAATTAGTCAGTATTGTAACACCATTTTTCTTTAAATTTTTTAAATAAAACTTAACTACTTCATCATCAATGCTAGTTAAGATAGATGGTAATCTTTCAATAATCGTTACTTCACTTCCTAATGCACTAAAGATATTCGCAAACTCAATTCCAATAATTCCTCCCCCAATAATTGTGAGTCTATTAGGTAGTTCTTTTAAATTTAATATTTCTTTAGAAGTTACCAAATATTTTGATTCTTTTGCCCCAGGAATTGGGGGAATTATTGGTCTTGAACCAGTAGCAATAATAATATTTTTAGTTTTAAGTATTTCCTTATTTACTTCTACTTCATTTTTATTAATGATTTTACCGTAACCATTATAGAGATCAACATTATTTTTCTTAAGTAGATAAGCAATTCCTCCATTAAGTTTTTTTTACAATATCGTCTTTTCTTTTAATAATATCTTCTAAACTAAAGGAAATATTTTCGCAGCTAACACCATAATTTTTCGCATGTTTCAAGGTGTCATATGTTTTAGCTGATTTAATTAGTGCTTTAGTTGGAATACAACCATGATTTAAACAGACTCCGCCTAGCGAGTCTTTTTCAATTAACGCAACCTTAGCACCGAGTTGTGAAGCTTTTATTGCCGCAACATAACCACCGGGCCCAGCACCTAAAATTGTGATATCATACATCTTAACTTCCCCCTTATAATATAATTATAAATTGACATTAAAATTTATTCAAGAATCGTTTGGTTTTTAAAGATAGAAAACGCCCCATAAAGGCGTTTTCAAGTATTATTTTATTCAGATATTGTTATATTTATTGTTCCTGTATCTGTTTCAATTTCGCAAATACCACCGGTTGTAGTTCTAGGAACTGTGATTTTTCCAACATCAGAACGTGCCATAAAGATTTTAGAAGAAAGTAATGATCCTTTAACACTTCCAGTAGTTGTCTTAATGAAAATTTCTCCTGCATCACTGTTTGTCAATACTACACTTCCAACAGTAGTAATAATATTCCAATAATCTGTTGAAATAACATCATTTAGTTTAACAGTTCCTGTATCAGCTACTACTCTTAATGTTTTACTTCTAACACTGGTTAATATAACACTTCCAGTATTAGCTTTAATGTTGATATTGTTAGTAGCACTGACATTGGTTAAAATATGTTTCCCGGTCGATGATTGAAGCGAAATATTATTAGCTGTAATATTTTCTAATCTAATATCTCCAGTTTCTACTACAATCTTAATATCGTTATTTACCTTTGCATAAAGATTAACACTACCAGTACCATTTTCAAAATCAACTTCTTCAAATGTAAAATTCTTTGGAATGGTAATCGTTCCCACTTGATTTTTAATTGTAAGTGAATTATATGTATCTTTTGGTAAGTAAATTGTCATGGCTTCTTTTCTAAAATTAAAGAAACTAAAAGTGTTAAACCATCTTCTATTATCAACAGCACTAATTACTAATGTATTATTTTTTATGCCTACATCATATGTTAGTTTATTTGTTTCGCTACAAGTAACTTTAGTCTTTTCATCTTCAGATGCTTCAAAAATAACTTTTGTAGTTTCCACTTCAACTCTAATATTTTCAAAATCCTCATTAACACTATATGTTTCAGTAACATATTTTATTGAAATAGTTTGTGAAAAATCAAAATCATTTACTGCCATAACAGTTATAAATAACCCTAGACCTACTACTAATAATATTGATGCGACAATGATTGAAATTTTTAAACCTTTTTTCATTATTATTTCCCCCTATTAATAATAATTAGTTTGATTTTTTGAATTACCTTTTTAGTTAATTCAGCTGTATATTTTGTTGCCCATACGGCACCAAAGAATAAGAATATCGTAGCTCCAGCTAATAAAAGCGTAAACCCTAAAACACCAAGACTATTAACCAAATTACCATTAGATAAAAGCTCTAATGTGCTAAATAGTCCTGAGATTACAGCTCCTACTAAAGAACCAAATGCTGACCATGCAATAATAACCATTGACCATAATAAGATAACTCCAACAAGTATTAAAGCTAACAAAAAGATTAAAACTGGAAACCAAAGTGGAAAAGTTACAATGATTAACGCTATTTCCCAAACTTTTAATTTTCGTTTTGGTTTAACATGTTCTTTTACTATTTTAGTTAATGATGTTTCTTTAATAAGTTTAGAAACAATTTCATCTGAACTACCAATCTTACTGATTGCCTCTTCTTCTGTTAGTCCGTCTTCAACATAATCATCAATCATTTCATTATAGAATAGTAGACGATCTCTAATGTCTTCTTTAGGTAGTCCTTTCATCTTTTTTTCAAGTTCATTTATAAATTCTTTTTTGGTCATAATGTAATTTCCTCCCTAGTAATTAACCGATACATCGCTACCATATCAGGCCAATAGCCTTTAAATTCCTCAATACGATCCAAGCCTTCATTTGTAATATGATAATATTTGCGAAGTCTTGAATTATGCTCAACAGTCTTAACTGTGAGTAAATTTCCTTCTTCAAGTCGTTTTAAAATTGTGTATAAAGTTGATTCAGAAATTTCCACGTACGGTTCCATATCTTTAATAATCTTATAACCATATGAAGGTTTATTTCTAATTACCGCTAGCACACACACTTCTAAAAGGCCTCGTTTTAATTGAACATCCACAATATACCTCCTCTTACGTAATACATCGTATCACGAAGTATATATTCCTGTCAACAACAAAATAAAAAAAGTTTAATTATTTTTTATAATCAAACTCTTTAAAATTAGACTTTACAGCTTTATAAAAGCGTTAAATCAAATTATAAATTTTGTTTTTTAAAAAAACTAAATATAATCAATTATTGGAGCTAAACTATTAAAATCAACAAAATCAACTACTTCATTATAGGTTTCTATGAAAGTATTAGTCTCTTCATTTCTTTTCTCATCAGGTAAACTTTTCGCTTTTTTATAAAGTAATTTCATCATCGTTTTATGAGTTAAACTTAATTTAGAATAATCAATCCCACCTCTTAAATGATAAATATGGGCTTTTTCATACAGTTCATTTGATATTTGTTTTTTTCATTCCCGCTTTAATGTTATTAGTATTTTCTAATATTTTTGGATCACCTAAAC
>JBMNFC010000004.1:0-11966 GCA_050949105.1 Acholeplasmatales bacterium
GCCTATAAATGGTTAAATAAGAGTACGCAATAGTGTGCAAATAAGAATCCCCAATTCTTATCACTACTGTATACTCTTTTTTGGTACAATAATTACCAAAGGAGAGTGATTACAAATGACAGGTGTAATAATTGAACAAATAACAAGACTAGAAGACTTACTAATGTTTAGTAAAGCTTACAAGGAAGGAATGATAAAATTGAATGTTTCTAAACTAGCAAGAGAGTTAAATAAAGACAGAAAAACAATAAGGAAATATTTAAATGGTGAAGTACCAAAACAAACTAGAGAGCGTATAAAGTATTTAGATGAACATAGAGATTATATAGTTGAAGTTTTAAGTGACAAAATGCAAAGTTTTGATTATATAGAACATTTATTTAACTATTTAAAACGTGAAAAAGGAATAACGTGTTCTAGATCAACATTTAGCCGTTATATTCGCTTAGATGAAGAATTAAGTAGTCTATTTAAAAGAAAAAGAGACAGCAGTTTTACAATGAGGTTTGAAACAAAACCAGGTGTACAGGCTCAATTTGATATTAAAGAAAAAGTTCAAACAATAATGTCTACTGGTGAAGTTATAAAAACTTATATACCAACACTTACCATGTCTTGGTCAAGATATAACGTGAGAGCATTAACACTAGATACAAAGACAGAAACATTACTTGATTTCTTAGCTTCTGCTTTCGAACATATTGGTGGTGTGCCAAAGGAATTAGTAATTGATAACTTAAAACAATTCGTTGAAAAGGTTAGAGTAAAAGATAGAGATGCATTATTTACAAATGCGTTTTATGAGTTCTGTAAGGATTATGGAATTAAACCTTTCGCTTGTATGCCTTATAGGCCACAAACAAAAGGTAAAACTGAAACTCAAAACAAAGTTGTTGATCAACTTAAAAACTATAACGGTAAATATAACGATTTAATTGATATTCACGACATGTTAGAAATTATTAATAAAGAAGATAACGAGAAAATATCACAAGCAACAAAGTTTCCAAGAGTCTTCTTATTAGAAAAAGAAAAAGGTGACCTTTTACCACTTCCACGCAAGGAAATAAGACAAAAGTATCACCTAACCCTAAATGAGGTTCATGTCTCAAATGAATCACTAATAAGCTATAGATCAAATAAATACTCTGTTCCAAAGAAATTTATTGGTCTAAAAGTAGGCATAGTAATTAAACGAGATGAACTTCATATACATTATAACTCAAAAATAATAGCAATACACAAAATAACTAATAATTTATTAAATATTAAAAAAGAACATAACTTAACTTATCTAAATAACAAACCAAAAGATTTAGATAATAAAATAATGATTGATGAAATGAGGAACATAAATTATGATTAATGATGTCTTAGACCAATTGGTTTATTTAAAACTAAAGTCTGCTTATACTTACTTAAAAGAATTACATATTAATGACCAAATAACAAACAACGATTTAAAAGGAATATACAAAATATTAAATCAAGAAGTTATCGCTAAAGAAGAAAATAATAAACTATATAATGTTAAAGTCGCGGGTTTCCCGTTTCTTAGGAAACTAGATGAATATGATTTTGGTTTTCAACCAACAGTTAATGAAGAAAGAGTTAGATCAATCGCTGAATCTAACTTTTACGATGAAGCTATTAATATCGTTTTTATTGGTAATCCAGGTGTTGGTAAAACACACTTAGCGATATCAATAGCTTATGAAGTAGCAATTAGACGTAACAGCGTTTATTTCATTAAGTTTAATAAACTAATTACGATATTAAAAAACGCTTATCAGGAAGGAACCTTTGATAAGCGTGTAAGACATTTCTTTAAATATAAAGTTTTAGTTATTGATGAAGTCGGCTTTAATGAAATAAGTCCACTTGAAGCTAAACTCTTCTTTCAATTAATAGACTTAAGATATACAAAGAAATCAACAGTCTTCACTAGCAACATGACATTTGATAAATGGCCTCAAATACTAGGCAATGATGAAATGATCACTAAAGCAATATTAGATAGAATATTACATCACTCTTATTTGTTTAACATTAGTGGTCCGTCTTACAGAATTAAAGATAAACTTAAACTAACTAAAACTGAGGAATCTTAAATGCACACAATTGTTCATTCTTATATTGACATTTATACTTGCCCCAAGATATTTTCCAGTTCCTCTTGCAATTATATATGCTACTGCTAATACTGCGACCAATGCACTTGTTCCTAAAATACCTAAATCTAATGACGCTCCCGCTAATGTAAAGAATAAAACATAGAATGGTGTAGTAAAGTCATTGATGCTTGTAAATGTTTCAACAGGTTTTTTAGTGAAGTTTGCAACCATTGTTCCAACCGCGATACATGCAAGTAATGTAGAAAGTGAAATTGCATATTGTTCAAATGCTTTATTGATAAGAAAAATGATTCCTATTGACAATAAAACCGTCGCAATTGATAAGACTTGTAAATCATCTCTTGATTTGTCCATGAAGTTTGCCAATCGAGCTAAAATGTATCCTAATACAACTCCAATTATAATTGAACCAAATACTTCAATAAATGGTTTTGCAATCATTAATGCGATATGCATATCTGATGGATTAACTAGCATTTGCGCAATTGAAATCGCAAATCCAAAAACAACTATTCCATAAATATCATCAAGTGCGGTTACTGGTAAAACTGTTTTTGTTACTGGACCATAAGCCCTATATTGTCTCATTACCATTAAGGTGGCTGCTGGTGCTGTTGCCGCACTCATTGATGCTAAAATTAGTCCAAACGCAATATTGCCTTTACTAAATGGATTATAGCCACCTACCATGATTGGCTCTGGTTTTGGTATAAAGAACAATACCAAAAACACTGTCATAACTGCTCCAACAACTTCAAATGCTGTAATCGTATTGATACTTTTACCATACTTTCTCAAATTGCTAAAATTAAATTCACTCCCAATTGAAAAAGCAATAAAGGCGAGCGCGAGCTCACTAATAAATTTAAGTGTGGTTTGATCTTCTGCTGTAATAAAACCACCATAGTTGGTAAATATTAGTCCCATTGATGGTCCTAAGACTAGACCTAAAATTAAATAACCTGAAACATCAGGTAATTTTAGTTTTCTTGCTAATCTTCCACCTATAAAGCCCACAATCAGGACTACCGCAACTTTGTAAATTAATTCCATGTTTTTCCTCCTCATCTACAAAAAAGTTATTAAATTCTTAATAGACTCCTATGAGGTTAGCTGACGGGTTAAGGATATTAAGTTTCCTCTTATAAAAATAATTCACCCCAAAAATTGGTTCCCCCACTCCTTATGTAGATTCGGAGATTTCATAAATAATATAACATATTCTATAACCATAATCAACACTATGAAAGGGCTATCTTATAGGCTTTTACACAATTTATCATAATTTTAAAAATAAAAACACCCCGAAAGGTGTTTAAATACTTGCCATATGATTTTTGCACCTTGAAATAAAGCAGAAAAACTACCACTTATGAATAACAATGTAAAAACAACGGTAATAGAAATTAAACTTTTTTTCATGTTTGTACCTCCTCACTTAATCCTTTTTTAAAAAGTTTTTAAGATATTACATTTGGATTTCAACATTTTTTCATTTTTTAAACCTTTTATTTCAAAATCTATGCTTTCAAGGAAATATATTTTACTGTTTTTCTTCGACAAAATAGAATATTTTTTTAAAAAAATGAAAAACAGTTTATAGTTTATATAAATTAGATTGTCAAATTTCCTTTTTTATGATACTATTTCAATGAAATAGGAGGAAAATAAAATTGATGAAAGGATGGCTATTTACAAAAACTAACGAGCCATTAAAGTTAGTTGAAAAGAAAATTCCTAAAGCTAAACCAGGTGAAGTTATTTTAAGAACTGGTGCTTGTGGACTTTGTCACACAGATGTAGGGGTCTTACATGAAGAAGGCTGGTTAAGCATAATGGATGTTCCAATTATTATGGGACATGAATGTGCTGGAACTATTATTGAAGTTGGAAAAGGTGTTACTGACTTCAAGGTTGGAGATAGGGTTGCAGTTTGTCCTACTGGTCCATCTGGTAAAGGAGCTCCAGGATTTAGTTACGATGGTGGCTTTGGAACCCATATGGAGGCTGCTGCTGCTGATTTGATAAAAATACCTAAAGGATTAACAATGGCTGAGGCTGCTTCTGCCACAGATGCAGGAATGACTTCATATCACGCGATTTTTACTCGTGGTGAAGCAAAACCTGAGATGAATATCGCGTTAATCGGTATTGGTGGTTTAGGACAATTTGGCTTACAAGCCTTACTTGCGGCTGGTTTTAAAAATGTTTTTGCAGTTGATATTAATGAAAAAGCAATTGAACTCGCGAAAAAATTCGGCGTTAAAAAAATTGTTAGAAACATTAAAGAACTAAAAAATGAAAACTTAAATTTAATTGTTGATTTTGCTGGTTTTGGCCAAACAACAACCGACGCTATTGAAACTTTGGCTCATGGTGGAACTTGTGTTTTAGTTGGAATGGGTAAATTAGAATTTAAGGTCAATGTTACTGATTTTATTACTGGTTCTAAAAAAATTGTTGCTTCAAACGGGGGAACTAAAGAAGATATCGCCGCTATCTATAATTTAATGGCTACTGGTAAACTAAAACCTGTCTTACACGAAATTAAACATGAGGATCTTCCTAAAGGATTAAAAGACTTAGAAGACCATAAAGTTCAAGGACGCTTAGTCGTTGTTTACGAAAAATAAGCAAATTAAAATCAATAAAAAAAGCCCACCTGGGCTTTTTATTTTGCTTAATTTCATTTAATTGGATTAATACTATAAACAGGAAGAGAGAAAATAAATCCTGCTGATTCATTTTTAGAATCTTTAAGCAAGTTATCAACTGTCTTTATCACAAACTCAGCTTGCTTTTTTTCAATTACTGAAAATATTGTCTTTGATTCATCTACCTTTTCTGGAACTGCCCTATCAATTGGACCTTTCATTAAATAATTTAAATTTTCTGTTTCTCTTAAAGCTTTAGCCATTCCATAAGAATCAACAATCGTTGCGCCTCTAACCCCTAATTTAACGAATACTTCTAAAATATCATCCATATATGATAAATCATTTAATACAATAACTACTACTAACATCTTATCTTTCCTCGTTTGATAATTTTAATGTAAATGCGATACTATCATTAGTCTTATTATAAATTTGAAAGACTAGGTTATTACCTACATATCCTTTGTTGACAGTGAACTCATCATTTTTAAGCATTTCTTTTTGAAAAAATAACTCTAATGTATTATAAGTGTTTACTTCTTTAATTAAACCATCATCTAATGCTTCATAAACAAACTTCATATAATTAAGATGGTTTGTATGACCCAGGGCATCAATATGTTTATCTAATACTTTTCCTTCTTTTAAGAAAATGTAAGTAAATTCATCTTTAAAACTTGTTTCAATGTCACAAAGATGTCTGTCAGTCATCGTAAGTTCTTCAAATGGTAATTCTCTTTTACGATAAACAGATCTATCGATCACATTTAATAAAACTGAATAACTCCCACCAACCATCATTTGTTTTCCATTTAAAAAGATTTCATATTCACGCCTATAAAATGGTCCTTTTTTTCCGGCATACCAAGTTTTTCCAGTCAAATTAACTAACGTCTTTAGTGGTTTTAAAATATGTAACTTCATCGCAATAACAGCCCAAGCATATTTATCCTGAATAACAACGTTAATACCTTGTTCTGTTTGTTTTAGGTGTTCATAACTTAGTTTAGTCACAATCTTTAAATAATTATAAAGTTTAAGTCCGTATTTATCGTATTCACTATCTTTTAATTCAATATTGTAAATCTTATTTTCGTTCATTTTTACTACCTTTTTTGGCTAATTCTTTACTAATATTAGCACCTAATACGGCATTATTGTAAATAAGCGCTAAATTGGCTTCTAATGATGCTCCTTTTGTAAGGTCTTTAAGTGTTTCTAGTAAAAATGGTGTGACTGCTTTACCTTTAATGCCTTGTTCTTGGGCTAATTTTAAGGCTTCTTTAATATATTTATCCATTACTGATTTTTTAATTTCTGCCTCAACTGGAATTGGGTTTACTACTAAGACACCACTTTCAATTGAAAGTTTTTCTTGTGTTTTAACTAATCTTGCAATTTCTTTTGGAGTATCTAAGCTAATATTAAGTTTAACTCCTGACTCTCTTGAATAGAATGCTGGAAGTTCTTTTGTTTGATAGCCAACCACAGGAACTCCATTAGTTTCTAAATACTCAATTGTTTTAGGAATATCTAAAATTGCTTTCGGACCAGCACAAACTACGCAAATATCTGTCTTTGATAATTCTTCTAAATCAGCACTAATATCTAACATATTTTGAAAATCAAAATGAACTCCACCAATTCCACCTGTAACAAACACTTTAATTCCCACTAACTTACAAATTAACATTGTTGCCGCAACAGTTGTTGAGGCAGTTTTCTTATTCGCAACTAAATAACTAATATCCGCTCTTGACGCTTTTAAGGCATCACTTTCAGATAATTTAATTAATTCTTCATTAGTTAATCCAACATGAATAATTCCATCAATAATTGCGATAGTTGCCGGAGTTGCCCCTTCTTTTCTAATAATCTCTTCAATCTTGACAGCCATTTCAAGATTAGTTGGGTGTGGTAAGCCGTGAGTAATAATTGTCGACTCTAATGCGACAATTGGTTTGTTTTCTTTTAATGCTTTTAAAACACTTTCTGAATATTTAATCATAATATAAATCCACCTCTTTTAATAATTTTTCTTCTGTTAAATCATCTCTTACAGTAAGTTTTGTCTCACTTGTATAATAACTATTGGTCATCCCAATAACACATGCATATTCTAAACTAAATCCTTTTATATCGCCGTAGATAACTCCAGCACTAAATGAGTCACCTAATCCAGTTGGATCTAAAAAATTAGGATTTGCTTTTACTTTTAGTGTGTATTTGTTGTAAAACACACTTTTTTTACCATCGGTAATTATTGAATGTTTGACACCTTTTTCTTTCATTTTTTTATTTAGAGAAATCCCATCTAACTTTAAATTTAAATAAGTTATAATTTCACCTAAATTATGAATTGATAGATATAAGCCGTTTAAATCCTCAGGAACATTTTTCATTTTAGGTCCTGAAACACCAATTAGGACTGTCTTAATATTATATTTGTTTCCTAATCTAATTAGATAAGAAATACTTTCTTTATTCAAATTGGAATCAAAGACTAGCATTTCCGCCTTGATAAGGTGTTTTTCGATTTGTTTTAAATAATTAACACTAAAATCTAAATTGATACTGGAAGCCCCAATGAATAAATCATTATCATAGCTAAATGCGGCATATGTACCAGTTGGTCCTTCTACTCTTTTAACTAAGGAAATATCCATATATTTCTTTGAATATTCTAATACCGCATCTCCTAAGAAATCTTTCCCTACAAAAGAAACTAAACTAACATCTACATTTAGTCTACCTAGATTTTCTAATACATTTCTCATTACTCCACCATAACTTTGAGTAAAATTGGCCTTATTAGAAGAATTTAATTCATTTGTTTCAAGTTCATATTTGAAGTCAATATTGACTCCACCAATACCTATTATCATAAAAAAACACCTTTACTTATTTTAATAGAAAAATCTATTAAATAAAAGTGCTTTTTTAATAATTACATTTTTTCACACTATATTTTATGTACTATTATTCCCTTTTTTAAGTTAATCAGCATCTTCAGCTAAAGTTTCCAAAAGAAAACTAACAGGACGAAAACCATCATTACAGGAAATCATTGCGGATTTTTTATTTTTCATCCAACCATTATAAATATCTTCGCCACCATGAGCTAAAGTCATCACAAATGGTGACATTGACTCCCAAGCACTATCACACATTTTTTCAGGTTTTTTCCAACCATTCGCGATAAAAACTTGACCTTCTACTAGGTTACAAGCATTTTCTAGTTTATTTTCATACTCATCTATGAGATCTTTATGGACTACTATTTTCTTTACTGTAATCTTTACTTTTTTCATTATTCCCACTCAATAGTTCCACTTGGTTTATCAGTAACATCATAAACTACTCTACTAACACCACGAACTTCTAAGAGTTTTTGAGTAATTTCTTTTAATACTCTATAAGGTATTTCTGCAATACTCGCAGTCTTAGCATCTTTACTTAAAACAGCTCTTATCGCTACGACATATCCATAAAAACGGGTACCTTCCTTGATGGCTGTTGACTTGGTGTTTGTAACAACAGTAAAGTATTGGAAAATATCTTTCTCTAAGTTATGCTCAATTAATTTTTCTTTTAAAATATGGTCTGTTAATCTCGCGATTTCTAGTTTTTCTTTTGTGATTTCACCAGTTACTCTAACTGCGAGTCCTGGCCCTGGGAATGGCTTTATATAAATGAATTCTTTATTAAGACCTAATGATAATCCTAATTCTCTTACCTCATGTTTATATAAATCTTTAAGGGGTTCTAATAATATATAATCCATAGCCGGTAAAGCTAGATTGTGATGAGTTTTTATCTTAGCGTGTAGTGTTTCGGAAACATCAGTTTTAATTGTCCCTTGAGCAAAATATTTATATTCATTAGTTAAAACTTTATTAAACGCATCAATAAAAGTAGAACCAATTATCTTTCTTTTTTCTTCGGGATCAGTAACTCCTTTTAAGTTTTTTAAAAATAATTCGCTTGCGTCTATTTTAATAACATTTAAATCAAATTTATTTTTAAACATCTGCATTACTTCATTTGCTTCATTTAATCTAAGCAAACCAGTATCGACAAAGACACAAGTTAAGTTCTTACCGATTGCCTTATTAAGTAATAGTGCACAAACGCTAGAATCAACACCTCCACTTAAGGCCAGTAAGACTTTATCATCTTTAATTTTCTCTTTTAATTTATTTATCATATAAACCCTACTTTGTTTGATAGTTTGGAGCTTCTTTAGTGATTTTAACATCGTGTGGATGGTTTTCAGTAAGTCCTGATGAGGTAATTTCAACGAAGGTTGCGTTTTTAACTAAAGCTTCTAAATCTTTAGCACCTAAATAACCCATTCCACTTCTTAAGCCACCTTCTAATTGATATAAAACATCTTTTACATACCCCTTGTATGATACCATACCTTCAATTCCTTCTGGTACATATTTCTTAGTATTACCTTGGAAGTATCTATCTCCACTGCCACGTTTCATTGCGGCAAGAGAACCCATTCCAACATATGTTTTATATTTTCTTCCTTCAAATAAAACCATTTCACCTGGTGCTTCTTCAGTTCCCGCTAAGAGTGAACCTAACATTACACTTGATGCCCCAACAGCTAATGCTTTAACAATATCACCACTATATTTAACTCCCCCATCAGCAATAATCGGAATTTCATATTTCTTCGCAACTTCACAAACTTCAAAGATTGCGGAAATTTGTGGCATACCAACACCACTAACTACTCTTGTGGTACAAATTGAACCAGGTCCAATTCCTACTTTAAGGCCGTCAGCACCCGCATTAATTAAATCAAGTGCCGCTTCTTTAGTGACAATATTTCCAACAATTACTTCTAAATCAGGTAATTCTTTTTTAACTTGTTTTAATGTTTCAATAACGTTTTTAGAATGAGCATGAGCGCTATCAATACAAATAACGTCAACACCCATTTTATATAACGCATGAGCTCTTTTATAATCACGAATTCCAATTGCCGCACCAACTCTTAAGCGTCCATGTTCATCTTTATTAGCGTTAGGATATTCAATGACATTGTCAATATCTTTAGAAGTAATTAACCCTAATAAATGGTTTTTTTCATCAACAATTGGTAATTTTTCAATCCTATGTTTCCATAAAATATCTTTAGCTTCATCTAAGGTTGTTCCTAATTTTGCGGTAATAAGATTGTCTTTTGTCATAATTTTAGAAACCAAGACATCAGTTTCTTTTAAATACTTTAAATCCCTATTAGTCACAATCCCTAATAACTTATTATTATCATCAACAACAGGGAGACCACTTATCTTATATGTTCTTAAAATGTCTTCCGCTTCTTTAGCGGTTGCGGTAGGTTTTAAGGTAATTGGATCTAGTATCATACCTGATTGATTTTTCTTCACTAAATCAACTTGGTGGGCTTGTTCTTCAATAGTCATATTTTTATGAATAATCCCAATTCCACCACTCCTAGCCATAGAAATAGCCATTTGGTATTCAGTAACTGTGTCCATTGCCGCACTAATAATCGGCAAGTTTAAGTTAATCTTTTTAGTTAGTTTAGAAGTCACATTCACCACATCAGGTGTAACTTCACTATACTTTGGAACTAACAATAAATCGTCAAATGTGTAAGTTTTTTGCATAATAACCCCCTCCTTTATAATGAAAAAACTGCGCACAAAAGGCACAGTTATAGTGCCGTAGTGCTATCTTAGGCGTAGCGTAGAAACGTTTGGACCATATCCACCAAACATATACGGTTTAATGTATTTTAATAAGAATTTTTACATTTGTAAAGAGAAAACTTAAAAATTATAAAATTGTCAGCTGATCTTTTAATAAAAGCCGATCTTTTTCTCTTGGTTTATCATTTGATTTACCAAATAAAACAATAATATGAATTTTTTCGTTTTTTAACTCTGGAATAACCTTTTTCACAAATGCATCATCGTAAGAACCAATTAAGCATGTTTGAATTTCTTTGTTTGCGGCTGATAGGATAATATGTGAAGTTAAGCCACCAACATCAAAACTGTAAAAATCATATCTTCTAGGCTGTGGAACAAATACTCTATCTTCTGTAGTAATAATTACCATTCCCCCAGCTTTTTGAGTGAACTCTCGTAAATCACCTGTTAATTTAGAGAAAAGTTCTTTATTTTCCACTAACCAAAAATGCCACGGTTGACTATTTCTTGCAGAAGGTGCTAGCCTTGCTTCATCTAAAATTTCTAAAATTACTTCTTTTTTAACCTTTTCACCACTAAAATTTCTACATGATTCACGTTTTAAATACAATTCTTTTAAATTCATCCTTATTCCCTCCACTTATATTTTACCTTTTATTATAAACAAATTCAAAATACTACATAAATATATGTTTTTAACAATTAATTTATTTGCATAATTATCATATTATTCACTATAATAATATGTTTTAATTTTATCATTTTATTTTAAATTAGTTTTAAAACATAAATATTGAAAAAGGCTTGAATTAAATCAAGCCTTTTCTTTATTTTTAACAAACTATTACAAACTGTACACTTCTAGGTTTTGGATTTGTCGCATCAAAGAAGCTCTTAAGTTCGTGTTCTTGTGAAATTAAATCAAAATAATCTTTAATTTGTGGCAACATAACAAATAATGCAGATATTGCTTCTTCAGGAACTGAATTTAAATATTCTTTAATTTGTGGTAACAAAACGAACATCGCTGTTAAGGTTTCTTCTGAAACTGATTCAAAATACTCTTTCATACCTGCTAATTGTTCTAGCCCTTGATAGAAACTATAACTTTGACCTTCTTGTTTTAAAGTTAAACTTTCATTAAGTGTAACAAATGCGCCTAATGGTCCTGCTAGTGGTAAACCCATTGGAGATTCTACTAACACGGCTTCTAATGCTCCTTTTCGCGCTGTTAACTCCGCTATAACAAAGTTTTCTTGAAGGATGTAATTAAATGTATTGATTAATCCTGGATTTTGTGGATCATTTGGAATTCCATCTAAAATTGCGATTGCTGTTTGAACAACTGTAATTTCTTCTGGAGCTGTGAAATGAGGTAATGCCACCTTTAATGCTGCACTATAGTCGGTAAATTGTTGGTTTAATGTAGCTAATTCTGTACCTAAGGAAATATTATGTTCTAATAATTCGATAACATA
>JBMNFC010000005.1:0-53789 GCA_050949105.1 Acholeplasmatales bacterium
GCATTTTTTCCTGTTTCAGCTTTATAACCCAACATTCTCAATAGCTCAACTTGAGTAAAGCTGTATTTATCTTTACGCTCGCCACTATCAATAAGTTTTCTTGTTAATTCATCTTGATAAGCTAAATAAACAAAAACTTTAATTAGAATTTGTAGACTTTGCAATACTCAATCTTTTCAGAATCTCTATTGATATTGAATAGAATTTTCCTTTTGGTTTATTAAATATATAACTTGTTTTTCCATCAACGACTTCTTTATCTATTAATTTATTATCAATTAATTTCTGTAAGTGTCTCTGGAGGGCGTGGCGTTGATCTTTAATTTCTTTAAGTGAGAATAATGTATAAAATGCTTTCTTATTGCTTTTATATTTACTCTCTGTTAAATACATCTTGCCGCCTGCCCCATTTGGGAGATTGCCAGGTTTATAAGTAGCTAGACTGTACATTGCTCCATACAACAAATCATCTATCTGCTTATCCATAAAATCATCCTCTATGCTAATGCTTCTTTTGTAATTTGGTTCAATCGTTTCCATGAATATACTCCTGTCTCTTTTTCTTTTGTTCTTCATACATCCGAAGAACTCATCAAAATACCTACCACAGAATCTTTTGCGCCGTGTAACATTCTATTGAAGTATGACGGACTTACATTAATCTTTTTGCAATATCCTTGAACTCAATACCATAATCATATTTCAGTTCGTTGCAATCTCTCTAATTCTTTCTTCCATAATATTATAAATTCCTTTCTAAATAGTTTTACTAAAGTTGCCCAACTCCTTTAAGAAAAAGTGGGGTGGCTATTACAGATTAATTATGGAGGACTAGCCACCCCACAAAAGAAAGGAGTTAATATAGGCTTTTGAGATTTGGATTTCTTCATCTTGTACTTACATTGTACAAAATTTTTTCTCAAAAGTCAATGTCATGTATAATATGGCAGAATATATATGACACAGATCAAATTTAAAATATGTATCAATGGGTGATACTAAAAATACTTTAAGAGACTCTTCAGAGTTCCCCTCTGACATTATATAATTAATGCTCAAGTTTATTTATCACAACTTGTTTATATTGAAACAGAAAACGGTCATATTCCTGGAATTATTGGGGGCAGTTCCACCACATATTTCCAAAGATCAAAATATTTCATTTGATGATTTAAGTATTGATACAGGAATGAATAAAAAAGAACTTGTTGATGCAGGTGTTGAAATTGGTCAAATGGTTTTACCCAAAAACACCATTTTTATACTCATATAATAAAACACGCGTAATCGCTAAAGCTGTTGATAATCGTTGGGGCTGTGGAATGGTACTAGAATTAATTAGAGATTTTCATAGTGAAGAATTACCATTTAACTTAGTTTTAGGAGCGACTGTTCAAGAAGAAGTTGGCTTAAGGGGTGCGGGAACTTCAACATACAAAGTAAATCCTGATGTCTTTATCGCATTAGATGCAAGTCCTTTAAATGATGTAAATGATCCTAACCAACACGGTAAAATGGATGAAGGCTTTTTAGTAAGAATGTATGATCCATCTAATATAATGAGGCCTTCTTTATATAAATACATTAAAGGTGTTGCCGAAAAGAATAAAATTAAACACCAAATCTATTTTTCCAAAGGTGGTACTGACGCTGCAAGAGCACTTGTTACTAAAGAAGGTGTTATCGCAACAACAATAGGTCTACCGGCAAGATATATTCACTCAACTGTTTCTATGTTTTCTGTTAATGACCACTTCAGTGCTCATAAAATGTTAAGAGCGTTACTCAAAGATTTAACAAACGAAAAAATTGAAGAACTACAAAAATAGGGAGGGAAGTATGAATCTACCAAAATTAGGTCTAGGCACATATTTAATGCATGAAGAAACTACTGAGATGGTAAAAAAAGCCTTAGAAGTAGGATATCGTCACATTGATACAGCACAAATTTATCAAAATGAAGAATTAGTCGGTAAAGCTTTAAAAGAATGTAATTTAAAAAGAGAAGAATATTTTATTACGACAAAATTATGGGCTTCAAAATTAACTTATGAACAAGCAATTAAAGAATTAGATATTTCACTAGAAAAATTAGGTCTTGATTATGTTGACTTGTATCTAATTCATTGGCCCAGCCAAGATTATAAAATAAATGCGGATGTTTGGCGTGGGATGGAAGAAGTTTATAGGCAAGGCAAAGCGAAAATGATTGGTGTTTCCAATTATCAAATTCATCATTTGGATGCGTTAATTAAAGATGCGAAGATTAAGCCAATGGCTAATCAAGTTGAACTTCATCCAGGGCTCCAACAAGTCGCTTTAAAAGATTATTTGGATAAACATAATATTAAATGTATTTCGTATGGACCTTTTATGAAAGGTGAAGTCTTTAAAGTAGATGGTAGATACTATGGCACATTAAAGCGTATCGCGGATAAACATAACGCTACTGTTGCCCAAGTAGTGATAGCGTGGGGAATGAAAAGAGGAGTTCATATGATTCCTAAAACTAGCACTGATGCAAGACTACTGGAAAACTTTGAAAGTTTAAAAGTTAAATTAGATAGTGAAGACTTAAAAGATATCAATGCTTTAAATAGTGGAAAAAAGAGTTTATACTGATCCCGATAATTTATAGTTTTTATTAATTGAATAATGCTAATTAATATTGTATAATCTTATACGTACTTAAGGGACCCATAGTGGCCTAAAAAGGAGAAAAAGATGAAAAGAAGTAAAATTTATGAAATGGTCTTATTTGCGACCTTTTCAGCTATTGTATTATTAATAACATTAATACCTAATTTTAGGATATATGACATTTCTACCAGGAATAAGCATTACTATTGTGCATATTCCTGTTTTTAATTGGGATAATGTTATTATCGTTTTGGGTATGCGGTAGGTTTAGGGGTTGTATTTGGAATAAGTAGTTTAATCGCCCTCATTTATGTATGCGAAAAACCCATTTGACTTTGCATTTCAAAATCCGTTAGTTTCAGTTTTGCCTAGAATAATTTTTGCAGCAGTTGCTTTTTTTGTTATTTTAGGACTAAAGAAAATTCAAAAGAAAGAAAGTGGAACCATTATTAACTTTATTATTGTTTCAGCTGTTACTTTAGGATTTGTTATTGCGGGAATATATGGTCTAAATTCAAATACAGAATGGTCATTAGGTTTATTAATACCACTAGGAGTAGTCTTTTTTATGATATCTATTGGTGGTTATGTTTTCTTTTTGTTTAGATCTAAACGCAAACATTTAGCGTACGTTCCATCAAGTATGATTTTATCAACCCTTATTCATAGTTTTTTAGTTTTAACGATGGTTGCCATCGTTAAACCAGCTGTCTATGGCGATGGTGATATCTTTTATACAATTTTAACGATTATTGGATTTAATTCAGTTGTTGAGGCACTGGCAGCAGTATTAATTGGAAGTCCTATTGTATTTGCGTTAAATAACTTAAGAGGTGATAGTGATGTTACTATTTGATGTTGGTAATACAGAAGTTAAAATGGGAATTTATAAAGATGGTAAAATTATCGAAAAATACCGTTTTGTAACTAATTCTAATATTAGTGAAGATGAATTTTATTTAATGATTTACCCACTAATTGACAAAAATGTTTTTAAGAAAATTGCGATTTCTAGTGTTGTTCCTAATATTACCAAGAATGTTAAGAATATTAAGTGCGAAAAGATTTTTTGTTGAACCTTTAGTTGTTGAACAAGGCATTAAAACCGGCTTAAAAATCTTAGCTGATAATCCGCAAGAGGTTGGTGCGCGATATTATTTGTGCCAGTGTTAGAGCCACAACTTATGATAAGAACACATTAGTAATTGATTTAGGAACAGCGATTAAATATATTTATATTTCAAATAATGCTTTAAAGGGAGTTATAATTTCACCAGGTGTTGAAATTAGTATACGAGCACTAACAGAAAACACTGCACTATTACCTAAATTCGAAATAAAGATTCCTAAAAAAGTTTTAGGAACTAATACTGTTGAATGTATGCAGTCAGGCGTAACTTACGGTATCGCAAGTCAAATTGATGGCTTAATTAACTTTATTAAAAAAGAAGTTAAAGAAGATTTTAAGATTGTCTTTACTGGTGGTTTGGCACCACTAATTAAACCATTAATTAAACATGATTCAATTTATGATGAGAATTTAGTTTTAGAAGGATTAATTGAAATAGTTCGTAGGAATGACAAAATATAATTTTAATATTTGATAAAATAATTAAAAAACAACTGAAAATGTTGTTTTTTTAAACATTTAATTAATGTAACAATTGGTGTATAATTAGATTATAGAGGTAATTATCATGAGTGAGTATAAATTGTGGTTAGAAGAAGAAAACCTAGATGAAGGATTAAAAAAACAATTAGAAAAAATGACTAAAGCGGAAATTGAAGAGGCGTTTTTCAAACATTTGTCTTTTGGGACTGCAGGCGCTAGACAAGTAATGGGCCCTGGAATCAATAGACTTAATATTTACACTATTAAAAGACTTGCCTTAGGTTATGCAAAATATATTAAATTAATGAGTAAAAGTAATAATAGAAGTGTGGCGATAAGCTATGATAACCGCACTAATTCAAGATTATTCGCTTATACATGTGCGAGAGTTTTAGCGGCTGAAGGAATTAAAACTTTTATTACTAAAGAACTTCGTCCAACCCCTTATTTATCATATATGGTAAGACATTTTAATTGTGATGGTGGAATTATGATTACAGCTTCACATAATCCAAAAGAATATAATGGCTTTAAAGCATATGATCATACTGGTGCACAGTTAGTTCCAGTTTTAGCAAACAAATTAACTAAAGAAATTGACAAGATTAATGACTATTTTTATATTCAAGAACGAATGAGTGATATAATTGTTGAAGTTGATGAAACTTTTGATGCACTATATTTAAGTGAAGTAAAAACTATCCAGTTGAGAAACTTAAAGAAACCTCATAAATTTGTTTATTCACCACTTCATGGGACAGGGTCAACATTAATGCCTAAATTAATGAAAGATGTTGGCTATAAATTCTATTTCACAAGAGAAGAAATGATTAATGATGGTGACTTTCCTAATACTAAATCATCAAATCCCGAAGATTTGTATGCTTATGAAAACTCATTAAAGATTGCAAAAGATATTGATGCGGTAGCTGTTTTGGTAACTGATCCTGATGCGGACAGATTAGGATTAATGGTTAAACATAATGGTGATTATGTCTCTTTAAATGGTAATCAAACTGCTTCATTAGAAGCTTATTATATTTTTTCAACACTTAAAGAACAAAATAAACTACCAAAAGATGGAATAGTGTATATGTCTAATGTGACAACACCACTTTTAAAATATATCGCAAAAGCCTTTAATGTTGAGTTAAAAGAAGTTCTAACAGGATTTAAATATATTGGTGAACAAATTGAAAAAGGAACTAAAACTTATCTTTTTGGAGCGGAAGAATCATACGGCAGTTTAATTAAACCATTCGTAAGAGATAAAGATGCGATTCAAGCGGTATTAATGTTAAGTGAAATGATTACTTACTACCTTGAAAAAGGGTTAACACTATATGATGTATTACTTCATTTATATAAAGAATACGCAACTTATAGTGAACAAACTTTTTCAATAACCTATAAAGGTATTAAAGGTGCAAAACAAATTGAAAAAATAATGGAACATTTTAGAAAAAAACCACTTTTATTAGATGGTGAAGAACTAAACTACTATGAAGATTATGTTGATGGAGTTAAAGTTAAAGATTCTAAAAAAGAAAAACTTGATTTTGACTGCGCAAATATGATTAAATTTTATTACGTAAATGGTCATGAGATAATTTTAAGACCTAGTGGAACTGAACCGAAAATTAAGATATACTTATACATTAAAGATAAAACCTTAGATAAAGCAAATAAGAAATTAGCTAAAGTTAGAAAAACAATTGAAAAAATCATTGAGGAGTTGTAAATTATGTACGAAAAAAGAAGAAAACAAATCTTAAAACACATGGAGAAAGGCTCATTTGCCGTTTTTAGCAGTGGTTTTTCACCAAAGAAAAGTTTAGATCAAGAATATCCTTATTTCGTTAATCGAAACTTTTATTATTTAACAGGAATTGATCAAGCAAATAGTTATTTATGTCTTATTAAAGGTGTTATGGAAAAGACAATTTTATTTGTGGAAAAAAGAACACCTGAAAGAATGTTATGGGATGGAGTAGTTTTAACATTTGAAGAAGCGAAAGAAATCTCTAATGTTGATGTAGTAATGCCTAATACATCGCTTGATATGTTTATTTCAAGCATTTTATCAAGCACGAGAGCGGCATCTTATGGTGCACTAGATAATGTGTATTTTGATTTTCAAGGTAACTTTAAGGTTAGAGAGTTCGCCGAAGAATATAGTGAAAAGTTAAAAGTTAATTATCCTTACTTAAAACACCACAATCTTAACGCTTTATTATCTAGTTTAAGAAGCATTAAAGATAAAGAAGAAATTAAACGCATGAAAGAAGCGATTAAGATTACTGATGAAGGTATTAAATTAATGATGAAGAATGCTAAACCAGGAATGGTTGAACATGAATTAGAAGCGTACTTTGAGTTTACTTTAAAGAAACATGGAGTAACAACCTCATTTGATACCATTGCCGCAAGCGGCCCAAATGGTTGTATCTTACATTACAGTGATAATAATCGTAAAACACTTGATGGTGAACTTATTTTATTTGATTTAGGTGCTTATAAAGATAATTATGCTAGTGATATTTCAAGAACATTCCCTTTAAATGGTAAATTTACAGAACTTCAAAAAAAATATTATGATATTGTCTTAGATTGTAATAAGAAATGCATTCTTTTTGCGAAGCCAGGAGTTACTTGGAAAGAACTTAATGATTACGCAAAAGATATTTTAAGTGAAGGCTTAATCAAATTAGGGAAGATTAAAGAAAAAGAAGAATTAGTTAAATATTATTATCACTCGGTTGGTCACTATTTAGGGCTTGATGTGCATGATGTTGGACCTTATACAGAAGCTTTAAAAGAGGGTCAAGTAATTACTATTGAACCAGGATTATATATTGCAGAAGATAATATTGGTATTAGAATTGAAGATAATATTTTACTCACTAAAGAAGGAAATATTAACTTGTCTAAAGATATTATTAAAGAAATTAAAGATATTGAAACATTCATGAAAAATTAATTAAACAAACATAAAAGAAAGTTATGTCAAATGGCATAACTTTTTTGTTGAGAAGGATTTTTAATAAAACCATCAAAAATATTTCAATAAAACTATCAAAAATATTTCAATAAAACTATCAAAAAAACATTGACAAAAATATCAATTGTTTGTAAAATGTAGTAAAGAGGGGATTTTATGAAGTATATTAAAAGAATAAATGAGTCTTTGTTGGAACAATATTTATCAATTTTTAAAGGTGTTTTGATTGTCGGACCCAAATTTAGTGGAAAGACAACTCTAGCGAAAGTTTATTCTAAAAGTGAAATAACATTAACACCTTTAAATATGGAAGATTATAAAACGATGTTAAATCTAAATCCCAATGTTTTTTTTAAAGGAGAAAAACCTAAATTAATTGATGAATGGCAATTAATTCCTGAAGTATGGGATTTAGTAAGACATCAAGTTGATAAAGAAGTTGGAAGAGGATTATATTTATTAACTGGGTCATCTTCTGCAAACTTTGATTTAAATGTTCATTCTGGAGCAGGAAGAATAGGTAGAATGATTATTAGACCAATGAGTTTGTATGAAGTTGGTGCTTCTAATGGTTTAGTTTCTATAAAAGAATTATTTGAAGGGAAAAATTATAACTACACAAAAAGTAGTTTAAATGTCAATGATTATGCTTTATGGATAATTAAAGGGGGGTGGCCTTTAGGAGTTTATGATACCGAAGAGCAAGCGATTATTAGAAATAATGCTTATTTAGACGCAATTGTAAAAGAGGATGTAAATAAAGTTTCTAATAAAAAATATAATGAATTGAGAATGTTAAAAGTAATTGAATCACTCGCTAGATTTACCGCAAGTGAAACTACTAATACGGCAATTATTAATGATTTAAAATCTCTAGATGAAGGGATGGCAGTAAACACTTTACTGGATTATTTAAATGTGTTAAATAAAATATACATTATTGAAGATTTAAAGGCATGGAATCCTAATCTAAGGAGTAAAACAGTAATTAGAAGCACTCCCGCAAGATTTTTTGTTGATCCATCAATTGGTGCTGCAGCACTTAAATTAACTACCAAAAGATTGAACTCTGATTTTAAAACTTTTGGGTTGTTTTTTGAGTCATTAGTATTAAGGGATGTAAGAATTTATGCAGAGACTATTGGCGGAAAAGTATATAGATATAAGGATAGCACTAATTTAGAAGTTGATATTATTTTAGAACTTAAAGATGGAAGGTGGGGGGCAATTGAGGTGAAAATGGGTAGCAATGAATTTGACAGTGCAGCAGAAAAACTACTTAGATTTTCAGCTAATATTGACGAAAGTAAAATGGGTAAGGCTTCTTTTTTAGCAATCATAAGTGCGACAGAATACGCTTATAAAAGAGAAGATGGTGTATATGTTATACCACTTGGAACATTAAAAAATTAATAAGACATTAGAATAAAAAAGGTCTAAAAAAGTGGACCTTTTTTAATCATTTATCGCCTATCACATCTGGGGATGCATTCTCGCAATATTTAAAAACAAAAAAATAAAGTAATTTTCATCTTTTCACAATAGATATTAAGTAGAGGTGAGAAAGATGAAAAAATGGTTTTTATTGTTAATGTGTGTATTTATATATACCGTTAGTCATTTTGAAGTTAAGGCAGATGCCAATTATAAAACTTTTGAAAGTATTACTTTAAGTAGTGGGAAATTCTTAAAAGACTATACCGATAGTGAATATAAGGAATATTACAAAAAAGTATCGAAAAAAAAGTTTTACGGATGGCGCACTTATGAAGTTTATACTGATCTTAAAGTTAAGTATAAGACGGAAACTTGTTTTAGTTATTATAATGATGGTTTAACACCAATTAAATATACATACATAATGCAGAAAAAACAAGTTGACAGTATGCATCTATCCGCTAGTGGTAATATTAAAGTTTCCATAACGGGAAAAGATAAAAAGTTTACTGGTGGTTTAAATAGTGAACTTAAAGTTAGTGCAGATCTTAAAAGAAGTAGTGAGGTAAAAGAAGAGTTTGAAATTAAAATGGATATTGATCCTGGAACAATGGCCAATTTATTTGTTTATGGAGAAGGATTAATTTCTAATGGGGTTGCGGCGAACTATTTATTTTGGATTAAAACTAAACAAGGTGGTTATGAAATATTTTATGTCACGACGCAATATTATCGCTTAGAGAAGGTGATGATATGAAAAAATTATTTATTCCTTTAATAATTTTACTTTTAAGTGGGCTAATAGTTTTAAATTATTTAGCTTACAAAAGTCCTAAAATTAAAAAGATGATATCCCAAAGAACCATCTATCAAACAAGTGATGATAAACTAAATATCGCTTTATATTCTAATTATAAAGGCCCTTATCAAACTCTTGAAGCGATTGAAAGTGTATATTTATTTGAAGAAGGAAAACGCTTAGAAGTGATTCTTTTAGAGATTAATAAAAGTTATAACTACAAGTATTTAAAGGAGACATTTCATAAATATGTTTATACACTCACATTACCGGTTTTAGAAAATCACTATTATATGAATGAAGCCTATTTAGAAATAAATCTAAAAAACGGTGAAAGTGAAACATTTTTATTAGGTTCTTTTGATTATTATTACCAAGAAAATCATAACCTTGATTTAGTGGAACTCCACGCCACTAAATATGATGATGCTTATCAAATTAAGGATATTTCAATAAAGTTTAACTTGGATAGGGAAATATTTATAAAGAAGATTAAACTTTCTAATGAAATTGTTGTTAATGTCGCTGAAACTATTAAAGATGATGTTTTAGTAGTTAGTGTTCCTAAACTAATGAAAATTGTTGATGCCTTATCTTTGGTAATATTTTATGAAGTTGATGGTAATGAGTATATGGAAGTATTACCATATTATTTGTTTTTTGACGCAATAGAAAACATTTTAGAATACGGATATTTAAATTATGTCAAAGCTATTAATTGAGTGTGTTAATTTATCTAAATCATTTTATAATAATCATGTCATTAAGGACTTAAATATCTCAATTATAGAAGGAACAACTTACATCCTAAAAGGTGAAAACGGTAGTGGTAAATCAACATTCATAAAACTATTAATTGACCTTTATAAGCCAACTAAAGGGATTATTGATAGGCATTATAAGGATTTAAGATATGTTCCCGAACTTCTTAATATTAAAAGTGACATTATTGTCGTTGATTATTTAAAAAATGTTATCTCACTTAAAGGTTTAAAAAGAGATTTAGAATTAGAAAAATATTTAGAAATAGAACTTTTTAAACCTTTAAAACATTTATCAAAAGGAAATCAAAAGAAAGTTTTACTTTACTTAGCTTTAGTAGGTAATCCTGATCTTTTATGTTTAGATGAACCGCTTGATGGATTAGATGTTGAGATGCAAAAGAAGGTAATTGATTATTTGCTTAACTTTAATAAAACATACATTATTTCTACTCATACAGTAAGAAAGTTTTCTAAGTTTCTCCCTAAAGAGGTGATTACTTTTGAAGTGGATTAAATATCATTTTTCTTATTTAAAAGATAAAAAGTGGATGTTGATACTTAGTTTAATATTTGTGGCTCTGTGGCTCGTGTTTTTTTATTTAGGTGGAGGTTTTGAAAGTAGGGTAGAAAGAATTTTAAATTTAAAGATGTATACGCACGAATATGAAGAAGAAACGTTTAGGTTATTAAACATTTTAATTTCCTTTTTCATCATTAATTTAAGCAAGGACATCTTTATTTTAGATGAACCACATATCTTTATTATAAGTAAGAAAAAATACTTAATGACTAAAATAATTGCCTATTTACTTTATTATTTTATTTTAATATTCATCTTTTATGCGGTTTATCAAGTTATTTATATTATTCTTTATGGGTTTAATCCTTTTAATTATCGTTATTTAACTAGTTTACTTATTAACAGTATGATAATTCATGGCCTAGCGATTCTTTTACTTGGTCAAGGTAAAGCAATTCTTAAAATGATTTTAATGCTGATTATGTATCTACTGTTAGATCGTTTACTTTTATTAAATCATACTTTTATTGAAATCATTTACTTTTATTATCCACTAACTAATTTAAGTTATCCTATGTTAGGCTACAAACATATATTCTTATATGTAATAACTATCTATATATCAGCATTTTATAAGCATTATAAGTCGTTTTCATAATTTTTTTTAATATATAATGAATATATATCTCACTTGACAAAGTTATAACAAAAGTATATACTTTTATTAAGTGGGAGTGGGATAAGTATGAAAACTGAAATTAGAAAATTCGGCAACAGTAAAGGAATTATTATTCCATCTGCGATTATAAAGACTTTAGGACTAGAGGAAAAAGACAGTCTTATTTTAAAAGTTGAAGAAAATAAAATTATAATGAAAAAGACAGAAAAAAATAAACCTAAAAGCCTTATTGACCTTTTTAAAGGATATAAAGGTGATTATGATTTTGAGGTTGTTTTTGATGATGTTATGGGAGATGAAGAATGGTAAACCAAGGAGATATTGTTTTGGTTGATTTTAATCCAACCGTTGGATCAGAGCAAAAAGGCCCAAGACCTGCATTAGTTGTAAGCAATAATGATTTCCATAAAGTTACTAAGAAATTTGCACTTGTTGTGCCAATTACTACCAAAATACGTAACCATCCACTTCACATTAAATTAGACAGCAGAACTAATACATATGGCGAAATAATGTGTGAACAAATAAAAATGATTGATACAGTAGCAAGAAATGTCAGTTATATAGAAAAATTATCAGATGATTTGTTGGAACAGGTGCTGGATATTATCAAACTATTATTTTAAAGAGTTAAATTTAAATAAAAAGGTTGACAAACACATTTGATATGTTATAATAATCAAGGAAATTAAATTTGTGAAAAGAAGAAGTATCCACTTCTCGCCTGATTGATGAGTCTTTGGGCAAAGCGCACATAAAGTTTTAATGTATGCAAGTAAGTGGATTTTCATCCACTTTTTTATTTTCAAAAATGTCTAAAAAGCTTATGGGGGTGAGAGTTATTAATAGACAAAAAAATACTGATTTATATAATGAATCAATACCATTTTCTGAAGTGTTAGTTATTTCTGATACCGGTGAAAAACTTGGGGTAATGAAGAAAAAAGATGCAATTCAAGAAGCATATTCAAAGCAACTTGATTTGGTTGTTGTTGCGCCTAATGCGAAGCCACCTGTAGCAAGAATAATGGATTATTCAAAGTATCGTTATGATCAACAAAGACGCTTAAGAGAAATTAAGAAAAACCAAAAGACGGTTGAAATTAAAGAAATTAGGTTATCTCCTGTGATTGGAGATCATGATTTAGAAACCAGATTCAATCAAGCTAAGAAGTTTATTGAACGTGGTGATAAGGTGAAAATTAGCCTTCGTTTCCGTGGCAGAATGATTGTTCATGCTGACCAAGGATTTGAAGTTGTTAATAGATTTATTGAAAAATTCGGCGATGATATAGTTATAGAAGCTAAACCAAAAATGGAAGGAAAACAACTATTTGCGACAATCGCCCCAAATACGAAGAAGTAAGGAGAAATTATTATGCCAAAACAAAAAACACACAGCGGCCTAAAGAAGAGAATTAAAGTTACAGGCACAGGTAAATTAAGACGCGGTAGAGCTTATAAGAACCATCTAGCTGCAAGTAAAACTACCAAACAAAATAGACAATTAAGGGGAGAAACAAGCGTTCATCCAACAGATGCGAAGAGAATTAAACCGCTTATTTCTTCAAAGATGAGAGGTAACTAATTATGCCAAGAGTTAAATCTGGTGTTCAAACACGTAGAAGAAGAAAAAAGATACTTAAACTAGCGAAGGGTTATTTTGGTTCAAAAAGAACTCTTTATAGAACAGCGAATGAACAAGTAATGCGTTCACTTAACTATGCATATATTTCTAGAAGACTTAGAAAAAGAGATTTTAGAAAATTATGGATTCAAAGAATTAACGCTGCTTGTAAGTTAAATGGATATAAATATTCTCATTTAATTCATGGACTTTCACTAGCGAATGTTGAAATCAATAGAAAAATGTTAGCTGATATGGCAGTAAATGACCAAGAAGGTTTTAAACAATTAGTAGAAGTTTCTAAAAATGCAATCGCTAATAAGGGCAAAGAACCTAAAAAGGTAGAAAAAACTGTCAAAGTTGAGCCTAAGAAAGTTGTTAAGGAAGAACCTAAAGTAGAAGTTAAAAAAGAAGTAGTTAAAGAAGTAAAAGAAGAGCCAAAAGTAGAAGTTAAAAAGGCTCCAACTAAAGAAACTAAACCTTCTAAAACAAGCTTAGAAGCACTAACTGTAGCGGAATTAAGAGAAATCGCTAAAGAAAAAGGCTTAACAGGTTATAGTTCACTTAAAAAGGCAGAATTAGTTTTAGCAATCTTAGCGGTTAAATAAAAATAAGCACTTTCGGATGAAGGTGCTTTTTTATTATAAAATGGACATTTTATAACTAATTGTTTATAATTAAACTATGAGAAAAAGAAGCCTTATTTTTATAATTTTATCACTTATTTCAATTGTTGGCCTTGCAATAGGTCTTTTAACTTGCAATGAAGATTATCTTAAATATGTTTACTTAGGAAGTGGTTTTTTATTTATTTATGCACTAGTTTATTTATTATTTGGCTTACCAAGACTAATCATTTATTTTATCTATGGTGTTTTAACTGTTATACTAGGATTTTTAATTCCTGATAAATATCGGTTAATCATTGTTTTTGTGATGACAATTATTGTGGTAATAAATCCGCTTGCGGGATTAGAAGCTTTGATGGATAAGTACTTTAGTCCGGAACAAACAAGAATTTATGAATTTCCTTTATTTGGTAAATATAAAACATATAATGAGTATAAAAAATCAGTTAAAAGTTCTTATCATTTTCCGCAAACAAGAAAACTTTACACTAAGAAATATTATCAATTACTAAGACAAATAGTAGTTCTTATTTTATTTACTTTGTTAATATTTTTGCTCATTTTTACAACAAATAATATTATTCAAATTGGTGGTTTAGGTGATATTAATCTTTTACTGATTTATTTTCAAGTCGTTTTAACTGTAACAATCATGATTTTATCTAAAAAAGGATTTACATCATCATTTAGAATTGTGAGAATGAGTGTGTTTCCCGCAATCGTTTATATTATCGTTTTAAGTAATTTTTCTGATTTAATTAAAGTGCTCTTTATCGGTTTTATAACCTTGGCATTTATTGGTTTATTATTTACAGAGTTTTATTTGTATAACACAAGAATCACTTATGTGTCATATGATTATTTTAATAAATATAAGTTTGAGGTTTCCGCAAACGCCTTATATGAACCATTTATTTATAACGACGATAAAAAATTAAGTGTGAAAATTTCGATTGATGTACCTAAAGATGTCTTTTTAAAGAATCGCCAAGAACTATTAGTTTATTTAAACTTTAGAAAAGTATTACCAACAGCTTATACATTTGAAAAAGAAGTTGTTCACCTTTACTTGGAGTTTTATCATGTGAAAACTTTAGAAAAAGTTGAAACAAAAATTTCTTCAATGTTTAAAACTAATATTAAAACAACCACTTTACCTAATGATTATTATGAACATAAATTCTTACATGATCATGAATATATTATCCAAAGAGCATTAAACTTAAGTCATTTACTTGATGAACTTGAGATTAAGGAATCATTAATAATCGTGACATCAATGCATTTTAGAAGTTTAAATGATGCTCAAGAAATCTTTAAAAAATATGAAGTTAATCTTGTTGAAAATAAAGAAGGTTATGTTTTACTAGAAGTATCTATTAAAACAAAAAATGTTGATTATTTAATTGAATCAAAACTAAGGGACTTACTCTTAGATATGCTTATCTATGGTGGAGTATTTGTAAGAGTTATGGTATATTATTAAATGTAAGAGGAGGCTAAAAAAATGATTAAAAAAGCAGTAATTCCTGCCGCAGGATATGGGACAAGATTTTTACCTGCGACAAAGTCAGTTCCCAAAGAATTGTTTCCTATTGTTGATACACCAACGCTTCAATTAATCGTTGAAGAGTTGATTGAATCTGGAATAACTGAAATCTTAATAATTGTATCTCATTATAAAAATGCAATCATTGATCATTTTGATAGAAATGTTGAATTAGAAACAATTTTAAAAGCGAAAAACAGAAAAGAAGAATTAGAAATTTTAGCGAAAACTTCTAATCTCGCGAATATTCATTTCATTAGACAAAAAGAACAATTAGGTCTTGGTCATGCAATATTACACGCTAAAACATTTGTTGGGAATGAACCTTTCGCAGTTTTATTAGGTGATGATTTATTTAAAGGAAATCCACCGGCAATTAAAGAACTAGTTGATGTTTATAAAAAGGTCAAATCATCAATTGTGGGAACAATGTTAGTAAAACCAGAAGAAACAAGAAAATATGGAATTTGTGACGCAGAAAAAGTTATTTCACCAGGCTTATATAAATTAAAGGGAGTTATTGAAAAACCAGAACCTGAAAAGGCGCCTAGTTTAAGTGCGATTAGTGGAAGATATATTCTAACACCGAAGATTTTTGAATTATTAGAAACACAGGAAAAAGGGCATGGTGGAGAAATTCAATTAACTGACGCAATCTTAAAACTAATGAAGAAAGAATCTGTTTATGCCTATGATATTAAAGCGAAACGTTATGATATTGGCTCTAAAATTGGTTTTTTAGAAGCACAAATTGATTATGCCTTAGATTCACCATTAAAAGAAGATGTTTTAAAACTATTAAAAGAAAAAGTAAAATGAGTTAATGGCTTAACAAAAGAGATAAATAGAAAACGCTTACATTTTAGAGTTGAAAAAGCATCTTTAACATGTTATACTATGAGTGCCTGGAAAGTCCGGTAGAACCCAACTCTTTAGAAACGGAAATGAAACCTTTGTGGGGTTCGAATGCTCTATTTTAGAGAATCACGAAGCAAAGTCTACGTTACCACATATATTACTTTTTCGTTCTTACTTACTTTCTAGGTCTTTATTTTAAAAATAAGGATTTAAAACAAAAATATCGCTATAATAAGAGAAAAACTCTTGTAATATCGGTATTTTTTTTGTATAATTAAAGTGGGTGATAAAAATGGTTGGCGAGTATAAAAAAATTAAGTATGGTTCAAAAGATGTTAATGCTTTTTTTCCATATGCTTTAAACGAACTTTATATAACGAGTAAATCAAATGATAAAGTTGACGAACTTATCCATGAAATTGATGGGGTTTTTCCTTTAGATAACCCAGCTAATAAGTTTTTCTTTGATTTACTTTTAGACCAAGAAATGCTTTATAGTTATAGACTAAATGGTATTGATCAATCATTTGCGGATATATATGCAGAAAATCCTTTTAATATTTTTAAAGAAGAATTAAAAAGTATGAAAGAAATCTATGAATATGCTATTACCCATATTAACAAACTTAGTTATTCCAATCGTTTTTTAAAGGATTTACATCATGCCCTTTACAACAAAAATAAACGTTTCTATCCTGGTGAATTTAGAAGAGTAGTTTCATTTGTTGGAGAAAACATTGATGATGCTAGTTATATTGCCCCACCAGTTGAGTGTATGCAAGATAATATGGATGAAATGGAACTATTTATGTATCGTGATGATATTCCTGTTTATATTAGAGCGTCATTACTTTATTATCAAATTATGGCTAACCTTCCATTCTTAATTGGTAATCAAGAAATTGGTAGGTTGACAAGCATTCTTTATTTAATTGAATTTGGTGGAATTCCTCATTATATTCCGTTATCTAAGTATTTAGAAGATATCGAAGAATATCGTCTTGAAGCAATTAAAAAAGGTGATGTTAATATCTTTTTAATTAAATATTTAGAAGCGATAAAAGATGCCTTAAAAGATGCAAAAAGAAGTATTAGAAGTTATAATAACTTAAAACAAAAACAAGCCGCGATTATTGATAAATCAGCACACACAATTTATCAAAAAAGGCGTCTTCATGAAATTTTAAGAAGAAGTCATAGATATATTTATCTTCAATCAGAAATGTTAAGTAAAGAGTTTCAAGTTTTAAATAAGACAATTGTGAAAAGGTATCGTTTTTTAATCGAATTAGGAATTTTAAAGACTAAGCGCACCTATTTCTCAAAACAATACTATAATCAAGCCTTACTAAGAATATTAACATGATTAACGTATATTTAACTGGCGGAATTCACAACAAAAGAAAACTTACTTCATTGTCAAGTAAAACCCGCCCTACTTCCCAAATGGTAAGAGGTGCGGTTTTTAATATGATTGATGTTAATAATAAAGTTACTTTAGATTTATTTAGTGGTTCAGGTCTATATGGCTTTGAAGCGATTAGTAGAGGCGCCACGATGTGTTATTTTAATGATCAAGATAGCGATGCCTATAAATCAATCAAAGAAAATGCCAAAACACTAAAAGAAGAAACTAAGACAAAAGTTTATAAACTAGATTATAAAGAGTTTTTAAGATTGCATAAAGATAATGAGTTTGATTATATCTTCATAGATCCACCATATGACTTTACTGATGTGATAATTAGTGATTTATTAGATAGATTATCTATTTATAATGCAACGCTTATTTTAGAGAGAAATAAGACATCTAAAATAATAACTCACAATAATTATAGAATAATTAAAGATAAAACATATGGAATAAAACGAATCTTAATTTATGAAAGAGTATAAGCAATAAAAAAAGCACATCGGTGCTTTTTTTCATTTTTCGCTTATTGCTCCTACAGGGCAAACTTCTTCACATGCACCGCAGTCAATGCAGCAACCTTCATCGATTGAGTAAATGTCGCCTTCTGAAATGCATTCAACTGGGCATTCAGCTTGGCATGAACCGCATGCAATACAATCTTCATTAATCCATCTTGGCATATACTTTTCAACTCCTTACACTATCATTTTATAGTAAGGTGACGAAAATGTAAAGGTTAAAATGCCAGATATTTTTATTTTAAATGAGTAAAAAAATAAAAATATTGTTATAATAGTATTGAAATATTTATTGAAGGAGATTGTTGAAAATGAGTAAATATTTAAATTTTGCGTTAGGATACGCGATTGCCGCAATGGTTGGCGGCGTGTTTTATCGAGAATTTACAAAATGGAATGAATTTAATGGTGTCACTATGCTTGGTAAAGTACATGTACATTTATTTTTGCTAGGAATGGTAATGTTTTTAATTGTCGCACGTTTTGATCGAAGAGGTAGCCTTAGTGAACATAAATCATTTCGCGGTTTTTTAGTTGTCTATAACATTGGTCTTCCGATAATGGTTATTATGATGGTTGTTAGGGGTATTTTAGAAGTTTTGAATGTTGGAATATCCAAAGGAATAGATTCAGCGATATCAGGTGTTGCGGGTCTTGGGCATATTTTAGTAAGCGTAGGAATTATTTTATTATTGGTCGCTTTTAAGAAAAAAAGTGAAGCAAGATAAATTAAAAAAAGTAAATAATAGAATAATATGTTAAATATTGAAAAAAAGTAAAATCTAATATACAATAACGAACAGGAGTTGATAGATATATGGAATTATGGTTAGCAATTGTTTTAATAGTTGTAGCACTTTTAGTAGGTTTAATTGTTGGTTTTTTTGCTGCAAGAGCTTGGTTTAAAAACTATCTAAAGAAAAACCCACCAATGAACGAAAATATGGTTAGAACAATGTTACGTCAAATGGGAAGAACCCCATCAGAAAAACAAGTTAGACAAATCATGGCTTCTATGGAGCAACAAAAATAAAAGGATAATTTTAAGCATTATCCTTTTCTTTTTTCTTGATGAAATACATTTTGTTTTCTGTTCCCTTAATGAGTCTCTTATAATTAGGAATATGTCTTATAAAAATAAATCCAATCAATAACCAATAAAGAATTATCATCACAAGGTTTTCATTTAAGGTTTTAGTGATTATTAGTTGCAGTGTAGCAGCAGTTCCAACAACGAGGGCTGCGATTGTTGAGCCTAAGCTTGCATATTTGGTAATAATTACTACTAAAATGTATGTTAGTAGGCAAAGAATTCCTGGAATTGGCGTCAGGGCTAACGTAACCCCTAAACTTGCGGCAACAGCTTTTCCACCTTTAAATTTAATGAAAATTGGAAAAGTGTGACCCATAATTGCTGCAACTCCATAAAAGATGGAAATATCTAAAATATAATTATTAATGTTCAACAAGTTAAATTCAGGAATCCATAAAGGAATTAAATACTTGACTAATATTACGATAATCGCACTTTTAAAAGCATCTAAGAATAATGTTAAGGCTCCTAATTTAAGCCCCATTACTCTAATTGCGTTAGAAGCACCAATATTTTTACTACCATGTTCTCTTATATCAATTTTTAAGAAAGCTTTTCCCACTAATAAACCACTAGGAATTGACCCTAATAAATAACCTAAAATTAATAGACCAATTCTTAATAAGGTAATCCACATAAAATAACACCTCACGAATTAGATTTTACTCTTTTTGCCCCTAAATAGCAAATTATATTAGTTAATCACAAAATTAACGATAATAATCGGTATCAAGTTTTAAATATTTCATGAAAAAATAAACCTATTTATAGTAAGAAAATGCCTTTCTTTACGTGAAAATATGTTTTTTTGGTAAAAAAGGCAATTAAATTACACAATTTTTAAAATTTTGGTCTATTTAATGTTGTGTGAAAGTGTTTATTTTGGTATAATAAACATAAAGTTAGGGTTGATTTAATGCAAGATTTTAAAAACAAATACACAGAAGAATCCATTCAAATATTAGAAGGGTTAGACGCGGTTAGAAAAAGACCGGGAATGTATATCGGATCTACTGATCAAAGAGGACTACATCATTTAGTATGGGAGTTATTAGATAACGCAATTGATGAGGCTTTATCTGGTTATGGAGACGAGATTACATTAACAATTAAAAATGATAATAGTATTATAGTCTCTGATGCTGGAAGGGGACTTCCATATAAAATGCACGTTAGTGGAAAACCAACCACTGAGGTGATTTTTAATATGCTCCACAGTGGTGGTAAGTTTTCTAGTGAAACTGGTTATAAAGTTTCTGGCGGTCTTCATGGAGTTGGTGCAGCTGTCGTAAACGCATTAAGTCAGTTTTTAGAGGTTACAATTTACCGTGATGGTTTGATTCATCAACAAAAGTTTAGTGAAGGTGGACAAGTTGTCGGTCCACTAGAAAATATCGGTACAACTAAAAAAACTGGAACAACGATTCATTTTAAACCAGATTCTAAAATCTTTACTACAACGCTTTATAATTATGAAACAATTAAAGAAAGAATGCGTGAAAGTGCCTTTTTAATTAAGGGATTAAAAATGACTTTAATCGATGAAAGGTCAAATCAAAAAGAGTCGTTTCAATATGAAAGAGGAATTGTTGAATATGTCGAGTTTTTAACGAAAGAAAAGACAGTTTATCATGATGTTAAGTATTTAGAGGGTGAATATAAAGTTAAAAAAGCGATTATTGAAGTTGAAACAGCGTTCCAATTTACAAACTCATATCAAGAAAATATTATTTCATTTGTCAATAATGTTAGAACTAAAGATGGCGGTACACATGAAACCGGCTTTAAGAGTGCATTAACGAGATCTGTAAATGATTATGCAAGAAAATATGGCCATCTTAAAGAAAAGGACCTTAATATTGAAGGTGTTGATATTAGAGAAGGAATTACTGCAATCATTTCTCTAAGAATTCCTGAACATTTACTAGAGTTTGAAGGACAAACTAAAGGAAAATTAGGAACTCCTGATGCAAGAAATGCGATGGAAAATATTATCTATGAAAAGATGACGTATGCTTTAGAAGAAAATATTGAATTTTCTAATGGCATTATTAGACGTTCAACGGAAGCATACAAGGCAAGAGAGGCCGCAAGAAAAGCTAGAGAAGATGCGAGAAGTGATCGTAAGCGTAGTAAAAAAGAAATTAGTCTTTCTGGCAAACTTACTCCTGCGACAGGAAAAGATAAAACTAAAAATGAGTTATTTTTAGTGGAAGGTGATTCTGCGGGTGGAAGTGCGAAACAAGGAAGAGACAGACGTTTTCAAGCAATCTTACCTTTAAGAGGAAAGGTTATTAATAGTGAAAGAACTTCAACTGAGGCACTTTTAAGAAACGAAGAAATCAACACGATTATTCATACAATTGGTGCTGATTTTGGTGATTTGTTTGAAATTGATAAAGTCAATTACGATAAAGTCATCATTATGACCGACGCGGATGATGATGGTGCGCATATTCAAGTATTATTATTAACATTTTTCTTTAGATACATGAAGCCGTTAATTGAGGCTGGTAAACTATATTTAGCGCAGCCACCACTATATAAAGTCACTACAGGTAGAGGAAAAAATGAAACGGTTAACTATGCTTGGAGTGATGAAGAATTAAATAATTTAACTAAAGATAATAACTCTATGGTCCAAAGATTTAAAGGATTAGGGGAAATGAATTTTGATCAACTTTGGGAGACAACGATGAACCCTGAAAAGCGAACTCTTATCAGAGTTAATATTGACGATGAAGGAGACGCTGAAAAGCGTGTCTCAATCTTAATGGGTGATAATGTCGCACCAAGAAGAGAATGGATCGAGCAAAATGTTGATTTTGAAAATGAAGATGACTTTTTAATAAAGGAGGTTGCATATGAATAAAAAACTTAATACCTTTATTGAAAAAGTAATTGACGAAACATTAGAAGATGTGATGGGAAGTCGCTTTGGAAGATACAGTAAATATATTATCCAAGATCGTGCTCTACCGGATGTAAGAGACGGGCTTAAACCAGTACAACGAAGAATTTTATACGCAATGTATAAAATGGGAATGTTTTCCGATAAACCTTATAAAAAGAGTGCTCGTATCGCCGGTGAGGTAATGGGTAAATATCACCCACATGGAGATTCGAGTATTTATGATGCAATGGTAAGACTGTCACAACCTTGGAAACAAGCTGTCACATTAATTGATATGCATGGTAATAACGGTTCAATTGATGGTGATAGTGCCGCTGCGATGCGTTATACTGAAGCGAGATTAACTAAAGAAGCCGAAAGTATGTTAGAAGATATTGATAAAAGAACTGTGCAGTTTGTTCCTAATTTTGATGATGAGGAATTAGAGCCAGTTGTCTTACCATCTAAATTTCCTAATTTGCTTGTTAATGGAGCGGCAGGGATTAGTGCTGGTTATGCCACCAAAATCCCGCCACACAACTTATTTGAAGTTTGTGAAGCGGCAATTAAAAAGATTGAAAAACCACATATGACTGTTGAAGAATTATTAGAAATTATGCCAGGACCAGATTTTCCTACAGGGGGTATTGTTCAAGGTCTTGATGGCATTAAAAATGCCTTTACTACGGGTGAAGGCAGAGTAATTATTAGAAGTAAAACGGAAATTGAAGATATTTCTAAGGATACTTATAGAATCGTAGTAAAAGAAATTCCATTTGAAGTTAATAAAGCTGATGTTGTTAAGGAAATTGACGCGTTAAGAATTGACAAAAAATTAGAAGATATTAATGAAGTTAGAGATGAATCAGATAAAGATGGTTTAAGAATCGCGATTGACCTAAAAAGAGGGGCGAATGTTGAGGTTTGCCTAAACTATCTTCTTAAAAATACAAAACTTCAAGTAAACTTCAATTACAATATGGTCGCAATCAACCAACAAAGACCGATGCAAATGGGTGTTTTACCGATTTTAGATTGTTATATTAACCATCAAAAAGAGGTTATTACTAATAGATCTAACTATAATCTAACAAGAGCGGAAAAGAGACTTCACATTGTCTTGGGTTTGATTAAGATGGTTGATGTCTTAGATGGTGTTATTAAGACAATTAGAATTTCTAAGAATAAACAAAATTCAAAAGAAAACTTAATGAAAAAATATGATTTTAGTGATTTACAAGCGGAAGCAATTGTGACATTACAACTTTACCGCTTAAGTTCAACAGATATTAATGCCTTAATTAAAGAAAAAGCTCAATTAGAAAAAGAAATTGAAGATTTACAAAGTATTTTGTCTGATGAAAGAAAATTACTTAACGTCATTAAAAAAGAACTCAAAAACATTCAAAAAACATTAGGTACACCAAGAAAGAGTCAAATTGAAGAAGAAATTGACGCAATTAAGATTGAAAAGATTGATCTTATTGCGGAAGAAAATGTTAGAGTCGCAGTTACAAAAGATGGTTATATTAAACGCTCCAGCTTAAGAAGTTATGGTGCTGCCGCAAACACACCAGGCTTAAAGGAAGCGGACGGGTTATTATTTGATATGGAAGTATCAACTCATGATACTTTATTAATGTTTACAACATTAGGAAACTATATTTATATGCCAATCTATGAATTAGAGGAATCTAGATGGAAAGACTTAGGAACATACATTAATAATATTATTCCAATTGAAAAAGATGAGTATATCATTAAAATTATTTTAGTTAAAGACTTTAATGAAGATACTAACCTTTTACTCGCAACAGAAGGCGGTAAAATAAAACAAACAAAACTTGGCGATTTCAATGTAAGCAGGTATTCAAGAACAATTAGAGCGATGAAACTCTTTAAAGGGGACCGTTTAACAAGTGTTGAAATGGGAACTAAGTTTAATATCATTTGTTTTACAAAGCGTGGCCAAGCATTACGCTTTAGACAAAGTGAAATTCCAATCTATGGAACTCAATCTAGTGGAATTAACTCAGTGAAATTAACTGATAAAGATAAACTTGTAAAGGCGATTTATGCGAAATCAACTGATGAACTTTTAATCCTTTCTTCAAAAGGTAACATCAAACGTGACGAAGTTGGTAATTATCCACTAAATAAACGCCTAAGAGCGAGCGTTGTTGTATGGGAGGATAGAGCGAGAAATCCACACTTTATTAGAGACGTTGCCACATTATCTTCAGAACAAATTAAAGAAGATGTCAATATCTTAATTACCGCTAAGAAAGGTTCAGAAACTTTAAAGGTTAGTGAATTAAAACCAAGTGTTGCTTTATATGGAAGACCATATTTATCAGATACTAAATACGGTAAGAGTTTATTTATTAATTTAGATAAAGTTACAGAGTCAATTGATCCTGATTTAGTTGATGAAGGTAAGGAAGAATTGGAAAAGCCAGTTAAAAAAGAGAAGAAAGAACCTGAAAACGTTGAAAGTGAAATAATCACATTAGAACGCCAAGATGTAAAAGAAGTTACATCAAAACAAAAGGAAGAAAAATTAAAAATAACGAAATTATCATTATTTGATGATGAATGGAAGGATTCATAATGAAAGTTACAATTAATAATAAAGTATATGCATACGAAAAGAATACAACTTTAGAAAAAATTAAAGATGATTTAGGGATTGTTGCCTATGCCGCAACCGTTAATAATCGTCTTAGAGAGCTTACATATAGGCTAACTTTTGATGCGGAAGTGGTATTTTTAGACTTAAGTGATAAAGACGCGATGAGAATGTATGAACAAACTTTAAGATATGTCATTTTAATGGCACTTAAGACATTAAATCCGAAGGCATCATTAAAATTCAATTATTCAATTTCAAGAAGTATTTTAGCGATTCCAAGGGGTTTGGATTCGCGTTTAACTCCCAAAATGTTAAGTAAATTAGAAGAAGAAGTGAGAAAGTTAATTGAACTAAAATTACCAATTAAAAGAACGAGAATGGACGTTGATGAAGCGGTAAATTTTTATAACGAATTAGGTTATTGCGATAAGGCTGAAGTGTTAAAATATCGTGAGGAAGATTACGTCAACATTTATGAGTGTAATGGTTATAAAAATTATATGTTTGGCTATATGTTTCCTAATACATCTTATCTAAAAGAATTTAAGTTTATGATGTATCCGCCTGGATTTATGATCCAATATCCAAGAAGTGAAGTTGGTGGAAAGATTCCACCTTTTGATGATGCGCCAATCTTCAATAAAACGATTAAAGAAGCGGCGATTTGGGGTAATATTATTAAAGGTGATAATATTGCGAAAATTAATCAATATGTTGAAGATGGACGCGCAGTTGAATTAGTTCAATTATGCGAAACTAAACATAATCAGCAACTTGCAGAATTAGGTAATGAAATTTATGATAATAAAGATAGAATCCGTTTAATTTGTATTGCAGGCCCTTCATCAAGCGGAAAAACGACATTTTCAAAACGTGTTAAAATTGAACTTTTATCAAGAGGAATTACTCCTGTGATGATTTCAATTGATGATTATTATCAAGAGCGTGATAAAGCGCCACTTGATGAAAAGGGAAACCCAGATTTAGAACATATTGATGCCTTAGATAGAAAGTTATTTAATGATCATATTAAAGCGTTAATTAATGGTGAGGAAGTAACTTTGCCACGTTTCAATTTTAAGACAGGAAAACGTGAAGTTGGAGAATCTTTTAGAGTTAATGAATCAAGCCCAATAATTATTGAAGGAATACACGCACTAAATGACTTATTAACGCCGTCAATTCCGGCTTTTCAAAAGTATAAAATTTTTATTGCACCACAAACACAACTACACATTGACGAACATAATCCGATTAGTTTTACTGACTTAAGATTATTAAGAAGAATGGTTAGAGACCAAGAATATAGGAATTCCCCTGCAGAAGAGACTTTAGCAATGTGGGATTCAGTAAGAAAAGGTGAATTTAAATGGATTTATCCTTTTCAAGAGGTCGCAAACTATGTTTTCAATAGTGAACTTACTTATGAGTTCTTAGTCCTTAAAAAACACGCTTATAAATCACTATCAAGTATTAAAAGAGATTCTAGTCACTTTATTAGCGCCAATAGACTAATTAAATTCCTTAAATACTTTAAAGAAATTGACGATGATTTAGTCCCAAATAACTCGATTTTAAGAGAGTTTATTGGTGGAAGTGTATTTCATACATAGTCTAATTGGGTACGCGCGCGTATATTAAAATAAAAAGGATTGATTAACAATGAAATGTTTAGATAACATTAATAGAGTACAAATCAGCAACAATTTAACAATGCAACTTTTCAATCTTTATTATCAAAAAGGTAAGGCATATTATTATAAAGATATTTTTTCAAGCGATGAGGTTAAAGTTGTGAAACAAACGCTTGAACAAGACGTTATCGCAATCGGAGAAATTTTAGAGTTAAAAATCACTAAACCAAGGCTTAAACTGCTCGCAAGCCAAAGAAGAGAATATGTCCCTAAAAACCAAGATGAAAGGTTACTATTAAACATAAAAGATGCTTTAGAGAGAATTCAAAGTTCAAGCGATGAATTTACCTTTGTTTTAAATGAAGTTAATGATTTAGTGACCATTTTATTTAGAAATCTAAAGAAAGTAACGTATGAAAGAAAAGAGAATATAAAGAAAAAAACTATTGTTCCTTTTGATGACTTACCAAGTGAAGAACAATTAAGTAAAATGATTACTAAATTTAACCAAATAAAGCGGAGTAAAAAACATGAATTATTAACTTTAATAAGCAATTTTTACGTTGATTTTATTATGATAAGACCATATACAGATCATAATGAATTAATCGCCCTAATATTAATGTATACAATTATCGCAAATGAGTTTAAAGTTTGTAGTTATGATTCGTTTTTTACCATTTTAAATAAGTTTAAAGAACGTTTTGGAGATGCAGTGAAATTCTCACTTTATGACTGGGAAAATGGTAACTCAGAAACAGAACCATTAACCAAAATATTTGTAGATACATTAGAGATAATGCATACTAATGTAGATACATTAGAAAGAACATACAGATTTGATACAAAACTCAATAAAACAGACACAATTGAAGCAATTATTATGAGAGGACCTAGTGTATTTAGTAAAAAAGACATTAGAGAACATGCCCCTCTCGCAAGCGAATCAACAATTAATAGGACACTTAGTCTTCTAAAGGAACAAAAAATTATCGTTCCCCTTGGACAAGGTAGGAGTGCTAAGTGGCAACGAGTTGTTGGAAGAACAGAAAAATTCAAAGTCGAATCGTTAAATTTATTTAATGAATAAAAAAATAGCTAATTAAGTTTAGCTGTTTTTTTTTATACTTTCTTTGTTCATCTACTAAACAATATTTTTTAAAAAAAGAAATAAATTGTTCACTAATTAAACAATTTTGAAATAAAATTAAAAATAAGAAAAAAAAAGAATGTGTTGTTCAATTATTAAACAAAGAAGAAATTATAATAATTGTTTATTGATTGAACAATTATTTTTTATATAAAAAGCAAAAAAATTTTTTATTAAATTTTTGTTCAATAATTTAACAAAGCAGTGAAATTTTATTGTTTAATTAGTGAACATTTTTCTTAAACAGAAAAAAAACAAAATGAAAAAGTTTTCACAAGAAAAAAAGACACATATCTACCCAAGTAGTAGAAGAAGGAGAAGACGAAATTTTGGTTGATCATTTTAAAAGAGTGAAATTATGTTAAAAAGAGCGAGGTTGGCAATTGCTAAGGTAAGCAAAACTGAAACAACCGCAATGAAGTGAAGTACACAATTAAACTAACTAAAATACATATTTTGAATATGATTAATTGACATATTTAGACTAAAAACGGTCAATTAAACATATCAATTTATAAGTTGTTGACATATTTAAAAAGAAAGAGTAGTTAAGTTTCATTTTCCTTTTTGTTCCTATAATGTATATTATGTAAACCAATAAATAAAGCGACTATGATGCGATAAACAAATTAAGTGTGAATTGGTGTGGATTATTTTTGGAACAAACTTTAACCTCTTGTCTCGAAACTAATGTATTTTTACCCCCTATTAAATAAATTTGTTTTGATTTTAGAATGAAATGAGAAAATTAACTATCTATTTTAAAACTTTGAATTGTTTCATGATACAATATAGTTGAGGTGGCATTATGAAAAAAATATTAATCGTTTTTACAGGTGGGACAATTTCTATGACTTCATTTAGTGAATCATCAAAGAGTGATATTTTAGATAATCATGATGATCTAATAAAAATTATTGAGCCCAAATTTCCTGACGCAAAATTTGAAGGTTATGTTTATTCGATGGTTCCATCACCATCTTTAACTCCAAATGATATGTTAAAAATTGGTGCATTAGTTGACTCAAAACTCAAAAATGAAGACTTCGATGGGGTTGTAATTACTCATGGAACGGATACTCTTGAAGAAACAGCTTACTTTTTAGATTTATACTTAAACACAAAAAAACCTGTTGTTTTGACAGGTTCACTTCGTAATTTTGATGAACTTGGTTATGATGGATACTCTAATTTACTTAGTGCTTTACTAGTAACTTTATCGGATAATTCTAAAGGACGAGGTGTTTTAGTTTGTTTAAATGATGAAATTAATTCCGCTGTTGAAGTCACAAAGACTCATACATTCGCTTTAGATACATTTAAATCACTAGAATTTGGTCCAATTGGTCTGGTTGATGAAAATAATGTTATATATTATAGGGAATCAACATATCACAAAGACCATATTAAGCCAAAAAGTCTTAATAAACGTGTTGAAATTTTAAAGTTAAGTTCTGGTTCAAACCCTAAAATAATTGATTATTATCTTGAAAATGTTGATGGTCTTATCCTTGAAGGTTTTGGTAGGGGCAATGTTTCTGATAAATTTATTCCAGGAATTAAAAAACTAATTGAAAAAGGCATAACTGTGATTATTACTTCAAGATGTCCGATGGGACGAATTAGAGATACCTATTCATATGTTGGTGGTGGACACTATTTAAAGAAACTCGGTGTCTTAGGTGGAGGTTCACTTCCTTCTCATAAAGCCAGACTAAAATTACTATTAATTTTATCTAGTGGTTTAGATCCCAAAATTTATTTTACCTACGAATATTAAAAAAAAGCTTTATTTTAAAAGTTTAATATAGGTTCTTCTAAATGATTTATTAATCTCGAACCCTTAAAAACTTATAAACATAATGATGAAATAATAAGTTTATCCTTTAATAAGGCTAAAAAAAAGAGAAAAATTATTTCTCTTTTTTCTTACCATTTTTACTCTTTTTAGGAGTATTTGCTTCTTTTTCCTTATTTTCTTTTTCTTTAACTGGTTCTTTTTTAGGTTTTATTTTTTCTTCTGAAGTTTCTTTAGGTTTTTCATTAACTGATGATTTTTTAACTGGTTTTTCTTTAACGGGTTCTTTTTTAGGTTTTATTTTTTCTTCTAAAGTTTCTTTAGGTTTTTCATTAACGGGTTCTTTTTTATTTTTTTCTAAATAATCTTCACTTGGTTCATCAACACCATCTAAAGTTTTTAAATCATCAATTTCTTCAGTTTGATAAATTTCATCATAATTTATTGGATTTTCTTTAAAATATTTATTGACCTCTTTTTTAGGATTAATAGCGTTAATTTCTTGGCGTTTAGCTTCATAAGCTTCTATAATCGCCTTCTGTTTTAAAGATTCGATTTCTAAAACTTTTTCTTGTTTTAAAAGTTCAAGTTCAGTTTCACGAGTTTTATTTTCTTTGGCGGATTCTTCATGAACTTTGATTTCATTACTCTTAGCTAATGTTGCCTCAAGTTTATACTTAATCTTATCATGTTCCGCTTTTTGAGCACGTCTTACTTCAGCCTCTTTTAAAGTTAAATTAGTTCGGTGTTTTATTTTAACACCTAATTTATAGAAAGGTCTAAATAAAAGTTTAATAAATAAGCCTGTACGTTCCCATCCATTATAAGTTCCTGTTTCAAAACGTTCTTTTTTGGCAGCTAATTTACGCGCATTTTTGGCTTCCATTTTACGGCGTTTTAAAAAATTGTTTAGCTTTTTACATTTATCAGTATTTCTTAAACCAATTTCATTTTCCGCGAATAAATAAACCTTTTTATGGTTTTTTTCTTCTTTAAACAAACTTTCAATTTCTTCCATTAAAATATCAGCGATAACTTTACTACGAGGACCAACATGATATTCCTCTTGGCGTAAAATATGTCTTATATTACTCTCGGTTATGCCGATAATGTCAATTTGGTTACTCGTAAATCCTTTATTAACTAATGTAACGTGATAAGTGTATTCTTCACCATCTTTGGAAATTGATTCTAAAACATTGAAATCTTGTGTTCCAATGCGACGGTTCGTTTGAATGAGTTTAACTAAAATCACAATTAAAAAGATTAGTAAAATAAACGAAAAACCAAATAGTATATAAAATTCTGGGGTTAAGGATTGTAGCCACTCTAACATTTTATTTTTCTCCTTTCAATTTTTTTAAAAATGAAGTTCCATAAGGTGTTTTTTTAATTTTAAAGTTTTCTGTGATTGTTGCGGCAATATCCGCAAATGTTCGCCTTCTTTCAATAATCTTAAGATTTTTCATCTTAGGATTATACATTAGTAGGGGAACAATTTCTCTTGTATGATCAGTCCCTTTAAAGGTCGGATCATTACCATGGTCAGCAGTTAAAACTAACAAATCATCTTCTTTAATTAATGGCAATAAAGTTCCAAGTTGAATATCAAATCGATCAAGCGCCTTACCATAACCAATTGGATCTCTCCTATGGCCATATAAAGCATCAAAATCAACTAAATTAACAAAGCATATTCCCGTAAAATCATCATTTTTCGCAATATTGATGGTCTTTTCCATACCATCTTCATTACTAACAGTTCTAAATGATTTAGTAATACCATCATTATCAAAAATATCCGCAATTTTACCAACACTTATAACATCAAAACCGGCATCTTTTAAGTAATTAAGCGCTGTTTTATCATGTGGTTTTAAGGCATAATCGTGTCTATTTGAAGTTCTAAAGAAGTTATCTTTATTAGTTCCCACAAATGGTCTTGTGATAACTCTACCAACTTTCCATTCATCTTTTAGGGTTAATTCTCTCGCGATTTTGGCGATTTTATACTGTTCAGTTAATGGAATAACATCCTCATGCATCGCAATTTGTAAGACACTATCAGCACTCGTATAGACGATTAATTCACCAGTTTTTAAGTGTCTTTCCCCTAATTTTTTAATAATTTCTGTTCCTGAAGCATTACAATTACCAATAACTTTTCTATTAGTGCGTTTTTCCAGTTCATCAATTAACTCTTTTGGAAAACCAGTTTCAGTAAATGTAATAAATGGTTTTTCAATAAATAGTCCCATTATTTCCCAGTGTCCAGTCATTGTATCTTTTCCATTTGAAGCTTCAATCATCGTTGTAGCAACCCCAATTGGACTTGGATGTTTCAAGACAGATTCAATTTCAGTAATATTAGGAAAACCTAATTTGACTAAATTAGGAATTGTAAGTTTATGGTGTTTGGAAATGTTTAAGATTGTATGAGCTCCAACATCATCATATAGCTCTTGATCTGGCGCAAATCCCGCACCTACACTATCTAATACTATTATAAATATTCTTTTATACATTATTATGCTCCTTTGCTCTAGGATGTGCTTTTAAGTAAGATTCTTTTAAATGACTTTTAGAAATGTGAGTATAAATTTGTGTTGTTGAAATGTCTTCATGACCTAATAATTCTTGTAAACTACGTAAATCAATTCCACTTTCTAATAAATGTGTCGCAAACGAATGTCTTAATGTATGAGGACTAATTTCTTTGTTAATTCCTGCGTCACTTGCTAACTTTTTTAATATTTTAAAAAAACCTTGGCGGGAAAGTTTATGGCCATATTGATTTAAAAATAAAATGTTATTTTCTTCCTTAATTAAATGAACACGTCCATTGGCTAAATAGTTTTTAATCGCCCTAATGCTCATATCATTAATTGGCACAATTCGTTCTTTTTTACCCTTACCTATTATTTTAACATATTTGGCATTAAAATGTATATCTTGTAGATTTAAATTTAAAAGTTCAGAAACTCTTAATCCAGAACCATAAATTAATTCAAGGAGCGCTAAGTTTCTTAGTGAAAGTGGTTCATCATCACAAACTAAATCCATCAGTTTAATAATTTCTTCAATCGTTAAAACGTTTGGTAAGTTTTTTTCTAACTTTGGTGTTTTAATATCATAAGAAATATCCTCTTTAACGATATTTTCTTTTAACATAAACTCATGAAACCCTTTAATGCTAGAGAGTTTTCTTGTGATACTAACGGCCTTAATATCATTTTTACTTAGTGTTTTTAAGTACGCCAATATATCACGTCTATTGACATTTGTTATATCAGTAACATTTCTATATTTAATTAAGTGATTGATGTAATCTTCTAAATCTTTCTCATAGGCCTTAATTGTATTTTCACTAAGTCCTTTTCGCCTTCTTAAATAGTAAATATATTCTTTTAAAATAGGTTTCATACGAATATTAACTCAATTTGATTTAAGAATAAAAGTCCTTTTCTAGTCGCTCTTAAGTGATTATCAACTATTTCTAGAAGGTCATCTTTAATAAAGTTTTCGATTTTCGGAAAATCTTTTAAAGGTTCTCTTTTAAACTTATTATAAACTTCGTCTAAATTAATTCCCTCAACCAATCTAAGCCCAAAGATTAAGGTGTCTTGGTAGTTCATCTCTTCTGTTTGAGGAATAATTTCTCTAATTGGATTTAAAATATAACTAGACACATTTTTGGTGTAATTGTATCTGTGATCTTCATAAAACCCATGGGCTCCAGCACCGATGGCGTGATAATTTTCATTTGTCCAATAAATTATATTATGAAAGCTTGGATTACCTTTATGAAAGTTAGAAACCTCGTAATGAGTAAAGCCATTTTCCAATAAATTATCAATGACAGTATTATACATTTTCGCCTCTAATTCATCGTTATTTGGAACAAACTTTTTATTTAAATAATCATGATATAAAACAGTCTTTTCTTCTAAAATTAAATTATAATAAGAAATGTGTGTAATTGGTAATTTATTAACAATTTTTAAATCGTTTAACAAATCTTCCATCGTTTGTTTAGGAAGAGAAAACATCATATCAATATTAATATTATATAGACCAATGTTAATAAGATGACGTAGTGTGTTAAAGACATCTTTATTAGTATGTTTTCGGTTTAATGAGGCTAAAATAGTTTCATTAAATGTTTGAATCCCAAGACTAATTCTATTAATATTATATCTTTTAAATAATAGTCCTTTTTTCTCTGTATATGATTCAGGGTTAATCTCAATGGTGTATTCAATTGGTCTTTGGTTTTCAAAGATTTTAAATAACTTTTCTAATTGATTAACTGTTAACATTGAAGGCGTTCCCCCACCAATATAAATAGTGTTAAAATTAAGATGACGAATTTCATAATAATCGCGCATTAAAGCCTCAAGATAATCATTAATCATCTTATTATCTTTTTTAATTCGTTTAGTGAAGTCACAATATGTACAAATAGTTTCACAAAATGGGATATGAACGTATAAACCTAGCATATGTTTTCTCCTTTATTTTAATTATATCATATGGTTTACATAATATTTCAAAGGAATTAAAAAAAACGCATGAACTAATCATCCGTTTTTAAAATTGACATAAATGCTTCTTGAGGAATTTCCACGTTTCCAACTTGTTTCATTCGTTTCTTTCCTTCTTTTTGTTTTTCTAAAAGTTTCCTCTTACGGGAAACGTCGCCGCCATAACACTTAGCTAAAACGTCTTTTCTTAACGCTTTAATGGTTTCTCTGGCGATAATTTTATTACCAATCGCCGCTTGAATCGGGATTTCAAACATATGTCTTGGAATGACATCTTTTAATTTTAAACACAGAATTCTTCCCCTATTGTAGGCAAAATCTTTATGAACAATACTTGATAAAGCATCAACAACTTCGCCATTTAATAAGATATCTAATTTTTGCAGACGCGATTCTTTATATTCACTAATTTCATAATCAAATGAAGCGTAACCTCTAGAAATACTTTTTAACCGATTAAAAAAATCATAAATTATTTCACTTAAAGGGAGGTCATATTTTAATTCCGCTCTTGTTTCATCAAGGTAATGCATTGTAATAAATGACCCTCTCTTAGATTGACATAATTCCATTACTGGGCCAATATATTCAGTTGGTGTTAAAATTGTCGCAATCACATAGGGTTCTAAAATCGCTTCTATTTCTGTTGGAGATGGGAAATCGGCAGGGTTATCAATTGTGATGGTGGTTTTATTAGTTAGGTTTATTTTATAAATAACACTTGGCGCTGTCGCAATTAAATCAATCCCAAACTCTCTTGAGATTCTTTCTTGGATAACTTCCATATGTAAAAGTCCTAAAAAACCAGCCCTGAAGCCAAAACCTAAGGCAACACTACTCTCAAGTTCATAGAAAAATGAGGCATCATTTAAAGCCAATTTATCAAGGGCTTCTTTTAAATCATTATATTGAGTATTATCAATAGGATATAATCCACAAAATACAACAGGATTTAACTTTCTATAACCTGGAAGTGGTGTTTTTGTTGGATTATGTTTATGAGTAATTGTATCACCAACATTAATATGGTCAATAACTTTAATTGAAGCAGTTAAATAACCAACATCACCAGGAAGCAAAATTTCCCTTTTTTCTTCATCAGGCTTATGAACACCAACTTCTACTACTTCATAAGTCGCTTTCGTTGAAACCATCTCAATAATATCACCTTTTTTAACACTACCATTCATTATTCTAACAAATGGTATCGCACCCCGATATTGATCAAATAAACTATCAAATATTAACGCTTCTAATGGAGCGTCTTTATCGCCTTGTGGAGCCGGAATATATTTAACGATTGCTTCTAAAATATCTTCAATTCCTTCACCGCTTTTAGCGCTTGCTAAAATGGCATTATCGGTAGGAATACCAATAATATCTTCAATTTCTTTTAAAACTTTTTTGGGATTTGCGTTAGGCAAATCAATCTTATTGATGACAGGAATAATCTCTAAATTATTTTCCAATGCTAAATAAACGTTTGCTAACGTTTGAGCTTGAATACCTTGAGCAGCATCAACAACTAATAATGCTCCTTCACAAGCCGCTAAACTTCTACTTACTTCATAAGTGAAATCGACGTGACCAGGAGTATCAATAAGATGGAATGTGTACTGATTACCATCTTTGGCATTGTAATGCACTTCTACTGCGGTTAATTTAATTGTAATTCCTCGTTCTCTTTCTAAATCCATCCCATCAAGCATTTGTGATTTCATATCACGGGCTTGTACAGATTGAGTTCGTTCTAGGATTCTATCAGCTAGTGTACTTTTGCCGTGGTCAATATGGGCAATGATTGAAAAATTACGAATAAATTTTTGTCTTTCATTATTTATTTTCATACCACTATATTTTATCAAAATTCCCTTAATATAGCAATAAAAGAATAAATAGATGAAAATGTCAAAAATTAAACCGTTTTCATTGATATTGGTTTACTTATACTTGAAATTATATGACAAATTATATATAATATCTAATGGAATATTTTGACAAAATATTAATGGAGGAAAAAAGATGAAAAAAGTTATTACAACAATTTTTGCAGTGCTTACATTATTAGTATTAGCTGCGTGCGGCAAAAAAGAATTTGCATATGATGGCGAATTCACAGCGTTTGAAGTTTCAGAACATACAACACAAAGTGTTAAGGTACCGCAAATTACAACTGTTACAGTTACAGTTGAAAAAGGTAAAATTACTAAGTATTATATTGATGCAATTCAAGGTTCATTTACTAAAAATGATGAAGGTGCAATTACAGCTGTTGCCTGGAATACAAAATCTAAAAAAGAACTTGGTGCTTCTTATGGTATGAAAGGTGTAGGACCTAAATACAAGTTTGAAGGTGGCGTTTGGTCAGTTGTTCCAGATGCTAAATGTGAAAAAGAATGGAATGAACAAGCAGCATTAATTGAAGCTAAATGGTTAGCTGACGGTGTTGATAGTGTTACTGTTACTGACAGTCGTATTGACAATGTTGCTGGCGTAACATTAAAAGACGGTGGTTATACTAAACTTGCTAAAGAAGCTGTTGCAAATGCAAAAGCTGGTAAATATGTAGTTTACAAATTAGGCGTTAGTTATAGTGGTGCTGCTGAAGTTTACAGTGCGACATTAACTGTTGAAAAAGGCAAAGCTAAAACATTAGTTCTTGACACTAGACAATCAAAAGTAAATGCTGAAACTGGCTTAGCTTGGAATGCACAAACTAAACAAGAACTTGGTGCCGCTTATGGTATGAAGGATGTTGGACCTAAATATGAATTCCAAAATGGTGCATGGGCAGTTGTTGAAGGTAAATGCGAATTAGAATGGAATGAACAAGCTAAAGTTATTCAAGACTATGTTCTTAAAAACTACAACAAGAACTTAAAACCAGTTGCTGAACGTGGTGGATCATTAGATGGTACAACACTAATAGATGGTTTCGCAGGTGTTACTGTTAAAACAGGAACATACTTTGAATTAATTCACGCTGTTTACGCTAAAGCAGGCTTAGACAAATAAAAATAATTAACTCGCCAGAAATGCGAGTTTTTTATTGCCAAAATAGAAAAAAAGAACGCGAGAAATCTCGCGTTTTTTTATCAATATGCATAAGCCATGTTCTGTGCACTTTCGTGTGTAACCATTTATCTCTACAATGTAGCACTTTAGTAAATTCTTAATTCTTTCTAAAGCGTGCCCCTACCATAATTTGGGTTTCTAGCTTGTGGGGTTTACCCGTTTCACTTTACTCGTCTCTGTGGCACTTTATGGAAATTTTTCCGCCGTTATCTATAAAAGATACCCTAGGTTATTGTTTCCCTAGGCACAATCACTACTACCATCACAGGTAGTGCTAGCATGGACTTTCCTAACCTATACACTAGTATAAGCTCGGTTACCTTCTATTGACTTATATATTTTATAGTAAATAACTTGTTTTGTCAAATTACTTCATTGAGTTACTTAAATATCCAATTAATTCAAAATATCTATCGTGTGATTGATCCCAGTTCATCATTCCCGCAAGACCATTTTGTTTTACATAGTCAGCTTTCGCATAAATTGATCTCCTATTGTCATAGGAAATAAACCTTGTGCCTTCAGGGTTAACGGCGTATGGAACTTGGGCAACAGTATCATAATATTCAATTAGGCGGCCAGATTCAAGGCTTGCTTTTAAATCATGGTAAGATGTTGAATAACCAGCATGGACCCAAATACCATTATCATTTAACATTTGATTTCTTCCATAGAAGGCAACTCCGACAATAATTTTATTGTTAGGAATACCATAACTATTATAAATTTGCACACTTTCAGAAATCGAACAAGTACCTACAACGCTTCCTACTCTTAATTCAGGATTATGATAACCACTTCTTGGGAATAATGCGTTTTGATAGCCACCACCGCTATTAACCATATCATAAGTCATCATATTAATATAATCGTGATAAGGTCCAGAATCACTTAAATTATAGTGTTGTGGTTGCCATATTCCCCCCGCAATCGCGCTTGTGACTAAATAGTTAGGATTTAATTCTTTGAGCCTTGTATAAAGGTTTTTCATTAAATATACATACCAAACAGCTTCAGTTTGTCCCCTAGGAACTTCCCAGTCAATATCAACTCCAGCAAAGCCAATTTCGACAACTTTATCTAATAAGTTGTCAATAAGTTTATCAAAAGCACTAGCACCATTACTAACCATATCACTCCAATCAGTGCCAGGTCCAACCACTAACATAACTCTATTACCGTACTCTCGTGCTTTTGGAATAATAGAACTGGCGACATCACTAAAATAATAAGGAGTTTTAAAATAACCAAAGCCATTAACTGTCGCAAACGATGGATTAATAATGTCAACACTTTCAAAATATTTATCAGTTAATCCATTAAACCTTCTAGTATAACTACTCCTAATTCTACCTTCTTTTAATTCCGGATAAGGAATTGGCGTAAATGTATAAGTTTTTTCTTCAGTAATTTCTCCATCAGTAATATAAGCTGTTAAAATAACTTCTTCTGTTTCAAAAGGTTTATTAAATTTACCATTAGGTAACAATGTATTTGATGAAGATTCATAAGAGACAGTTATAAATGTCAATATAAGAATGAACAATTGTGTGCATTTAAGATTCCTCAGTTTTAGTTAGTTTAAGTTTATCTTTAATTCTGTAAGACGGACCACTAATGTTAAACAAATAAGAGTGATGTAATATTCTATCTAATATTGCTTTAGTGATCATTTCATCATTGCCTAGTATTTGAGGCCATTTATCAAATGTCATGTTGCTAGTGAAGACTGTTGATTTCTTTGTATATCTTAAGTCTATTAATTGAAAGAAGAGTTTAGCTTCAAGTGGACTTATTTCATTAAAGCCGACTTCATCAATAACTAAAACTTTATATTTAAAGAAATGTCTTACACGCTTATCAAAGGTTCCTTCCTGATAAGCGTTTTTTAATATCGTAATTAGTTTATTAAACTTAATGAAATAAACGCTGTTACGTCTAATTGCTACTTCATAAGCTATTGATATCGCTAAGTGTGTTTTACCAACACCTGGATTACCAATAAAAACGATATTAATAGCTTCATCGTAAAAGTTAGATTCAGCGATTGATCTAACTCTTTCTTCATTAACTGTTGGTTGAAAACCAAAATCATATTCATCTAGTTTCCTAAGAAACGGGAAACCCGCGACTTTAACATTATATAGTTTATTATTTTCTTCTTTAGCGATAACTTCTTGATTTAATATTTTGTATATTCCTTTTAAATCGTTGTTTGTTATTTGGTCATTAATATGTAATTCTTTTAAGTAAGTATAAGCAGACTTTAGTTTTAAATAAACCAATTGGTCTAAGACATCATTAATCATAATTTATGTTCCTCATTTCATCAATCATTATTTTATTATCTAAATCTTTTGGTTTGTTATTTAGATAAGTTAAGTTATGTTCTTTTTTAATATTTAATAAATTATTAGTTATTTTGTGTATTGCTATTATTTTTGAGTTATAATGTATATGAAGTTCATCTCGTTTAATTACTATGCCTACTTTTAGACCAATAAATTTCTTTGGAACAGAGTATTTATTTGATCTATAGCTTATTAGTGATTCATTTGAGACATGAACCTCATTTAGGGTTAGGTGATACTTTTGTCTTATTTCCTTGCGTGGAAGTGGTAAAAGGTCACCTTTTTCTTTTTCTAATAAGAAGACTCTTGGAAACTTTGTTGCTTGTGATATTTTCTCGTTATCTTCTTTATTAATAATTTCTAACATGTCGTGAATATCAATTAAATCGTTATATTTACCGTTATAGTTTTTAAGTTGATCAACAACTTTGTTTTGAGTTTCAGTTTTACCTTTTGTTTGTGGCCTATAAGGCATACAAGCGAAAGGTTTAATTCCATAATCCTTACAGAACTCATAAAACGCATTTGTAAATAATGCATCTCTATCTTTTACTCTAACCTTTTCAACGAATTGTTTTAAGTTATCAATTACTAATTCCTTTGGCACACCACCAATATGTTCGAAAGCAGAAGCTAAGAAATCAAGTAATGTTTCTGTCTTTGTATCTAGTGTTAATGCTCTCACGTTATATCTTGACCAAGACATGGTAAGTGTTGGTATATAAGTTTTTATAACTTCACCAGTAGACATTATTGTTTGAACTTTTTCTTTAATATCAAATTGAGCCTGTACACCTGGTTTTGTTTCAAACCTCATTGTAAAACTGCTGTCTCTTTTTCTTTTAAATAGACTACTTAATTCTTCATCTAAGCGAATATAACGGCTAAATGTTGATCTAGAACACGTTATTCCTTTTTCACGTTTTAAATAGTTAAATAAATGTTCTATATAATCAAAACTTTGCATTTTGTCACTTAAAACTTCAACTATATAATCTCTATGTTCATCTAAATACTTTATACGCTCTCTAGTTTGTTTTGGTACTTCACCATTTAAATATTTCCTTATTGTTTTTCTGTCTTTATTTAACTCTCTTGCTAGTTTAGAAACATTCAATTTTATCATTCCTTCCTTGTAAGCTTTACTAAACATTAGTAAGTCTTCTAGTCTTGTTATTTGTTCAATTATTACACCTGTCATTTGTAATCACTCTCCTTTGGTAATTATTGTACCAAAAAAGAGTATACAGTAGTGATAAGAATTGGGGATTCTTATTTGCACACTATTGCGTACTCTTATTTAACCATTTATAACAGTAAAGCCATTAACTTGATATATTAATGGGACATTACCATTGATTGGAACACTTGAAAGTTCCAACATTTCTTCATCAAATGTACCAATATCTAGCGCAAACTTAGGATATAAGTGAAGATTACTAGTTAAATAAATAAACTTATATTCTTCTCCGGTAAATTCTAAATTATCATACCAGCCTAAAAAGTAATAATTTTCCCTTTCAATTATAGGCAAGCGATATTCACCAACAGGATTTCTCTCATAAGTAATATTATATTCAAGTGTAAGTGTATAAATTTCTTGTGTCATTTCCCAATTAGCAATAATTGTAATATTTTCTTCAATTGTATGAGGAAAATAAAACGGCTCTCCATCCTTCAAATAACCTAAAAACTCAGCACCAGCTTTTGTCGGTTCTTCAGGACTAAGTATTACATCGCCTTTTTTATATGTTATTGTAATGAGTTCTGTACCATTATCATTATTAATTGTAAGAGTGCAGAAAACTTCTTCCTCTTCTATAGGCGGTTTTTTATCAGGACACGCAGTCAGCAAGAATAGACAGCTGACAATAAATAATTTAACTAAGTTTTTCATTAGATCACCACTACTATTTTACTATAAGTATTTAGAAAATTTATATCAAAAACTAAAAAAGACACTTGCAAAGTGTCTTTTTAATTATTTTAACGCATCTTTTCGGGATAAATCAATTCTACCTTTTTCATCAATTTTAATAACTTTAACTAAAATTACATCGCCGATTGACACAACAGATTCAACAGTTTCAACACGTTCTTTAGCTAATTTAGAAATATGAACTAAACCTTCAGTTCCTGGCCACAATTCAACAAAAGCGCCGAACTTTTCAATTCTTATAACTTTACCTTCGTAAATTTGGTTAAGTTCAACTTCTTTAACTAATAATTCAATAGTATTAACTGCTTTTAAGATCCATTCTTTTTCTGAATGCATCACAAAGACTCTACCATCTTGTTCAATATCAATCTTGACATTGTTACAATCTTCAATAATTTGTGTAATTGTTTTTCCGCCTGAACCAATGACGTCTTTAATCTTTTCTGGATTAATTCTAAACATTACTACTTTAGGGGCATAAGGAGAAACTTCTAATCTTGGTTCTTTAATTGTGCTAGCCATATGAGCTAAAATATTAAATCTACCTTTTTTTGCTTCCATTAACGCATCATATAAGATTTCTCTTGTGATACCGTCAATTTTAATGTCCATTTGTAAGGCTGTAATCCCTTCTTTAGTTCCCGCAACTTTAAAGTCCATATCGCCAAAGAAGTCCTCTAATCCTTGAATATCAGTTAAAATTGTATAATTTTTACCATCTTTAATTAAGCCCATCGCAATTCCCGCAACAGGCGCTTTAATTGGAACACCAGCTGCCATTAAACTTAATGTTCCTGAACAAACACTCGCCATTGAACTAGAACCGTTAGATTCTAAAATTTCACTAACAACTCTAATGGAATAAGGGAAAGTTTCTTCATCAGGAATAACTTGAACTAAAGCTCTTTCAGCTAAGGCACCATGACCAATTTCACGCCTTGAAGGTGAACCATACCTACCAGTTTCACCAACACTAAATTGAGGGAAATTGTAGTGGAACATAAAGCGTTTTGTATCTTCACTTGTATCTAGTCCATCAATAATTTGGTTTTCTCCCAAACTACCTAATGTAACGACACCTAAACTTTGGGTTTGGCCTCTTGTGAATAGTGCACTACCATGAGCACGTGGAAGTAAGTCAATACGGCTTGATAAAGGTCTAATTTCATCAAGTTTTCTTCCATCAGGTCTTACCTTATCTTCAGTAATGAGTCTTCTCACTTCAGCTTGTTCTAAAGAATCTAAGGCATTCTTAACATTTTTAATTAAAACGGCTTTAGTTTCAAAATCATAAACTTGATTTCCTTCAATTTCATTAAAGAAATGTGTTTTTTCAAAGTGTTCAACGACACGGTCTTTAATTGCGTCAACTTTCGCTTGTCTTTCAAGTTTTTCTTTTGTTGAGATTGCTTTAACTAAATCATTACCAACCTCTTTTTTAACAAGTGCTAAAATATCAGGGTCAATAACATTTAAAGTAACTTCTTTTTTAGGTAAACCAATAGCCGCTCTAATTTCATCTTGGAAATCACAAAGATCTTTAATCGCTTCATGGGCGAACATTAACGCTTCTAACATGACATCTTCAGAAACCTCTTTAGCGCCAGCTTCAACCATGTTAATTGCTTCTTTAGTACCCGCCGCATGGAGTTCTAAATCACTTTTAGCTAACTCTTCAACAGTTGGGTTTAAAATAAGTTTACCATCAACTCTTCCTACTAAAACACCACTTACAGGTAATTTAAATGGAATATCACTAATATGAGTAACTAAACTACTACCAAATAACGCTACCATTTCAGGTGTAATTTCAGGATCACTTGATAAGACAGTATTAATGATTTGAACTTCGTCATTGTATCCATCAGGAAATAATGGTCTTAACGGTCTATCAATTAATCTTGACATTAATGTTTCATGTTCAGAAGGTCTTCCTTCTCTTCTTAAAAATCCCCCAGGAATTTTACCAGCTGCATATAACTTTTCTTGGTATAAAACCATTAATGGAAAAAAGTCTTGAGCTTTTTCATTTTCTTTTGCAACCACAACAGATAACACTGTTGAATCGCCATAATAAACCATTGCGCTTGCATTTGCTTGTTTGGCTACTTCACCAATTTCTACTCTAATTTCTCTTCCCGCAAGCATTTTTTTAAATACTTTCATTATATAAAAATCTCCTTCATTTTATATTTTTTTATCTTATTTTTTCGCATCTAATCTATTATAACATTATTAAAGATATTTTGGCAAAAAAAATAAATCCCACACAGGGATTTTATTTTCTTAGCCTCTTAAGCCTAGTTTTTCTAATAGAGCACCATAACGTTGTAAGTCTTTATTCTTTAAATAAGATAAAAGTCTTCTACGTTTTCCAATCTTTTGGAATAAGCCTCTTTTAGAATGAAAATCGTGCTGATGAACAGTCAAGTGCGCATTAAGATCATTAATCTCTTCAGTTAAGATAGCGATTTGAACTTCAGGTGAACCTGTATCACCATCATTAAGCCTAAATGTTTCAATCAGCTCTTGTTTTCTTTCTTTAGTCATCTTTTTCTCCTTTTCTCGCTCAACTAAAGTTATGGTTGACTAATCCATTAACCTTGAAGGCGTCTTTATTATTTTAACATAATTATCTATAATTACAAGTTAAATTTTGATAAATTGTTCTACTGATAAAACAAAGACAGTTGCGCCACCAACTTTAACTTCTACCGGTAGGCTCGAAAACATTCCAAATTCACTAATAATTGAATTAGGAACAAGTTTATTTCTAGTTTTTGAGTGTGTTTCAATAATCTCAATAATTTCTACAACTCTTTCATCGTTAGTTCCAATTAAGAAAGTTGTATTTCCACTCATCAAAAAGCCACCTGTTGTCGCAAGTTTTGTTACAAAAAAGTTTTCTTTAACTAGCCCTTTTGATACCTTATTAGCATCATCATTAGATACAATTGCGATAATTAATTTCATATTAACACCTCTTTAAAAGCATTATATCATAAAATAGTTGATTTTATATCTTTATTTAGATAATTTTAATATTTTCTAAGAAAGGTTCCCTACTTATTTTAAGAACATCATTTTTAAGAGTATTAATTAATTCATCTTTACTCTTAAACTTTAATTCTTCTCTTAAATATTTAATAAAATAAACAGTTAAGACTTTACCATATAATTCTCCATTAAAGTCAAGTAAATGAACCTCAACACGCTTTTTATCAGAATAGTTAAGTGTCGGATTATGACCAATATTTAAAGCTCCCTTATAAAGTTTTCCATCATAAACTACATTAGCGTAATAGACACCATCTTTTGGAACTAAATAATCATTATAGTCTAAATTCGCAGTTGGAAAGCCTAATTTAGAACCAATATTTGAGCCTTTCATAACGGTTGAGGTAATAAAATAATTTCTTGTCATAAGTTTTTTCGCTTCTTCTAACTTAGCATTATAAATTAACTCTTTAACATGTGTTGTTGAGATTAATTCATCATTAGTAAGTAAATCTTTAATTACTATAACTTCAAAGTGTTCTTTTAAATCTTTAATCGTTCCTAACTTCTTATAACCAAAGCGAAAATCACTGCCAATAATTACTCTTTTAACATTAAGTTTTTTCAAAAAATCAATAAATTCATTAACACTTAACTTTGAAAAACCCTCATTAAACTCTACTATAAACATATAATTTAAGTTAAATTCACTAATGACTTTAATTTTATCATCTAAATTCATTAACTTTTGATAATTAGGAATTTTAAAAAGTTTTAAAGGATGCGGATCAAAAGTTATTAATCCACTTTTAGTATCTTTATAGCCTTTTAACTTTTTAATTAAAGTTTGATGGGCTAAATGAACACCATCAAAATTTCCAATCGTAATGGTTAAAGGTTCTTGATTTTTAATATTTTTATAGTTATCTTTTACTAATATCATTTATTTTCTCCAAAAATAATTAGTGGCCGATATTTCCCTTTAAACGGTTCATATATCGCCAGTAACTGGTTATCTTCCGTATAGACACTAAACATACATTCTAAATTTGTTTGTCTTTCATCTAAATAAACACCATTTAGGACTAACTTTTCTAAATATGGTTTAATAAAGACAGTTTTTAAACTTTTAGCATAATCAACTAATGAAATAAACTGTGTTTCTTCACCTAAATTAAATGTTCCACTACTTAGTCGCTTTAAACTCTTTAAATGACAAGGAACTTTAATTATTTTCCCGATATCATTACTAAGACTTCTAATGTAAGTCCCCTTAGAAACTTCTACTTTAAAGTAAAGTTCATCATTAATTAATTTATAATCTAAAAAGTTAATATAAACATCTTTTTGGGGAATAGTGACATCTTCATTTTTCCGCGCATATTCATATAATTTTTTACCTTTAATTTTGACGCTTGAGTAAATTGGCGGAGTTTGTTTAACGTGCCCACTTAAGGATTTTATGGTTTTATCAAGTTCTTTTTTATCTAAGTTAAAATTATCCACTTTGTCTATAATATTACCAGTATAATCATAAGTATCTGTAGAAAAACCAAACTTAATTATCCCCTCATAAACTTTGTTAACATTCATTAAAGTATCACTTAATTTAGTCGCTCTTCCCACTAATAAAATAAGTAATCCTTCCGCAAAAGGATCAAGAGTGCCAGCGTGACCAATTTTTAAGTTCGTTTTCTTCTTATATTCTCTTACTACATCATAACTTGTAATATTAGGAACTTTATTGACAAGATAAATGCCTTCCATAAAAACCACCACATGCATTATAACATTTTATTAATATTTTAATAAACTATTTAACTAAAAAAAATGGCTTAATACTTTAATGTACTAAGCCTAAATCTATTAATGTGATGAAATCCACTTATAAATATCATTTTTAGTTGCGAAACCAACTCTTCTTGAAACTTCAACTCCATCTTTAAATAAAACTAATGTGGGAATGTTTTTAATTTGATATTTAACTTTAAGTTCAGAATTATTATCAACATCCACTTTTAAAAACTTAACATCCTTTACTTCATTCGCTAATTCATTTAAATGAGGCCCAATCATCTTACAAGGACCACACCAAGTTGCGAAAAAATCGACTAAAACTACTCCCTCACTAATTTCTTCTAAAAAGTTTTCACCATTAAATTCTTTCATATTATTTTCTCCTTATATTTCTTTATATATATTATATCTAATTATGGCATTATTTTAAAGCAAAATTATTATAATTTATCCAATTGCTTAGCATTAAATAATATCATCATAATGTTTTTTTAATTGAACTGTCATTACTTCAATTTGAAACAAAGTGGTAATAATATCTTTATTACCTCAACTAAGCTTTATTTAGAGTAATTATTGTTACTCCAGTAGTACCTTCATATTGTCCACCAAAACGGTATGATAAGACATTTTTGTCTTTTTTAAGTTCATCATATAAGGCTTTCTTTACTGCTCCAGTACCATAGCCATGAATAACTTTAACTTCATTTAAGTTTGCGAGAATCGCATCATCAATAAACTTTAAATAAGCTTCTTTTACATCTATCGCCCTAAACCCTCTTAAATCAAGTTCCGCCTTTATTTCTTTAATTGTGAAAGTTCTTTGTTCTCTTCTTTTAACTTGTTCCTTCTTTGTAACAGTATGTTTAAGTAAATCACTTTTCTTAAAAGATAGTTCAAAGTGACCAAACTTCACATAGTAATCATCTTTCTTAATATTAGTAACGACACCATTTTGGTCATAAGACTTAATATAAACATGATCACCAACTTTAAAGTCTTCATCGGATTCTTCTAAAAATTTAATTCCTAATTTAGAAACTTCATGTTTTAATTCTGCGATTTCATGAGCTTCTCTTACACTTTCTAATTTTTTTAAAACTTCTTTAAATTTAGCTTCTTGTTCCTTAAGTAGTTTTCTACTATCTTCTTTTAACTCTTTTAAGATATTTTGTTTATTGAGTTCTAATTTTTTAAGCTCTTCTGTTAGTTTTTCCTCTTTTACCTTTAGTAATTCTTCTTTTTCTTTCGTTTCTTCGGTTAATTTATCTAAAACTTTTTCTTTGTCTTCAAAGGTTGAAATGATTTTGGCTAAATCAGTTTTAGTATCTTCTAAAAATGAGTAGGCTTCTTTTAAGATTTCCTCTTTTAATTTTAACCTTTTCGCAATCTTCAAGGCATTTGAAGCCCCGCTTCTTCCATAATCAACTAAATAAAGTGGTTCTAATGTTTCATCATTAAAGCGAACACTCGCCGTTTCAATATTTACATTTTCATAACTAAACGCTTTAAGTTCACTATAATGGGTTGTTAAAACAAGATAAATATGATTTCTTATCGCATAATTAATAATTGCTTTTGCGAGTGAGACCCCTTCTTTGGGATCAGTTCCACTACCTAACTCATCAAATAGTAATAATGAGCCATTATTTGCCTCATCTAAAATGCCTTTAATGTTTAAAATATGGCTAGAGAATGTTGATAAGTTTTGAACGATTGATTGTTTATCACCAATATCAGCGTAAATGCCATTATAAATGGCCATTTCCGCCTTTTTAGCTGGAATTAGTAATCCAGACTGGTTCATAATTGATAAGAGCCCTAAAGTCTTTAAAAGGACTGTTTTCCCACCAGTGTTAGGTCCAGTGATCATTAAGATTGGTTTTAAACTAGATAACTTAATTTCGACTGGAACAACTTCTTTTCGATCGATTAGTGGATGTCTTGCGGCAATAATATGAGTATTATTAGAAATAGTTGGTTTAATCATCTCATTTATATTGCTATAATTAGCGATACTAAAATACTTATCAAGTTCAATAAAAATTTCCATGTTTAAAATTAAACTATCATAATATGGATGTGCCTCTTCAACTAATTCATAAATAATATTTTCAATTTCTTTTTTCTCATCATATTCTAAATTTATTAGTTCAGTTGAAATGTTATAGGCATCAATTGGTTCAATATATGTCGTAGTTTGGCTACTTGAAGTATCATGAATAATTCCTTTGATTTGGTTTTTAAATTCAGTTTTTACAGGTAAACAGAGCCTATCATTTCGCATTACAAGCAATGATTCATTTAAAATTGACGCTTTCTTTTGAAGTAAACCATATAAAATGTTTTTTCTTCTTTCATCAAGTTTTTTAATTTCTTTTCTAATTTTATATAATTTTTCACTCGCATTATCTAAAATAACTCCATCAGGAGCGATAACGGAATCAATGCTTGCGAGTAAGCCTTCAAACGTCTTAATATTATCAAAATAGTAGTTAAGTTTATCTAATTTAATATTTTCTTTGGAAAAATTCGCGCTTCTTTTAACAATCTCACCACTCATCACTAGAAAAAGCCTTAAATATTGAATACTCTTAATACTTAAAAGCCTTTTAGAATTAACTTCTCTTAAAATATCTTTTATATCATAATCATTAATTAAGTTTAAATCGCCACTTTTTATGATAATCTCCATGCATTCTAAAATCTTATCGTGACTTAAAATAATGTCTTCTTTACTTTCTAATGGTTGTAAAGACATGATTTTATTTTTCGCAGATTCTGATTTAGCATAGACCTTTATTTGGCTTAAAATCTTATCAAACTCTAATGTTGTTAGGTGAAAGTTCATTTAAAAACCCCTTACTTTTTCATGTTTTTTATGATATAATTATTATAACACAAAAGAGGTTATTTATGATGAATAGTTATTCAATGAGTTTATCAAAAAATCAAGTAACTTTACTCTTAGAAATGTATCGCGCATATGAAGTTGAGCATAACAATGCGCATTTGGCTTTTAAAGGCATAAAAGATAATATAGATATTCTAATTTATAAAACTGGTTCATTAGTTTTACAAGGTGAATATGAAGAAGAGTTAAAGCGCATTAAAACAAGACTAGGATTAGTCAATTTTAGTGCAATTGGTTCTGATGAAGTTGGCACTGGTGATTTATTCGGACCTGTCGTGGTATGTAGCGCTTTTGTGGCAAAAAATGATATTGAAACTTTAGAAAAAATGGGTGTTAAAGACTCAAAATCAATGACTGATAAAAGGATTATTGAACTCGCACCTAAACTTACTAAAATGCTTACTCACTCAATTTTAATCTTAAAACCAGAGAAATATAATGAAATGATTAGACGTGGGTTTAATATGAATAAGATTAAGGCTTTTCTTCATAACCAAGCCATTCTTCTCACGACTAAAAAAGTTGAAAAAGATGTTCCTGTAATTGTTGATCAATTTTGCGCTCCTCAAGAATCTATTATGATTATTTAGATGGAGAAGCTAATGTTTATAGAAACATTTCCTTCTATACTATATGCTGAATCAATTCATATTTCGGTTGCAGGCTGCAAGTATTATCGCAAGATATGCCTTCTTAGCGAAAATGCAACAATTTTCACAAATATATTGGCGTTAGATTAACTAAAGGTGCCGGTGTTAAGGCTGATGAGCAACTAGTAAAAATCTATCAAGAAAAAGGCTATCAAGCACTACTGCCAATTACTAAATTAAACTTTAGAAACTTAAATAAAAATAATATTTTTCCATCAGTTAAATAATAGTTTATGAGATGATAAAGCCAAGTCACAAGAGACTTGGCTTTTTTTCATTATTATTCAGTTTCAATTTTTTTAAGTTGTGATTCAACGATTACATATATTACAGGAAATTGGATAAGTTGAAATAAAATCATTCCAAAAATTAAAAAAGGAGTTAAAAGATATTCATCAGGAACTGCAAATAATGTGATAACGGGCTATTATTGTTAAGAGAATCCCAATAATTAATAACCATCTTCCACTTATTTTTTGGGCTAAATTCCAATGAATTTGTGTCTTTTTAGATCTTTTAGTACGATAACCATATAGTTCATTAACTTTATTAGGTGGTTTTATTAAAAGTAATAAGCCGCCAATAATAAATAAAACTGGGGTAATTAACCAATAAGGACTTAATCCTAAAATAGTCATAATTTGAGTTCCTCCAATTTATTAATAAAATAACTAGGTAGTTTAGCTTTAAAAATCATAAACTCATTAGTTTTAGGATGATATAATCCTAATTCTTTCGCGTGTAAGAATTGTCCCATTACTATCTTTTTTCTTTCCATATAAAGGATCACCAACTAATGGATGTTCAATATAACTTAAATGAACTCTAATTTGATGAGTTCTTCCCCGTAATTATTTCTACTTCTAAATAAGCATAATTTTCATTTTGATTTAAGACTTTAAAGTAAGTGATTGCCTCTCTTCCAGTAGGTGAAGTGGCCATTTTAGTGTATGACGAATGTCTTTCAATGGGGATGTCAATCTTTCCCTTTTCTTCTAAAAATGGTTTATAACAGATACATTCATAAACCTTTTTAACAAGTCTATCTTTAAACTGATTAACTAAATTAATATGTGTTTCATTATCTTTGGCAATAACGATTAAGCCACTTGTGTCTTGATCAAGTCTATGAACGATTCCAGGGCGCTCTTCACCCCCTAAATTAGATAATTTATTAGTGTGATAAAGTAAATGATTTACTAAACTAATACTTTTATTAGAAATGCTTGGATGAATTAAAAGTCCTCTTGGCTTATTAATTACGATAATATAATCATCTTCATAAACAATTTCTAAATTCAAGTTAACAGGTTCTAAATTAATCTTTTCAGGACTTTCTAAAATCGTGAGAAAATCGCCTTCTTTAAGCCTATAACTTGGTTTTATTACATCATCATTAACTAAAATTTTCTTAAAATCAAAGAGTTTTTTTATTTGATTTCTCGCAATTTCTAATTCTTTAGCTAAATAAACATCTAACCGCACATCAACATCTTCAGCTATTAGCATTTTCTTCATCGGATACTACCTCTTCTTTTCTTTTTTGTTCAAGAAATAATAAATCGATACAAAATAAAATTACGCCAATGACTAATAATGAGTCCGCAACATTGAATGTTGGATAAACATAAGAACCAAAGTGAAATGATAAAAAGTCTATAACATATCCCCCAGTAAAAATCCTGTTAATTAAATTACCTAATGTCCCACTAATCATCATACTTACAGAAAGCGAATAAACTAATTTCTTTTTAAAATCCACCGAGATAAAGAGATAGATAAATAATCCTACTGCAAACAAAGGCACTAAATAAAGTATAAAGAAATTATTTTCAAAATTACTCCACGCGACCCCAAAATTATGATGTTCAACTAAGTAGAAAAACTTTGGTATAATCGCCAAAGGTTCTTCATGAATGGTTGAAATTTGTTTTGGTAAAAAGGCACTAGATAAGAGTTTAGTAATAATATCAAGCAAAAGCGTACCAATAATAATTAGTACACCAATTACGTAGTTTTTATGCTTGTTTAAAAAATCTTTCATCTTATTACTCCTTATCAATAATGCTAATTTTTAAAGTTCAAAATCATTAAATTGGCGTGTTTTTACTTTCGCCGCTTTTAACATTCTTTCACTTGCTTTATGACCATCAGTATCCTCATAATGATCGGCATAGTAGACAATTTCTTTAATGCCCACTTGAATTAACATTTTTGTACATTCATTACAAGGAAAATGGGTTACATACAACGTTGCGTCTTTTAAATTTTGAGTGGAGTTTAAAATCGCATTCATTTCCGCATGAACAACATAAGGATACTTCGTATCAACAAACGCTCCTTCTCTTGACCATGGAAATTCATCATCAGATAACTTTTCCGGAAAACCATTATAGCCGATGCCAATGATTCTTTTATCTTCATTAATAATACAAGCGCCAACTTGGGTATTTGGGTCTTTACTGCGCTTTTTTGATAATAATGCGACCCCCATAAAATATTGGTCCCAACTAATATAATCTTTACGCTTCATCTTTATCCTCTTTAATCATTATTCCTAATTCTTTCAATTGCTCATTACTAACCTTATCAGGCGCATTCAACATAATATCTCTTGCGGATTGGATCTTTGGAAAGGCAATAACATCTCTAATGTTATTAGTATTAGTCATTAACATTACGATTCTATCTAGTCCAAAGGCAATTCCACCATGTGGAGGTGTTCCATATTTTAACGCTTCAACTAAAAAGCCAAATTGTGTTTGAATTGTTTCTTCATCCATACCTAATAACTCAAACATTTTTCTTTGTTCCTGAGCGTTATGAATTCTAATTGATCCACCACCTAGTTCATAACCGTTTAATACCATATCATAGGCATTGGCAATTAAATCGGCTTTATTACCATCTAAACCATTTTTAGATGAGGTAAAAGGATGGTGTCTGGCAACATATCTATCTTCTTCTATGCTATATTCTAAGAGTGGGAAATCAACAACCCATAAGAAATTATAAACTGATTCATCAATTAAGTTAAAGTGTTTCGCTAAAGATCTTCTAATCGCGCCTAAACCATTACTAACGCGTTCATAGTCATTACCAAAACCATATAAAACTAACTCACCTTCATTAATTGGTGATGCTTCAAAGAATTTAGAAATTGAACCAGTTAAATTACCACCTTCATATTTTAGGAATGCCAAACCTTCAAGGTGGTTTTTCTTACCTTCAATAGTTAAAGCATCAATTTCTTTTCTTGTGAGATTTACGTCTTTTAAGGTAATTTTTCTTATTACTTTACCTTCTAAGAAAGGAATGCCAGTAATTTGTGCATCTTCTAATTTTAAATCGTATCTTAAATCTGGCTTATCACTACCGTAAAGGCTCATTGCGTCTTTATAGGAAAGACGTAAAAATGGTGTTTTAAGGTCAATATTTAAAACAGCTTTAAAGGTATGACTAATCATGCGCTCACACATCGCTAAAATTTCATCCATACTCATAAATGAACATTCAATATCGACTTGAGTAAACTCAAGTTGTCTGTCCGCTCTTAAGTCTTCATCACGAAAACATTTCGCAAATTGGAAATATTTCTCAAAGCCACTAACCATATAAAGTTGTTTATAAAGTTGAGGAGATTGAGGAAGAGCGTAAAATGAACCATGATATAACCGTGAAGGGACTAAAAAGTCTCTTGCGCCTTCAGGTGTTGATTTACCTAAAATTGGTGTTTCAAGTTCAAAGAAGCCATCTTTTAATAAAGCCGCTCGAATTGCTTGAGTGATTTCATGTCTTTTAATTAAATAACGCTGTTGTTCAGGCTTTCTTAAGTCTAAATAACGGTATCTTAAGCGTGTTTCTTCAAGCGCGTTATCTTGATAACCAACACCAATTGGAAGTGGTTCAGAGACATTTAGAATAATAAGTTCAGCAACTAAAACTTCAATCTCTCCTGTTGGGAGATCTTTATTAATTGATTCCCTTAAAATAACTTCACCAGTAACTTTAATAACGTATTCCGCTTTTAAAGTTTGGGCAAGTTTATAACTTTTCATTTCCGGTTTAAAAGTTAACTGTGTAATTCCGTGATAATCTCTTAAATCAATGAAAATAAGTCCACCTAAGTCTCTTCTTCTTGATACCCAGCCTCTTAGGGTGACTTTTCTACCGATATCTTTTTTTCTTAATTCATTATTATTAACCATATTAACCTAACTTTCTCACTAACTCTGAAAATGGTTAGTGTTTGTTGTTTTTCTTTTTTACTATCTT
>JBMNFC010000006.1:0-53949 GCA_050949105.1 Acholeplasmatales bacterium
TATTACCTAAATCAAAATAAAACATTAGAATTAGATTTTGTTTTAAGGCATAAAGATAATATTGTTCCAATTGAAGTAAAATCAACTAACAACAAAAGTAAATCATTAAATTTAGCAATTTCAAGTGACAAATATAAAGAAGTGAGTTATGGAATTAAGTTTGCAAAGAAAAATATTGGTTTTGATGGTAAAATATATACATTTCCATATTTCCTAGCATTCATGCTGAAAGATTATTTACTCAATAAAGGTGCAAAATGATAAATATATACGATTATACTCATAACATGTTAACTGAATATCTTCTAAAGATTGGAGAAAAGAAATATCGTGCTAATCAAATCTTTGAATGGCTTTATAAGAAACGTGTTAAATCTTTTGAAGAAATGACTAACTTAAGTAGTGAGCTTATTAATAAATTAAAGGAAGACTTTTATTTTAGTAAATTAGAACTTATCTTAAAACAAGAAAGTGTTGATAAGACAGTTAAATACTTATATAAATTAGAAGATGGTAATTTAATTGAGGCGGTAGTAATGAGCCATAACTATGGTTATTCCATTTGTATTACTTCACAAGTAGGATGCAATATGGGATGTAAGTTTTGTGCCTCAGGACTACTTAAAAAAGTGAGAAATCTTACCGCAGGTGAAATGTTAGGTCAAGTTATTACTACTGAAGAAAACTTTGGCGAAAGAATAAGTCATGTTGTTGTGATGGGAATTGGTGAGCCATTTGATAATTATGAAAATTTAATTAAGTTTTTAGATAATGCTAATAATCATAAAGGCTTAGAAATTGGCGCAAGACATATTACAGTTTCAACATGTGGACTTGCAGATAAAATAAGAAAATATGCTGATGAACAACTACAAATCAACTTAGCGATTAGTTTACATGCGCCAAATAATGAAATTCGTAACGCAATCATGCCAGTTAATAAAAAATATCCAGTTGAAGAAGTTATTGACGCAATTAAGTATTACATGACAAAAACTAATAGGCGCATTACTATTGAATACATTACGATTAAAGATCTTAATGATAAAGTAATTCATGCAAATGAACTTGCAAAATTACTTAAAGATTTAAATGTTTATGTTAATTTAATTCCTTATAATGAAGTTTTAGAAGCTCCGTATAAAAGGAGCACTAAGGAAGATATGAATCTATTTTTAAAAACATTAAAAGAAAACAATATTAATGCAACATTAAGAAAAGAGCAAGGCCATGATATTAATGCGGCTTGTGGGCAACTAAGAAGCCAAAAAATGAAAGGAAAATAGTTTGAAAAAAGCGAAAATTATTAAATTAATTGGTGGGTTATATTCCATTCTTGATCTAGAAACAAACGAAATATTTGACTCTCGAGCAAGCGGCAAACTTAGATATGTTAGATTAGATGAAGAAAGCCATTTTAACGTTCAAAAAACTCACAGAACAAAATTAGATAAAAAGATTATAAAATTATCGCCTAAAGTTGGTGATATTGTTTTATATGATGATACTGACTCTAATAGGCCAATCCAAGAAATTTTACCAAGAAAAAATGAACTAAATCGCCCTGATGTTGCGAATGTTGACCAAGTTTTGTTAATATTTTCCACAAAAAAACCTGACTTTTCCTTTAACTTATTAGACCAATTTCTTGTTTTAGTTGAGGAAGCACACATAAAGCCAATTATCGTTATTTCTAAAATTGATTTACTTAATAAAGAGGAATTAAAAACCTTTAAAAAAGATTTGAATTATTATGAAAATGTTGGCTATGAACTGCATTATGTTAATAGCCATGAAAAAATTGGTTTTGATGTTTTAAAAACAATCTTTAAAGATAAAGTTAGTGTCGTTGCGGGACAAACTGGTGTTGGTAAAAGTACATTAATTAATATTTTAATGCCAGATTTAGCGTTAAAAACTCAAGAAATCTCAGAAGCCTTGGGTCGAGGTAAACACACTACAAGACATACGGAACTTTTCTTTTATCAAGGCGGTTTTATCGCTGATACACCAGGATTTTCTAAATTAGAATTTAACATTTTAAACGCAAATGAACTTAAAGATTATTTTATTGAGTTTAATAAGTATAAAGACTCTTGTAGATTTAAAGATTGTAATCACATTCATGAACCTGGTTGTAATATAAGAAACAATCCGAATATTTTACCATCAAGAATTGAAAATTACCATAAGTTTTATGAAGAAATAGCTACGAAAAAGGAGATATATTAAAATGAAAGTTGCCGTATCAATTTTGACTGCTGATTTTAACAATTTAGAAAAAGAGATTAAATCACTTCATGAAAGTGATTATATTCATTTAGATGTAATGGATGGCCATTTTGTGCCAAATATTTCATTTGGTAAAGCAGTTTTACAAAATATTAAAAACATTACAAATGTGCCACTAGATACTCATTTAATGATTACAAATCCTTATGATTATATTGATGATTTTGCGGAAATTGGCTCAAAATATATCACTATTCATATTGAGGCTAATAAAGTTTTGGAAACTTTAGAAAAAATTAGATCTCATAACATTAAAACAGGTCTTTCTTTAAGACCTAAAACAGATATTAAACTATTAGATCCTTACTTAAAAGATTTAGACCTTGTTTTAGTAATGACTGTTGAACCTGGTTTTGGTGGTCAAAGTTTTATGATTGAACAAATGAAAAAGGTTGAATATTTATATGAAATGCGAAAAAAACATAATTATAAATACGTTATTGAAATAGATGGCGGTGTTAATGATAAAACAATTAAATATGCTAAATTAGTAGATATTGTTGTAAGTGGATCATATATTTTAAATCAAAAAGATCGCTCTAAAGCGATAAAATCATTAAAATGAAAATCGCTGTGGTTGCACCAATGGTGCCTAAAAATGTTAAAGAGTTGACGAAAGATTGCGTTATTTACGCAGTTGATAGTGCAGTTAGTGATTTAATTAAGGAAAACATCGCAATAGATATCGCAATTGGTGATTTTGATTCTTTAAAAGATAAAAATGTTCTTAATGATTTAAAGTGTATTAAATTACCCAAAGATAAAGATATTTCTGACACTAATTACGCCATAAGACACGCTTATGAACATACTGATGAGGTTATTTTAGTTGGTGGTTTAGAAGGTAAAAGGATTGATCATCTAATCGCAAATCTATTGCTTTTTGAAAAATACAATAATTTAGTTATCTATAATGAACATAATATTATTAAAAGGCTTGAAGTTGGCGAATATACAATAAAAAAAGAGGGTTTTAAATACTTGTCAATATTTCCCCTCTTAAACACTAAATTAACCTTAACTGGGACAATTTATCCTTTATATGATGAAACACTTTTTGAGTATGATACATTAGGGTTATCAAATGAAATTAAGTATGCCTCTGCAAATTTAACTATTTTTAAAGGTGTAATTTTATTAATTCAATCTAAAGAAAAATAAAAGAGTTTGGGGAAAACTCTTTTATTATGCTCTTTTGATATCGCCTTTCTTTAAAGCACTAGCAGAGATTTTAACTTTTTTAACATTACCATCTTCATCAATGATTCTAACAGTTTGTAAATTAGCTTTCCATGTTCTTCTATTTGCATTTAAAGCGTGACTTCTAGTATTACCAAAAGTTGTGGTTTTTCCAGTTACATGACATTTTGCCATAATCTCAACTCCTTTTTTCTCGCTAGTACATATTAACATAAGTTAAAGTTTATTGCAAGGTAAAAAGATTATTTTTTAAAAAAACGAACTATATTCTATTGTATAAAATTTTAATTCAGTTGATTTAAATTAAATTATTAAATCATATTTAGATGGTTTTATTTTAATGTAAAAACTATTTTAATTATTCAAATCTATTAACGCTTAAATAAAAATAAAAATTATAAAATATAAGCATAAAAAAGTACTGAAAGAAATTAATTAAAAACATATAAAATAATGAGAAAAACAACCTAAAATAAAGGGAATTTTCGGTTTTAAGAGATGTTTTTTTTAGTTTTTTAGAAACTTGGTTTAAAAAAAGAAGATGATTAAAGATCATTTGGATTAATTAAATCCACTTAAATTTGTGATGAAATGAAACGTTTTAGATTGATAATTATAAATTCTGATTTTGTGTTTTTACACATAATTTCTCATAATTAGACCCTTTTTATCTCATAAATGACCCCATAATTTACAATTTCTTGATTTTTTTCAACATTTAGAGTATTATTGATACGTCATTGGGAAAAGTATCATTTTTCCCCATAAAATGACTATAACAAGCGATAAAATAACATTTACATATAGAAAAATTCAATATTGAAGCAAAAAACAATCATTAAAAAATGTTTTTTTAACGCGTTAATTAGGAGGAAAACTATAATGGCTAACACACTAAGTGGAACACTATTTAAAAAAATGGTTACTAATGGCGCTATTAACTTAAAAAAACAATCATGAAGAGATAAATCATTTGAACGTATTTCCAGTACCTGATGGAGATACTGGTACAAATATGCAAATGACAATAATGGCAGGCGTTAAAGAAGTAACAAACACAAAATCAAAAAAACATCGTAGATGTATCTAAAATATTATCAAGAGGCTGTTTAATGGGCGCTAGAGGTAACTCTGGGGTTATTTTGAGTCAGTTCTTTAGAGGGCTTTATACAGAAATTGCCCAAATTAAAAATGGTTCAGCGACAATTGATGAATTTATTCGTGCTTTAGTTGGTGGATATCAAATGGCTTATAGAGCTGTAATGACACCAGTTGAAGGAACAATTCTTACTGTTGTAAGAGAAGCAGCAGAAGCAGTTTTAAAGAAACGAAATGAACTTAATACAATTGAAGACGTAATGGTTGTCTATTTAGACGAAGCAAAAAAATCATTAGAAAACACACCTGAATTATTACCTGTCTTAAAACAAGCTGGTGTAGTTGACTCTGGTGGGGCTGGATTTATTAAGATTATTGAAGGTATGTTACTCGCGATTCAAGGTGAAATGATTCCTATAATCATGTTCATGACCAAGAAGAAAAAGCCCCAGCGATTGTTTATCAACCAGTTAGTGAAGAAAGACAAAAAGAAGCAGTAATCGCTGTTTGTTTCGGTGATGGTATTAAACAAACATTTATGGAATTAGGTGTTGATTATATTATTGATGGTGGTCAAACGATGAATCCACCAACAGAAGACTTTATTAAAGCTGTTGAAGCGGTAAATGCTGATAATATCATTATCTTACCTAATAACGGTAATGTTATTTTAACTGCTGAACAAACATTAGATTTAATTGAAGATGCAAATATTAGAGTATTAAGAACTAAGACAATCGGCCAAGGTTATGCAGCAATGATGGTTTATGATACAAGCAATGACATTGATGATAACTTAGAGGCGATGAGTGATGTAGTTTCTGAAGTTAAGACTGGTGAATTAACATATTCAATTAGAGATACTGAAGTAAATGGTGTTAAAATTAAGAAAGATGACTTTATTGGAATTACTGGTGGCAAAATCGTTGTTTCTGATAAAGATCGAAAATTCGCAATAAAAGCATTGATTGAATCAATTTTAGATGAAGATGCGGAAATCTTAACATTATTCTATGGAAAAGATGTTAGTGATGATGAAGCAAAAGAAATTAGAGATCATGTTCAAGCATTAAATAGTGAGGTTGAAGTTGAACTAATTAATGGTAAACAAGATATTTATTCATACATTGTATCGGTTGAATAAAAGATTAAAATAAAATATAATAAAAGGGGTATCGCCCCTTTTTATTTATGCGCGGGGATGGCGGAATTGGTAGACGCGTATGGTTGAGGGCCATATAACCTTCGGTTGTGAGAGTTCAAATCTCTTTCTCCGCACCAAATGTTACTTTAATGGGAGGCCTTGATATGAAGTATTGTGGAAATTGTGGTAAAGAAGTAAATCCAGGGCAAGCAGTATGCTTAAATTGTGGCTTTGCGACTAATAAACCACAAGTTGTTGTTCAAAATAGGCAAGATGGTAAAGCACTGGGAACAATATCAATTATTTTTGGTATTTTAGGTTTTTATCCACTTTCTTTAATAGGATCAATTATTGGCTTAATTATTGGTATTGTTGGTATGACTGATGGAAATAATGCTTCTAGAGGAAGGGCGAAGACTGGTTTTTGGATTTCCTTAGTTTCACTTCTTTTTTGGATGGTCATGGTAATTCTTATAATTATGTTAGTAGTTATATTTGGAAAAGGTAAACCTCCGGCGTGAGGTTTTTTTTTCGTTTTTTTCTCATATTTTATAAAAGTATTTATTTTTTTGCTATAAATTGCTATAATAAATTGAAAGCGTTTCCAAAGTAAAAGGAGGAGAAACATGAAAAAATTTAAGTATATGGAAAAGTATGGGTTTGAACAACTTGTCTTTTTCCATGATAAATCAACAGGATTAAAAGGACTTACATGTATTCACGATACAACATTAGGTCCAGCATTAGGTGGAACGAGAATTTGGAACTATGAAAATGAAGATGATGCAGTACTAGACGTTTTAAGACTTGCGAGAGGGATGACATATAAAAATGCCGCTGCAGGTCTTAATTTAGGTGGGGGCAAGAGCGTTATTATTGGTGATGCATCAAAAATTAAAAGCGAAGAGCTATTTAGAGCGTTTGGCCGCTTTGTTCAAAGTTTAAATGGTCGTTATATTACCGCAGAAGATGTTAACACTACGACAAAAGATATGGATTATGTTTTAATGGAAACTAACCATGTTGTTGGATTAGAAGGTAAGAGTGGTGATCCATCACCTGTTACAGCGCTAGGAGCGTTTCATGGTATTAGAGCTTCATTAAAGTTTAAATATGGTAGTGATGATATTTCTAAATACAGTTATGCAATTCAAGGTGTTGGAAAAACAGGATTTTATTTAATGGGTTATTTATTTGATGCTGGAGCTAAAAAGGTTTACTTTACTGATATTAATGAAGCTCGCATTAAAGAAGTTAAAAAAACTTATCCAAACGCTTTTTTAGTGTCTAAAGAAGAAATTTATTCAGTTAAAGTTGATGTCTTTGCACCATGTGCGTTAGGGGCAGTGATAAACGATGAAACAATTAACAAACTTAATTGTAATATTGTTGCGGGAATTGCCAACAACGTCTTAGCTGATGAAAATAAACATTCAAAAATGTTAAAAGATAAAAATATTTTATATGCGCCAGATTTCGTCATTAACGCTGGTGGAGTTATTAACGTTTATCATGAACTTCATGGCTATGTAAGAGAAAATGTTATGAAAGACGTTGAAAAGATTTATGATAGACTCATAGAAATTTATAAGATTGCTGAAAAAGAAAACGTTGATAACCAACGTGCCGCAAATTTATTTGCTGAAAAGAGAATCAAAGCGATTCATAATGTAAGATCTAATTATATTCCTCGATGATTTATTTTATTACAGGCCATTATGGTTCTGGTAAATCGGAATTTGCGTTAAATTTTGCAATTAAGAAAAACATTAAAACGATTGTCGATTTAGATATTGTTAATCCTTATTTTCGCTCAAGAGAAGTAGAAAAAATCTTAAATGAAAATAATATAGAAATAATCTCATCGTCATTAAAAAATGCTTTAGGTAGCGACTTGCCATACATAAGTCATAAAGCATTTTTGCCGTTTTATAGCGATGATGATGCGGTATATGATATTGGTGGTAATGAAGTTGGTGCGAAAGTTTTAAGACAGTTTAAAGACAAAGGAACTATGTATATGGTAATCAATGTCTTTAGAGAAGAAACAAGTACTAAGGAAGGCATTATCAAAATGAAAATGTTAATTGAAGAAGCTTCTGGTTATAAAATTGAAGGATTTATTAATAATTCAAACTTACTTAGGGAAACAACGAAAACTAATATTTTATATGGAGAAACTATTATAAAAAGCGTTAGTGAAAAATTAAATATTCCGATTGTTTACACGAGTTACTATGAAAAACTAAAAATTAAAGAAGGTGAAGTTTTAGGAACGTTAATTCCTTTAAAACTTTATTTAAGAAAAGAATGGCTTTAAAAAGGAGGATTTATGGCAAAAGCAAAAATAACATTTGATTATGAGTTATGCAAGGGCTGCAACTTATGTGTTGAGTTTTGCCCAACAAAAATTTTAGAAATGGATAAAGTAAAAACTAATAAAAAAGGATACAACATTATTAATGTAGTTTCCCCAGAGAAATGTATTGGGTGTGCCTTTTGTGCCCTAATGTGTCCTGATTCAGTAATTACGGTGGAGAAATTAAAATGAAAAAAGTACTATTAAAAGGAAATGAAGCAATGGCATTGGCCGCAATTAAAGGTGGATGCGACGCCTTTTTCGGTTATCCAATTACTCCTCAAAATGAAGTTCCTGAATATTTATCAAAATATATGAAAGAACAAAACTTAGTATTCTTACAAGCCGAATCAGAAGTAGCCGCAATTAATATGGTTTATGGTGCGGCAGCTGCCGGAAAAAGAGTTTTAACAAGTTCTTCAAGTCCAGGAATTGCCTTAAAACAAGAAGGGATTAGTTATTTAGCAGGCGCAGAGTTACCATGTGTCATTATTAATGTAATGAGGGCGGGCCCTGGGTTAGGAGGAATTCAACCAGGACAAAGTGATTATAACCAAATCACAAGAGGTGGCGGAAATGGTGATTATCACGTTTTAGCGTACGCTCCTGAAAACCTTCAAGAAACAGTTGATATTATTATTGAATCATTTAATAAAGCCGATTATTATAGAAATCCTGTAATGATTGCGGTAGATGGTCTAATTGGGCAAATGATGGAGCCAGTAACACTAGAAAGTAAAATAGAAATCAAACATTTTGATAAACCATGGGCGGCAAATGGTAAAGGTGATGGCGAAAAACGTATTATTACATCACTTTACTTAGATCCAAATATGTTAGAACGTCATAACTTAAATTTAAAGAAAAAATATGATGAAATGATTAAACATGAACAACGCTATGAAACATTATATTTTGATGATGCCCAATATATTATCGTTGCTTATGGGACAATGGCCCGAATTACTAGAAGTGCGATTATCAACTTAAGAAAAGAAGGAATTAAAGTTGGTTTAATTAGACCAATTACCCTTTGGCCTTTCCCTTATAAAGCATTTAAAGATATTTCACATATTAAGGGCTTTTTAACATGTGAAATGAGTTTAGGCCAAATGGTTTTTGATGTTAAAGTGGCTGTTAATGGTAGAGCGCCAGTTAGTTTTTATGGTCGTGCTGGCGGAATTGTTCCTGAAGTAGAAGAAGTTATAGAAGCTTTAAAGAAATTAAAGCGGGAGGTAGAAAAATGATTGTTTATGAAAAAACAAAAGGATTAACAAATGCTCCTTTATCATATTGTCCAGGTTGTACACATGGAATTATTCATAAATTAGTGGCGGAAGTTTTAGAAGAAATGAACTTGCTTAAAAAAGCTGTGGGGCTTGCGAGTGTGGGTTGTAGTGTAATGAGCTATTACTACTTTGATACTGATATGGTTCAAGCACCGCACGGAAGAGCATGTGCTGTTGCCACTGGAATTAAAAGAACTCATCCTGATAACTTTGTCTTTACTTATCAAGGTGATGGTGATTTAGCCTCAATTGGTTTAGCGGAAACGATTCATGCGGCTAATCGGGGAGAAAATATTACAGTTATTTTCGTTAATAATGGAATTTATGGAATGACCGGTGGTCAAATGGCACCAACAACACTACTTGGGGCGAAAACTACCACAAGTCCCTTTGGTAGAAATGAAATAGATCATGGAATGCCAATAAAGATTAGTGAAATGTTCGCAACAATCCCTAAAGCCGCTTATGTGGAAAGATTAAGTGTTTCTTCCCCACAAGCAGTTAAAAAAGCGAAGAAAAGTATTGAAAAAGCCTTTAAATATCAACTTGAGAAAAAAGGTTTTACAATTTTAGAATTTTTATCAACATGCCCAGTTAACTGGGGCTTAACTCCAAAAGAAGCGTTAGATTATTTAGATAAAGAAATGACTAAATATTATCCACTAGGAGTTTATAAGGATGTGAATAGCGATGCTTAGAAAAATTACTGTTGCCGGCTTTGGTGGCCAAGGAGTGATGTTACTTGGTCAAATTTTAGCACATGCTGGAAATGAAGCTGGTTTAAACACATTATGGTATCCTTCATATGGACCAGAAACTCGTGGTGGGACTGCTAACTGTGCTGTAACAATTTCTAGTGAACAAATTAATTCACCAACATTTTCTAAGGCAACTACGTTAATTATTTTTAATCCGCCATCAATGGATAAGTTTAAAGATAGATTAGTTGATGATGGAGTAATCTTATATAACAGTAATATGATTTTTGAAAAAGTTGAAAAAAAGAAGGCGAAAATCTATCCAATTCCCGCTAATGATATTGCGGTAAGCCTTGGTAATGTAAGAGTCGCTAATATGGTGATGTTGGGTGCTTATATCGCTTTATATAGCGAAATACCTAAAAAGACAATTCTTTATTCATTAGAAGAATTAATTGGTAAAAGAGCGCCTAAGTTAGTTGAACTTAATATAAAAGCGGTTTTAGCGGGAATAAAATATTTAAAAGATAAATTATGAAAGCGTTAAAAGAAAATTTAATTCTCGCCATTAATCCAGGAAGTACTTCAACTAAACTAGCACTTTATAAAAATGATGTTAAAATTCTTAAAGAAACGATTCGTCATGATAGAGAAGTAATCCTTTCTTTTGAAAATAGATATGCAGAAAAAGATTACCGGATTGGTTTAGTGTTAGATTTTTTAAAGCGCTCTAACTACAAGCTAGAAGAAATTGATATTTTTGTTGGTAGAGGGGGTCTTGTAAGACCATTAGAAAGTGGAACATATTTAATAAATGAGGCAATGATTGAAGATTTAAAAGAAGCGAAATATGGCGATCACGCTTCTAATTTAGGGGTAATTATTGCCTATGAACTCGCAAAAAAGGTTAGTAAAAAAGCTTATACAGTTGATCCGGTTGTCGTTTGTGAACTTTCAAAGGAAGCGAAAGTTAGTGGCTTTAATGGCATTGAAAAGTTATCAATTTTCCATGCTTTAAATCATAAAGCGGTCGCGAAAAGATATGCCAAAGAAATTAATAAACCTTATAAAAATTTAACCTTAGTTGTCGCTCACTTAGGTGGGGGAATTTCTGTTGGGTTACACAAAGGTGGCAAAGTCGTTGATGTTAATAACGCTTTTGGTGGTGAAGGGCCGTTTACTTTAGAAAGATCAGGAACATTACCTGTCTTTGGTTTACTTGAATATGCCTTTAAAGAAAAGAAAGACATAAAGCAGTTAAAACAATTATTTGTGACAAAGGCAGGCATTTCTTCTTATTTAGGGAATAAAAGTGGTATTGAACTTACTAAACAAATTGATAATGATGATAAAGAAGCGTTATTTTATCTTGAGGCAATGAGCTATAACGTTATTAAAGCAATTGGTAGTTTATGTTTTGTGGCTAAGTGTAAAGTGGATGCGATTATTTTAACAGGTGGACTTGCGGATAATAAGTATGTTATTAGATATTTAAAATCACATATCCCAAAAAACTTTAAAGTAGTGATTTATCCAGAAGAAGATGAACTTTTAGCGCTAAAAGATGGTATCGTAAGAGTAATCAATAAAGAAGAAAAACTAAAACATTATTAAAATAGTAAATATTATAATTGACTTGTAACCGGTTTCATGTTAAAATAAGTTATGCTAACGTGAATAAATGTTCATATAAGCAAAAGGGGAAATGTAGGTGCAAACAAAATTATGAAAAATATTAGAGAAATTTTAACACTCGCCCACAATGTGGAAAGATTTACATTAGTTGTTGCTGAAGCTCATGAAGAAAATACGATTATTGCGGTAAATGCGATGATGGATTTAGGATTGTGTGATTCGATTTTAATCGGTAAAAAAGATAAAATTTTAGAAATTATTGAAAAAAAACAATATAATCCTTACAAATATCAAATTTACGATTCTAAAAACGATGTTGATTCGGCAAAGTTGGCGGTTTCATTAATTAAAGAAGGAAAAGCTGACATTTTAATGAAAGGTTTAATTGAAACCAAAACGTTATTAAAAGAAGTTGTTAGTAGAGATACAGGAATAAGAAGAAAAGACTTTTTATCGCACATTACTTTAATTAGTCATCCTAATTTAAAAAAACTCATTTTCGCAACCGATTGTGCGATGACTTTATATCCAACAGTAGAAGAAAAAATTGAGATTATTAATAACGCTGTTGAACTACTACATATTTTAGGTTATGAAAGGCCTAAAGTTGGGCTTATTTCAGCCGTTGAAAAAGTTAATCCAAAACTAACATCTTCCTATGAAGCAAAAGAAATTGTTGATCACTTTAACAAGATTAAAGATAAAAAGTTTGTAGTAGATGGACCATTTGCGGTAGATAATGTTTTATCAGAAATGGCCGCTAAACATAAAGGCATCACCTCAGAAGTTGCCGGCAATGCGGATATCTTAGTATTCCCTAATTTAGATAGTGGTAATGTATTTTATAAAACGAGTATTTATTTAGCGAAAGCGGAAACCGCAGGAGTCATTGTGGGCGCGAAAGTGCCAATTGTCTTAACTTCAAGAGCGGATTTATCAATTACTAAACTATATTCAATCGCTTTAGCAGCGGTGTATCAAAAAGGCATTAGTAAAAAATAACTAAAAGGGCATCTTCATAATAGAGATGCCTTTTTTAATAAATAAATGTCGGTAATGTGTCGGTTTGATTATATAGTATTTTTAAATCACTTAATGTATAATTAAACCATGATTAGTTTAATTAATTATCACATAATGAAAAAGCGAATTGATAAAATAATTTTACCCACTTTTAAAGATGATAAAAAAGAAAGATGGGCCATTTTATTTGAAGGAAGAGTTAAAAGGGTTGCTTTTAGAAATGAAGCAGTTTTAATTGCGAAAAAACTTTCTTTAGTAGGTTATGTTAAAAATGTTAAAGAAGGTGTTTATTTAGAAGTAGAAGGAGAATTAGATAAACTAAATTATTTCTTAAAACATATCTTAACAACTAAAAGATTTAGAATCATGATTCACAAAATGGATATATTAGAGTTAAAAAAAGAAAAGGACTTTGTAAAAAAATGATTAATAAACTTAATAAAATAACTTTACCAATTATTATGATAATTACATTAACATTTTCAATCTTGCAGTATATAGGTGAATTCAACAAAGGAAACGGAGTTGAATCTTTAGGGATTTTAATTCAAGTTGCCTTATTTCTTATAACGTCTTTACTCGCATATTTAAAAAGATATTATGCGGCTTCAATCTTCATTATTTTGTTTAAACTATTATTTGTAGAAGGCCAAGCTTTTATTGAAATATTATTATCTGATTATAATCCTGATTTTCATACAGTTGAACCTTATTTTAATATTTGGGCAATTATAATGTTTTTCTATTTACCAGCATTACTAATAAATACCTTATTAAAAGATCGAGTTAGTGTTAGTATGCTTCCTTATAATAAGTTTAAAAATGTAATTGCGATGTTTGTCTTTTTAGTGTTATTTGCAGGACCAGATGTGGCTTTGTTTGCGGTTATTCCCACATTTGTCTGTTTAATATACAATTTAAAATTTGAACCAGATATTTTGTTTTTAGCGGGGGCAATTAAAATTCCGTTTCAAATGCTTTCATATATGTTAGATGAAACTAAAACAATTACTTTATTTTATGGTTTATACTGGGTAATTGGAATTGTTTTTGTCTTTTATGGATTATTTTTAATTGTTAATAAAACAATCAAAGTCTATGAAATTAATAAAAAGACAAATTAAATATTAATATTTAAAAGATGTAAACGGTTAACAAGTCTTTATCCTTTTAAATCTCCTTATATTCTAATATAATAAGCACGAAAGCGATTACAAAATAAGGAGGTTTTTTATTATGCGAAAAATAAAAGGATTGTTAATATTACTAGTAGGATTATTATTTTTAGTGGCTTGCGATAAGTCTAAAAAAGTAACACTTGAAGTTAATCCAACTTTAACCTTACAAGTTGGAAGAGAAGTTAAACTTGTAGTAAACCATGCCGCAAAAGACTTAGAATTTTCTGGTATGGGTGATGTTATAGCAGTTAGAACAAGTGGCGATAATGTCTACATCAAAGGTTTAAAAGAAGGAAATGTTGATCTTAAAGTAATATATAAACCAAATAAAAAGATTACCGCAACAGTTAAAGTTACAGTAAATCCGCAACAAGCAGAAAAAAACTATACTATAAACTTTAATGTATTAGTTCCTGAAGGGTTTAGCGGTGATGTTTATGTTTTAGGAACATTTAATAATTGGGAACTTACTAATGCCTTAAAACTTACTAAAGGAGCGGATGGTAAATATATAGGCAGTACTACATTTACAACTGAGGAAGAAACTTTACAATATAAGTATTTTAATCATAATGATTGGCCATATGCTGAAGGTAATGAAGTGGGTGGATATCGTGATAATAGAGAAGCTTTATTACAAACCACCACTGATTTATTTGATGAAGTTTTGTCTTGGGAAAAAGTTTATTATAATCAACAAGGAAATGATCCTAAAGAATATACATTTACATTTAATGTAGTTGTTCCTGAAGGAACTAATGGAAATGTCTATGTAGTTGGTAATTTTACTAATTGGTTAGATGAACCATGTACGCCACTAGAACTTACAAAAGGTGAAGGTAATACATATAGTGGAACAATAAAATATACAACAAATCAATCAGTTGCGTATAAATATGTAAATGCGAAAGATTTAGCATCAATTAGTTGGGAATATGAAGAGGTTATTGGGGCTAACCGTGAATTAACACTAGAAGCACTAACCGCAAACGACACGGTTACAGCTTGGAAAAAAGGTGGCTATAAAGAAGGTGCAGTAGAAAAAGATTACACCCTTAAATTTAAAGTTACACTACCATTTGTTTTACCAGAAGGTTATAAAGTATGGGTTGTTGGCTTTAATGGTTGGAATGAAAGTGATGCATTAGAACTTACTGCAAATGCACTTGAATATACCGCTACTACTACAATAACAACCGATGCTTCCCAAATTGAGTATATGGTTTTAGCGGGGAAAACATTTACTTGGGATCATAAACCACTTAAAGAAGATAATAGTGAATATGGTTTTGGAGATAATATTACCCATGTTTTAGTTGATGGTGAAAACATAGTTGAGTATAAAGTTCATGCGTGGAAAGGCATCAATGAAACTGAAAATCCTGAACAAGAATATACCTTTACATTTAATGTAACTGTCCCAGTAGGAACAGAAGGAAATGTCTTTGTTGTAGGAAATTTCACTAATTGGTTACTTGACCCATCTACACCTTTACAATTAACTAAAGGTGAAGGAAATACCTATAGTGGAACTATTAAATATACAACAAATCAACCATTAAGTTATAAATATGTTAATTCTAAAGATTTAGCGTCAATTAACTATGATTATGAAGAGATTATTGAAAAAAATCGTACTTTAACATTAGAAACCTTAATCGCAAACGACACGGTTACAACTTGGAAAAATGGTGGTTATAAAGAAACAACACTAGAAGTAGAATATACTCTAACATTTAATGTATTAGTTCCAGCAGGAACAGAAGGAAATGTCTATGTAGTAGGTTCATTTACAAATTGGTTAAATGAAGGTTCTACACCTTTACAGTTAACAAAAGGTGAAGGAAATGCCTATAGTGGAAGTGTTACATATAAAACTGCGGAAACGACAGTAGAATATAAGTATGTTAACGCAAAAGACTTAGCATCACTTAACTACGATTATGAAGAAGTAATTAGTACAAATAGAGTATTAACATTAACAACTCCAACTGCAAATGATACAGTTTCATCTTGGAAATCTGGCGGATATAAAGAACTTACACCACCAAAAATGGTAAATGTAGTAGTAAGATTAACAAACATTCCTTTAAGCACAGGAACAGATCCAATTAAATTAATTGGGTCAATGACTAATGATTGGACTAAAGAAGATGCCTTAACATTTGTAAAAAATGGTGATGTTTATGAAGTTACTTTGAATATTGATAAAAATATTGAAAATAAATTTGCCCTATATTTAGATAAAGGTCAAGCAACTTGGCATGACCATCAAGCATCTAATGATGGTAGTGATGTAATGGCGGATCACATTATTAGTGCGGCTGAATACACAGCATTACTAGTAGAAATAGCAGTTCCACAGTGGAAAGGAATTACACCATTAGTAGAATACACTCTTTCATTTACAGTAACAGTTCCAGCAGAAACAGAAGGAAATGTTTTCGTTGCCGGATCATTTACAAACTGGCTCCTTGACCCATCAACACCACTACAACTTACAAAAGGCGAAGGAAATACCTATAGTGGAAGTGTTAAATACATAACATCTGAAACAACAGTACAATACAAATATGTTAACGCAAAAGACCTAGCATCTATTAGTTGGACATATGGAGAACTATCAGAAAATAGAACACTTACACTAACAACCCCAACTATAACAGATACAGTTACTGCATGGGAAAATCATGGTTATTTTGAACCTGCTAATGCAGCAGTTACGTTTGATGTAACTGCCCCAGTAGAAGCAAATGTAGTTTGTGTTGTAGGTCCATTTAATAATTGGGGTGAAGCTGAAAACACATTAGATTGGCAACTTTCTAAAGTAGGCGATAAATACACTTTAACAAAAGACTTCTTAGTTAGTGAAAGAAACTTTAACTTACAGTATAAGTATGTTATTAATGGCTATTGGGAAAATTATGGTGGTAATAGAACTACTTTATTAGAAAGAAATACTTCTAAAACTATTACTGAATCAACCGCTAGTATTGGTTCAACAATGGCACCTGCAACAACGCTTCCTAAATATACATTTACATTTACAGTTACCGTTCCTGAAGGAACACAAGGAAATGTCTTCATTGCCGGTTCATTTACAAACTGGTTAGATACACCATGTACCCCTATTGAATTAACTAAAGGTGAAGGTAATACATATACTAAAACAGTTGAAATTAGAAGCGCGTATACAGTAGTAGAATATAAATACGTTAACGCAAAAGACCTCGCGTCCATTAGTTGGACATATGGAGAAGAATATTCTGGTAATAGAGCATTGACCTTAACTGATCTAACTGTAACAGATACAGTTACTAAATGGGAAAATGATGGTTATAAAGGATAACGATAGTTTTAAAAAAAAAGAAGTAACAAATTTTTATCTCCCCCTTTTTTGGGGGAGTTTTTCTTTTTATAAGGATATTTTTACAATTAAAAATTGACATTTTAAGATAAATTACTGCTTAAAAAGTTAATTTATAAATGTTATAATATATAAAAGGGGGGATTAATGTGAAAGTTTACCATATGATTGGGATAAACCTACTTATTGACAATAAGTTTGACAACTTTTATAAAGATAGCTTAGAAAAGTATCAAACCAATAAAGAACCAACCCATTTTATTTACACACATTTAGAAATCCCTAAACTTAATTTAGAAATAATAAAACAAACAAAGAAAAAAAGATTTTATGAAGATAAAGATTATGATTATGTCTTATTTGTCGATGATAATGAAGTTCCTCTTAACTTAATTAAACGAAAGAAAGATTTTAAAAAATACGAAATTTATTTAAATAAGAATCAAAAAAATCTTGCCGGAATTGAATATACAATTCATCAAATGATATTTATGGAAATGGCTTTAAACTGTGGTTTTCTTCCGATTCACGCTAGTGCCTTTGAATACAAGAAAAAAGCCGTTTTAATTACCGCACCAAGTGGTGTTGGTAAATCAACACTAGGAAGAAGAATGAATAGTTTATACAACTTACCAATTATTAACGATGATAAACCACTTTTAAGAGTAGAAAATGATTGTGTGCTAGTTTATTCTTCACCATTTTCAGGAAAAGAATCAAAAAATATTAATACCATCTTACCACTAGGATTAATTGTCTTTTTAGAAAGAGGAAATAATAAGATTAAACATATTGGTGCTAAAGAAGCAATTAATGAAATTTCAAGAAATATCTTTAGACCTAATGAATTAGAACTATGGGACATATTTGCCGATATCGCAAATAGAACGATTAAAGATAATATGTTAATTAAATTTGAGGCTTCAAATAGTGATGAAGCAGCGGAAGTGCTTTATGAATACTTAAAGGAGATCAATTTATGAAAATTAAGGAAGGATTTAGCTTAAAAGAAGTAGCGGGAAAAACAATTATTATCGCTAGTGGCGAACAAGCTTTAAATTTCAACAAGATTATTCATATTAACTATTCAGGAAAAATACTTTTTGAAGCACTAATGGTTAATAGGACAGAACAGGAACTTGTTCGTATTTTGCTTGATAAATATGATGTTGATGAGGCTACCGCAAGAAAAGACGTGAAAATCTTTTTACAAGTTCTAAAGTTAAATAATATTATATGATAGTTAGTAACGAAGCCTTTTTTAAAGACATTAAAGAAATAATTAAAACTACTGATGTTAAGTTTAAAGTAAAGGGCGCTTCAATGTGGCCTTTTTTTAAAGATGGCAAAACGACTGTCACTTTAACGAAAGTAGAAGAGATTAAAAGATTAGAAATCTATCTTTTTATGTTTAATGATAAACATGTGCTTCACCGTCTTATAAAGATCAAGGGTGATAATTATATTTTTAAAGGTGATGGCTTAATCACAAAAGAAATTGTCAAACGGGAAGATATTATTGGAAGAGTTAAAAGTTATGAAACTAAAAAAGAAGTAAGTGTTAATAAGTTTAGTTACAAACTAAGAGTTTTTTTATATAGACTACTGCCAAGAAGGATAATTTTAAAGGTGTTTAAATGATCTTAAAGTATACTAGCGCTTCGCTAAAAAATGAAAAATGTCATGAAGTAATCACTAATGAAAAAGCCTTTTTCCAACAAGCCAAGGAAAGTGGTCTTTTAGCGCTTATTTTTGAGGCGATGGATGAAAAGACTACATCTAAAATCTTATATCAAAATATGCACCGCCTTTATTTAACCTTTATTTTAAAAGATGAAACACAAAAGGCTTTAAAAAATAAAATTAATACTTTATTTAATAACCATCAAATTCCCCATTTATTTTTAAAAGGAGCTCACTTAAAAGAAATGTATCCGAAAAGTTATTTAAGAGGGATGGGAGATATTGATTGTTTAATAAGAAAAGAAGATGTGATTAAGAGTCAAAAACTTCTTAAAAACAATAACTTTAAATTAGATTCGAAAGGTGATGTTCACGATGTTTATTATTTTAACAATAATGAAATGCTAGAAATCCACCAAAAAATTTATAGAAAAACAAGAAAAAAAGATAAAAATATTTTAATTAATCCTTGGGACTATGTAGTTCATATTAAAGATTATGAATATAGACTAAAAGAAGAATATGAACTGCTTCATTTAATTTATCATTTATCTAAACATATTTTATCTAGTGGGATTGGTTATAGAAGTTTACTTGATATTCAAATTTATTTAAATAACGCCACATTAGATGAAGAAGTAGTATATGAGTATTTATCTAATGAATCACTCCTTGATTTTTTTAATGTCGTTATCGCCTTTAATAAAAGAGCCTTTGGCTTAAATACTAAATTTAATAAAGAAGAAATTAGCGATGAAGCCTACGAAACAATTTTAGGTTATTTAAATAAATCAGGAATTCATGGTAAGGGCACCACTTTTAACGCAATGACTCCGAGGGTTGTAAAAAGGTCAAAGTTTAAAGTAATCTTAAAAGTAATGTTTCCTACGTATAGTGATATGAAAAATAAATATACTGCAGTAAGAAAGTGTCCTATTTTATTACCATTTTTCTATCCGGTAAGATGGTTTACATTAATCTTTTTAAGAACGAAAAGAACTAAAGAACAACTTAAAAACTTAAATGTAGAAAAAGAAGAGATTAAGAAAATGGAACATGTTATTGAAACATTTAAACTAGGAGATATTGATATATGATAAAACTAAATTTAAAAGATAAAAACCATTTTCATTTAACAGGTTCAACCGCGTTAAATGAAGAAGGGTTTAAAAGATTTACAAATAAAGAGTTAGAAAGTATTAAAGATGTATCTTCCAATGTTTACAGACTAGCAAGAGAATCATCAGGCATTCAAGCTCATTTTATGACTGATTCTAAAATTATTAAAGTTTATTTAACTAGCGATAGAGTTCCTAATATGACTAATATGACAGCAATTGGTCAGATGGGAACTGATTTATATGTTTATAATGAAACTAATAATGAATATGAGTTGTGTGGAGTTGGTAGACCAGTTTTAAATAACTGTTACTATGAAAGTATTTTAGGAGAATTTGAAGAAAAAAAATTAAGAAAATTTGTTTTAAATTTTCCTTTATACGCAGAAACAAAAGAAATATATTTAGAGTTTACCCATGATGCCAAAGTTATTCCTTTAAAAGAAAAGAAAAAAAGAGTAATGATGTATGGAACATCAATACTCCAAGGGGCTTCCGCTAGCCGTCCTGGGTTAGCTTACGCCAACATTTTATCAAGGCGTCTTAATATTGAAATTCTTAATTATGGATTTAGTGGAAGTGGTTGTAATGAGGTGGAGATTGCCAAAATATTAAGAACTAAAGAAGCGGATTTATTTATTATTGATACGGAAGCTAACTCTTTTTACGGACTTTTAATTGATAGGTTAGATAATTTTTTAAATACGTTTAAAGAAAAAAAACCTAATATGAAAATTATCATAGTAAATCGGATACCATTTTTATCCGATTATTATAAAAAAGAAGAAATTTATGATAGAGAAAAACATGAAGAATTTTTTCTTAAATTAAAAGAAAGAAGAAAAGATATCATCTATGTAAATATTTATAAAAAACTTATAGATGATTTAGAAATAACAATAGATGGAATTCATCCTAATGATCATGGAATGATTAAACTAGCTGATATATTTGAAAAAATAATTAAAAAGTATTTATAAAGAGTTAAGATGTTATCGGTTACAATTAAAAACTTGTAGTAGGGCTGTTGTCTTACTATATAAAAATATAGTATAATCATGTAAACGCTTTTAAAAATAGGGAGGAAGAAAATGAAACAAAAGATGATTTACGAAACTCCACAAATAGAAGTAGTTGAATTTGAAGTTGAAGAAGCGATTGCGTTAAGCACAACAACACAAAGCTTCTTTGGCACTTTAGGTTCAGAAGAGATTTGGGGGGAATAATTATGAAGAAACTTAGATTTTTATTAGTGTTGTTCGGATTATTTGCGCTAATAGGATTTGGCAAGACAGTTAAAGCGGCAGATAATGTTACAGTAACAATAAGGTTTTTTAATGATGGCATAGAAGATGAAAGTAAAAAAATTATTACTACTGAAGTTTTTGGTAGTAATTATACACCTGTTGGAATTACTTTTGGTAGTAATGTCTTTATGTTTTAGACAGTTAATGGTGCAGTAAGAACTGATTTGCCACAAAATCCTTCATTTAGAGTACAATCTAAAATGGAATTGGCGGTTTATTTTGCAAGTACGAATAAGTATAGTGTTGTCTTTTTAGATACTAATTTAAAACCGCTCGAAATGAATTTTGTTGGCACAAGTGATGCATTAACAATACCAGTAGCACCAGCCAAGGCAGATACGATAAATTTTAAAGGCTGGGTTACAATGGCTGGTTATGACGTAGACACACCTGTTTCATCACCAGAAAATCCAGGCAGCAAAACTTTTTATGTTGCAAAATATGAAGCTAGAAAACTTGCATTAAAATCACAAGTATATGTTGATGATGTTGAACAAAATCCATATGGTTTTGACATTGGTGATGTAGTTACTATCATAGCAGCAGTACCAAATACTTTTTCTTATTGGATTAATCAACATACTGGGGCAATTTTATCTTATCAAAACACCTATTCATTTACCATTACAGACATAGATTCAAGGGGATATGTTAGAATTGAAACTATTTCTAATGAAGGTGAAAAAACAGACCCAATGGTTAGCATTAGAAAAAATTACTATAGAAGTAGTGGTTATGATTCATTTGTTGGTCATTATGAATTAAACACAGTTCTTTATGAACTAATAGAAGTGGGCTTTATGCACGCTGATCATCCGGAAAAACATGTTACTAGAGCGGTTAACCATGCAACTAATGAATTTATGATGTCAGTACCTACTGCAACTTTTTCCGATAATGAATATAAGATGAAGGCGTATATGACATATAAAGTTAAAGCGACTGGTGAAATTGTGACAGTTTATAATAAGTCAAGATATCAAATTACATTTAAAGCAACAGCACCAGAAGGTACACCAGATACTATCTACGCAGTTGGTTCATTTAATTCATGGAGTCATGAAACAGGTTACATCACATTAACCAAATCAGGGGATGCATACTATGCAGATCAATCATTACTTGTTTTTGCAACACCTGGAGAAGAAGCAATTACTTTTAAATTCCTATCTAGTCTTGGTAGTTGGAATTTTGTTGAAGAAAATATTGAAGAACCAAAAGATGCTGATGGCAATAGAATAGTTTATTTAAGAGATGATAAACTTATAGCTAATGAATGTACGATAAATAAATTTAAATATTTACCAGATCCAGCAATTCCAGAAGGTCATGTTAGATTCTATGTAAAAGATACAGCAAATTGGCATCAATATTCACCGTATAGAGTTTATATTTTCTGGGATGGAGGACAACATACAGCTTGGGCTGATTCACCAACAGTTATGACAGAATCTGTAAATGGATATAGATACGTTGATATTGAAGTGGATTTATCAACCAAAACTAATGTTAAATTTGTTATAATGAGACGAAATGCAGGAAACACGGGAGATGAAGGGAAAACTAATGATATACCATATGTAGTAGGTAAAACGTATGTAGATGTTATTGGTCCACCATACGAACCTAACTGGACATTTGTCTTATATGATGCTCCAACAGAATAATAAGTAAATTTTGCAATAAGACTTCTAACGATTTGTTAGAGGTCTTTTTTGTTTAAGTATATTTCATATGAAAATTTAAATGACGTTTAAAAAAATGGTAAAATATTTTGAAAACGCTGACAATTAATATATAATAAGGTTAAAGTCATTAAATAAAATATAGGAGGACAATTATGGATAAAAAAATTGTTTATGAACCACCCAAAATAGAAGTGGTTATCTTTGAAATAGAAGAAGCGATTGCAGCAAGTACTGCGACACAAAGCTTCTTTGGAACTTTAGGTTCGGAAGAGATTTGGGGTGAGTAATCATGAGAAAATTTAGAATTTTAATATTATTATTTGGTTTACTTGCCATTTTTGGAGTTAGTAGAGTGGCTAAGGCAGCACCAACAACTGTTACCTTTAGTGTAGAAGTTCCAGCAGGAACTGAGGGTAATGTCTTTGTGGTAGGTGATTTTTCAAATTGGTTGAATAAACCATATACACCACTTCCACCATTACAACTTGCGAAAGATAAAATTACAGGTAAATATGTCGGAAGTATGGTATATGACACCTCAGCATCTTCATTTGAGTATAAATATGTTAACGCTAAAGATCTAGTTTCAATTAACTATGACCATGAGGACAACTTTGGTAGTAATCGAACAATGTATATGGATTCACCAAATGCAAACGACCAAATTTTATCTTGGAGAAATGGTGGCTATAAAGATACACCACTAACTATTAAATATTTTGTTGATGGCATTCAAGAAGGAGCAACTAGCACACCTTCTGTAAGCGCAGGAGATATTTTAAATCTTACTAAAAAAGCAGGTAGTGACACTTTTGCTTTTTGGAAGATTGACGGTGCAGTAAGAACTGACCTACCAGAAGAATTCTCAATGCGAGTTAAGATGGAAATGCATTTTGAAGCTCATTATGTTTCAAATACGAAATGGGCTGTGGTGTTTTTGGATTCTAATTTAAAAGAATTAAAGACAGAGTATATTGCTAAAGAAGGTGGAACAAACCCTTCTGCACCAACAGCGCCTAGTAAAACAATGTTAACTTTTAATGGTTTCGCATTAATAAGTACTCCTGAAACTCCTGTTGTAGCTCCACTTCCTGCTCCAATAGCTAATACATTCTATGTGGCTAACTATTCATTAAATGCATCATATGGAAAGAGAAATGTAACAATTAATGGTGGTAGCCCAACACTTACGGATGTTGGTAGTGTTGTTACTGCTGAGGCATTAGATCCACACTTCTCATATTGGATTGATGATAATACAGGTGCGATTTTATCTCATCAAAACCCTTATAAATTTACTTTACTTGATCAAGATATTTCTTTAAGATCAATTCACGGTCAAGGTGATAAATCAACCGAACCGATGGTAAGTATTAGAAGATATTTCAATTTAAAAGACGGATATGATACGTTTGTAGGTCAATTTGATAATTTAGCTCCTGAACTTTATGATGTAATTCAATTTGGATTTGTTCATAGTACTACTCCAGAGTCAGAAGATATGCAAATGTTTTCTGTGAGTTCTTATAATCCAGAGACTAATGAGTTTATGGTCTCTGTTCCAGATGATACCGGACAATTTCAAAATAATGATTATAAGATGAGAACTTATCTAATGTATTATCAAAAGGATGAGAATATTCCTGAAAATGAACGCTTTAAAGTTATTATGAACTTATCACATTATGAAATTGTTCATGAAGTATCTCCACATTCAACTAATCCAGCAGGAACACAACAATTTTATATGGTTACTAGCTTACATGGTTGGGATGCGGAAAAAGCAATACCTGTTGTGAAACATCCAACATATTATGATAAATATTATTCTAGAGAAATTATTGTGACATATCCAGGCTATGAATTGGAGTATCAATACAAATATCTTTATAAGAAAAACTGGAAGACTGTTGAAAATCTAGTTGAAAATAGATATTTTACTAAGATTACACTTGCAAATACAAAAGATGTTAAAAAAGTTGGTGTAGAAACTCATACACCTTGGAAAGCATTAGATACATATAGAGTTTATTTATATGATGAATCTCTAGCAAATCACTTTCATAACCTAACAAAAGAAGTAGAACTGTACTATCAAAATCTTGATTCTAACACTCATATTCAAGAAGTTTCATGGGACGATAGACCTACTTTCTTAAGAGATGAAGAGAATGGTTATTGGTATTTTGATATTCCTCTTAACGCTCCTAAATCAACACTTCCTAATTTTGGTCTTAAACTTAACGAAAAAGGCAATGCAGACAATATGTGGCATCAATTTGCCAATTTTGATGTAACAAAACCTTACATGTCATTTGAAAAATGGATTAGTGGGGGAATGACTCCTGGATTTGATGTAGTTCAATTAGATTTTGTTCAATCATTAATATATGAAGCAGGATTTGAGGCAAGTGAAGGATTTACTGTAGGAAGTACTTATTATCCAAATATTTCTAAACATGATGGTAATAATGGTACATGGGGAGTTTACTACGGAAATATCAGTACTAATAATGTAATTGCTGGTGAACAATCACTTGAGTTAAGATATGATTCGTCAAGACCAAGTGTCCGTGGTTATGCATTTACTGATTTTGAATTAGAAAAAGTTGATTATATAGATGTGGAAACTGTAGTTTATAGTAGTATTGATGCTCAAGTTGCGATATCAATAAGCAATGATGGTGGTAAAACATGGGTAGCTAAAGAAACATTTGCAGTAGGATTAACAGGTGCTTGTACATATAATGTTCCAGAAGCATATAAAAATGATAAACTAAGAATTAAAATTGCAATTGAACCTGATGCGTTAGGAACTGGAACGACTAAGTTAATTATTGATAATATTAAGGTTTATGGTGTGATTCCAAACACATTTAGTAATCAAGTAGATGTCCAACTAGCAACACTTGTTGTTCCAGCAATAATTACAGATGGCAGTTCAATTCCAACAGTAACTCAAGATGGAACTCCAATCCATCAATGGGGGTCAAGTCAACTATCAGTTATTAGTCCACACTCTCCTTACACAGTTACTAGACCAGCAGCAGGGAATCCTGATGCGATTGTTATCATGACTGCGGATGTGAAAAAAGGTGAAGTAATTAAGAGTAGAGCCTTTGAGGTAACTGTCCCTGCATTAGAATAATATAATCCACAAATTTACAAATTGTAATAAAAAGGACTTCTAACGGCTTGTTAGAGGTCTTTTTTCTGTTAAATATAAATTGCATTTATAAATAAGTTGTCAAGTTTTAGAAAAATCTTTAAAAACACTATTTTTTATAGTATAATTAAATAAACATTTAAAACAATCATTTAGGAGGACAAACTATGAATGAAAAATTGATTTATGAAGCACCTCAAGTAGAGGTGGTTGAGTTTGAGATTGAAGAAGCAATTGCATATAGCACAAGCGGAAGTAGCTTCTTTGGAACTTTAGGTTCAGAAGAGATATGGGGTGAGTAATTATGAGAAAGTTTAAATTATTTGTCCTATTACTAGGAATCTTTTCATTATTTGGTTTACATAATGTAAAAGCGGCGCCTGAAGCAGCTGATGTTAAAGTTACCTATTATTTAGATGGTAGTGTAGCGGTTGCAGAAACAACAGTTTCATCAATTAATGTTGGTGATTTAGTTTCATTAACTAAACCAGAAGCAGTAAGTGGTAATTTTATGTTTTGGACTGTTAATGGTGCAGTTAGAAGAGATTTACCTGAAACATTATCTATTAAAGCATCTTCAAAACTCGTTTTGAAAGCCTATTATACGAGTTCAGGTACAAAAGTAGGTGTCTTTTTAGACTCAAACTTGCAGTATATAAGTGCAACTTATGCTAATACAGCGGTACCGCCGACTACTAACTTGCCAGATAAACCTCATTCCACTTTAGATGGATGGGCTTTAGTTGATGATTATAGTAGCAAGGTAACAGACTTCACACTTACAGAAGATAAGACGTTCTTTGTTGCTAGGTATACAGTATCAGATACAGAAAAAGTAACTGTCAATGGTGTAGAATATGTGGTAAATAGCCTTGTTACATTAACTTCTGAATTAACCAATCCAGTTTGGAAAAACGCTAGTGGTCAGGTTGTGGGATATGGACAATCATTTACATTTACTGCATTAGAAAATGCTACTTTTACACCAGAAGCGTCAGTTGCACCAGCAGTTGATTATGTAACATTTAGAGGACCAATCACTTTAAGAACTGGTTATAAGACATATGTTGGTAGATTTGATGTTGGAACAAAAGAAGTTGTTGACTTTGGATTTATTCTAAGTAATGGATTAAAAGCTCAATCAACAGTATATAACGCTATTGCAGGTACTAACGTAAAAGAATTCTTAATGAGTTTTGATACAACTAAGACACAACCAGTAGCAAGTTATGTTACTTACTTAGACGGTAGTACTGTAGAAACTATTGAAACACTAATGGAAGATTTATTATATCAAACAGGATTTGAAGCCAGTGAAGGATTTGTTGCATCAACATCATATGGTGGTGGGTTAGTTAAAGATGGATGGACTGTAGTAAATGGCACTGTAACAGAGACAGCAGGTTCAGCAGAAGATATGCATATTCAAATGAGACTTTACAGTTCTGGAACTATTTCAGCTACGTACAATGACGTAACTGTTGTATCTAATATTAGTAAGGTGGAATTCAAAGCGTTTATCAGTCATGGTGGTGAATCGTTAAAAGTTCAATTTTCTGCCGATGGTTCCGATTGGAGTACAGGGACTAATGTTACTTTAACAGATGCAGATGCAAGTTATAGTGTGGTTGTAGACATTGCAAATGCAAAATATGTAAGATGGACAACTATTGATGCAAATCCAAGTAAAGATAATAAACGCTATAACTTGGATGATGTTAAGATTTATGGAATGACTAAAGTTAATGCAGCGAAAATTGATTTAGAAGGAGTTATAATTACTCCAACTGAATATATTGCTGCGACCAATTTAACTTTACCAACAATAGGCTCAGTTTATGGTTCATCAATTTTATGGGAATCCTCACATCCTAGTATTATAAGTGATACTGGTATTATGGTTCTTCCAGAAAATACAACTGAAGTAACTTTAACAGCAACAGCAACTAATGGATTAACAAATACATACACAAAAACTTATAAGATTAATGTTATTGGTATTGGTACAAGATTACAAGCACAACTTGATGGATTAGAAGCACTTCCAAGTCAAACAAGTTCCAATTTAACCTTAGCAGATACAACAGCTGATGGAACAATAATCACTTGGACATCAAGTAATGAAACATATATAACTAATGCGGGTGTTGTTACACAACCAACTGGTTCTAATGTAGATGTTACCATGACAGCTAGTGTTACAGAAGGATCTATAACAAAAACAAGACAATTTGTTGTTACAGTGATAGTCCAAGGCGGGTCATTATCTCCGCTTACTATTACCTTAACAGAGAGTGCTATTTGGTCTGCTGGTACCGGTTCTTATGCAGCTGGAAATTTTGAAAAAGATTTTGATGGTGTGACAATAACTGCTGATGATTCAGGTATTTATACTGGTAGTAACTATGGAGACAATAAAATTCAAGTTAGAAAGAGTTATGGTTGGATTTACAATAAGAATATTCCATCAGGATATATCATTAAATCAATAACAGTCAATGGACAAAACAGTGGTGGAGCAGAGATTTATTTTAGTACTACTACAGCAAAAGCGACTACAAATCTAACAGGCACTACTACATCAGGTACAACGTCAAGTGGTGATGTATCAGCAGAAGCCTATAAATATTTCTATATTAAAGGCAAGAGCAATATGTCTGGTACGGTTACAATAGATTCTATAGTAATAGAATTAATACCGGCCCCCTAAGTCCCCCAACGGGAAAAACTTATACAATAACTCCGAGTCAAACCTCGGAGTTAATCTTCGTTGGGGATACTTTTAATCCTAGTTATAAAGTGTATGATGGTGGAACTTTAATTTATGAAGGTTCTGTTGATCCAAATCTTGTAGATACTGGTATTATAGACACATATCCTGTGGAATATACTTATGGTGATGCTGATGGTTCTGGTTATTTAAAAGTAATTTATTCAGTTGAAGAAAAACCGAATGATTATGGCCCAAGACCTGATGTACCATCATCAGTAGATTTAAATGTCTATTATGCTAGTGTTGGAAATAAAACAGGAGCTGAATTAAAGAATAGTCTTTATACTATTTTAAGAAGTTACACAATGGTATCGTATGGTGATGCTAGGTATATATTAGAGACTTCTGATGAACATCAAACAAACCCAGGTTATTTCTATACAATATATGATGACCCTAGTGATGGTTACGAAGTTAATGTATGGAATGGTACTGTTGTCAATCGTGAGCATGTATGGCCCAATTCTTATTTGGGTGTCCCTAGTGTTGGTAATTCTGATAAAAATATTGCTTCTGATTTGCATAATTTAAGAATTTGTAGACAAGCAATCAACTCAACTAGGTCAAACAGATACTTTAATAATGGTACAGGCAGTAGAAGACAAACCGTTGGCTCATACGCATTTTATCCTGGTGATGATCATAGGGGAGATGTTGCGAGAATAATGTTTTATATGCTTGTGATGTATCCTGAACTAAAACTATCAAATCTTGAATCAGAAATCTTAGATGGAACAAGTTATACTAGTTCTATGGTCACAATGGGACTTTTAGATGTCTTAATTGAATGGCATTCCCTAGATCCAGTAAGTGACTTTGAAATGAAACGGAATAATGTCATTTACGCAAATCAAGGCAACAGAAACCCATTTATTGATAGACCTTATTATGTTGAAAGATTATTCAGTGTTGCAGTTACAAAACATGGTGATAATTCATATACAGTTTCAATTAAAACAATATATGTTTATGATCCTTATTTAGATAGGAAACAAAGATACACTAATTAGTTATTAAGCACACGCAAATAGGCGTGTGCTTTTTTATTTAAGTGTTCCGTGCGCATGTATGCGCGTGTTGTTGTGTTTTATTAATTAATGAATTATAATAGTAATAGTATTAAATAATATGCAATATGGAGTGATGATATGAGAAAAATAACTTTAATTTTAATAGTTTTGTCATTATTTAGTTTAGTGGGTTGTAAAAAGAAAGAACCCATTTTGTTAGGGCCTAATAATGTAGTATTTAATGAACAAACAAAGGTGCTTTCATGGGATATTGATGAAGGAGCTATTAATTATAAAGTTTTAATTGATGGTGTTGAAGTTGAAGTTAGTACTAACTCATATGATATGAGTAGTTATGAACACGGTCAATATAAAGTAAGAGTAAGAAGTATCTTTAAAAATAGAGAGTCTAATTATAGTAAACAAATAACGGTTAATGTTGGAACTAGCATTATTATCTATGTTAAAGATTATAAGATATATGTTACCGAGATTGAAAATGCTAGGTACAGTTATAGTTTAAGGGTTGATCACAACAAAGTAGAGGGAAGCAATACTACAGGAATTATTGATATTCCTCTTGAGTTTCAAGAAAGAGGAATTAACTTTAAATTAGAAATTTATATTAATAATGTTTTAAGACATGAAATAAAAACAACTATATCTTTAATTTTAAATAACACATTTAGAAATAAGGATTTAGAAATACTAGTTAATAATCCTAGGGCTGCCTACATTGATGGTGAAGTTATTGAGGCTACTTTACTAAGTGATAGATTAATTATTCCTAAAGAAAAATTAAATAGTTTAGGTAGTGAAGCAATCTTAGCGGTTTCAGGAGATACATATATTATTAAAAGGTTATATGTCACTGATCCGTTTGCGGAATTAATTTCCCCACAAGTAATTAGTGAAACAGACGAACTTAAATTTACTTTCGATTTACATGATTTTACCTTTATTGAAATTGCGAAAGAAGAATTTGCATTAGGTGTTGATTATTTCTTTAATGATGGAGTTCTTACGTTTAGTGATACATTTATTACTAAATATAAAGAACTATTTCCAGAAAGCGAAAATATTTATTTAATGGCGGTATTTAGAAGAGATACTGAAACGGTACTAATAAATATTACCATTGAATTTGTGACTTTAGAAGAAACACCACCAACTAGCAAACTACCAATAATCATAGGTGTTACTATTGGTGGATTGGTAGTTGTTATTGGTGCTACCGTTACAATACTACTAGTTAAAAAAAGAAAAAACAAACATTAAAAAAGTATAATTAAATAGGCTCAAAAAAGCCTATTTTTTTTATCTTTTTAAAACTTTTTTACTTTTTACTGTTAAAATTGAGGTAGTTAATTGTTATATAAGTGAGGTTAGGGTAATGTATGATGAAAAAAGATTGAAAAAGTATATAGACAAACTAAAATTGGGGGATCTAAATGCGATGGATGTTATTTATGATGAAACGCACAAATTGGTTTATTATCATGCGTATCATATTTTAAAAGATCCATACTTAACAGAAGATATCTTACAAGATACTTACTTAAAGCTTTTAGAAAATATTGAATCTTATGATAATAAAAACCCTAGAGCCTACATTACCACGATTGCGAAAAACCTTAGTTTAAATCTTCTTAAAAAAGAGCGTAGACAAGTTTTAGTTCCTGAAACTACACTTGATGTGATTACCAATGAAAATAGTGAAACACCACTAATTGAACTTGCGAGTTTCATTTTAGAAGAAGATGAGTTTATGATTTTAATTTATTGTGTTGTTGAAGGAAAGACAAGAAAACGTGTTGGCGAAATGTTAAATCTTTCTACTAGTGGAGTTACATATAAATTAGATTTAGCGTTAGAGAAGTTAAGAAATTATATAAAGGATAATAATTATGAATATTAAAAAAAGATTAAAAATTGAATCAAAGATTTTAATTAATGATGATTTAAAAAGAAAAACTTTAAGAAAACTTAATTTAGAACCTACTAGACCAAAGCGTAAACGCATCTTTGTGGTAACTCCATTAATAACCGCTTTAGCTGCCGCATTATTAATCTTCGTAATTATCTTTGCACCAAGAAGTAATGAAGGTGAAAATATTCTAATTTTAAGTATTAACCCACAAGTCCTACTTAAATATGGTAGTGAAAATGCGATTACAGAAGTAGAACCACTTAATGAAGACGCAGTAATCTTACTATATGATTTAGAAATAAATCTTAATGGTAAAGACTTAGAAGAAGGAATTAGTATTATTGAAACTAAGGCTAAATTAGCTGGTTATCAAAATGATATGAAATTAACCCATGTTGGAAAAACTAGATTAAGACTTAATAATTATGAAGTAACTCATGTTAGAAAATCTTATTATGAAACAATTTTACGAGAAAAAGGCTACTCGAAAAAAGAGTTAAATGTTTCTAATGAAATGCTCGTTAAACTAGCCTTTAATACTAATGAAGACCGCCTCTCTAAGTTGAAAACTACCCTAAGCCTACAAACCTCTAAAATTAATAATCTCATTAATAATTGTGTTAATGAAAATGAACAAAAAGGAGAGGCGGTACTTCAATCTATAAAGGATTTATTAGAAAATTTCACAGAAGAAGGCTATCAAGAATTAATGAGTACTAAGTTTAAAAGTGAACCAATGTATGCCGATAAAGAAACAATTTATGAACAATTAGAAAATTTATTAGAAAATTATGATGAATATATTAGATATCAAAGTATTCAAATTAGAAACAGATTTAAAAATGAAATAAAAAATATGATCAATGTCATTAAAGAAAATGAATATAATCCTGAAGTATTAGATGGTTATGAGGTTAATACTAATGGAACTGAAGAAATGCCTTATAGTGATTATAAGAGTTATACAAGAGAAGAAAAAGTTTTATTTGATCTTATTGATGAAATGACTAGATTACTTAAAATGAAAACTATGAGCAGATATACTAGTGGAAGAATTGATATTTTATATGCATCTTATTTAATACTTAAAGAAAATCCAAATGTTAGTGATAATGTATTAAATTCGTTAAAGGTTAGAGAATTTGAAATATTATATGAAAGTAAAAGGGGGAATAGATCATGAAAAAACTACTTTCAATATTAGGAATAATGTTTGTTTTACTAGGTGTTACTGCCTGTGAAACTGAAGTTGACGCAGCGAATGCGTATGTGACAATTGATATTAACCCATCATTTGAAGTTTTAACAGATGATGATGGATTAATCTTAGAAGTTGTCAGTGGAAATGAAGATGCCGATGTTGTTTTATATGGTTTAGAATTAAAAGGGAAAAAGCTTTCAGACGGTGTCAAATTAATGGTAGAGGAAAGTTATAATTTAGGATTCGTTAAAGGCGAAAAGAATGTTGTAATTGGTGTTTGCAAAAATCAAAATAGCGAAGCGTTACTTAATCACCTATACAAAGAAGTAAGAGCAATGAAAGAATTACAATTAAGAGTTCATAAAGACTATCAAGCTGGTGTTAATGAAGAATTAGATAATCTTAAAGGTGCAGCAGATAAAATGAATATGAAACTTAGTGAATATAGAATGGCTTTAAGATTACAAACAGGTAATGCTGAAATGACTTTTGAAAAAGTTAGACATATGAATGTTAAAGAAGCTAATGAAAGTATTAGTAAAAATGCTTGGATGTATCGTCACAGAAGTGGACAATTAAAAGAAATGATTGATGATTATAAGAAATTCCAAAGCAAAAACATTTTAAGAAAAGCAAGAATCGTTAATGCATTAGGAAAACTTATTTTAGCTACCAATCCTAAATATATTAAAGAATTATCAGGTGAAGATGTTGAAGCGGAAGCATTAGTTAGTTTATATGGCGAATATGTAAGAGCGTTAGAAAGTGTTAACATCATTGCATTAGATGCTGACTATACTGACTTAATTGCAGCAATTGAAGCTGATCCAGATTTTGTTGAGTTAGATGCTCAATTTAAAGCAACCCTTGCTGAAATTAATGAATTATTCACTTCTACTACATATGATCAAAATATTATTACAGCATTAGAAGAAAAATTAATTTTACTTGATGAGCTTAATAAAAGAATTAATGAAAAAATTAACGCAATCATTAATGATGATACGTTAGTAGGATACTACTTTAAAGGCACAATAATTATCAGTCCTGTTGTCCCAGTATTAAATCCTTACGCAGAAATTAGAGAAGAATATGCCTTAAAATTTAATGACCTTGGCATTTCTATTGAAGCTTATGAAGCTCACATTCTAGCAGTATTATCAAGAGAAACCATTTATGGTGCAATTAAAGCTGAGTTTGAAGCGTTAATTGGAGAATTCGAAACCGAATTAAATAATTTAAAAGATTTATGTGAACAAGCAGAATTAGAATATGAATTAGAATTGAAATACAAAAACGAATATCTTCAAGCTAAAGTTAGAATAAGAAGAGGAAAAAACAAACAATAAAGATTAGCCCGTAAGGGCTTTTCTTTTGGTTGAAAGTTGTTAGAATTGATATTTATTAAATGCTATGCTGTGGGTAAAAACTAGTTGAGGATGTAATCTTGGTGGTTATAAGAAGATAATATTTCAAAATATAAACAAATAATTCCCAAAAATGTTAAAAAACATTAAATAGATTATTAAATAACGTAAAACTTCACTCGCTTAAAACGCAATTATTGAGAAAAAGTCAACCGAGACTTGTTATTGTTTTCGAAATATATTATAATAGGGTTGACAAAAATTCAATTATTGAAAAAAAAGCAAGTGAGTTTATGATCGTTAAAAGAGATTATTATTTAAATGAGTTAATCAAAAAACTTCATAATAAAAAGGTTAAAGTAATTACAGGATTAAGAAGGGTCGGCAAATCATTTTTGCTTAAGACTTTGTTTTATAATTATTTAATTGAAAGAGGAATCCAAGAAAAACAAATTCATATTGTTAATTTAGATGAACTTTCAATGATTAAATATCGCAACCCTTTTTTGTTGATGGAATATCTTAATGATAATTTATTGAAAGATAAAATGAATTATGTATTTATTGATGAAATTCAATTTGTTGAAAGGATTAAAAACCCTTACTTAGATGATTCTTATGTTGGTTTTTATGAAGTTTTAAATGAACTACTTAATAGAGAAAATATTGATATTTATGTTACTGGTAGTAATTCGAAAATGTTATCAAGTGATATTTTAACTGAATTTAGAGGAAGAGGAGATAATATCCACATAATGCCGCTTTCCATAAAAGAATTATTTGAATATTATGATAAAGATTTTAATAGTTTATATAACGATTATCAAATGTATGGTGGGTTACCATATTTAGTTAATTTATCTAGTGATGAAGAAAAAAGTAAATACTTAAAAGATTTAGCCAATGAGACTTATTTAAAAGATATTACTGAAAGAAATAATATTGTTAAAACTAATGAAATTTTTATATTAACAAATGTGCTTGCGTCAACTATTGGTTCTTATACTAATAATAGTAAAATATCGAACACTTTTAAATCAAATTTAGGAACCATTTATGGAAAAGAAACAATAAAAAAACATATTGGGTATTTAAAAGATGCATTTTTAATTAGTGAAGTAAATAGATATGACATTAAAGGAAGAAAATATATTGGTGCTAATTCTAAGTTTTATTTTTCTGATGTTGGAATTAGAAATGCTATTTTAAACTTTAGACAATTAGAACCAACTCATTTAATGGAAAATATTATTTATAATCATCTAATTATGTATAAATATAATGTTGACGTAGGAATCGTTGAAGTCAATGTTAAAGAAAGTGGTAAATATATTAAAAAACAATTGGAAGTAGACTTTATTATTAGTAAAGGGAATGTTAAAATTTACATTCAATCGGCATATAATATTGATAGTCTAACCAAAATAAAACAAGAAAAAAATTCGTTAATAAATATTGATGATTCATTTAAAAAGATTATTATTGTAAAGGACAATTTTAAACCCTGGTATGATGATAATGGAATTTTAATGCTAAGTTTAAAAGATTTCTTATTAGATGTTGAAATAATCAAAAAAGTTTAAGATACAGATGAAATTTTTGAAAAAAACCTTAAAAGAAAAAAAACTATAATTGTGAAAGATAAAATTGATTTTACGCTTTGTAAAAGCGGTTTTACAATTAGAAATCAATGAAAAACATTTACATTTTTTCAGTTTATTGATATAATAGGACATATTCAAAAAAGGAGAGTGTTGTTATTTTGAGTATAGATGATTACCTGAGGTGGAACGCAGGCTTTATTACAGGCACCCTTTGGGTTGATATAATGATGATTGTCATTATTGTAGTATTTTTAATATTTAGTGCTTTTTTTAGTGCGACAGAAACGGCTTTATCAACATCTAATTTAATTAGACTTAAAAAGTTGGCAGAAGAAAAACGTCGTGGAGCAAGAAAAGCTGTTGTCATGATTGAAAATTATAACAGGACACTAACCTGTATTTTAATAGGTAATAACTTAGTAAATATTGGTGCATCAACAATAAGTGCACTTATTTTTACTACGCTTATTAATGACCAAACATTAGCTTCATTCGCATCAACATTTGTGATGACAATGATCGTAATTACTTTTGGTGAAATCTTACCTAAGACTTATGCGAAAACTGACTCCACTAAACTAGCGATGCGCTTTGCCCCAATTATGTGGATATTCTATAAGATCTTTTATCCAATTGGCTTATTATTTATGGGACTTCAAAAACTGATTAAACCAAAAGATAAAGATCATATTGTTACTGGTGATGAGTTAGAAACCATTATTGATACAATGGAAGATAAAGGAATTATTGATGAAGACCACGCTGATTTAATTCAAAGTGCCTTAACTTTAGCGGATAAAACAGTTTATGATATTATGACGCCAAGAGTTGATATGGTCGCAATTGAAGTTAATTATTCTGTTGATGAAATTTTAAATCAATTCTTTGAATCACAATATTCACGCTTACCTGTTTATGAAGGCGATAAGGATAATATTATTGGTGTTTTACAAGAAAAAGACTTTTTAGGAGCCGTAATTAAAAAAGGAAAGAATAATGTTAATATTCGCACCTTAATTCAAGAACCAATTTTCGTTACTAAAACTACAAGAGTTGATGATTTAATTAAAGAAATGCAAGACGCGAAACGACATTTCGCAATAGTAAGCGATGAATACGGCGGAACAAGTGGAATTGTCACAATGGAAGATGCGCTTGAAGAATTAGTTGGTGAAATCTACGATGAATATGATAAAGATGAAGACGATTATGAAATTAATAAAATCGGCGAAAATCTTTATGAGATGAGTAGTGAAGTAGAAATGGAAGAATTATTTGAATATTTAGATATTGGAATTCCCGATACTAAATACGCAACAATTGGTGGTTTTGTCTATGATTTAATGGAAGGATTACCAAGTGTTGGTGATAAAGCTTCATTTATGACTTCAAAAATTGTTTTTGAAGATGAAAAAGTTATTGATGTCATTTATAAACTAACTTTTAAAATAACGGAAGTTGAAAATAGACGCGTAAGAAGACTGACTTTGTTTGTTGAAGAAATAGATGAAGAAACAATAGAAGAATAATTTAAAGCCTAAGATTAAAAACCGATTTTAGGCTTTTTCTTTGTAGGATTTTAAATACAATTTAAAAAGAAAGCGCTTATTAAAGATATAACATATATTTTTACATGTTTATATGTTAAAATACATATTGGAAGATTATGTATTTACATAAAGAAATGAGTGATTAATTTGAGCATTTTAAATGAAATTTTAGAAGTTGAAAAGAAAGCATCCGCCCATAAAAAATCCGCTTTAGAAGAAAAGCGTGTTTTAATTGAAAAAGCTCGTAAAGAGGCAAGTGAAAAAACTTTAGAAATTAGAAAAGAAGCGCTTGCGAGGGCTTTAGAAATTAAACAAGAAAAAGAAACAGAACTTGCGAAGTTAGAACTTGAATTTAGACAAGAAATTGATAAAGTTAAAGCGGATTTGTTAAAAGATATTTCTAAAAAACAAGAAAAAGCCTTTAAATACTTACTTGAGGTGAGCCTATGATTATACCTGTAAAAAGAGCGAGGGTTTTTTTGCTTGAAAGTGATTTAAAAGAAGTTCTTAAACTAATTCAAAAGAAAGCACTAATGATGATTACTAAATCAGGTGATTCTCAAGTTTTGGATGTCAAAGAGGAAGAAGATGCCCTTTTGAAAATTGAAAGTGCGATCAAACATTTAAAATCTTTTAAAGTGAAGAAAAACTTTTTTGAGTATAATGAAGTTTCCAAAGAAGATTTTAAAGATATTAAAGAAGAAAATATTAAGTTTTTAAATGAAGTCTTAGTATCAAAGGAATCTTTGTTTAAACTCAAAGAAGAACATAAGGCATTAACTTTAGAAATTAACACTTTAACTCCATTTAAAAATTTAAGTCTAAACTTAAATAGTATGAGTGAAGCTACATATGTTAAGTTTTATAGTGGTTTAGTTCATGAAAATAATGAAAAGTTATTATTAGATTACTTTAATAAGCATAACATTGCATATGAAAAATTAGGTAATTTAGAAAATAATTATTACTTTACTTTTGTCTTACTTAAAGAAGAAGAAAGTATGTATTTAAACGATATTAAAGAATTTGACTTTAAAGAAGTAACATTACCGAATGTTTCTTTAACTTTAGGTGAATATTTAACTTCTTTGCAGGAAAGATTAGCTAAATTAAATAAAGAAGAAGAAATATTAAAAGAAACTACTTTAGGTTATTTAAAAGAAATTAAACGACTTTATTTACTATATGATCAAACTTTATCTTTAAAAACTAGAAAACTTGCCCCATTTTTAAAAACTGAAGAAACAGTTATTTTAGAAGGTTGGTTAAGAGTTGATGAAGAAGCGAAGTTAAGAGAACTTTTAAAAGATTATACTTTTGAACTTGAGTTATTTGAAACAAATGAAGAACCACCAACAGCTTTAAAAAATAACAGGTTTGTAAGAAACTTTGAAACAATTACCGATTCTTATAATGTTCCTAATCATAAAGAGTTAGATCCTAACCCATTAATGAGTATTTGGTATTTTTTAATCTTTGGGATTATGTTAGCGGATATGGGTTATGGTTTAATGTTAGTTATTGGCGGGTTATTGTTTTTAAAATTAAAACCACCTAAAGGTGAACTTAAGAAATTAGTTACGGTGTTTTACTATTGTGGATATTCAACAATAATTGCGGGGATGTTATTTGGATCACTGTTTGGCTTTAGTGTTGATATTGGGGCTTTAATGGGAAGATTATTTGGCCAAAAAGGATGGACAACGGTTGTTATGAGTCCGATGGATAATCCTTTAGAGATGTTAATATTTTCCTTAGGATTAGGGGTTTTACATATTTTATCTGGTTTAGTGATGAAAGTAATTTTATCGTTTAAATTAAAAGACCCTCTAAGTGCTTTAGCGGATGGAATTTCTTGGATACTTATCTTATTAGGATTAATTTTTGTTTCGTTAAACTTAGCCTTTAATAAGCAAATCTTTATGATTATTGGTGGAGTGCTTGCGGCAGTTGGAGCTTTAATTATTTTGCTGCTTGCGGGAAGAGAAAAGAAAAACATTTTTGCGAAGTTTACTTCAGGTTTAGGTGGCTTATATGGCGCTTCAGGATATTTAAGCGATATTCTAAGTTATTCAAGAGTTTTAGCGCTGGCGTTAAGTGGGGCGGTAATTGGCTTTACTTTTAACTTACTTGCGGGAATGATGCATGGGTCAATTATTGGGTATGCGTTTGCGGTGTTAATTTATATTTTTGGCCATATTTTTAATTTCGCGATGAATTTACTTAGTGCATATATTCATGATGCGAGGTTACAATACATTGAGTTTTACGGAAAGTTTTATATGGGGGAAGGTTATAAATACCAACCTCTTGAAATAAATTTAAAATATTTAGATAATATTGGAGGAAATAAATAATGGATTTTGGATTAGTTATGGCATTAATGGGCGCGGCAATCGCGGCATCATTAGCGGGTGCGGGAAGTGCCTTTGGGGTAGCGATTGCTGGTAAAGCATCTGCGGGAGTTTTAGCTGAGAAACCTGAATTATATGGAAAAACACTATTACTTCAAGCCCTACCTGGAACACAAGGAATTTATGGATTTTTAGTTGCGGTGTTAATTTTAGTTAAGGTAGGCTTACTTGGTGGTGCAGCAGTAGCCCTTACACCACAAATGGGCTTTGCCTATTTAGCGGCTGGGATTCCTGTAGGATTTACGGGAATTACTAGTGGTATTTATCAAGGTAAAGCGGCGGCAGCTTCAATTTTAATGACTGCGAAAGATCCTTCACTTTCAACTAGAGGAATGATTATGACTGCGCTTGTTGAAACATATGCGATTTTAGGATTATTAGTTAGTATTTTAATTTGGTTTGCCCTATAAGAGTTGATAATATGACATTGCTTAAGAAAATTGAAGAAAAAGGTTTAAAAGAAAAAGAAGAAATCTTAAAAGAAGCGAACGCGGAAGTTAACGCTATTTTAAGTGAGGCTAAATTAAAAGCCAAAAAAGAATATGAAAAGATTGTCAGCGATGAAACATTAAAGAGTGCTAGAGAAATTGAACAACGCAAAAACGCTTTTCTCTTAGAAAAACGTCAAGCCATCTTACTTGAACAATCTAATCAAGTTGATTTAGTAATTGATAAGTTAAGAAATCATTTACTTAATTTAGAGGGGGAAGACTTACTTAAATATAGTGCTAGTTTAATCAAAAAGGAAACTTTAAGTGGTGATACAATAAGAGTTTCTAAGAAAGATTATAATAAGTATTTAACCGCTTTTTCATCAGGGAAAAAAGCTGATATCGTAGTTTTAGATAAATTAAATAAAGCCCTAGGAAAAGGCTATAATTTAAAATTAGAAAGTATTCCAGAAAATATTACTGATGGTTTTATTGTTTTAGGAAAAACTTATGATTTAAACTTTTCGATTGAGCCTTATTTAGTTGACCTTAAAAAGAAATACGAGAAAGAGATCTTTAAGATTTTATTTTAATTATGTTTACCTTTCAAAATGGCTATTATATGGCCAAATCAAATGAACTTTTAAAATTAAATGATTATGAGGCTTTAAAGGTAAGTCCTTTTAATTTTGAATTTCTTCAAAACAAAGGCTTTGGCTACAGTGAGGATATTAATGAATTATATCTTTATCAAATTGAAAGCTTAAAAAAAGATTTATTTAACACACTAGAAAATAATCCTGTGGTTAAAGTCTTTTTCTATGATATTGATGCGGTAAATACGAAGATTATTTATAAACATATCAACTCACAAACAAGCAATAACACAATGGGTGGCGGTAATATTAGAGTTGAGGCAATTTATAACGCTTTAAAACATAATGATTTAAGTTTACTTGATATGGAAGATAAGCCTATTTTTGAAAAGTTATTAAAGTTTAAAGGTAATTATAAAGAGACAAGTGAATATATTGATTATTTATTTTACGTGCGCAAATATGAACTCGCCAAATATAAAGAATTAAAGGCTTATTTAGATGTAGAGGTTACTTTAAAAAATATTTTATCAATTATTAGAAATAATTTAGTGGGCACGAAAACTAATTTACTTCCCTTTGGATTAGTAGAAGAAGTTATGCCACTTAGTGAATTAGTAAAATACGCATCAAATTTATATGTTGGTTATTTAGAAAAACCTTTAAATGAATATTTATTAGATAAAGATTTAGAAAAATTATCTAATGCCTTTATGAAAGATTTTTATTATATTTTAAAAGATTATGAGTATGACATGGATTCTTTTGGCATTATTATGCTTTATGTTTATAAAAAGATGGTTGAGTTAGAAAACATCAAAGCGATTTATTATAATGAAAATATTAGTTTAAGTGAGTTGGTGATCTTATGATTTACGCAATCGGACCTACTGAGACAACATTATTATTTCAAAGTATTGGAATTAAAGCTTTAATTATTAGTGAAGAACGGGAATTAAGGCGAAAGATTGATGAAATAAGTAGTGAGGCAAAAATTATTTTTATAAGTGAAGCCTTGAAGGCTTATGTGAGTGAAATTAAGAAAAAATATCAAGATGAAACTTATCCAATTATTTTACTAATTCCAATGGATGGAGAGGCAAGCGACCTTGGAATTGAAAAATTAAAGAAAGATGTCGAAAGAGCCATTGGAATGGCGCTTATTTAGGAGGTACATATGGAAAAACACGGAATTATCGTAAAAGTATCAGGTCCACTAATTGTAGCTAAAAATATGCAAGATGTTCAAGTTTATGACGTTGTTAGAGTATCGGAAAAAAGATTACTAGGCGAAGTTATTGAACTTAGGGATGATTTAGCGAGTATTCAAGTTTATGAAGAGACTGCGGGAATTGGTCCTGGTGAGCCTGTTTATTATACCTATGAACCTTTAAGTGTCGAACTTGGGCCTGGTCTAATTGAAGGAATCTTTGATGGAATTTTAAGACCACTAGATGTCATCTACGAGCGCGCGGGTGCGCACATTCCTCTTGGAATAAACGTTGATAGTTTAGATAGGAAGAGAAAATGGAAGTTTATCCCAACCGTTAAAGTTGGCGATAAAGTAGGTGGTGGTGAAACTGTTGGTTATGTCGATGAAACACCATCAGTAAGACATAAGATTATGACACATCCTCACGCAAGTGGAGTAATTCACTCAATTAAAGCGGGAGAATTTACAGTTAAAGATACTGTTTATGAAATTAAAAAAGGAGATAAAATAACTCCTTATACAATGGTCCAACATTGGCCAGTAAGAAAAAAAAGACCTTACTTAAATAAAATAGCGCCTAAAGAACCAATGATTACAGGACAACGTGTTATTGATACACTATTTCCAATCGCGAGTGGGGGGATTGCGGCAATCCCAGGACCATTTGGTAGTGGAAAAACCGTTGTGCAACACCAGCTCGCAAAATGGGCTGATGCTGATATTATAGTTTATGTTGGTTGTGGAGAACGCGGTAATGAAATGACTGACGTTTTAAGGGAGTTTCCGAAACTAATTGATCCGAACACAAAAGAGTCTTTAATGAAAAGAACTGTTTTGATTGCGAATACTTCTAATATGCCTGTGGCGGCAAGAGAAGCGAGTATTTATACGGGAATTACGATTGCGGAATATTTTAGAGATATGGGCTATAAAGTCGCAATTATGGCTGATTCAACTTCAAGATGGGCAGAAGCATTAAGAGAGATGAGTTCTCGCTTAGAAGAGATGCCAGGTGAAGAAGGGTATCCGGCATACTTATCATCACGTTTAGCGGAGTTCTATGAAAGAGCAGGTTTAGTGAAAACTTTAGATAATACAATTGGAGCGATTACCGCAATTGGAGCTGTTTCACCTCCAGGTGGAGATACATCAGAACCAGTTTCTCAAGCAACCCTAAGAATTGTAAAAGTATTTTGGGGCTTATCTTCAAGTTTGGCTTACAGAAGACACTTTCCAGCGATTGACTGGTTAAGAAGTTATTCATTATATGAAGATGTTATCTTTGAATCACTTGATAAAGAAAAACCAGGTTGGAGTGAACAAGTTAAAAAAACAACCCTCCTTCTTCAAGAAGAATCTGAATTAGAAGAAATTGTAAGATTAGTAGGAATTGATTCTTTGTCATTTGTCGATAGAATTAAACTTTTAACTGCGCAAATGATTAGAGAAGATTACCTACACCAAAACGCTTTTAATGAAATTGATACCTATACATCACTTGATAAACAGTACTTAATGTTAAATGTGATTTTATCTTGGTATACAATGGCACTTAAAGCGATTAATGAAAATAAATCATACCGTGATATTGAAGGAATGAAGATTAGAGAAGCAATCTCAAGATTTAAATATGTATTAGAAGATAATGTGGAAAATCATTATCAAACAATTATGGATGAAATGATTTTAGAATTTGATTCATTGGAGGAGATGTAAGATGGCAATTAAAGAATATAAAACGATTAAAGAAGTTGTCGGTCCTTTAATGCTTGTAGAAAAAACCGAAAATGTCAAATACGATGAATTAGTGGAAGTGAGACTTGCAAGTGGTGAGGTGAGAATTGGGAAAGTTTTAGAAGTATCGGAAGATGCCTGTTTAGTTCAATTATTTGAATCATCTCAAGGGTTAAAAATTGATGATGCGAAAGCGGTCTTCTTAGGAAGAGGAATTGAACTAGCCTTATCTCCTAATATGTTAGGGCGCGTTTATGATGGAATGGGAAGACCAATTGATAATAAAGGTAATATTATCGCTGAAGCGACTAAAAATATCAATGGTGAACCAATTAATCCTTATGCGAGAGACTATCCAAGTGAATTTATTCAAACTGGAGTTTCTTCAATTGATGGACTAAATACTCTTGTAAGAGGACAAAAGTTACCAATCTTCTCTGGTGCTGGACTTCCTCATGCCCGCTTAGCTGCCCAAATCGCAAGGCAAGCAACAGTTAGAGGTGTAAGCGATAAGTTCGCGGTTGTCTTTGCAGCAATTGGTATTACTTTTGAAGAAGCTAACTACTTTATTGAAGACTTTACTAAGAGTGGTTCAATTGAAAGAACAGTATTATTTATTAACTTAGCTAATGACCCAGCGATTGAAAGAATCGCTACTCCAAGAATGGCGATTACTGCGGCAGAATATTTAGCTTTTGAACTTGGGATGCATGTATTAGTTATTTTAACTGATATTACCAACTACGCAGAAGCCTTAAGAGAAGTTAGTGCCGCAAGAAAAGAGGTTCCGGGAAGAAGAGGTTATCCTGGTTATATGTATACTGACTTAGCGTCTTTATATGAAAGAGCGGGAAGAATTCGTGGTAAAAAAGGATCAATCACGCAAATTCCAATTTTAACGATGCCAGAAGATGATAAAACCCATCCAATCCCAGACTTAACTGGTTATATTACTGAAGGACAAATTATTTTAAGTAGACCACTTAACTTAAGAAATATTACTCCTCCAGTTGATGTGTTACCATCATTATCAAGACTTAAAGATAAAGGTATTGGTAAAGGTAAGACAAGAGAAGACCACGCTGATACAATGAATCAATTATTTTCTAACTACGCAAGGGGAAAAGAAGCAAAGGAACTTTCAACAATTTTAGGTGAAAGTGCCTTATCAGAAATTGATAAACTTTATGCAAAATTCGCCGATGAATTTGAAAGTAAATATATTAACCAAGGTTTTAATGAAAATAGAACGATTGAAGAAACACTTGATTTGGGTTGGGAATTATTAAGAATTTTACCTGCATCAGAATTAAGAAGAGTTAGTGAGGACAATATTAAGAAATATTACTAATTATGCAAAAACAAATTAATCCTACAAGACAAGAATTAACAAAACTAAAACGCAACTTAGAAATGACCGCTCGTGGTCATAAGTTACTTAAAGATAAACAAGATGAGATGATTAGAAGATTTATGGCGATTATTAATGACGCCAAAATCTTAAGAGAAGAAGTCAATGGCTTGCTTTCTTTAAGTGTGGGATTATATAAAAAAGCACTAGCGAAGAGTAACCCTTACATCTTATATGATGCCTTGAGTATTCCTTCTAACGAAGTTAAATTAGAGTTCTTTAAAGAAAATATTATGAGTGTTCATGTTCCTAATATTAGAGTTTTAGAAAAAGATGAAAAAGAAATCACTTATTCATTTTATAGCACTCCGGCAGTATTAGATGAAGCGATCTTAGAGTTAGGGGACGCGCTACCTAAACTAATTAAACTCGCAGTTATTGAAAAACGTGTTGATATGCTCGCGAGCGAAATTGAAAAAACAAGAAGAAGAGTTAATGCAATTGAGCATATTATGATTCCAGAATTAGAAGTTAATATCAAAACGATTGAGATGAAATTAGATGACCAAGAACGTTCTAATACTGTAAGAATGATGAAATCAAAAGAAATTATTACAGAAAGAAAATAAAAAAACTAAGGCATAGTTAAATTGCATAACTACACCTTTTTCTTTTAATCATCTTTTTAGATAAAACAAAGGGGATTGTAATTATTTTATATCTTAAAAAATATCCGTGTTATAATTATTTTATATAAGGGGAATATTTATGACAAATCTTAAATTAGGGTCACGTTTTCCAGTTTATTCTTATAAACACTCGGGGGAATTACATCGTGTGTGGCGACAAGAAACATTGTTAGATAAAACTAATGATATTCTTGTGGTAGGGAAAACTAGAACGAAAGTAATTGAAGCAACTGGTAAAAATTGGATGACCCATGATCCATCAATCAGTTTCTTTTTTAAACATAGATTTTTTAATATTATGGCGATGATTAGGAAAGAAGGGGTTTTTTATTACTGCAATATGGCATCACCGGCAGTAATTGATGATGAAGGCTTAAAATACATTGATTATGATTTAGATGTGAGTGTTAATAATAAGTTTCAATATAAAGTGTTAGATAAAAGAGAATTTGAATATCACACCAAGAAATACGAATATCCGAAAGAACTTGTGGAAGTGATTAATCATCATTTTGAAATTTTAATTAAAATGATTGAAAGTAGAAGTTATCCTTTTAATCATGAAGTCGTAAAAACACTATATGATTTACTAAAAAAACAAGATAAAAGAAAAAGGGAACAAAGCCTTAAAACAATTGAAACAAGTCATTAAATGTGATATGATTATTCATGCAGGTCCGGTAGTGTAGTGGTTAACATGTCAGTCTGTCACACTGGAGATCGCGGGTTCAAGTCCCGTCCGGACCGCCACTGTTTTTTATGCGCTGTTAGCTCAACTGGATAGAGCGTCTGACTTCGGATCAGAAGGCTATGGGTTCAATTCCTATACAGCGCGCCATTTTTAAATAAGCGGGGAGTAGCTTAGTTTGGTAGAGCGCTTGCCTTGGGAGCAAGAGGTCGCAGGTTCAAATCCTGTCTCTCCGACCAGTTATTTATTATTGACAAAACAAGAATGTTTTGATAATATACTATTGCTGCGTAAAAACAAGTAGGCGTAGTACAACGGTTAGTATACGTGCTTGCCAAGCATGAGATGGGGGTTCGATTCCCCTCGCCTGCTCCAATGATTAAATTTTAACTTTAAAGAGTTATAAAATAAGATGTCTAAAATGAGACATCTTTTTATTTATAAAAAAACAATCAAATTTGTTATTAAATGTTTTATTTACTCCAGATAATGTGACATAATACAATTAACAGGAGTATACAACTCAAGATTTAATAAAAATAAATAAAGATTATTCTAATATTAAATCAGCATTTTTAAAAGGCGGAACTAAAAAGCATATTATTAATTTTTATGAAAAAGAGATAGATTTTAAAAACATAAATCCTAGAAAACCACTTAAAATCAAGTTTGAAATTGATATAAATTCACCAGCATATGCCTCATTTAAAAATAAGTTTAGATTACTTCCGTATCCTTATTAAGTGAAACTTTATTACATGTCTTCTTTATTTGCGGCCTAAATAGTGCATATGCTATAAGGAAATTAACTTTCATAATTTTATTTAACTATGTACCTATGCTAAAATATAAATGAATAAAGTAAATTAAGTATAATTAACGTATCTATAAGGTGGGGGAATATTATGGAAAATAAAAATGATAAGGGAGAAATAATAATTTATAAAACTGAAGATGGTTTAACTAACATAGAGGTAAAACTTGAAGATGATAATGTTTGGTTAACTCAGCAACAAATGGCTGAACTTTTTGATAGTTCTAGAACAAATGTTATTGAACATATCAAAAATATATATAGTGAAGGAGAACTACAAGAAAGCTCAACCTGTCGGAAATTCCGACAAGTTCGTAAAGAAGGAGATAGAATGGTTCAAAGAGAAATGCCGTATTATAATTTAGACATGATAATTTCGCTAGGTTATAGAATAAAGTCATCTATTGCCACTAGATTTAGAATATGGGCAACCGAACATTTAAAAGAATATATGATAAAAGGTTTTACTATGGATGATAAAAAACTTAAAGAGCTTGGCGGTGGAAGTTATTGGAAAGAATTAATAGAAAGAATTCGTGATATTCGTTCTTCTGAAAAGGTAATATATCGTCAAGTTTTAGATTTGTATGCTACTAGTATTGATTATAATTCTAAAGCAGAAGAAACACTTGAATTTTTTAAAATTGTTCAAAATAAATTGCATTATGCAGCTCATGGAAATACTGCTGCAGAAATAATATATGATCGTGTAGATGCAAATAAACCTTTTATGGGACTTACTAATTTTCAAGGTGAACTACCTAGAATGAAAGATATTGGTATTGCCAAAAATTATTTAACAGAAGATGAACTAAAAATTTTAAACAACATGGTTTCAGGTTACTTTGATTTCGCTGAGATAAATGCAATAAGAAAAAAAACTATGTATATGAAAGATCATGTAAAATATTTAGATTCAATTCTTTCTACTACCGGAATATCAATACTTGAAAATACAGGAAAAATTTCTCATGAGCAAGCTTTAGAAAAAGCAAGAGAAGAATATAAAAAATATCAAGTTAAAACTTTAACAGAAGTCGAAAAAAACTATTTAGAAGCTATTAAAACAATAGATAATAAAGTTAAAAAGATTAACAAAGAATGAAAATATTATAAGGAATATTTTAAGTTGAGTTGAAACTAAAAAAGGAGCGGGTGTTCGATTTCCCTCGCCTGCTCCAATTTGATTTTGCATTAGTATTATATATAATGAAATTTATGGCTTAATAAAGCCATTTAGTTTTAAATAGTAAGTCTATTAAGTATATAAAATTACTTCCAAGATAGACTTTTTTACTTTTATATAGTTAAGAGTTTTTATTAGGTGATAGAGGGTTGAACTCTATACTCAATACGAGTTGAACTTGTGCCTCGAACGGATACGAACCTTATAATAAGATATATAATTTTAACGAATTAATTTAATTAAACAATGTCACTTTGAATGTACTTTGAATCTGTTAATAAAAATTCATTTAAGTATTATAAATATACTGTTGCTTGTGTGCCCAATATGCGGTATAATAAAGGCACAAAGACAACAAAAGAAGGTGTTTTTATGAATTATGAAGACAAAATAATTGAATATATGAATAATAATGAAGGATATATTACTAATAAAATTACTAAAGAGTTAGGAGTTCCAACGATATATCTAACTAGAATGGTAAATGATGAAAGTATTGTAAGAGTATCAAGAGGAATATATGCACTTCCTAATGTTTTTGAAGATGATTTATTTATTAATTATTTAAGATATTCAAAAATAATATATTCAGGTAATACGGCTTTAGTTTTAAATAAAATGTCTAATAAATCATTAAAGGAAATAGAAGCTAATGTTTCATCAAATTATAATACTCATAGAATTGATTCTATTAAAGTGAAAAGAGTTAATGATGAGTATTATAATACAGGGAAAACATTTCTAAAAACTGAGTTTGGTAATTTTGTTCCTACTTATGATAAAGAAAGAGTTCTTTGTGATATTTTCAAATATGAAAGTCTAGATAATGAAGAATTAAACTTTGCGGTAAACACCGCCAAAGAAATGGGTATAAATTATGAAAAACTTTATGAATATTCATTTAAACTTGATGTATATGAGAAAATTAGATATTTAATAGAAATAAGATAATAAATATTAGATTAAAATATATGCTAAAATTATAGTAATAAAAACACATTAAAATAACAATGAGGTGACTAACTATGAAAAATAATAATTTAATAATATATCAAGATGAAGATGGTGTAATTAAAATATCTGTGCGTTTTTCTGAAGATGATATATGGGTTACACAACAACAACTTGTAGAATTATATCAAACAAGCAAATTTAATGTAAGTGAACATATTAGTAATATATTTAAAGAGGGGGAATTAGATGAAAATTCAGTTGTTCGGAAATTCTGAATAACTGCATCTGATGGAAAAAACTATAATGTTATGCATTATAATTTAGATATGGTTATTGCATTAGGTTATCGTGTGCAATCTTTGGTAGCTACTCGTTTTCGCCGTTGGGCAACCGAGAGATTACATGAATATATTCAAAAAGGATTTACTCTTGATGATGAAAGACTTAAACAAGGAGGAACTCGTTACTTTCGTGAACTTTTACAACGCATTAGAGATATCCGTTCTTCAGAGAGAAATTTCTATCAACAAGTAACTGATATATATATATGCAACCTCTATTGATTATGATCCGAAATCAGATTTAACAAAAGCATTTTTTGCGACCGTTCAAAATAAACTTCACTACGCAGTACATGAACATACAGCAGCACAATTAGCAATTGAGAAAGCTGAAAAAGAATTTGAAATATATCGTTCTAGGGAAATGAAACAACTTGAAAGTGACTTTGATAAAGCAGTAAGACTACTACAAGAACAATACAAAACTAATAAAAAAGATAATGATAAATGACAAGATATTAATTATTAAATGAATAATCTTAAGATTTACCCCCCACACCTCAAAAGTGGGGTATAAAGTGGGGGATAAATTTACCATAGCTATAAAAATATGTTTAGGGGAAGAATTATTTGGAAGTAGAGTGAATAACAGAATGAATAAGTTTGAAATTAAAGGCAGAAAAATTAAATTAAGGTCATTTCAAAAATCTGATATCGAAGATGAAATTAGATGGAACACCATTGACATTGAATGGCAAAACTGGGATGCACCTTGGGAAGAGATTGAGAAAATTGACCCTATTTTGTATAGAGAAAAGTTAATAATAAAATTAAAAAGAGAAAGGCCAAAGTTTTATTACTCTCTAGAAATCGAAGAATTATGCGAAGGGAAACATATAGGAAGAGTTAATTCTTACTCTATAGATAAGAACTATAATTATATAGATGATGATGGCTTGTTTACAATAGGAATAGGCATTAAAGATTTGATAGACAGAAGAAAAGGTTTTGCTACAGAAGCTTGGATATTATTTATAGAATATGCTTTAGAAAATGGTATTGAAGAAATATATACTCAAACATGGTCTGGTAATTATCCTGTCCATGGTTTAATTAATAAAATTGGATTTGAACATGTTCATACCAAAAAAGAATATTATTTTCACAACGGCGAGTATATTGATGGATATACATATAAATTGAACTTGGATAAATTTAATATTGTAAAGAACAATATTGAATGATAGATAAAATGCAAATAAACATTTTAAAATCAAGGTTCATTTTTCCCTTAAAATAACACAAAAGTATATAAGAATGCCCAATTTTCCCTTTGGTGGACAAATGTTAGTAGTTTTACACAGTTGGAACTGAAAAACCGATCCCTTTAAGGTAAAAGATGGCTCCAAATAAATCTTACTTTAGTAATGGCTTTATAAAGCCAAAAAAGCGATTATAGAAATTTATAAGCCTTAGAAAATTAGCGTTTCCGAGGCTTTTTTCCTGCAAAAATTATTAAACGCGACAGGTGTCCGAACCGAATTACATTTTATAATGGGTTTGCATACTTCAAAAAATATTAAGTAATTTAGGAGCTTCATTTGATGTGATTTCTCAATTTAAATAATGTTTTGCTACTTCTTTGGAAAGACGTGTATATGGTGTCATATATGTGGGCGGTTTTTTATAAGTTTTATTTTTCACACTTGTAATGGTTTAATATTTTCACTTTGAGTCTTAGCAACAATGTATTATATTTGTAAAAATATAATAATAAAAGATTACCGTCAAATTAGATGCACCATTTATGGTATATAAAATTACATGTTGATAAATAAAACATTATTTTTATAATACAATACGATTCCATGATTATTGTCGCTATATTATGTTTAGCATCTTTAATAGACGAACAATTAATCTATTTGACATTTAACATAATTGTGTCTTATAATACAAATAATGTTAATATTAAGGGAGTTAGAAAATTATGAAAACAACTAAATTCGATGAGGCAATTAAATCTTTAAATAAACTTAATAATTCTGCTTTAAACCTTAAAACATTAGATTCATATTTTGAATGGGTTGAATTACACTCAAATTTAATAATTAAAGAACAAATGCCATTTACTGTAAAAGAAAAAAATATTCCGAGGTCATTAACAATTGACACCTATAATTATTTATGCAAATATCAATCTAATATTTTGAATATTTATTATTATCTAAATTTAGACAGTAATAAATATGTAAGAAATAATAATGTAATGAACGACCAAGATGCTACTGATATTTATTGCAGTTTATTTCTTAAACCTAGAAATGTAGTATGGATTAATTTTGGATTTAATGTTGGAAAAGAGTTTGGTGGGAAACATCCTGCGATTATACTTAAAAATCTTAATAATGATGTATTAATTGTTGCACCAGTTTCAACAAATATAAATAATAAAAAATCGTCAGGTACTGTTATAACTTTTGAAGCTAATGAAATGTACTCTATGCCTGCTTATAAAAAAAGGTTTACGGATATTACACGTATAATTCCCGTCAGTGTTCATCGAATGGACAAAAATTCACGTGTTGGATCAGTAAATAGTTATAAATTTAATGAAGTTATAAATAAAATAAAAAAATATTATTAATACTATTGATTATTTAAATATTCTATGGTAAAATACAATTGCTAGAGAAAGTAGCAAACTGTTTTTTAAAAACAGTGATATATTTAATGGGTTTATTACCCGTCATATTTTTAATGGAAGTCACCTTAAGGGTGACTTTCGTTTATAATGTGAACACGAGTTTCAAAATATATCGGAAATTGTTATTTATAAAATATAGTGATTTATACAAATGCTATTAAAATTTTAAGATAAAATTAAGCTTTTAATCTTCGTCTAAAATACCCCAAAAGTATTCCGTTTTCCCTTGGATGGACAAAAAGTAAAATACCCAATTGTCCGTTGAAATACCTTAAAAGTACATAAGAATGCCCTATTTTTCCTTTGGTGGACAAATGTTAGCAGTTTAACATAGTTGAAACGGAAAAACCGTTCCCTTTTAGGTAAAACATGACTCCAAATAAATCTTACTTTATCGACATAAATTATTGAATAAGTGGCTTAACAAAGCCATTTATTTTTATACAAAAAGTCTGTCCAATGTACGAAAATGTACAGAAGACAGACTTTTTTAATTTTATACCATGAAATATAAATAAACTTAATACGAGTACGAACCGATTGTATTTTCTAATCGTAATACGAGTACGAACCGATTTATTTTAAAAAATATAGTATATGAAACATCTTTAAATAAATTACCTATTTTATAGTTTAAAGTTATGTTTTTTGTTTCAAAAATTAATTTATAACCGCACCCCTGTACTCCGGTAACAAAATGTTTGAAAAGTTCTCTTGAAATTACGTAACAAGGACAAAAACAATCAATTTATAATTGAAATTTTTATCATAAGTTCACCATTCTATACAGCAATTATAAACACGAAATAATTGTTCAAAAAAGGAAAATGTTTTTATAATGTAAATTATGATGTTAATGTAAATATAAAAGGTGTACAATGTAAATATAAAAGGAGGATAAAAAAATGAAAAAAATATTGTATATATCGCTACTAAGTTTGTTAACAGTTAGTTTTTTATTAATAGGCGGCTCATCTATTAAAGCTCATGAATTAGAAGTTTATGAAAAATATAGCCCCTATGAAGATGTCTATGTTCCACCATTATATTCTACCGAAGAAAGATCTGATATAAAACAATCGGTTTATAATTATGATGGTGATCTAAGTGTACGAAAAGGGTGGACACAAGGTGCTAGAGATAAATATGAAAGTAATGATGACTTTTCAATAGCAACAGTGATAAATCGTACAAGTACTACATATGCTACT
>JBMNFC010000007.1:0-76045 GCA_050949105.1 Acholeplasmatales bacterium
CACATTACGATACCTAAGATGAAACTTTGAGGTAAGATTTTAGTAATGAAATGGAATGCTTTATTTATAAAGCCTACCACAATGATTGTTCTTTTAGACTTCAATGCTTTATAAGCTAGTTTATCAGGTTTTTGTTTATAAACATTGGCTCTTGTGCCAGCATGAACGTAAAAATTGGTTTTAGTTGGGCCAGGACAAACCGCTTGAATAGTGACATTATGTTCTTTTGCTTCTTTAGCAACAGCTCTTGTTAAGCTTGAGACGTATGCTTTTGTTGCATAATATGTTGATGCGGCAGGTCCCGCAATAAATCCAGCAATTGAACTTACATTAATAATTCGGCCACTTTTCTTTTCAACAAATTTTTTATAAAAGTGTTTCATAATGTGTTGTAAGGCAACAACATTTAACTCAACTAATTCCATATCTTCTTCAATTGTTGAATCTAAAAGTCCTTGCTTAAGCCAATTCCAGCATTATTTACCACAAGACTAATATCATAGTTATTTGTATATTCATACATCTTTTCTCTTGCTTCAGCTTTTGTGATATCGGCAATAAAAATTTGCACTCTTACTTTATATTTTTCTTCAATTTCTTTTTGAGCTTTTGCTAGTGTATCCAAGGTTCTTCCAACAATAATCAAATCATAGCCTAAATCAGCTAACTTTTTCGCGAATGCGAGTCCAATCCCACTAGAACCGCCAGTTACTAATGCAATCATTTGATAACCTCCTTAATTAAAATATGTTCTTTTTTATGTTTACCAATTAAAATTGCTTCTTCTAATAATTTAAGTGATTCATCTACACCAATTTCATTTGCATGTAAGTAACAAACCACATCACCTTTTTTAACAAAATTGCCAATCTTTTTCTTGAAGTCTAATCCAACTGTAAAGTCAATAACATCTTCTTTTTTTTCTCTACCAGCACCTAAGACCATTGCGGCAATCCCAATCTTTTCAGTATCCATTGCTTCAATGTATCCTTCTTTTGGTGCTTTAAATGGAATAATATGTTTAGCTTTAGGAAAATTATTGTAATTATCAATATAAGAAACATCCCCACCTTGAGCCTTAACTAACGCTTTAAGTTTATTAAGGGCCTCTTTATTATTAATCTTTTCTTCCATTAGTTTTCTCGCAACTTCACCATTAGCGATACCACTAGCTTCTAATAATAATTCTCCAATTTTAAATGTTACTTCTAATAAATCACTAGGTCCTTTACCATCTAAAGTATCAATTGATTCAATAACTTCTAGGGTATTACCAATTTTATAACCTAATGGTTCGTCCATACTAGTAATGACTGCATAAACTTTCATTCCCGCTAAATTACCAATATTAACCATTAATGAGGCAAGTTTACGCGCCTCGCTAATACTTTCCATAAACGCACCACTACCAACTTTAACATCTAAACATACCACATCAGCACCTGATGCTAATTTCTTAGACATAATACTTGAGGCGATTAATGGAATTGATGGCACAGTACCTGTCACGTCTCTTAAGGCATATAACAATTTATCTGCTGGTGTAATATCTCCTGATTGACCAATAACTGATATTCCAATTTTATTAACTTGGTTCACAAATTCTTCCTCAGAAAGTTCTAAATTATAACCTTTAATACTTTCTAATTTATCTAAAGTTCCTCCAGTATGACCAAGGCCTCTTCCACTCATTTTCGCAAATTTAGCACCACAAGCTGCCATTAATGGCCCTAATACTAATGTAACTTTATCACCAACTCCACCAGTTGAATGTTTATCAACTTTAACTCCTTTTATCTTACTTAAATCAAAAGAGTCGCCACTTTCTTTCATCGCGATTGCTAAATGGGTTGATTCTTTATCAGTCATCCCATTAAAATAAATCGCCATTAGTAGACTACTCATTTGATAATCAGGAATTTCTCTTTTAGTATAAGCTTTAATAATAAAATTAATTTCTTCTTTTGTTAGTTCTAGATTATCTCTTTTTTTAATAATTAAATCGAGCATCCTCATAAGTATGCACATCCTTTACATATAAATTATACCACTAAAGCGGCAAAAATATATATTTATGATATAATCATTAATGGTGATTAGATGAAATTAACATTAATTAGACATGGCGAAACTAACGCCAACGACAATAAACTAATTCAAGGGTGGACTGATAATCCACTTAATGATGCAGGAATTAACCAGGCAAGACGCCTTCAAACGTTTTTTATGACCATTGGTGAACGTTTTGATGTAGTTATCTCAAGTCCGTTAAAAAGAGCTTATGAGACAGGTAAAATTGCTTTATCACACATAAAAGATTTAACGATAATTGTTGATTATCATTTTATGGAACGTGATTTTGGTGTTTTTGAAGGTAGAGATGCTTTATCTATGTTACCAGTCATCTTAGAGAAAAACTTCACCTATAAAGGCTATGAAGATGATAAGATGTTACTTAAACGAGTTGAAAATGGTTTAATTCACCTTTATGAAAAATATGAAAATAAAAATGTTATTATTTTCTGTCATAGTCACGTTATTAAGTCTTTTTTAATAATGGCTGAACCAAAAAAATATGATTATAGAACATTTATTGATAATGCCTCAATTCATAAACTAACCTTTAATGGTGATAAACTAAAAGTTTTAGAATTTAATATGACAGTTTAAGAAAAAAGACCTAATCAATCAAGGTCTTTTTTTTGATATTTTAAGATTGTGTTATTAATTAGTTCTTTGACATGATCACCAAGTTCAACAGTGGTCATATTTTTATATTCTTCCTCATATATAGCTGGAAGGATAATAACCATTAATTTTGATTTTTTCCAAGGAGCGTTATTAGTAATATGTCTAGAACCTAAGATGACAACAGGTAAAACAGGGACGCCTGGTTTTGTCGCCAAGCGGTAGGCTCCTGGTTTAACTTCCTCCATTAACGCTGTTTCTCTACTCTTAATGCCACCTTCAGGAAAAATTGACATTGATAAGCCTTTTTCAACGTGTTTAATTCCTAAAATAATTTCTTTTGCCGCTTCACGGTCGTTAGCTCTATTAATATTTAGACTACCAAATGCTCTTAACCAAGTTCTTAAAATCGGAATATTATAAAGTTCTGTCTTTGCCGCAAATCCCATTGGCCTTCTAATTGCGGAAACAACGATAAATGGGTCAGTGTTGCTTTTATGGTTTCCATAGACCACAAAGTTCCCTTTAGGAATATTTTCTTTACCAATAACCTTAGTAACTCTCATTCTTAAAATCATTTTCAAAAAGTCTGATAGTTGTCTTACAAAAAAGTGTTTAGCTTTACTGGTAACCTTAGTTCTTTTTGCGATAGGTGCGCCAATAACGACACTTAAAACTACTAATAAAATTGCGCCAACAATTCCTACTAAAAGCCATAAAGGAATAAACCATAATGATATCTCAGCCGTTAAATAAGTTAGGCCTCCGGCAATTAAAATAATTGTCAAAAAGAATAAAAATATAATCATTTTTCATATACCATGAAGCGTAAATCTTCATGTTCTCCTTCAGTTTTTTTAATAACTTTATATTTTAGTAAATCAAACTTTGGAAAATACTTGTCACCTTTGTACGCTTTTAAAATCCATGTAATATAAAGTCTATCGGCATATGGTAATGCTAATTCATATACTTTAGCGCCACCAATTACCCAAAGTTCACCTTTGAACTTCCTTAAAAATGAATCAATGTCCTTAATCACCTTTTTCCCCTCATAATCTTTATCAAGTGAGGCAATGTAGTAATCTTTAAAGGGAAAAGGGTTCTTTTTATAGTAACCCTTTAATGATTCATATGTTTTATCACCCATTAAGACGGTTTTACCACTAACCATCTTCTTGTAGTAATTTAAATCTTCAATATAACGCCATGGAAGTTTACCATCTTTACCAATTAGCCAATTAACATCCATTGCCCATATTAGGTTAATCATACCGCTACTGCCCCAACAATCCTCTTATGTGGGTTATAGTTTTCTAAAGTAAAGTCTTCATATTTGAAATCTAAAATGTTTTTAACATCTTTATTTAGTTTCATTGTAGGAAGTGGACGTGGTTCTCTTGATAATTGTAAATTGATTTGACTGACGTGATTATCATAAATATGGGCATCACCTAATGTATGAACAAACTCACCAACTTCTAAATTAGTTACTTGGGCAACCATCATTAGTAAAAGTGAATATGAAGCAATATTAAATGGTACACCTAAGAAAATATCCGCACTTCTTTGATATAATTGAAGACTTAATTTACCATTATTAACATAAAATTGAAACATCATATGACAAGGTGGTAAAGCCATTTTATGTAGTTCTGGTGGATTCCACGCATTAACGATTAACCTGCGTGAATATGGATTAGTTTTAATCTCATTAATGACGTTCATAAGTTGATCATAACCGTTAAAGTCACGCCATTGTTTACCATAAACTGGTCCTAATTCACCATGTTTTTTTGCAAACTCATCATCTGTTTTAATTTTTTCTACAAACTCTTCTAAAGTTTCACCTTGATAGTCTTTGCTTTTTTTAAACCATTCATAAGGCCATTCATTCCAAATTTTAACATCATTATCAACTAAGTATTTGATATTTGTTTCGCCTCTAATAAACCATAAAAGTTCATGAATAATCGCTTTTAAAAAGACTCTTTTGGTTGTTAAAAGAGGAAAGCCCTCACTTAAATTGAAGCGCATTTGATAACCAAATAAGCTCCTTGTGCCTGTGCCAGTACGATCATGTTTTGGAGTGCCGTTTTCAAGTACGTGACGGCATAAATCTAGATATTGTTTCATTTTGCTAACTCATATAAACTTTCTGCGTAAATTGCGGTCGCTCTTAGTAAGTCATCAATTGTAATGTACTCATTCTTTTGATGAATCAAACTTTCTGTCCCAGGAAAATGTGGACCGAACGCAACACTATTTTCCATCGCTCTTGCGTAAGTGCCTCCACCTGTTGTAAGTGGCTCTGCATTACTGCTAGTGTGTTTTTCATAAACACTTAATAAAGTTTTCACTAATTTAGAATTAGGATCAACATATAGTCTTTTTTGATGAGAGTTAATAGTTACTTTGTGGCCTTGAGCACTAAAGGCGCTTTCTAACTTATTAGAAAAGATATTCGGTTCAACATTATTTGGATATCTTGTGTTTAAAGTAATTCTAAATTTGCCTTGTTTTAACTCAAAGACACCAGCGTTAATCGTAACCTTACCTGTTTCAGGATCATTATAATCAACCCCAATTTTTTGTCCAAATGGATCATCTAATAAATACATGTTAACTAAATCAATAAATGAATTAGTCATTTTTATTTCATTAAAGAATTTAATCATTAAGAAGGCCGCATTCACTCCATTTTCAGGTGTAGAACCATGAGCACTCTTACCATCTACTGATAATCTTAAGCCAAACTCAGTAACTACCGCTTCACCAGTTAAATTATTAGTTTTCAAATATTTTAAAAAGGCATCTTTTTGGCTTAAATCTTTAATAATCGCGACACAGTTATCAGGAACCATATTATCAACCAAACCAGCTTTAAAACTAACTAAATTTTTATCCTTACATTCATTTTTAATGGTTAGTCTCATAATTCCTTTTTCTGCGTATGTTAAAGGAAAAGCTGAATCAGGAATAAACCCATAAACTGGCTGTTCTGGAAATAAATTAAAGTAATATCTCACACCTCGCCAACCTGTTTCTTCATCAGTACCTAAAATCAGTTTAATGCGTTTCTTTAAAGGAAGATTCAATTCCTTTAAAATTTTCATTGCGTAATAGGCCGCAACTGTTGGTCCCTTATCATCCATCGCGCCTCTTGCGATAATTTTACCATCAGCAATTACGGCGTCATATGGTGGATAATCCCATCCACTTCCCGCAGGAACAACGTCTAAATGACCCATCATTCCAACATATTCAAACTGATCACCTAATTCAATATGTCCAGCATAACCGTCAGCATTTAAGACATTAAAACCATCTTTTTCCCCCAACTTGAGCATATAGTTTAATGCTTCATTAATTCCTTTACCAAAAGGAGTTTTTGATTCAGGGTTAAACTCAGTTAATTCAGAATTTATCCTAAGCAGGTTTTGTGTGTCTTTAATAATATCATCTTTTCTTTTTAAAACTTCTTCTTTAAAGTCTATCATTATATCACCCCTAAAAATTTAACTATTTCTATTATAACAAAAAAAACATTTATGTTTAAATGTTATTGTTACAAATTATAATTATCACATAATTAAAAAGGACCTCTTTTATAAGAAGTCCTCTTCTAGGGATACGGTAGCTTCTTTTTTACTACCTAAAAAGTTAACTCGCTCACCAATTACTTCTAATGTTCGGTAATCTTTATCATCATATTTAACATGTCTAACTTGTAGTCTGCCGCGTAAGACTATTAGTGAACCTTTCTCACAATATTCATTTAAATTCTCCGCTAGACCTTGCCATAAAGTTACCGTAATAAAGTCAGTTTCATAAATTCCGTCCATATTTTTAAATGACCTCTGAACAGCCAGTTGAATATCTAAGACTTTTTTTCCATCTTCTAAAACCTTTAGTTGTGGATCATGAGTTAATCTTCCAATTAACATGACATTATTTAACATATACCCTCCTTTTAATTTAAGTATATATTAAATAACAACACACACAAAATCACACTATTAAGTCACTTTAAAGTTTATTTTTATTAATTATATAAAAAAGAAACCGTTTTTGGTTTCCTTTTTCTTTTTAAATAAATTTATTTTCTTTTTTAGATAAAATCACTTAATTTTTGTCTTTTTTAGGATAAATTTTTAAAGTTGTAACATTACTTGTTTTAATCTCTTTAATAACCGCTTTAACATCTTCTAATGTAATGCTAGCGATAATATTAGGAATATCAAACATATTAATTCCTTCTAAGACATGTGCAGTAAAAGTAACATTATAGTTTTCCAGTGAATTTAGTGATTTAATAAAGTTTCCTTGCATCACTTTCTTTTGTCTTTCAAAGGCTTCTATGTTAATATTTCTTCTCTTTAAGCCAACTAAGCTTTTTGTAATCTCATTTATAAACTCTTCATCTTTGTTAGTCATACAAGACATTAAGATGCCAAAAGCGCCTTTTTGATAGGAAACATCAAAGCCAAATGTTTTATTAATAATCCCCTTCTTAAGAAGGTTGTTATAAACATCACCGCTAGTTGATAAATATATGTTTAAAACTAAATCTAGGGCAAGATGTTGTTTATAAAGTGATGCAAAATCATCACTAGGAGTTAATTTAACACCAATACCAATATAAGGCATATTCACACTCATATAAAGTGTTCTTTCTTTGATAGCTAACTTGTTAGGTTCTTTTTTTAAAAATCTTTCTATTGGTGGTTCTTTTACATATGCTTTACTATTTTGGTTTTTAGTAATAACCTCTAAAATCTCATCCTTATTAAAAGAACCTATAACAGTTAGTATCATGTTGCTAGGATGATAAAAAGTATCATATGCTTCATAAAGTTTTTTTGCAGTAATTTTCTTAATAGATGGGATAGTACCTAAAACTGTTGTATTAAGCGGGTGTTTTTGATACATGTTTTCTAAAAGTCCATAGAAGATTTTACCATCAGGATTATCTTCATACATTTGGTATTCTTCAATAATGATACCTTGTTCCTTTTTCACACTCTTAGGTGTAAAGTAAGGCGTTTGTACAAAATCAAGTAAATACACTAATGCTTCTTTAATATTAGAAGTCCCACTAAATAAATAACTAGTTCTATCAAATGAAGTAAAGGCATTCGCGTTAACTCCATATGATGATAATTTTTCAAATGCGTCAGTACCATCAGGCATCGCAAATAATTTATGTTCTAAGAAATGAGCAATTCCCGCTGGTTGGTTAACACGTCTATCTTTTCCTCTTGGAATAAAGGAAGTATCAAATGAACCGTAGTTAGTAGTAAATGTCACAAATGTTTTATTATATTCCATTTTTGGAATTAAATAGACCTTTAAACCATTATCTAACTCTTTAAAATAGACATTTTCATTGTATTTAGGATAAGTTAAATGTTTCATTTTACATTTCCTCCGGAGCTAAGATATATAAAGTATCTTTAGTAAGTTTACGCGCCATTTTTTGGACTTGTTCTTTTGTGACAGCATTCACTTTTTTAATCATTTCATCAATACTATCAAGATTCAATACTTCCTTTAAATAAAATGCGTCTAGCTGTCTATTTTGGCTATCTTCCGCTTCTTTTAGGGAGTTAATGTAAGACTGTTTAGAATATATTAGTTCTTGATCACTAACTAAATTTTTCTTTAAATCATTTAATTGTTCATCAATTACTTCTAGCGCAAGTTTGACTCTTGCTTTATCAATACCTGAATATACATAAATAAACCCTTTAAATGGCTCATATTGCGATCTTACATAGTAACAAAGACTATGTTTTTCTCTTACATTTAAAAATAGTCTTGAATGAACATCGCCACCAAATAAAATATTAAAGATGGCTGCTTGGTAAAATTCCTCATCTTTATATCTTACTGGTAGTAAATAACCTATATTTACCTTTGCTTGGCTGATTTTATCATGTTCAACTACTTCTTTATAATTAGGTTTTTTATTAACATAATCAATTAATTCTACTTTAGTATTAGTTCCTTTAAAATATGAGTTAATTAATTTAATATCACTATCTTTAAAGTCACCACTAATTAAGACATCATAATCTGATTTAATGAACTTCTTATAGTAATTATTCATTTGGTTATAACTAACATTTTCAATATCTTCTAATTTTCCAATGCTCATTAAACTTTGATTATCGCCTTCAAACATAATTTCAAACATCCTATTTAAGGCATAAGATGTTTTATTATTTTGAAAGGCTAAGATTTTTTCTTTCGCAATTTTCTTTTCAATTAAAAATTCTGTTTTAGATAAGTTTTTATGATTAAAAACGACGTCTTTAAGTAACTTTAAGACATTTTCAAGTAATGGTTCAGTAGTAAACTTATGATTAATAAATGTAATACTAATTTCAATAATTGATTGTAACCCTTGACGAAAAGTTCGCCCTAATAAAGTTGCGCCATATAAGTCATCTAATGCTTCATTTAACTTTTTTCTTGAATCATATAAAGGACTTTTACTAATTACTACATTTGGTAAAAAAGCTCTTAATCCAAGGTTTTCCTTAGCTAAAGTTTCCATAAAACGTAAGGAAATCACGTTAGTTTTATATTTAGTTGTTTTAACAATCATAATTAAATAACCTCTAAAGCAATTTCCATCATTTTAGTAAATGCTTTTTGGCGTTCTTCACTTGAAGTTGCTTCATGGGTTACAAGTGAATCACTAATTGTTAAAAGACATGCGGCCTTTTTACCTAATGCTTTTGCATTCGCAAATAACGCAAATGATTCCATCTCAACACATAAACATTCATGCTCATTATACATTTTTTCATGGATACTTCCACCTGGATGATAAAATACATCACTTGAATGAATTACTCCTAGATGAAGAGGAATATTTAACTTAGCAGCCGCTTTTTTTAACTTATTATTTAAAGTTTTAGTTGCGGGAAGTTTTTTTCTACTACTAACGCCCATAATTTTTGCATAAGTTGAATCACTATATGCATATTCCGCTAAAACGACATCATAAATGTTTAATTTATCAGTATATGCCCCAGCACTTCCCACTCTAATGATGTTTTCTACACCATAGAAACTGAAAAGTTCATATGAATATATTCCAATACTAGGCATTCCCATTCCACTTCCCATTACGGAAACTTTTTTCCCTTTATAAGTACCTGTATAACCAAACATATTTCTTACAGAGTTAAACTTTACAACATCTTTTAAATATGTTTCCGCGATAAATTTCGCTCTTAATGGATCTCCTGGCATTAAGACAGTTTTCGCAATTAAATCTTTGTTATTTAAACTAATATGAGGTGTTGGAATCATTATTATCGTCTCCTTCTAATATTTTTACTCCGTTGGAACTACCAATTCTGGTTGCTCCAGCAATAATCATCTTTTTCGCATCTTCATAAGTTCTTACTCCACCTGAGGCTTTAACTCCCATCTCTGGACCAACAACTTTTCGCATTAACGCAACATCTTCTATGGTTGCGCCACCTTTATGGAATCCTGTGCTTGTTTTCACAAAGTCAGCACCACCAACTTTTGCTAACTCACAAGCTCTAATCTTATCTGCATGTGAAAGATTTGATGTTTCAATAATAACTTTTAAAACTTTCTTCCCACAGACTTTTTTAATCGCTCTAATTTCATTTAAAACATAATTATGTTCACGATTTTTAAGGGCATTTTGATTCATAACCATATCAATTTCATCAGCTCCATCCTCAATTGCCATCTTTGTTTCTAAAACTTTAGCTTCAGTTAATGATGTTCCATGAGGAAAACCTACTACTGTACAAACTAATACGCCATCAACATTTTTTTTCGCATATTTAACATAATATGGATCGACACAAACACTCTTAAACTTATACTTATTCGCCTCACTAATTAATTTATTGATATCTTCATAAGTAACACTTGGTCCTAGTTTAGTGTGATCAATATACTGCGCCATTTCTTTCTTCATTTTTCTTTCCTTTCATCTTTTTATATACTTTATATACTTGAACTCCCGCTAAAATAAAGTTTAACAGGACTACTGAAATACTTTCAATTAAAAACCCATAAACAATAAATAAAGCGGCGCCAATAAAATTGACTACCCGCATTTTTATTTCGCCTTTCATTACGAAAGAAACTACAACAACTATACCTCCAACAATTCCTAACCATTCGATAGGACTAGTAAACATCTCTAAACTAAACATTAACATTAATCATTACTCCTTAGTTATATCAATTACTTTATCTAGTTCAATACGTGTTAAAGGATCTTTAACTTGTGTGAACTTAGTTTTTTTAATAATTTTGTCAACTTTACTCATCCGCTTTAAAGAGATTACTTTTGTATTTTCAATAAATCCTGGAACGTTTTCTGTGAAACGAGAAATCTTCGCCATCACTTCATCATAAGGTAAAATCTTTGTTTCTAAGCCAAAACGATAATAAATAAAGTCAATATGTGGTGGGAAAAGTACTCTTGTGCCTTCTTTCCACTCCATCATAAAATGTACTTTATCATCTTTACCAACTGAAACAAAGTAGTTAGGAACGATGACATCTTGTTCTTTATAATAACGGTGAAGATCGTACTGTTCATTAACGTATTTTAAGCATTCATTAAGCTTTTTCTCTGGACAATAGTAATAGTCTTCAAGTAAATAGCCAAACTTTTCTTTAAATTGTTGTTTAGAAATTTCGAAGACACGCAACACAACTTCTAATCGAAATGGAAGCACATCTTCAAATAACTCGTGATAACAAGAAAAATCAAACTCTTTAGCCAAATCTTTAACAATGTCAAAAATAATTTTCACACTAAAATTAGGTGTCAGTAGGGGGATTTCAATCCTAAAGTTGACATCTAAAAATTGAGGATCCAATTTATAAAGTTCTTTCACTGTTGATTTTTTTGAAATGACAAAATCAGCACTACTATTTAAAATTGGATGGCGATATAAAATTCGAAACTCATTATCATGGTTGTTATCTAAGCTTATTTCTGGAAATGTTTCAAAAAACGATAATAATCGTTCATAGTCAAAATCTCTTCTTCGTTCTTTAAAGAAATGCAAGATAAACTTTTCCATAAAATCACCTATTCTTATTTTATCATATTTTTAAAAGATAATAACTACTTATTAAGATGTTTTAACAAACTCGCCTCAAAATTTACTTTTAATTCATTAAATTCATTTAATGTTTCATAATCAGTTTTATCATATTTGATTGGAGTTATTGAAATCATTTTGTTGTAGTAACTATATAAATCGCTTGTCATAACGTCTGATAAAGCTCTTTTATAAACAGGTGTTAAATAACCATCTTTCTTAGTATAAACAGGCATTTCTTTTTCTCTTCCTTGATGGGTAAACATAACTTTAAGTTCATCCATTTCTTCAGGGAAATTAATACTTAAGGCATAATCAATACTATACATCTTATGTTCTAAAACAGTTTTTAAGAGTCCTTTTAAATATTTTTTCGCTAACTCTAAGTTACGATAACTCGCACTTACCGCAATCCCAGGAATTTGTAAAATTAATCCCATAAAAACAGCTCCAATCGTTCCAGAGTGATAGATATCACTAGAGATATTTGCTCCCTTATTAACACCGCTTAATACTAAATCAAACTTAACACGCGGAAAAACAGCTTCGCTAGTTCTTACTGCATCAGCTGGAGTTCCATCAACAGAGTAAGCTTCTTTAACCCCATCAATTTTATATTCTTTTAACTTTAATGATTTTCTTACACTTAAGGCAGTTGACATCCCTGATTGGTGCTCTTCAGGAGCTAAAACGTATAAATTACCTAAGCCTTTTGCCGCCTCAATTAAGACATAAAGGCCATCTGCATAAATCGAATCATCATTCGTGATTAGGATATTCATTTTCTAATACCTCTTTGCATCTGTGACAGACATCACCATAGAGTTTATCAACAATATTCCAACATCTTTCACATTTTAAACCATTACTTACAGTAACTATTACTTTTATATCTTTCGCTTCTTTAAAAGTAATCTTTGAAACCATTAAAACTTGAACTAAGTTAATATCTAGTGCATCAATGCTTTCTTTTAAAGACTTAGGAAGATGGATTTCTAGGTTAGCTTCTAGTGATTTACCAATTTCTTTATTCGCTCTTTTAATTTCTAGTGCCTTTAAAACTTCATCTCTCAAAGTCATAAAATTATCAAATGATTCCATTAGATTAAATTGATATGTTTTTACATCAGTAAATCTTTCTAAATACACATTTTCTAATCTTTCAAAAGGAATCTCTAAATAAGCTTCATGAGTTGTATGAGGAATTAGTGGACTAAGGAGTCTTAATAGTTCTAATAAATGATGATAAATGACACTTTGAGCACATCTTCTTAGTTTAGAGTTAGCCGCTTCAACATATAAAATATCTTTATTATAATCTAAATAAAATGAACTTAAATCGTTAATCATATAGTTAGTAATTAGTCTATTTACAAAGTCAAATTTATAATTTTCATAAGCATCATAAACTTCACGCTTTAATTCTTCTAATTTAACTAACATTACTTTAGATAAATTGTCTAAACTTTCAAATGAAACTAAATTTTTCTTTGGGTCAAAATCATATAAATTAGATAACATGTATCTAAATGTATTACGCATTTTACGATATGTTTCACTAGCTTGACGAATAGTTGCCGTACCAATGCGCACATCACTACTATATTCAACACTAGAAACCCATAATCTCAAAATATCGGCACCTGATTCTTTAATTACCTTGAGTGGATCAATTGTATTTCCTAAAGATTTACTCATCGCTCTACCGATTTCATCTAAAACAAACCCATGAGAAATAACACTCTTATATGGCGCCGTTTTAAATACCGCAACACTAGTTGTTAAACTTGAGTTAAACCACCCGCGATATTGGTCACTTCCTTCAACATATAAATCACAAGGGAATGATAAATTATTACGCTTTAAGACTTGATGGCTTGTTCCACTATCAAACCAAACATCCATTGTGTCAGTTTCTTTAGTAAAGATACCATTAAGACTATCTTTATGAGTATATCCATTAGGAAGTAAATCTTTAGCTTCTTTTGTAAACCAAGCATTACTACCTTCATGCTTAAAGATTTCTGCGACATGTAAAATTAATTTACTATCTAAAATTGGTTCATTTTTCTCAGTATAAAAGATAGGAATTGGTACTCCCCAAAGTCTTTGACGACTAATACACCAATCAGTGCGTGCTTCAATCATATTAGAAATTCTTACTTTACCCCATTTTTGAACCCAATTAACTTTGTTAACGGCGTCAAGTAAATCTTCTTTAATTGTTTCTAAGTTAATAAACCATTGTGGAGTCGCTCTGAAAATCACAGGCATTTTACTGCGCCAATCATGAGGATAACTGTGTGTGAAATAAGAAACATGTAATAAGACATTTAATGCTTTTAATTTTTCAATAATTAAAGGATTTGATTTTTCATAAAATAACCCTTCAAACTCTAATCCTTCACTAGTAAAATAACCCCTATCATCAATTGGCACTAAAATATCTAAATTATATTTTTTACCAACAATATAGTCATCTTCCCCATGTCCAGGAGCGGTATGAACTAACCCAGTACCATCAGTATCTAAGACATGTTCGCCTAAGATAACTGGTAATTCTTTTTTATTTAGCGGATGAATGTATGTTTTATATTCTAATTCTTCCCCAATAAACTCATCTAAAACCTTAATATCTTCTAGTTTAAGCGTTTTTACAACATCTTCTAGCAAAGACTTACAAACAATATATTTGCCCTTATTAGAACTAAATAAGACATATGTTAAGCGGGGATGCGCACTAACTGCTAAGTTTGCGGGTAATGTCCAAGGTGTGGTTGTCCAAATAATTAGTGATGCATCACTATCTTTAAGTGGAAAAGCAACATAAATAGATGGACTCATCACATCTTTATATTCGATTTCCGCTTCCGCAAGCGCTGTTTCACTTACAGGAGACCAATAAACTGGCTTTAATCCTTTGTAAATTAGTCCCTTTTCGACCATCTTAGAAAAGATTTTAATTTGATCAGAAACATATTCTTTATGCAATGTAATATAAGGCTTATCCCACTCTCCTAAAATCCCTAAACGTTTAAATTGCTCTCTTTGAAGTTCTACTTGTTCAAGAGCGTATGTCTTACACATTTCTCTAAATTCACCAGTAGTATATTTCTTACGATCAACACCTTTTTTCTGTAACGCACTTTCAATTGGCAGTCCATGTGTATCCCACCCAGGAATATAAGGCGCATAAAAACCCTTCATTGTCTTATAACGGATAATGAAGTCTTTTAAGATTTTGTTTAAGGCATGGCCAATATGAATTTGCCCATTCGCGTATGGTGGCCCATCATGTAAGATAAACTCCTTATTTCCTTTATTTTTTTCTAAATTCTTTTTATATAATTTTTCTTCTTCCCATGTTTTTTGGAACTCTTCTTCTCTAATACCTAAATTACCCCGCATTGGGAAATTAGTTTTTGGTAATAGTAGGGTCTCTCTATAGTCAATACTTTTCATTATATAATCTCTTAATTTCTTTTGTATTTTTTTTGATCTATCGCTTTCATGAAACCTGCCACTTACTTCTTGTTCAGTAGCCATTTTTTCCGAAAATGACTTATATTTTTTAGTGGGATTCATTTTGTTATGTTTTTCTACTATTTGATTATCTATTTTTATTTCCGTATCTCTTATTTTGTTAGTGATTTCATTTAGTAAATTTGACATTTCTTCTTTTATTTCATCGTTTAATTTTCGTTTTCCGTTTTCAATTTCACCTATAATTTCCTCTGCTTTAGATAGCAATTTTTCGTCTTCTTCTACTTGATAATTGATAACATTTCTTTTTCTTTCCATAATATATCATTCCCCTTTCTTTTAAAAAAATCGCCCTTAGAATTTCTAAGGACGAATAAAATCCGCGTTACCACCTTAGTTCTAGATAACAATCTAGCCCTCAATTAATATATTTACTCAGTGGTGATATTACTTAAAGTATCATTATTAGGCTTTCACCATCCCTAACTCGCTTAAATGCTTAACTTTAATAACGTGTCCACATCACAGTAAGATTAACTTTTATATTCATTAATAAAGTTTTTTAGTGTACCATCTTTAAATTCTTGACTTCTCGCAAATAAAAATATCTTGGGTCCAATTTCTTCAATGCGTCCATCACAAGCAAAAATTACTCCTGATAGAAACGCCACCGTCTTATTCGCTCCATCCGTATCAATATCTTCAAAGTTAAGAACGAGCGGCTTTCCATTTAATAAATCAGTCGCTAAATCAATAATGTATTTATCTTCATCGGTAGTGATTTTATCAAAGATAATTCGATCAACGGCCGTTTTTAAATTTTGATTTTGATAAGTAGGTAAATTAGTTTCACCTTTTTTCTTTGTAAATAACGCCATAACTACTCCTTTAATAATGAACCTATTCTAATATAGTCAGCCTTATATTTAAGCGCGAGCTTGTAATCATTACTCATTCCCATAGATAATTTATACCCATTTTTCAACTTTAACATTTCGCTAAAAATCTTTTCCGTTAAAGCTAAATCATCATAAACACCCATCGCCATAAAACCGACTACCCTTATTTTATCATATTTATTTAAAGAATTCATAAATTCTTTTAAATCTTCAATAAAAATTCCTGATTTTTGTTTTTCTTTCGAAAAATTAATTTGAATAAAACAGTTTAAAGGCTCAATCCTATATTTTTGGATACTCTTAGCTAGACTAATCCTATCAAGTGAATGAAGGTAATCAATTCTATTGATAACCTTTTTAACTTTATTAGTTTGAAGCGAACCAATAAAGTGCCAAGTAATATCATTAGGAAGTTTATCAATTTTCGTTAGTAATTCATCAGCCCTGTTTTCCCCAAAGTCTCTTGCCCCATCATTATAAAGGTTTTGCATATTAGAAATGCTCATATATTTTGAAGCAACAACCACTTTAGTATTACTAGCTTCATTTACCAAATTTAAATACTTAGACATTGAACCTAAAATAGATGACATCGCCATCTTTAACCAAATAATCTTTACCTTCTAAGCGGACTTTACCTGCTTCTTTCGCTTTTTGATCACTACCATAAAAAATAAGGTCATTATAAGCTATAGTTTCCGCCCTAATAAAGCCTCTTTCAATATCACTATGTATGACTCCCGCACATTCTTTGGCGGTCATACCGATTTTAAATGTCCACGCTCTTGATTCCATTTCTCCTGAGGTAAAGAAGGTATTTAAAGATAGTAATTCAAAGACGCTTCTTGTGACCTTGTTAGAGACAAGTTCACTGATGTGGAAATCTTCCATAAAAAGTAATTTATCTTCTAAATCTAAATCTCTTAACTCAAGTTCAATTTTCGCACTTAAAGTTATCATTTTTGATTCATCTTTTTTAACATATTCATATAATTCTTTAAGTTCTTCACTTTCATCATCTAAATCAACATTTACAACATATAAAAGAGGTTTTAAAGATAAAAAGTGATAACTCTTTAGTAGCTTTGCTTCTTCCTCTGTTAAAGGAACTCTTCTTAGAGGAATGTCATCATAAAGCGCGTCTCTTAATCTAAGTAGGAGTTCATGTTCTTCATTTTTACCGACAACTTTTTTAATGCGGTCTAATCTTCTTTCAATTTGTTCTAAATCAGCATAATTAAGTTCTAGTTGGATTGTTTCAATATCTCTAATTGGATTAACATTATCAAAAGCATGAAGAGTATCTTTATCTTTAAAGGCTCTTACTACATGAACTAGACAATCAACATCTCTAATAGTTTGAAGAAATGTATTACCTAAGCCTTCACCTTTATGAGAACCACTTACTAATGCTGGCACGTCAATAAACTCAATTGTCGCATTGACAATTCGTTTTGACTTATGTAATTCATGAAGAAAATAAAGTCTTTCATCTTCTAAAAAGACAATTCCTTTATCGGCTTCTTTAGTTGTGAAAAGATAGTTTCCCACTTCGTTATTTAAGCCTGTTAAAGCATTAAATAGCGTTGTTTTTCCTACGTTAGGAAGTCCTATTATCCCCGCAAGCATAATTAATTCTCCTTTAAAAAAAGGCTTTTGGAAGCCTTATTTTTTCTTTAATAACCAATCTGGAAGATTAGGTTTAGACTTTGGAACTTCTTCTTCATAATGTTTAGGTGCGAACCCTGTTGGAGTAATCTTAACTTGTTCGTTAGTAGTCTTTTTAAAGATTTGAGTCGCAAAATCTTCCATCGCTTGGTCCTTAGCTTTTAGTTCATAGCCTGTGGCAATCACAGTAATAATCATTTCATCTTCTAAGTCAGTATTTAAGGTTGTTCCATAAATAATGTTAATATCTAGACCACTAGCGTTTCTAATTTCATCTAAAGCTTGGTTAATTTCAAATAAAGTAACATTTGTAGATGCGGTAATATTAACGATTGCGTCAGTCGCACCATCAATTGAAACTTCTAATAATCTTGAGTGGATTGCCTTTCTTGCGGCTTCAATCGCTCTATTTTCACCTGAGGCAATTCCAATTCCCATTAAGGCAGTTCCTTTATTTTCCATAATTGTTCTAACATCGGCAAAATCAAGGTTTACTAACCCTGGAATACTAATTAGTTCACTAATACCTTGAACACCTTGTCTTAAAACATTATCAGCTTCTCTAAAAGCGGTTAACATATCAACGCTTGGATCAATAATGGATAATAATCTTTCATTTGGAACAACAATTAATGTATCAACGTGTTGTTTTAATTCTTCTAATCCCGCAATCGCACTTTGGGTTCTCGCTGGACCTTCAAAGGCGAATGGTTTTGTGACGATTCCAATTGTTAGGCAGCCTAATTCTTTAGCGAGTCTTGCAATAATAGGTGCTGCACCAGTACCAGTACCTCCACCCATTCCAGCCGTAATAAAAACCATGTCCGCATCGCTTAATACCGCTCTAATTTCATCTTCACTTTCTAATGCGGCACGCTTGCCAACATCTGGTTTCGCTCCTGCCCCTAAACCTCGTGTTAAATGTTTTCCAATTTGAAGACGAGTTTCTGCTTTTGATATTCTTAAGACTTGTGAGTCTGTATTTATTGCGACAAATTCAACACCTTTGACATCATTTTCAATCATTCGATTAATGGCATTTCCACCGCCACCACCAACACCAATAACTTTAATAACTGGTTTTTGGTTGAACGCATCATTTTCGCCAAATACCATAAAAAATCCCTCCTTCAAATTACTTTAATATATTTTTAACATTTTAATGTTATTTCTTCGTGTATAAATAATTATATAGAAATTCTTTCTTAAAATCAAGTAGTCTGTCTTCTTTTATTGCAGTTCTTATTTTTTCCATTAAATCCTTTAAAAAAGCCAAATTCTGATATGTGAGAATTCTCATTCCTAAAATTTCTTTTTCTCTAAACAAATGTCTTATATAACTCCTAGAATACTTACTAATTTTTGTTTTCAAGTTCTTATCAATTGGACTTAAATCAAACTCATAGGCTTTATTTTTAATTTGAAGTTTTCCTTCTGTTGTAAAAACACTGCCGTGTCTTGCATTTCTAGTAGGAAGCACACAATCAAACATATCAATCCCATGGATAACTGAATTAATAATGTCAACTGGTTCACCTACACCCATTAAATATCTTGGTTTATCTTGTGGTAATTGTGGATTTAAAAACTCCAACATTTCATACATTTCTATATCTTTTTCGCCTACTGATAAACCACCTATCGCATAACCTGGAAACCCAATTTCAACTGTTTTTTCTAAAGAATACTTTCTTAAATCTTTATCTAAACCGCCTTGAATAATTCCAAATAAAGCTTGATCAGTAGTTAGAGCATCTTTCCCACGTTTAGCCCACCTAAGCGTTCTTTCAACAGATGTTTTCATATAATCATATGAAGCATCAATCGGTGGACATTCATCAAAAGACATAATTATATCTGCACCTAAAACCTCTTGAATCTCTATCGCTTTTTCTGGTGATAAAAATAACTTATCACCATTTTTAGGATTAGTAAAATAGACACCTTCTTCTTTAATAACTCTATTTTCCGCAAGTGAAAAAACTTGAAATCCCCCACTATCTGTAAGGAGTGCTTTATCCCATTTCATGAAGCCTCTAATCCCACCATGAAGTTTAATCACATCAAGTCCTGGAGTAAGCCATAAATGGTAAGTATTACCTAAAATAAGCCCGTCACTGACTTCTTTTATTTCTTTTGGCGATAAAGTTTTCACTGTCGCTTTCGTACCAACAGGCATAAAAATTGGTGTTTCAAAGGTGCCGTGTGGAGTATGAATTAGTCCATATCTTGCCCCTGATTGTTTACAAACATGTTTTAATTCAAAAGTAATCATCTATTAACTCCTCTACTACTATTATAACTTTAATTTGATAATATTTTATGTTAAAATCACTTAGGTGGGTAATTATGAAGAAATTTACATTAATTGACTTAGTTAGACAATCGATTATCGCAAGCATTTATATAGTATTAGTGTTTGTATTTCAATTTATGAGTTTTGAAAGTATCCAATTTAGAATCGCAGAGATACTTTTAATACTCGTATTTTTCGATAAAAAAAGTGTATTAGGCCTTACATTAGGAGTAATAATCGCTAATCTTTGGTCTCCAATGTTAGCTTATGATATGACATTTGGCATAGCCGCAACAATAATTACACTCATATTTATGCTTCTATTTAGAAAGTGGCCATATATAGCACTATTGTTCCCACCAATAGTTAATGGGCTTATTGTTGGATTAGAATTATATCTTGCCTTTGATCTACCATACTTATTAAGTGCTCTTTCTGTTTTTATTGGTGAATTTGTTGTAGTATATATATTTGGTCTACCAATATACTATATATTAAATAGAATTAACTTTAAAGAATTGTATTTTAGAGAAACACAATTCAAAGACTAAAATTAAAGTAAACATGCCATATAAATTGGCAAATAAATTACATTGTCTTTAATATTCACATCCTTTGGATTGTGTACATAGCCTTTATGTGTTCTACTACTACATTCATTTAAAAATTTAATATTTTTTAAAAAAAAAGATACGACTTAATATGCCATATCTAATTAATTTTAATCATATACTGGAATAAAATCATAATCCAGTTCAACTGAAAAAACAAAGTCCTTGCTCATTAACTCATCAATAGCTCTTAAGGCATTTATTTTATTTGCATCTTTAAGCGTAATAACAATTATTTGCATAAACATTTCAGGATTTTCTAACTTAGAAGGATCATCAACAATAGTTATATCTTCAATCAAATCAAAAATTATTACATCATTAGAAATATGTTCGTAAAACTTTATGTTTTTACTATATCTTAACTTTTTAGTCTCAAAACTTTTAATATTGATTGGCTTATTAACACCACCATATCCTTTCCTTAAGACGATTTCTATAGTTTTACCATCAAAATCATCATCTAATGTTGGTTCTTGGCAGTTACTTTTATCTTTTTCATTAAAAACTAAAATATTACTACCAAACTCAGGGAAATTATAATCTTTTATTTTGATAGTTTTACTTTTTTTAAAAAAATCATCTTTAAGATAAACCACATGACAATTATTAAATAAACCATAATACTTAACTATTTCAATATTATCACTAGTGGAAAAGTGATTATATCTTAATTTTAATTCTTTTATTCTTTCACTTTTAATGAAATTTAAAATATCTTCTTCTATTTCGGGCTCTTTTGTATTACCATTATTAATTTTTTCTATTTGTTTTAAATCATCTAACGATAAGAAGTTTAATTCATGAGCTTCCTTTAAATTATAAAACAACTTACGATTTCTTAATAAAAACTCAGGATTTAAGTTAATATAATTATTATTTACCTCTCCACTTTCAAAAATAACCTTGTTTCCTTCAATATTAAAAGTAAATACATTATTATTTACATCTTCATTAAGGATTAATTTGTTATTAGCAACTTCAAACGTCCCATTTATAGTAGAACTTGATGTGTTACTAAAGATAAATTTATTATGTTCCTTTAATTTAATCCAATAAGTCATATTACCTGAGATATAAGTTCCAAGTTCAATATCACTATTACTATTTTTATTAACACACGAAAATAGTAAAAAGAACATTAAAAATATAGGTAACTTTATTATTTTTTTAAAAATTGTTTTCATTTCCATTTTTTATCTCCTTGTATACTCTATCATGTAATATGCAGTCTATATTTTAGAGTGTATTATCTTTTCTTTAAAATTAACCGTTTATCATGAAATAACTTCTTGTTTTTTAATATGAAAAAATTGTTGTCTTTCTAAATTATCTCAGTATTTTTTATTGATTTAGGAAAATCTTGTTTTTTGTTAACACCACTATATTGACTTTTTAAAGTTACAATTATTCTATTATCTAAAAATTAATCATCAAGTGTTGGTTTGTGTCTATTCGAAATTACAACATCATTATTTAATGACTCAAAATCACTGACTTTCGATACTAAAGAAAGAAACTTTCTATAATATTTATATCAAAAGTTTAAAAGAATGTATAGCCCTAATTCATGATTGAATCAATTTTTATAACACAATTCAGAGAAAACAAAAAAAAGTAGACCTTTTTTTATTTAGGTTCTACTTTTTGGGGTGCACTTCATATTTAAATGGAGAGATAAATTATTTATATTGATGATTAATTACTAAACTTAAGTCAGCAGTATCATCTTTATTTACTTCAATCACTATTGTACGAGCATTATATTGCGTTTCACAACGGTTATAAATAGTATTGAGATTTACTATTACTTCTAAATTATTTACTGTAACATTACCAACGTTAATTTCATAATAATAGTAATTATGTGTGTAAATAATCAAATTTTTAGTTTGAAAATATTCCTCATCATAAAGTCTTAATATTTGATTGAGTGCATTATTATATTCAGAACTTGTCTCATTAAAGGCTTGATTTTTCCATTCATCAGCGAGCGCTAATAATTCTTCTTTAGATGTAATCATTACTTGAAGATTTTTTCTTGTGTATTGTCTTCCTTCATATTCATACATTAATATTTCGCCAAAGTAACCGTCATCATTGTAACTAACATTGTAGGGAATTTCTTTTTCAAGTTCAAATTTTACATGTTTACTTAATGTGCTTGTATCAGTGTTGAATGTATAAACACCATCTCTACCTAAAATATGGACATTTTCATTAAATAACACTAGTTTATCAATATTATAATCAAATGATTTTTCAAATAAAACTTCATTTAAGACGATTGGAGTTTTTCTATTAAAATCAATATTAAATAGTAATACTTTTGTTTCACCATTTCTAAAGCCTTGACCAATAAAAGCGATTACACCTTTTTCTTTACTGACAAGTAGGTTTGTGCGTTGTTCATAAAGCGCTCGTACCCAGAAATAGCCGTATTTTTGATAGTTAAATTCAATGGTTTGAATTGGTGATGCATCTACTTCATTATAGGCACTAATTTTAACTCCAGTAGCCCTACCATTATTATCAGCCATAACCCCAATACCAATTGTAAAGCCTAAATCTTCATCCCAAACAATTAAACTACTTGAAAATCCTGGTTCTTCAATAACGCTAACTATTTTAGGTTTAGTAGGATTAGAGATATCAATTGTATAAAGTGGATCTCTTTGGAAGAAAGTAACAATTTTAACTTGAGTATCAGTATAAGTAACACTCTTAACGCTTTCATTTGGTTTGCCAAGATCATCATTTAATAAACTGACTAATTCTAATTTGTCTGTTTCTTGATCTTCTTTAAAGATATATAAAGCATTACTATTGTTTCTACCGAATGTTGTGACAACTCTAATATAGCCATCTCTAACATCAATATAGTATTGTTCTAAAGCCATTCCTTCAACAACAGCTGAGCCAGCGTATTTTAGTTGACCTAAATAATAATTGACAACGATTACGTTAGATTCGTTATAATATAATGATTCTTCTTCTGAATAATTCCATCTAATATTAGTTAATACTATTTTTCCATTACCCATATAAAATGAATCTAATGAACCAACAAAACCAATATGAGAAATAATTTCATTTGTTTCTAAGGAGATTGCATAAAGTCTAGTAATTGCGTGAGAATTAAATCTTCCTTTAAAATAGTAAACATTTTCAAAGAAACGTTCATCATCAACATTACCATTAACATAATCATTCGTTGCCACATATAAAACATTATCAACTTTTCTAACTTCACGATAATGACCAAGTAATTCACCTTTTTTAACCATTTCTAAATCAGAAATATTATAAATGAAATAATTAGTAGTGCCGTGGTTACAGTAGATAGGAAAATCAATGTCAAGAAAATATGGCGTATAAATAATTCTTTGGTTTGCATAAGAGAATAAAACTATTTTATCATCATGTAAAAACATATCTTGAAAATAAAATTTTGAATCTAATTTAACTGACAATGTCCCAATAACTTCTCCACTATCATTTAGGCTAATTTTATGTAGTGCTTGTTTAGCTTTATTTACATAAATTATATGTTTTTGGTCATCAGTAAATTTCGCAATATCACCTTCACTTACTCCACTAACTTGTTCATAAGTATCACCAGTTAAGTTTTTCGAACTGTCGCTTGCAAGTGGCGCCGCCACTACACTATCATAATCTAAAAAACCTGATTCACCTCTAGAAATGAAAAGATTACTATAATTACTGTTAATGTCTTTAAAGATATTATTGAATTCTTCTTTTGAAGAAAAAACTTTCGCATTTTCATGAAGTTTATCATTAGTCATATAATCTTCAAATGTTATTGGTATAGGAGCGTCTTTAGGACCATTATTAGGTCTTATACTGCCACCAACGATACTAAATAGTCCAACTGCTAATAATAAAGTTGTCGCAACTAAATTATTAGAAAGTGATAATTTTTGATTTGTAGTTGGTTTAATGAAATTTCTCTTTTGGAATCTCATTAAACGAATATTCCAAACTAAACGAATAATAAACGGAATTGTTAAAACGACTAAAATAATTCCCATAACGATCAATGCATCAAACATACTTTCACTTCCTTTTTGATTTGCTTGTTTAGCACTTTTGTTGCTTTAAAATTACTAAATACTAGGTGTTTTGTCAATAAATTAACCGTAAGTTGCAATTTTTAAAAGGTAAGTTGCATAAAAAGAAAAAAAGTGGACTAAATTCCACCTTTCTCTTTTAATGCTTTTCTAAAATCTTTTAAGTAAAACCTACTTACTTCAAATTGATAATAATCTACCTTTATCTCCAATTTAGAATTAAGTAATGGTTTAATAAAATTAATCTTTTTTAGATTAACAATTACAGATTTATTAATGCGCTGAAACGCAAGACTTTCTAACATAACTTCTAATTCGGTTAATGTGTGTCTTAAGTAAAGAGTTTCATTTAAATCAGTTCTTAATATTACATCAGGATCAACTACTTCAAAGAATAAACATCTACTTGGTAAAATATTTATTTTTCCTTCATATGAATCTAACCAAATGGTTTCTGCCTCATCAATAACTTCTTTTAAAAGAGATAAGAATGCCGCTTCTTCTTTGCTTGATAAAATAAACAAAACCTCATCATCTAGCACTTTTGTTTCAATTTTTAAATTTGTATTATTTAGTTTTACGATTAAAGCATCGGCTTTATCTTTGCTGAGCAATAATTTCATAATTATCTACTCCAATTTTAAAATATACTTATTTTAAATTTCAAGTGAAAAAGTGTATGTTGCAGAAATTTACGGATATGTTGCAATCTATGTTTTAGTAGTCCATTTAGCAGTTAAAATGACATTTTCTTTAAAAGTGTAAGGTAGTTCAACCTTAACATCATTTAAATACCAACCTTCAAAAATGTAATCTTCTCTTTCTAGGATTGGGAACTCATTAATTGTCGTATTGTAATTTTCAATTAAAACGCCGATATCGCCACCACCATTACTATTAAAGACAATTGAATACTTTTTAATTCTAAATGCAGCTTTAATGACTTTATCACTAGTAGCGTTAGTTAAAGATCCATCCCAATATAAAAAATTATAACCTTCTTTTTCTGGTGGAGTTGGCTCTACAGCATCTTCACCTTCTAAGACTGTTTGAGTCTCATAGATCGCATCATCCACTAAAAAAACATATTGATACTTCGCTTTTTCTTTTCCATTTTCAACTTCTTTTTTACAACCAACAAGTGGTAGTAAAAATAATGATATTACTAATATTTTTATAAACTTTTTCATAACTACCTCACACTTGATAAATAAACTTAGTAAAGTTTTCATCTTTTTCTTTTATTCTAAATCCCAAGCCTTCAAATAATTTTATACTAATGTGATTGGTTTCATCTATTTTCGCAACTATAAAATCAACTTTATCATTAAATATCCTTTTTAATTCTTTAACAATAATTTTTAAAATATTCGTGCCAATTCTTTTATTCATTAAACTAGGATTAACAATTAAAGGATTTATTCCTAAATAATAGATATTTGCATCTACATAGTAATGAAATACCACAACTCCTAAGATATTATCACTATCTTTAAACACTTTAATAAAAGATTTTATATTAGCTAAATCATTGGGATTATCTAAAATATGCTTATAAAAATCACTAAGTGGTTCATTAAATAACGCAAACTTATTGATTAGTTTTGCAGTTTTATACTTTTTTTCATCAATCCAAGTATCAATTTCTTTGTGAGCACGGATATTATAGTCTTCTATTATGTATTTCATATTTAATCCTTTATTATAACTATTATATAATAAAATCCAATTTAACAAAATATCCCATGATTAATATAACGAGAATTACTTTGAAAATGATGAAACGTGGAATATCATAAGTGCGTATGTTAAAATGGTTGAGGTGATAAAATGAAAAAGTTTTTTATTATATTAATGAGTTTAACATTAGAAAACTTGCCTAAATTATATTTAGATTCAGGATACCCTAGTGATAATAGTGAGTATGTTGATGTAGTAAAGAGTGAACTTATCAATAAAGGTTATCCTGAAAACTTAATATACACAAGAAAAGTTGAAGGACATTCACATAATGAGGCTTCATGGCGTTCTCGCTTTCCTGAGGCGATTAGTTGGCTATTTAATATAAAATAAAAATAGGCAATCCTCGGTGGGATTGCCTATTCTTTAATTAACTATTCCTTATCATCTAGTACAAAAAATGTAATAATGAAACCTACTAATGATACAAGCCACAATATAAAGAATGTTACTGACATAAATGTAAGAACATCCTTATTCCATACTATTGGGATATTAACAAAACCCAAAGTATCAACTAATGTTTGATTTGTGATTTCGATTGTCCATAAAAACGCAATTGTAAATACCATTAGTAATATCGCAAAGCCTAGTCGCTTCTTTTTCATAATTATTGTCTCCTTATAGTGTTTATTTCTATATGATACCTAATTATAACATTTTAATATTTATAAAAAAAGCCACCCAACTAGGTGGCATTAATGATATATATTATGGCGCTCCTGAAAGGAGTCGAACCTTCAGCCGTTACCTTAGGACGATACTGCTCTATCCGTTGAGCTACAGGAGCGACTATATAATATATTATTTAACATCAATAATTCTTATTGTGTTTGTTGAACCGTGTTGTTGAGCATAACCTGATGTGATAATAATCTTATCTCCTACTTTAAAGCCCATTTCTTTGGCGACTTCATTAGCGACACGGTCATATGATAAGAAGTCTGTGTAGTCATTTCTATATATTGTATGAACTCCCCAGTAGTAAGAAAGTTTTGTACAAGTTTTCTTTTGATTAGTAATTGCGATAATTGGAACACTTGGCCTAAACTTACATAGTCTCTTTGGAGTACCACCAGTTTCTGTAAAAGCGAAGATTGCTTGAACTTCTGGTAATGTTAAAGCGATTTGAGAAACACTCATTCCAATCGCATCGTTAACGGTGCCTTGAGATGAATGAATCGCTTTTGTTAAAATCGTTTCGTAATCAATTGAAGGCTCAATTGCTTTAGCGATTGTGCTCATTGTTTCCACTGATTCAGTTGGATATTCACCAGCTGCTGTTTCACCTGATAACATAATTGCGTCACTTCCATCTAAAACAGCGTTAGCGACATCACTTGCTTCGGCACGTGTTGGACGTGGTGTAAACATCATTGATTCTAACATATGAGTTGCGGTAATAACCGGTTTACCTTTTTCATTAGCTTTTTGAATCATTTTCTTTTGGTATAAAGGAACCATTTGTGTTGATACTTCAACTCCTAAGTCTCCTCTTGCGACCATAATTCCATCAGAAACTTCTAATATTTCATCTAAAACCTCAACTGCTTCTTGAGATTCAATCTTAGCAATAAGCTCAATATTACCACCATCTAAGAAGTTTAAAATACTTCTAATTGATAAAACATCTGAAGGTGATCTTACAAATGATAAGGCAATCATATCAACATCCATCTTCACAGAAAATGCTAAATCTGCAGAGTCTTTTTTAGAAATAAATGGCATACTAACGTGAACACCAGGAGTATTAACACCTTTTCTATTTTTAACTGTTCCTGAGTTCATTACTTCTACTAATAAATAATCTTTTTCTTTATCAATAACGTTAAAACGCATTTTACCATCATCAATTAATAAAAAGTCATTAATATTCATATCATCATATAATTCAGGTGTTGTAATATGAAAACCATCTTTATTTCCAAGAACTTCTTTTCTAAAGATTTTAATCTTGTCACCTCTTTTATAGGCTACTCCACCATTTTCAAATTCACCAGTGCGAATTTCTGGTCCTTTTGTATCCGCTAAAATTCCTACATGTTTACCTAGCTTCTTAGAAGCCTCTCTAATCATATTAATTACTTTCTCATGACCTTCATGATCGCCATGAGAAAAGTTAAGTCTCGCAACATTCATTCCAGCGTTAATTAGGTTTTCAATTGCTTCAGGTGTTGAAGTCGCTGGTCCAATGGTACAAACTATTTTTGTTTTTCGAATCATTTTATATCACTTCTTTCTATAAACTCATCATTTAAATATTAACATATTAATAAGGTCTTTTCAATGAAAGGCCCTGTAAAAAATGTTTATATTTAGTTAATTATTTTTTAAAACACATCTATGTATTGTTATAAAACATATAATCTGGCAAAAAATGTGAAATATTGATTATTTTTGGCACTTAACACTTGACAGTGCCAAAAATGTATGTTATAATACAATTGAACTCAAGGAAAGTTTAAAAATTATGAGAAAAAAGGAGTGATTAATATGTTGAGTTTAATGAAAAGGAATAGAGATTTCTTTGAAGACTTTTTTAATGATTTTAACGTTACTACACCAAGTATAACTAATGCTTTAATGAAAACTGACATTAAGGAAACTAAGAAAGGATATGAACTCTTAGTTGATCTTCCTGGTATTCAAAAAGAAGACGTAAAAGTTAGTATTGAAAATGGCTATCTACAAATTGAAGCTGAAATAAAACAAGAAAATGATGAAAAAGACGCAGATTCTAAATACATTAGAAGAGAAAGATATTACGGTCAAGTAAAACGTAGTTATTATGTTGGTGATATTAGTATTGATGACGTTAAAGGATCATTTAAAGATGGTGTTTTAAAGATTCAAATCCCTAAAGAAGTCAAAAAAGTCCAAGAAAAGAAATACCTAGAACTCTAAAAAAGAAATAAGCAGAAATTTCTCTGCTTATTTTTTTGTTAATGGTTTTGACTTTACAAACAAGTAAGTTTAAGATATAATAATCGTGCTGTCAAAAATTGGTTGAGTAGCTCAGCAGGATAGAGCAACGGCCTTCTAAGCCGTCGGTCGGGGGTTCGAATCCCTCCTCAATCGCCATATAAAGATAATAAAAATAACCGTTTGGGCGGTTATTTTTTTTTTGTTTTAGCGTTGATAATATTTAATATGCTCAAGTTTTACTAATTCTTCTTCTACATAGTTATAAAAACTACAGTTTTCTAAATTAATATTAAGTTCAATATCACTATCATACCTAATATGGAAAACTTCATTATGACCAGATTTTAAGGCCCCAAAGGTATGTATTATTGTGAGGTTTCTTCGGTTATAGACATATTTTAAGATTTCTCCTGCCATATTAAGAATTGTTCCTTCAGTTACTGAACTTTGCGTTAAGTTAAATTCATAACTAACAAAACTACCAATAATGTAATATTTATGAGTTCTTCCATCAATAATTGAATAGATGATAATATCTTCTTCCGTTTCTGGATTACTGCTAGTTAACTCAATATGGGCAGTTAACTCTTTACCTTCATAATTAATAGTAATTTCATGATTTCCCACTTTAAATAATTTTAAAAAGTCAGTGAGATTTAAATATTCTCGCTTTAAACTTAAATCTAATGATTCATTATTAGAATCAACTGCTTTAAAGGAAATATCACTTAATCTAAACTCATCGATATCAAAGGTGAAATTGTTGTTACCTACAAAGGATAATGAAACAATGTAGGTGTCGATAAAGTTAACGGAGATTGTTAATTCTTCAGTAATGATCACTTTAATAATGAGATTTTCATCTAATAAATCTTTTTTATCAACTCCATTAACTAAAAGTTTATCTAATGTTTTACCTTCGGGGATATTTATTTGAAATTCAACTTCTTGATTTTCTAAAATTTTTTCTAAATCTACATTTGTATCAACTAAACTGATGTTTTCATCAATATTAACCTTAAAATAAGTTTTTTTACCCCCACAACCAACTAAGAAAAATAATAGTAATAAAAGTAAAATCTTTTTCATTTAATTCACCCCCATTACTGGAGATACAAAAATATCAGTACTAACATTACTTAAATCTTTATTCCACATAATAAAACTAAAGCCTAACTCACTATATTCTGGCGGAACAACACTACTTCCTGAAGGAACATAGTATGTATCAATAACATTACCATACATATCAAGGAACGTAACTGCGACTTCTTTTTTCATTGCTGAAATAACATTACCGACATGAAGGTGTAGGTATGTAATATCATATAAATCAACAACTCCATCATTGTTAATATCTACGTAATATAATTCATCAGTTGTGAGGGTATTATTATTTAAATAATAGTTAATTAAATCATTAACATCAACCACATCAACGATACCATCAAAGTTGGCATCACCAAAACCACCATAACTCACATAATAACGAGCATTTGAAGATTCAGCGTTCTGTCTTATGGAAACTACAGAGCGCGGATTAGATAGTTCAATATAGGCATTTCCATCAAGTAAATTAACACTCTTATGGGGGATATCATCAATAAAGATATGGGCATTTTCAGAACCACCAGAATAATCCCATCTAAGGAGATATTTACCATCTTCTTTCAAAACTCTTACATTACTAACGCTTTCATAGTTATTATTTGATAATTGTAAGGCAATTCTTTCTTTAGTTCTATCTCTAAACTCAACCTCCACTTCAATTTGAGAATTAAATGTATCTAATTCAAAAACACTTAAATCTTTTTTGTATAAATAGTTAATATCAACTAAATCATCATTATCATAATACTTAATACATTCAACGTTATTAACACCACTTGGAGAAACTGAAACATATTTTTTTCCATTATATTCATAATAGTTAAAACTATTCATAAAGGCTTCTTTATCAAAGGCTTCTTTATCTCTTTTACTAATTCTTGCCTCATCAATAACTCTTCCGTTACGGTCAACTAATCTAGTTTTAATTTCAGTATCAGAAACATCAACAATCACACCACCAACAGTATTAGTCCCTTCAGTAAAGCGATAAGCGATTAAGTCTTGATTACTGTAGGTATCCGCCATTATTCTACCTCGATCATTATCACTTGAAGGAATTTGCAGATACATCGTTCCTTTTTGGGTATTTCTCACACCTTCATATAACCGATGTGTTCTTACATAAATGTGATTATGACCAGCTAGTGCTAAATCAACACCATTAGCGTCAAAGAAATCTTTCCATGCCCTATATTGATAAGTATTACCGTTTGATCCGTCAAACCAGTTATAGTGCATTGAAACAATCACAAAGTCACTAGGGTTGTTTTTAATAACTTCACTGGCCCAGTTTCTTCCTTTCATACTTCCTTTTACCACAACATCATAGGAATTTAAAACAATGAAAAGAACTTTTCCATATTTAAAATAATAACTTATTCCTTCTTGTCCTTCATATCCGTTACGAGGGAAATAATGAACATCTCTAAAAAAGTTAAATGATTCCATATCTTGGTTAGCTTGTGTCCAGTAATCATGATTTCCGATTGTTGAAGCCTTAAGGTAGTTTTTAAAATGAACTTGGGAATTAGATGCTAACCACGCATCATACACATTACCATAAGATGTTTCATCACCAGTTGAAAAAATCATTGAGATATTTCTTTCTAGCCTAACCATTTGATTAATTAGATTAGTAACGGCGGTAAGTCTCCCTGGAAGTGGTAAGTGAGTATGCCAGTCTCCTACTACCGCGAAACTATATCTACTTGAACCAGTTTTAAAATATTGTTCATCGCTAAATGTCGCTTCACCAACTTTATATTTATACTTCGTATTAGGGGTTAAACCTGTTAAACAAACTCTGTAGTGATTAAAAGTTTTATTAGGAAATATCGCATTAACCTCGTATGTTCCATTAACCGTAATCGCGTTTTCCCAGTTAATGTCAGTATTTAAAGTATAAATAACTTTCCCTTCTTTTTTACTTTCATCCATATGCCAAGAGATAGTAATTTCGCTATTACCATTTTCTCCTGGATTAGCCAAAATCATCCTTGCATCACTAGCTGCGTAAAGTTTTGAAGGAATTAATAATGCTAAAAATAAAAATATCGCAATTATTCTTTTTTTCATAACATTATCCTTTCTTATTTCTTAAATAATTTATTTGTTTTAAATAAAGATTTCTCTTTATATAAAATTCACTGTTTTCTTTTAAAGTTCTTCTAATAGTAATTTCATTTATTTTATTAAGTTTCTCTTCATAATAAGGAATTGAAGTAACCTTTTCCTTTAAAATAGGCCCTAATAAGATATCTTCATCATTAAGTTTTTTTATCCCTCTTACTGCCTTAATTATAACATAGTAATGTTTTTCATAAACTAAAATTTCATCTTCAATACTGAAGTTATTATTTGATAAAAAACTTCTTAATTTTTCTACTTTTGAATGTGCGCCTAATAAATAATAATTAGGCTCTTTATGTTTTTGAAGTAAAATATTTTCAATAGTTTTATAACCTAACCCAGTAATACTCACAATATCATAGTCTTCTTTAACATTTTTAAAACCATTCGATAAAATAAAAAGAATCAAGTGGTCAACTTGATGCTTTTGGGCATTTATTTTAGCTCTTTCTAAAGGTTTTTTCGCGATTTCTACGGCAATACCTCTTTTTATTCTTCCCGTCTTTAAAGCCTTAATTAAAACATAGCCATGGTCAGTGCCAATGTCTAATAGTATATTACCATTTATATTTTCTACAATCGCATTTATTCTCATCTATGAATATTAAAATCTCTTAGTTTTTTTTGACGTGAAGGTTGGCGTAATTTTCTTAAGGCCTTTCCTTCAATTTGTCTAATTCGTTCCCTTGTAACTCCAAATTCTTTACCCACTTCTTCTAGGGTGTGAGTTTTTTCCGTCTAAAAGACCATATCTTAGTCTTAAAAACTCGTTCTTCTCTATCAGTTAGAGTTTGTAAGACTTCATTTAAGGCATCTTTAACCCACTCATTAACAGAATAATCGTGTGGATTTAAGGCATTAGGGTCACTAATAAAATCACCTAAACTAGAGTCTTCTTCTTCACCAACTGGCGCTTCTAAACTAATTGGTTCTTGAGCAGTCTTTTGAATTTGTTGGACTCTTTCAGCAGTAATCCCCATCTTTTCACCAATCTCATCAGCAGTTGGTTCACGGCGTAATTCTTGAACTAATTGACGTTGAATTCTCGCTAACTTATTAATTGTTTCTACCATATGTACAGGTATTCTAATCGTTCTTGCTTGATCAGCTACCGCTCTTGTGATTGCTTGACGAATCCACCAAGTTGCGTATGTTGAGAACTTGAAACCTTTTTCATAATCAAACTTATCAACAGCCCTAATTAAACCCATATTACCTTCTTGAATTAAATCAAGAAATTGCATCCCTCTACCAACATACTTTTTCGCAATACTAACAACTAACCTATAGTTCGCTTCAATTAGTCTTTCTTTCGCGATTAAACCATCTTCAATCATCTGTTCAAGTTGAACACGTTCTTGGTCAGGGATCTCAACTTCATTTTTCTTATATTCATCAAATTGTTCTTTTGCTTGTTTGCCAACTTCAACACGCATCGCCAAGTTGACCTCTTCTTCCGCATTTAAAAGAGGAATTCTTCCAATATCCTTTAAATACATCTTCACCGGGTCATCTACTCTTACTGTTGGTGGAAGTGTTTCCACGTCCATTAACTCTTCTTCTTTAATATCTTCAACATCCATACTTGATAATGAAAGTTCATCTAAGTCAATTTCGACAAATTCATCTTCATCATCATCTTCGTCTTCAATTTCAACAGTTGTTGGTTCAATTTCAATATCTAAAGCGGTTAATTCTTCATATATTAAATCATACTCGTCGCTAGGATAAGGGACATATTCAATAATGTCATCTTCCTTTATTACATTTTCATTTTCTTCTGCTTTTTTAACTAATTCTTTAATAATCTTCTTCATATTAACCCTTTCTTTTCCTTTTTTATCTACAATTTCATTTTAACATATTTATATGTACTAAGATAAGTTGTTATTGATTTACTTAATAATTGTTCTTTTAAGTTTACTTTGTTTTTCTAATAATATTGTTTTTTGATATGCTTCTGTTTCTTTTCTAATTTGGTCTAAAATATCTTGATATGTTTTTTCTTCATTAATCATTCTTACCGTTTTAATTAAATCATTAATTTGTTCATCGCTTAATGGTTCTTTATTTTTATAAGCAATTAAGTCTTTAACTCTTAAAAACGGCTCGATTAATTCACTATTCTTTTCATTAATTAACTCAATGAATCTATCTTCATCATAAGTTTTATATAATTCCATGTATCTTAAAATATACAGTTTTCTTAATCTTGCAATATCAGAATCAACAACGTATTTTAACCCTAACGCATGATCAATTTTTTTAGCATTATTTCTATCTTTAAACATTTCAATTAATAAAAACATCTCAGCCCGGTAATACTTCCATTTAATCTCACGCTTTTTAGGTTTTATTTTAGGAGTTTTTGTTACTATTTCTTGTGGCCTATAGTAATAAAAACTCTTTAAGCTTTCTTTTGAAACTGATAAATCACTGGCAAGTTTATCAATGTAGATATCTTTTGTCGTACTTGGTGCGTAGGTAAGTAAATCTTTTACGACAAGTTTTAATTTTTCTTGGTCATTTTGGTTTTTTAAGTTTAGTTTTTGTTTATTAACTTCATAAATAAACGCATAATGATCCATTAAATTATCATAAAGTTTCAAATATGATTCTTTACCATATTTATTGTAATAATCATCTGGGTCTAAGCCTTCTTTAATCCATAAAACGTCAACTCTAAATCTGTTTTTTAAGAATAATGGAATCGCCTTAATCGCCGCTTCAATCCCTGCGTTATCGCCATCAAATGCGATAATCACATTTTTAGTATACTTTGATAATACTTTAACATGATCATTTGTAAGGGCAGTTCCCATTACCGCAACACTATACTTAAGTCCTGCCTTATGAGACTTAATCACATCAAAAAAACCTTCATGAATAATTACTTTATCATGTTTTTTAATTTCATTTAAAGCATTAGAAAAGTTATATAAAACTTCACTCTTCTTAAAGACTAATGATTCAGGAGAATTATAGTATTTTGGTTCTTCACTACCTAAACTTCTTCCACTAAACCCAACAATTCGTGATTCTTCATCAGTAATTGGAAATAAAACGCGATTTGTAAAAACATCTTTAATAAAATTATCTCTACTAACATGAATAAGTCCTGCATTTTCAAGTTCAGTGTTAGTATAATCTTTTTCCGTTAAAAGTTTATAAACACTATTTTGTACATTTGGTGCAAGCCCAATATTAAAGGTAGCAATTTCTTCAGTAGTAACTCCTCTTTTATGTAAAAACTCTTGAGCTTTAAGTCCATTTTCAGAATTAAGTAAGTAGTAATTATAAAATTGAGCTGCTTCTTTTAAAGCGTAGTGTTCCTCTAAATCAGGAGATTTATTACTATCGTATTTAATATCAATATTTAATCTTTTACCGAGTTCGCTGACAGCTTGCATATAAGGGATATTGTTGATTTTTTGATAAAACTTAATTGGTCTTCCGCCTTCTTTACAACTAAAACACATCGCAATGTTTTTCTCAGGGCTCACCGAAAAAGAAGGATTTGTTTCACTATGGAATGGACATAATCCCCTAAAGTTTTTGCCAGCTTTTTCAAGTTTCACATATTCACTAACTAAGCTAACAATGTCGGTTTTTTCATTAATTTCATCAATTATCTTTTTATCTATCAACAAAAATCACCTTAAAACTTAATCTTTTCTTCTACGAATTTAATTACTTCATTTATGGTTAAACGTTTTTGTTCCATCGAATCACGATCTCTTAGGGTTACTGTACCATCTTCTAAAGTATCATGGTCAATTGTCACACAATAAGGCGTTCCAATTTGGTCTTGACGACGATATCTTCTGCCAATATTTTGGGTTTCATCATAGACACAGCTAAAGTGTTTCGATAATTCATTATAAATCTCACTAGCCATATCTTGATGTTTATTTTTAATTAATGGTAATACCGCTACTTTATAAGGAGCTAATGCGGGAATTATCTTAAGGATTTCTCTAGTTGTTCCATCTTTAAGTATTTCCTCTTTAATACCTTCTTTTAAAATAGCGAGTAATAGTCTTTCCACACCTAATGAAGGTTCAACGACATAGGGAACATATTTTTCATTAGTTTCCGGATCTAAATATTCAAAATCTTCACCAGATAACTCTTGATGAGCTTTCAAGTCAAAGTCAGTTCTTGATGCAATACCCCATAACTCATCAAAACCCCATGGATAGTTATACAAAATATCAATTGTTTTATTAGAATAGTGTGATAATTCTTCTTTACTATGTTCATGTGCACCAATATTTTCTTTACTTAAGCCTAAATCCAATAAAAACTCTACCATCTTTTTATACCAATAATTAAACCATTCAATTTCAGTTCCTGGTTTACAGAAAAATTCTAACTCCATTTGTTCAAATTCACGTGTTCTAAAAATAAAGTTACCAGGAGTAATTTCATTTCTAAAACTCTTACCGATTTGGGCAACCCCAAAAGGAACCTTTCTTCTAGTGGTTCTTTGAATGTTTTTAAAGTTAATGAAGATTCCTTGAGCTGTTTCAGGGCGTAAATAAACTGTGTTAGCCACATCATCAATAACGCCTTGGTTAGTTTTAAACATTAAATTAAACTGTCTAATTTCATGCCAATTAACTTTTCCACATGAAGGACATTTAATATGATTATCAACTAAATATTTATAAAGTTTATCGTTGTCCCAACCATCACTATTTTGATCAGTAATTAAATGGTCAGCACGATGTCTTGTGTGACAGTTTAAACACTCAGTTAAAGGATCACTAAAGCCTTTTAAATGTCCACTCGCTTCCCACACACTTTTATTAAGTAAGATTGATGTATCAACTAACACATTATAAGGTGTTTCAGTTACGAATCTTTTAATAAAGGCATTTTTAATATTTTGTTTTAAGAGTGACCCAAGCGGACCATAGTCCCAAGTGTTAGATAATCCTCCATAGATTTCGGAACCTTGATAAATATAACCGGTTTGTTTTGTGTAATTAAAAATTTGTTCTAGTGTCATAGTTTGCTCCTTAAAATTTTATTTCATAATCTATATGATATATATAATATTTTTTAATAAATTGCTTTAAAGTTTTCTTTAAAACTTCATCAATTATAATCTCTTCTTTTAAATAATAAAGTGTTTTAAGCGCTGTTGTTTCCTCTTTATTAAGCGATTTAACATGATTAACAGTTTTTCCTAATGTTAAATCAAAACCTTCATATTCCTTATCAAAAGATAATTCATAACCAAGGGCATAAGTAAGTTTAATATATAATGTAATTGCCGCAAGCTCTAAGTCATTAAACGATAATAACCAAGTAATTAAATTAAATAATCTTTCATGAGGTAAATCAGCAGTAAGTAGTTCAATTGCCTTTAAAATTAATGAGGCATATATTACTTTACCATAGTCACTTTTAATTTCATTAAAATAATCTTCAATTTTCGTTTCCCTTAAAGTTTGAATACTTTTATCTTCATTTAAGTTAAAAGTGATTAAAGTTAAATAATCATAACTCATATAAGCACTTTTATAGTTTTTAGCGCCTTTCGCAACTAAAGTATACTTTCCCTGTGGGGTATAGACAAATAAAAGTTTACTTGTTTCTTGATAATCTTGTACCTTATAAATTAACCCTTTAGTTTCCATAGCCAAATAAATTAATATCTTTAATATTCCTACGCCAATCTTTTTTAACTTTAACATAAAGATTTAAATGAACTCTTGTTTGTAAAATTTCATTAATATCTTTTCTTGCAAGAGTTCCAATCTCTTTTAACATTGAAGCTTGTTTTCCAATTAAAATGCGCTTTTGTGAATCTCTTTCAACGATAATATTCGCATAAACTGTATAAATTCCTTCTTCCATTTGGGCATATTCAATTATTACCGCAACACTATGGGGAACTTCTTCTTTTGTTAAGGTTAAAACTTTTTCTCTAATAATTTCACTCATTCGCATAAAATCAGTTTGAGTGGTAATTTTATCTTTTTCATAAAATGGTAAGCCTTCAGGAAGTAACTCTTTAATTCCAATAAGTAGTCTATCAATATGTTTACTATTTTTACTACTAATTGGATAAACACCAGAAAAAGAAAACTTATCAAGATAAGATAAAATTACTTTATCAATATCCATTTTACTCTTTAGTAAATCAATCTTGTTAATCACTAATAAAACTGGCATATCAACATTTTTTAAATGTCTTATCACATAATCTTCAGAAAAACTATATTCTCTATCAACCATATATAAAATAACATCACCGTAAGATAAAGCACTTAAAGCTTCATTAGATAAGACTTCTCCTAATTGATGTTTAGGCTTATGAATCCCCGGAGTGTCAATAAAAACGATTTGATAATCACTTCCCGTTTTAATTCCTAAAATTTGATTCCTTGTGGTTTGGGGTTTTTCTGAAACAATAGAAACCTTTTCACCTAGAACGTTATTTAGAAATGTGCTTTTACCAACACTAACACGGCCAATTATTGAGACAAAGCCTGATTTAAACATTTTCTACCTCATCAAAAGAATAAGGAAGTAATTCTTTAATTGTCGTCTTTTTAAGATCACCTTGTAAATTAGTTAAATAGATTGGAGTATTTTTAGGGACAAGTTCATTAATTACTTGTCTACATGCCCCACATGGAGAAATTGGTCTTTCGGTATTACCAGCGATAGCCATCGCAACAATATCTTCTTTTTTGTAGCCTCGGCTATATAAACTAAATAAAGCACTTCTTTCCGCACAATTAGTTAAACCAAAAGAAGCATTTTCAATATTTGCCCCTTTTATTACAGTGCCATCTTTTAGTAAAATAGCGGCTCCAACCGCGAATTTAGAGTATGGAATATAGGCATTTTGCATAGCGTCAATTGCGTGTTTAATTAACTCTTTCATCGTTAAATCCTTTCTAAGTTCGCCTTAGTTAAAATATTTTCTTCTAAAGCGCGCATTTCTTTTTCCTCTAATTTAGTTTGATGATCATATCCTAGTAAATGTAAGTATCCATGAACAGTAAGAAAACCAACTTCTCTACTTAGAGAATGCTTATATTCTAAAGCCTGTTCTTTCGCCTTCTCAAGCGAAATAAAAATATCTCCGATATAATTTCCATCCTCATCAGGAAAACTCAACACATCTGTTTCTTTATCAATATTGCGGTACGTTTTATTCAACTCTTTGATTTTTTTATTTGAAACAAAGATAACATTAAATTCATAGTTTTCATTGACGGTTTTAAAGATGTCTTTTAAAAGTTTCTTTAACTCTTTAACATCTTCTTTGGTTTTATTGTAAAAGTTAACTTTCATCATGTTCATATCTTTCTAAGATTCTTTGGACAAGAGGATTTCTTACGACATCCAAACGTTCAAACTTAACAGTTTTGATTTGTTTAATGTCTTTAAGTAAGTGTAAGGCTTCTTTTAAGCCTGATTTTTGACCTTTAGGTAAATCAGTTTGACTTGGGTCTCCAGTAATAACCATTTTTGAAGAAAAACCTAACCTAGTTAAAAACATCTTCATCTGCATATGAGTAGTATTTTGAGCTTCATCAAGGATAATGAAGGCTTGTTCAAGAGTTTTTCCTCGCATATAGGCAAGTGGAGCAATCTCAATAACTCCTGTTTCAAGTAAGTTATTAGTTGCTTCAAACCCTAAAAACTCATATAACGCATCATAAAGTGGTCGTAAATATGGATCAATTTTTTCTTTTAAGTCTCCTGGTAAAAAGCCTAAATATTCACCAGCTTCTACCGCAGGACGAGTTAAAATTAATTTTTTAACTTTGTTTTGTTTTAAATATTTAACAGCCATCGCGACCGCTAAATAAGTTTTACCTGTTCCAGCGGGACCAACACCAAAGATTAGTTCATCTTTATCAATGGTATTAACATATTCTTGTTGAGTAAATGTCTTAGGCATTACTGGTTTACCACTCGCGGTATAAATGATGGCCTTACGGTTTAAGAAAAATGGCACCGCTTTTTTAAGGTTATCCACTTGTCTTAATTTAATTAAATAAATAACTTCGCGTTCATTGATTTGCATCTGACCTGCAAGTTCTTCAATTACCGCCAAGACATCTTTAATAATTAAAATATCTTCTTCTCTAGCATTAGAGTAGAAGGTATCATCTTGTAGGACAATTTTAGTATCAAAATATGTTTTTATGACATCAATATTTCGATCAAATGGTCCTAAAATATTATAAGCATTTTTTAAATCAGTTAATGTATAGACTTTTTTCAAGAAAATCACCTACCTTTTATTATAACATTTTTTTTAGTTTTTTCTATGATTATAAAGAGAAAAAAGCCTGAAATTTTCAAATTCAAGCCTAAAAAGTTCTATTTTTTAATTTTACTTTTAAAATTATAGTGTGACTCCATCAATTTGTTTTGGTTTTTCTTTTTCTTTTTGAATCACTTTATTTGTAGCAATCATTAAGAAAAATAACCCAACAACACCAACAACACCGACAAAGATGCCAATTAATAAAAGAATAAATGGTGTTTTATCTTCTAGTTTATACGAATTAACAATTGAAAGAATATAAAAAATTAAATAAATAACACCAACAATAACCATTAAAAGTGCTAACCCAACTATCATTGGAACAACATTAGTAGCCCAATCCGCAAGTGCTTCTTTGGGGATTCCATCAGGATATGCCTCAATTGGATATTGTTCATATAATTTGCTTACTTCTCTTGTGAAAACGACGAAAAAGCTGATTCCTGAAACAATCGTAATAAAAAACATAATAATCGCCACTATCACATTTTTTTTTAATTGTAGTTAATTTCATGTTTTAAACCTCTTTCTTATGTGAAATATTATATCATCGATCGTTTTAATATTTATTTACGATTGTAAATATCTTTTTAATTTTTATAACACAATTCGTAGAAAACAAAAAAAGTAGACCTTTTTTTATTTAGGTTCTACTTTTTGAGGTGCACTTCATTAGATCCTATTTTTATTTTTTGCCTCTTGAAGCTTGGCGTTTCAATTTTCTGTTAACACTAGGTTTAACATAGTACTCTCTTTTACGTGCTTCTTGAAGGGTGCCCGAACGAGAAACATCTCTTTTAAATCTGCGTAGTGCATCTTCTAAAGATTCAGATTCTTTAACAACGATTTTTGGCATTATAATCACCCCTTCCGTATGAGTCATTCTTTAAACCGAATACATTATATCTAAAATAAGCAGTTTTGTAAAGTTTTTTTAACTTTTAAACATGTTTTTAAACTTTTCCCAAGGTGTTTCTTTACTTTCAAGTGAATCAAAGGCTTTTAATGCGTCAATTTGGGCTTTTGTTAAGTTCTTTGGCGTTTCAATATTAACTGTTACCAATTGATCACCTTTTCTACTAGAATTAACGTTTGCAACTCCACGTTCACGCATTCTTAAGATTGTTCCTGATTGAGTTCCTGCTGGTATCTTAAGTTTAACATCACCATAAATTGTAGGAACATCAATTTGATCGCCTAATGTCGCTTGTGTAAATGAAATTGGAACTTCTAAGATAATATTGTCTCCACTTCTTTTAAAAACTTTATGTGGTCTTACTTTAAAGCGTAAGTATAAGTCTCCAGCTGGACCACCATTAATACCGCCTTCACCATATCCAGCCATTCGTAAAGACATATTATTGTCAATTCCAGCCGGTACTTTAACCTTAACTTCTTTAGTAACTTTCTCTCTACCAGAGCCATTACAAGTAGCACATTTATTTTTAATTGTTTTTCCGCGACCATTACATTTAGAACATGTTTGTTGACTTCTGACAGACCCTAAAATAGTTCTTTGTTCAACAGTTACGAACCCTTGGCCTTTACATCTATCACATGTTTCAACATCACTTCTAGTTTTACCACCAGTTCCACCACATGTATGGCAGTTTTCATCAACTTCAACTCTTAAAGTTTTATTTGTTCCTAAAACTGCCTCCATAAAGTCAATGGTGATACTTCTTTCATAGTCATGACCCTTTTTTGGGGCATTAGGATTCCCTCTTTGTCCGCCACCGCCAAAGAATGAGGAAAAGATATCTGAAAAATCGCCAAAGCCTTCAAATCCACCAAAACCTTGACCAAAGCCACCGTTACCAAATGGTGATTCATGACCAAAACGGTCGTAATTCGCCCTTTTTTCATCATCACCTAATGTGTCGTATGCTTCTTGAACTTCCTTAAATTTTTCCTCAGCATCTTTTTCAGTAGATACATCTGGATGATATTTCTTCGCTAAACGCCTATAGGCTCTATTAATTTCATCTTTTGATGCGTCTTTATTAACCCCTAAGACGTCATAGTAATCTCTCTTCATAAGTTAAACTCCTTGAAAAGGGGCAAAAAATTGCCCCTCATTATGTTATTGTTCTTCAAATTCAGCATCGACAGTTTTTGAATCAGTATCGGTATTATCGTTTTCTTCTTTGTTTTGTGATTGTTGTTGTTGAGCCTCTTGAGCTTTTTGGTATGCTTTAACGGCGATGTTTTGGGCATCTTTTTCTAAAGCTTCTTTTTTCTTTTTAATATCTTCTAAATCAGTACCTTTTAAGGCTTCTTCAAGATCTTTAATCTTTTCTTCAACAGTTTTCTTTTCATCTTCAGATACTTCAGTACCTAAATCAGTAATTGCTTTTCTAGTTTGGAAAATTAACGCATCACTATCATTTCTTAAATCAGCTTCTTCACGACGTTTTTTATCCGCTTCTAAGTTTTCTTCTGCTTCTTTAACTAATCTTTCAATCTCAGCTTCGCTCATCGCGCTTCCGCCTGAAATTGTAATCTTTTGTGATTTGTTAGTTCCTAAATCTTTCGCACTAACATTAACGATACCATTAGCATCAATATCAAACTTAACTTCAATTTGTGGAACTCCTCTAGGTGCTGGTGGAATATCACCAAGTTGGAAACGGCCTAATGTTTTATTGTCCGCTGCCATTTGTCTTTCACCTTGTAAAACGTGAATATCTACAGCTGGTTGATTATCTGCCGCAGTTGAGAAGACTTGTGATTTAGAGGTTGGAATGGTTGTATTTCTTTCAATTAACTTAGTAAATACACCACCTAATGTTTCAATACCTAATGATAATGGTGTTACGTCTAGTAATAAAACATCTTTAACATCACCAGCTAAAACTCCACCTTGAATTGCTGCACCCATCGCCACAACTTCATCTGGGTTAACGCTTCTATTAGGCTCTTTTCCTAATTCTTTCTTAACTAAATCTTGAACTGCAGGTGTTCTTGTAGAACCACCAACTAATAAGACTTGGTCAATATCAGCAGGAGTTAATTTTGCATCTTTTAACGCTCTTCTAATTGGTCCTCTTGTACGCTCAACTAAATCCGCTGTTAATTCATCAAATTTAGCTCTTGTAAGAGTCATTTCTAAATGTAGAGGGCCAGATGGTCCCATTGTAATAAATGGTAAGCTAATTTGAGTTGTCGTAACTCCTGATAATTCTTTCTTAGCTTTTTCAGCTGCGTCCTTTAATCTTTGGTCTGCCATTTTATCTTGTGATAAATCAACACCTGTGTCTTTTCTAAACTCTTGGATTAAGTAATCCATAACACGTTTATCAAAGTCATCTCCACCTAAATGGTTATCACCAGCAGTTGATTGAACATCAAATGTACCATCAACTAAGTGTAAGATTGAAACATCAAATGTTCCACCACCTAAGTCAAAGACTAAGACCATTTGTTCTTTATCTAACTTATCAATACCATACGCAAGTGCCGCTGCAGTAGGTTCATTAATAATTCTCATTACTTCAAGTCCAGCAATTCTTCCCGCGTCTTTTGTCGCTTGTCTTTGCGCATCGTTAAAGTATGCAGGAACAGTAATAACTGCCTTACTAACCTTTGCACCTAAATAGTTTTCCGCTGTTTGTTTTAAGTTTTGTAGAATCATTGCGGATAATTCCTGTGGGGTATAATCCTTATTTTCAATCCTAACTTTATATTTAGGTTCCCCCATATGTCTTTTAATACTTGCTACTGTGTTAGGGTTTGTAATTGCTTGTCTTTTCGCAATTTCACCAACACTAATTTCATCGCCTTTAAATGCGATAAATGATGGTGTTGTTCTTGAACCATCTTGGTTAGGAATAACGATTGCGTCTTTCCCTTCCATCACTGATACTACACTATTTGTTGTTCCTAAATCGATTCCGATAATTTTATTTGTTGTTGCCATTTTCATCACTCCATTCATTTACTACGACCATGGCCGGTCTAATTGTTCTTTCTTTATACATATAGCCTACTTGTGTTTGCGAAACAATAATTCCATTTTCTTTCGTTTTATCACACACTTTTTCAATCGCGTGGTGATATTTTGGATCAAATTGTTTATTAAGTCCATCAACCACTTTAAGGCCATCATCTTCTAATACTTGGTATAATTGGTCATTAATCATTTTAAACCCAATCAAATAATTCTTTAAAGCCTCATCTTTAACTTCATAACCTGTAACAAGTCTAAGTTGATCAAGTGCGGGAATCAGTCTTTCAATTAAATACATGTTTGAATATTTCTTTTCAATTTCTCTTTCATGATTCAATCTCTTCTTATAGTTTTCACTATCCGCAAGTGCTTTTAAGACTTTTTCTGCTAACCTTAAGTTTTCTAACTTTAACTCATCAATTTCTTTTTCTAAGTCTTGTTTGGATTTTTTCTTAGGTTTTTTCTCTTTTTCTTCTTTAACTTCTTCTTGGACTGTTTCTTCTTCTAAAGTCTCTTCATTAACATCTTTAATGTCTTTTTCTTTACTCATATAATCACTCATTTCTTATATAATTTCGTAATATTCTTCGCGATATATTCCATTAGCGGAATTACTTTCGAATAATCCATTCTTGTTGGACCAATAATTGCGATAGTTCCTGTTTCTTCTTCACTAACTGCATAAGGAACACTAATGATTGTACATCGATCAGTTGGCATGAATTCTGCTTCCCTACCAATCTTAAAAGTTAATTTATTAGTTCTTCCAATAACCTTTAAAGCATCTTTCTGGTCTAAGATATAAAGTAGGCGTCTTAATTCTTCAGGATCTTCAATTTCTGATTGTGTAATCATATTGCCAAGACCAGCTAAGTAGACATCTTCTTCGCTCATCTTAGTGAAAGCTCTAATAAACGCATCAATAATCTTATCCTGATATTCCATATAACCAATAACATCATCTTTCATAAATGACCTTGATAAAATTTCTTTTGCGTCTTTTAAGTATTTATCCCTTAAGATTTCATCTAGTGTATTAATCGTTTCTTTAAATTGGGTTGCCCCAAAGCCATTAATCTTGAATGTTTGACTTTGTACATGACCTTTATCAGTAATAATCAAGATAACCGCTTCACGATCATTAATTTTGACAAAATCAATTTTCTTAATACGGGTTAAATCTTCATTTGGACCTAGAATAATTGAAGTATAATTAGTTAATTCAGATAATAAATCAATTGCCTTTTTAACAATTACATCTTTATTGATTTCACGCTCAAAGAGTGAATCAATCATTGGAAACACACTATTAACATTAGAATCTCTCGTAACTAAATTATCCAAATAATAACGATAACCCAGTCTTGAAGGAACTCTCCCCGATGAGGTGTGAGTTTTTTCTAAATAGCCATATTCTTCTAATACTTGCATATCATATCTAATCGTCGCACTAGAATAATCTAAATATGGCCAATCGGTTAATAATTTAGAACCAACAGGCATCCCCGTTTCCACATAAATTTCAATTATTGCTTTTAAGATTAATTTTTGTCTATTAGTTAGCATATAATCATCCTTTTAGCAATCTTCTATTTTAACTGCCATTTTGATTATACAACATTGTTTTGGCACTGTCAAGTATAAAGTGCAAATAAATTAAAAAACAGCCATATTCAGGCTGTTTCTAAGTCATCTATCGTTAAGTTTTTCAACCAAACTCCCTTTTTAATGAAGCTAATTGATAAGTATAATTTGAAAATATCACTCGCTTTACTCGCAAGGAAAATAATCAAAATATCGATATGTAATTCATGTCTAAATTTACTTAATATCATCACTGTTGGCACACCAACTAAATAGGTTGGTAGTTGATCTACTAAAAAGCTTCTTACGGTATCGCCACCAGCTCTTAGTGCATAATAGCTAACAGCGTTATACCCATATATAATGATAAATATTAGATTTACCAATATTATCTTATACGCAAGCCAATATAAATCATTTATCGGTGTTAAAAATAATAGGATTGCTGGTGATAATGTCGCGATTAAAATGATTACAACAATATTCGTAATCATCATGATTCCCCTTAATTTCTTGAGATGATCTTTCGCTTTTTCAAAGTCATTTTCACCTAAAGCTTGACCAATTAAGATTCCTGATGCAGTCCCCATACCTGAGTAATAAACGAAGAATATATCGGTGGCGGTTTGTGAATAACCGTAGGCGGTTACCCATTCATAAACCCCACTTGTAATGTACTTGGCAAATAATACCATTCCAAATGCCCACAAAACTTCATTTGCAATAATTGGAATCCCTTTTTTAAAATACATTGAAACTAATCTTCCCGTAATTACAGGTTTTTTAAAAATTTCTCTAACATATTTTTCATTACTAAAAAATACCGCAAAAATAATTAGTACTACTAGTTCTACTATTTTAGAGATTACTGTCGCAAGGGCCGCTCCAGTAGCACCCATTTCTGGAAATCCAAAATGTCCATAAATTAAAACATAGTTTAATGAAACGTTGACGATTATCCCAATAATTCCCGCAACTAACGGAACTTTAGGACGTCCAGTAGATCTAAAGAACACCGAAATCATAAAAGGTAATAAAAAGAAAATTGCACCATAGCCAATAACGGTAACATAATCAATCCCAAATTGTACTGATGCCAACTGATTAGGTTCATCTAATGGTAAGAACGATTTTATTAAAAGTGGGCCTGTGAAAATAATAACAACAGTTGAGATAAGGCTAACAGTTACCGCAAGCAATAATCCTAACTGAAATGTTCCAATGATATTCTTTTTATCTTTCGCTCCATAATATTGTGAAACAAAAATACTAATTGCCGCAGTTAACCCAATCCAAAAGAAATTGACAATAAACATAAACCTGTTCGCTGTTGATACTCCTGCATAAGCATTAACTGAATATCCATTAATCATAAAGTTATCAACAAAACCGGCAATTGATAAAATCATTTGTTGAATAACAACTGGAATAATTATCGCAAACGCTGTTTTATAGAATGCTTTTGTTCCGATGTAATTTTTAAGTTTACTTTTAACTTTACTCATTTACTCATTTTAATAAACCATATAATAAGCAAGCGATGAAGCTTGCTCATTTTAAAATTGTTTTTATATGTGGTTTATACCTTTCTTCTCTTAATGTAGTTATCTCTCCATGACCAGGACAGACTTTTGTTTTGAGTGGTAATTTAAAAATCTTAATAATTGATCGTCTTAATTTACCAATTGAAGCATGGGGATGATTACTTTTCCCAATTTCATCCTTAAATAACGTATCACCTGTATATAAAGTATCATCAATATAATATGACACACTTCCATGCGTATGACCCGGTGTATGGATTACTTTAATATTTTTATCCATTAAAGGAATTAAATCTCCATCATTAACAAATCTAATAAAAAGTTCATCATTTTTATAAGACTTTTTAATTTGACTTTCTTTATAACCGTTTAAGTTATCATTTAAAAAGAGCTGATAATCCTCCCTATGTAAGTAAATCGGGCAATCAAACTTACCGATTAGGTGCATATGATCGCTATCAGCATGTGTTAGCAACACTCCAAGTAATTTATATCCTTTAATTTGTTCTAAGATGGTTTCTAAGTTATAAGATGGATCAATTAAAATAACTGAATCAAATCTTTTTAAAACATAAACGTTAGAAACTTCCTTTGTTCCTTTAATTAACATAAAGAAAAAAACTATTCAAAATGAATAGCTTACCTTTTCTCTCTATGTACTGTATGTTTTCTTTCTTTTGGACAATATTTTTTAAATTCAAGACGTCCTGGCGTATTTTTCTTATTTTTATCTGTATGATAGTTCTCTTCGCCACATTCAGTACAAATCATTTTCACTAATTCACGCATGATATCCCTCCAAATGTTCCAATAAATAATAACATAAGATATTATTTTTAGCAAGTGAAAAAACTAATTAAATCTTGTTTATTAAAATACCTATAGAAAATGACACTATTGAGACACAAATTGCGATTAAAGCCATAGTTAAGAAATTTTTAATTAAACTTTCCTTCTTCGCAATACTTAAATAAACATTAAATGTGAAAATTATTAATATTACTGTTCCAATCATTATACCTAACGCAATGAACTTTTGAAGAAACAAATAAGGTAATATTAAAAGCGCCACAACAACACTGTAAGTTATAAAAGTATACAAAGCACTCTTAAAAGGATTTTCATGATCATCAGCTCTTGCACTTAAAAATTCACTTGCTGCCATACTAAGTGATGCGGCAACTCCCATAATTAAAGAAACTATCGCAATCTCTTTAGTATTTTCTACCGCAAAGGTAAATCCAGCAATTGCTCCACTCATTTCTATAAGTGCGTCATTTAATCCTAAAATAACACTTGAAGCATACAAAAGTTTTTTATCTTTTAAGATATCATCGAGTTTTTCTTCATGTTTTTTCTCTTCTACTACTACTTCTGTTATGATAGGGATTTCTTTATCATATTTTGCATATTTTATATGTGATTTTCTTTCTCTTTTTTCAAATAATCTTAATGTAAATATTACTCCAAAAAACATTAAAATAAATTTATAAAAACGATATTGTCCTTTCGAGTATGAATTGATATCTACTTTTTCATCTAATAATTCATTTAATTTATTAAGATGTTCTTTCTCTTGATTTGCGATACCTTTTAGGATTTCTTTATGGGACTGTTCTGTTTGTTTTTCCGCAACCATATTATATAAATGATACGCCAGTGCTTCATCTTGGGCAAATTTAGTAATTATTTTTTGCATCTTATCTATTCCTTCTTTTTATGTGATAAATTATACTATTTTGCATTTAATAAAACAATCTAATTAAAATAAATGATATAATAACTTTGGTGATTATAATGGAAAGATCCAAAACTAGACCAGTTAAGGTAGGAAACTTAATCTTAGGTGGAAATAATAAAGTATATATTCAATCAATGACTAACACAAAAACACACGATATTCCCGCAACTGTTACCCAAATAAATAGACTTGCTGAGGCGGGTTGTGAAATTGTAAGAGTCGCCGTTTTAAACCGCCGTGATGCGAAAGCTTTAGGTGAAATTAAATCAAGAATTAACATTCCTTTAGTTGCGGATATCCATTTTGATTATAACTTAGCCTTAGAAGCGATTAGGCAAGGTGTTGATAAAATTAGATTAAATCCAGGAAATATTAAAGATAGAGATAAAGTAAAATTGATTGTTGATGCCGCAAAGGAAAAACATATTCCAATTAGAATTGGCGTCAATAGTGGTTCAATGATGGATGGGCTTCCTGCAACTCCTGAAAATATGGTTAAAACAGCGAAATTTCATGTTGATATTTTAGAAGAGTTAGGCTTTTATGATATCGTTTTATCATTAAAAGCCACTGACTTAGAAACTATGATTGCTGCATATAGATTAGCCGCTAAAACATTCCCATATCCGCTTCATATTGGTGTTACTGAGGCAGGGACCGCGTTTAGTGGCACAATTAAAAGTTCGATGGGCATTGGAATAGTTTTAAACGATGGTATCGGATCAACAATTAGAGTATCCTTAACCGACAAACCTGAATTAGAAATTAAAGCCGCAAAAGAAATTTTAAAAAACTTAAATCTTATTAATAATGTTCCAACACTTATAAGTTGTCCTACATGTGGACGTCTTGAATATGATATGTTTAATATCGTAGAAAAGGTTGATGCATACCTTCAAACTGTTAAAAAAAATATTAAGGTTGCGGTAATGGGATGTATTGTTAATGGGCCAGGTGAAGCAAAAGACGCTGATATTGGTGTTGCGGGAAGGAAAAATGAGGCAGTAATCTTTAAAAAAGGTGATGTTGTAATGAAAGTTAAAGATACTGAAGTTTACAATATATTAGTTAAAATGATTGATGAATTTGAGGCTTAAAAGCCTCTTTTTTTTCGTAAAAAAAAGGAAGAAAAACTCTTCCTTTTCTATTGTTAAAATGGTATTCCCGCGGCTTTCGGTGCCCTTGATTTCTTTGATGTGATTGCTAAAACAATCATTGTAACGATATAAGGAATCATTCTAAAGAACATCGCAATCGGAGCATTAGGCATTGCTTCAATCCAATTGGCAATAAAATCAAATCCAAAATAAATAACTGATAATGCCTTGAAGACTCCAAAAATTATCGAGGCTAGGAAAACCTTAAGTGGTCTCCACTGACCAAAGATTAGAACCGCTAAAGCTAAGAATCCAGTTCCAGCAACAGAACCATTAAAACTAACTGAACTTGTGATAACGTAGATAAGTCCACCAATTCCAGAAAGTAATCCAGAAATTACCACACCAGAATAACGATACTTAATAACGTTTATTCCCGCTGCTTGGGCTGCTTGTGGATGCTCACCACAACTAGATAATCTTAAACCAAATTTAGTGTACTTAAAAATAAACCATGCCCCAACAAAAATTAAAATTCCTAAATATGTTGTTACATAAGCTTGATTAAAGAAAATTTCATTAATCGGCCCAAGTGGTTTTAAAAACTGTGATCTTAATTGGAAGTTTGCTTGAAATGGAATTCTAGTATCATTAATAATCCATTTCATTAAGTATAATACAAGTGCTGCCGCAAGCAAGTTAATCGCTGTTCCACCAATTGTTTGATCGGCTTTCATATTAATCGCGAGGAAACCTAGTAAAAGAGAAAATAACGCACCACTAACAGCCGCAATTATTATTGCCAAAATTAATAAAAGTTGCGGATTATTTAAGAAAAAATCTATTTTTTGCATAAAGTGAATAAATAATGTTCCACTAAAAGCACCAATAACCATTAACCCTTCTAAGGCAATATTCACTATTCCACTTCGTTCACTAAACATCCCTGCTAAGGCAACTATTAAAAAGGGAATAACATATATTAATGATTGAATAATGATAAATTCTAGACTCATACTGCTTCCTCCTCTAGTGTTTCCTTTTCAGCAAGTCTTTGAGCTTTTTCTTCTTTACGCTTCTTTAAGAATCTTGCTGCATACTGACTTACAATTAATGAAAATGCACTGAAATACAAGATAATCGCAACAACCATATTAACCATTTCACTTGAAATTCCAATAGATTGTAATGCAAGGTCACTTTGTTTAATGTATGAAATAAAGAGGGCGCTAAATAAAACTCCTATTGGACTGCTGTTACCTAAAAGGGCGATTGGAATTCCATCAAATCCTGCTTGTAAAACAACACTTTCTACAGCATATGTATTACCTAAATTAAAGATGCTTGGTGCTAAGATAAATAATGCCCCACCTACTCCCGCTAGTAGTCCAGAAATTGTCATTGATAAAATAATCGCTTTCTTTTCGGCAACGCCCGCATATTTTGCCGCATATTGATTGTAACCAACACTCTTTAATTCTCTTCCAAAAACTGTTTTATTTAAGATAAAGTAAATAATTATGACTGCGATAATCGCTAAAATTATCCCTACATCTGCTCCTGAATAAGGAAATATTTTGTCTAAAAAGAAATAAGGCGTTCGGGCATTTTGATCTATCGCAATGGTTCTATTTTGCGCTTGATTAACCATTTTTGATTTTAGTGGTCCATCAAGCATTCCATTAATGAAAAACATCCCAATATAGTTAAACATTATTCCCGTAATTACAACATTTACATTAAAATATGCCTTAAAGACACCAGGAATCATTCCCCAAATTGCTCCAGCTAATGCACCACATAAAACCGCAACCGGCCATTGCATAAAGCCTAAACTATCACCTAATATTCCAACAATCGCTGCCGCAAATAATCCCACCATATATTGGCCTGATGCACCAATATTGAAAACCCCAGTTTTAAAAGCGAACGCAACAGCTAAACCAGTAAATATTAGTGGAGTAGACCTGTATAGTAACTGACCAATCCCTGACCAAAAGCCAAATGGATTATTAAGTGGTCCTCTAAGCAATCGCCAAATTCCTACTAAAGCTTGTCCTGGTTTATTAATTATTATTAAAATAATCCCGATTAATAAACCTAATGCAATCGCTAATAGTGAAGCAACAAACTTCTTATATCCTTCTTTTTCTTTCAATATTTTATATTCTTTTATTAGATATTTAGTCGCTTTAACTATCTTTTCGCCAACTAATCTAAAAAAGTTCTTGAATTTATTTTCTTTCATAAAGACCACTTCTTTCTTTGACGATTTCTAGTTCGCGACTATTAAATCCAACTTCAGGTATTTTATCTTTTTTAACACCTGCCATATATAAACCAAGTTCATTTACAGTAACATCTTTCGTTAAAACATCTTTAACAATTTCACCTTCATAAATCACTAATACTCTATCACTAACAGAAAATACTTCATCTAAGTCAAGAGAAATCATTAAAATTCCTTTCCCTTTATCACGCTCTTCAATCATCTTTTTATGGGCAAATTCAACTGCTCCAACATCAAGACCTCTAACCGTTTGAATCGCTAAAATAAAGTCTGAATTTTTATCGATTTCTCGTGCGATAATCGCTTTCTGTTGGTTTCCGCCACTCATATGTCCAGCTAATGTTTTAATTCCTCTACCACTACGAATATCAAACTCTTTAATTAATTTTTCACCTAAAGCATCAATTTCTTTTTGATTGATTAAACCCCTATTTTGATATGGTTTTAAATGATATTTTTTAAGTGATAAATTATTAGATAAACTTTCTTCCAAAATAAGACCATATCTATGTCTATCTTCAGGTATATGACTCATTCCATTATCATTGCGATAACGAATTGTTTTCTTAGTAACATCAACATAATTTAGATAAATTTCTCCACTTGCGGGTTTTAAAAGTCCACTAATCACATAACCAAGTTCAGTTTGGCCATTTCCATCAATTCCCGCTAAACAAACAATCTCACCTTTATTAATTTTAAAAGAAATGTTTCTTAAAACATGTTTTTTAGTAAAATCATCAACATAATTAATATTTTTCACCATTAAAACATTATCACCGATAACACTGTCTTTTTTATGAATTGTAAAATCAACATCTCTTCCAACCATATAATAAGAAAGTTCTTCTTTATTAGTTTCACTAACATTTAATGTTTTAACAAGTTTTCCTCTTCTTAAAACCGTAACACGGTCACATACAGAAACAATTTCATCTAATTTATGCGTAATAAAAATAATTGATTTTCCCTCCGCAGCGAGATTTTTCATCGTAATCATTAGTTGATCAATCTCCTGTGGGGTTAACACGGCAGTCGGTTCGTCAAAAATCAATATTTCGTTTTCACGATAAAGCATCTTTAAAATTTCTGTTCGTTGTTGCATCCCAACAGAAATGTTTTCAATTATCGCGTTTGGATCAACTTGAAGTTCATACTTTTTACAAAGTTCTAAAAGTTCCGCTTCAATTTCTTTTCTGGAAATAATTCCTTTTTTCGTCTTTTCAACACCTAAAATAATATTATCAAGTACTGAAAAAACCTCAACTAATTTAAAATGTTGATGGACCATTCCAATTCCATGATCATTAGCATCATTTGGAGTTAAAATTGAAATTGGCTTACCATTTTTATAAATTTGGCCGCTATCAGGAGTATACATTCCAAATAAAATGCTCATTAGTGTTGATTTACCAGCTCCATTTTCACCTAAAAGAGCGTGGATTTCACCTTTTCTAAGTTCAAAGGTAATATTATCATTCGCGATTATCCCAGGAAATGCTTTGGTAATATTCCTCATCTCAATAATATTTTCGCTCATACTCACCTCTACTACAAAGTAAATATTTTTAAATAATAATTAAAATAAGGGGGACAAAGATTTTTTGTCCCCATATTTTTTCTATTCTAATTAAGAACCAAATGGTACTACAGTAACTTTAACTTTCGCTGTTTCAAATTGTTTTGCAGCGTTTCCATCGTCTCCAAATGCACCAATTACGCTACTAACTTTAACTGTGCCGTCAACTAATTTTCCATAGATTGCATCATATGCTGCTTGGTTAAATTCTCTAAATCTAGAAGATGCCATTGGTAAACCAACACCATCTTTTTCAACGTCTAGAATAACTGATTTTCCACCAAATTCTTTACCAAATGTGCCGTCAAAAATTGCTGCTAGTGCTTGTTCAACTGATCCTTTTAAGTTTTTAGTTGAACTTGTGATAACTCTTGGTGAGTCGCCACTTTGGTCAACGTCAACACCGATAACCCATTTATCTGTTCCTGCTGCTGTTGCTGCTGCCATAACTGATTGTCCTACTGCACCACCGCACGCAAAGATTACTTCTACACCACCTGCATACATTGTTGCTGCTGCTGCTTGAACGTCAGGAGTTGCTTGGAAGTCACCAGTATATAGATATTGAATAGTGACTGCATTATCTGCTAAACCTAATTCATCAGCTGCTTTTGCCGCACCTTGAACGTAACCATGACCGAATCTTTGAACTGCTGGAACAGCCATACCACCCATAAAGCCTAGTTTTCTAAAACCATCTTTAACTGCTGCATAACCCGCCAAGAATCCAGTTTGTTCTTCTGCGTAGAAGATTGATGCTACGTTTTTCGCGATTTTAACTTCTCCACCTACTGATGGTGCTCCATCAAGTAAGATAAATTTAACCTTTTTGTGTGCTGATTGAACAGTTCCAATTGGCTCTTCAAACAAGAAACCAGGTGTTACAATAATTGTTGCGCCATCAGCGATTGCTTGGTTAATAGCTGCAACATATTGTTCGTTGTTAGCTTCTGTTGGTTTTAAATAACCATATCTAACTTCTTCTCTTTCAGCAAATGCTTTAACCCCTTCATATGCTCCTTGGTTAAATGATCTATCAGTGATGTCACCCTTGTCTGTAATAAGAACGATTTTTTGACTTTCTCTATCAAACTTCTCACCACAGCCGCTTAAACCTACGATTGCGAATGCCGCAATCAATAACGCTACTAATTTTCTCATTCTTTCTCCTCCATTAAATTAATTTTTATTTAGGTAAACGTTACCATAATTTATTTTATCACATTTAAGATTTTCTCTCAATGTTTTTTTAACTTTTTTGAAACTTTATATTTCTCTTATTTTATTTAGTTCCTTATTTGTGAATAAATAAAAATCAAAACACTTTTCAAGTGGTCTAATAAAGACGATTTCATTTTCATTGATATACTTGACCATTTTCCCGGGATGCGGATAAACAATTAGCATTTTGGGCTCAGGAAGTGCATCAAAACCATTTACAGGAATTAATTTAATCTTCTTAGATGGTTTTACTTGCCAGTGTGTTTTTGAATTGATTGACAATTCCTTATAATTCCCAATATATAACAGTTTAAGTTTGTAGGTAATACCATTAACTAAAAAATCGTAATGATATGCATTCGATTCAGTTACTGTTAAAGTGCCAATTTCATTAAGTTCTTTAATAATTTCTTTAGTTTGTTCTTTAATACTTGCTTTAATTATTAGTGATACTACAGTAATAATCAAAATTCCTATCGCAAGAAAAATTACAGTTATTTCACCTAAACCTAGTAAATACATTTTATCACTCCACTAAATAAGTAATTGTCTCATATGGTCTTAGCTTTAAATTTGTTAAGGCTTTTTGAGGATTATCATAATTTGATAATAATACTTTTTTAACTTTATAACCTCTTATTGATATTTTAACATCTTTATTAAAGAAGTTTGCGACTGTTAAAATCTTTTTATCATTTACTCTTACATACGCATAAACATCTTTATGCCTTGGAAGTAATTGATTATAACTCCCATAAATTAATGTCTTCTTATAATGAGGATTAGCCCTTAGCTTAAAAATTTCACGATAATGTTTATAAATACTTTTTTCATCTTCTAATGCTTTTTTAACATTATATTCTTTATGATTAGGAAGGATATTAAACCATGGCTTAACATTAGAAAAACCAGCGTTCTTCGTGTCATCCCAACTCATAATAGTTCTCGCATTATCGCGGCTTTTTATCCCCATTAAATAAAGATATTCATCCTTATTAGGACTACTTTCAATATCATTTAAATAATAATTATTTTTGTCTTGAACATCATTAAAATCATCAATCGTTTTAAACGGATAATTAATCATGCCAATTTCTTCACCTTGATAGACAAAAGGTGTTCCCCACATAAAGTAAAGTGAGCTCCCTAACATACTTCCAGATAAATAAATATTATTTTCATCTCCATATTGACTTATTAGTCTTGGATGATCATGGTTTAACCAATATATAGGTGTCCATGCCTTGCCATAAAGACCATTTTGCCATTTTTTAAAGTTCTTCTTTAAGTTTACTAAATCAACTACGATTGGAGCCTTTTTCTTTAAGTCCCAAACATTATTACTCCAACAGTGGTCAAAGTTAAAAACCATATTCAATGAACCTTCATTTAACCCAGAATAACTAAGTGCTTCTTCTGGTGTTGCACCACCACCAACTTCACCAATTGTTACAATGTCATATTTATTAAAAACATATTTTCTAAATTCAGCTAAATAATCAAAAATAACCGGTAAATTGGAAAACATTCGCCAATCAGGTTTATATTTTCCTGGAGTATCCATTTTAGAATCAATAAGTTCATCTTTTCTTCCTAAATGCGCTACCGCATCAATTCTAAATCCATCAATTCCTAAATCAAGCCAAAATGTGGCAACATTCATCATTTCATGCCTTACTTTAGAGTTTTTATAATTTAAGTCAGGCATTTTATTAGAAAATATTTTCATATAATATTGGTTAGTTAATAAATCTTTTTCCCAACATGAACCACCAAAAAATGAAGCCCAGTTTGTTGGTGGTTCTTCTTTTCCATCAACAATTTTTCCATCTGCCCAAATATAGTAATCCCTGTATGGATTATCTTTACTTTTTCTTGATTCAATAAACCAAATATGTTCATCACTTGTATGGTTCATCACAAAGTCAGCAATAATTCTAATGCCTAGTTGATGTGCTTCTTTAATTAATAATTTCATATCATCAAGAGTACCAAATGATGGATCAATATCAAAGAAATCCGCAACGTCATAACCATTATCATCCATTGGTGATTTATAAAAAGGACAAATCCAAATTAACGTTATTCCTAAATTCTTTAAGTAAGGAAGTTTTTCTCTAATTCCATTTAGATCTCCAATTCCATCGTTATTTGAATCTTTAAAGCTTTTTAAATAGATTTGATAACCAACTGCTTCTTTCCACCAAGTAGGCTTATAAAACATAAAATACACCTCACTTATTTAAGTATACCATGTAAAAGTTAAAAAACTACAATGTGACTTTATGTTTTTTTTGTTTTTTTGATATAATATTGTATATCTTATTTAGATATATTAAAAATCAGTTGTATGATAAAATTATCATGAGGTATTAAAAGTTGCGAATAATTAAATTGCTCATAACTACATCTTTGCTCATAATAAGTCTCTTTGTAGGCTTTTTATTGCGTGCTCAGGGTGAAACATTAGAGATTTATTATTTTGACTCTTTAAACCGTTATGATAATATTAACTTATCATTTGTGAGTATGGTTAAATCTAAACCAGTAATAATCTTTGAAAGTGAACCAGTTACATTAAATAACTTAGAAATGATTAAGTTTTCTACAACCCATTTAGACTTTGAAAAGGCAGTCCTTAAATTAACTTATACTACCTTAGAGAATGAAGAAACGATTAATCATGAAGAATTAATTGAGATTATTTTAAATGAAGATTATAAAAATGAAGCGGTTTATCGATATTATTTAAGAGATAATAAACTATTTCAAACCGCAGCTGAGCTAAATAATAATATTTTATACGCGACTTTTGATAGGCCTACATTTGGTAGTGTAGTAGTGAAATTTAAAACAGTTCATCCCCTTGATGATTTAACAGGAATTACTTTAAAAGAAGGCGAAAATAACCTTTTAGTGAAAGACATCCGTCTTCATGGTGATACTTACTTTTTTGATACAGATGAAATTAATGTTAAAAAAGAATATATTTTATCCGTTAACTTTTTAGAACAAGAAATTAAATCATACTATGTTCGTTATGATTATTTATATGAAGATGGTTCATTTACGAGTAAATATAACTACTATGGCGATGATTTAGGAGCTAATTATAGTGAAACTTCCACAACTTTTAAATTGTGGGCACCACTACTTGACAAAGTAACTTTAAATATTTATTCAATTACTGGTCATAATAAAGTTAGTTATCCAATGTCTGAAGGTAATTTCGGTGTCTTTGAAAGGAGACTTCCTGGTAATCTTAAAAATATGGAATACACCTTTTCCTTTGAAAGATATGGACAAACTTATGAAATTGTCGATCCAAACGCGAAATATATTAGTCATGATAATACTAAAGGTGTGATTATAAATCCCCTTGATACCAACCCACGTAATTTTAGAAAATACGATTTAACATTTAGTGGTAATTATGTTGATGCAGTAATTTATGAGGCAAGTATTAAAAAACTTACTAATGATGACTCAATTAGCGCTAACTATAAAAATACCTTTTATGCCTTAACAAAAACAAATGCTACTCATCCAGTAGATAGCACAATTAAAATGGGAATTAACCATTTAGTTGATTTAGGAATTACCCACATTTCCCTTAATGATATCTTTGGTGAAGTTTATTCTCTAAAGGCACCTAACAATGAATATAAAATTAGTACTAGTTCTAAACCAAGGGCAATGAGTGAATTAAAATCACTAATTCATAAATTTAATGAATACGATATTGGTGTTGTTTATGAACTTGATATTAATAATCCCGTAATTGAATCATTAGAACTTTTAATGCCTGGATATTATTATGAACATATTGATGGTAATATCGTTAAAACAGAGGGTAACGCGACATTTAATTTTAATAACCATATGGTTGAAAATTATATTTCTTCTACTATTAATTATTTAGTGAGTGAATATAATTTAGCGGGTATCAAATTAACACCACTTAATCACTTTAAAACAAATTATGTCAATGAAATTTATCAATCATTATTTAATTTAGATCAAGAATTTATAATGTATGGTGAATTTGGTGCTGAACCACTCAATAAAACCGATAAAGTTAGTAAAACTAACATTAGAAGCATTTCATTAGTTGGGGTTGTTGATAATCGCTTTAAATTACTTAATAACTTCTTTAACGAAGGAACAGCTGATTTACGTGAGTATCTATTAAAAGAACCAAGTGTTAACTTCCAAACTGCGAATATTAAGCAAACATTTAATAGATTACCAACTTTAAACACATATAAAGAATCCGAACGTGCACAAGCTTTATATATGAATATTTTAGCGTTTGGAGTTCCAATTATTAAAGCTGGTGATGAGTTTAATGATTATGGTGAATATGTATCTTATGATTATAGAAGGACACAATGGGAGTTTTATAATAACTTTAAAGCGTTAATTAGATTTAGGCAAACCCAAAAATCACTTAAATTAACGGAACATAGTGATGTTAAAAGAATGGTTTTGTATAACCATGAAGGCAATATCATTTCCATTCAAATTACTAACCTTGATAATCAGTATCCAGAATTGTTATTAATTTATAAAAACAAACTCACCTCTGATGAAAAAATCATTTTACCAGTTGGCTTAGACACAGAAGAAAAAAGAAAGCCAAATGATGGTCCATTAGATTGGCGGACAGTCTTTTCAAATGATTATGATTATGTCGATGGAATCTATGAAAGTGAACATGAAATGTCACTTCATAATAACCAAACATTACTACTTCACTTTGGTGAAGTCACAGGTCAAATTGTGGAAATTCCTCCAAGAATACCAGAAAAACCACAAAATAACTCAAGTATTTTATTAAAATCATTAATCGCAGTGGGAATAATGTTGGTTTTAAGTGGAATTATTGGAACATATTTAATTTTAAAACCACCAAAAGAAAAAAACTCTTAGATGATGTCTAAAAGTTCTTCCATAGTATTAATTATTTTATAAGGTTTATAAATTTCTAACTCTTCTTTCGATCTAAAACCATACGTTACCGCAATGGCTCTTACATTAGAGTTCATTGCGGTTTTCATATCGGTTTCCGTATCACCAATATAAAGTGTTTCATCATTACTTACACCTAGTGATGCCATAATATGATTTGGCATATCGCTTGATGGTTTTCGCATAAACTCCTCACTAGTTCCAATCACAAATGCAAATATCCCCGGAAATAACTCTTCAATTAAAGATTTAGTAATTTCATCTTGTTTGTTAGAACATACCGCAAGTAATATATTCATTTTCTTTAACTTTTCTAATGTCTCTTTAACATTAGGATATGGCTTTGTGTTGTCATTTTGATGTATCTTATAATAAGCATCATAAACTTGATATACCTCATCATAATTTTTAATTTCCCCAAAAGAATTTTCTAGTAAATATCTCGGTCCTTGGCCAAGAAAATATTTAATTTCTTGTTCCGTTTTTGGTTTTTTATTAAATCTGTTTAATGTGTAGTTAACACTATTTGTAATATCTGTCAGTGTATCTAGTAATGTTCCATCTAAATCAAAGATAATTAATTTAATCATATTCATACCTTTCTTTTCATTAAAAAATATTTGTTTTTTATACTTAATTGTGATATTATACTTTTCGGTATGCAGCTTTAGCTCAGTAGGCAGAGCACCAGACTCTTAATCTGGGTGTCCGGGGTTCGATCCCCCGAAGCTGTACCAATAAAATAATAACACCCTACTTCTTTTAGAAATAGTGTGTTTTTTTTATTTTTTCTTCTTGTTTTTTCTATTTTGGTTTGTTTTTTTATTTCTATACTTTTCTTTTATCGTTATAAATAGATAAATGCCTAAAATTACACTTGTTGTGGCAATAACTCCAAAAAGGATATAAACAGGTGTTAAATTAACATCATATTCATTTAATTTATTTAGTATTAATCTACTATTATCATACTCTTCAGTAATTGTTTTATTTTCTACACGAATTAAAGTTGGTGTTACTCTTATTTTAATGTTTTTCATAATGTTAACGCCAATATTATGATAACCTGGATCACCAGTTACACCTATAGGGTTTATAGTTGTATTAAAAAAATAACACGTTATCCTATTCTTTTTTATTAACTCTCTAAGCTTAGCAGTCGTTTCGACACACGCAGGACAATCTTCACCATAAAAATAGACATAATAACTGCCTTTAAATGATAAAATTTCTTCTCTTGTGATTTCAACTGGTTCTTTTTTCTTACAACCACCTAGGAACGATAAAGAAAATACTATTACTATTAAAATAAATACTTTTCTCATTATCTCTTCGCAAATTTCATTGTTAAATAGCCTTGTTCAAAGGCTTCAGGATATGGATAACTTTCTTCTCGCATATGTTTAAATTGAACAAAGACCAAGTCTCTTTCATAATCAATTCTTGTGACAACGCCCATTTCTTTTTCATTTTTCACAGAAACGCGTTCGCCAATAATTTTTGATTCATCATGCCATGCCATAAAATAATACCTCACTTCTCTTACATTATAACACTTTTAAGTTAAGATGATAAGTGGCACACTTAATTCTTCTTTCGTTAATCCTGCATGATGGGACTTAAACGGATTTTCATCTCTTTCATAAGCAATTGTTTTGTTTGAAATTGAAATTGCGGTATATTCTCCAATAAATGAATCTAATATTGGGTGTTTTTCTCCGTATCCAAACAAATTAGATTTTAATAATTCTTCTTTTGTGTAAAGAATAAAGCCTGGTTGAAAATGTTTATTGAATAAACTAACGAATTTATCCTTACATTCAGGTTTTACAAAAAATGTTTTCGCTCGATCTTCAATACTAGGAAGACGATAAAATGTCTCTGCCATTTCCTTATGATCTTTTATGTAAAGATATTTAATATCGATAAGTCCATGATCGGCTACTATAATTACTAAAACATCATGATTAAGTTTTTCCTTAAAGTTAACGATTGTTTGGTTCAAATACTCCAGTTTCTCTTTAGTGTTAGGACCATTTATTCCATCACGATGAATTGTCGTATCGGGATGGTCAAAGTAACAATAACTTAAACTTCTACCGCCTTTAGTAATCATTAAAAGACGATCCAATTGTTCAGAAAATGTTTCAAAATCACTGCCATTAATTGGAGCTGGAAAAATTGCCTCAACATGAAGGTCTTTATTAACTTCTTTGATTTGTTCAAGGAAGTTTGGTCTTAGTAATAAATTATTTAAATCGTTATTAATTTTTTCATCAGTATAATAATCTTTTTTTAGAAATATCGTATCAGTTTTATCGGCAAACTTATTATATTGACACCAACCTAAAAAACCTAATTCATATGGTGTCTCTCCACGTAAAAAAGCATTCGTTGCCGCAACAGTTGTTGGTGGAAAAACACTTGAAATAGTCATTTTTACATTTTTTCTCAAAAACGAATCCTTATTTAAATTTTCTAAAATGTTAACTCCCATCCCATCAAGTAACATTACAATCACGTGTTTATAATTATGCGATAAAACATCATCTAATATTGGTAATGTTGGATGATGCGTTTTGGCGTTATAGTGTTTTAAAAGCGAATTTGTTACATTTATTAAATTGTTTTCATAATCAACCATATTATTCTCTCTTTTCTTCTATTTTAACGATAAATGATAAGCTAATCTTTCACTATCAATGGGATCAGTTAAAACATGAACAATTCCAACCAATTTAAAATTATTTCTTTCTAATGATTTAACCATTAAAATATTTTTCTTATGGGTATCAATTCTAATATCCTTAATTTTAAAATAATCAAAGATGAACTTATAAAACTTATCAGTTATTTTTAGGCCTAATCCTTTATTACCAACCGCAATCCTATGAACAACCATGTAATTATTGTGATTTAACCAAGCACCATCAATATGTTCGTAAACAGGGTCATAATTAAAGACACTCATTGTCGCTAAAACTTCTTTATCTTCATAAATAAAAGCGTGCCCTCCTTTGATATCAGAGGTAATTATTTCTTTATTGGGATAATTGTTTTGCCACTGAGTTAAGCCAGATTCTTTCATTCTTACTTTGGCTTCCTTAATTATTTTTAAAATACTTTCTAAATCATTAAGTGTCGCTTTCCTTATCATATATACTCCTAGTAAAAATTATATCATAAATTAATAAAACCGCATCAAGCGGTTTTAATAATTTTCAAATTTTTGATGTGTTTATACTTCTTATTTTACTTCTTCTACTACTGCTTTTTTAGCTTTTTGATAAATAATTAGTTCAGGGATTGATAGTAATGCGTTTAAGACGATTCCAACAATTGCGGCAATCGCGATTGCAGGGAAATAAACAATTTGTCCTGAAACTTTATAAAGTGGGAATCCACCATTAGGTAAAGCATAATGTCCGCCTAAACCAATTATGAAAATAACTGCGATAATTGCAAGATTTTTAGGACTAAACATATCAACTTTCTTTTCAATCATTAAAGTTATCCCTTGTGCTGCAATAACACCGAATAAGTAAATTGAAGCACCATTTGTGACAGGGCCAGGTAAGAATGAGGCGAAATCAGCAAGTGGAGTAAACGCGAATAAAATCGCAAGCAACGATGTTAATCCAAACACCCATGTTGAGAAGACTCTTGTAACAGCACTCGCACTAATATTTTCTCCATAGTTTGTTCCGGCAGGACCGCCAAAGAATGTTGCGACAACGTCACAAATCCCGTCTCCAATTAGGTTGTCACCTAATCTGTCTTTAATATCATAGCGTTGCTCAACGCCTTTTCGTTCCGCTAAATCATTAACATATAAATCAAGCTGATAAACGTGGGCTGTTGATTCAGGAATTGTGACAAGGGCAATTGGCACAATTGCGAGTAATGCCGCTGGTAGATAACTCCAATTTGCAGCAGGGAAAGTTGAAAATACTGTCCAGTTTAAAATCTTAAAGCCAGTATCATGACCACTAGCACCTGTAAAAAGTGAACGATCAATAATTAAAGTTGCCAATACTCCCACAAGAATTCCTAGTAAAATTGGTAGTTGTCCAATAAATCCTTTTCTTAGGAAAACTGTAAACGCAATAATTGATAATAGCGTAATGCTCGCGATAAAGAAACTTGAAGCATTTAACATTCCAGTGCCAGCATTAATTGTAAATGAATTTGCGACTGCACTTCCTGCTAGAGAAAGTCCAATGATGGCAGCTACTGGGCCTGTAACATGTGGTGGCAAAACTTTTTCCATCTTTTCTTGACCAAAATATTTTACAATCACACCCGCAATAACGGATAAAACTCCACTTAAGGCGATGGCGACTTGAATTGGTCCCATAATTTCTTTGGCGATTAATGCGACTTCACCAAAATTTTGGCCTAAGCTTGCATAATAACTTGCCGCAATAATTGAAACTGCAGGGATATATGAGAAGCTTGAACCAAAATAAAGTGGTATCTTTCCTTTAGTAACTAATAAAAACACTAAAGTAGCGACACCACTAGCGAAAATTGCAGTAGGAATATTGAATTTCATCAATAACGCTGCTAAAACTGTTGCGGGTAACATTACTAAAAATTGTTGTACCGCAAATAATAACGATTTTGCTATCGTTGGCTTTTCATCAGGTAAATACCCAATAACTTTGTTTTCTGTCATAAATAGACCCCTTTCTTTTTTAGCAGGTCTTTTAACAAAAAAGGACACCCATGGCATCCTTTAATTACGTTAAAAAAGATTTTGTTACCTTTTGTTGCTCTCTGTCAACGGTTAAAGGACCTTACTTTTACTATTATCAATGATACTTCATTTAGTTTTAAAATACAAGTCTTTTTTAAAATATATTTTTTTTCATTTTTTATCCTAAGGCAATATCTAATATCATCATCACAATAAAGCCAATTGTAAAACCAAATGTGGAATAGTGAGCTCCTGTTTCTGTTGATCTATTTCGTGCCTCAGGAATTAATTCTTCTACTACAACGAATATCATCGCACCTGCCGCAAACGCTAATGCATAAGGTAATACAGGCAACATAAACTGAACTAAAACTGCACCAATAACGGCGAATAATGGTTCAACTAATGCACTTGCTTGTCCATAAAAGAATGATTTTCCTCGACTTAATCCTTCTTGTCTTAATGGAATTGAAACGGCTGCACCTTCTGGGAAGTTTTGAATCCCAATTCCAATTGAAACAATAATTGCAGAAATTAACGCAGTTCTTGCATCCATTACTGCCCCATCTCTTAAGAATGCACCCACGGCACCAATCGCAACCCCAACAGCTAAACCTTCAGGAATATTGTGAAGTGTGATGGAAAAGATTAATAGTCTAATTCTTGACCAACTCGTTTTGGGTCCTTCTGGTTCGTGTCCTTCACCAAAGTGTAAGTGAGGAAGTGATTTATCAAAGACATATAAGAATAATACTCCAAGTAATATTCCTATTGCTGCAACTAACCAGGGAATATAACCTAGGTTTTCCGCATGTTCAATCGCGGGAATAATTAAACTCCATACTGATGCCGCAATCATTACTCCACTTGCAAAACCTAACATTAAAGCATAAGCTTTATTATTTATTTTTTTGAAAAAGAACACCAGTCCTGCCCCAAGTGCGGTTATTCCCCATGTTAATAATCCCGCAAGTAAGGCAATTAACCATACTGGTTGTTTTAATAACCAATCAATCATAATTAACACCTTTCATTATAAAAACATAATTGTATATAAAGGATATCTAAGGAGATTACCTCTAACCTCTAAATTATCAACAGTTAATTCAATACCTTTTTCAATTTCATGATTTTCAAATAATGAATCCATTGCTTTTGCTTTAGTATTATCAGCATCATTACAAGAAACTGCTGTTAAAACATTATCATATCTAATCATAAATTCCATTGATAAATTTGTTGGTTTTTGAACATAGTAAAGGCGATGACCTTGTTTTACTAATAGATCAGCAACAGCATTTTCTAAAACAGCACTATTAAAGACATTTAAATTTCCATCAATAATCTCTTGTTGCGCAACATAGCCTAATTGACCAGTAAGTAAGCCAACATCTTTATAATATACTTTAAAAATATCATATCTTGCGTGATTCGCAAGTGGTAATTTATAATCTTCAAGTTGGAATGAGATATGAATCATATCAGCATCATGAAGCCATAAAATTGATGATTCAAACTTTCTTGCATTACCCTTATCTTCAACTACTCCATATTGGAATTTCTTATACTCTTTTACAAGTTGTGCTGGGAGTGAATTTAAGCATTGCTTAACTTTTCTTCTGTCTGTTTTCTTTAAATATTTATCAATATCTTTTTCATATTCTCTTAAAACAGCTTTTTGTTGTCTAATCACTGTCTTAAAGTTATGTTTATGAATAAAACCATAAACTACTTCTGGAAGACCACCAACAACCATGTATTCTTTAAATAAACTTATGAATTCTTCATGAAGAGCAACTGGAATTGGTGTTTTTTCATTAAAATGTGCTTCAACCTCGCTAATTGTCTTTTCACTAACACCATTTGCCCATAAAAACTCTTCAAAGTCTAATGAATGCATTGTCACTAAATGTTCATTTTCTCTAATATCAGTATCAAACTTATTTTGATTACCACCATAAACTGAACTAGCCATCACAACATCAAATCTACCATCTTCCATGAAAATTGGCGCTGCATCGCGCGCACGCTCGCACAAATGGACTTCATCTAAGAAAATTAGCGTCTTATTAGGAACTAATTTACTAGTTTGAAGTTTAAGGGTTATTTGTTTAGTTAATGAACCCATATCTAATGATCCAGCAAAAATTGATTTGTAGAGTGGGTTTGCTTCAAAGTTAATTATAATTAAGTTATCATAATGTTCTTTTGCAAACTGTTCTACTAAAAAACTTTTCCCTACTCCTCTTGGTCCTTTAATAAATAATGCTTGTTTATTTTCGCTTGAAAACCATTGTTCTAAAACATCTGTCATTTTTCTTCTTAACATCTTCATCACCTATCTTTATTATATCATAATAAACTAATTTGTAAATGGAAAAATGCATATTTTTATAACTAATATTTTTAAATCTCACATTTATTACTTTTGAATAAAAGAAACTTTTACATTAAAAAAGATTGCCGAAGCAATCTAAATTAAATGAATTATCATTTTTGAAATTTCATCATATATTTTACCAACTTCTTCATCAGCTTCATATAAGAAACCTTCATCTGGTTGGTTTATTGGAATTTGACCTAGTAATGGAACACTTAATCTATGAGAAACTAATTCTCCACCACCTTGGCCAAAAATAAATTCCTTTTTATTGTTACACTCATTGTGATAATAACTCATATTTTCAACTACACCAATGATTTCATGACCAATTTGAACTGCACCAAGTCCAGCCTTTAAGGCAACATTTGCCGCATTGACATGGGGAGTTGTAATAATAATCATTTTGGCATTGGGAACAAATCTATTAATATCTAGTGCTGTATCACCAGTTCCCGGTGGCAAGTCGATTAAGACATAGTCTATATTATCACCCCATTTAACACCATTAAAATAATGATCAAGTAATTTTCCAATCATTGGCCCACGCCACATTACAGGTTTATTATCTTCAACAAAAAATGCTGTTGAAATAATCTCTATACCACTCGCAGTTGGTGGAACCATTAACTCATTTGCTGTAGCGATTGGTTTTTCAAAGGGAATTCCATAGATATCTGCGATAGTAGCGCCATAAACGTCCGCATCGATAATTCCCACTTTTTTACCTAAACGAGTTAGGGAATATGCTAAATTTGCTGTAAAAGTTGATTTCCCAACCCCACCTTTACCACTAGCGATTCCAATATATGTTATTTTCTTTTCATCTTTTTCTAAAAAATCATTTTTCTCAAAAGTGATTTTAATTCCTGGAAATCCTAATTCTAATTTTACTAATTTTGTTAATTCAATTTTAAAATTTATTTCATCTTTTGAGCCTGGATATTTAAGAGCGATAACCACATCAACTATACCAGTAGGGCCGACAGTTAACTTTTTAAGTCCATCAACCTTACCAATTTGTTTTTTATATCCTGGATCAACCAATGTTTCAATTTTTCTTCTTAATTCTTGATAATCTACCATTTTGCACCTCAGAAGTTATTATAACATGAAATAATTGATTTTCTTTTTTTTTACAAAATTTACAAGAATATTGTCATATAAACTGGTAAATAAATAATATCATCTTTAACAACTAGATCTTTTGCATGAAGTAAATATTTTCTTCCTAATTTATTCTTAAATTTATTTGTAAATTTATTCATTGATGAAACGGTATAGTTTTTACCAGATTTAACTTCAACAGGTGATATTTTAGTAGGTTTTTGTAAATCTTTAATTAAAAAATCAATTTCCATAGTATTTTTGCTATTAGAGTTATCATATCTAGAGTAGAAATAGAGATTTTTCCCATTTGTTGCTAGCATTTGTGCAACAATATTTTCAAATATCATTCCATTATTAACTTCTAATTTATCAGCAATAATTTTTTTTGCTATTTCAGTCTGCATTTTACTATCTTCATCAAAAGCATGGCTTAATAATAAACCCGTGTCTGCCATATACATTTTTAGAGTTAATCTATCTTTATAAAGTGATAAACCAACACTAGGATCGTTCGCATTATAACAAGGATTTGTTATCATTGCTTCATTAAGCCACATAAAAGCCTTTTCGTAATCTCTAAAGCGGGCTTCCTTTTCGATTGAATTTAAACTAAACTTTTTTTCGTGTTTAGAAAGTTGGCTTGGAATTTCATCAAAAATACTTAAAACTTTATATTCATAGCCTTTTGCATATTTTGAAATGTCATTACGATAAAGTGTTAAAATATCTCTTTTAACTCTATCTACTTTGTTATAATCATTAGTCTTAAGATATTCTAAAACTGCTTGAGGCATCCCTCCCACTAATAAATACATTCTAAATAGTTTCATTATTGATGAATGAAGGACTGTTAATGGCTTTAATTCCTCAAAATGCTTTTTAATAACGTTAAATAAATCTTCTTTTCCTAATGCTAAACAAAATTCTTCAAAATCTAACGGATACATCTTTAGCATTCGCTCTTCTGATGGAATTAAAATATTTTCAACATTTCTTTTTAAACCCAAAAGTGAACCTGTTTCAATATAATCATATCGATTATCAAAAACCAAATGCTTAATAAGTTGTCTTGCTTTTGGAAATAATTGGATTTCATCAAAAATAATGAGTGACTCCCTTTCGTATAAAGTTGTCCCGGTAATTGTTGATAATAAAAAGAAAAATTCATCTAAATTAGACGCGTATTTAGTAAATAACGATTTAACCTCATCGCTTGCAATACTGAAATCAATGAAGATAAATGATCTGTATTCATTTTTCGCAAATTCCTTAACTACAGTTGTTTTACCAACACGTCTAGCACCCTCAATAACTAACGCAGTCTTGCCTTGCTCTTTTTTCCAGTTGAGTAAATCATCATATATTTTTCTTTTAATGAACATCTTGATAACCTCCTTCACCATTATTATACACGTTTTTGAACTTTTTGAAAAGCCATTTTTACACATTTTTGGACTTTTTGAAGAAATAAACCAAAGAAAAGGCTTTAATAATGAGCTATTAAAGCCTTAATTTATTATGCATCTTTTGCTTTAAATGCCTTTTTAATTCTTTTACCTAATTTCTCACCAGTATCATATGATAAAATGGCTTGTTTGTACATTGGCATAATTAACCTATAAACAACTATTGTGGTAATTAGTAGTAATAATAAACTAATAAGTCCGTCCCACCATGTAATGCTTCCTGATAGGTAAAGACTTGGAACCATTAGTGGGGAGAAAAATGGAATATAGGCCATAATTCTTACGAATAAATTACCATGACCAAACATTGGTCCAAACATCGCTCCATAAAAGCCAATTAACATCACAATCATCATTGGTGATTGGAATTGTTGGTATTCCTCGTTTGTTGTAGAGATTGCCGCGACAAACGCCATTAATACCATCATTAGTAATCCACCTAAACCACTAAATAATATTAAATAGATAATCGTTAATGGTAAATATTTAAGTAATGAATCAACAATTTCTTTATCTAAGCCTAGTGAACCAGTTAACATTTCTGATGCACCACCGCCCATTCCACTACCAGCGCTTTGATTAAAGATTAATACTGATACTAATGAAGCAATTATCCCATAAATCACAATTAATACTGTTTGGACAACTAACGCAATTAAACTTGTAAAGATTTTTGCGAAAAAGTGTTGTTGTGGGCTAACATTTGCGATAATGTATTCAATTGCTTTAGAAGATTTTTCTTCAACAATTGATCCACCCACAAACTGCACTGCCATCATAAGCAAAATATAAATTGGAATTGAGAAAAACATCGCCATAACGCCCATCGCCTCTCTTACAGCAGAATCATCCTCAACTCTGTGCACCACAATGGCATTTTTACTAATAGTTCCATAATCATTAATTAACGCAATTTCTTCTTCAGTTTTACTTTCTAAAAAATATCTTGATGCTAAGCTACCTACAGTCATTCCTAATACTTGAGTATTAGTTTCCGTTAGTTTAAATTGATGAAGCGTACCTTTTAATTTACCTTCTTCATTAGTTAAAATTAACGTTGGTAATTTATCTTCTTCATTAAATGCATCAATAACCTCAAAATATAGTCCACCATGCATTACTGAACCATTTTTAAAAGTTGTCTCATAAAGAGTTTCTAAATCTGTTATTGCATTAGGATTCGTAGTTTCATTGACAACTAATACCTTTTGTCCCTTTTGATCTGGTTCAAATAATTTAATGATATTACTAATATTCGCAATCAATATTAACGCTATTAAAATAATAATGTTAGAAATCAAAAAGGCTTTCGAGAAAATCCTTTTTTTAAGTTGATATTTTAATAAATACTTAAACTTGTTCATATGCGTCACCTACTTTATCAATAAATATTTCAGAAAGTCTTGCCTGTTCAACATCAAACTTCATAATGTTTTTTAATGTTTTTACATATTTAAAAACTTCATTTGCATATGATTCATCTTCAATTTTCACAATCCACTGATTCGCATCAATAATGACATCATAAACGCCTTCAATGCTTCTTAGTTTCTCTTCATTTAAACCATCGGCGACAATTAAAATTGAATGCTTTTTATAATCTTTTTTTATTTCATGAATTTCTCCTTCTAAGACAACTTCACCTTTTTCTAACACAATTAAATTTTCACAAAACGACTCGACATGATCAATTTGATGAGTTGAGAAAATAATCATTGAACCTTTCCTTTGAAAGTCTCTAATTACTTCGACAAATTTAAGTGTATTTAGTGGATCTAAGCCTGAAAATGGTTCATCTAAAATTAATAATTGGGGATTATTAATGATTGCGGTAATAAATTGAATCTTTTGTTGATTACCCTTAGATAAAGTGTTTATCTTTTTCTCTTCATAATCAGGAATATTAAATCTTTCAAGCCAATATTTCATCCGTTCAATTATTGTTGGTTCATCAATACTTTTTAAACTAGCGTAATGGATAATTAATTCTTTTACCGTTAATCTTGGCAAGAGTGATCTTTCTTCAATCATATAACCAATTTTATCGACATCATCATAAGTAATTTCTTTTCCATCAAGGGTAATTTCACCTTCAGTTGGTTCAAGTAATCCCATAATCATTTTAAAAGTTGTTGTTTTACCAGCACCATTAGTACCTAGTAATCCAAAAACTTCACCAGGTTTAATAGTAAATGATAAATTTTTTACTGCAGTAAAATTGCCGTAATTCTTTTTTACATTAGAAACAATTAACATATTTCACCTCTATACTTTCTTATTAATTTTTTCTTCTAAGAGTTTGACAAACTCAACAAATTTAACTGTAAATTGTTTTTTAGAACCATATTCACGATAAGTAATAGTGTTATCTTTAACTTCATTATCCCCAAACACAAGTTGATAAGGAACTTTCATTGTTTGATGATTTCTAATCTTTTTAGATAATGTTTCTTCTGTTAAATCAACTTCAACTCTAAAGCCTTTAACTCTTAACTTATCTAATACTTTTAAAACATGTGCTTCATGAATTTCTAAGTTTACTGGAATTAATACTGCTTGAACTGGTGCTAACCATAATGGGAAGATTCCTTTATATTCTTCTAATAAATAAGCGACAAACCGTTCCATCGTACTAACGATTCCCCTGTGAATTACTACAGGTGTATTATCATTTTTACCATCTTCACCAACATAAGTAAGTTCAAATCTTCTAGGAAGTAAAAAATCAAGTTGAATTGTTGATAAGGTTTCTTCATTACCTAAGGCAGTTTTAACTTGAACATCTAGTTTAGGGCCATAAAATGCCGCTTCACCAATTGCCTCAGTATAAGGAAGTCCAATTGCATCCATAACCGCTTTTAATTCTTTTTCTGCGTCATTCCACATCTTATCATCATCAAAGTATTTTTCTTTATTATCTTTATCACGATAACTTAATCTAAACTTATATTCAGTAATATTAAAGTCTTTATAAACATCTAATAACAAATTTAAAACGCGTTTAAATTCATCTTTAATTTGATCAGGTCTAACAAAGATATGGGCGTCATTTAAAGTCATTTCTCTTACTCTATGAAGTCCTGTTAGCGCTCCTGATTTTTCATACCTATGCATCATTCCTAGTTCGGCAATGCGAATTGGTAGGTCTTTATAGGAATGCATATTTTCTTTATAAATTAACATATGGTGCGGACAGTTCATTGGTCTAATGACGACTGTTTCTTCTCCCATTACCATTGGGGGAAACATTGAATCTTGATAGTGATCCCAGTGCCCTGAAGTGACATATAATTCTTTATCCGCTAAGATTGGTGTATAAACGTGGTCATAACCTAGACTAATTTCTTTATCGACAATGTAACGTTCAACAATGCGCCTTACTGTCGCACCATTTTTTAACCAAAACGGAAGTCCTTGACCCGCTTCTTTACTTAACATAAATATGCCTAATTCTTTACCTAGTTTTCGATGATCGCGTTCTTTTCTTTCTTCCAACATCACTAGATGTTTCTTTAAGTCTTTTTCATTATAAAAACTAACACCATAAATACGTGTTAACATCTTATTATTTGAATCTCCCTTAAAATAAGCTCCCGCAACACTTAAAAGTTTAAAGTGTTTAATTAACCCAGTATGTTCAACATGGCCACCTCTACATAAATCAGTAAAGTTTCCTTGAGTATATGCAGTAATTACTTGTCCCTTTAATTCCTTAATTAATTCTAGTTTATACGGATCATGTTTAAAAAGTTTTAAAGCTTCATCATAACTAACTTCATGTTTTACAATTGGACTATTATTTAAAGATAGTTCACGCATTTTTTCTTCTATTTTTGGTAGATCATCAACGCTAATCTTTTCTTCAAAATCAACATCATAATAAAATCCTTCACTTATCGCCGGACCTACACCAAACTTCGCCTTAGGATACAATGACTTAATTGCCTCAGCCATTAAATGAGCTGATGAGTGATTAAGTAAGTAAAATGATTCTTCATCACTTTCTTTTAAAATTTTTTAATGACCCATCAATTAATAAAGGTCTACTTAATTCAACTAACTCACCGTTAAATAGCGCTCCTAAAGCACTTTTTCTTAAATTGTTAGAAATACTTTCAGCGATTTCTTTTGGGGTAATTCCTTTTTTATATTCTCCCTGGCTTCCATCTAAAAATGTAATTTTTATCATTTTTCTTTCCTCCTATAAAAAAACGCCCTTAGAAAATTTCTAAGGACGAATAAAATCCGTGGTACCACCTTAGTTCTAGATAAAATCTAGCCCTCATTATAACTTTAACGCAGTCTTACGAGTTACTCAAAAGGTAGTATTCTAATATGTTTTATGGCTTTCACCGGCCCATAATCGCTAATATTATATTAGTTTTTTGTCCTTATCAACATAACTAAAGTAATTATAACTCAATAATTTATTTTATTCAATAAATTAAACGTTTTAATTTAATAAAAATTATGTAAAAGTTTTGTAAAAATTGTTTTCACCTTGTATATTTTAAAAGTTTAATTTCTAACATTTTAAAATCATAGCATCTTTCTACTAATTTTTTATTTGCCTTTTCATTTCGGTATTTTGTTGTTAGATTATAAACACGCTTAGCATCTTTTAAAATTTTATCAGTTCTACTTCTTATATCTGCTAACTCAGCATTTAATAAATCTTGATATTTTTTATCATGTGAATCAATTTTTACTAATTCAATTAAATTTGTTGTTACTGGAATCATGTTATTTAATTGCAAAAATGCCAGTTCCCTACCTCTTACCTTTATAATTTTCAAATCAATTCTCTCAAAAGTTCTACCATATTTATTAGGTCTAAAAGATGATAACGGCGCATAATATTTGAAATCATTTATTTCAAACACAATACCTATATAAGGACGTAAAACTCCATCATAATCATTACTCCAAATGTGTTTTTGAAACTTTGATAAATATTCTAAGTATTTCGTGTCAATATAATAAAAATAAAGTTTTTTCATAACGTCGTTTTCTCCAACTTAAATATATGTTTTTAAAAAATCACTAATATTATACCATAATTAAAGCGCTTAATAAAGGCATTTTCTATGCGTTTTATTACAATAAAAAAACAAATAAATTACATTTTAAAGTTCATTTTTTTGTTTTTTTTATCTAATAACATAAGAAAAATATGATTAACCAAAAAAAACAACCAGTGTCGCTGGTTGTTGTGTTAAATCTTCCACTTTATGGTAGGAACTCTCCCAGTAGTAAGTCTTCCACTTTAAGGCAGGAACTCTCCTAATAATAAAACTTCCACTTTATGGCAGGAACTCTCCCAGTGTTACTACTATTGATAATATAACATTT
>JBMNFC010000008.1:0-88103 GCA_050949105.1 Acholeplasmatales bacterium
CATCATTAAAACAGATGGGTTATTATTCATAAAATCATACATTTTTTGATTTCCATACGCAAACGCACAAACATGCTTACCTGGGAATAATTTCTTTTTAGAACCATTTACTGCACCACATTCAATTAAATCAACCATTGTTGAGGTGAACATTTCTGTATGAATTCCTAAATCTTTTTTACCCTTTAGCGCTTCTGCGACCGCATTAGGAATTCCTCCAATACCTAATTGGATACAAGAACCATCTTTGATTCTATCAGCGATTAATTTGCCAATTTTAATATCATTTTCATTTAGAGGAATATCCGGAAGTGTTGGAACTGGATAATCTGTTTTTATTAAATAATCAACATCAGTAATATGTACCTCTACATCACCAAAAGTTCTTGGGAAATTAGGGTTAACTTCTAAAACTGTTATTTTCGCATTTTGGATTGCTTCTTTTTCATAAACATTACATGTTGAAAGTGACATATACCCATGCTCATCAGGCATTGATGCCGCACTTACAAAATAATCATATTTAACATGCTCAAACCTCTTCTTTGCTGCATAATGAAGATAATTAGGAATGAATGAGGCATTACCATTATTGTGTGCTTGTCTTATTGCTGGGTCATAAAACCATGAAGTGATTTCAATTTTATCACTGTACTTTTCTGTATAAATAGGTGAATCTTGTTTTATTCCTAAACAGTTTGTAAATTCTAAATTTTTTAAGTTATAATCATCAAACGCTCTATGAAGATTAGAAACAATTAATTGAGGTTCATTTGCAGCCATTCCCCCAACAATTTTATCGCCATTTTTTAGCATTTTTAAAAATTCATCTACATTAATATATTTTGCTTTCTTTTTCATATACTCTACTCCTTTAAATTAAGAAAATGGGAGGGATGAACTCCCTCCCAAATCTACTCTCCACTTATTTATTTGGGAAGAGATTTTATGTTATTTCTTTTCAATTACTGTTAAATCTTCGAATCCTCTTGCAGCAACGAATACTTTTGTTTCTTTATCGAAACGTAATAAACTCATATTTGCAATTCCCCAACGTTTTCCACCGCCGAAGTCAACTGTTGATCCCATTGGAATGTCAATTGGTTTTTTACCCATTGCCGCAATGAAGTCTGACCATGTTACATCTTTGCCTTCTTTATAATAGTCTTTATCATATGCTTCTAATCCCGCTAAGAATACTTCAATTGCGATAAAACCAGCTGTAGCAAATGCGTTAGTGTATAATGCTGTTTTTGTAGCTTGATCAATTGTTGGGTGTGCATTAATTGCAGAAACAAATTTTCCAATTGCAGCTTGTGCTTTTTCAGATACAACGTCAACCCATGCGTTAACATAAACATTGAAATTATAAGTTAAGTTAGTATCAAATGCAGTTGGGTCAGCATTTACATATGATGAGAATACGTTTGCAGTATTTCCAGCTTTTGCAAGTGCTGTTAACATTGCTTTAAATGGTGCTTGGTTAGCAGCGATAATGATTGCTTTAACGCCTTCATTCTTCATTTTAGTTGCTGCTGCAGTTAAGTTAGCTTCTGCTGTATGATCAAATTGATGTTCAACTAAATTTGCTTTTTTACCTAGTAATTCAAATTCTTCTCTAACACCTTCTAGCATTCCTTTACCAGCATCATCGTTAGTATATAAAACACCAACTTTAGCATCATCTGCTAATTTAGAACCAGTAACTGCTGCGCCAGCTCCACTTAATTCACCGTGTAATTTTTCCTTTAAAAGTCTTGCTGCCATAATTCTTCCGTCTGTTTTGAAAATAGGTTGAACAGGCATAATAGAATAACCAGCCTTACCTTTTTGAGCTTCAAAAGTGTAAAGTGCGTTAATTCCTGTTGCAGCATAAACCATTGGAATTCCTGTTTCATTCATAAGTTCAATGGTTGCACCTACTGTTGGTGTACCAAAGTGTCCTACTAATGCGAAGACTTTATCTTCGTGGATAAGTTTTTCGGTCATTGCTAAACCAGTAGCTGCTTCAAATTTGTCATCATAAGTGATTAATTTGATTTTGCGACCGCCTAAAAATCTTTCTTCCTTTGGAAGAGCGTTGTATTGTGCAATTCTTCCTTCAATTGCTTGGTTAAATGGTACACCTACTACTGAAAGTGCACCAGATGTTGTTGCTGTATTACCAATGTAGATATATTCATCATCAATACCTTGAGCTGCTTTTTCTTTTTTACAGCCGAATAAGCCTACAACTAATAATAACATTACAACTAATAATAATGTTTTTCTAATTTTCATTTTTTAGTTTCTCCTTTCTTATTTATATTATATAACTATTTATGAAAATATTTAATACCTTCTACTTTTTTCCGCCTAAATAAGCGTTTACTAATTCTTCATCTTTTAAAAGATTTTCCCCTGTGTCTTCTTTGCTAATTCTACCTAATTCAATTAAATATGCATAGTCAGCAATTTTAAGTGTCTGGTAAGCATTTTGTTCAACAATAACTATTGTCCTACCATCTTTTTTAATCTCTTTAATAATTTCAAAAATCTCTTTTACGATTAAAGGTGCTAATCCTAAAGAAGGCTCATCTAATAGTAAAATGTCAGGATTTCCCATTAAAGCTCTTCCGATTGCCAACATTTGTTGTTCACCACCAGATAGTGTTGATGCTTCTTGTTTACTTCTTTCCTTTAAAATTGGAAAGTATGAATAAACTTTTTCTAAAAGTTCTTCTTTTAATGCTTTTATGGTCTTGCCTTTTTCTGCTCTTAAATTATAAGCGCCAACATTTAAGTTTTCTTCTACTGTTAATCCTGATAAAATCATTCTTCCTTCAGGTGATTGATATAAACCGAGGGCCGCAACTTTATATGGATGAGTATTTGTAATATTTTTTCCTTTATAAAGTATTTCACCGCTTGCCGCTTTAACAACACCACTAATAGTCCTTATTAAAGTTGTTTTACCAGCACCATTAGAACCTAGTATCGCTACTATACTACCTTCATTAACTCTCATGTTAATGCCTTTAAGTGCTCTTATAATTCCATAATCTACTACAAGATTATTAATTTCTAATACGACATTTTTATTCATCTTTATCACTACCTAAATAAGCTTCTTGAACTAATGGATTATTTTGAATTTCTTTTGGTGTTCCTAAGGCAATCTTTCTACCAAAGTTTAACACACAAATTCGGTCACATACCCCCATTACAAAACTCATATCATGTTCAACTAAGAAAATTGTTAAATTTAAATCTTCTTTAATCTTTAAAATTAACTGTGCTAATTCTAATGATTCTTGTTCATTTAATCCCGCTGCCGGTTCATCTAAAATAACAAGTTCTGGGTCTAACATCAATGTTCTTGCAAGCTCAATACGTTTTAAAATTCCATACGGAAGACCGATTGGATAGAAATCTTTATATTGCAAAAGATCTAGTTTTTCTAATATATTTAAAGCTTTTGCAGTATTAATTTCTTCTTCTTTTTTTAAACTGCGAAGATGCAAAGCATGTGCGAAGAAACTTGTTTTATATGCTGTATGTGATCCAACCAAAAGATTTTCTAAAACCGTTAATTCTAAAATTAATTCAACGTTCTGAAACGTCCTTACAATGCCGTGTTTGATTACATCATGAACTTTAAAATTATTTAAATTCAAAACACTGTTTTCTTTGTTTTTAAAATAAATTTCTCCACTAGTTGGATTATAAAATTGGGTAATACAATTAAATACTGTTGTCTTACCGGCCCCATTTGGACCAATTAAACCAAATACTTCACCTTTTTTAACAGAAACTGATAATTTTTCTACCGCTTTTAATCCACCAAAATACATACATAATTCTTGGATTAATAAATGAGTGTTGTTATCTTCTTTATATAACTCAACTAATTCATTTAACTGTTTATTAGTTTTATCAGCATCTAACTTACTTAAAAGATTATTATATTCTATTTTTCTATACTCATTTAAAACAGCTAAAGCTTTATCTAGTTTTTGATTTAATCTAACTAGTTTTTTCTCAGTTTTTTGGTTTTCTAATGATAATTTATTATGAAGTTTTTCTTCAAGTTTTATTTTTAATTTTTTAACTTCTTCATCCTTAGTTATCAATAATTCCTTTAATAAGGCTTCGTAGTGTTTTTTGTGTGCCTCAAGATCTAATGCTAATGATGAGACTTTATATTTTTTAAAATACCACTCTTTAAGATAATCTTCATTGTGTTTTTCTTTACAAGCTAATATATCATTGTCGTACTTAGAAAATAATTCTTCTAATGCCTTTTTATGTTCTTGTTCATATAAAGATTTTTCTTGTTCATTAGAAGACATCTTTTTATTTAAAGTATTTTCTTTTTCTCTAAGATTCCAATATAAATTATCTTCTAATGTTTTTAATTCAAGTTCTTCTATTTTTTTAAATGTTTCTTCTGGATTTATTGCAACCTTTATTTTACTTATTTTAACATCATGTTCATTAATTAAGTTATTAATTTTTTGTTCATTAACTCTTGTTATATTTTCTTTTAAAACTAGAGGATAATTTGAAGTCTTAAAGATTCTATCTTGTAATCTTTTGACGTTGCTTAAGTATATATTGGCTTTTATCTTCGTTATCTTTATTTGTTTCGCCATAACGTTCTCTCCTTCGGTTACTCTTAAGTTTTATTGCCCACTTTTTAATTCTATAATATGAATTTTTAAAAAATTGAATTAATCCCTGTGGATAAAACATAACTATAATAATAATTAACAAACCACTGAAAATTAAACTAGCATTAGGGTTTTTCGCAAAGAAATCAATCTTTTGAAGTACCGCTAAATCAAATCCAAAGATTAAGAACGTTCCAAGAAAAACACCCCATATTGACTTAGCACCACCAACAATTACCGCAGCTAAAATATTTAAAGAAAGTGCTAAATTCCAAGTATAAGGAATCGTAAATCGGTAAAAGAGCATGTAGATGCCACCACCAATTGCCGCATAAACTGTTGATAACACAAACGCAAGCAAACGGTATTTAAGTAAACTAATTCCCATTGCTTGAGCGGCAGATGTTGAATTTTTCATTGACAACATCGCTCTACCAGTAGGGCTTTTAATAATATTTGATGTAACAATCATCGCTATTACCATTACAACTACCGCAATCGCAAACGCAAATTCTAAGTTAATACTTATTAAGAATAAGAATTTAGGTCTACTAATTCTAAATCCTGTTACTCCGCCAGTAAAATAATCAGCGTTTTTAAAAATTTCATAAAGAATTTCTGATAACCCTAATGTAATAATTGCCAAATAAAGTCCTTCAATGCGAAGGGAAATAAACCCTACAATAGTTCCAATTAATATCGCAATTATTATTGAAACTATAAATGCTAATAATGGGGGAAATCCTGCTTTACCGATTAAAAATCCTACCGCATACGCCCCAAAACCAATAAATCCCGCAGTTCCAAGACTGGCGAGTCCTGAATATCCTAATAATAGTGTAAAGCCTAATGCGATTATAAAATAAATAATTGTAAGCCCAAGCGCTCTAACTGTAGAAATTCCCATTCCGCCTAGTAAATATACGACTAATAATAAAATCATCAAAATACCAGCGAGGATAAAGCCAAAATATGGATGGCCTGTAAACTTTTTAATTTTCATTTTAAAATTAGAAATCTTTTTTACATTTTCCATATTTTATACCTTCTTCTGTACCTTTTTGCCAAATATTCCATTAGGTCTAATTAAAATAACTATTAAGATTAACACATAAACAATTACATTGGACCATGCTGGTTGAAAATAAGCAACAAATCCCGTTACAATTGGAATAATAAATGCCGCAATAATTGGACCATAAAATGTTGAGGCTCCACCTAATATTAAGGCAAGAAAGCCGTTTACCTGAAATGATGTCATCATTGCGGTTGATAAGTATGCAGTGGTTGGGGCATATAGCGCTGCCGCTAGTGCTCCTAGCGCTCCCGCTACTGCCCAACTCATCGCTGTAATAAATCTAGTGTTAATTCCCATCATTGATGAAACTAGTTCATTGGATGCGGTTGCTCTAACACCTAAACCCCATTTAGTAAATCTTAATATTGTAAATAGCAAACTTAACACGAACACAGCAAGTAATATTGAAACTAGTTCATGAGCAGTGACTGCTATTTCAAATGATCCACTTGTTCTATAGGTTTCGTATGATATTCTATCAATTGTTTTAGGAAGTACTCCAAAAATAATGTCAGTTAGTGCGGTTAGGATTAAAACAAGTCCCATTGTGATCATTTGTTTTCCTACTGAAGTTATGTACTTCGCTTTCCTGATTATTAAAGTATCAACGAAAAGTCCAATTAAAAATGCAACTATTATTCCTGCAAGCATTCCTACTAAATAAAAATACCACGGCATAGTCGCACTTTCAATTTTAAATACTGATTCAATAACAACATGCATCACAAAATACATAACATACGCACTAAAAGCGGCAATTGAACCTTGCGCAAAGTTTGTTGTAAATGATGTTTTAAATATCAAGACAATGCCTAGAGTTGCAAGAGCCAAAATAGACGCTTGCATTAAACCTCCTAATAATATTTGAATAAATCCATCAAAACCCATAAATTTTTATCCCCATCTAATTACATTTGCTGCCCAGACATAACCTATTCCTGCAGCAATCATGCACACGATAGTTCCTTTCTTAACTTTTCCTTGTTTTACTGCTAAATCTAATGATAAAAATTGATCGATTTGGCCAATGTGACCATAATCTTCTAAATAAATTGCTTGATCTTCAGTTAAACCTAAATCTTTTAACATTCCTAAATGGCCAGATCTCTTAATGTGTAAGATTGCTAAGTAACCATTTTTAGAAAATTCTTCTCTTGAATAGCCAGACTTTCTTAAAGATTCATCAATACAATGCATCCAATTAGGCATTGATACTTCATTTAATCTATCTTTCATTTTTTGAGCATCTAGTAAGCGAAGTGATTTTTTAGCTTCTTTCCAGTTAGTTTCATTAATTGGATTTACTTGTCCACCAATTTCTACTCCCGCTGTGCGTGCTAATGTTCCATCTGCCATAATGTGTGATTCTAATAATACATTTTTATTATAACCTTTTTGTAAGATTATTGCACCACCACCAGCACCTAAATTATACATCATGCTCATTGGTTTGTCAGTATAATCGACATAATCAACATTACGATATCCACCAGAAATTAAAACCGTATTGATATCATCATTGGCAATCATCATGTCTTTCGCCATTTTTAATGCACTAATTGCTGTACAACAACGATTTTGAACATCAATTCCCCATGCATTAACAGCGCCAATTTCGCCTTGGACATATAATGCTGATGTTGTTAGAGGATATTCTTTCCATTCTTCAGTAATATCTAAAATTACATCAATTTCTTTAGGATCAATTCCCGCATTCTTAATTGCCTTTTTAGCTGCTTTAGCACTCATTTCTTGAGAACCATCTACACTCGCATCACCAGGCATATATTTTTGTTTTATCCCTAATTTATCAATAACAGCTTCTTCTGTCCAAAAACCATTTGTCGCTTCACTTATTTCTTTAGCAGTCATTTTCTTCTTAGGTAAATAAATCCCAACTGATCTAATCCCAATGACTGGTTTTTTCATAAAATCTCCTTTTTTCTTTTAAGTATTATTATAATCTCATTCCACCATTAACTGATAAATTATGACCTGTAACATAACTTGATTCATCAGATGCTAAGAATAATGCTGCATTAGCAATCTCAACTGGTTGACCAAGTCTTCCTAACATTGTTAATTTCGCAAATTTTTCTAATAAATCTTGTGGTACAGTTTTCATCATATCAGTCATGATATAACCTGGAGCGATTGAATTAACTCTAACAGGAACGCCTTTTCTTGCGAATTCTTTTGCCCATGTTTTTGAAACACCAATAACACCAGCTTTACTTGCTGAATAGTTAGCTTGACCAATATTACCAAATTCACCAACAACTGATGCAATATTAATAATTGAACCGCCACCCATTTCTTCCATATGAGGTCCAATTAATCTAGTTAAATTGAAAACACCTTTTAAGTTAACATTCATAACTAAATCCCATTGTTCATCAGTCATTTTTCTAGTCATCGCATCTCTTGTGATACCAGCATTATTAACTAAAATGTCAATTCTTCCGTATTTTTGAACTGTTTCTTCAAAAAACTTACTTACACCTGCTACGTCAGTTACGTTTAATTCATAACCATGAACGCCTTTGCATTCATACTCTAGTTTGCCCATATCAGCTGCAATAACTGTTGCGCCTTCTTGTGCAAATAATCTTGCGATAGCTTCTCCGATTCCTTTAGCTCCACCAGTTACTACCGCAACTTTTCCTTGTAATCTTTTCATGTTTTTTTACCTTCCTTTTTTTATCTTATATTTTTTTTAATATTAAAGCGGTACCCATTCCGCCACCAATACATAAACTAGCTAAACCTAATTTTTTGTTACTTCTTAACATTTCGTGTACTAATGTAACAACAATTCTATTACCACTCGCTCCAACTGGATGACCTAACGCAATTGCACCGCCATTAACGTTAGTTCTTTCAAGCATGTATTCTTTAGAAACGCCATGTTCTTTAGTTAATTCTCTTAAAACTCCAAGTGATTGTGCTGCAAATGCTTCATTTAATTCAAATACATCAATGTCTGTTAATTTTAAATTAGCCATCTTTAAAGCATTTCTCACTGCTGGTACTGGACCAAGACCCATTACTGATGGATCAACCCCACCTTGACCAACAGAAACAATCTCAACAAGTGGTTTTAAATTATATTTTTTAACTGCTTCTTCACTCGCAAGTAAAACAAAGCTTGCGCCATCATTAATTCCAGATGCATTCCCTGCAGTTACTGAACCATCTTTAGTAAATGCTGGTCTTAATGCTGCAAGTTTTTCTAATGATGTTGTTCTATTTGGATATTCATCATTTTCAAATACAGTATCTCCACGACGTGATTTAATTACGTAAGGAACAATTTCTTCTTTAAATACTCCAGAATCAACAGCTTTAATTGCACGAAGTTGTGATGTAATCGCAAACTCATCTTGTTCTTCTCTTGATAGTCCATATTTAGAAACAATGTTTTCTGCAGTAACACCCATATGATAATTATTAAATACATCTGTTAATGCATCAGTAATCATATGGTCAACTAACTGTTTATCCCCCATTTTAAATCCTGAACGTGATTGAGCTGATAAAAGATAAGGGGCATTTGACATCGATTCAACTCCACCCGCAACAACTAAATCATGAAGTCCTAATTTAATATTAGAATAACCATTAAAAATTGCCTTCATTCCACTTCCACAAACCATGTTAAGTGAATATGCTGAAACTTCTACAGGAACACCTGCCTTAAGTGCTACTTGTCTTGCAATTCCCTGTCCCAAACCTGCTGGTAAAATATTTCCAACAACAACCTCATCAAGTTTGCTTGGATCTACTTTTACCTCTTCTAACATAACTTTTAGTGTATTCGCACCATACTCTGCTGGATGAACACCACTTAATGTCCCTAAAAAAGAGCCAATTGCGGTTCTTTTCGCCGCAACTATATATACTTTCCTCATAAATAATCTCCTTCCTTTTTTCCTTATATGAATATTTATTCGTGTTAGCACGTAATTATTTTATCATGAAATCGTTTTCATGTCAAATATTTTTCTTTTTCTTTTTTGAATACTGTTTTTTAATATAAAAAACCTTTTTGTTTACTGGTTAAAAACCTTAAATCTTACATTTGACAAACAACACTTAATAATCTAAACTAAATATGGTGATTACATGAGAGGCTACAGACTTCCTGTTAGATGTGATGGAAAGAAGACTTTTGAAAGAATTGTTAAAACGGGGGAAGACCTTTTTTCAAAGTCAGGATATTTTGGCACATCAATTAATGAAATAATTGAAAAATCAAAAATTGCGACAGGTACTTTTTATCTATATTTTAATGATAAAAGATCTTTGTATATGTATTTAATTGATTTTTATGGTGAAGAAATAAAAAAAGCCATTAAAAAAGCCATTAAAGGGGCTAAAAATCGTTATGAAGAAGAAAAATTGGGAATTAGAGCTTTCTTGCTTTATGCAATGAAAAATCCAATTTCTTATAAGATCTTTTGGGAAGCAATGTATGTTGATATTAATATGTTTAAAGATTATTATGTGGATTTCTCTAATCGTTATGTAAAAGGTTTAAAACGCGGTGTTAAAAATAATGAAATTTATAACGATATTGATTTAGAAACTGTGTCATATATTTTAATGGGAATTTCTAACTTTGTTGGTTTACAAGTTTTATTTAATGAAAATGCTGATGTTAAAACCATTGATTACTTAACTGAAGAAATTATGAAATTCTTAAGTAAAGGAATGTTTAAAAAAGAGTAAAATAAAAAGGGATTGCGCATCCCTTTTATTATGCCTAATCATTTAAAACTTCATCGTATATATAATCTACATGTTTTAAATAGTAATCTTTTGAAATACAAGATTCAATATCTTCATTTGATAAATATGACATTATATATTCATCTTTTTTAGCCAAACTAATTAAAGATGTTTTTTCTTGATATGCTAAGTTAGATAACTCTTGAATAACATCATACGCTTCTTCTCTTGTAGCTCCTTTTTTAATTAGTTTATGCATAAATCTTTGAGCATAAACAGTATCAAAAGATAGACTTATGTTTTCACTTATTCTGTTTGTATCGATATACAATTCATCTAATACTTTATACATCCTTACAAGTAAATAATCAGTTAAAGTGGTCGCATCCGCAAGAATAATTCTTTCAACAGATGAATGTGAAATGTCTCTTTCATGCCATAAAACATTGTTTTCATAAGCAGGCATTATATAACTTCTTAAGACTCTTGCAAGTCCTGTGATATTTTCACTTGCGATAGGGTTTTTCTTTTGAGGCATCGCACTCGAACCTTTTTGTCCCTTAGAAAAACCTTCCCTTAACTCTGCAACTTCAGTTCTTGATAAGTGTCTTATTTCAGTGGCAATTTTTTCTAAAGTTGTTCCAATTAACGCAAGCGTATGAATATAATTTGCATACAAATCTCTTGGTAAAACTTGAGTAGTAATATTAACTTTATTTAAACCTAATATCTTTAAAGTTTCTTTTTCAATAAATGGATCAACATTGGCATAATTACCAACCGCTCCACTAATAAGACCAACTTCTACTTCACTTCTTGCCTTCTTAAATCTCTCTAAATGTCTTTTAAATTCGTCATAGAATAGTAAAAATTTAAGTCCAAAAGAAGTTAAATCGGCATGCATTCCATGAGTTCTTCCCATGCATAATGTGTATTTATATTCTAAAGCTAAACCCTTTAAGATATCCATTACATCTATAATGCCTTCTTCTATATAATTATTCGCTTCTTTTAATAAAAGACCATTTGTCGTATCAACAACATCTGTAGAAGTTAGACCATAATGAATATATTTTTTTGCATCACTATGCATTCTTTCACTTAAGTTTCTTGTAAAAGCGATAATATCATGTTTAGTGGTTTTTTCTAATTCTTTTATTTCATTGATATCGAAAGTTGCTTGTTTAATTTCTTCAAATACATCTTCACTAAACAAGCCAAAACGACACCAAGCTCGGCTTGCGGCAATTTCAACTTGAAGCATTTTTGCGAATTTATTTTCTTCACTCCATACTTCTTTTAATGGTTTTCTTGTATATCTATCGATCATATTTCTCCTCAAATGCTTCAATCACATTATGCATTAATGCATTAATAGTCATTGGACCTACGCCACCAGGAACTGGTGTGATGTAGGATGCTTTATGTTCACATGATTCAAAGTTAACATCACCAACAATTTTACCATCCAATCTATTAATTCCAACATCTACTACTACTGCACCTTCTTTAATCATATCACCATTAATTAAATTAATTACACCGGTTGCGACAACTAAAATATCGGCTTGTTTAGTATGGAATGTTAAATCTTTTGTGTGAATATGACATACTGTTACTGTTGCGTCTCTATGGAGTAATAGTCTTGCCATTGGTGCTCCTACTAAATTAGATGCCCCAACAATAACTGCGTGTTTTCCTTTAATTGGAATTTTATAATAATCAAGTAACATCATAATTCCTTTAGGGGTTGCTGGTTGTAGTGATTTTTGACGGCTTGCTAGTTTTCCTGCGTTTAATAAAGATAACCCATCAACGTCTTTTTCTGGAAGAACTCTATTTAAAACTTTATCTTTATTAATATGCTTAGGAAGAGGTAATTGAACAATCATTCCATCAACACTATCATCTTTATTTAGTTTATCAATAATTTCTAGTAATTCTTCTTCTTTAATATCTTCGCTTAATCTTAAAGTTGTTCCGTTAATTCCTACTCTTTTGCTTGCTTTTTCTTTTGATTTAACATAAGACATTGAAGCAGGATTTTCACCAACTAAAATAACTACCAAACAAGGAGGACGGTGATATTTTTTTGTTAATTTGTCAACTTTTAATTTTAGTTTTTCTTCATACTCTCTTGAAACCAACTTACCATCTAATAACATTTTTTATAGTCTCCCTTTAATCTTTCCTTTTTCATCAATAAACATTTTTTCTGCATTAGGTATTTCAGGTAGGCCTGGCATTGTAATAATTCCTTTAGTTAACACAACCACAAAGCCCGCTCCTCTTGAAACTCTTGCATCACTAATTGAAAGGTCAAACTCATAAATTGATCCCCTTTTCTTAGCCATGTTAGAAAATGATAGCGGAGTCTTTGCGATACAAACAGGCATATTAGCATATTTCTTATTGAGTAAATCTAATTTTTCTTTTGCCTCGCTTGAATATTTAACACTGCTTGCTCCATAAATAGATGTCGCTATCTTATGAACTTTAGTGTATAAATCATCTTTTAAATCATATGTATATTTAAAGTTTGTTTTCTTTTCTGCAAGTTCAACAACTTTATTCGCTAGGTCAATTGCTCCTTTTGAACCTTCTAAAAAACTATCTACAAATGATACTGGATGGTTGTTTTCTTTTGCCCATTTAATTAGTAAATCAACTTCCTCTTTATCATCATTCGCAAAGTGATTAATCGCGATAATATAAGGTATTCCAAACTTCTTGATGTTGTTTGCGTGGCGAGTAATATTAGCTAATCCTTCTTTTAATGATTCAATATGATTCTTCCCTTCATCTTCAAAACCGTGATATCTTAACGCTCTTAATGTCGCTACTATCACAATCACGTTTGGATGTTTATTTAACATGCGCATTTTAATATCTAAAAACTTCTCAGCTCCTAAATCAGCACCAAATCCAGCTTCTGTAACAACATAATCACCTAACTTTAAAGCCATATTTGTAGCTAAAACAGAGTTACAACCATGAGCGATATTCGCAAATGGTCCCCCATGAACAAATACCGGGGCATGTTCTAATGTTTGAACTAAATTAGGTTTTAGTGCTTCTTTAAGTAAGATAACTAATGAGTCAGTCACATTTAAACTTGATGCATAAACTTCATTACCATCTTTATCATAAGCAATTAAAATATTATTAAGTCTTCTTTTTAAATCTTCGTAACCTGTCGCTAAAGCTAATATTGCCATAACTTCACTAGCGGCGGTAATAATAAAATTATCTTTTCTATATTCAGTAGTAATATCTCTTAAAGCTCTATCATTTAAATCAAGCGTTCTTGGCCAAACAATTCTCATCTCATCTAAATTTAATCTATTGCCAAAATTTAAGTGATTATCAATTGCCGCACTTAAGAAATTATGAGCAGTAGTAACTGCGTGTAGGTCCCCTGTAAAGTGTAAATTAATCTTTTCTCTTGGATTAATTTGAGCGCGTCCACCACCAGTTGCCCCGCCTTTCATTCCTAAAACTGGTCCAAGCGATGGTTCTCTTAATGCAGAAACTACATTCTTTCCAATTGCTTGTAAGCCATCAGTTAAACCAATAGAAATTGTTGTTTTACCTTCACCCGAAGGTGTTGGTGTAATTGCGGTAACTAAAATAAGTTTGCCATCATTTTTATTCTTTAATCTTTCTAGTAAAGATAAATCTATCTTGGCAATATCATTGCCATAAAGATTAATTTCACTATCTTTTATTCCTAGTTTTTTAGTAATTGTTTTAATCGGTTTACTAACGCTTTCTTGTGTAATTTCTAAGTCTGTTTTCATTAAATTTTCCTCCATAAAAGTAATTTATACTATTCTCTTATAGTATAACATGTTTTCTTATTCATTATAAAAAAACTCTAAATATATATTCCTTCATTTTTATAATTTTTAATATTCATACACTATATAAACCAATACACCTGAAAAACTTGTTTCAATTCTAACATCTCTAATTTTAAGGTCTTTGTTTTTAGATAACCATTTATTCGCATCATTAATAACATTTTTGCCAGAAAAACATTCTATTTGTACTGTCATAATTCCTCCTCATTTTTAATAATTTTTGTCTATAAAAAACCTCCAAAAAGGCTAATACCTATTTGGAGGTTTCGTTATTAATAATTTTGTTTTCTTATGCGGCCATCTCTTTTATGAATAACTATTCTTGTTTCATTACTATCCGCAAATTTCTTCGCCGCTTCAATAGCTTCTTTTTGAGTTTTATAGTGTCTAATTGTTTTTTTAGAACCTGATCTTCTTACTTTCCAAGAACCATAGTGTGGTGATGATTCATCTTTTACTAAACTAATATGATAAACAAAGTTGTCTTTATCTTCTTTTTCAACATCTACTGAATCATCATCTTCATCAGACTCTTCAACACCTTTTAGTGTTTCTTCATCTAATTCTTCTAGCTCTTTATTTTTTTTTTTGGAACCTCTTTTTTAGGCTCTGGTTTCTTTTCTTCTTTCTTTGGTTCTACCTTTTTTTCTTTTGCTGGAGCTGCTTCTTTTGCAGGTTCTTCTTTAACTTCTTCTACAACTTCTTCCTTTTTAGGAGCGACTTTTTTAACTTCTTTCTTAGCTTCGCCTTCAGGTGGAAGGTTTTGGTCATAAACTAATCTAAATTCACTTTCAGGGTCAAAGAAGTGTGATTTATTCATATCAAGTGCTAGTTCAACCATATCACCAATATGAATGTCCGCTCTCGCGTTAACACTCGCACATACCGAAAAACCATTAATATTTGTGTAAATATTTGTTTCTGCACCTAATAATTCCGCAACGTCAACTTCAACTTTTACAACACTTTCTGGATATGTTTTGAAAACAATTGGATCATCATGAATATCTTCTGGTCTAATACCCATTGTAATAGGTTTGCCGAAGAATCTATTTTGTTTAATAATCGCTAATTTTCCTTCTGGAACTTTAATCTTATATTTTCCAGAAACAAAATAACCATCGTTATTAACAACACCTTCAACAAAGTTCATTGGTGGAGTACCAATAAAGCCACCGACGAAAATATTAATTGGATTATCGTAAATTTCTTTAGGAGCTCCTACTTGTTGAATGTATCCGTCTTTCATAACTACGATTCTTGAAGCCATTGTCATCGCTTCAATTTGGTCGTGAGTAACATAAATTGTAGTTGTGTTTAATCTATTGTGTAGTTTAATTAACTCACCACGCATTTGAACTCTTAGTTTCGCGTCTAAGTTTGATAAAGGTTCGTCCATTAAGAAAACTTTAGCGTTTCTTACGATTGCACGTCCAAGTGCCACTCTTTGACGTTGTCCACCTGATAAAGCCTTAGGTTTTCTGTCAAGATAAGGCATTAATCCTAAAATTCCCGCAGCTTCTTTAACCTTTTCATCAATTTCAGCTTTAGGCATTTTTCTAATCTTTAAGCCAAATGCCATATTATCATATACTGTCATATGTGGATATAACGCATATGATTGGAAAACCATCGCGATATTTCTATCTTTTGGTGCGACATCATTTACTCTTAGATCATCAATGTATAAATCACCTGATGTAATTTCTTCTAATCCCGCTACCATTCTTAATGTGGTTGATTTTCCGCATCCTGAAGGTCCTACTAATACTACAAACTCTCTATCTGCGATATCTAAGTTGAAATCGAAGACGGCTTGTACACCATTAGGATAAATCTTGTTGATGTTTTTTAATTTAAGTGTTGCCATAAAATCACTCCTTTTATTATATTTATTTTTTGATTGTCAACAGATTAAGTATATTTTATTTCTAATAAAAAAAACATGTGCAAGATGCACATATTTTATTATTTAACATTTATAAATAACATTCCAAAAAGAGTTGTAGTATTAGGGCCATTATCATATTTAAGCTTGTTTTTTGTGGCCGTCTTTAATACATCAATTCCTATTATTGATAACGGGAAAATTGTTTTATTTGGATATCGACAAGCATTATTTGGATACGTGCAAACACCACAAATTTCACATCCGCCTATGCCAAAAAGTAAATCATTTTTAGAAGTTAATTTTTTAAATCTTTTTAATAATGCTTTGAAATCTTTTATTTCTTCATCTGCATTAGATGGGTCTTTTAATTTATATATCCTACTAAAGATTATTATTTCCTTAGAGTTTTTTATTCTATCTAGCTTGTAGTGATTTCGTGCCTCAGGTGAACAAACCCAAGTTTTCTTATATAACCCACAAATATTTTTCTCACAATATTTTATTAGTGACTCATCAAAAACAATATTTTCTATTGTGGTAGTTTTATATGCCATTTTATTTTTGTCTAAATAAAAAATAATCTTCCTCATATATTTAATTATAACATTTGAGGCCACAAATCGTGACCTCAAGTATTTTGTTATTCATCCTTGAATAACCCGTTTTTTATGAATTTTTGTTTTATTTCAGTTATACCTATTATCTGTTTCGTTTTTTCATTGGTCAAATCTTATTTAAAATATCTTCCCAATTTGATGGAAATCCTAAATGTGATAATTCTACAACATCAATATATTCTTTCATTAGTTTAATTAAAGATGGTAATATTTCTTTTTTCCAAACACTTTTTAACTTTAAAACTCCCTTGACTAGCAGTATATAGTCAAATGTATTGTTTTCAAATACGTAACCACTTGATTTTGGAGTTAATGGTGTTCCCACAAATGTTTTATTGTACAATAAATCTTGATGAGCACATGTGTTTCTTAAATCAGACAAACAATAAAGCCATGATTTTAAAACTTCATGATTTAGACTGTATTTTTGGGAAAGTTGTTTTTTGTCTCTAGTTATCATATTTGAATAAAACTTAGAAAGAGCACTGAGAGAAAAAAATTCAATTATTACCCACAAGGGAATATTTCCGTTATAATTAGTTTCATGATGAACAATTCTAACATCTCTTTGGTTTCTTTCCTTATATTTATCAATTGTCTTAAAATGCTCATCCCTTAAACTAGGTTTTCTAAAATAAAAATTTTTTTCATCCAAATAACCTAGACTACCGTATTTGTGAGAAAAATTATAGGCAATTTTGGCGCGTAATTCTATTTCAATAAAATCTAGAGCATACAATAATAAATTTCTTAATTTTCTATCAAAAGCACATATTCTTATTATTCTCTCCATTGTTAATCCGTCTTGATAAGTTTCGTTATCTCTTTTTTTAAATGGAACTAACAATCCTGTAACTCTGTAGTAATTTACCTCTCTTAAAAAACGCTTTGCTTTTTTTTCACTTTTTATCGCACAGCCTCTTTTTTTTAGTTTTTCAATTTGTTCTTCAATTGTAGTTGGCGGCTTTACCTCCATTTAAAAAACTTCCCTTCAACACTTTTTTTTGAAATACTATCCTTTATCTCCATACATATAAAAATCTCCCCTGGATGCACTTCTTCGAGAGGTGTGGGGAGCTTTATCACTAACATTATATCATGTTTTTTCAAAAAACAATAATTTTTTGTTATTTTTTATGACATTCTAACTTTTTATTCCCCACAATTATAATTTCTTCATTTTTAAATTGGGATATTGTTATTATCCAGTTTATTTTTGTAGATTTTGTCTTTTGATAATATATTTACTGAATTATATATATTTCTGATTTGACCCAAATGATTTAGTTTTTATCTTGTTGTTGTTTTATTGTTGTTTTAAAATTTTTATTATAATCATGTCATCTTTTAGCTTCTCTGTTGAAAATCTTTTCGCTTTCGAAAAATCGTATCCAGATAATTTCTCTAATCTTTTAATAAATTCTTTACATCCTATTCTAATCCATCCATCTTTGTTTGTTCTTGGCGAAAACAAATATGTTTCACTGCTAAACTCTTTTTGTTCTACACTTTTAATTGCAATAACTATATTTTCTTCATCAAAACCTATTTTAACACGCTCGGGACTTCCTAATTGTTTTATAGCCAAGCTATTAAATGATATGGCCAATGATGAAATTGTAACATAAGGAGATCCCGCTTTAACATAATTCCAATCAAAATCATAATTCATTTAATTTCCTCCTTTTTTTCGATTTCATTATAGCAAAAGAAATAAGTTATGTCAACAAGTAAAATGATTTTTCGTGATAATTAGAACAAAAAATTAAAGTCATATCTGACCTATAACGCAAATTTATGTGTCTTTTTTATATTATTCGATAAATTATATGCTTTAAGTGTGGAAGATATTTATTTCAAATATAACTACAAGGTTAGACTTAGTGAATCTGCCAAAGCTTGTGATCATGTTTATTTAAATGAATATTTTACACAAATGTTAATGAAAAAAATAAAAGTCCATAAAACACATTAAAATATTTTTTAACAAAAGATTTTTAGTGTTGAAATAATATTCTTTTAAAAATATTTATTAAAAAATACGCTTTCCTAGTTAATAAAAAGGCTCTATGGGCTTATAAACTAGGTGGTTTATTTTCCCATTACCACAAATTTTCAAAAAAGACAAAAATGATTGAAACACACATAAATAACATCCGTTTTTATTTTGATTTTTACAGTTTTTTATGATAAAATTTCATTAAGTTGAAAATAGGGGGGATTAGTATGAATAATGTTGAACAATTAAAAAGGCTTTTTTATACTTATTCTCCTTTAAAATCAAATAATGAATTAAAGTTTGATTACATTGATATAACATATAACCATCCAGATCCTAATAAAAACATTAGATTAATTTATAATGAATCAATTTCATCTGGTTTTTTAAATGAAACAGTTATAAAATCTCGCTTTGTAGAAGTTTTCTCATTTAATAAATCTCCTACCAATACAATAACGATTTTTGAATTAAATTCTTCTGATAGTAGAGCTGACATATGTATGGTAAATGGACACAGCGAAATCTTTGAAATAAAAACAATATATGATACATTCTATAGGTTAGAAGATCAACTAAGTGATTATTTATTATTATATGATTATGTGAACATTATAATCCCAAAAGAAAGAAACGATGTTTCGCTCATAAATATTCCAAAAAACATAGGGATTTTAACATATTATAAAAATAGATTAGGAAATGTCTCCTTTAAGAGAGTTAGAAAACCCTCCATCAACAATAATATTAATCCTAAAGCTCAATTAGAGCAAATTGCTAAAAAAGATCTTCTAAAGCTGTTTAGGTTAAACACTTTAGATGGCACTTCAAAAAAAGAGATAATTGATAACATTTTATCTAATTATACTGCTCAAAAAATAAACACTTTATTTAAAACTTACATTAAAGATAAATATCAAGAACAGTGGTTGTTTTTACATAAAAATCGTGATAACTTTTATATGCTAGATTATCAGTGGTTTTTCAAAAATAATATATCCTATGAACTGGTTTACAGGTAATTTCACTTGTAAACCTTTTTCATTTCAGACAATGTTCTTAACATTAAAATATATTTCCAAATAGCCCAATTTCCATAACCTTTACCTGGGCCTATATTTTTATCTATATATTTATATGCTAAACAATCTCCGTTAGAATCTAATCTATTTCTATGCTCAATTACTCTCTTATAAACAAAATTTTCGTAACCTTTTAAACCATCATCAGTTGATTTATTCACTATGCTAAAAAATTTATTTTTTTCGTGATTATACATAAGAATTAATGCTGCTCCTTTTCCGCTTCCTCCATCTGTTGGTAATTCATCTTTTAAACCTGCATAATCACCAAATCCATCAAAGAAATATTTCATATATTCTTTCGCAACACTATTATCAATTAGTTGAGTATATTGTTCATTTTCATAATCGCCATTATTTAAATTTTCTAATCTAGGCGAATTTAATAAAATTGTTTTATAAATATGGTTTTTGCTTGAAAAATCACTTAATTGTAATATAAAAGAATCCATACTACTGTTTCCTATGTCAAACATAAAATAATCGTTTTGCCTTAACAGACTATGAATAATATCAAAATATTCATCATAATATCTACCTTCTATCCTTATTGCAATGCTATCTTTTTTTTCTTGCAGTGTTTTTATTGTTTCAACAATTTTTTCTTTGTTTAAAATAAAAGGACGGCCTTGTTTAATTGATATTATTGGTATTGCTTTTTCACTCTTTGTTGTTTTTATAAGTAAATCTATGTATTTATACTTTCTTTCATCCCTTATATTTAAAGGAAACGTTACCTTTTTAGGAGTAAAGCGTAAATAGTCCGTAAAAGAAAACGTAAAGAAATCAATAAAATATCTGCCAACAATATCTTCATCGTATCTTTTTATTATTGTTTCAATGTCATGTTTAAGTTCAATTATTTCAATGATAGGGGTAATGAATCCTCCCCTAAAAACACTTTTGTTTTCTCTAATAACCTTATTTTCATACATTCTATTTTTAAACATTGGATAATACATTATATTTTCACCTCCTTCTTTATTCAATTTTTGTTCTTAAATTTTGAAACTTTCCATATATTGGTGTTCCAAATTCGTGTTCCATAGCTCTTTCTAAAAATCCAATAATAATATCTACAACAACACCTTGGCTGTTTGCGAAAGCAATAATATCTTTGCTTTCTATCTCGTTTCTTTTTTCTAAAAACTCTTTAAATTCTTTCTCATCAATCAAATACTTTCTAGCAAAATCATGAGATAATATTTCTCTTTCATCTTTCTCGTATGTTATTTCTAAATAACCCCCTTTATATATATCATCTTCTATTATGTGTTTTATCTCATGAAATAATGTAAAATAAAAACTATCTAATCTTTTATATCGCGTGCTCATAAATATTGCCGGTATCCCATCAACCACTGTTGCAGCGCCTCTAATTAAAGATGTTGGCACAGCCTCCATAATAACTAAACCTATTCCAAAGTTGTTTAAAAACCTTCTAACATTATTGATCATAAATTCATAATCTATAGTATTAATTATTTTTTTTAAGGTTTTCAATTGATTTACTAATAACTCCTTATTAAATTCTTTTATTGATCTAATATCATTCTGAATATCAAATTCATTCTCACAAAGTTTTATCCAAACCAATTGAGCTTTGGGATTTCCTCCATCATGAAAAAAAGATACCAATTGTTTTTGTTTTACCGCACTTTCATTCGCTACTTCAAAGTTGTTAACTCCTAATAATTTCAACATTTCATCAGCTTTTTTCTCGATTGAATAATTAAGACCTTTAAATACATAATCAAATTGATACTCTTTTGATATTGTTTTTAAATCTAAATTTTCAAATTCTTTTTTCTTGGCTTCTGCTCTCAATAAGTTTAATCTATATTCTCCTTCAATTCTTAACCAAAATTCAGCTTTAACATCTGGGAAAACTTTTTCTAATTTATATGCAAACTCATCAGTCACTTTGGCCTTTCCGCTAATGATGTTAGATATATGTTTTTCACTATAACCCGTTTCGTTCGCTAATTCTTTTTGTGTTACATTTCTTACTTCTAAATATTCTTTCAATATTGTTCCTGTTGAAACCAAATAACTAATCATTTTTTCCTCCTTTTTAGTGATAGTCTTCTATTCCTATGATAATAATCTCAGTGATTTTCAAAGGGTTTAGTCCTTCAATAAGCGATTTAAATATCAGCCTTTTTTTATTAGAAACATCTACTGCCCAGCATTCACCAAGATTACCTTTTAACTTATGCCTTCTCGAGGGCGGAAGATGTGAAATTTGTGAAAGATTGCTTACAGCATTAAGCATAGTTAACCTATTCTTTATTGTTTTATATTCATTAGGAAAATTTTTTTGGAGCAATAAATCAATTTCTAAAATCTTTTTTATGCGATTATTTTCATAATTAATTTTCAATAGTGTCACCTCTTTTAAATTATTGATTTTATTTTATCATAAAAGAATTATTAGGTCAATCTTTTTTTTATTTAACGGTTGTTTTAAAATAAAAGTTACTATAATAGTAACTTTTATTTCTAAAATTATTCTTTTAAAGCATCAAACTTAGCTTTCATTGTGGGGTTGTTTCTAGTTAACTTTTTAACTGTTAAATCTTCTGCCTTATCATTAGCTAACCTTAAGTTATTCTCACTTGATAATAAAGCATCTTTTGTTTTTTGAAGTTGAGCAATAGTTTTATCAATTCCATCAATAGCTTCTTTAAAACGTCTACTCGCAAGCTCATAATTTCTTCCAAACGCTTTTTTAAATGCATCTAGTTCACTTTCAAAGTTTGTAATATCAATATTTTGAGTTTTCATTAAATTAAGCTCTTGTTTATATTTAAGGGCGTTTAATGATGCATTTCTTAATAATGAAATTATTGGAATAAAGAATTGTGGTCTTACTACATACATTTTAGGATAATGATAACTAACATCAACAATTCCATTATTATATAGTTCATTATCACTTTCTAATAAAGAAACTAATACTGCATATTCACAATTCTTATTATTTCTATCTTTATCTAATTCTTTAAAGAAGTCTTCATTCTTCTTTTTAGTAGCCGTAGTATCTGCCTCATTTTTCATCTCAAACATAATACTTAATATTTCATTACCAAACTCATCTTCTTCTTTAAAGATAAAGTCTCCTTTAGAACCACCTACAGGAATTGTATCTTTATAGAATTTTGCGTTAGGAAAAGCAGTGGTTCTAATATTATTAAATTCATATTCACAGTGTTGTTCTAAAGACTCCCCAATCATTTTCGTTGATTGGCGAGCTTTAAAGTCTTTATATAAAGTAATCTCTGTATCTTTTTCTTTTAAGATAATATCATGTTCTCTTTTAAGGTTTGTCTTTTCTAATTCAAACTCACGTTTAGCTAATTCCATTTCATTTTTAAGATTAGTAATTTCTAATGTTTTATTTTGTTGGAAATCTCTAAGTTTTTCTTGTAAAGATAAAAGTTCTTCATTTTTAATAGATAATTCCATAGAGTGTTCTTTTTCTTTTTGTTGTTCCTTTTTAACAAACTCTAATTCTTTTTCTTTACCAAAGCCTTCTAGTTTTAATCTAAGAGAATTAATCACTTCATCTTTCTTGGATAATTCGATATTGTGGGCGTTTTCCATTTTTTCTTTAGAAAGTAAATGCTCACTTTCTTGCTTCTTGGAAAGCGCCTCTAATCTACTATGAATTTCTTTTTCAAACTCATTATTTCTAACTTGACTAACAATATTTAGATAATCTGATTCATCCACTTTAAATACCTTACCACACCCTGGACATTTAATTTCATTCATATACTTCACTCCCTTTTGTTTGTTCTTATTTTTATTATACCTTATATTAAAAAAAGATGGGATAATAACCCATCTTTTAATGTTTTTTTATTCTTTCTCTAAAATGTCTGCTATTCTCTTACTCGCAAGCCCATCTCCATATGGGTTGCTTGCTTTAGCCATTTTTTCATATTCTTTTTTATCTACCAGCAATTGTTTAAATGCTTTATATATTGTTTCTTCATTTGTTCCAACTAATTTAAGTGTTCCAGCTTTGATTCCTTCTGGTCTTTCTGTCGTGTCTCTCATTACTAGTACTGGTTTTCCTAATGAAGGAGCTTCTTCTTGAATTCCACCACTATCAGTAATAATTAAATATGAAGCATTTAAGAAGTTATGGAAATCAACAACATCTAATGGCTCAATTATTTTAATTCTATCATTTCCCGATAAAATTGCATTTGCTGTTTCTCTAACTCTAGGATTCATATGAATTGGGTAGATTGCTTTAATATCTTTATGTTCATCCATTATTCTTTTAATTGCATTAAACATGTGAACCATTGGTTCTCCTAAATTTTCTCTTCTATGGGCTGTAATCATTATCAATCTGCTACCTTTAGCCCATTCTAGCATTGGGTGTGTATAGTTATCTCTAACTGTTGTTTTAAATGCGTCAATAACAGTATTTCCTGTAACATAAATCGTTTTAGGATCTTTACCTTCTTTAATAAGATTTTGTTTAGATAATTCTGTTGGCGCAAAGTTATAATTAGAAATAATACTTACAGCTTGCCTATTAAATTCTTCAGGATAAGGTGATTGAATATTATATGTTCTTAATCCTGCCTCAACATGTCCTACTGGAATTTGAAGATAAAAACAAGCAAGCGCAGTCACAAATGTTGTTGATGTGTCCCCGTGAACTAACACAACATCTGGTTTCACTTCTTCTAATACATGTCTCATCTTATCTAATATGTTAATAGTAACATCAAACAAAGTTTGACGTTCTTTCATTATAGATAAATCATAATCAGGAATAACATTAAATGTTTTTAAAACCATATCTAACATTTCTCTATGTTGTCCTGTTACACAAACAATAGTTTTTAAATTTTTTCTTGTCTTTAATTCAAGAACAAGCGGACACATCTTAATCGCTTCTGGACGTGTTCCAAAGACAACCATTACTTTTTTCACCCAATCACTCCTTCATCATTTATTCCCTGCATATAGTTTTTTAATATATTAAACAAAAATATCTCAATGAATATTCTTCATGTTATCCTTTTTCAATAATTCTCCTAACTTATTATAAAGCATATTATGGCTGTCCTTAATCTCTTTCATAATAGCGGCACTTTTTTCTTTAGCTTTTTTTTCATCCCAAGTTTGATATTTTTCATAGATAATATCAGCTAAATTTATTATTTTTTTATTTGGTATAGTTATATTTATTCCCGCATTTTTTGCATATGTATTAGTGTGAGTGTTGTCATAAATTAAAATCGGCATATTTAGGTATATTGCATAATACAATTTGATTGACAATAATGTATCTACATCTTTAGCTCCAAATCCATATAAATTATAAATAATGTCAGCTTCTATCAAGTATTTCGCTGTTTCATTTGGACTAAATTTTCCAATCAATTCAATGTTTTTAATTTTATTTTTCATAATATAAGGTTCAAGTAATTCGGTTCCAGCACCAACAAATTTAAGTTTAAATCTATTGTCGTTTCCTAATTTTTCTATAAAATTTATTGCTTCTTTGAAATATGACATTTTCCCTATAAACAAGATTGTTATAATTTGATTTTTGTCTTTTTTCCTATACTTAAAATCTATATTTTTAAAAATTTCCTCGTTATAACTATGCACAAACAAATATTTGTCTATTTTAGGAAGAAATTCCATAAATCTATTAGAAGATATCATTGTAAATGATGAAGCCTCTATTACCTTTTGTGTGCGCTTTTTAATAATAGGTAAATCGTTAAATCCATAATCTCTAATGTTTATAACATATTTATTTTTATATTTTTTTGCGAGAAAATTACTCATAAGTACAGCTGTTAACTCATTCCAAACAATTAACAAATCATAATCGTTTTTATAAATTAATTTCTTTGCAAAAGATACAAAACGCAAAACATTAAAAATTTTTAAAACTTTAGATTTTCTGTTTTTTACACGATATTTATAAATATTAGCTGCATCGGTAAACTCATCTATTCCATATTTATCAATATAGATAATATCATAAGGTATATCATTTTTTTGAAAATAGTTTGTGTACAAACTTGAAAGTGTCATATGCATTAAATTTACTGTTGATATAATGCATACTTTGGGGGTGTTTGTTTTGTCCATTATGTTCCCTCTTTCTTAAACCAAAAGTTAGCCAAATAAATGTTTACTCAAACATTATTTTATTTTTAGTATTTTGTTCTAATCCCTATTAAATAAGTCTCTTGTATAAACTTTTTCGCTAACATCTTCTAATTCTTTGAAAAATCTATTAGCTACTATTACATCTGATATTTTTTTAAACTCATTCACATCTTTTATTACTTTAGAACCAAAAAAGCTTTCTTCCTTTAGAACTGGTTCATATACAACAACCTCAATTCCTTTTGCCTTAATTCTCTTCATCACTCCTTGTATAGAAGAATGACGAAAGTTATCTGAATCACTTTTCATTATCAATCTAAATATTCCCACTATTTTAGGTTTTTTTTCAATAATCATTTCTGCAATATGATCTTTTCTTGTCCGATTTGATTCGACGACTGCAGAAATCATGTTTTGAGGAACATTTTTATAGTTTGCAAGCAATTGTTTTGTATCTTTTGGAAGACAATATCCACCATATCCAAAAGATGGGTTATTGTAATAATCTCCTATTCTTGGATCTAAACTAACTCCTTTGATAATCTCTTTTGTATCTAATCCTCTTATTTCAGCATAAGTATCAAGTTCATTGAAGTATGCAACTCTTAACGCTAAATATGTATTAGAAAATAGTTTAATAGCTTCCGCTTCTGTCGGATTAGTAAATAAAACAGGGATGTTTTCTTTTTTAGCACCTTCAATTAATAATTTCGAAAAAACTTCCGCTTCTTTGGAATGATCACCAACCACAATTCTTGATGGATACAAATTATCATAAAGAGCTTTTCCTTCTCTTAAAAATTCTGGCGAAAAAATTATTTTTAAGTTAGGATATTTTTTTCTTTTTTGTTCCGTATAACCAACCGGAATAGTTGATTTTATTATGATAACTGCTTTGGGATTATATTTTTCAACGTCAGCAATTGTGGAATCAACAGTTGATGTATCAAAAAAATTTTTTTTCGGATCATAATCTGTTGGTGTTGATATTATTATATAATCCGAACCTTGATAGGCTGTTTTTTTGTCTGTTGTCGCAAGTAAAGAAAGGTTTTTATTTGCGAAAAAGTCCTCAATTTCTTTATCTGAAATTGGAGAAATTCGATTGTTAATTAATTCTACTTTTGATTCTAAGATATCCAATGCTACAACATTATTTTTTTGACTCAATAAAACCGCATTAGATAATCCCACATAACCCGTTCCTACGACTGTTATTTTCATGTTTTTCACCTCATTTTAATTGTTTTATGTTTATAAATTTGATTGTTTTTCTTTCTTTTCTAAGGTTCCTGTTCCACCTTCAACAACACCATCAGATTTAAATATACTTTTTATTGTTCCAAAAAATATTTTTATATCAAGCCACATTCCAAAGTTTTCCATATAATACCCATCTAGTTTTGCTTTGTCAACAATTGGTAGTTCATCCCTACCATGTATTTGAGCATAACCCGTAAGACCAGGACGAATATTATTTGCCTTATATTTATCTCTTTCTTCTATTAAATCATCTTGATTCCAAAGTGCCGGTCTTGGCCCAACAATAGACATTTGTCCAACAAAAATGTTAAATATTTGAGGAAGTTCATCTAAACTTGTTTTTCTTAAAAATCTACCTATTTTTGTAATCCACTGTTGAGGGTTTTCTAGCATATGAGTGGGTGTATCTTTTGGAGTGTCTATTCTCATGGTTCTAAATTTTAGCAATGTGAATAGCTTTTTCTTTTTACCAATCCTTTTTTGTTTAAAAAATATTGGACCCTTGCTAGTTAATTTTATCAATAATGCGAGAATAATAAATAATGGTAATAATAAAATTATTCCTACTAAAGAAAGAAAAAAATCCATTATTCGTTTAAATCCACTATAAATCATAAAGTTCTCCAAAAAATGTAATTATTTTTTCTTTAGGAATATTTAGTTCTTTTATTTTTTGGTTAATTAATTTTTGATGTCCATAACTAGATATTAGTATTCCATCATATTTATAACTAACTATTTCATCTCGCGAGATGATTAATTTGTTAACTAATTTTTTCCCTTGCTTGTCATGATCATCGTCAATTACAGCTAATACTTCTATTTCATCTTTAATCGCATTTAAAAAGATTTCCGCCACTTCTCCTGCGCCATATAATAAAATCTTTTTAAATCCTTTTTTCTTAATATCTTCTACAAATTTTAATAATTCTTCTTTAGCTCCGTCATACATTTTTTGACTTTGACTCAAATAAATAACACTCAGGTGTTTTCTTCTTTCTTTGCCTTTGTCAGTTATATGATAAATGACTTCTTTTGTAGAAATATATTCTCTTTCCAACAATCCTCTTTCTTCAATTTCACTAAGATAATTGTTTGTCATTGCGACACTTGACCCTAAAACATCACTCATTTGCCTTTGAGTGATGTTTTTATTCTTTTCTATTAAATCTAATATTTGCAACTCTTTGTAAAGAGGTGTTGCTTTATAAAATGAGTATTCCAACAGATCACATCCTTTGTTCACTTATTGAATAATCATATTATATCTTATTTTTGTATAGCATACAAGATTAAAATTCATGAAACCCTTTTAATAACAAAAAAGAAACCAAGATGAGTTGGTTTCTTTATTGTATTTTTTTAAAATTAGAACGCAATAACTTTATGAACAATTAATAGAATAACCGTTAAAACTATAACTGCTACTACAATTGCGACATTAAGAGCTAAAATTAAAGGCTTTCTTTTCTTTTCAGCTTCAGTTACTATAACTTCACCTGATTCTTCTTTTGCTTCTTCTTTTTTAGGTTCTTCTTTACGAACTAAAGAACTTTCGCTTGTATTATCATAATGGTGATAATGATGATGTTCATGATAGTGAACTAGTGGTTCTTCTTCATTAGATTCTTTTTCTTCTACAAGAACTCTTTCCGCCTTTAGATCTTTAACTTCACCACGAAGACGTAAAACTTCAGCATTAAGTTTCTTAATTTCTTCTAAAAGTAATGCTTGTTCAGCGCTACTTAATCCTTCTTCTTTTACAGGAACAACTTCTTCTACAATAACTTCCTCTTTAACCTCTTCTACAACAACTTCTTTCTTAGGTTCAGGTTTAGAAACTGGTTCGTTAAGTTCTTGTTCATAAATTGAACTATCTGATGGAAGATAATATGTTTCTTTAGTTTCTTTTGCGTTAGCTAAAATATATTCAATAATTTCTTCTTTGTTTAGTTCAGTGGATGCTTTGATGTCCTTTTCTTTTGCAAATCTTTGCATCATAATAATTGAGAGACCTCTTACATGAACTTCTAATTCTTCAGTATGTTCACCACGTTCTCTTAATTCACCAATAATGATATCCGCTAATTCGTTTTTCTTTAACCTTCTTGGAACATCAACACTATATTTCTTACCAATTTCTCTAATTTCAACTAGTGTTGAACTCTTATAAAGAACTGGTCTAAAGATATCAGGGTGTAATCCATCAATTTCATTTGGTTCATCATAGAAAATTGGATTGATCTTTTGATTATATGTAAATACATCATCCGCATTTTTAGCTTTTTTGTTAATGAAGTTAGTAAATTCATCTTCAGATACTTTTTTATCTAAAAGATAATCAACTAATAAAACCCATAGTCTTTCTACATACTCTTGGTTAAGCTTCTTATCATCATAAAACTTAAGTAAATTTTCAAGTTGATGTTCAGAATATCTTTTAAACCAAGATAATCTATATCCTAACTCATCTGCCAAAGATTCTCTTTCTTCAATCGTCTTATAAACGTGTTCCTTTAGTGTTTCTCTTAACGCATGCATTCTTAGTTTTCTTGGCACTGTTAAGCCTATTAAACTAAAAAATTCCGTAACTACTTCACTTGGAAGTGAAGCTAATTTATCCACTAACTCTCTTAAAGTGTAAGTCTTTTTCTTTACAACAATACTTCTTTCAAAATTAATTTTTTCCATTAAAATTTTCTCCTTTTCTATCTTGATAAAATTGTCCTCGTATTTATATGATATATTTTTTAAAGTTTTTTTGCAAGTCTTTTTTATTTAAAATGGCGTAATTATAAGATTTCACATTATTATTTTCTTTTGTTAAATCACACTTTTTGTGATAAAATATCATTAAAAGGGAGGTTTTACAATGAAGTTTATTAATTCTAACAAAGCACCAAAAGCGATTGGACCATACAGTCAAGGCGTTTTAGTAAATAACACCTTATATGTTTCCGGACAACTACCAATTGATTTAAATACCGGCACACCTATTAATGATATTTACGAGGCAACTAAAAAGTGTTTAGAATATCTTTTAAATATTGTAAATGAGGCAGGCATGAAAAAAGAACATATTGTTAAGTGCCATGTTTTCTTAAAAGATTTAAATGATTTTAGTATTATGAACAAGGCTTACGAAGATTTTTTTGGAACACATAAACCTGCGAGAGTTGCTTTAGAAGTTTCTAAACTACCTAAGGATGTCTTAATTGAGATTGACTGTATTGCTTCTTTTTAGTTCTTTTATTTGCTTAATAGTGACTATTAGATTCATTATAAATGCAATTATTAATAATAGTAGTGGCAAAAAATATCCAACACTAATTCCGATAAATACCACAAGAGGAATCACAAAGAATATCACAAATATCGCAACTCGCCATCCTTCACCATAGAAAAAATCAAACACGTCTTGCATATTGGGAATATAATTAATTATTGCGTCTATGTAGATATAACCTAATAAAACAATAAAAAACATTAATAAAACCATCTTTAAAATCGTAAAAACTTTTAAGGATGATTTTTTTTCTATTATCATAAGAGGAAGTAACACCAATAAAAGAATAAGTGGCATAAAAAACCATACTTCATAAATAAATATTTCTTTTTTTACAAATCCAAAATGAATTAAAGCACCAATAACCATTAATATTAATGTTGTAATATTAGACTTTGTATATTTTTTCATATATTATCATCCCTTTTTCACTATAATTTTAACAAAAACAAACAACTTAATCTATCATATAATAAAAATGGCGAAATCTCGCCATTTTTGTTATTAGAATATGTTTTTTCTCATTACTGTTTGTTTTCGATCTGGTCCAATACTAAAAATTAATACTTCAACATTCAAAAACTCTTCAATGAATTCTAAATACTTCTTAGTTGCCTTAGGTAATTCATCATAAGATCTTACACCAGTAATATCTTCATTCCAACCTTCTACTTTTTTATAAATTGGTTTTACTCTTTCGTAATCTTTTATATTACTTGGAATATAGTCAATTTCTTTTCCGTCTAATTTATAACCTACGCAAACTTTTAAATCATCAACACCAGTTAATACATCTAATAAAGTAATTGCTAAATATTTAAGTCCACCAACTCTTTTAGCGTGTTTTAAAACGACTAAATCTAAATATCCAATTCTTCTTGGTCTACCTGTGGTAGTACCATATTCATTGCCTTTTTCTCTAATGTAGTTACCGATTTCATTATCAATCTCTGTTGGAAATGCTCCCCCACCAACACGAGTTGAATAGGCTTTAGTAACTCCAATTGAAGCCTCAATTAGCCACGGTGCTACACCAGTATTGATTGGAACGCTTGCGGCAGTTGGACTTGATGATGTCACAAAAGGATATGTCCCATGGTCAATACATAATAGTGATCCTTGAGCGCCTTCAAATAAAACTTTTTTCCCTTCACTAATAAGTTTATTTAGTAAAACTGATGTATCAGTTACATAGGGTTTTATTTTTTCCCCATATTCTAAATATTCTTTATATAGTTCTTCTACATCATATACAGGTAAATCATAACTCTTTAATTCTAAATTTTTGAATTTTAAAGTTTCTATTAGTCTTTCTTTTAAAATTTCTGGATTAATTAAATCACCAATTCTAATCCCAATTCTCGCAACTTTATCTGTATATGCTGGTCCAATTCCTTTATGGGTTGTGCCAACGGGTTTATTTAACACTTTTTCTTTCGCTTTATCTAAATCAATATGATAAGGCATTACTACATGCGCTCTATTGGAAATATATAAATTAAATTTATCTAATTTTAACTTATTTAATTCTTCAATTAACGCTTTTACATTAATTACCATTCCATTAGCCATAATGTTGGTAATGTTAGGATTAAAGATTCCTGATGGGATTAAATGAAGAGCGTATTTATTACCATTAAATACGATTGTATGACCCGCATTATTACCACCTTGATATCTAACAACCACATCCGCTCTTTGAGCTAAATAATCGGTAATTTTTCCTTTTCCTTCATCGCCCCACTGGGTTCCTACTACAACTAAAGTTTTCATTATTTTACCTCACCTAAAATGCATCTTGCAATATATACTCCATTGGCACCAGCTTGAGCGAGTCCTCTTGTAATACCCGCTCCATCTCCTGCCATATAAAGTCCTTTAATTTTTGTTTCAAAATGATTATTTATTTCTGGTCTTGCGCTATAAAATTTTGTTTCGACACCATAAAATAGTGTATGTTCACTAGCGATACCTGGAGTAACATAGTTAAGTGCTTCCATCATTTCAATTAATGATTGCATCGTATTATACGGAAGCACTAGCCCTAAATCTCCGGGTGTCGCTTCCTTAAGTGAAGGTATCACAAATCCCTCTTTTAAGCGCTTTTCTGTTGTTCTTCTTCCTCTAATTAAATCACCATATTTTTGAATTATTACCCCACCCATAGATAACCTATTGGCTAATCTTCCAATCATGTGGGCAAACTCATTTGGTTCATTAAATGGTTCATTAAATTTATGCGATACAAGAAGTGCGAAATTTGTGTTTGTTGTGCCTAATTTTGGATCTCTAAACGCGTGCCCATTAACTAACATTGTTCCATCATGGTTTTCAATAACTACGTGTCCACTAGGGTTACTACAAAATGTTCTTACCTGTGTTCCAACGCTTGTATTATAAACAAATTTACCTTCATATAAGTGTTCATTAATTTCTTCCATGATTAAGTTGTTTGTTTCCACTCTAACTCCAATATCAACTTGGTTATTAGTCATTAAAATATTATGTTTGTTGCATAATTTAGTTAAGTAGGTTGCACCTTCTCTACCTAATGCTAAGACAACATTTTTAGAATAGATTTTTTCACCGTTATCTAAAACAATTCCTTTAACAGAGTTATCTTCAACAATAACGTCTTTCATTAATGTTTGAAAACGCATCTCAATCTTATCACTTAACCACTCATTAATGTTTTTCATTATTTTTAAGTTTTGTTCTGTTCCTAAATGACGAAGTCTTGCTTTTAAAAGTTTTAGCCCAACTGCTAAAGCTTTCTTTTCAATTTGTCTTACCGCATTAGTTGTTGGGTCAGTAATTTCTGAGGTTGCGCCATGTTTTAAATTTATTGAATCAACATATTCAATTAGCGATTCAACTTCTTCATGAGGTAAGTATTCTGTCATCCACCCACCAAACTCAGAAGTAATATTAAATTTCCCATCAGAATATGCTCCACTACCGCCAAAGCCAGAAGTAATTGAACAGGCTGGATAACATCCAGAATATCCTTTAGTATTAACAGGGCATTTTTTTAGTTTACCCTCTAAAATTGGGCATCTTCTTTTTGTGATGTCTAATCCTCTATCAATCATTAAAACTTTAAACTGAGGATTTTTTGTTGCGTATTCATACGCCCCATATAATCCTGCCGGTCCAGCACCTACTATTATGACATCATACATTATAAATTCATCCCCTTTTCTAAATAGAAAACCATAACGATATTATCACTTATCTATAAGTAAGTCAAACCACTTTAAATTACCAAACTTAAGTATTCAATCATTTGGTATAAATAGTGCGTTTTTTCATTATCAAAAACTAATGTTATATAAACCCTTTCATGAAGATAAGATAACTTTATCTTACTATCAACAAGACTAATTGCTTCAAATAATTTTTCTCCATTAATACTCTTACTTTTTTTAACAGACATTTGTAAAGTTAAGTCAGTCTTTGTTTTATAAACTTTTTCAATACCAATTTTTGATGATAATTTTCTAAATAATTTTTCATACATATACTCAATTAATTCATCATCAATATGACCAAACCTATCTTCAAGTTCAATTTTCAAATTATTAAGTTCATTAACATTATTAATTTTGCTAATTCGTTTATGAATTTCTAATCTTACATCATCATTAGAAATATAATCTTCACTAATGTGTCTAACAGATAAAATAACTTCATCATCAACAACACTTTTATCTACTTTAATTCCTTTTTTCTCATTAATAACTTCTTCTAACATTTTTAAATAAGTTTCTAAGCCAACACTATCAATAAAACCTGACTGTTCTTCTCCAAGTAAATCTCCAGCACCTCTAATTGCTAAATCACGCATCGCAATTTTAAATCCTGAACCTAATTCTTGGAAATCTTTAATTGTTTTAAGCCGTTTCTTCGCATCATCTTTTAAAAGTTTATTTTCATCATACATTAAATAAGCATAAGCGATTTTATCACTTCTTCCCACTCTTCCTCTAATTTGATAAAGTTGTGATAAACCTAACCTATCTGCATCATGAATAATTAGTGTATTTGTATTAGGAATATCAATCCCCGTTTCAATAATAGTTGTCGAAACTAAAACATCATATTCCCCTTCAATAAATAAACTAATCGTATTTTCTAAATCATCACGATTCATTTTTCCATGAGCGTGAGTTATTTTTGCCTCAGGAACTAGTTTTTTTAATCTCTTTTCTACTAGTGGCATATCATAAACACGATTATATAAATAAAAAACTTGTCCTCCTCTCGCAATTTCTCTTAATATCGCTTCTTTAATAATTGTTTCATGTCTTTTAATAATATATGTTTGCACAGGATATCTATTTAAAGGTGGTGTTTCAATCATTGATAAGTCTTTAAGTCCCACTAATGACATTTGAAGTGTTCTAGGAATTGGGGTCGCGCTTAAAGATAAAGTATCCACATTTATTTTCATTTCTTTAATACGCTCTTTTTGTTCAACGCCGAAACGTTGTTCCTCATCAATAATTAATAATCCTAAATCTTTAAATTTTACATCATTTGATAATACTCTATGCGTTCCAATAACGATATCAATATAACCTTTTTCTAATTTATCAATGATTTCTTTTTGTTCTTTAGGAGTAATAAATCTACTTAATAATTCTACAGTTATGCCAAATGGTTCAAAACGTTTTTTATAGGTGTGATAATGTTGTCTTGCGAGAACTGTTGTTGGTACTAAATATAAAACTTGTTTATTAGAAAACACTGCTTTAAAAGAGGCTCTTAAGGCTATCTCTGTTTTCCCATATCCAACATCCCCACAAATAAGCCTATCCATTACCTTATTTGATTCCATATCTTTTATGACCGCTTCAATCGCCTTTTTTTGATCAGGAGTTTCCTCATAGAGAAAATAATTACTAAACTCTTTATGCATTTCTTCTTCTTTTAGGAAACTAAATCCTAAAGCTTGTTCCCTACTTGCATAAAGATTTAAGAGCCTATCTGAAAGATCAGATAATTTATTTTTAATCCGTTTTTTCGTATTTGCCCACTGATTCGTTCCTAGTTTTGTGATATTTGGTATATGTCCTTCACGCGATGAATATTTTAAAATCAAATCAATTTGATCAACAGGAATATATAAATAATCAGTACCTTGATAAGCAATATGAATATAATCTCTTTTAACATCAGACAATACCATTGTCTTAATTCCTTTATATAATCCAATCCCATAATCATAATGGACAACATAATCACCTAAAGAAAGTTCACTAACATCACTAACTTTAACTGTTTCACTAATAACTGATTGGTATTTAATGTGATGTTTTCTTGCCTTAAAATCATAAATATCCGATTCATTAATAAAATGAACATTATCATTATATAAACTAAAACCTAAATAATTAGAAGGATATAAAATATTAATACTATTTTTAACAATCTTATTTGGATTTAAATGATATTTTATTCCTTTTAAATTAAGTGAATCAATTAATTTTAAATATCTACTTTCTTGTCTTAAAGAAATAATATATGTTTCATCACGAATGGTATTAATAAACGCATTATCATTACCCTGATAACGCATAGCATCCCTAGCATAGATACTATAAGAGTTGTCCTCTTCTTCTTTTAATGTTTTTAATTCAATGTGGTCTTTTTTTAAAAGTTCATCAAGTAAAACATAAAAAGGCCTATGAGAAGATAAATATTTTTCATCATTATATTTAAATAAATCTTCTAACATTCTTTCTTCGTTGTGTTTCATTAGGTTAATATCTAAAAAATAAATTTCTTTATTACTAGAAAAATCAAAGATTGTCTCATTAGTAAAAAAACCCATATGATGTTTTAGTTCTTCAATATTAAATCTTTCATAAATATTATCAATCTCTTTATTGAAAACTTCTTTTTCTTTGTCATTTAAGTTTTCTTTTTCTAAATATTCTTCCATTCTTTTGATAACTTTTTCTTTTAATAAATCATCATAAAAAAATTCACTCATCGGCAGTAAAATAAATTCACTTATTTCTCCTACTGAAATTTGTGTTTTAGGGTCATATATCTTTATTTTTTCTAGTTCTGTATCAAAAAAATCTAGCCTATATGGACTTTCACTTCCTAAAGGAAAAACATCAATAATTGACCCCCTTATAGAAAACTCACCTTGTTTAATTACTGTATATTCTTTTTTATATCCATAATTAACTAATCTTTCTGATAAGATTTTAAAATCATAATTAATACCTGGTTTAAATCTTAATATCGCGTTTTTCCATTGTTCTAGACTTAAGGTTTTTCTTACTCCTGCAGCCTGATTTAAGATAACTATTTTTTTATTATTTTTAATAAGTTCTCCTCTTGTGAAAATCCGTTCTATTTTAAAACTTTCTAATCCTAAAGATAACATACTTGTTAATAATTCATCTGCTGGATAAAATAATACATTCTCATTTCCAATAAGCATACTTATATTATCATAGTAAGTTTGAGCTAAATTTATATTAGGCAAAACCAAAAAAATAGTTTTATTTTTAACTAGAAATTCATAACTAATTAAAGAAGAAATGTATCCTTCACTGAGGTTGGATAAATGTTTTTTATCTTTAATATTAAAAGCTTTAAATTGTTTAAATAAATCTTTAAATTTTTCCATAAATTATCCTTTTAGACAACAAAAGACGGACGATTTTTATCGTCCTACAAAACTATTATACACTATTAAATATTAAAAAAAGAAGGGTTAACCTTCTTCTTTAATGTGGGTATTATATTTTGTCATAATATCTACAAATGAAATTTCATTAATAAAATCATCAATTATATTACTAGCCACATTCATTGATACATACAATATTTCTCTTTCTTTTTTGGAGAATTTTGATAAAACATATTCTATTCTTTCATCATTATCAGAAATGCCAATTCTTAACCGTTTAAATGATTCTGTCTTTAAAACACTAATAATATCTTTTAGCCCATTATGCCCACCACTTGAACCTTGATATCTAAGTCTTATTTTCCCTAACTCTAAATTAACATCATCTACTATTATTAAGATGTTATTTACTTCTATTTTAAAGTAATCCATTACTTTTAAGATACTTCTTCCAGAAAGATTCATATAAGTTGTTGGTTTTAATAAAATAGCTTTTTTTTCATACTTTCCAATGTGACCTTCAAATTGAGGTTCATATTTAAAGGTGATATTTTTATCTTTTGAAAAAACATCTAATGCATCATACCCAACATTATGACGCGTATGTTCATATTTTTTCCCTGGATTACCTAAACCAACAATTAATTTCATGATTGGGGATTATCCTTATAAATGTTTTCAAATATTTGACTTATTGGTTGATCACTAATAATATTTAAAATTGATCTTCCTAATAAATTACCAATGCCTAAAACTTTTATCTTACTATATTTTTCAATATTTTCGTGATAAATGGTGTTTGTTACAACAACCTTTTTTACACAAGAATTTTCTAATCTATCTAATGCATCTCTTGAAAAGACTCCATGTGTTGCGCAAGCATAAACTTCTTTCGCTCCATTTTTAATTAACGCCTTCGCTCCTTCAATTAATGTTCCACCAGTATCAATCATATCATCAATTACAATACATGTTTTTCCTTTAACTTCCCCAATAACATTCATTACTTCTGTTTCATTTGGAGATGGTCTTCTTTTATCAATAATCGCGATTGGTGCTTCAAAAAATCTCGCAAAGCCTCTAGCGCGGGTTGCCCCACCATGGTCAGGAGACACCACAACAATATTTTTCATATTAAGTTCTTGGAAATAGCTTGCAAGAAGTGGAGCTGCAGGAAAGTTATCAATCGGAATATCAAAAAATCCTTGAATTTGCGCTGCGTGTAAGTCAATACTTACTACTCTATTAGCTCCCGCAGTTTCAATTAAATTCGCCACTAATTTCGCAGTAATTGGTTGGCGGCTTTTCGATTTTCTATCTTGGCGCGAATAACCGAAATAAGGCACAATTAATGTAATTGATGCCGCACTAGCACGTTTTAATGCATCCGTCATAATTAATAATTCCATTAAATGTTCATTAACTGGATTAGAAGTTGGTTGGACCACAAAAATGTGATTTCCTCTTACGGAATCTTCAATATTTAAGTTAATTTCTCCATCCGCAAATCTTGCTACAGAAATACTTGAAAGTGGAATTCCTGATTCCTTTGAAATTTCTTCTGCGATTTGTTTATTCGCTGATAACGTAAATAATTGTATTTTTTTGCCATCGATTTCCATTGTTAATCACTCCCCCATCATTTATATTATAGCAATTAAATAATTATATTTCTTTTAAAATTTTAGTAAAATGTTTTCATTTACTTATAAATTGTCAAAATTTATAATTCTTTCACTACTTTAACTATGATATTTTTTTTAATACTCTTTACTTTTTTAATATCTTTTTCACTAGGATTAATAATAAATAAACTTGGTCCAGAACCAGACATATGAATGTTTAACCCACTATTTTTAAGTTCATTATATAACTTACTAAACTCGTTATTTAATGATAAAGCTGGATATAATAAATCATTTTTTGAATTATTAATAATAAATTCCATTTCATCATTTTTTAAATATTTTTCAAAACCAACATATTTAGGCTTCTCTTTTAATAAACTATAACTTTTAAAAACATCTTTTGTGAGTAGTGATATTTTAGGTAATATTAATAAAAATGATAATTTATTTTTACTTTCATAGAGATTAATATAATCTCCTCTACCATAAATAAATGATCTTTTATTGTATAAACAAAATAGTGTATCACTTCCTAATTTGTTTGCGAGAATTTCTAGTTCTTTAAGTGGCTTGTTTAATTTAAATAATTTATTGAGTCCTCTTAAAGTAGCGCTTATATCAGCACTACTTCCCCCAAGACCTCCACCAATTGGAATTTGTTTATCTAATATAACTTTTACACATTCATTTATATGATATGTTTCTTTAAAAAGTTTTATTGTTTTTAAGATATTATTATCCTTAATTTCAACATTAGAAATAACCTCATCTTCATCACCAAGAAAGAAGGTTAATGTATCATATAAATTAATTGGAACAACAATACTTTCAAGCATATGAAAGTGTTCGTTTTTTCCAACTATTTCTAATGTAAGATTAGTTTTTGCATAAGCTTTTTCAGTCATATTTCCACCCATTTGAAAAAGTGATAAACCTCTCTATACTAACGTTTTCCGCTCGTTCCATAACATTAAAATTATTCTCTATTTCTTTTAAATTAATTATAACTTTTTCTTTATTTATTTTATATGAAGAAACTAAATTATTAACAAGTGTTTTCCTTTTTTGAAGGAAAGACGCTTTAATGAATTTAATAAATTTTTCTTCGTTTTTTATTAAGTTAATATACTTATTATTTTTCACAAATTTTAAAACTACACTGTCTACTTTAGGGACGGGATAAAATGAAGTATTTTTTACATTTGTTATTTTGAAAATATCATATTTATATCCAAGTAAAACACTTAATGATCCATATGTTTTTCCCCCGCTAGACATAATTCTATCTCCTACTTCTTTTTGCATCATTAGGGTTGCTTCTTTAATTATAGGAGTATCTGTGATTAACTTTAAAATAGGACCTGTAATATAATAAGGAATATTCGCAATTAAAATACACTCTTTAATATTATTTTTTTTTAAAAATTCATCTAAATCAATTTCTAAAATATCTTCATAAATTATTTTTGCGTTATTATGATTTAAAATTATTTCATCTAAATAAGGTTTTAAAGATAAATCAATTTCAAAACCAAAAAACACCTTTGCGTTAACCAAGTGTTTTGTTAAAGCTCCCATTCCTGGACCAATTTCAATAACTACATTATTAGAAATATCATTTGCAGAAATGATTTTTTTAATGATATTTTCATTTTTTAAAAAATTCTGGCCGAAGTGTTTTTTGGCTTTCATATTCATATATCTCTTTTCTATTAATTCCAAATAACGATAACTTTTTAAGTAATCCTTTGGCGTTTACATAACCAATATTAAAATGGTTTAGCATCTTTAATCTTTTTTCTTTAGAGTTACTACTACCGATAAATCCATGTTCTAATAAAAAATCTAAATTTATATCTGTATTATTAATTAAAGGTCTAACATTTAATGCTTCTTTTATGTCTTCTAATTTGGCATGTTCAATGCCAATTTTCCCATCCTTTTTTGCCAAATCTCTTTTAAGATATGCGTGTTTAACATTAACCACTTTTAATGAAATCATTTGTCTTATTTTGTTTCCTGGATAATCAGGATCTAAAAATAAAATTATTTCATTGTTTTCTGATAAGGTAATGATTTCATTTAATGTTTCTTCACTTAAAGATGTTCCGTTTGTGATAATAGTGTGAACATCTTTATAAACTTCTTTTATTTTGGAAGCATCATGTATCCCTTCAACAACAATTACAGTGTTTTTCATTAATATTTTCAACAAAAAAGCCTATTAAAGGCTTATTTTACAATTTTATATTCCTTAACTAATACTGCCATATCGCCAGTTTTTAATCCAAATGCGGCACCATCGTCTGTATCAATATGACAATCTAGGGCGAATTTAGGGCTAACACGACATAATACGTCGCTTAAAATTCCTCTTTTTTCACCTTCAACATAAATACTTACAACATCGCCATCTTTAACATTAAATTCTTTAGCTTCTTCTAGTGAAAAATGAATATGTCTATCCGCAACAATAACGCCTTCTTTGATTGTAACTTCACCTTTTGGTCCAACAAGTTTTGCCGCACCTGATTCTTTAATATCACCACTTGATCTAACTGGGGCAACAAAACGACCACGAATTGCGTCACTTCTTGAAACTTCAACTTGAGTTTCTTTTCTAACAGGACCTAAAATTCTTACACCACTAATTTCTCTTCCTTCTGGTGAAACAATATCAACCTTTTCTTCACAAGCATATTGTCCTGGTTGTGATAAATCTTTAAATTTAGTTAATTGATAGCCTTTGCCAAATAAAATTTCTAAATGTTCTTGTGATACATGCAAGTGTCTTCCACTTACTCCAATTGGAATTTTTCTCATTACCTTTTACCTCTTTTCTCTATTATAGTATATCACTTATACTTAAATTTAATCAAATAATTATCGCTTATTTTTTTGTTTTTATTTCCTTTAATGGCGACATAAAAAGCAACCCAACAGATGTTTTGGTGGTTTTTTAATGGATGTTTTGGTGGTTTTTTAATGGATGTTTTGGTGGTTTTTTAATGGATGTTTTGGTAAGATTATTACTTATTAAATTTTTTTACAAATAATGATATACTATCTATAAAATAAGGAGTGATTAATTATGACAATTTTTGAAAAAATTATTAAAAGAGAAATTCCTTCATATATTGTTTATGAAGATGATTTAGTAATTGCGTTTTTAGATATTTCCCAAGCAACCAAAGGTCACACATTAGTTGTTCCAAAGAAAGCTTTTGTTAGTGTTTTTGAACTTGATGATAAAACAGCTGCTCATCTATTTAAAGTGGTTGTGAAGGTAAGTAAGGCATTAAAAAAAGCCTTCAATCTAGAAGGCTTAAACATTGTTAATAATAATGGTAAACTTGCTGGTCAAGCAGTTTTCCATTATCACATTCATTTAATTCCTAGATACCCTAATGATGATTATTACATTAGAGGTGTTGACCATAATAATGAATATAGTAAGGAAAATTTTTTAAAGATTAAAGAGTTAATTATTAACGCTCAATCCTAAACATTACTCCACCTTTAACATTTCTTACTGATAATTTATAACCAAAACGGTTTACCATTTTTTGAACGATACTCATTCCTAAACCAAATTGACCTTTGGTTCCTTTTTCATATGGTTTAAATAAATTAGTAATATACTTTTCTTCAATTGGGGCGCCATCATTATAAAATGATAGTGACTCATTTTTAAGTGTAATAATGATTTTGGTTTTGGCGTATCTTGTTGCGTTATCTAAAATATTGGAAACTACAGTAATGTAGTTTTCTTTTATTCCTTTAAATGTAGAATCATCTAATTTTACTGAAACATGAAATCTTTGAAGTAATACTTTATAGTCGTTTAATACTTGATAAACTACTTCTTTCATTTTAATATCTTCTAATTCGACATCTGATGCAATGTACTCTAATTTATTATATTCGAGAAGTCTCGCAACTTTTTGTTCAAGTTTTTCTGCTTGTTCCGCAATTGTTTTAGTTCCTTTTAAATCAATAACGCCATCTTCAATTCCTTCTGCATAACTTTTAATAACTGAAATAGGTGTCTTAAAGTCATGAGATAAGTTTTGAAACATTTCTTGTTTAGTTGCCTCATTATACATAATTTCTTTTCTCATCTCTTCAACTTTATATGCTAAGTCACTAATTTCATCAGCACCAGTAATTTCAATTTCTTTTTGATAGCCTTGAGCCCCTAGTAAAGAAACATCATCTGATAATTTTTTAATCCGTTTTGTCATTTCTCTACTCCATAAAGCTAGGATAATATTTCCTGCAACCATAATTACCGCAAATGCTGTAAATGTGCCAATGAAAGATAATAATACATCATTTTGAGCGCTTGATTTTTTTAAATCTACAACATATTGATTATCTAATATACTAATGAAATATTGTTTGGTTGTACTATCAATAACTCTAATTTCTTTAATTCCTAAAAAGTATGTTTTATTGTTGCTTGCTTTATATTCAAAGTATCCTTGATAGGCCGCTAACGCTAATTCTTTTTGAACCCCAAGATCTGGTGCAATTTTATTAACATTATTAGATGCCAAAAAAGCGCCAGTTGTCTCTGGCTTATAGTTAATTTCTTGAATATAAGTAACAACGTAACCTAATAAATCTTTCCCATCTAATTCTCTTGAATCTTGATAGACAAGATTCATATATGTATCAAGTTCGCTTTTGGAAATTCCTTTATAAACTGCATCATAATTTCTAAACGTAATCAATCCAAAAACAACCGCGCTTAAAATAGTAACGGTTGTATAAAGTAATAATAATTGGGTTGATAGTCTAATTTTCTTCATAGTTTATAAAAGTCGATATCCAAAACCATAGATTGTTTCGATTTTTAATTTGGGCATTTTGTTTCTAAGGCGTCTAAGTAAGTCATCAACAACTCTGTCGCTACCATAATAATCCGGTCCCCAAACATGAGCTAAGATTTGTTCCCTAGAAAAAGGCATGTTTTTGTTTTCTAAAAAGAATAGTAAAAGTTCAAATTCTTTGTTAGTTAAATCAATTAATTCAGTATCGCTTTTGATTATTCTCTTTTCAATATTAATTTCATAATTTTCATATTTAACCATCGTTCCACTAGTCTTTTGGGTTCTTTTTAAAATTGCCTTAACCCTTAAAACAAGTTCTCTTGGTGAATAAGGTTTTGCGATATAATCATCACTGCCTAATTCTAGGCCTCTAATTTTATCTAAGTCGTGATCTCGCGCACTTGCGAAGATGGTCGCAGTATTTGGTCTATGTTTTTTAATGGCTTCAATAAGGTCATAACCATTAATATCTGTAGGAAGCATAATATCTAAAATCCACAAATCAACTTCATCTGTAACATGTTTCATCGCTGAATCTCCATCTAAAAAAACAGTTACTTCAAAACCTTCTTTTTCTAAATATTTTTTAACTATTTCCGCTAAATCTTTTTCGTCTTCAACTAAATATATTTTCATCATTATGAAACACCCCTTTAAATAGTGAAAGTGCCAGTAAAGACTAGGCACTTTCATTATATCATATTAAAAAAGGAGAAATAAGATAAGAATTAACATCTTCAACATTATAATACATTATTAATGTCGTTTAATTATCTCAACAATATGTGATTTTTTGGTAATTAAATCTTATTTCTATATCCTTTTTATTTAATCTTTTTTAATTACTGTTGTGTGCATATAAGGAATTAAAACTTCAGGAATGGTTATTGAACCATCTTCGTTTTGATAGTTTTCCATAATTGCGATCATCGTTCTACCAACTGCGATTCCGCTTCCGTTAAGAGTGTGAACATATTCTGTTTTCGCATCTTTATCTCTTTTAAAACGAATATTTCCTCTTCTTGCTTGATAATCACCAGCATTAGAAATTGAGGCAATTTCACGATATGTTCTTTGTGATGGAATCCATACTTCGATATCATATGTTTTTTGCATCGCAAATCCCATATCTCCAGTTGATAAAATTACTACTCTATATGGAAGTTTTAAAAGTTGTAAAACTCTTTCTGAGTTTTTAAGCATTTTTGTATGTTCAATATCGCTTGTTTCTGGAGTCGCAAACTTAATTAATTCAACTTTATTAAATTGATGTTGTCTTAAAATTCCTCTTGTATCTCTTCCCGCACTTCCCGCTTCACTTCTAAAGGCGGTTGTATAACTAACATATTTAATTGGTAATTCATCATATTCTAAAATTTCATCTCTATGAAGATTAATTGTTGGTACTTCTGCGGTAGGATTTAAATACCAAGTAACATCTTTACTTTCTACTTTAAATGAATCTTCTTTGAATTTAGGAAATTGCCCAGTTGAAATCATTGATTTTTCATTAACGATGTATGGGGGAATTATTTCCATATAGCCGTGGTCTTCTGAATGAAGATCCATCATAAATTGAATTAACGCTCTTTCTAATTTAGCCCCTAAACCTTTATCAACAACGAATCTTGCGCCAGTTATTTTAGCGGCTCTTTCAAAATCTAAAATTCCTAAATTTTCTGCAAGATCAACATGGTCTTTTACTGGAAATTCAAACTGTCTTCTTGCCCCAACTTGATATAACTCTTCATTATCTTTATCATCTAAACCAACTGGAACATCATCAGCAGGAATGTTTGGTGTATTTAAAAGTGATTCTTCAATTTTCTCTTCTAATTCTTTAATTTCTTCATCATATGCTTTAATTTCTTCACCAATTAACCTTATGCGGTCTTTTTCTTTTGAAACATCTTTTCCCTCTTTAATAAGCAAACCGATATTTTTAGAAGCTTCATTTCTTTCTTGTTTCAACTTTTCAACTAAAACAATAAGGTCTCTTCTTTTATCATATTTTTTTACTGTTTCTTTTAAATATGAAAAATCCCCACCTCTAGTGTTTAATTTTTTAATAACTTCAGCTAAGTTTTCTTTTATATACTTAATATCTAGCATAAAAACTCCTTTTAAAGTGCCCCCTATTCAAGAGGGCTTTTCACATATTTAATTATATTGTATTGCCTTTAAGGTTAGATGTCAAATAGTGTCTTAGGATATTTTACTTCCGCTTCACTATCTTCATCATCAAGTTCTTCTTCCTCTACTTCTTCATCTAAAATATCTTCATCTACAACTTCTTCTTTAATCACTTCTTCTAAAGGTAGGGTTTCTTGAATAACTTTTTCTATAACCTCTTCAGTTTCATCTTCATGAGGAACAACCGCTAGTGTTACAACATTTTGGTTTCCTCTTAAGTTAATTAATCTAACACCTTGAGTCGCACGTCTAGTTCTACTAATTTGTGCTACATTCATTCTAATAACCATACCGCGGTCACTAACAATAATTACATCTTCTTCATCAGTTACACTTCTTAAAGCACAAAGCTTACCGTTTTTCTTAGTAACATTTAACGCTTTAACGCCTTTTCCTCCACGACTTTGAAGCCTATATTCATTAGCGAAACTTCTCTTGCCAAAGCCTTTTTCCGTTACTACTAAAATTTCTTCTTCATCACCATAAATGTAAGTCATTCCAATGATTTCTTCTTTATTTTCAATGTTCATTCCTCTAACACCTGATGCAGTTCTGCCCATGCTTCTAACATCAGTTTCTTTAAATCTAATTGCCTTACCATTGGAAGCACCTAGAAGAATTTCAGTATTACCATCAGTTACTCTAACGCCATATAATTCATCATCTTCCTTTAATGTGATGGCGATAATTCCTGATACTCTAATATTTTGGAATAATGAGACTTTAGTTCTCTTAACAATTCCTTTTTTAGTGGTAAAGAATAAATATTTATCATCATCAGTAAAATCATCTACAGTAGTTAATGCGACCATATATTCATCGCTATCTAAAGATAATAAATTGTTAATTGGTAAGCCTCTTGATTGGCGTGATCCCTCTGGAATGTCATATCCTTTAATCTTATACACTCTTCCTTTGTTAGTGAAGAATAAGTGATATGTGTGGGTATTAGTCATTTGAATATGTTCAACAAAGTCAGAGTCTTGCATCTTAATTGATGTTACTCCAACTCCGCCGCGGTTTTGAAGCTTATATTCATCTAATGTCATTCTCTTAACATAACCTTTATTAGTTACAGTAATAATGACGTCTTCTTCTGGAATTAAATCTTCATCATCAATATCAAGTGGAATATGAAGCGCCATTTCACTCATCCGCTTATCACCATATTTATCTTTAATTTCTAATAATTCATCTTTAATAATGTTTTGTTTTAAGATGTCACTCTTAAGAATTTCTCTATATTCTTTAATGCGTTCACCTAAGAAAATATTTTCTTCTTTAACTTTATCGATTTCCATTCCTGTTAATCTTCTTAAAGTCATATCTAAAATCGCTCTTGCTTGAATATCTGTTAAATTAAATTCTTCAATTAAAGAAATTCTCGCAACTTCTCCTGATTCAGAGCCTCTAATAATTTCAATTACTCTGTCAATATTTTCAAGAGCGATAACTAATCCTTCTAAAATATGCTTTCTTTCTAAAGCTTTTTTAAGTTCAAAATTTGTTCTTCTTTGAATAACTTCCATTTGATGATTAACATAATGCATAATCATCTCTTTTAAACCTAATGTTTTAGGTTCTTTATCAACTAAAGAAATCATATTAATTGGGAACGAAGATTGAAGTTGTGTGTATTTATATAAATTGTTTAGCATTACATGAGGATTAACATCTTTTCTTAATTCAATAACAATCCTCATTCCTTTTCTATTTGATTCATCTCTTAAATCAACAATTCCATCAACAATTTTATTCTTCGCAATTTCTGCGATTCGATCAATTAGTCTTGATTTATTAACTTGATAAGGAATTTCAGTTACGATAATCGCGTTTCTATGCTTTTTACCTTCAATAATATCGCATTTAGCCCTCATAATAACTGTTCCATTACCCGTTTCATAAGCACTTCTCAATCCTTCAGGGCCTAAAATAATTCCTCCTGTTGGAAAGTCAGGGCCTTTAATATAATTCATTAGTTCTAATGTGGTAATTTCTCTATTATCCATGTAAGCTAATGTCCCATCAATAACTTCACTTAAGTTATGTGGTGGAATATTTGTTGCCATACCAACCGCAATACCACTAGCTCCATTTACAAGCAAATTAGGATATCTTGATGGTAAAACAATTGGTTCTTTTTCAGTTGCGTCATAATTATCTTGAAAATCAACAGTCTCTTTATCAATATCTCTTACAAGTTCAGTAGCGATTTTACTCATACGAGCTTCTGTATAACGCATCGCTGCTGCGCCATCACCATCAACACTACCAAAGTTACCATGACCATCCACAAGTGGATATCTATAACTAAATGGTTGAGCCATTCTTACCATCGCATCATAAATACTTGAGTCACCATGTGGGTGATATTTACCCATAACTTCTCCAGTAATACGGGCACTCTTTTTATGAGCAGTATTAGGAAACATTGATAACTCATTCATTGAATAAACAATTCTTCTTTGAACAGGTTTTAAACCATCTCTTACATCCGGTAACGCTCTTGAAACAATAACGCTCATTGAATAGTTTAAAAATGAGATTTTCATTTCTGTAGAAATATTTATTTCTTTTATTTTCCCGTGAATATATTCTTTATTTTCTTCAGAAAACAAATCTTCATGTTCGTGCTCATGCTCGTCTTCGTGTTCTTCTAGTATTTCATCTTTTAAATCATCTTTAATTTTTTCGTCCATGTTAATTCTCCTTATGCGTCAATATTAGATGCGTATTTCGCATTCGTTTGAATAAAGTTTTTTCTTGGTTCTACTTCTTCACCCATTAACATTGTAAAAATTTGATCAGCATTCATTGCGTCTTTGAGTGAAACTTGTAGAAGTGTCCTTGTTTCAGGATTCATTGTTGTATCCCAAAGTTGTTCAGGATTCATTTCACCTAACCCTTTATATCTTTGGATTGAAACTCTTCCTCCTAAATCTTCTAAAACTTTTTCTAATTTTTCTTCATCATAAACATATTCTACTTTTCTTCCTGATTGAACTTTATACAATGGTGGTTGAGCAATGTAAATATAACCTAAATCAATTAACTCCTTTAAATATCTATAAAAGAATGTTAATAAAAGAGTTCTAATATGTGCACCATCAACGTCCGCATCTGTCATAATTACAATCTTATGATATCTCGCTTTAGTTGCATCAAATTCTTCTCCAATACCCGTTCCAAAAGCTTGAATCATTGATAATATTTCTTTATTAGAAAGTATTTTATCAAGACGTGCTTTTTCAACGTTTAATACTTTACCTCTAAGTGGTAAAATCGCTTGGAATTGCGAATCTCTACCTTGTTTAGCACTTCCACCTGCGGAGTCTCCTTCCACAATATAGATCTCACTTTCATAAGGATTTTTATTTCTACAATCCGCTAATTTACTTGCGAAACCTAATGCATCTAGTGGACTTTTTCTTCTAGTTGCTTCTCTTGCTTTTCTTGCCGCAATTCTTGCCCTTGCCGCAAGAACGATTTTATCAATTATTTTTTTTGCGTCATTAGGATTTTCTAATAAGAATAATCTAATTGCTTCTCCAGTAATTTGTGAAGTTAACGCTCTAACTTCTGGATTTCCTAATTTTGTTTTAGTTTGTCCTTCAAATTGTGGATTTGGATGCTTAATTGAAACAACACATGTTAATCCCTCTAAAGTATCTTCCCTTTGGAACGCATCATCTTTCTTTAACATTTCGTTATCTTCTGCATATTTTTTCATTTCTCTGCTGATTGCGAGTTTAAATCCTTCTTCATGCATTCCGCCTTCATGAGTTTTAATGTTATTTGTAAAAGAAAAAAGGTTCGTTGCATAAGAATCATTATATTGAAGCGCCATTTCTACAGTAATACCATCTTGTTCTTTTTCAACATAGATAATACTTTCATTGATGCGTTGTTTCCCTTCATTTAAAAACTCAATGTATTCGATGATTCCGCCATCATATTTGTAAGAATGACTTTCTCCATTAGGTTTTCTTTTATCGGCAATACTAATGGTTAAACCTTTATTTAAGAAAGCTAATTCTTGAACTCTATTTCTTAAAACTTCAAAATCATATTTAGTAGTTTCAGTAAATACTGTTGGATCCGCTTGGAATTCAATAGTTGAACCTGTATGTTCGCTCGTTCCAATAACGACTAACTCTTGTTTGACAACACCTCTTTCAAAACTCATTTGATATTTCTTTCCATCACGATTAATCGTTACTAAAAAGAAAGAAGAAAGCGCGTTTACCACTGATCCTCCAACACCATGAAGTCCGCCTGAAACTTTATAACTTTTACCATCAAACTTACCACCGGCGTGTAAAACTGTAAAAATAGTTTCTACTGCTGGACGATGAGTTTTAGGGTGAAGGTCTACTGGTATACCACGCCCATTGTCAGTTACCCTAATTCTATCTCCTTCTAAAACTTCAATTGAAATCGTATCACAATAACCCGCCATTACTTCATCAATCGCATTATCGACAATTTCCCACACCAAATGATGAAGACCTCTTTCGCCGGTTGACCCAATATACATCCCCGGTCTTTTTCTAACCGCTTCTAGTCCTTCTAATATTTGAATATTTTCTGCACTGTAATTGTTATTTTTAACTTCCATACTATTTACCTACCTCTAACTTTATTTCTTCCATTTCAAATGGATTATTTGTTCCTGTAATAATAACTTGTTTTCCTAAACTAAATAAATTTTCAATCTTCAATACTTTTTCATGATCTAATTCGCTTAATATATCATCAAGTAAAATAATGACATCTTCTTCTTTAATTAAATCTATAATGGCTAATTTTAGGGCAATCGTGATAAGCCTTTGTTCTCCTTGGCTGGCAAAATCTTTTGCCGATTCTCCATTAAACAAAATTATAAAATCATCTCTGTGTGGTCCTAAGTTTGTTGTTTTAGATAAGATGTCTTTTTCAATATTTTCTTTAAAAGTTCTTTCTAATTCATTTAAAGAAACATTTTCTTTATATTGAACTTCAACCTCATCAAAACCATTTAAACTCTTAAAACGGCTTTTAAATGCTTTGTTTAATTCTTTAATAAAACTCTCTCTTTTTTTAATAATTACGGAAGCTTCTTCTGTGAGTTTTTTTGTTATAATGTTTAAAAATGTTAAGTCATCTGATAAAGTTAATCTCTTTAATAAGCCATTTCTTTGATTTAAAACATTTTTATAATTATTTAGAGTTATTAAATAATCTTTGTTTATTTGAAACATTTCAATATCTAAAAACCTTCTTCTTACCCTCGGAGTCCCTTTAATAAGTTCTAAATCTTCTGGTGAAAAAATAATAACTTTATATCCACCAATAAACTCACTCATTTTTCTTATATGAACTTTATTGATGTTTAAATGTTTTTTATCTTTTAAAATAACAAGTTCATATAAATTTTTATTAGTTTTTATTTCAATCTTTGCATAAGGCTTATCATTCATAATTAAAGCTGCATCATCATTAGTGCGATGACTTTTAAGCAAACTTCCAAAATAGATTGCCTCTAGGATGCTTGTTTTACCTACACCATTGTCACCTTTAATAAAAACTTTTTCTTTTAAATTAAATTTTTTATCTTCGTGATTTCTAAAGTTTCTTAAATTAACATATTCAATCATAAAAACAAATATTTAACTCCATTAACTAACAAAATATCACCAGGATAAATTTTTTTACCTCTTCGTTTTTCTTCTACTCCATTTAAAATGACTTCATTTTCGTCTAAAAAATGTTTAATCATTCCTCCAGAGGAAATTATCAAAGCGGCCTTTAGAAATTGTCCTAAGGTGATAAATAATCCATTTATTTCAAAATGCTCCATAATTAAAACCCCGTTTGTTTATATTATATCATAATATAACGAAAAAACCTCTTTTATTTTGCATTTTTTTTAAAAAGTTAATTTTTGTAGTTAAACATTAAAAAACGCCCTTAAAATAAATCTAAGAGCGTATTTTTTATAATTTGAAAATTATTTTATTCAATTCTTACTGGTAAAATTAAATGAAGCACATCTGGATCTAATTCACCTTTAATTACAAATGGTTTTATTTCTCCTGCAAAGTTTAAAACAACTTCATTTGATGAAAATGATTTTAATGCTTCAGTTAAATATTTAGATGAAAAAGCAATCCTAATCGCTGGTCCAACCACATCATCAGTAGGAATGATTACTTCTTGTGCATCTCCAATTTCTGTGTTTGTTGAGCTAATTTCAACTGAATAATCTTTTTTAACTTGAAGTTTAATGATGTTATAGTTGTGTTCTCTATCTCTTGGAGATAATAAAGAAACTCGTTCAACTGATCTTAATAAATCATCTTTATTAAACTTAATAACAATTGGAAACTCAGTTGGAATAATTCTTAAAGTATCAGGATAAACTCCGTCTAAAAGTCTTGTTTGGAATAAAATGTTAGAAAATTTAAATAACACTTTATTTGGCGAAATAAACATTTCGATATCATCGTTAATGGTATCAATAATTCTTGATAGCTCATCTAATGATTTGTTAGGGATTACAATATTAAAAGGCTCATCGTGGTCTAATTGTAATACTTTTTGCGATAGTCTATATGAGTCTGTGGCAACACAATAAAGCTTGTTGTCGCTGTTAAATTTGAAGTTTACACCCGTAAGAATTGGTCTTTTTTCATATTGGCTTGTTGCATAATTTGTTTCTCTAATAATTGATCTTAAGGTCCTTGAATCAAATAAAATCGGTTTGCCTACTTCAACAAAATCAACATCAGGATAATCCTCTACATCCATAACGTTTAGTTTATATTCGACTCTATCTGAGCGAATAACTAAGATTTTTTGTTCAATTAAAGACATTTCAACGCGGCCTTCTAGTTTTCTTGTAATATCAATTAAATATTTTCCAGGAACAACAATTCTACCTGGTGATAAAACTTCTAAACTAGAGTCGCTAATAACTGTTTGAATCGCAATATCAGTGTTACTTGAAGTAAAAATGATATGGTCATCAAAAACCTCTAATTTAATACCATTAAGTATTGGTAGTGGTGTTTTTTGCGGCAAACCTCTTTGAATTATGTTTATTGCGTCTAATAAAACATCTTGATTAACATTGAATATCATAAATTTTCTCCTTTTTATTTATTGTTATTTTTAAAATTATAATTATAAGGTTATGTGCATTTGTGGATAAACTAACAAAACACTTTTACTATCACATTTATTATACCATATTTCCACAAATAAATCACACCTAAAGCTACTTATCTAACTTTCTTAAAATATGCTCAATTGCTAGATTTAATTCTTTATCATGTTTTCTTTGATTTGCGATTTTATCAACAGCGTTTAATACTGTTGAGTGATCTCTGTCACCAAAAAAACTTCCTATAGTTTTATAAGGTAAATCATAAGTTTCTTTGATAAGATACATCGCAATATGTCGCGGTAATGTATAAAAAGCTTTTCTGCTAGTTCCAATTAATTCATGGACCGAAATATGATAATATTCAGCAACTACACTTTGGATTTTATCGTAATTGTTTTCACTAAGTTGATCAGTTTTTTTCTTTGTTTGAATTAGTGATTCCAAAGCTTCTTCTGCTTTAGAAATTGTTATTGGGGAATTATTAATTAAACAATAATGAACAACCCTATTTAAGGCCCCTTCCAATTCACGAATATTTGTGGTGAAATAAGTTGCGATAAATTCTAAAACTTCAATACTAACATCATTCATTTCTGGTGGAGCAATAGTTTCAAACTTTCTTCTTAAAATTTCAACTCTATGTTCTAAATCTGGAACTCCAATATCAACAACTAAACCTTGTTGGAATCTACTTTTTAATCTATCCATCATGTTAAGTTCATTTGCTGGCTTATCTGAAGTAATAACAATTTGCTTATTTCTTTCAACAAGATGGTCAAAAACTTTAAAGAATTCTGTTTGAGTATTTCCTTTATTTCCTGATAATTGTTGGATATCATCAACTAATAAAATGTCAACATTCTTGAATTTATCATTAAAAATATCCATTTCTTTATTTCTAACTTTTGAAACATAACTTTCTAAAAATTCAGATGCTTTCACATATAGGACACGCGAGGCAATGTTGTTATCGTAAATATAATTACCTATGGCTTGCATTAAGTGTGTTTTTCCTAAACCAACATCTCCAAAAACATACAAAGGATTAACAACGGCTCCGGGTTGGTCGGCAACTTTTGCGGCCATTTGAAAGGCAAATCTGTTGGATTGTCCAATAACGAAGTTTTGGAAGGTTAATGTTGAATTTAATCCGCTTCTATATCTTTCTTCCTCTTCTTCTTTGTTGTTTTTTTTGAGGATTTTAAGATCTTTGTCTAAATCATCTTGTAAAACAAACTTAAAAGCGATTAATTCTTTTTTGTATAGAGATTGTGCTAAATTGTTAATTTTTGGTAAATACAGGCGGTTTATTCTACTTTGAACATATAAAGATGGAGCCACTACATACAAATAGTTATTAGAAACTTTTTGAACGCTTGATAAAGTGTTAAATAATTCGTTGTAAATTTCATCTTCTAAGTTCTCATGAAGATTATCAAGTATTTGATCCCATAAGTCTTGATATTCTTGCATTCTTTCACCTCCTATATTCGTATGAATATGATATCATGTATAAGATAAAAAAAAACAAATATTTAGCCACAAAAAATGTGGATAATTTTGATTAAAAAGAAAAATATTTTTTTTAAGTGTGGATTATTTATATTGAGATAATGGCGTATCTGTCTGTTTTCATTTATTTTCAACGATATCCACAACAGGCGTTTTATGTGGATAACTTATCCACAAAATTACCAAAAAGAATTCACTTTTAATAAAGAACATAAAAAAGGCACATTTTTTCATTTGACTTTTAAGTGGGCGTTCTATATAATTATAGGAGCACGATTTCGTAAAAAGAAAGGTGGTTTAATTATGAAAAGGACATATCAGCCAAGTAAGCTTAAACATGCTCGAACACACGGTTTTAGAGCACGTATGAAGACAAAAGACGGAAGAAAAGTATTATCTAGACGCAGACAAAAAGGCCGTGTAAGGCTGTCTGCATAAAAATAAATTAATTTTATGACAACCCAAACGACCCGATTAAAATTATTAAATTTATAGTTTTTAGTGGTCGTTTTATTTTTAAAAATATGGAAAAAAAATATCGTGTAAAAAAGAAAGACGAGATCGATGCAATAATTAGCGATAAAAAAAGTAAAGGGAATAAATTCTTTGTTATTTATAACAAAGAAAATATTTATGAACACCCTCGATTCGCTATTTCAATAGGTAAGAAATATGGATCTTCTGTTAAGAGAAATAAGATTAAAAGACAAATAAGGTATGCATTAAGACAAATCGAAAACATGCAACCTAAAGATTATGTAATAGTCGTTAGACCAAACGCATCAGAACTTTCTTACCAAGAAATCGAAAAAAATTTAGAAAATTTAATAAATAAAAAAGAAACGGAGACAAAAAAATGAAAAAAAGAAAAAATATAGCACTCATTGTTATGGTTATGTTTGCATTACTTTTTCTATTATCAGGATGTAGCGGTGATGTTAGTAGACCAATTACTACAAATCCTAAAGTTGCAAATTGGTTCGATTGGATTTTAGTTATTCCTGTTGGATGGGTTATGCAATTGATCGCCGGTTGGTTCAATAACAGTTTTGCTGCAGGGATTATTTTTACAACAATAATCATTAGAACTGCTGCTTGGCCAATCTATGCTAAAAGCAATGATTTAAGCATTAAAATGGCCGTAGCTCAACCAGATATTCAAAGAGTTCAAGCTAAATATGCAACTAGAAAAGACAGGGAATCTCAACAAAAAATGCAAATGGAGATTCAACAAGTTTATAAAAAACATAATATAAATCTGCTTGGTTGTTTTATGCCATTAATTCAAATGCCAATTTTCATCGCTGTTTATCAAACAGTACAAAGAATTTGGATAAAAACAAAAACAATTGGTGATATTGAAGTTACTGGTTTATGGGCAGATAAGGTAGCAAATATGAACTTTTTGGGTGTGGATCTTGCAGATAAAGGTAACCCACAATACCTATTTAATGGGTTTAGAGATGGGGACTGGAAAGGTTGGATTTTAGCCATCATAGTGGCCGGAACCAACGTTTTACTTAATTGGTTATCAATGAGGAAACCATCATATCAAAAAGATACTTACAAACATGGCGCTGCAGGTAAACAAGCAGAACAAAGCCAACAAATGATGAAGTATATGCAAATATTTATGATTGTTATGATGTTTATGATTGCATTGTCAAGCAACGCGCTTGCGTTATATTGGATTGTTGGTAATATTTATTCTATCGGACAAATTCTAATTAATAGAAAAATTAATGAGAAAAAGTATCATAAAATGAAAAACAAAGACTTGGTGGTGGTTAATTATGACGAAAAGAATTGAGTTTGAAGCAAAAACCCTCAAAGAGGCTGAAGATTACGCACAAAAAGAATTAAACGCACCATTAGAAAAAATTAAAATTAACGTATTAAAAGAAAAGAAGGGAATTTTAGGAATAGGTTCTTCTACCACTTACGAAGCAATTTTAGATATTAATCTTGCATTTGAAGGGAAAAAGTATTTGGAAACATTATTTAATGATTTAGAAATAGAAGTGATTACTGAATTTAGAACATTAGATGACGGAAAAACAATACATTATCATGTTCAAAGTGACAATAACGCAATACTAATTGGCTTTGAAGGAAAAACATTAAACGCACTTCAAATATTATTAAGAACGTATATAGGTAAATTATCTCAAAATTTTGTTAGAATTACACTTGATGTAGGTGGTTATAAAGAAAGTAGAAAGCGCCAACTTGAAATTCTCGCAACAAAAACAGCAAAAGAAGTAGCGTTTACTGGTATTGAAGCAAAACTTTCACCAATGAATTCATATGAAAGACGAATAATTCATACTAAATTAGCTGAATGGCGTGATGTTTACACTGAGTCTGAGGGCGAAGGCGAAGAAAGAGCAATAATAATAAAACCAAAATACAAATAGGACGTCAATCGTCCTTTTTTGTTACTAATAGTTTACTAAAACTAACACTAATGCTATAATGAAAACATGAAGAAAATAATTAAACTAGTTATCGTTTTGTTTATAGGATTTCTAATATTTCTTACCGGACAAACAGTTGCTGAACATATAAATGTTAGACAAAAAGTTAGAAACTTTACCAAATTAGGTGTATTACAGAACGATATAAGCACAGACAAAATTAAATTTTATAAAGTTTCACGTGAAACATATTACCCTAATGAATATTATCGAGATGCTTTTTACAACAATTCTTTGGTTGATCCAGGAGCAGAGGGGGATATTTTGTTAACTCAACAAGCGCCATATCCAACGTTACCTGGAATATATGAGTTTGTGTCTTTTTATTTTGGTGGTCATGCTGCATATGTTGGGTCAGACAATATCATTTACGATATTGCGGGTTATCCATCGGCAGGGGAAACGTTTTTAGGTGTTTATTTTAATGGTGGGAAGAGCACGATTGTTTCAGATAATTACAATTACTGGTTAGACTCCACATATAATAAAGAAACGGAAGCGAACTATAAATATTTTGGTGGTTACTATAGAAAAGAGTTTTTTGGAATAAGAGTTAAAGGTGTCACCAAAGAAGAGGTAGCCGAGGTTACAAAATTCATGAAACATCTTGATGAGATAAAAGCACAATATAACTTTCAATACATCTTTAATAAGAAAGATCGCTACTATTGCACAGATATGATGGAACGTGCTTACAATTCCATCACTAATAGTGATGGAAAATCTAAATACAATTTGAATAATGATGGGGTTGCTGTTACGGTTAACGATATGTTGTTGTCAAAAGACGTTTATATTTCTTTTTATGTAAGAACGGATAAAAATAATGTAAAACATATTTATTACATTGGTTAAATTTAAAAGGTTGTCAATAGTAAGACAACTTTTTTAATGATAGAGGGGCATAAATTTCTTTATTTTGGGGAGTTTTTGTTTTTTTTGTGTGTTTTCTCTAACAATAGTTTTTAAAAATGAAATAAATGAATTCTTTGATGTGTTTATAAAAATGAAACTCTTTGTTTGTTCTATCGAAAACATTTAAATAATTTGTTATAATAAATATTAGGAATAAAACCCTATAATAAAAATAAACAAACGAAAGATGGTGACGGGTGTTAGCCTGAAAATATGAAAACGATGTTATACCATAAAAAGCAGAATTTTATTAAAACATCTGGAATTGGTAGAGCGTATAGACAGCAAACAGAAGCGTTAAAGCTAAATGGAATTACATTAGTAAATTCATTAGAAGAGTGTGATGTTGTTCATTACAATACAGTATTTAGTGATTCTTATAGATCTCTTAAGAAAGCTAAAAAACTTGGTATTCCCACTGTAGTGCATGCGCATTCTACAAAAGAAGACTATTTAAATTCCTTTAATTTTGCGAATATCACCAAAAAATGGTTTTATAAAAGAATGTATAAGATGTATTCTAATGCAGATGTACTTATTACACCATCTGAATACTCTAAATCACTAATAGAAGGATATGGGTGGACTAAATGTAATATTCATCCAATATCAAATGGTTTAGTAGTGAAAGAATATGAAAGATCAGAAGAAAAAGAACAAAAATTCTTAAATCATTTTGGTTTAAAAAAAGGAGATAAAGTTGTTATTGGCATAGGACTTTTATTTGTAAGAAAAGGTCTTCCTGATTTTGTTGAAGTGGCAAAAGAATTTCCAGACGTTACATTTGTTTGGTTTGGGCATTTAAACAAGCTTGCACAAACAAAAGTGATAAAAAAGGCCATTAAAAATAGGCCTAATAATGTCAAAATGCCAGGGTACATTAGTGGAGATATTATTAAAGGAGCATTAACATATGCAAACGCATTATTGTTCCCTAGTTATGAAGAAACAGAAGGAATCGTTGTGTTAGAGGCGATGGCATCAAAAACTCCTGTTATTGTTAGAAATATTCCAGTTTATGATCAGTTTCAAGATGGTGTTAATGTGCTGAAAGCAAACAATAATGAAGAGTTTATAAAACATGTGAAAACAACACTAAATAACGATTTAAAAGAAATTGTTGATAATGCTTATAAAAATGTCCTTAAAAAAGATCTAAAGCATATAGGAGCACAAATTAAAAAAGTTTATGAAGAGGTCATTGAAAGTAATAAAGTAAAATGAAAACAGTAAAACAAATAAGAGAAAATTTAGAAAAATATAGCAATAAAAAAATTAAAATAGCTGGTTGGGTACGTACTAATAGGGCACAAAAAGAATTTGGTTTTTTATCAGTTAATGATGGGACAACTTTAAGTGTTACTCAAGTAGTTTATGAAAGTGGGCTTGAAAACTTTAAAGATGTTCAAAAAATATCAGTAGGTTCAAGTGTAGAAGTAGAAGGAGTATTAGTATTAACACCGGAAATGAAACAACCGTTTGAAATTAAAGCAACCAAGGTTGTTTTACTTGGTGATGCTGATGAAACATATCCAATTCAACCCAAAAGACATACAAGAGAATTTTTAAGAGAAAACGCTCATTTAAGAATGCGCACAAACCTTTTTAATGCTGTTTTTAGGGTTAGAAGTGTTGCAGCACACAGCGTTCATAAATTTTTCCAAGAAAGAGGATTTGTGTATGTACATACTCCACTAATTACAGGTAATGATGGAGAAGGTGCAGGACAAACATTTACAGTTACAACTCTTCCATTAGATAAGGTTCCTAAAACAAAAGAAGGTCATGTTGATTATAATAAAGACTTCTTTGCGAAAAAAACAAATCTTACTGTGACGGGTCAATTAGAAGCGGAAGCGTATGCGATGGCATTTAGAAATGTATACACATTTGGGCCAACATTTAGAGCGGAAAATTCCAATACCCAAACCCATGCCTCTGAGTTTTGGATGATTGAACCAGAAATGGCGTTTGCTGATTTAGATGATATGATGGAAGTTGCTGAAGATATGATTAAATACATTATTAAAGATGTTATGGAACAACTTCCAGAAGAAATTGATTTATTTGATCAATTTGTTGAAAAAGGACTTAAAGAAAAATTAAACAAATTAACAAAATCTAAATTTGCGAGAATAACGCATAAAGAGGCTATTTCCCTATTAAAAAATTCAGGCAGAAATTTTGAAAACAAACCAGAATTTGGTAAAGATCTTGCGAGAGAACATGAACGTTATTTAACGGATATTTACTTCAATGGCCCTGTGTTTGTAACAGATTGGCCTAAGGATATCAAAGCTTTTTACATGAGAATAAATAAAGATAACGAAACAGTTAGGGCTGTTGATTTGTTGGTGCCTGGTTCCGGTGAACTTATTGGTGGATCTCAAAGAGAAGAAAGACTAGATTTACTAATTAAAAGAATGGACGATATGAAAATTCCAAAAGAAGATTTATGGTGGTATTTGGACTTGCGTAAATATGGTACTTGTGTTCATTCCGGATTTGGTATGGGATTTGAAAGAATGATTATGTATTTGACTGGTGTAGAAAACATAAGAGACGTTATTCCGTTTCCAAGAACACCAAGAAGTGCAGAGTTTTAAAAAAAGTAAAGATAGAGTTTACAAAGTAAAAACAATAAAAAAAATAAAATAAGAGTTTTATTAGTAGTAAAGCCATAAAGAAATAATACATATTCTTTACAAATGAATTTATCTATTCCAAAAGGGTAAGATAGTTTGACAATCTTTTGCTACTATTTTATAATAGTAGTGCATAAATAATGTTTTATATTATCCGCAATTGGATGGGGCTATAATCAAATATGACGAGAAAAATAGAAAATAATTTAAGAAAGGTTAAATAAAAAAGTTACAAATGTAACTTTTTTAAGTATAAAGATAGGAGATACTTATGGAGATAAAACTAATTAATTTAACAAAAGTCTTCATTGATAAGACTAAAAAAGAAACAAGAGCGGTTGATAACTTTAATGTTACTATTCCTTCGGGAAAATTAGTAGGATTATTAGGACCTTCAGGGTGCGGGAAATCAACCACTTTGTTTATGATTGCGGGACTACATGATCCAACAGATGGAAGAATTTTCTTTGGAGAAGATGATGTAACACGCCTATCACCAGATAAAAGAGGAATAGGATTAGTTTTCCAAAACTATGCTTTATATCCTCATATGACAGTAAGACAAAACATTATGTTTCCGCTTGAAAACTTACAAGTTGAAAGAAATGAAGCTTTAAAAGAAACACAAGCTATTGCCAATTTAGTAGGAATAGGAAACTTACTAGATCGCAAACCTGCTCAATTATCAGGGGGACAACAACAAAGAGTTGCCATCGCAAGAGCGCTTGTGAAAAAACCAAGAGTTTTACTTCTAGATGAACCACTTTCAAACCTTGATGCTCGTTTAAGACTTCAAATGAGGGAAGAAATTAAACGTATTCAAAGAGAAACAGGTATTACTACAATATTTGTAACTCACGACCAAGAAGAAGCAATGAGTATTAGTGATGAAATTATTATTATGAATTTTGGTATTGAGATGCAAAAAGGTAAACCACAAGATATCTATAATCATCCTGACAATCTTTTTGTTGCGAAATTCTTAGGTAATCCACCTATTAACACATTTGAAGGTGAAATTAAGGGCAATTACTTATATTATAAAGGTCAAAAATTATTTCCTAAAAAAGCACCAAATGGAATTTATCACGTAGGCATAAGACCAGAAGACTTTAGAGTTAGTGACACTAAAGAAGGTGTTAAAGTTGATACAGAAACAATGGAAGTTATTGGAAGAGACACAATGATTAGATTTGAACTTGACGGTCAAAAAGTGCGCGCATTAGTTGAATCTGAAACAGTAATTGGTAAAAAAGAAGTATTCCTAACTGTTAGAGACGATAAGGTTCATCTATTTGACTATGAAAGTGAAATAGCATTAAGAAAAATTCAAGATTTATCTCCAGAAGAATTAGAAAAAGCTCGCGCTGAAAAGCAAATTGAAAAACAAAAATTTGCTGAAGCACAAGCCATAAAAGAAGACAAAACAAAAAAACAAAGAAAACCAAAAAAGAGTAAGAAGGAGAGAGAATAATTATGAAGGCCCTTTTTGCAAAAATTAAAGTTGGTTTTGCTAAAATTTCTTGGGTCTTAAGAAGGTTAATCAACAGATTTAAAACGGCAGTTAGAAGTGGTTGTTCAAAAATATGGGCGATTGTTTCTAACAAAGATAAACGGCTTGCAAAAGAACGTATTGAATTAGATTACTTAAAAGATTATTTAGAGTTTGAAGATTATAACTTAGATGTTCGTTTTGATATTAATCTTAATGAACTAAGAGCGAATTTAAAAACTTTAAATAAAAAATCTAAGGAATCAGAGCCTGAAAGAAATGCTTATGTTGATTCAATCAAAGGAACAGAAAAACACCAAGAATATTTAACATCATATGAAGCAGGAATTAACAGACTAAAAAGTATCGATGAAAAGAGATTAGTTCTTGCGATTCAGTATGAAAAAAATTTAAGACTGCTTCAAAGAAAGACCGACAAAGAAATTAATAGAATTTCATATAAAACAAGCAGTTTTAATGAAGAAATATTAGAAGTTCAAGAAAGACATAGACAAGAAAAAGAAACACTTAGAGTAGCATATAATAAAGCGTCACATCAAGTATTGCTTGATAGCGAAAAATTAAGTCATCGAAAAGAAGTTTTAGAGGCACTTCATCATTACAAAATAAGAAAAGCTCATAAGAGTTTACCAACAGAAAGAGCTGTACTAGAAAAAAGAGAAAAGTTTGTTAAAGCAGTAAAAAACATCCTTCAAGCAACACTTTATCTTGCACCTGTAATGGTTTTACTTATTATTTTCTCGTTTTATCCGATTGTTAACTCATTTAGATTATCAATTTATCAAGGATACAGTGAAATAGATGGTAGTATTGCGGGTTATACTTTATTTGGAAACTTTATTAATGTATTAAAAGATGCTAACTTTATTGTTCCATCTTCACATACAGGTTCAAGTGCATTAATTAATACTGTTGTGATTGTAGCTTTATCAGTTCCACTTACAATTATTATTGGACTTGCAATTGCAGTCGGACTTAACTCAATTAAACCACTTAAGGGTGTACTTCAAACAATATTCTTCCTACCTTATGTTACAAACTCATTAGCGTTAGGATTAGTATTTGCCTATATTTTTAGAAATGATGGCGGACTATTTAATCAATTTTTAGGCACATTCGGTATTGATGGGGGAGCTTGGGTTGGTGTAGGAGCAAGTTATTGGAAAGCAATGTTTGTAATGATTGTTTTCAGTGTTTGGAATGGACTTGCATTTAAAATTATGGTTTTCCTAAGTGCAATCCAAGGTATTGATAAACAATATTACCAAGCGGCATCAATTGATGCTACACCAAGATTTAAACAATTTAGACGAATTACAGTTCCTTTGATTTCACCAACAATTTTATATATTGTAATAACTTCGGTAATTGGCGGATTTAAGACATATACCTCTGTTATTGCATTGTTTGGACAGTCAGGTGCGCCAAGGGGAGCAACGTATAACTTAAAGACAATAGTATTCTATATTTATGACTTCTTTGAAGTAACAGGAAAACTAAGTGAAGCCGCTGCTGCTTCGATTATCTTGTTTGCACTAATTTTACTTATGACATTAGTTCAAATGCAAGTATCGAAGAAACGTGTCCACTATTAATGAGGTGAGTTTATGGAAAATAAAAACTTTAAAAATCCACAAACATTGGGATTAATCAAGCGCCTTTCATTGATAGCGATTGGTATTGATTTATTATTAATATTGATATATGCAATAATAGTTTCAGTATTGTTTGCGACAATTCAAGTTCCCAAAGCAAGCCTTGAACTTGAAATTCCCGAAGCGACACTTAGATATTCTTACATTATTTTTGGAAAAACATATTCTGCAGCAACAATAAATACTCTAATTAGCGTGTTAATTGTTTTCATTATTATTGGAATTACTACTTTAGTATTTTCAGTTAAACATCATAGAAGTTTAGAGCACTATGATTATCACCGCTGGGAAGGTGGAAATAGAATAATTCATGCGCTTTTGAGTTTACTCACTTTAAACTTTGTCTCTTTTGGACTTAAACTATTAACGGCACATTATGTATTTGAATATTGTGAAGGCGTTTCTTTTGTTGGAATGTGGAATAAATTAAGAGCTGAAAGACAAGAGAAAAAAGAACGTGATAAGCAATATGAAAGCGAAGAACGAACCCCTGAAGAAATTGAAATTCGTAAGCGTGTTAGAAGACAAACTTGGTTGAAAATATTACGTTATTTGTTAACATATGTACTATTAATTTTAGTTGCGGTATTCATTTTAATTCCATTTTATTGGATGATACTAACTAGTTTAAAAACATTTCAAGAAGCAAAAAGTAATACACCAAGATTTTGGGTTCCTTTCTCAGAACTTCAATGGGTAAACATTAAGTTCGTTATTGAACAACTTGACTTTGGTTTATACATTAAAAACACACTAATTGTTGCGGTATTATCAACTATAGGGACAATTATTACAACAGTTTTAGCGGCATTTGCATTTGCAAGAATTGATTTTAAAGGCAGAGAAGCACTATTTTCATTACTACTAATGACAATGATGATTCCTGGTGAAATATACATGATTACAAACTTTATTACGGTATCAAATAACCCTTCTGGTTTTGGTTGGATTGGAACAGGTGTTGATAATCCAGTAGGATATTTCTCAACAATGATTTTACCGTTTATGACCAGTGTGTTTTATATATTCTTCTTAAGACAAACATTTAAACAAGTTCCAGATGCACTCTACAGAGCGGCAAAAGTTGATGGATGTAGTGATTTTAAATTCTTAACAAGAGTTATGTTACCAATTGGTGGTCCAACAATATTCACAATCACAATATTAAGTATCTTAGGTTCATGGAATGCATTCGTATGGCCAAGATTAATTACTAGAGTTGAACCCACTATTGGAGATAAATATTGGCTAATTTCTGTTGCCTTAAGAGAAGAATCATTCGTTTTAGATAAAGGCGGAGGCGTGGCAGAAACTATGTTTAACTTACAGATTGCGGCGAGCGCGATTGTAACAGTACCATTAATTATCGTGTTCTTAATATTCAGAAAATATATTATAAGAGGAGTCGGAAGTGCCGGCACTAAAGGATAAAAGAAAGAGGAGGAATAACCTTATATGAAAAGAATATTGACAATTTTCACACTTTTTGCAAGTTTAGTTATGCTTGCGGCATGTAACACAAAAGTGAGAAATACACCACCAGAATTAAGGGGGGTTGTAAGCTCACACAAAGTAAACGTTGGCGATCCATTTGACCCGTTAGCAGGAATTACGGCTTATGATAAAGAAGATGGGTCTATTACAAACCAAATAACTTCAACATTTAATCCAACTTGGCTTCAAGAACCAGGATCATACACATTTAGTGTTGAAGTTGTTGATTCAAAAGGTGAAAAAGCTAAAGAAACAATTACGTTGGTAGTAGGTAGAGTATCAGCAATTAAAATTATTGCTCCAGATGCACTTACATACTATATTGGTTCTAAACCTTTTGATCCACTAGAAGAAGTTAGAGCTTATGACGAACTTACTGGTAATCCAGTTACTGTGACAGTAACAGATGAAGACTATGTAACACACATTGCATCTCGTGGAACATACACAGTTACTGCAACAGATGAAACAGGGGCTAAAGCAGTTAAAACAATTTCTCTAACAGTTAAAGAAAAGGAACATAATATTCCAGACGCATTACCTAAAAATGAACTTATTGAAATTACTTTATGGCATTCAAATGGTTCAACTATTGAAGAAGCAATCAAAGGTTACGCTCTTGAATTTGAAGCATTAATGCAAGCTCAAGGTTATAACATCAAAGTAAACATAGTTAAAAACGGTTCTAACTACGATGAACTTAGAACAAACGTTGTTAACGCATTAAAAGGTGGAGAGCTACCTAACATTGTTCAAAACTATCCTGACCACGTTGTGGAATATCATGCAAATAGTGCAATCATTTCATTAGCACCTTATATTCATCACCCAATTCATGGATATGATGCAAACAATCCAAAAGAAGCATTTACAGGGATCATTGAAAACTACCGTGAAGAACAAAGACGTACAAACTTATATGGAGACTACTTATCACTTCCATTTAATAAATCTACAGAAGTCGTGGTTTATAATAAAGACGTATTTGATCAAGTTCTTGCGGGAAGACCTTTCCCTAAAACATGGCAAGATTTGTTTGAATTAGCACCACAACTTGTGGCAATGAAAGACCAAATTGTTGCTGATGTTGCCCAAAGATGGCAAGCAGCAGGAACACCACTTACTGCAGACGAACAACAGGTAATCAAAGATAAGTTTACACCAATTACATATGACTCTAGTGGTAATGCATTCATTACACTAACTAGACAATTTGGAGGAACATATACATCTAGATTAGCTGATGGTAAAGGATCACTTGATTTTAAAAACGCAACAACAGAAGAAATGCTAAGATTCTTTGGTGAAAATAGAGATATCTTTACTGTTCCTGGTAAATGGGATGCCAATTATGCAAGTGACGTATTTAAAAAAGGAAATACATTAGTTGCGATTGGTTCAACAGCTGGAGTTAGATACAATACACCAACAGAAAAAGGAACTAAGATTTTTAATGTAGGTGTTGCACCTATGTTATATGATAAGGATTCACCTGCAAGTAGAGCGGTTATCCAACAAGGAACTAACATGTCGCTAACTACAAGTGGAACTGATATTCAAAAATTAGCTTCTTGGTATTTCTTAAAATATTTAACTAGTCATGATGTCCAAAGAAAGTTTGGAATTATTACTGGTTATTCACCAATTAGAACATCCGTTTATACTGATCCTCTATATGAAGAATATTTAGCAAATGCTGATATTGAAATTAAGGGATCAAACGTTGAGATGAGTTTAACACAAACAGAATTTGTTAACTTATATCAGTTAAAAGTTAAAGCAATGGCGAATAGAGTTGCGATGCAACAAACACAATATCAATATTTCGATATTCCATTTATTGGTTCATCTAAGACAAGAGAAGCAGTAGGAATAGCATTTGATAGAGTCATCTTAGCGGCTCCAGGAGCTAACTTAGAAACAGAAATCAAAAACGCATTACAATATGCGATTGACGAAGCAAATAAAGTTGTTAAATAAAGATTAGGAGGAATCTATGAAACAATTTAAGAAAATATTTGTAGCATTATTAATAGTGCTAGGTCTTGGATTAGCAAGTTGTAAAAAAGACACGACACTTGCTGATGCAAAAGAAGAATTAAATATCACTTATACAGATGGAAAAAACATTACACTTCCAACATCTATAGGTGAAGTAGTTATTACTTGGGAATCTAATAAACCAGCAGTTATTAGTAATACAGGTGTAGTAACAAAAGGAGCAGAAGCTGTAGAAGTTAAATTAACAGCGACACTAACTTATAAAGGTAAAACAGAAACAAAATACTTTAATATTAATGTTCCAAAAGGAATAGTTGCTGGTGCTGCCAAAGCAGCATTGATAGAACACTACAAAAATACATTGGGTAGTGCAACTTACAAAGTTACAGCAAATATTGAGTTAATTACTACAATTAGTGGAGTTAGTGTAACTTGGGAATCAGACAACCCTAACTTTTTCAGCAATAAAGGTGTAGTAACTCTACCTACATATTCACAAGGAAACCAAAGCGTTTCTTTAAAAGCAACATTAGGTGATGGAGATACTTACACATTCCGTTTTAATCTTGTCGCACTACCAGCAACAACAGCAGAATTAATTGAAGAAGCGCTAGACTTAGTTACAACAAAACCAGCTGGCGAATATCAAACACAAGACTTTGTTGTTATGAATAAAGTTACTATTGCTGGTGTAGAAGTTCCTGTTACTTGGGCAACAAGCGATGCGGAAGGTATGACAGCTGAGGGTAAATTAGTTGTATTCTATGAACCTGCTGAGAAGAATGTGACATTAACAGCATCAATTACTTATAATGAAGTTACATTAACTAGAGATGTAGTATTCAAAGTTAAAAGTTCACAAAAAGAAGCAAACTTTTATTCAGCATTAGTTCCTGCAAACTTAGATAAGCAAGTAATGGTTACCAATGTAAGTTACTTTGGCGATCTTGGTACAGCTGGATTTTACATGGTTGACTCAGAAGGTCATTTAGCTTATTTCTACGGTACTAAACCAGCAAATCTTGCTTCAGGCAAATTATATAATGTAATTGCAAAAGTTGCTGTATATTACGGTACTGCTCAATTTGTAAACTTCACATTTAATGAAATTGAAGGCGCAGCTAATGTACCAGCGCCAGTAGAAACAACTTTAGCTCAAATTCTTGCATTACCACTTCCATCAAATACAGCATGGAATCAACATTCATATATTACATTAAAGAATGTTAAAGTTAGAATATCTGGTGAAGGTAACTATAATACACACCTTGTTTCTCCTGATTTAGCAGCGGATGCAGCATTAGATGGAAAGAATTCAGTAATAATTTATTATGTATCTAATATTGCAGCAGTTCGTGCATTAGATGGTAAAGTTATTGATGAAATTAAACTAATTAATAACGGATATCGTACAGACCAAAATAAATGGAACTTTAACTTCTTAGGTACAGCAGATGACATTAAAGTTACTTTAACACCACAAGAAATTATTACAAACGTGAAAAATGCTTTAAATGCATCATTCAGTAATGCTTATTATACAGCTCAAACACTTACTTTACCGACTGAATCACAAGGTGCAACAATTGCATGGGCAAGTAATAATGAAGCATTAATTAATCCAACAACAGGCGCGGTTGTAATGCCATCAGGTGCTGCAGTTGATGTTAAATTAACAGCAACAATTACTGTTGGAAGTGTTTCTGATACATTGGAAATCACAACAGCAGTTGGACCTCTTGCGGTAATGAATATTGCAGACTTTAATACAAAACCTAATGGTTATATTGCTAAACTTACAGGTGTTGTTACGGGAGTAAGTGCTTATAGAACATATACATTTGAAGATTCATCAGGCGCTACAGCAATTTTCTCAAGTACAACACTAGAAGTTGGTAAGAAAATTACTATTGTAGGTAGAAAAGATTTATATAACGGATTGCATCAAATTAAGAAAGTTGCGGATGTTGATTTAGTTATTGAAGAAGGAACAATGCCTCCGGTAGTAGTACTTCCAAGTACAGTTGCATTAACAGCAGCAGGATTGATGCCATATCAAAACAAGAGACTTACAGTTGGTGAATTTACAATCACAGCTAAGGATGTTGACAAATATAATAACGTAACACTTACATTGACTCGTGGAACCGAAGTAGTTAAGCTTAAATGGGATAGCCGTGTTACAGTATCAGAAGCGGCTAAAACACATATTAATGGTTTAACAGTTGAACAAAAGGTTAATTTAGTAGGCGCTCCACTTGGTTGGAATAACGGACCATTATTCGGTTATGAAAATGAATCACAAATTGTAGTGGTTGCAGCAGCAGATCCAGCTGATCAAGCAAACGAAGTTGCAGCAGCATTATCAGTTCCAGAAACAATTACTGACGCAACTCCACTAGCATTACCTACTTCTGGTAATTATGGAGCAGTTATTGGATGGGTATCTTCACATCCAGAAGTTATTAAAGCAGACGGTACAGTAGTAATGCCTGCTGAAAACATGACAGTTACTTTGACAGCAACTGTCACTGTTGGCACAGCAGTTGTATCAAAAACGTTCGATGTTCGCGTTAAAGCAGTAGCAGGAATGGAAATTGTAGAAAGTTATGAGCTTGCTAAAGATGCAGCAATGGAACTTACAGGTATTGTAATTGCAACAGCAGATGTGTATTCAAGCGGAACACTTTCTGGTTTAACGCTATTTATTCAAGATGGAACGGCAGCAATTTCAACATACAGAACAGCATTAAATTCTGCAGCTGTAGGCGACAAAGTTAAAGTTACTGGTAAGAAAGATATTTACAACGGGTTACATCAATTTGCATCAGGTGCAACAGTTGTAGTACTATCAAGCGGCAATACACTTCCAGAACCAACATTAGTTGCAAAAGTAGCAGATTTAGTTGCAACATTCCAATCAAGAAAAATTAATATGAACGGATTGACAGTTGTTAGTGTTAACGGTAGAACTTTAACATTAACAGATGGAACTACTCAAATAACTGTTCGTTCAGCAGCATCTGGTGCAGAATATGACCACTTACAAACAGCAATAGCTGGCCAAACTGCAAATATTAAAGGAATGCTTTTAGGTTGGTATAATGGAGCACAATTCTCAATAAGTGCAGTTGCTGAATTAGAATTAGTGGCACTTACTGATGAACAAAAAGTTGATGCTGATATGGCAGCAACTACATTACCAGCTAACGTTGGTGCAGAGGGATTAACCTTACCAGCAACAGGAGCTCAAGGTTCAGCAATTACGTGGGCATCAAGCAATACAGCAATCATTGGTAATGATGGTAAAATTGTTGCTCAACCTTCAGTAGAAACAAATGTAACATTCACTGGAACATTCGTATCTGGTTCAGTTACTAAAACTAAAGAATATGTAGTAGCAGTAGCAGCAGCTGGTGCAGCAACAGAACAAGTTATTTATGAAACAGGATTTGAAGCAGATCAAGGATTCACAGCAGCGACAGTTTATAACAATACAGATCCAGCATTAAGTGGTCCAGCAGAAAAACAATGGTCAACAGTTTATGGTACCCCATCAACAACAGCTCCACTTGCAGGTGCACAATCAATGCAAATGAGATGGTATGCGGCAGCTCCTGATAACAAAGGGTACACAGTAACAGCCTTCAACTTGGCAAATATTAGTAAAGTAGAATTTAATGCTGCAAACACAAACGGAATTAATGTTATCGTTTCAGTAAGTAAAGATGGTGGAGTAACTTGGGAAGCTCCAGAGACATTTGTATTAACAACATCATCAGCGACTTACACATATGTAGTTGCTGAAGCACTTAGAACTGAAAATATGAGAATTAAATTTGAAGTAACTTATGCAACAGCGCCAACAGCAACATCAAGATTGTATATTGACGATGTTAAAATCTATGGTATGGTTTAATAAGTAGAGAATCAAAAGGAAAAGGCTTTATAAAAACGTTTTATAGAAAAGTTTAGTTGTTTTTTAAAAGACAATAAATTTGATATAAAAAAAGAAAAATAGGGAAATCCAAAAGGTGGATTTCCCTTTTTTCATATAAATCTGTTTATATGAATTATTGAAATATGCATAGTTATGTGTTATAATTTTTTTGAATAATAAAAACGAGGTGTTTTATGAGAAAATTAATGTCAATAATATTTCTAATTTTACTTAGTTTACTTACAACAAAAGGAGTTAAAGCAGATGCACCTGCTGGTTCAATCGGACACGCTATTATTAGTGTGAATTATGATTTACCAATATTTTTTGTTAAGGGAAACGAAAACCTCCAAGGCGATAAAGCGGTTCAACATTTTAAGAACTATTTTTCAATTCGCGATCAACGTAAAGATGTTTTAGTTGAAGATGAATATTTAAACATTGGCACATTTGATGTTAATGTTGTTGGAGAATATGATATTGAATTAAGTTTTGTTGGTAGAAGCACTTTAAGAGTTTCAGAAACAATAACCGTTTATGTTATTGAAGCAGATACATTACCACCTGTGGTTTATGGTTTTAGAGATAACATTACTTATAACGTAACTAGACCAGTTGTTGGCGGAGATGAGGAAGATGAAAAAGAAAAAACTCTTAAATTCATTAAATCACTGAATTTGACGGCGAGAGATAATGTGGATGGTTTAATCGAATTAACAGACGAACACTTTACAGGAGTTAAAGAAATTGATTCAACAAACCTTAATGGACAATATGAAATTACTTTAACGGTATCTGATAGTGCAGGAAATACTTATACTAAAAGTGCCACAGTTACTATTAAAGACATTGCAGGTCCAATAATTTATAATCCTACAAATGTTTCAACAAGACGAAATAAAGTTGTTGAATATAAAAATCATGTTGAAATTGAAGATAATTTTAATTCAAGAGAGGAACTAGAGGTTTGGTATACAATTGAATTTTTAACATATGAAGAAGTTGATGGAGAAAACAAAATGGTATTAACAGCGGTTGATAATGTTGATTTTTCTAAACTAGGAGAATATGTTATAACAGTTCACGCTAAAGATACAAGTGGCAATTTAGCAGCAACCAAACAATATAAAGTAATTATTGAAAACGGTATTTCTCTACCTTTACTTGTCTTAGCGATAAATGGTGCTTTATTTGTTGTAGGGGGAGCATTAGTGGCAACATTTATTTTTCTACATAAAAAAAACCAAAAGGGAGCATAAAATGAAATACATTAAATTTATATTACTTGCATTTTTATTATTTCTTTCTGCATGTAAAAAGGAAGTAGACAAATCTTTTCCAGATTTATATGGAAAAACAATAGAAGAAATGCAGACAATTTTTAAAGAAAAAGGTATTCTTGTTACAATTAATTATGAATATAGGTATTCACCCAATTTAGAAGAAAACACTATTTATAGTGCTTCAGTTAATCCAAAAGAAATTGTTGCTCCAGGATCTATAATTACAGTTTATATAAACACTAAAGAATTTGTCTTACCTAATTTATTAGGATTAAATAGGGAAGAGATGAAAGATAAATTAATAATTTTAGGCCTAAACGAAAGTCAGTTTGGGTTTTTACCTGATGTTAATCATAGTGTTAAGGCTGGAACATTTATTAACTATCGTAGTGGTAAAGTGGGTGATAGAGTTAATCCTGCTGAATCCAAAATTACGATTTTTTATGATTCAAGAATTTTATTAGAAGATTTATCAGGTTTAAATAAACTTCAAATTGATGCAGTTTTAAGAGAAAAAACACTTAATCCTAATTATGTTTATGAAGTTGATAATAATAAAGAATACGATACATTTAAAGGTTATCAAGGCTATGATATTGGTAGTGCAATAGAACCAGGAAAGCCAATTACTGTAGTCCTTTATAAAAATAACGATGTTAATGTTGGTGATGATATTAAAACAAGCCATCAATTAATGTTTTCTAAGTATATTGATGCAATAGGAAATAATAAAGGAATTGAACTTTATAATCCGACAGAAGGAGTTATTTTATTAAATGATTATTATTTGGCAATATTACCTAATGGAGCATTTGTCCCTAGTGTAACTATTTCTTTAAATGGAACTTTAAATAGTAAAGAAACATATGTAATTATGAATTCGGGAGCAAGTGAAGAATTAAAGGCAAAAGCTGATTTAATTACGGGAGATTTATATTTTGATGGTAATGATGTTATTCAATTAAGAAAAAAATCTAACCACACATATATTGATACACTTAATGATATTGGTGATACATCAATATTTATGAACGAAGAAATCTTTATCCGTAAAGCAAGCATTACTGCGGGAAACAGAGATTATGTATTTTTAGACTGGGAAGGATATATTCCTTCATTTATAGAACCAATTGGTACACATCCTTATGAAGGATATGAAAGCCCACCGTTTGAATATATGGACACATTATTTTTTGGATATGGAATGACTAAGGTTAAATTTTTATATTTAAATGATGGTGATACAACAGCGTTCCAATCGTTAGATCCAAGAGATACAAATTCATATAGTGGAGAAAATCGAGTAAGATATTTACTCATTGATACACCAGAAACAGAAAAACCAGGTCAACCGGTATGCCTTATGCCAATGTTGCGATGGAGTTTAACAGAACTATGCTACAAGGAGCAAGCGAACTTTATCTTCAAGCGGATTCAGGGGGAACTTTAAGAGATACTTATGGTAGAGCGTTGGGTTTTGTATGGGCTAATATGGGAACTAAAGAAAACCCAGATTGGAAATTAATTAATTATGAGCTTGCGAAAAATGGTTTAGGTGAACCAGCTGGCGCAGTTAAAAATGTAAATTCACCAATTTTTGGTAATAGATATTTATACCAATGGGTCATTCACGCAGCAGAATATGCTAGAGTAAATAAACTTGGTATATATAGTGGTGTTTATAAACCGTGAAAATACTAGGAAGAGTGCTTTTTGCACTCTTATGTGTTATTTTATTTATCTTTACGCTTAATTACTCTGAACAAATAAGAGTTTCTAAATACTTTGAAAAATATGGTACCGAAGCATTAGAAGAAGCCAAAGAAGATCCTACTGCATATAGGTTCTTTTATGGTACAACAGGATATCATAAAAATGCCCCACTATACACCATAACAAATGGTGAATATACTATTTATTTTTATGAGGTTGTTACTTTAGAACAAAACAAATCCCAAGAAAAAAGAGTTAATACATATTTATATACAATTGTTACCAGTAAAACAAAACCACTAACTAAAAAAGGAAACCAACTTTTACTTCGTTTTAAAGATACAAGTATTGAAGTAGAAAATGAAACATACGATAAATCTTATGGTGATTTTAGTGTTGTTAGGTTTAGAAATTTAGATTTATTTGTGGCAGTTAATGAAGAGATTAGAATTCATATAGTTAAAGATGAATTTGTGAATAAAAATTTTGATTTGGTTGAACTTTATTTTGTTGATGAAGCGAGAAATTTTGATAAATTATTAAGTGAACCAATTATGATTAACGAAGAAGACTTCACAATCGCAGAAAAAGTTTTGGATTATCACAATAGTCCCAATACGCTAGTTTATACTTACAATATTTTTCCTAAACAAATTCATGTGATGAAGGAGTATGATTATATATTTTATATTTCTACTTCACTAGTATTAGTGCTAATTGGGATAATGACATATTTTACATATTTTTTTAGAAGAAAAAGAAAATACACAGAATAAAAAACGCATAACAACGCGTTATTCCAAAAAAAAGCCCTATTGAAAATCAATAGGGTATTTTTATTTAAATTATTTTCTAGGATTTTTAATGTTTGCTTGAGCGGCCGCTAGTTTCGCAATTGGAACTCTAAATGGACTACAAGAAACGTAATTAAGTCCAATTCTATGACAGAAATCAACACTCTTAGGATCGCCACCGTGTTCACCGCAAATACCTAAATCGATATCAGGACGAGCTTGCTTACCAAGTCTAACAGCGTTTTCCATTAATTTACCAACACCAAGTTCATCAATGTGGGCAAATGGGTCAAATTCAAAGATCTTTCTTTCATAGTAATCGCCTAAGAATTTAGCTGCGTCATCTCTACTAAAACCAAATGTCATTTGTGTTAAATCATTTGTACCAAATGAGAAGAATTCAGCTTCTTTTGCGATTTCATCAGCAAGTAATGTAGCTCTTGGAATTTCAATCATTGTTCCAACATAGTATTCCATCTTAACGCCTGATTTTTTAATGATTTCATCAGCTGTTTTAACTACGAAATCTTTAACATATTTAAGTTCTTTAACTTCACCAACTAGAGGAATCATAATTTCAGGTTTAACATTTAATCCACGTTTATTAACTTCAATTGCTGCTTCAATAACTGCGCGAGTTTGCATAACTGCAATTTCAGGATAAGTTACTGATAATCTTACACCTCTATGACCTAACATAGGGTTAAGTTCATGAAGTTCATTAACTGTATGATTTAACTCTTCATAAGAAACTTTCATATCTTTTGCAAGTTCTTTAATTTCATGTTCATGAGTTGGTAAGAATTCATGTAGAGGTGGATCTAAATATCTAATAGTCACAGGGAGACCGTGCATAGCTTCATATATTTGAATGAAGTCTTGTTTTTGCATTGGAAGAATTTTTGCTAATGCCTTTTCTCTTTCTTCCTTTGTCTTAGATAAAATCATTTCTCTAACAGCTTTAATTCTATCTGCTTCAAAGAACATATGTTCAGTACGGCATAGTCCAATACCAGCTGCACCAAAGCCATAAGCAACTTTTGCATCTCTTGGGTTATCAGCATTTGTACGAACATCAATTGCTCTATATTTGTCAGCCCATGCCATTAATGTAGCGAAATCACCTGAAACAGTTGCTTCTGTAGTAGCGATTTTACCAGCATATACTTTACCAGTAGAACCATTTAATGAAATATAATCACCTTCATTAATTTTGTGGCCACGGATTGTAAAGTAATGTTCTTTTTCATTAATAATGATATGGTCAGCACCAGCAACACAGCATGTACCCATACCACGCGCAACAACCGCTGCATGAGAAGTCATACCACCACGTGCAGTTAAAATACCAGAGGCAACAACCATTCCTTCAATATCTTCAGGAGAAGTTTCTAATCTTACTAAGATAACAGGTTCGCCTGTTTTTGCTTTGGCTGCTTTTGCGGTTTCTGCAGTAAAGTAAACTCTACCATAAGCAGCACCAGGAGAAGCAGCTAATCCTTCACCAATAACTTCCGCTGCTTTTAAAGCTTTAGGATCAAATGTTGGGTGAAGTAATTGGTCTAATGCTTGAGGTTCAACTCTTAAAAGAGCTTCTTTTTCATCAATTAAACCTTCTTTAACAAGATCAATGGCAATCTTAACAGCAGCTTGAGCGGTTCTCTTACCATTTCTTGTTTGTAGGATGTAAAGTTTATCTCTTTCGATAGTAAACTCTAAATCTTGCATATCTTTATAATGATGTTCTAGTTTATCAGTGATATCATGAAACTCTTTATAAATATGAGGTGATTCTTCCTTAAGTTTAGAAATTGGTTTTGGTGTTCTAACACCAGCAACAACGTCTTCACCTTGAGCATTAAATAAATATTCACCATATAACTCATTTTCACCAGTAGAAGGGTTTCTGCTAAATGCAACACCAGTTCCACAGTCCATTCCCATGTTACCAAATACCATTGTTTGAACGTTTACTGCAGTACCCCATGAATAAGGAATATGGTTTAATCTTCTATAAGTATTAGCTCTTGGGTTGTCCCATGATCTAAATACCGCACTAACTGCCTCAATTAATTGTACCTTTGGATCTTGAGGGAAAGGTTCACCTTTTAATTCTTCATAACGTTTTAAGAAAGCTTTAGCGATAAACTCCATATCTTCAGCTGTTAAATCAGCATCATCATGAGTGTTTCTAAATTTCTTTCTTTCATCAAAGATCTTATCAAAATTTTCCTTACTAATTTCCATAACAACATCCGCAAACATCATAATGAATCTTCTATAAGAATCATATGCAAAGCGAGAATTATTAGTAAGTTTTGCTAAACCAACAACAGCCTCATTGTTAAGACCTAAGTTTAAAATAGTGTCCATCATACCAGGCATACTCGCTCTAGCACCTGATCTAACAGAAACTAATAATGGATTTTTAACATCTCCAAATTTTTTTCCTGATTCTTTTTCTAAGGCTTTAACTGCTTCAAAAATTTCTTTAACAATTTCGGGAGCGATTTTCTTACCGTCATCATAGTATTTAGTACAAGCTTCAGTTGTAACAGTAAAACCAAATGGAACAGGTAAGCCTAAGTGAATCATTTCTGCTAAGTTAGCACCTTTACCACCTAATAGGTTGCGCATTGATGCATCGCCTTCAGAAAACAAATAAACATACTTTTTACTCATATATAACTTCCTTTCTTAGTATTAATAATAATTTACCATTAACATTATAGCACAAAGCCTTTTATAATCAAGAAAATCCATAAGTGCAAGCGCATACAGTTTTAAAAAACTTTAAATAATACATATTTAAAAATGATAAAGTTAACAATAAAGTGTATAATAAAGTGTGTAGATGATGTATAATATACTACTTACGAAATATTAACAATATTTTAAGAGAAGTTTTTTAGTATGAAAGGGATAAATATATGTTTAGTAAGATTAATGAGTTAATTAAAAAATATGAAAAGATAATTATTCACAGACATAAAAATCCTGATATGGATGCAATAGGAAGTCAACTTGGACTTTATTATCTTATAAAAGAAAATTATCCAGGTAAAGAAGTTTATGTTGTAGGTGATCAAAATAAGTTTGATAGAGATAACATGATGATGGATGTTAATGATGGAGTATTTAAAAATGCTTTGAGTATTATTGTTGATGTGGCTGTATCAAACTTAATAAGTGACGATAGATATAAACTCGCAAAAGAAGTATTAATAATTGATCATCACAATAATGAGCCTGATATTGAAAATGCAGTAGTATTTATGGATATATCATATTCTAGTGCAGCAGAATATATTACAGATATTTTTAGAAGTCTAAAATATAAATTTAATAAATCTGCAAGCTCATATTTGCTTTGGGGAATGATTACTGATACTGGTAGATTTCAATGGATGAAAGATGCAAAAAGAATATTTGATATTGCTTCATTTCTTTCGGGAAATGGCGCAGAGACAAGAGATTTTTATAACTGGCTCTATACAGAAACACTAGAAGATAGAAAAATAAGAAACTATTTTCAAAATAGATTTGTATATGAAGATAACATAGCTTATTTAAAAAATGATAAAGAAGTTATGGATAAATTTGATGTTGATTTTTTTACTATTTCTAGAGGAATGGTTAATTTAGCCGCAGGAATTGAAGAAATTAAAATTTGGCTTAATTTTACATATGATAAAACTACTAATAAAATCTTTGGTGAATTTAGAAGCAGAGATATAATAATAGTTGATATTGCTAAAAAATATGGTGGTGGCGGTCATGATTATGCATGTGGAGCAACACTAAATAATTGGGATGAAGTAGATCTTGTAATTAATGATTATAGGAAATTAATAAAGGAGTAAAACAATGGGGAAGAAAAAGTTATTAGAAAAAATTAAAGAATACGAAAGAATTATAATTCATGGACATATTAGACCCGACGGAGATTGTTATGGAACACAATTTGGTCTTAAAGATATCATTAAACAAACATATCCTAAAAAAGAGGTTTATGTAGTTGGAGAAACAAGCGAATATGTTAGTTTTGTTGGAACTCCAGATATTATTAGTGATGATAAATTTGATGGGGCACTAAGTATTGTTTGTGATACCGCAACATTTGATAGAGTAAGCGATAAAAGATTTAAACTTGCAAAAGAAGTCTTTAAAATAGATCATCACGTTGAAGGTGAAGATTCATTTTATGCCGATTATTATTGGGTTGATGATTTACTTCCAAGCGCTAGTCAAATGATTGCGATGTTTTATAGCAAATATAAAAAAGAATTAAAGTTGTCGTTTGAAGGTGCACGCGCAATGTATGTAGGAATGGTTACTGATACAGGGAGATTTAGATATCGTGGTGTTTCTAGAAAAACACATGAAATGGCGGGATTAATGCTAGATTTTGGTGTTGATGTAGAAGAGATTGACAACCTTCTATCAATTGAAACAATGAACACTATTAAGCTAAAAGGTGAAGTATTATCTAATTTTAAAGTCACTGAAAAAGGATTCATTTATTTTAAAATGACAAAAGAAATTGTTGAGAAATATAATGTGTCATATGAAGAAGCGGCTGCGATGGTCAGTGTACTGTCAGGAATTGAAGGATATCCAGTATGGGCTTTATTTATTGAATATCCAACTGAAATTAGAGTTCGCCTTAGAAGTAGAGGACCAGAAATAGAAGGTCTCGCAAGAAAATATAATGGTGGCGGACATCAAAAAGCGGCAGGTGGCAGAATAAATTCATTTGCAGAAGTTAAAACATTTGCTAAAGATGTTGATGAGCTTTTAACTAACTATTATGAAACTTAAAAAGCCGTTAGAAGATATCGAAAGAAGTCTTCAAAAAACATATAGAAAAACCATATGGGCCAAATTTATTAAAGCAATAAAAACATATGAATTAATTGAAGAAGGAGATAAAATTGCGGTTGCGGTAAGTGGGGGGAAAGACTCTTTACTTTTAGCAAAATTATTTCAACAACTTCATCGGTTTAGTGAAATTTCTTTTGAAGTAGTATATATTTCTATGGACCCAGGTTTTAATAAAGAAAACTTAGAAAATCTAGAGTTAAATTGTGAATTATTAAATATTCCAATAAAAATTAGAAAATCAGATGTTTTTTATGTTTCCAATAAACTTTCTAGTGAAAATCCTTGTTATATGTGCGCAAGAATGAGAAGAGGATTTTTATATAATTTTGCAAAAGAAGAAGGATGTAATAAATTAGCGTTAGGGCATCATTTTGATGATGTAGTTGAAACAACTTTATTAAATATTTTTTATGGATCACAATTTAAAACAATGGTTCCTAAAATAGAGGCAGAGAACTTTCCTAATATGGAATTAATTCGTCCACTTGTATTAATTAAAGAAAGTGATATAATTAGATTTACCAACAACGCAGGCTTAAAAACAATGTCTTGTGGATGTGAAGTCACAAAACTAGAGTTAGGGTCTAAAAGAAAAGAGATGAAAAACTTACTTAAAGAGATGGAGAAAAATAATCCTAATGTTTCGTTATCTATCTTTAATTCCGCAACCAATGTCAATCTTAACCAAATATATGGTTATGAAATAGATGATAAAAAAATCTCATTCAATGAGATATATAAAAGAAGGGAGAAAAAATGAGAATTTTATTTTTTGCAGATGAAATAAAAATGTTAACCGATAATAATATATGGGAATATGTAGTTATTCCTTTTGTGGTAGCAGTATTAATTAGTTTCTTTATCGGTTTAGAAAGACAAAATATTGGAAAAAGTGCTGGGGTAAGCCCTCATGTATTAATTGCTGCATCAGCATGTGTTATCGCAATTATTCAACGCTTTTTATATTTTGATCAAGGGGGAACAGCGAACGCTGATAACCAAAGATTGATTGCTCAAGTATTACCTGGTGTTGGTTTTATTGGTGCCGGTGTTATTATGAAAGGTGAAAGGACAATCGTAGGCTTAACCACTGCCGCAACCGTTTGGACAGTTGCGATAATTGGGCTTGTGATTGGTTCTGGTTATGTATTAATTGGTGGTGGTTTTGGACTCTCTGTATTAGCGTTTGTTTATATAAGAGATTTCAAAAGAGGAATTAATCCATTTAAAGCACATACGCATTATGACTTTGGAGAAGTCGGTGTTGAAGACGAACTAAAACGTCATACATAAAAAAGAGAAAACCGCTCAAACGAGCGGTTTTATAATGAAAAACCCTGGAATTAAAAATAATGCTTTAAATAAATTAAACCATAATTTAAAATGACTATATGATTTTAAAATTATTATGCTATAATAATTCTACATAGGAGAAAAAAATGATTTTAGATACAATTTGTGCAATCTCAACAGCTTATGGAACAGCTGGTATTTCCGTTATTAGAGTTAGTGGAGATGAAGCAATAAAAAAAGTAAATCAAATTTTTAAAGGACCTAATTTAACTAAAGTAAAGAGCCATACATTACATTATGGTTTTATTTTAGGCAAAGATAAAGAACCAATTGATGAAGTAATGATTGCGATATTAAAAGCGCCAAGGAGTTTTACCACCGAAGATATGGTAGAGATATCAACTCATGGTGGTATTTTAGTTACTAATAAAGTTTTAAAAAGATTATTAGAAGTAGGGATTCGTTTAGCTAGACCAGGTGAATTTACTGAACGCGCGTTTGTTCATGGGCGAATTGATTTAGCTGAAAGTGAAGCAGTGATGGATTTAATTAGTGCGAAAAACGAAAATGCTTTAAAACTTGCGATGCAAGGATTAAGAGGAAACGTTAGTAAATTAATTGATGATTTAAGATTAGACCTTCTAGATATTATTGCTCATATTGAGGTTAATATTGATTATCCAGAATATGATGATACTATTATAATGACTAATGAAATAATTAAACCAAGAATAGAAGCTTTCATAAAAAGATTAGATGAAATTTTATATGATGCGAATAAAGGAAGATTAATTCGTGAAGGTGTTAATACCGCAATTATTGGTAAACCTAATGTTGGCAAATCATCTTTATTAAACGCACTTTTAAAAGAAGAACGAGCGATTGTAACAGATGTTGCAGGAACAACTAGAGATACAATTGAAGCATCACTTAATTTAGGGGGAATCACTTTAAATTTAATTGATACCGCCGGTATTAGAGCGACCCTTGATAAGGTAGAAAAAATTGGAATTACGAGAAGTAAAAAAGCGATTCTTGAAGCTGAATTAGTTATTTTAGTGTTAGATTTAAGTGAAGAATTAACTAAAGAAGATGAAGAACTATTAGACCTAACAAAAGATAAGGTAAGAATATTAGTTGGTAATAAAAAAGATTTAGGAAGTAAATTAAATATTAAAGATCTTATTCCTTTAAGTGTTTTAAATAATGAAGGATTAGAGTTGTTAGAAAAAAGCATTTTAAGCAAGCTTCAACTAACAGAAATAAATACTGATTTTAATTACATATCTAATGTAAGACACATTCAAAAAATTGAAGAGGCAAAAGAATTGTTGTTAGATGTAATTAAGTCAATTGATGCAGGATTACCAATAGATATGGTAGAAATAGACATTAAAAAATCATGGGAAATATTAGGTAGTATTGTTGGTAAATATCATCCAGAAGATTTGATTGATGAACTTTTTAGAAAATTTTGTTTAGGTAAGTGAAAATAATGATTATTTTATGATATAATAAACCCACCCACTAAGAAAGGAGAAATTAAGATGGCATATCGAGCACTGTATAGAACATACAGGCCCAAACAATTTAAAGAAGTTGTTGGCCAAGAAGTTATTGTAAAAACTTTACAAAATGCTCTAAAATTAAATAAAATTGCTCACGCTTATCTTTTCTCTGGACCAAGGGGTACAGGAAAAACAAGTATCGCAAAGATTTTAGCGAAAGCAGTTAACTGTGAATTATCACCAACTAATGAACCGTGTGGAACATGTCAAACATGTCGGTTAATTGAACAAGGTCATATTAGTGATGTTATTGAAATGGATGCAGCAAGTAATAGAGGAATTAATGAAATTAGAGATTTAATTGAAAAATCTAATTACTTACCATCAACAGGAAGATATAAAGTCTACATCATCGATGAGGTTCATATGCTTACAAAAGAAGCCTTCAATGCGCTTCTTAAAATCTTAGAAGAACCACCTGCTCATGTAATTTTTATTCTTGCGACGACAGAAATAAATCAATTACTTCCAACAATTATTTCTAGGTGTCAAACATTTGATTTTAGAGGAATTTCTCTTAAACATATAGAAGAACGTTTATTTGAAATTAAAGTAGCCGAACATATTAATATTTCTGATGAGGCGATTAAAGAAATCGCTAGACTTTCTGACGGTGGTTTAAGAGATGCAATAAGTTTATTAGATCAAACAGTTTCTTTCTCTACGGGAAATGTAACATTGGATGATGTTTATAAAGTGTCAGGTAGTGTTAGTAGAACAAACTTAATGAATTTACTAAACTTTATTTTAGAAAAGAAAACTGCGGAAGCATTTAGTTTAGTTGATGATATTATTGAAGATGGAAAAGAAGTTCCTAAAATTATTAGTGATATGATTGCTATTTTAAGAGATGCATTAGTTGAAAAAAATGTGGCTTTTGATATTGAAAGATCAACAAAAGACCTAAAAGACCTAGCGAAGCGATTTTCCAATGATAGATTTTTCTTTTATTTAGATATTTTAGCACAAGCTCAGCACGATACAAGATGGACAAATCAAAAACGCGCTTACCTAGATTTGGCAATTATTAAGATGATTGATCACAAACAATTAGATAAAATTGTTGAATATGAACAAACAGCTTTAATGATGAATAAAATTAATGCCTTAGAGTTGGAATTTTCTAAATTTAAAGAAATTCCTCCGCAAATTATTAAAGTAGAAGAGAAAAAGAATGGTACTGAAAAACCTTTAGAAGAAGTTAAAGAAGAAGTCTTAAAAGACAACGTTGAAAAAATTAAAGAAGAAGAGTTTAAAAAAGAAATTACTGTTGAACAAATTGAAAATATTTTAAACAATGGAAATATTAATAAGAAAAATAACCTACTTAAGCATTGGGATTCACTATTAAATATTTCTAACCAAAGCCTACAAACAATTGCGGAAATATTACATCAAGGTGAATTAGTTGCGGCAAGTGATAGTGAACTTTTATTAGTATATCCAGATAAAACAACTTGTATTTTAATGCTACAAGAAGAAAATAAACAAGCTGCTCTAAAAGTCTTTAATTCAAAACAAAAACTAGTAGACAATTATATTTGCATTGACAAATTAAGTTGGGATATATTATTTAATGAATTTAAAAAACAATGGGCAAGCGGAAATAAAAAACCAACGCTTCCTAAAATTGATTTAGAAATATATGAATCTAATGAGGAACCGTGGCAATCAGACACATTAAAATTAGCCTTAGATTTCTTTGGCGATATTGTAAAAACAAAGGAGAATTAATATGAATCAAAACATGGTAAAAAAATTACAAAAACTACAAAAGGAAATGCAAGAAACACAAGAAAGACTACAAATGACAGAATTTGAAGGAAAAGCAAGCGGCGTTAGAATCGTTATGTTAGGTTCTCACCAAGTTGTTGAACTTAAAATAGATCCAGAATTATTAGAAGATATTGATATGCTTCAAGATGCAGTATTATTAGCGATTAATGATGCGGTAGCAGTAGTTGATAAGAAAACGGAAGAAGAAATGAGCCGTTTTACAATGGGGATGGGCTTTTAATGAAATTTCCAAATTCACTTAATAAATTAATAGAAAATTTAAAAAGCTTGCCAGGCATTGGAGAGAAAACAGCCCTAAGGCTAGCGCTATTTATCTATAGTGAAATGGATTTAGAAAAAGCACATTCTTTAAGTGAGGCAATAAAAGAAATAAAAGAATTAAAGTCGTGCAATGTTTGTGGTATGATTTTAGAACAAAGTTGCCCACTATGTGAAAATGATTTAAGAGATAAACATGTAATAATGGTAGTCGAATCATTAAAAGATTTAATGGTAATTGAAAACTCCAATACTTATAATGGTTTATATCACATTACAAACGGAATAATTGATTTATCTAAGGGAATAGAACCAAAAGATTTAAACATTGATTCTTTACTTAATAGGCTTGATAATGTTAAAGAATTAATTATCGCTTTTAGTGGAACAATGATGGGAGATCTAACGGGAAATTACATTAAAGAATTAGTTAAAGGAAAAAATATAAAAGTTAGTAAAATAGCTTATGGAATACCTGTTGGTGGTGATTTATCATATGCAGATAAACAAACACTTATTAAAGCTTTGGATAATAGAATTTTGTTAAAGTAGGTGTAAAATATGGAAAAAGTAAAAGAATTTTTTAATATGATCATTACAATGTTTAAAGATTTTAATGGATGGTTAAAGACAACGCTTAATTTCGATGGCAAGTTTCTTGGCTTCTATAATAGTGCAATCGCTCCACTTGCAGAATGGATTAAAATAACTGGACTTGTGGTGATTGTTTTATTGGCGATTATTGGTTTAGTGGTCATTATTAAAAAGGCGTATAAAGTAATTTTAATCCTCTTAATTATTGGAATTATTGCAGGAGTTGTATTATTTTTCTTAATAAAATAAGTAATAATTAACTTATAACAAAGCCGTTTTCCTAAAAAGAAAAACGGTCTTAATTTATTTAAAAATTAAAATGAAATAAAAAGTACTTGCAATATATAATTATATCGGCTAAAATAATGTAGAGTTTTTATAGGAGTGAAAAAAGATGGCTAATTTTGATACAAGTAAATTTATGGTAGAGATTGCAGAAGAATATATTAGAATAAATGGAAAACAAAACATTTATCATTTATTGGAAACTGTTGCGGAAATAAAAGGTGTCGATAAAGAAGATACTGATAAATTAACCCAACTTTATATTGACATGACACTAAGTGCAAACTTCGTTTACTGTGGTAATGAAGAATGGGATTTAAAAGAAAACAATCTAGAACTTTGGGATAAAGACGGTTCATTCTTTAATAAAGATGAAGTTATTGAAGACGAAGAAGATGAAGATGATATCAAGTTAGAAGATTACTACATCCCAGAAGAAGATGAAGAATTAGATTTAGATGATGACGAAGATGAGGATGAAGAAGACGAGGACGAAGATGATATCGTTATTGATGATGATGTGAAGATTTATTCAACAGATGATGACGATGAAGATATCGATTTAGACTTTGATGATGATACTTATCATGACATTATGGATGATTACGAAGATATGTACGAAGAATAAAAAAATGACATGGCATAAAACACCATGTCTTTTTTATTTTAATTCATTAAACTATAAAAAGTTTCTCTTCGGTAGTAAAACATAACAATATAAGTTGTGGTTTTAACTTCTTTAGTTAATTCATCAATTGTTTTTTCTTCCCAAATTAGATGAACATATTCAGGGTGATCAATAAACGGATTTCTATTTCCTTGAGGAGCAATTTCTTTACCGTTAGGATCTTTGGCAATTCCTTTAAAGATAAATTCATTTCTTTTTATTTCAAATTCACTTACCGGATCTTCTTTATGCCACTTCACAAGAAGATCTTTTTTGCCCATAAAGGCACCCTCTAGTTTATAGTTAGTTTCAGTATTATTGATTAAATCTTCAATAACGTTAGTTAATTCAAGTTCAGGATACATCACAACCATATAAAACAAGATTCTTGCGACATCACCTTTATGGTCATCACCGGGATAAAAGGCTTCTGTTCCGATGGTTTTAGCATTCCCACTATCATCTTCAAAATAACGATTACTTCTAGTTTGATTAATTCCAGTGATTGCCCTTAAGTTGTGGATATCAGAACCTTGATTCTTAGAAGTAGTAGTGACTCTTGGAATTCCCAGTTTAGAATTTGGCCAAACATGTTCTCTTTGCCAAGCGCCTTCACCAGTTCCAATCCAATAATTGGCAATGATATCATTATCATATATTCCAATTACTTTTGTTTCATCATTTGGATCTCGATCACAATAAGATAAGACATATCTAGCATCACCATAACTTATTTTATTAAAGTCTTTTTGAATGATTGTTCTTAATTCTAAAAATAATTCTTCCCCCACTTTATTATTGGCTGATTCATAATATCCATCTGGAGATTCTAAATTATAAAAATAATAACCTTGTTCATTTTGTTCAAATGTACGAATAATTGGATTTTCTTTTGGAGGATTTAATTGTTTTTGAATATCATCTCCATAAAGAAAGGCTACTAAAGAGCCAACAGCTAAAATAGGTGCTGCCACAATGGCTGCGATAGAAACTTTTTTGCGTTTTTTTTTAGATTTCTTTTTGCTTACTTTTTCTTTGGTTGTCTTTTTAGCCATAATAACCACTCCTTTATATAATTATACCTTAAAAATGTTTATATATAAAATCAATGAAAAACACAATTTGCGTTTTTATCAGTTATTGTTGCAATGACATTTTATTTGACCTATAATAAAAAGTGGTTTTTTATTTTTAAAAATATTATGGGAAAAACTAATGAGATTTGTTATGTAAGGAAGAATTGATTTATGAGTGTTATCAAGGAATTTTTAGGTATAGGTGGCTATGAGCGAACTCCAGAAGGAGCTTGGAGTTGGCAACATATCTTATTTGCATCATTTTTCGTATTATTGATGATTTTTTTAGGAATTTTTCTTGGTTTAAAATATCGTAATAATGAAAAGACAAAAAGAAGAACAATAGTTATTGCGGCTATTTCTATTAACGCAGTAGAGATTTTTAAGACTGTCGCATGTAGTATTAGAAGTGGTGATGCTATTTATACCATTTTACATACCCTACCGCTTTATTTATGTTCAATTATGCTAATTGCTTTACCACTTGCCGCTTTTACAAAAGGAAGATTAAAAGAAGCATCTTTAGATTTTGTGTTAATATTTGGTTTTATTGCTGGTATTCTTGGTACAATTGGTGCTACACACGATTATGAAAGTTATCCTGTTATATCCATTGATAATGCTGCTAGTGCAATCACACACTGCACAGCTGCTTTTTCCTCGCTA
>JBMNFC010000009.1:0-30057 GCA_050949105.1 Acholeplasmatales bacterium
GTGATTAGGACGATTTTATGGCCTTTATTTGGAGGCCTTTTAAATACTCTTTACTTTCTTTACTAATTAATGATTGGTTATTTAGAAGTGTTCCATCTAAATCTAACATAATTAACATTTTATCACCGACGCTATTATAAAGGACTTTATAACTTTATGCAAACATTTAGTTATTTTTGTGAAAAAAAGACAAAAAAATGCCTAAATTAAGGTATAATGTTAGTAAAGAAAGAAGGTTTTTATGAAACAGGTTTATAATAAGGTTAAAGAAGTTTTACTAAGCCGTGAACTAAATTATGATTTTGATAGTGATTAATCCCCATCATCAATTTACTGTTTATACTGGAATTGATGGGTTTGCCTCAATTGATATTTATCTTTATCTAAATGAAGATGAATTTTTGTTTTCGATGGTTTTAGAAAAGGTTAAAATTAGTAAAGGTCTCTATGAAGTCATTAATGAATGGAATAAAGAATCTCTTTTATTTAAATTATATATTGGCGAAGAAAACTATTTAATGATTGAAAGTTATCACTGTTATACGAAAAAAGAAGATATTGAAATTTTATTGAATTTATGTTTTGATAGTTTTACAGATGAGTTACAGTTTTTTCCCAAAATTAAAGATTACTTAATTGAAACGGAATAATCTTTATTAAAGATTAACTATTTGATATAATGATAAAAAGGAAAGGAGCTAAATAATGATCCAATTTGACTATAAATATTTAATCGTTTTTTTAACGGGTATTTTATTTGGTTTTTTCTTTTTAGCGTTAGTATACTTATATACGGTGATTTTAGCTTTAAATAGAAAGAATAGAAAAATTAAGAAAAACCCACCTGTAGTAGATGAAATTGAAAATTTCTTTATTCATTAAAGATGCGCAAAAGAAATATAAAGATAAAGCAACTAGAAAAGAAGTGGGGATGGTTTCCTTATTTAAAAGAAGTTTCTTCTGACCTTGCTTTAGATATCGCAAGGAAGTATTATCCTACAAGTAAGTATCCAATGTTAGAGTTAACGGTTGAAGAGTCACTTTTGTTAACCCATTATATTGCTAACCGTATTGAAGAGTTTTTAAGTGCGAGAATGTTAGCTGTATTAAAAAAACGAAGACTTTCCACAATTAAAGGAATCCTTGATCAAAAGGCTAAAATTGAAGAAATGAAAGTTGTTAAAGCAACCAAAGAAGCCAATGCGGTCAAGGTTGGCAAAACAGTTATGAATGTTTTAAATATAATTAACCCAGCCTATTGGATTAAGAAAGTTACAGTTGATAAATTATATGAAATCATTCTTGTCAAAATTGGCTTAGCGATTATCGCAATTGTCGGTGAAGAGACATATAAGATTTATTCTAAGAGTGTCTTTATTGAGCCAAAAGACTTAGAAAGTGATATTGATGATTTGTATGAATCAATAAAGGGGGATTTAAAAAATGAGTCTGTTTAATAGAAAGCCAATAGTTATTAAAGAGCCTAAATTAGATGAATCTTTTAAAATTATTCAATTTGTGAAAATTGAAGGCTTAAAGAAAAACAAACAAAGAAAATATAAACGCCAGGAATTTATTAGTCCGATTTTTGGTTTAACTGTTAAAGATGATGTTGTGGCACCGTATGTTAATAAAGATACCGGTGATATTGCAAAACAATATGACTTTATGCGTGATCATCCAATTAATGATCCCAAAACTTATCATGAGTTTAAAGGAAACAATGGTTAATACTGAAACAAGAAAAGAAGTTTTTGGCGCGGATGTTTATGTCAATACTGGAAGAAAATATGTTGATCCTAGAAAAAAAGAAGGAAGTATTGATGTTCCTTTCGCCGGTAAAAAAGAAGTTACTTTTGATCAAGTAATTAAGCCAAGAGAAGAATATTTAAAGGAAGAAATAATTTATAAAAAGGAAGAAATTAAAGAAGAAGTTCCTAAAACTCCTTTCTTTGAGGCTAAAGTAGAGGAACATGAAAGAGTTAAACCTAAAGTTGTAGAAGAAATTAGTCGCCTAGAAGAAATTAGACCACACACACCTGAGGTAGAAACATTTAGTCCTGAACCATTAGAAGTTGAAGACACTAAAGTCACTTTAACACCTAAAGAAGTAGAACCTGTTAGGGAAGTTGTTAAGCAAAAACCAAGAAGAAAATATATTCCGCCAACTCATGAGATGTTTTCTAAAGTTGAGCGTGATCAAAACGCGCGTCCTGAATGGTTAGTAAGATTAGAAAACACAGTTAATGAAACATTAAGTCAATTTGGTGTTGATGGTAAAGTTCATAATATTATTAAAGGACCAACTGTTACAAGATATGAAATCGCCTTAGAACCAGGTGTTAATGTTAAAAAAGTTGAGGGAATCAAAGATAACTTAATGATGAACTTAGCAGCAGAATCTTTAAGAATTGAAGCGCCAATTCCAGGAAAACCTTATGTTGGATTAGAACTTCCAAACGAAGTTCCAGAAATCGTCGCTTTTGGAAATGTTGTTGAAGATCCTGAGTTTATCAATTCCAAAGCGCCACTTAAGATTGCCTTAGGTGTAGATATTGATGGTAATAATATTTTTTATGATATTAAAAAGATGCCACATGGTTTAATCGCAGGGGCAACCAATAGTGGTAAATCAGTATGTGTTAACACAATAATTATGTCCCTACTGATGAAAAACCATCCGGATGATTTAAAGTTTATTATGATTGACCCAAAGATGGTTGAATTATCAATTTATGATGGTATTCCTCACCTAGTGACACCGGTAATTACTGAACCTAAAATGGCCGCAACCGCGCTTGCTTGGGCGACAGAAGAGATGGATAATCGTTTCTTAAGATTCGCTAATGCCAGAGTTAAAGACTTAGAAGGTTATAATGAAAAAGCGTTAACAGATTCTTCACTAGAAAAGATGCCTTATATTATTATCGTCATTGATGAGTTAGCGGATTTAATGATGGTTTCTGCTAAAGATGTGGAAGATTCAATTCAAAGAATTACCCAAAAAGCAAGAGCGGCAGGAATTCACTTATTAGTTGCGACACAAAGACCAACAACTGATGTTGTTAAAGGAACAATTAAAGCGAATATTCCTACAAGAATTGCCTTTAAAGTTTCTCAAATCAAGATTCAATCGTTGTTTTGGATCAACAAGGTGCGGAACAACTTCTTGGTAGAGGAGATATGATTCTTAAGACTGTTGGTACTCCATTAAGATTACAAGGAGCCTTTATTAGAGATTCAGAAATTGAAGCAGTCACTGAATTTATCAAGGCGCAAATGGATCCAGAATACTTAATTGATCATAACCAATTAAAAGACTATAAAGAGAAAATTGAACTTGTTGAAGATGAACCTTTATTATATCCAGTTGCCCAGTTTTGTGGTAGTAGAACAAAATGCCTCAATTAACGCGATTCAAAAAGAATTTGGCATTGGCTTTAATAGAGCCCAAAAGATTATCGAATTATTAGAGAAAAAAGGTGTAGTTGGAGAAAGTGAAGGCACCAAAGCTCGCCAAGTATTAGTCACTAAAGCAGAATTAGAGGATATGTTATCATAATGGATGAAATAGTTACCCAAGCACCACAGCCCTTAAAAGATTTTTAAAAGGGCTGTTTTTAAAAAAATTAATAATCTTATTAGCAACAAGCACAACCACATTACTTTTATCAAGTATTTTTATGCTTATTGGAGCGGGTAAGTTTTCTAGTAAAACAGCATTAATTGTTGTGTTTATTTTTGAGGTTGTTTTATTATTAACAAGCTTAGCTGTTTTACTATATCATTTAAAGAAAACCGTTAAAGATGAGCATTATGAGAAATATTATAAAATCTATGACTTAGTTCAGTTCGTTTTACTTATTTTTTTAGTGTTCTTTTTCTTCCAAACATTTATTTTAAAAACTGCCCGAGTATCGGGTTCTTCAATGGAACAAACGCTTCATGATGGCGATTTAGTATTAGTACTTCAAGTTCATAATAATTATAAGTATGATGATATTGTGGTGATGGATTCGAAAAACTATAGTGATCTTGATGTGGTAACATTTGAGCCAAGAAATAACATCATCAATGATGGTTATTATGTTAAAAGAATCAAAGGCTTACCAGGACAAAGGATTCGTTATGAAGAGGATGTTTTTGGAATCAACTTTTATGTTGATGATGTTTTAGTTCAAACGATAAATAATACTCATTATATCGCTATTTTAAAACATCTTACAGATAGTCAATAATGGAATTATTCCAAAAAGGAAAGTATTTACTCTTTGGTGATAATCATATAAATTCAAAAGACTCAAGAGTCTTTGGGTTTGTCGATGAAAAAGATATTTTAGGAATTGTGAAAGTTTAGACTAAATAAGCCGGGAATTATAAAATAAATACTAGTTTTAACATCCAAGATAACATACAGAATAACATACAAGATGATGTGATTGATATATTAGGAGAATGGTATAATGGTTATGTAGTAATTTGAGGTGATTATTATGAACTACACTCCACCATTTACAATAACTAACTTTATGATTGATAAGGTTTCTTCAATCATGAAAAATATTGGTAAATTGGATAATTATCAAGATTTAAATAAAATGCCAGTATTAAGAAGAAATAATCGAATTCATTCGATTCATTCATCACTGGCAATCGAAGCCAATTTATTATCATTTAATCAAGTGAAAGATATTATTGATGGGAAAACCGTAATTGGTCCTAAAAATGAAATAAAAGAAGTAAAAAATGCTTATAGTGCATATAAGTTAATAAATGAATTAAATCCATATCAAGTGAAAGATTTAAAAAGAGCTCATAGCGTGATGATGAATTTAATTGTTAAGGAATCTGGTGAATTTAGAAAGGGTCATGAAGGAGTGTTTGATGAAAAGGGGAATTGTATTCATTTGTGTCCTCCGCCTGAACAAATAAATTTACTAATTAATCAATTATTTAATTGGATGAAAGAAAACAAAAATAAAATTCATCCCCTAATAGTATCATCAGTTTTTCATTATGAATTTGTGTTTATTCATCCGTTTTCTGATGGTAACGGAAGAATTGCGAGATTATGGCAAAATGTCATCTTATCAAAATTTGAAATAATCTTTGAATATATGCCAATTGAAACACAAATTAAAAAATATCAAAAAGAGTATTACCAAGCAATAAATATTTCTAACCAATCTGGAGATTCAACAGTGTTTATTGAATTCATGTTAAAAGTGATTGATGAAACAATTCTTGATTTACTAAAAAGCACTGCTACTGAAATTAACCGCGGTTAGCTTATATGTAAATAGACTTTTAGATGTAATGGAAGTAGGAGTAGAGTTAACTACTGCCGAGATGATGAGTAAATTAGGCTTAAAATCAAGAATTTCGTTTAGAGAAAACTACTTAAAGCCAGCTTTAGAAAATGGCCTAATTAAGATGACCATTCCTGATAAACCGACTAGTAAAAATCAGATGTATTATAAGGTGTAATTTGAATATTTATATTAATTAAGGAGTTGTTCCCTTGGAAAACAAATCATGGTATCCGGGCCATATGGCCAAAGCACTAAGAGAAATAAAAGGATTAATAAGCAAGGTAGACATCATCTACCTTCTTTTAGATTCAAGAGCGCCAGAGAGTTCTTTAAATCCTGTTATTTTAGATATGATTAAAGATAAACCAGTTTTATACTTGTATAACAAATCTACCCTTGCTGATTTAGGCGCGTTAAAGAAAATAATTAAAGAAGAAAATTGCTTAATTATTGATGCCCTACACCGAAAAAACATTAGAAACATACCTAAGAAAACTAATGAAATGTTAGTTGATTTATTAGAAAAAAAACGTAGTCAAGGATATTTAAATTATCCGATTAAAGCGATGATTTTGGGAATTCCTAATGTTGGCAAATCAACTCTCGCAAACGCCTTAGCTAACAGAAAATCCGCAGGTACTGATTATAAACCAGGACATACAAGAGCTCTTAGTTGGATTAAGATATCTGGTAATATTAACCTCTTAGATACTCCAGGTTTATTATGGCCTAAAATTGAAGATATAAATGTTAGGTATCATTTATCATTAGCTGGTTCAATTAAAGAAGAATTATTAAATAAAGAGAAATTATTTAACTACGGTTATGATTATTTAATGAAAAATTATCCAAATTATTTGGAATTTTATAAAGTTTCTTATGAAACAAAAGAAATCTTTTTAACTTCATTAATGGAATACAGAGGACTTACTAAAGAAGAGGTCTATATCCTTTTTTTAAACGATGTTAGAGATGGTTTACTTGGAGGGATCTGTTTTGATTTATGAATATGAAGAAAGACTCCTAAAAGAAGGATATAAACTAATTTGTGGAGTCGATGAAGCTGGAAGAGGACCACTTGCTGGACCGGTAGTGGCGGCGGCAGTTATTTTAAAACCTAATGTAAGAATTGAGGTAAATGATTCTAAAAAACTGACTAAAAAAAAGAGACGCAAATTAGTGCCATTAATAATAGAAAATAGTATCGCGGTAAGTATAGCATTTATCGATAATGAAGAAATTGATGAAATCAATATCTTAGAAGCCTCTAAAAAAGCGATGCTTGAGGCAATTAATGGTTTAAAAGTTAAGCCTGATTACGTCTTAAGTGACGCGATAAAATTAGAAGATGAATTATCTATTTCTACAAAAGCGATTATTAAGGGGGATCTAAAAGTTGCCTCAATTGCTGCAGCAAGCATTATCGCTAAAGAAGCAAGAGATGATTATATGGAAGCGATGGATTTAAAATATCCAATGTATGGCTTTAAAACACATATGGGATATCCAACAAAGTTCCATATTGAAATGATAAAGAAATATGGAATTTGTGAAATCCATAGAAAAACATTTAAACCAATTAAAGAGATGATTAACAAAGTAAGAACTTAGAAAAACTTTCTAGTAAGAAGTAGAACAAATTATAAAAAAATTATTAATAAATGAGAATCAATCCAAACTGATTCTTTTTATTTTTATTGATTAAATTTGCAAGCTCTTGCGAAAAATGTCAATAGACAATTTTTAAAAGTAAAAAAAATATATATTAATATATATAATAAATGAGGGCTTGACAACGTAAAAAATATTAAGTATTTTAGATAAAAAGGATGTGATTTATGTGGAGACATTAGTAATTGTTGAATCCCCAACTAAAGCAAAAACAATTAAAAATTATTTGCCAAAAGTAGAAGTTTTAGCTTCTAATGGCCACATTAGAGATTTAACGACTAAGGGGAAATTTGGTTATGGTGTTTCTACTGATACATTCGTACCAAGTTATGAAATAATTAAAGAAAAATATGGTGTTGTAAGTAAATTAAAGCGTGCCGCTAAAGGTAAAAAAGTCTTGCTAGCGACAGACCCAGATAGAGAAGGGGAAGCGATTAGTTGGCATTTGGCGAATATTTTAGATTTAGATTTAAATGAAAATAACCGAATTTATTTTAACGAAATTACCAAACCAGCGATACTAGAGGCATTTAATAATCCTAGAAAGATTGACCTTGATTTAGTTGACTCTCAAGAATCAAGACGAATCTTAGATAGAATCATTGGTTTTGATTTATCTAAATTAGTTCAAAGAAAACTTTATTCTAAGAGTGCAGGAAGAGTTCAAAGTGTCGCCTTAAAAATAATCATTGATCGTGAAAAAGAAATAATGGCATTTATTCCAGAAGCGTATTATTTAATTTTTGCTCGTTTTGGTGATACTATATTTGATTATGTTAAAAATCAAAGAAGATCTTTAAAAAATTTAAATGAGGCGGAAAAAATCTTAAAAGAATTACATAGAGAATTTACAGTTAAAGATATTAGCATAAAAGAAGCGAAACGTTATTCAGCCTATCCTTATACAACCTCAAAACTCCAACAAGAAGGTATTACACGCCTAAGAGTAGGAGCCTCAAGTGTGATGAATATTGCTCAAAAACTTTATGAAGGAATTTTAATAAAAAATGAGACTGTTGGGTTAATTACTTATATGAGAACTGACTCAACGAGACTATCACCAATATTTGTAAGAGAAACATATAATTACATTGAAGATAAATATGGTAGTGAGTATGTCGGAAAATTAAGAATAAGTAAAAGTAAACAATCTCAAGATGCTCATGAGGCAATTAGACCAACATCTATCCATAGAACTCCTGAAAGTGTTAAGCCTTACCTAGATGAAAAATCTTATCTATTATATAAGATGATATATGACAAGACATTAGCTTTTTTAATGAAAGAAGGAATTGATGAAGTTAAAGAAGTAACGATAACTTCCAATGGCCATGATTTTAATAAAACATTTAATAAGGTAGTTTTTGATGGTTATAGAAAACTAAATAATAATGAAGAAGAAACGTACTTTAATGGTAAAGTAGGTGACATGTTAATAGCGGATAAGATTTATAAAGAAAATAAACAAACAGAGCCTAAAAAGAGATTTAGTGAACCTACCTTAATTGAAGAGCTAGAGCGTCTTGGTATTGGCAGACCCTCAACTTATGCCGATACCACAAGAAAAATCATTAATTCAGGTTATGTAAGAAGATTAAAAGGTTATTATCATCCTACCCCTCAAGGTTTACTAACAGAAAAGAATTTAGGTAAATATTTTGATTCATTTATTAACACGGAATATACTTCAAATATGGAAGAAGAGTTAGATTTAATTGCATCAGGTGAATTATCCAAAGAAAAAATGTTAAAAAACTTTTATAAAACATTTAAACCCCTTGTTGAACACGCAAGTAAAGAAATGCCTTTTCAACCAATTAAAAAAGAAGTTGAGTATGTTGAAGAAAAGTGTCCAAAATGCGGAAAAGAGCTTGTCTATAGGATAAACAAAAAAGGCGAAAAATTTATTGCTTGTAGTGGTTTTACAAGTAAGCCTAGATGTACGTATACAAGAAATATTGAAGATAATTAAAAAAACTCAAGCAAATTTGATATGATGACTCCAAAGTTTAATTATGTGTAGAACCTTGAATTTAACAAAAATCAGGGGCATAAACTTTGGAGTTTTTTATACAAAAAGACATAATGAATTAAAGTCATGAATTGATGATTAATTTTTATGTTTTGCAGTATTTTTTTTAATGTAGATAAACTAACTTTTTCTTAATTTAAATTAAACGAAAACAACATTTTCAGTTATAAAAATTATAAATAATTATTTAAAAACACTTACATTTACTGTATAATGAGGTTGTAATTGTAATTACAAAACTTGAAAAAGGAGGTTTTTTCTTGTGAGATTTAAAAAGACGCTAAAATTATTAACATTAATTTCGTTTTTATTATTAGTACTTGTTGGTTGTGGAAAGACTGAGAACAATGAAAATAATAAAGAAGATAAAGCAGGAGCTAAAATCTACTTAAAAGATGTAGAGGCAGATGTCGATATTGAGATTCCAATTGTAAAAGAAGGACCATTAGGTAAATCTGAATTGATGCCGATTCCTAAAATTAATGGGTATTTATTTGTTGGAACAGATGATTTTATTATTATTGAATATGCCCAACCATTTAGTACTTATTATCTTCCATACATAAAACTTGATGATATTAGACCTAATGAAGGTAGGATTATATTTAAGTTCGTTGATGATGATAACATAATGTTTGATTTTGTTCAAATTAAAGGTGAAGTTGGAACAAATTATAAATATGTAAATGAATATGTAAATAATGGGCTTAATTTAGTTGATCATAGTCAAAAAATAATTAATGTTACATTTGAAAGTGATGTTCAAATAATTATAGTAAGATATACTGAAAAAACAGCTGTATACTTTGCTCATGAATATAAAGTTAACTACTTAGAAAGGAATACTAATAAAGTTTTACACGAAACTAAGATAGGCGAGCATTATGCTGGACCATTAGAATTAGGTAAACATCCAGTAATTCCGGGTTATAAATTAGTGACTAACGAGACAATAATAGAAATTACGGCCAATAACTCAGCCAATGTGTTAAATGTATACTATATTAAAGATGATAATCAATGGGTAACTATCGCATTTGAATCGGGATTAAATGCGACATTTACTGGTTCAACACCAACTTCATATGAAGTAATTAAGAATCATCCGTTAAACGGAGCTAACCAACCCCAAATTAAATTACCAACAATTACTCCAAATTCTGGATATATGCTCAATCCAAATGGAAATTGGTCACCAACATTATTAGCATTTGAAACTGATGAAGAAGTTTCAGAAGACATAACATTTTATGCTCAAGTAGTGGTAAATGAAGAGAAAAAATTTAATTATACAGTTTATTATTTAAATTTATCTTTTGGAAATGTCCATCCAAATAAAACAGGAACACATCATGTTGGATTATTAGATTTAGGTGAACATCCAGAAATTGCGGGTTTTATATGCACAACTGATGAAACAACATTAGAAATTACAGCTGATGAACATGCAAATGTATTACGTGTTTATTATGAAAAAGATGATGAGCAATGGGCTACAATTACATTTTCACCGGGATCAAACGCTAGAACAGAAGGTCCTGCAGTTTATGAAGTAATTAAGAACCATCCATTTAATGGTGCAAACCAACGAGAAATTATTCCACCATCACTATTTCCATATCTTGGATATATGATTGATCCAGCCGAAACCTGGTCTCCAGCATTCAAAGTTGATGGAACAGTTGAAGGAGATGTGACATTTGTTGCCCGAATAATTCCAAATGAAAGCCTTAAGTATGGGTATGTGGTTAACTACTTAGAAAAAGACAAACCTAATAACGTGTTATATAATAAGTTAACAGGAATGCATCATGTTGGAACATTAGATTTAGGTGAACATCCAGTAATTCCAGGTTATAAGCTAGTAACAACTGAAACAACAATAGAAATTACAGTTCATGAATATCAAAATGGATTAAATGTTTATTATGAAAAAGATCCAACCAAGTGGGCTAAGATTACATTTAGACAAGGTGCTAATGCAACAGTAGCTGAAACACAATTTGAGGTGATAGTAAATCATCCACTTAATGGTGCAAATCAACCTACTATTACACCACCAGCAATTACTCCAAATTATGGTTACAAAGTATCAACTCAACCTTGGGGTTCAGTATATAGTGCAAATCTCCAAATAAGTGAAGCTACAACATTTACCTCTAATGTAGTTGTAGATCAATTAGTAAAAACATTTACAGGGACAGTTAAATATCAAATTGAAGGTAAAGAAACTGTAGAAGAAACTAAAACGGTTAATGGATATATTAATGAACTAGTGACCATACCAGCACATGCGGTATCTGGATATAAAGTTAAAGCATCACAACCTACTCATATTACAATACTAGAAGATGGTAGTGCAGTAAAAACAGTTTTATATGAAAAAGATCCAACCAAGTGGGCAAAGATTACATTTAGACAAGGGGCTAATGCAACAGTAGTTGAAACACAATTTGAGGTAATAGTAAATCATCCACTTAATGGTGCAAATCAACCTACTATTACACCACCAGCAATTACTCCAAATTATGGTTACAAAGTATCAACTCAACCTTGGGGTTCAGCATATAGTGCAAATCTCCAAATAAGTGAAGCTACAACATTTACCTCTAATGTAGTTGTAGATCAATTAGTAAAAACATTTACAGGGACAGTTAAATATCAAATTGAAGGTAAAGAAACTGTAGAAGAAACTAAAACGGTTAATGGATATATTAATGAACTAGTGACCATACCAGCACATGCGGTATCTGGATATAAAGTTAAAGCATCACAACCTACTCATATTACAATACTAGAAGATGGTAGTGCAGTAAAAACAGTTTTATATGAAAAAGATCCAACCAAGTGGGCAAAGATTACATTTAGACAAGGGGCTAATGCAACAGTAGTTGAAACACAATTTGAGGTGATAGTAAATCATCCACTTAATGGTGCAAATCAACCTACTATTAAACCACCAGCAATTACTCCAGATTTAGGATATATGCTCAATCCAAATGAAGAAGATTGGTCACCAACATTTGAAGTTGCTGGACAAGTTACAGGACAACAAATATTTTATTCTCAAGTAGTACCTAATCCAGTATACTGGCGCGATGTTACTATTAAATATATAGGTCAAGATTTAAGTGGTTACTACACTACGGAATTGAATACTCACATTATTAGTGGAATTATTGGTAAAAATATAAATATTCCTAAAAAAGGTTTTACAGGTTTTTCTTATGAGTCAACTAACCCAACTACATATAAAGTTACTAGTGAAACTAATCAAGAAGTAACGGTTAAATATTCAAGAAGAAAAAACGCTATTTACTATTTAACTGAGGGAGGTCAACCAGTTCCAAGTCCTACATATAATGTCTATTATGGTGAGGAAGTTGTTGATGTATTTTATTTAGATTGTGAACCTAAAAAAACCGGTTATGTATTAACATGCTGGAATATTGGTGATACAGGACAACCATTAAAAGCAGGATATAAGATGCCAGATAATTTTATTAACTTAAAAGCTCAGTGGCAAGCAAACAGTTATACAATAGTATTTGATGGAAATGGTGGTTCTGGTTCTATGCAAAATCAAACACTCACATATGACCAACAAATAGCATTAAACAAAAACCAATATTATAAAAATGAACATGACTTTATGGGGTGGTCTATTACACCTGGCGGTATAGCACAATATATTGATGAAGAAGTAGTAGCCGGCCTTGTAGAAAGCGGAACAATTACATTGTATGCGGTTTGGGAATGGTGGGGTAGAAAGATAACATTTAATTTAAATGGTGGTAGTTTACCTGATGGAATTACTGAAATATATGTTAAAGATGCAAATTTCCCTTATGTCTTACCATGGCCAACTAAAACACAAGGAGATGCCAATTTAGAATTCTTAGGTTGGTATTCAACAAATGACACTTCAGGAACTAAGTATAAGGTATTAAGTGTTACTGAAGACTATACTTTATACGCTATATGGGGGGATGAGTGTTATTATATAGGCGAATATCCACAATCACTAATGGAAGATGCGGCACTAATAACAAAATTAGATCAGATAACACCTGAAGTATCAAGTAAAGAGTTATTTACATCAGGAGTTGAATCATATATTGAAGAATGGAAAACAGTTACTTATGGTGGGTATAAATTTGAAAAAATGGGGGACAATTATTTTAAATATGAACCGATTGCGTTCTGTAAAGTAGCAGAAGATGGAACATTATATTCTAAATATATATTGGATTACTCAACTTTCGATAACGGTTTAGCAAATTCAAATAATTTTGACACTAGTTATGTTAAACAATATCTAAATGAAGTAATTAAGATTAAAGCAGGATTGACAACAACATTAGGATTATTGTCAAAAGAACAACTATTGAATCCGATTAATTTTGCTAATGATGATGCAAGAAAAGCTACGCAAACAGATTATGCAAGAATAGCGATATATCCAAATCGAAGAAGCAATCTACCTTGGGCTGGTGATACTAATTACATGAATCAATATTGGACAAATACCGCAGTATCAGGTGAAAATTATCGTGTCCATTATGTCAGTTGGGTAGGAGGGCATTTATCAGGCTGGGGTCTTGGTACTAATGGCGTAGTAGGTCTTCGTATTACTCTTAGTGATTAATTGTTTTCACTTTTAAAACAATCAAAAACAAAGAGCGTTGTGATTGATAAAAAGATAAGAATTTTATTTATAGATAATTTTCATTATGATGTGAACGCTCAAATATGGACTAATTTAATATTTATATAATTTAAATGGCTTGTTGCCTGTATTGTACAGATGACAAGCCGTTTAATTTTTATTTTATTTAAATTGTTTATTTGACAAGAAGCAGTTAAATTGCGTGGAATTTTATTTTTTAAAATAATATCTCGATTATGATATAATATTTAAGGTGATTTAAATGGGATTTTTTAAGATATTTAAAAGAAAGAAAAATGATAAATATAAATTAGGACTTCATAAGACAAGAGAGTCATTAGGAACTTTAACAGAAATTTTAGAGCGTAGTGATAGTATTACTGATGATTTATATGACCAAATTGAAGAAGTTTTAATTATGGCTGATATTGGTGTTGAAGTAACGCTTAAATTTATGGAAATTTTAAGACGTGAACAAATTGCTAAAAATATTAAAGATCCAAATGAATTAAAAGAAATTATCGTTGATGAAATGTTTAATATTTACTTAGAAGGTGAAGTTGTTAAAAGTGGTATTGACTATAATAAAGATGATATAAATGTATATATGTTTGTTGGAGTTAATGGAACTGGTAAAACAACATCTATTGGTAAACTTGCGTATATCTTTAAAAAAGATAAGAAAAAAGTTTTATTAATTGCCGCAGATACCTTTAGAGCTGGAGCAATTGACCAACTTAAAATTTGGGCTGATAGAGCGAAAGTAGACATTTTTTATAAGGAACAAGGTACAGATCCTTCAAGTGTAATTTATGATGGGCTAATGCTTGCGAAAAAGGAAAACTTTGATGTAGTATTAATTGATACTGCCGGGAGATTACACAATAAAGTTCAGTTAATGAATGAATTATCTAAAATGAGAAGAGTTATTGAAAAGGTTATTAGTATTGGACCTAAAGAAACTTTACTTGTGATTGATGCGACAACTGGACAAAACGGCATTAAACAAGCGGAAATCTTTAAAGAAGCAACTGATGTTACTGGAGTTGTCTTAACTAAGTTAGATGGTTCTTCAAAAGGGGGAATTGTCTTATCAATTAAACATTTATATAACTTACCAATTAAATATGTTGGTTTAGGTGAGAAAATAGAAGATTTAGTTTTATTTGATATTGAAGAATATATTTACGGATTATTTAGTGATTTCTTTGGTGAATAGTATGTTAGAAAAAACAAATCATTTAAGTAGGTTATTTGATTTTTATCATAAATTACTTACAGACAAACAAAAAGATTATTTTATTATGTATTATCATAAGGATTATTCTTTACAAGAAATAGCCTCTTTTTACAATGTCTCAAGAAATGCGATTTATGATCAACTTAAAATTACAGAAGAAAAGTTACTAGAATTTGAAGAAAAGTTACAGTTATTAGAAAAATCATTAAAGAAAGAAGAACTAATTAATGAATATCTAAAAACTAATAATAAAGAACTATTAAAAAAGTTATTAGAAATGGATGAGTACTATGTTTGAAAATCTATCAAGTCGCCTACAAATGGCGTTAAGAAGAGTTACAGGAAAAGGACAACTTACTGAAAAAGACATTGATGAAATGATGAGGGAAGTAAGGCTTTCTTTGCTAGAGGCAGACGTTAATTTAAAAGTAATTAGAACGTTTATCGCGAATGTCAAAGAAAAAGCTTTAGGAGAAAAGATCTTAAAGGGATTAAATCCTGGTCAACAAGTTTTAAAAATAGTTAGTGAAGAACTCACAAAAGTAATGGGCGAAGAAAATGTTCCCCTTAAGTTTAAAACTGCTGGTGTCACTGTCTTTATGACTGTTGGGCTTCAAGGTTCTGGTAAAACTACTGCGATAGGTAAGTTAGGAAGATTACTTAAAAAAGAAGGCAAAAAAGTGATGTTTATTGCCGCAGACGTTTACCGTCCTGCTGCAATTGATCAATTAAAGACATTAGGTGGTCAAACTGATATCTTTGTTTATGAAGAAGGAATTAAAAAAGCTTTAGGAATTGTTAAAAACGGTTTAGATTACGCGAAAGAAAATCACTATAACGTTGTCATAATTGATACAGCGGGAAGATTAGAAATTGACGCTGAGATGATGCAAGAACTTAAAGATATTAAAGAGTTTGCTGCACCTGATGAAATTTTATTAACCGTTGATGCGATGATGGGTCAACAAGCCGCGAATGTGGGGTTATCTTTTCATGAACAATTAGGTTGTACAGGTGTTATTGTCACTAAACTTGATGGGGATACTCGTGGTGGTGCAGCACTATCAATTAGACAAATATCTTCCTTACCAATTAAGTATGTCTCAAGTGGTGAGAAATTAGATAGCCTAGAGGTTTTCCATCCAGAAAGAATGGCCCAAAGGATTCTTGGAATGGGCGATATGATGACTTTAATCGAAGAGGCAACGGCGAATATTTCCGAAGATGACGCGATGAGTTTAATGGAAAAAATGCTTAGTGGTAAGTATGATTATAATGACCTACTAAAACAGTTTAAAATGATTAAACGCATGGGTTCATTATCAAGAATATTAGGTTTTTTACCAGGAATGAAAAACCTTAAACAACAATTATCTAATGTTGATGATAAAGAACTTTTTAGAATTGAAGCGTTAGTTAAATCAATGACTAAGGAAGAAAGAAGTAATCCTCTTTTAATTGAAAAACAATACAAACGAAGACGAAGAATTGCCGATGGAGCTGGGATGACTGTTAATGATGTCAATAAGTTAATTGAATCAAGACGCCAACAAATTAATATGGCTCAACAGATGCAAGGTATGAATCCAAATAGTTTAAATCCACAAATGCCTAAGATGCAACCTCAAAGGGTTAAAAAGGGCAAAGGTAAAGGTAGAGGCGGATTTAGATATTAAACATGTAAAGTTTATTAAATGACACGAGAATGTATTATATCAGAGAAATATAAATACATTCTTTTTTATGTTTTCGCTCACTTAGCATTGAAATATGTTAAAATTAACTTAGAAGTCTAATATCTAAATCAACCAAAAATAAGTTTTAGTATGGAAAAAAAAGGGGGGAGAAAATGGGTAACGACACAAAAAATAAAATTGATTTAAACACTATAGAATTGCCAAGTAATGAGCCTAAATACCATGAGGAATATAAGGCTTATGCTACTATTTTAAAGAAGAAAATTGATGATATTAATATAAAAAACATTGGGATAGTAGCTCCATATGGTGCTGGGAAAAGTTCTTTATTAAAAACATATGTTGAGATGCAAACTAAAGAAGATAAAAACTTCAAAAATAGGGTAATATCAGTATCATTAGCTAATTATGGTTCAATTATAAAAAAACTTGCTAATAAAGAAGATAAACAAGATGATTTTAATGATGAACAAAATGTAGAAAAAAGCATACTACAACAATTGTTTTACAAAAATGATAATAAAAATACTCCATATTCTAGATTTAAAACTTTAAAAAATAAAACAAAGCAAAATATAGGTATAACGATATTGCTTTTGCTTTTATTTATGTCAATTTCCTTTTTGTCTTTTCAGTTTTTTGATAACATTTTTAAAATTAATTTTGCTCTTTTGTGCCATAAAATAGTTATAGGTGTAAATATATTAGTATTATTGGTAAGTTTAGGGGGTTTGCTTTTCATTGTTATAAAAAACAAATTCGTAAAGTCAGTTCAAGTTGGAAATCTTAATTTTGAAAAAAATGAAAGTGATTCTATATCTGTTTTTAATAAGTATTTAGATGAAATAATTTATTTTTTTCAAAAAAATGATTTTAATATTTTAATAATTGAGGATTTAGATAGATTTAACAATTTAGGAATTTTTTCAAAATTGAAAGAGTTAAATACTTTATTAAATAAAAATGATGCTATTATTAAAAAACATGGGAAAATTACATTTGTGTACGCAGTGAAAGATTCTATGTTTGAATGTGAAGAAGATAGAAGTAAATTTTTTGAATTTATTTTGCCAGTAATGCCGTCTTTAACTTCAAAAAATGTTAAAGATGAGTTAGAAGATATGCTAAAAAAGAAATTTAAAAAAATGCCTTTGAGTTCGCAATTAGTAATAGATGTTTCCGATTATATTACTAGTAGAAGAATTCTTAATAATGTTGTTAGCGATTTTATCATTCATTTATTGATACTCAATATTGATATGATTGATAAAGATAAAACAGATAAATTATTTAGTCTAATGGTTTTAAAAAACATATTACCACTAGAATATGAAAATTTACAAAACCAAAACGAAAAATCGCTTATTTTTAAATTTTTAAATATAGTAAAAAAAGAAATAATTGATAAATTAGTCTCTGTTTATAAAGAAAAAATAAAGCAATATGAGGAAGAAATTAAAAAACAAGACAAAGAACATCTTGATTCAAAAGAGGATTTAAAAAATATATTTTATGGTTTAGTTTGCAGAAAATATTTCGAATATAGTCATATCAAGTATGAATTAGATACTTTCATTGGAACGAATAAAATAAACATGAGTGCTAGAAATTACTATAATTCGTCAACTTTCACTGTTTCGGTTAAAGATATTGAGACATCAAACAACTATGAAGACGGCTTTTTTTCAAAAAGAGAAAATGTAATACTACAAAAAATGAATTTTGATAAAAACAATATAATCAAAGAAATAAACAAATTAAAGAGAAAAATTAACGAATTAAATAATTTGACATTTAAAGAATTGTTTAATGACTATAATCAAGAATTTGATGATTTAAATTTTGAAAAAGAATATATTAGATTAGTATTAGTGAATGGTTATGTAGATGAGACATATATGGATTATCTTTCTGAACAGTCTGATTTTTTTATGACTTCTAATGACAAAGAGTTGATAAAAAAAATAAATTATAGAGAAAAAACAGGTTTTTTAGATAAAATAGATGAACCAGATAAAGTGGTTTTGGCTTTAGATGAAAATAAATTTGGCTATAAGTATGTTATGAATTATTTTATAATCAAAGAATTGATTAATAAGAAAAAGAAGTATTCAAAACAGTTTGAAAATTTCACAATGATGATAAAAAACGAAGAAGATAGTATCAAAGAAGCTTTAGAAGAGTTAGTTAATTCTGATTTAGATTATGATAGTATTTTAATAGTGTTATCTAAACATACAACCTATACATGGGATCTGATTTATAAAAGTAATTTAATTTCAGATGACAAAAAAGATGAGATGTTTTTTTTGTTGATAAACAGCGAAGAAATAAATATTGAAAATCTGAGTAACTTAAACCATAATGAGAATATTATTAAAAAAATAAATTCTGTTAAAAATTTTTGTCAAAAATTTAATTCTCAAACAATAACAATAGAAAAATTGCATGAAGAATTTAATCTTTATTTAAATGATGTTGGTGAAATAGTAAAAAATAAAAATTCTGATTTTGTTATAAAAAACAACTTATATGAATTAAACTTGAATAATATAGTAAACATCTTAAAATACTATTATTCTGAAGAAGAAAAAGATATTAATTCAAGAAATTATGATGTTGTTTCTAATTTGGCAGAAGGATCATTTAAAGAAAGAATTACTGAAGATTTAAGTTCATACTTACAAATTATTTACAACAATTTAGACAATGGTGATTTGTCGATCGAAAAGTTAACTGAAATATTAATAAATAAAGAAATAGATATAAATTTAAAGACGAAAATTATAGAAAAAGAGATTAATAACATAGATTATAATGTTAGTCTCGATAATGAAATTCTTGAATTACTATTAAAAAAGAAAAGAATAAAGATGTCTTTAAATAACATAATAGATGTTTATAAAACAGTAGATGAAGAATTAATTAAAAATTATATAGAAGAAAACCATAAAGATATGCAGATAACGGAAGAATTACTGAAAAATAATACAGAATTTAAAAGTTTTTTCTTTAACAGCGTAGATATCAGTCTGTTTATTGAAAAAATTGGAAGTGGCTATGACAATATATCAGCAATTGTAAATTCTAAAAACATTGAACTACTTTTAAACAATGAGTTGGTAACGTATTGTAAAGATGATTTTCGTATTTTTTTAAACAAAGAAGTTCATTTAGAAAAATATTGTGAGTTATTTGGTGATAACATCCTCAATGAATGTTTGAATGGAACTATGATACCAAAATCGGATGAAATTGTGACAATGTATTTTGCTACAAAAAAAAGTAAGGGGGAATTATTTAATTGGATTTTGAAGAGAATTACCGAAACAGAATTACAAGAAATTTTCAAAAAAGAAAACATTAATGATTTTATTAATTCAGTAGAAGATATAGATTGTTTAACTAATGATGTACGGAAATATATAATTAATGAAACAAATGATAAAGAAATAATTGAAAAAAATTTAATTTCTTTACATAAAAATGGTTACAAAGATTGGTTATCTATTTTTAGAGAGAAAAATAATTTTATCAAAAATAGTGTCTATAGATATGAATATCATAATGAAGAATTTTATTATTTATTAAGAAGTAATGTCCATTGTAACCGTAGAAAAGGCGTTGCAACGATAAGATTTTCGTGATTTTTAAGGAATTAATAAAGCAAAAATAGTTAAAGACACACGATGATTTTCATTGTTGTGTCTTTTTATATAATCCACAAATATAGTGGATAACTAAATCATCAGATATCATATTAATATGATAGAATAATTAAAAGGAGTTTTTTATGAAATTAGTCTTAATTGATGGAAATTCAATATTTTACAGGGCATACTACGCAACCGCTTATGGTAATGTGATGAAAAATAAAGATGGCTTATTTACTAATGCGATATTTGCGTTTATTAATATGATGGAGCCGATTTTAGAAGGTGATTATACTCATATATTAGTTGCGTTTGATACGGATAAACCAACACATCGTCATTTAGCCTATGAAGATTATAAAGCGACACGCTCACCAATGCCTGATGAGATGGCTATTCAAATCCCTTTAATGCATGAATACTTACATCATAAAAACATTAAAACTTGTAGTATTGATGGCTATGAAGCTGATGATATTATTGGCACATACTCAAAGCTTGCTGATAATAATTTAAAGGTGGAAATTTATTCCTCTGACCAAGACTTGCTTCAATTAATAAATGATAATGTTACAGTTAAACTAATTAAAAAAGGAACTAAAGATATTAGAGATATGAATCCTGAGACATTCTTAGAAGAATATGGTTTTCCATATGAGTCAATTGTTGATTATAAAGCTTTATTAGGAGATTCAAGCGATAATATTAAAGGTATTCCTGGAGTTGGAAAAGTAACGGCGAAGAACTTAATTTTACAGTATGGGTCACTAGAAAACATCTATAAACATAAAGATGAAATAGCTGGTAAAGTTGGCGAAAATATTAGAGAAAATGAAAAGCTCGCCAAAGAAAGTTATGAACTATCTAGAATACTTACTAATGTTCCAGTAGAACTTACACTTGATGATTTATCTAAAAGTGAAGTTGACTATGAAAGTTTAATTGAGTTTTATAAGAATATGGATTTTCATTCATTTATTAAAAAGTTAGATGTTCCAACATTAGAATCACAAGCGTTAACTCACAGTTTTAAAGTCGGTAAAAGTGAGGATTTAAATTACTTCATTAAAGATAATATTAGTATTTATTGTGAGTTTTTTGAATCTAATTATCACTTATCAGAAGTAGTTGGAATTGGATTAAGTGATGGAAAGAAATGTTTATTTGTAACTGAAGAAGAGATGTTGTCAAATAAAGCATTTATGGACTTTTTAAGAAGCGAAAGACCTAAATATACTTATGATTATAAAGCTTTTAAAGTAAGACTTTTAAAACTAGGTTATGATATAAATGGAGTAGTGTTTGATTTATTGCTTGCAGCGTATTTGGATAATCCAGAAATAGTTAAGAAAAATGATTTTAAAGTTATTACGGGTTTTTATAATTATGATGATTTAGAATATGATGATTTAATTTATACTAAGAAGGCGACTAAAGTACTACCTGATGAAAAACGAGTTTATATAGAGCATATTACTAAAAAAGCAAAAGCAATTCATAAATTAGAACTAGTGCTAATTGAAAAATTAAAGATTAACCAACAACTTAGTCTTTTATTAGATTTAGAAATTCCGCTATCAAGAGTTTTAGCAAAAATGGAATACAGTGGAATATACGTTGATAAAGCCATTTTAGGCGAACTAAAGCATGAGTATTCTAAAAGACTTAAAGACTTAGAAGAGCGCATTTATACGCTTGCGTTAAAAGAGTTTAATATTAATAGTCCTAAACAATTAGGCGAAGTTTTATTTGATGATTTAGGTTTAGAGCCATCGAAAAAGACGAAAACTAAAAACTATTCAACTAATATTGAAGTTTTAAATAGTTTAGTTGATGATCATCCAATTATAAGAGAGATTATTGATTATCGTAGTGTTTCAAAATTATATGGAACATATATTGAAGGAATTGAAAATGTTATTTTTCCTGATGGTAAAGTTCATACAATATATAACCAAGCCTTAACAGCGACAGGAAGATTATCATCAATTGAACCTAATTTACAAAATATTCCAATTAAGACTGAAGATGGTAGACAAATTAGAAGAATGTTTACTACTAATAATTATTTTGTGGGCGCTGACTATTCTCAGATTGAACTTCGTGTTTTAGCCCATATGAGCGATTCTAAGACATTAATTGATGCTTTTAATAATGGTCTGGATATTCACACAGAAACGGCGAAAAAAGTCTTTAATAAAGAAACTATTACTGATGAAGAACGAAGAAAAGCGAAAGCCGTTAACTTTGGAATTATTTATGGAATTAGCGCTTTTGGTTTATCTGAAGATCTTAAGATTCCAAGATGGATGGCTCAAGAATTTATTGATAAGTACTTCTTAATTTATCCAGAAATTAAAGAGTTTTTAGATTCACAAGTTGAGTTTGCAAATAAGGAAGGCTATGTTAAGACAATTATGAATAGACGTAGGTATATTCCTGAGTTAAAAAGCTCAATTTATCCAACAAGAGAATTTGGTAAACGCACGAGTATGAACGCGCCAATCCAAGGAAGTGCCGCCGACATTCTTAAAAAAGCGATGGTTGATTTAGATAATTATATTGTAAAAAATAATTTATCATCAAAAATATTATTAACTGTTCATGACGAACTTATTTTAGAAGTTCCCGAACATGAGTTAAACTTAATGACTAAAGTTTTAAAAGAAACAATGATTAATACAGTGGAATTAAAAGTTTCTTTAAAAACTGAAGTTAAAGTTGGAAAGAGTTGGTATGATATTTAATGCCTGAATTACCTGAGGTAAGAACCGTTGTTAAGTTCTTAAACACGTTAAAAAACAATCGGATTAGAAAAATAGAATCATATTTACCAAAAATGTTTTCTGATGAACTAGTAAAGAAAGTTACTAATCAAAAAATAAATGAAGTAGACTCTTTAGGTAAATATATTATTTTCCATTTAGATAATTATAATTTAATTAGTCATTTAAGAATGGAAGGAAAATATTTTTATAAGGATCATTATGAAAAAACAAAACATGATCATGTGATTTTCACATTAGATAAGGGGTATCTTTACTATAATGATGTAAGAAAGTTTGGAACCTTTGATTTAAGGGATAAAGAAGAAACCTTCACAACTCCACCTTTATCTAAATTAGGGAAAGAACCTTTTACAATCACAACAGATGAGTTGCTCAGCAAACTTAAAAATAGTAATAGGGCAATTAAGACTTTATTACTTGACCAAAGTATTATTACGGGAATTGGAAATATTTATGCTGATGAGATTTTGTTTTTATCAAAGATAAACCCAAAAACTAAGGGGGCTATTATTACTAAATCTCAAGCAGAAAGTTTAATTAAAAACTCAATTAAAGTCTTAAATGAGGCAATACGTCAAGGTGGAACTACCATTCATACATTTGCAACAAATGATGGGCAAGGATGGTTTCAATTAAAGTTAAATGTTCATACAAAGGCTGGAAAGCCTTGTAAAGTCTGTGGTACTATTATTAAAAAAGAAAAAATAAATGGGAGAATGAGTTATTATTGTGAAACCTGTCAAAGATAAAATTTTAATAGGGATTACTGGAGTGATTGCGAGTGGTAAAAGTTTAGTAACTAATTATTTAAGCGAATTAGGTTACTATACTATTAGTGCTGATGTAGTTAATCGTGAGTTACTAAATGAAGAAGTTCATATTAGAAATGTTAATTTGTTGCTTTTTAACAAAAATAGTAATGAACTTTCTAAAAAGGAAATAAAAGAACTGATTTTTAATAATAGTGATGCTAAATTAAAATTAGAAGGTTATCTTCACCCTTTAATAAAGAAAAGAATCTTAAAACTTGTTAAAGAAAGTAAAGAAAAGATAATTTTTATTGAAGTACCGTTATTATTTGAGGCTAAATATTTATTTTTTGATAAAATAATAACTGTCTATACTCCAAATAATATTACTTTAAAAAGATTAATGACTCGTGATAGAATAACCAAAGAACAAGCTAATAAACTAATTAATTCGCAAATGGATATTGATAAGAAAGTTAGTTTATCGGATTATGTTATTAGTAATACTAAAGGAATTGAAAATACTAAAAAAGAAGTTTTAAAAATCTTAAAAGAAATGGAGAAAGAATATGGCAATTTATAAAACAGCTGAAAACGCAAAAGATACTCGCCTACAAACAAATTGGTATCAAAATGACTATAAAGAATGTATGGTAGCGATGAAGAAAGTTGCGACTGGTTATGGTTATGAACTTATTCATCAAGACGATAATTATGGTGAGTTTATCTTTAGAAGAGATAAAGATACACTAGATGTAAAGATTATTTCCATGTGACAAGAAGGGAAACAGCGATTGATTTTGTGATTAAATTCAAATACTTTGTTTGATTTTGGTCGCAGCAAGAACTGTCATTGCTGATATATACGACCGCTTAAAGAGAGAACTTAGGTTTTACAAGACGATGAACAAGCACTTTTGGGTTAATTCGCATGGCTTGATTTGTAGTGAAGATACAAAAGTACTTACTCTACTTTATCAACCATTAATTGGCAGTCAAGCATACGGGCTTTATATGATGTTAATTAATTTAGTTGATAGAAACACATTTCAATCAGATGTCTTTGAAAGAAAAGTACTTTTTGATTTATTATCATTAGACGAAGAAGCATTTACATCGGCAATTGATAAACTAGAAGCCATTGGACTTTTAACAACCTTCTTAAAAGATGATCTTTACTTATATAGAATAAACATGCCTTTAAATGCGAGAAGGTTTTTACTTGACGCAGTTTTAGGAAGTTTTTTAAAGAGCGAAGTTGGTGAAGCACACTTTAACTTACTTTTTTCCTATTTCTCTCAAGTAGAAGTTTCAAGAAAAGGCTACACCAATATTACAAAATCATTTGATGATGTTTATAAATCAGATAGCCTAGATGTTTTAAAAAGTGATTTATTTGTAATGGGAAGAAAAAATGGTAGTGGGATTATTATCAAAGATTCTTTTGATTTTGAAACTCTATACAGTGAACTTCCTGTAAGAATTAAAAAACGTCGTATTTATACTAATAGAATTAAATCACAGATTGCTTCGGTAATGTATGTTTATAATTTCACAATTTAGAAATGTGTAATATTTTGGCTAAAAGTTATGATGAAGAAAATAAATCATTATTTTATGAAAGAATTGCCATAAATTCCCAAACTTATTTTAATGAAACTTATGGAAGTGATTTAATTCACATTGAAAAGAAAGAAACAAAAGAAAAACAATTAGATTTATCAAAGATTAAACCACAAGATTTAATAAAACTATTTGGAACTAATATGACTAATCAAAGTTTCGCGCTAGAAACAATTAGACAGTTTATGGAACGAAACGCGGTCGATATTGGGCTTAATTAACGCCGTAATAATTGCCGCACTTAAATACAATGATAACCTACCACACATTAACTATTTAGAAAAAGTTCTTAGCGGATTGGTTAAGTAGAGGAATTAAAACTGGTGATGACGCTCTTTTAATTTTAGAAGGTTTAGATAACCGTACTAAAAAGAAACGTAGAGAGAGTAAAGATGAACCAGATTGGCTTGATGAGATAATGGAATCATTAGGAGATGAGTGGGATGCTTAGTAATTTAAGAAAAGAAATTAAAGATTTTAAGGAAACTTCCCATTTAGAAGTTAAAGAGGAAGATGTTTTAGTTGTCTATCAGTATGTTTTAGCGAAAAAGGCTTTCTTAAAAGATAAAGAAGCTCCATATGAACCGGTTTTATCGTTTAATCCAACAAGAATTGAGTTAAAACCATCAAAAGAATACCAAGAAAAATTAGATAAAACAGATAAGCTTAAAAACATTGATAGAGTTTATCATAATGATTATATCTTAGATGCTTATTTAAACGATTTTGAGGCATTTAATGAAGAAAGAGGAATTAGCTTTAAAAGAAGCGAAAAACTTTATTGAAAACTATTTATCTAATAAATTAACTAAGGGTTTATATATCTATGGTAAAAATAGAACTGGCAAAACATTTTTACTTTCCGCAATAGCGAATGAACTCGCGCTTAAAGATATAAAAATAGTATTTGCCTATATTCCTGATTTAATTAGAAATATTCATTCAGGAATGAATGATAATACCCTAGAAGAAAAGGTAAAATTATTAAAAGAATGCCAAGTATTAATTTTAGATGATTTAGGAAGTGCTGTAATGTCATCGTGGTTTAGAGACCAAGTCTTTGGCTCAGTAATTCAATATAGACTTAGTTTAGGATTACCTGTAATAATTTCTAGCAACCTAGATATTAAACGCCTAGAAGCACATTTAATTGATCCTAAAATTGATAATGACCGTTTTAATACAGTAAGAATTATCACGAGAATTAACGAACTGACAACACCAGTAAAACTGACCGAAGTTGGTTATAATCAAAGATAGTTTACTGCTTATTTACAAAAACAATTAAATTAAAACATTTAATTTATTGAATAAAATAAATTATTGGGTTATAATTATTTTAGTTATGTTGATAAGGACAAAAAACTAATATAACATTAGCGATTATGGGAGGGTGAAAGCCATAAAACTTATTAGAATACTACCTTTGAGTAACTCGTAAGACTGCGTTAAAGTTATAATGAGGGCTAGATTTATCTAGAACTAAGGTGGTACCACGGATTTTATTCGTCCTTAGATTTTTTCTAAGGGCGTTTTTTATAGGAGGAAAGAAAATGATAAAAATTACATTTTTAGATGGAAACCAAGGAGAATATAAAAAAGGAGTTACTCCAAAAGAAATCGCCGAAAGTATTTCTAATAATTTAAGAAAAAGCGCTGTTGGGGCGCTTTATAATGGTGAGTTAGTAGAGTTAAATAGGCCACTACTTATTGATGGATCATTAAAGATTTTAAAAGAAAGTGATGAAGAATCATTTTACTTACTTAACCACTCATCAGCTCACTTAATGGCGGAAGCGATTAAAGAATTATATCCAAATGCAAAATTTGGAGTCGGACCAGCGATTAGTGAAGGGTTTTATTATGATGTTGATTTTGAGGAAAAGATTAGCGTTGATGATCTACCCAAAATAGAAGAAAAAAATGCGGGAACTTTCATCTAATAATAGTCCAATTGTGAGAAAAGAAGTATCTTATCAAGAAGCCTTAAAATTATTTAAAAATGATCCTTATAAATTAGAGTTAATTAAGGAATTAAAAAGGACAAGTTATTACTACCCATTCTCAAGGAAACTTTACTGATTTATGTAGAGGTGGCCATGTTGAACATACTGGGTTAATTAAACACTTTAAACTTTTAAGTGTTGCGGGAGCTTATTTTAAGGGAGATTCAAATAATAAGATGTTAACACGTATTTATGGTGTTAGTTTTTATAATGAAAAAGACTTAAAGAAACATCTAGTGATGTTGGAAGAAAGAAAAGAACGCGATCATCGAAAACTAGGTAAAGAATTAGGCATATTTATGTTAAGTAAAGAAGCGGGTCAAGGACTACCTTTCTGGTTAAAAAATGGCGCGACTGTAAGAAGGATTGTTGAACGTTATATTGTTGATAAGGAAATAAGTTTAGGTTATGACCACGTTTATACGCCAATTTTAGCGGATAAAGAATTATATGTCACATCAGGACATTGGGATCATTATCAAGATTCGATGTTTCCACCAATGGAAATGGGAGAAGAAACGGTTGTTATTAGACCAATGAACTGTCCACATCACATGTTAATTTATAAAGAAAATATGCATTCATATAAGGATCTACCGATTAGAATTGCGGAACTGGGAATGATGCATAGATATGAAAAATCAGGGGCTTTAACTGGACTTCAATCGTGTTAGAGAAATGACTTTAAATGACGCTCATATTTTTGTTAGACCTGATCAATTAAAGATGAATTTAGACGTGTTTTAAATTTATTAGTTGACGTTTATAAAGACTTTAATATTACTGAATATAAGTTTAGATTAAGTTATAGAGATAAAGATAATAAAGAAAAATACTTTGACGATGATGAAATGTGGAATAATGCTGAAAGAGAATTAAAAGCAGTGATGGATTCATTTGGGCTTCCTTATGTTGAGGCAATTGGTGAAGCGGCATTTTACGGACCTAAACTAGACGTTCAAGTAAAAACTGCCTTAGGTAGTGAAGAAACTCTATCAACAATCCAACTTGACTTTTTACTCCCAAGAAGATTTGAGTTAACTTATGTTGGCGAAGATGGCAAAAATGGACAATACTCCAGTGGTAATTCATAGAGGAATAGTAAGTACGATGGAAAGATTTGTCGCGTATTTATTAGAAGAATATAAAGGAGTTTTCCCTCTATGGTTGGCACCAGTTCAAGCAGTTTTAATTCCTGTTAACTTAGAGATTCATGAAGCACATGTTTTAAAAGTATTAGATAAGTTAAGAGTTAAAGGCTTTAGAGTAGAGGCAGATTTAACTGAAGAAACATTATCGAAAAAGATTAGAAATCATCAAACAATGAAAATCCCTTATCAGCTCGTATTTGGCGATAATGAAGTTAAAGATAACACTATTACTTACAGAGAATATGGCTCTAAGAAGCAATTCACTGTTTCATTAGATGAGTTTATAAAACTTTTAGATGAAAGAATCATTAAAAAAATATAGGGGTGAAATATGTTAATTGTTTCTAATGTAAAAAAGAATTACGGCAATTTTACTGCAGTAAAAAATTTATCATTTACTATTAAACCTGGTGAAGTTTTTGGATTACTAGGTACTAATGGTGCTGGTAAAACAACAACTTTTAAAATGATTATGGGATTACTTGAACCAACTGAAGGTGAAATTACCCTTGATGGAAAAGAAATTACTTATGATGATGTCGATAAAATTGGTTATATGATTGAAGAAAGATCACTCTTGCCAAGATTAACGGTAAAAGAATTAATTATCCATTACGCTAGTTTAAAAAGTATTGATGAACCAACAATAATTGAACGGATGAAATATTGGCTTGAAAGATTTAATATTCCTGATTATGAAGAGAAAAAGATAAACACTTTATCTAAGGGTAATCAACAAAAGATTCAATTTATTACCGCAATCATTAATAATCCCCAATTATTAATTTTAGATGAACCATTTTCAGGCTTAGATCCACTAAATACACTTAAATTTGTCGAAGTAATTAGAGACTTTCAAAGGAAAGGTTCAATGATTATTTTCTCAACTCATCAAATTGATCATGTCGAGTCGTTTTGTGAAAATTTAATTGTGTTAGAAAAAGGTGAAGTTGTCTTAGAAGGAGAAATTCATGAAATAAAAAAAGATTATAAAAAGCATTCAATTTTAATTGTCGCCGATGGTTTAAATGAAGAGAAACTAAGAAGCATTGAAGGCGTTTATGATGTCATTATTGATGCGAATCAGTGGATTGTGAAAATTGAAGATGAATCATATGCAAATGAAGTTTTTAAATATGTAAAAACATTAAAAACATTATGAAGTTTGATGTTGAACAGGCAAGACTTTCTGAAATATTTATTGATAAAGTAGGTGACGCATATGAACAAGTTTAAGTATTTATTAAAATATCAACTTAAAAAAAGGATTTTCTCGAAAGCCTTTTTGATTTCTAACATTATTATTTTAATAGCGTTAATATTGATTGCGAATATTAGTAATATCATTAAATTATTTGAACCAGATCAAAAGGGACAAAAGGTATTAGTTGTCAATGAAACTACGAATCCTAATGCAATAACAGATTTAGAAACTCTTTATGAGACAACTTTTAAAAATGGTTCA
>JBMNFC010000010.1:0-214499 GCA_050949105.1 Acholeplasmatales bacterium
AATATTCATTATTTTAATGCTTAATATTGGTTATTTCATTACTACTGCCTTAGGAATATATTTCTTTAATTATGACTTTAATCGTTATGGTGGTTTTGAATTTACAATATTTTCAGTAATCTTAGCAGTAAGTCAGTTAATATCTTTTTTCTTACTTCCTCTTCTTACTAAAAGATTTACTAGAAGACAAGTATTTACTGGTGCCTTTATTTCAATGGCTTTGGGATATACTTCATTTTTCTTAGTTGGTTATTTACTCCATTAAATATGATAGTTATTGGAATTGCCGGTTTCTTATTATTCTTTGGTCAAGGTTTTATGCAAGTACTTCATATTATTATGTTAGCTGATACTATTGAATATGGACAACTTAAATTAGGCAAGAGAAATGAAGCATTAATTTTTTCTATAAACCCTTTTGTGGTGAAGTTAGCCACATCAATTCAAACTTTAGTTGTCGCACTAACTTTAGCTCTTTCAGGAATGAATGAAAAAGTTATTAAACCACTAACTGAACTCATTGATACAACAAATCCTTCTACTGAAATAATTCGTGAAAGAATTAGCCTAACTATGACTAACGAAATGGTATTTTTATTAAGAGCGTCAATGTTAATAATCCCTTTCTTATTTGTTTTAGGTAGTTATTTACTTTATATATTCAAATATAAAATTGATGAAAAGAAATATGTAGAAATTACTCAACAACTACAAGAAAAAATAGTTGTTCAAGAATAGAAAAAAGTGCCTAATTCAAAGGCACTTTTTTGTTTTCTAAAGCATAACTTTTAGAAGGTAAATCAAAATAAGGTTGACCACTTAAAAATAAGTACATTGGCTCATATAATAAAGCCACCGATAACGCCCCACTTATCGCCATCGCAAGTTCAAATGGCAAATCAGCAATTAAATATGGAATAAACTCAATATCCCAAACATACATTGTAAAAGGAATAAAAATCCAGCCATAGACAAAACCAAATAAAAACGCAAATATTGTTAGTGAAGTAACTCCTTTAAAATTTTTAAAAATTGTCGTAAGTGAGATAGGAATTAAACTCCAAGCAATTAACATTGGGGTTACAATAAATGGATTCATTATTGTCCCCATATACAAATTATCCGCGATTGTATGAAGCACTACAATTATCATTGTTTTTTTTAATCCTAATAGTCTTGTATAAAGGATAAAAAAGAACACTGTAAGTTGAATATTCGCAAGTGGAGTAAGGACTTGTTCCAAAGTAAAAACGATTGCCGTAAACATTGATATTATAATAAGATCTATCAACTTTAATTTCATTCGTTTTTACCTCCTTTTTCTAAAATTAATTACCAATCAATCTTTGTTTCTTCAAATTTAAGTTTGTCGTTTGCGACTACATAATAGGTACCAATACCAGTGGTTGCGTATACATCATTAACATAGAATGCGATATAGTAGTCTTTATCCTCACCAATAATTTGATTAGCTACTTTAATAGTATTTAAATATGGTCCAAAATTACTTCTTGTGAATGTAATTGTGTAGTATTTTTGAAGCAATTCAAAAGCACTAGTATATTCTTCTATTTCATGAGTTTTATTAGACAACTCAGCATCTTTAGAAGCAATAATCACAGTAACACTAACAAGTTCGCCTTTTTCAACTTTTTTATTACAACCAACCGCAACAACAAGTAAAAAAGCTAATACTAAAACACTTAAAATTTTCTTAAATCTCGACACAATTATCCCTCCAGTCTGTCATAAAAATAAAAAAATTTCTATGCCTAGACACAGAAATAAACTTTTTACAAAAAAGAGTTTTTTCGCACACCCAGGCAAAAACTTATAATTGTTTAGGTAGGTCTCCCGGCTCAAGTTTCACCTTCATCACACCTTCTCAATACTTAAAGTATCAATGGTTTATTGTGACTCATCCACTATTACGGTTGCTGGGGCAGCAAAAGAGTTTAACTTTTTTCCCTGTTATGCACCTAAATAATCTATTAAGTTAATTTTATTATAAACAAAAAACTTCTCATATACAAGTATTTTAAAAATCTTTTTAGTCAATAAAACCTAAATCAGATATTTTCACTTTTTTAAACTCATTTGCTAGTTTATATGAAGTAATTCTTTCATTACCAGAGGCAGGTTTTAAAATCCCTTTATTTACCCAATCAAAAGCCCATTTAGAAATAGCTCTTGACGTTACTCCATATAAATTTGCAAGTTCTTTATTTCTAATTATTTCTTTATTGTTTTCTAACATATATCTTATTAGAACTAAATCTTTCTTAGATAATCCTTCTAAAATTGATGGCAAGTAAGATTTAGAGACTTTTAAAGCTTCTTCATAAACTTTTTCAGCATTTAAAACTAATATTCTTAAAAAATATTCTATCCATATTTCTAGATTAGGGGGATTATTTCTCCCATCATAAAAAAGTGCAGGAAGATCCATTTGTAAAGCTTTATAATATCCATCTAAATCATACATATAATACTCTTCAAATGAATTGAATCCTTTATAATCATAATCTTCTAACATTAAAACATATGTGGCAATTAATCTGGCTGTCCTCCCATTTCCATCACTAAAAGGATGAATGCTCACAAAACCATAATGCATAATAGCCGCTTTGATGACAGTGGGAATATCTTTATTATCTTCGTACCAGTTTAAAAGATTATTCATTAAAACGGGGATATCTTTAGATTCAGGAGGAATAAATTCAGGAATTTGTGTCCTAACGTCATATACTGCAAATAGTATACCAGGTGGTGTAGGTTCTCTAAATTCAATTCTTTTAAGATTGGTTATCCTTTCAACACTATCATGCAATTTAAAGATAAATTCTAGGTCTATCTTTTTTATTTTCTTCTTTTGATTTTTCTAAAAATGTTAATGCGTCCCAATAATTTTTAACCTCTATCTCAGCTTTAGCACGACTAATACCCTCTTTTCTACTAATAACTTTCTTCACTTGATCAAATGATAGAACATTACCTTCAATACTTGTTGAAAAAATGAGTCTTTTTTAATTTCGCCTCATAATTCATTTTTTGTCTAGCACGAGTTGGCAAATATAAATATTCAAGTACTGTTTTATATCTTTCTATTTTAATTAAATATTCTACTATTTCATTAGTATAAACAAAATTAAATGTCATTTTTATCACCATCTTTATTATACAAAAAATAAGGAACAAAAATCAATACTTTCTGTTCCTTATTTTGTTCCTTATTTGATATTGTTTGTTCTTTATTTTTAGTTATTTTTTGTCACTTGATCCAAAGCCACCACTTCTGTGTTTATTAACTGGATCATCATCGGCAGTTATGCCATATTTTACAAAAATTCCTTGGGCAACCCTTTCACCTTTTTCAATTACTACTTTTTCTTTTCCATAATTAATAAAAGGAATCATAATATGCCCTTCATTATCTTCATTATTGTAATAATCGGCATCAATTACACCCACATTATTACTCATTGTAATATTCTTTTTAATCGCCAAGCTACTTCTTGGAAAAACTAATAAAACTTCATCTTTAGGCATTTCCACTTTTAAACCCGTCTTTATAAATTCAATTTTGCTAGGTTCAATAATAATACGTTCTAAGCTTGAAAAATCATAACCTGCAGAATGGGTAGTTTGTCTTTTTGGTAAAATTGGATTTAAGTGCTTAAATTCTTCAATAATATAAAATTTTCTCATAAATAATTCTCCTTAATATATTTTAATATTTCATTTTCACGTTTTAATGAGGTAACGAACTCATCTTCTTCATTCAAACCTTTTTCAATTCGTTTTTTAATTTGTTTATTGTTTTCTTTAATGGCATCATCAGGATTAATCCATCTACTTTCCATTCCATAATTAATTTCATCGCTACATTTATTAGAAACCCCTTCTTGATAATTTTTAATTAAATAGTAATGATGTTTTTTAAGTTCATATTTTCCTTTTTTAAAATAATATTCAAAGATAACTCCAATTTCTTCAAAAGTAATATTATAAATTCCTACCTCATCTTTCAATTCACGAGCCAATGTTTCTTCTAAAGTTTCGTTTAATAAAATCCTTCCTCCAGGAGTTATGTAATCTTCAAAATAATTAGAATACGTAAGTAAAACTAAATTATCTTTAATAACTATTCCTCTTGATGAAGTAGTTATTTTAGTTGGATTAATATTTTCTTTATTTTTATAAATTATCTTCATTTTTACCAGCTCTTGGATGATGTTTATTATAAGTTTTTTTGATCGCTTCTTTGGATAAGTGAGTATAAACTTGGGTTGTTTTTAAATGTTCATGCCCCAAGAGTTCTTGAACAACTCTTAAATCAGCGCCATTATTGAGTAAACTTGTCGCAAACGAATGTCTTAACATATGTGGGCTTACTTTAATATATTCTCCCGCATCTTTAAAGAGTTTATTTAAAATAACTCTTAATCCTCTTGCAGTAAGTGGACTTCCCTTGTAGTTAATAAGTAAAATGTCAGTCTCTTTTCCATCACCTTTCATTAATAATCCTGGCCTTACATACGTAATATAGTGACTAATTGAATCTTTTAATTCATCATGTAAAATTACGATACGTTCTTTTTTCCCTTTACCCTTAATAGTTATTATACTTCTACTAATATCAATTTGTTTAATTGAAAGGTTACATAATTCGCTTGCCCGAAGACCAAGTGAATACAACATATCAAAAATTAAATAATTTCTATATCCTAAAAGAGTACTTTTATCAATTGAATCATAAATTAATTTAATTTCTTTTTCATGAATAACATTAGGAAGTTTTTTTTCTTTTTTAGGAGCCTTAATTAAAATAGTTGGATTTTTTTTAATATAGTTTTCTCGTTTTAAAAAACGATAAAAAGTTTTAATGCCAGAAAGTTTTCTTGTGATTGTTGAGTTACTATAAACATCAAAAATTGAACTAAGATAATATTCAATTAAGTTTTCTCTTTCAATTAAAAGAGTGTCACTAAAGCCTTCATGAATTAAAAAATCTTTAAGTCCAGCAATGTCATTTAAATAACTTATAACAGTATCTTTGGAATAATTTCTTTCATAAAGTAAATAATCTTTAAATTCATTAATTATCTTTTCATCCATTTAAAAATTCTCCTAAAGTTTCCTCACTTCTTTTTTTATAAAGTATTCTTCTATCACCTTTATTGTTTGGCCCAAGCGGTCTAAGCAAACCTATATTCGCATTCATTGGATTAAATTTACTATTAGGTGTGCTAATATATTTGGCTAATGAACCAATGATCGTAGTATCAGGAAATGGCTTTATGTCAAGTTTTTTTATATACCTATACATATGATAACCCGCACTAAGTCCGCTTGAAGCACTCTCTACATAACCTTCAACGCCGCTTAATTGTCCTGCAATAAAAAGGTTAGGAATTTCTTTTACTTGGTATAATGAGTTTAACACTTTTGGTGAGTTAAAGTAAGTGTTTTTATGCATTACACCATATCTTAAAATATTCGCATTTTCTAATCCTGGAATCATTTTAATGATTTTTCTTTGTTCATTATATTTTAAATTAGTTTGAAAACCAACCAAATTATACATGCTTTTTAAAGCGTCATCTTGTCTTAGTTGAACAACCGCATAAGGCTTATTTCCATCACGCCCCAAACCAACAGGTTTAAGTGGTCCAAATGTTAAAGTTTGAAATCCTCTTTTTGCCATAACTTCAATTGGTAGACAACCTTCAAAAACATTTTCTTCAAAACTCTTTAAAGGAACTACTTCAGCATTAACTAATGCTTCATAAAATTTTTTATATTCATTATATGTCATTGGACAATTTAAATAAGCTGCTTCACCTTTATCATATCTACTTTTTAAATAACAAACATCTTTATTAATTGACGACTCTTCTACGATTGGTGCCACTGCATCAAAAAAGTGCATTTCATCTAAATTAAGAAGTTTTTTTAAATGTTTGGATAAAGGTTCACTAATTAAAGGACCTGTAGCGATAATAGTAGGAATAGTTATATCAATTTCTTTAACTTCTTTATGAATTACTTTAATATTAGGATGATTAATTATTTTACCTGTAATGTATGTTGAAAATAATGTCCTATCCACAGCTAGACTAGAACCAGCTTCTACCTCTGTCTTTAAGGCGGCTTCCATTACTAAAGAATTTAAAGTGATAAGTTCACTTTTTAACATTCCAACCGCATTTAAAGGATCATTACTTCTTAAAGAGTTAGAACATACAAGTTCCGCAAATAAAGGAGTCTTATGGGCTTCTGTATATTTATGTGGTCGCATTTCATAAAGTTCAACTTTTATATTTTTGTTTGCAAGATAGTATGCCGCTTCAATTCCTGCAAGACCAGCGCCAATAACTTTTACCTTCATAAAATCATCCCTCCTTTATTTTATTCTTATTATATTATATAATAAAAACGAGATGAATATCTATGGCAACAATAAAAGATGTCGCAAAAGCCGCAAATGTGAGTGTTGCGACAGTGTCAAGAGTAATTAATAATAAAGGCTATGTCAACGAAGAAACAAGACGTCTAGTTGAAAGGGCAATCAAAGATCTCAAATATGTCCCTAATCAACTCGCAAGATCACTTTATAATAAAGAATCTAAACTAATTAGTGTTTTTGTTCCTCACATTAACACACAGTTTTATTCTGATTTATTAGATGGAATTGAAGATAAAGCACTGGAGTTAGGTTATAAAGTTATGCTTTGTATCACAAAGGATAACGAACAAAGAGAAATGGAATATATTCAAATTGTTAACCAATATAATATTGATGGAATTATTGTTGCAAGCAATGCTCATAACGCAGAAACACTAATTAAGAGTAATTATCCTGTGGTGACAGTTGATCATATTTTATCAGAAAACATTCCTTCAGTTACATCTAATAATATGATTGGAGGCGCTATTGCTGCCCAAAGATTAATTCATGGTAAAGCGAACTTTGTTTTAGAATTAAGAGGTCCTTCTTTCTTACTAACCACAGCGGAAAGATCATCAGGATTTAGACAAACATTGATTCAGCATAATGTTCCTTATATTTCTTATGATGATGATTTAATTAATCCAAACTTAAAAAACATTGAAAGAATTATTAAAGAAAATCCGCAAATTGATTCAATTTTCGCCACAACCGACTTCTTAGCGATAAATGCCTTAAACATTGTAAAAAAATTAGGTAAGAGAGTTCCTGAAGATATCCAAATTATTGGATTTGATAATATTAAGTATACAGAACTTGTCACTCCTTCAATCACAACCGTTTCTCAACCAATCCAAGACATGGGTAAAATGGCCTTAGAAACTTTAGTTGAGATGTTAGATGATAAACAACCAGAAGAATTTCATCGCGTTTTAGATGTTAATTTAGTAGAAAGAGATTCAACAAGAAACGGAAACAATAATAATCATTAACAAAAAAGGATAGAAAATTTCTATCCTTCTTTTTTATAAACATCTTCTTTATTTAAAAAAGTTAAATGATGAATTGTCCTTAAATAAACCGCATGAACTATTAATGCAATAATTGGGGATAATAAGGGAATTAATGCCAACCTATAATAAAGTGTTCCAAGCATTACTTGTCTTCCAAAATGGACATAGTTGGCTAGCGTGTTTCCAAGTGAGGCAACTACATATGTTAGCATAACAATTAATACCCAATATCCAAGGCTTTTTATCTTTTTAAATAATGATGGAATCACTCCCCAAGCAATTGAAGAAAGCGCATATAATGGGAGGTACCCTTGAACAATTCCAAATGTCGTATCCGCAACTAATGCAACAATAAGTCCATATAGTGGTCCTAAGTATAATCCCGCTAAGGCAAGTGGTATTCCATAAAATGGTAAACCAAATCCAGGAATAGTAATCCACACTTCTAATGTTAATTTAAAAACAACACTTAGGGCTGCTAGAATTGCCCCTAAAGTGAGCTTTTGAATATTGTTTTTTTGCATAATAAAAGACCTCCTTAAAGGCCCACTATACTCTCATACAGCGGACGCAAATGAGAACCGCTACTTTAGATATAGTATTCGTGCATACCCAACATCCCATGATATGCCACTTAACGCTCTCATTTTACTCTGTTTTCTTTATAATAACATTTATTTTCGATAATTCATATTTAAATCTGTTATTTCTTTTAATTCTAAAGTTTTCACAAACTTTCTCGCCTCTAAAATTGCCCAATCATAAATGGCATCCAAACTATGACAATCACTTTGAATAATAACTTTCGCCTCTTCTTCTTTAACCATCTTAAAGAAATCCATCATTGGATATGGAGCGTTCTTTAATTTAAATGTGCCATATTTTAAGGCTTTTCTAAGACCGTTAGCGTTAACTTCTAATGGAATATCTAATTTTTTCGCTAACTTAATTACTGGTCTCATCGCTTCTAACATTTCTTTAGTAGGATTAGGAATATTATAAAAACATAAATCAGGGTGACACAATAAATTGAAATAACCACTATTTAGTGCATCAATTAATGTGTCTCTGTAAATAAGAATGTGTTCTAGACTTTCAAATTTATACGCAGATAAATAAGAACCATCCTTTAAGATGATATAATGTTGACCTAAAATTAAATAATCAAGTTCTTCAAGAAAAAAACGATATCTTTCATGATAAAAGTTAAAGTATTCAACTTCTAAACCTTTGTAGACTTTAATTTTGTCTTTTCCAAAATTAATCGCTTCTTTTAAATCATCAAGATACTTTGAATATTCACTATCTAACATTCTAACACTGCCTAATTCATCTAAATTAGGCATTGGTGCGTGTTCACTAATTCCATATTTTTTAAAGCCAAAATTGATTGCTTCTTTGATATAATCAATTGCCTTACCATCGGCATGGCGACATAAATACGTGTGCGAGTGATAATTATTCATCATATAATATTTAACTCCTTAGATGTCTTATAAATAATTTCTACTGCTTGTTCTAAATCTTTTTTAGCATGCATACTTGTGGGCATTAATCTTAGTCTTGCAGTATTTCTTGGAACTGTTGGAAATACGATTGGTGATGCAAAAACTCCACGCTTTAAAATCTTCTTAGATAACTCAATTGTTTTTGCTTCATCACCAACAATGATTGGTGTAATTGGCGTTTCACTTTTTCCAATATTAAAACCCTTTTCTTTTAATAAAGCTTTTAAATAATTAGCATTTTCCCATAGTTTCTTCGTATATTCATCAGTACTTTCAAGTAAGTCAATACTAGCCATAATTGCGGCAGCATTTGCAGGAGTTATTGAAGTCGAAAAGAGTTGTGGTCTTCCTAAATTTAATAACCATTCTCTTACTTCTTTACTTGAACTTACATAACCACCGACAACTCCAATCGCTTTTGAAAGTGTGCCAATAATAAAGTCAACTTGACCGTGAAGTTTAAAGTGATCGACTGTCCCACGACCATTTTCTCCTAAAACACCACTACCATGTGCATCATCAACATAAGTTAAGGCATGATATTTTTTCGCTAATTTAACAATTTCTGGTAATCTTGCTAAGTCACCATCCATTGAGAATACTCCATCAGTAATAATTAACACATCTTTGTAAAGATGTCTTTTTTCTTTTAAGATATTTTCCAAATCTTCCATATCACTATGTTTGAATATTGCTTTTTCGGCTTTTGATAATCTTACTCCATCAATAATTGAAGCGTGATTTAATTCATCACTAATAATTAAATCTCCTCTATCAGTAACAGCTTGAATAACACCAATATTACACATATAACCACTTTGGAAAACTAGTACCGCTTCTTCACGCTTAAATTTCGCAAGCCGTTTATCTAACTCTTCATGGATATCCATATTACCAACAATAGTTCTCACTGCTCCTGAACCAACACCATACTTATTTAATGCTTTTTTAGAAGCTTCAATTAACTTAGGATGATTCGCAAACCCTAAATAATTATTACTAGAAAGATTAATAACTTTTTTACCATCAATAGTGACAACTGCTTCATTAGCGCCTTCAATTATTAAAGGAAGTTTAAAGAGTTTTCTTTCCTTTAAATCCAATAATTTTTCATTAATTGTATTCATTATTTATGTCCTTTCTTTGATTATTTAGAAACTTTAATTACTACCTTCCCACAATTTTTTTCATCCATAATTTGGAAAGCTTTATCCATTTCTTTAAAGTTTAACCGATGCGTTACTACTTTATCTAATCTAAGCTTTTTAGTTTTTAAGAGTTTATCAATTTGATTCCAATTTTCATACATTTTTCTTCCCGTAACTCCATAAAGATGAAGGCCTTTAAAAACAACTTTATTAATATCAAATTGCACCTTATCTTTAAAAATACCTAAAATAGAAATTGCTCCACCTTTTTTAGTGTACTCAAGAGCTAATTCTAACGCTTTTGCGTTTCCAGAAAACTCAGTAACCACATCAACGCCATGATTATTTGTTTCTTCTAAAACACGTGCGACAACATCTTCTTTTAGAGGGTCTATTACGACATGTGCCCCCATTTCCTTAGCAAGTTTTAATCTTGTTTCATTTGTTTCAATCGCAATTATTTTCGCTGCTCCAGAACACCTTAAAACATCAATCGCCATTAAGCCAATTGGACCACATCCTAAGACAACCACATCTTTCATAACGATATCAAAGTGAAGCGCTGTATGAACGGCGTTACCAAGTGGTTCTAAAACTGATAATAAACTTGGATCAATTCCACTAGTATCAACAAATAAATTATCCTCAGGCATTTTAATGTATTCCGCAAAAGCCCCATCCACATCAACACCAATAATCTTTGTGTTTTCGCAAATATGACCTTTACCTTCTCTACAAAAGTTACATTTCCCACAAACAATATGTGTTTCGCTAGCGACAATATCACCAACTTTAACACGGGATACTTCTTTACCAACTTTAACAACTTTTCCAGAAAACTCATGTCCAATTATTAAAGGAGGTTTGATGCGTCCTTCTGCCCATGCATCATAATTATATATGTGAACATCAGTTCCACATAGTGATACTGATAATACCTTAATCAAAACTTCATGACTTCCTAACTTTTTAGGAATTTCTACGTCCATTAAAGTAAACCCTTTTTCTTTGTGGGTTTTAACATATGCCTTCATCATTTTTTTAAGTACTCCTTTAACTGTTTTCTATACTTATATTATACTCGAAATTTCTCTTAATTTTAAATAATCCAATTTATTTCTTTAATCCCTTTACTTTTTAAATATTCATTCGCTTTTTTAAAAATATTAGACCCTAAAAATCCTCTAAATGAAGATAGTGGAGAAGGATGACTTGTCTTTAAAATTAAATGGTTTTTATTAGTTATTTTTCGCTCATATTGTCCCGCATGACTGCCTAATAAAATATATACTAAATAATCTTTTTCTTGAAGTAAATCAATTACTTTATCAGTAAATATTTCCCACCCAATACCAGCGTGTGACAAAGGCTTATTTCTAGTAACCGTCAAGATTGTGTTCAGTAATAATACACCTTGTTTAGCCCAAGGAGTTAAATCACCGCTATTTGACATAGTAGCGCCATACTCAAGTTCTATTTCTTTATATATATTTTCTAAACTTGGTGGTTTTCTAATGCCTTCATGCACACTAAAAGCCAGACCATTTGCCTGATTTGGTTGATGATATGGATCTTGACCAATTATTAAAACTTTAACGTCTTCGTAATCTGTTAAATAAAATGCCCTAAAAATATCCTCACTTTTAGGATAGACTATCTCTGTTTCTTTAATTTTATCAATTGTCTTAAAAAGATTTCTAAAATAAGGTCTATTTTTTTCTTCTTCTATTAACTTAAAAAAGTGATTTTCAATCATAATTTTTCGTTGAAAAAGGCGCAAGTTTTGCCTGCGCCTTTTAATCATTATAGTGTGATTAAATATTTAAGAGTTTTAACCATTTGTGCTGTGTATGTCATTTCATTGTCATACCAAGCCATAACTTTAACTAATTGTCTTCCGTCTACGTCTAATAATTGAGTAGTGTTTGCATCAAATAAACTTGAATGACTACCAATAACATCTGCAGAAACAATTGGATCTTCTGTATACATTAATGTCGCATTAGAAGCTTTTTTGAATGCTGCGTTAACAGACTCAACTGTTACAGGCTTCTTAAGTTCAACTGTTAAATCAACAATTGATCCAGTAATTGTAGGAACTCTTAATGCTGTACCGTCTAATTTTCCGTTTAAGTGTTTTAAGACTTTACCAACTGCGCTTGCAGCACCAGTTGTTGATGGAATAATTGATAAAGCAGCCGCTCTACCACGACGAGATTTATAACCTTTTTTGTGTGGTTGATCCATTAGTGATTGGTCATTTGTATAAGCGTGAACTGTAGTCATAAAACCTTTTTCAACACCAAATGCGTCATCTAATACTTTCACCATTGGTGCTAAACAGTTTGTTGTACAACTTGCAGCTGAAACAATTTTATCATCAGCAGTTAAAACTTTTTCGTTTACACCATAAACAACCATCTTAATGTTGCCTTTTGCAGGAGCGCTAAGTAAAACTTTTTTCGCACCAGCTTGAAGGTGTAGGCCAGCTTTTTCTTCTGTTAAGAAAAGTCCTGTACATTCTAATACTAAGTCAACACCTAATTTTGCCCAAGGTAATTGTGCAGGGTCTTTTTCTGCAAAAATTAATGAAGATTTACCATCAACGATAAGTTTGTCGCCTTCAACTTTGATATCTCTATCAAATCTTCCTTGTGCAGTATCATACTTTAATAAATACGCTAATTCTTCAGCGTTTGATAAATCGTTAAGCGCGACGATGTCAAATTTAGGATCATCATGCATTAAACGATAAGCTAGACGTCCGATACGTCCAAAACCATTAATTGCAACTTTAATAGCCATATATTTTCCTCCTATTTTTTTGTTGTTTTTAACCATATTGTTACCATAACTATTGTATCATTTTTAAGCGGTTTTTCAAGTTAAATCTTAGTAGATTTACTGTAAGCGGTTTTATTTACCAATAAATTTTTCCTTTAAGCGGTTAATATAGGATTTTTTAGGATTTATCATATATTTAACATATTTGTTAGAATAGCTCACTTTTACAGTATTTATATCTTCCATGCTCATAAACATTCTATCGTAAGTTATATCAAAATATTTATTTTTAGGTTTAAATATTATTTCATTTTCTTTTGATAAAACTAATGGGGAAATAATTCTTGAATCAACTGTTTCAAATGGCGCAATTAGTGCTAATTGTAAAGCATTAACATTAAAATCCAAAATAGCTCCATTTAATGATTTATTGTAAGCCGTTGAGCCTGAAGGGGTAGAAATACATAGACCATTTGCCCTAACAAACATTAAATGTTCTTTATTGACATAAACATCTCCTTCAAGGAGGTGTTGTTGGGATGTTAAAGTTACTTCATTTAAAGCATAATTAACTTCACCATCAACATCAATTTTTAACAAATTAAATTCGTTTAATGTTTTATGTTTTAAATTATCAATAATATTTTTTAATTCATGTGGTAAAAACTCTGTATAAAAGCCTAATGTTCCCGTATGAATAGAAACAAAGTAAACCTTATCTAAAACATCTAAGTGCATTCTTACGGCATCTAAAAAAGTTCCATCACCACCGACACTAAAAACAACATCAGGATTATTACTTTCTTCCTTGTTAATTAGTTTTCTTAAATCATTGGAAACTTTTATTGATTCTTTATCATTTTTAAATATTATTTTATATTCCATATAAATATCCCCCACTTAAAATATACCATAAACTTACAATTTATGATAAAATAAAATGACGGTGGTGATAATTATGAGAAATTTAGAAATTGAATTTAAGTGTCCAATTAATGAAAAAGAGTATGAAACCTTAATTAATAAATTTGGACTTAAAGATAATGTTTACCTTTTAACAAATTATTATTTTGATACTGTTAATAAAGATCTCCATAAAAGTAGAACTGTTTTAAGAATAAGACATAAACATAGTAATAATCTATACAAAATAACCTTAAAACAAGACACTCCACAAGGAGCATTAGAAAGCCATGTTTTCTTAAAAGAGGAACAAGCCTTAAATTTAATTGAAAACGGCTTTAATATGAAGGATTTCTTTGATGAAGACTTTGAAGTAATTTGTCATGGAAAACTAGATAATTACAGGGTTTCAACACCATACCGTGAAGGAGAATTATTTTTAGATCGCATTGAGTATTTTAAAAAAGTTGAATATGAAGTTGAATATGAAGTTGATAACTTTGAAGATGGCGAAATAAATTTCAATAAATTTTTAAAAGAAAATAATATTAAAAAAGCCCCATTTAAAAGAAAATCTCAAAGAATCTTTGGATGAAGAAAAGTAAAAAACTCTCTTAACCGAAATGGCAAGAGAGTTTTTTTATTTTTTATTTTTTTGTTCTGATTGAATTTCATCAAAATATTTTTGAAGTTGAGTTTGATAGTCACATCTTTCAAAATCTGGACAATCTTTGCACATCACAAGTTCTCTAAGCCTTTTTGGTACAAATACTCTAATTTCTTCATCATTATAACCAACTTGCATCTTTTCATCTTCAATAATAATTGGACGCTTTAATACACTTGGATTATTAATTATGAATTCTCCTAATTGACTTACAGTCATCGTATCAGGATTAAGATTTTGATCTTTAAAAACTTTTGAACGAGTTGAAATAATATCATCAAAGCCGTTTTCAGCATTCCTAAGCATGAGCATGACGTCGTCTTTAGTTATTTTGTGGTGAAATAGGTTCTTCTCCACATATTCGAGTCTATGTTCCTCAAGCCACTTTTTTGCTTTTCGACAAGATGAACAACTAGGTGTTGTATAAATTTGAATCATGTTGTCCTCCTTTTCTACGGGTTTTAGCCTGCAGCAATAAATAGCTTCTTATTTACCTGCTTAATTATACATTTTATAAGGTAAAAATGCAATATAAACTGTAATTTACATATAAAAAGGTAAGTTAAAATAAGTTTTATTTATCATTAACTCCAGTTTTATTATATAATATATCTAATAAGTTCATTATGAAGAGAGGTATTTATTATGAATTGGAATTTAAATTGTTTTTATACTAATGAAAGTGATTTTAACAAAGACTTTGAATCTTTAGATGGTCTTTTTAAAGAGTTTTTAACTTTCAAGGGAAAGCTTCATCTTTTTGATACTTTTAAAGCCTATATTTTACATGAAGAAAAAGTAACTCATTTTCTTTATAGATTATATGGTTATGCTCACTTATCAAGTGATTTAAACTTAAAAGACCAAACTCTACAATCAAGATATCAAAAACTTTTAATTAAGTTCAATGAACTTTCAAGTATTACTTCTTTTATTTCACCAGAAATTATTTCAATTGGTCAAGAAAAGATTTTTGAATTTATTAATAGTGATGAAAAATTAAAAGAATATGGTTTTCCATATGAAAAGTTATTCAGACTTCAAGAACATGTCCTTTCCGATAAAGAAGAAAAATTACTTGCTAACTTTTCACCAATTGGTAATGTTCCTACCCAACTTTATCAAGCTCTATCGTTAATTGATAGAGTTGATGAAAAAGTAGTTTTATCTGATGGTAATGAAGTTACAGTTAATACATCTAATTGGAGAAGTTTACTGCCTAATTTGGAAAATAAAGAAGATAGAAAGTTAGTATTTGAAGCAGCTTTTAAACGTTATTGTGATAATAAAGAAGCGTTTGCGTCAACTTATAACTTAGTACTTCAAAACATGAAGAGCCATTATAAATCAAGAGGTTATAATAGTGCCCTTGAATCAAAACTAAACCAAAACAATATTCCTCTTGATGTTTTCTTAACTTTAAAAGATACTGTTTACGAAGGAACAGAACCTGTAAAAAGATATCTTAAATTAAGACAACAATATTTGAATTTAGACGAATATCATACTTATGACCGTTTCTTAACATTGGTAGATAATCCGAAAACTTACACCTTTTTAGAAGGAAGGGATTTATTCTTTAAAGCGTTAGAAGGTTTTGATAAAAAATTTGTCGATAAGCAAAAGAAAGCTTTAGAAGATGGCTACGTTGATGTGGAAATGAAAGATGGAAAACGCACTGGTGCTTACTCTAGTAGTTTATATGGATACCATCCATTTATTTTACTTAATCATGATAAAACATTAAATTCAGTTTTCACAATTGTTCATGAGGCAGGTCATAGTGCACACTCACTGTTTTCTAACGAAACTCAACCACTAGCGACACACAGTTATACTATCTTTGTTGCGGAAATTGCCTCAACATTTAATGAACGAGTATTAGCTGATTATATGTTAAAAAATTCTACTTCTAAAGAAGAGAAAATCACAATTATTGAACACGAGATAAATGGCATATTATCGACATTTTATCGTCAAACACTATTCGCAACTTATGAATATGAAGCAAATAAAATGGTTGAACTTGGAATCCCTTTAAACAGTTCTAATTTATCTAAAATAATGATTGATTTATATAAACATTATTATGATATTGACATTAAAGCGGAAAATTATAAAGAATATGTTTGGGCATATATTCCACACTTATTTAGAACACCATTTTATGTGTATCAATATGCTTCAAGTTATGCCGCAAGTTTAAAGATTTACGATGATATTAAATCAGGTAAACCTAATAGTATGAAAAAATATCTTAATTTACTTAAATCAGGTGGATCAAAATATCCAGTTGATCAAGCTAAAGATGCTGGTGCTGATTTAACTAAGAAAGAAACTTATACATCTGTTGTAAAAAGGTTTAATAGTCTAATTGATAAATTAGAGTTATTATTAAAAGAAGGAAAATAATTATGAGAGTAGTTTCAGGAGTCCAGCCCACTGGAGGTATTACACTAGGTAATTATTTAGGGGCAATTAAACAATTTATTAAGTTACAAAATGAATTAGAAGGGGAATTCTTCTTCTTTATTGCTGACCTTCATTCTTTAACTGTGTCTCATGATAGGCAAGAGATAAAGAAAAACATCAAATCACTTGCGGCATTATATTTAGCATGTGGTTTGGATAGAGAAAAGGTAACTTTATTTATTCAAAGTGAAGTCCCTGAACATAGTATGTTAGGTTATATTATGGAATCAACTGTTTATATTGGTGAACTTAGAAGAATGACTCAATTTAAAGATAAATCCGCTCGTCAAGATACAGGAATTAAAGGGTCACTTTTAACTTATCCCGCTTTAATGGCTGCAGATATCTTATTATATGATGCCAATATTGTCCCAATTGGCGATGACCAAAAACAACACCTTGAACTCACAAGATTACTCGCCGAAAGATTTAATAGTCAATATGGCGAAACATTTGTAGTTCCTAAGGCACAATATCAAAAAACTGCTGCGAGGGTAATGAATCTTCAAGATCCAAATAAAAAGATGAGTAAAAGTGATGAAAATACAAAAGGTGTTATCTTCTTGCTTGATGATATTAAACAAACTAAAAATAAAATTAGAAGTGCCATTACCGATTCAGATACACAAGTAAAATATGATAAGGTAAATAAGCCTGGTATTTCTAATTTACTAGAAATCTACTCTGCCCTTAGCGATTTAAGTATTAAACAAATTGAAACCAAATATAAAGATGCTAACTATCAAACATTTAAAGAGGACCTCGCAAATCTAGTTGAAGAGTTAATTGTGCCAATTCAAGAAAAATATAATGAAATAATTAAATCTAAACTCCTTGACGAGATTTTAGATGAAGGAAGAAATAAAGCTTCATTTGTTGCGAGAAAGAAAATCGATAAAGTTTATAGACGCTTAGGTATTAAAAGATAAAAAAAAAGAAACAAGTTATCAAAATCTTGTTTCTTTTTTTATATTTATTTGACTATTTTATCTTTTAACTTCAATTCGATTTCTTGGATAAAAAGCTTCGCCATCATATTGAATATGAGTATGCATATCCGTTTCAATAATAATATGACTACCTCTAAAAAACTTCACAAATTTTTTAAATATTCCATGAATCCCTAAATAAATTGAAGGGAAAATCATAAACAATACTGCCTTACTAACTCCTTTAACTACTACTACTTCTAAGATATTATCAAGGCGTTTTGATTTAGGGCTTATTTTCATTCCCCCACCAAAATATTTCCCATTACAAACTACGGAAAACCAAACTTTTTTATGTTCTGTCGTAACCCCATCAACAGTTAATCTAATATTGTGTGGCTTGGAAACTCTAAAAGCTTTATAAGCACTCTTAAAATAATTGCCTTCTGTTTTAGGACCATCACTACCTTCAACTAAAAAACAAACATACGCATCAATTCCTAACCCAACACTATTTAAAAAGCGTGTTTCCTTGCCTTCGTTTGTTTCAACAGGCAAGTCTTTTAAGAAGTCATTAATTCTAATAAAATGCCCTTTGTTGCCTTTTTTGATACTTCTAACGAAATCATTCCCGGTTCCGCCCTTTCTAGTAACTAAAAGATCTTGAATTATTTTTTTACCAGTTAAAGCGTTAGCTAAATAATGAAGCGTTCCATCACCACCGACAATTACAATTTTATCTTCTTTGTTTAAAGTCTTTAAAAACTCATCAACATTTGTAATGTCTAAAAGTGATCCAGTAATTACTTCATGGCCTTTTAACTTCTTCTTAATTTGTTTAAGAATTTTTTCAATTTTTCCCCGTTTACTTTTAGGGTTATAAAGAACATAGTAAGTCATATTATTTACTTGAATTTCACCATTTGAAATCTTTTCTTTCCTCTTCTAATAATCATATAGGTTTCAAAATAAGCTTTTTCTTTTACTAATGTGGCATTAAAATCGTCAATTTTAACATCGTTGACTGTCACTGCCCCACTTTGAATAAAAGTTCTTGCTTCTCTATTAGAGGTAGCTAAATTAGTTTCCGTTAAAACTTTAATAATCCCTTCATTATTTTCAATTTCAATTCCTTCTAAAGCGTTATAAGCTAATGCTAATTCTTCTTTAGTTAAATTAGATAAATCTCCGCTAAATAATGATTCACTAACATTAATTACTTTCTTTAATGTTTTTTCCCCGTGAACAAACTTGCAAATCTCTTCTGCAAGCGATTTTTGGGCAATGCGTGATTCTGGTTCTTTCTTTTGAAGTTCCACAAGTTTATCAATTTCTTTTGGTTCTAAAAGTGTTAATGTTTTTAAATAATTTTCGATATCATCATCACCAGTATTAATAAAGTATTGATATAACTCATAAGGACTTGTGAGATTTTCATCAATCCAAATTGTTCCCGATTCGCTTTTACCAAATTTAGTCCCATCACTCTTTAATAGTAGTGGTGAAGACATTCCTACTGTTTCAGTTTCGCCTAATCTCTTTCTTATTAATTCTAATCCTGATGTAATATTTCCCCATTGGTCACTTCCACCAAATTGAATTTGAACATTTTTATTTTCATATAAATATAACCAGTCGATTGCCTGAAGAATCATATAGGAAAATTCAGTATATGAAATCCCTGTGTCTAATCTTTTAGAAACTGTGTCCTTTGCCAACATATAATTAACATTAAAATGTTTCCCATAATCTCTTAAAAAAGAAATTAAATCAATGTTTTTAATCCAATCATAATTATTAACATAAATGGCATTAGGTAAGTATTTTTTAATTTGAGCTTCAATCATTTTTGCATTATGAAGTGATTCTTCTAACGTTAATAATTTGCGTTCACTCGTTTCTTTTGGATCGCCAATTAGACCTGTCGCACCACCAATTAAAACAACGGGAACATGATTGTATTTCTCAAGCAATTTCATGCGAATAATTTGAACTAAGTGACCAACTGTTAAAGATTCACCTGTTGGATCAAACCCGCAATATACTTTAATTTTTTTTCCATTTAATAGTTTCTTGGCTAAATCAACATCAGAAACATCCTTAATCATATCTCGATATAGTAATTCATCGTATAATAACATTTAACTAACCCTTCCTTTGATAAAATTAAGCCCTTAAAGATTTAAGGGCATTTCAATTAAAGTGATTGTCTTCTAACAATATAGTGATTTAAAATTACTTTTACCTCATCAATTGTTTCTTTATTCATCAACTTCGTAAGTAATCTCATCGCAACCGCACCAATATCATATACTGGAATATCAATACTTGTTAAAGTTGGACGAGCAAGTGTTGCGTATTTTGTGTTTTGAAATCCCGCAACCATTAAATCTTTAGGAATTTCTTTAAAATTTTCTCTAGCAATATTCATAAATGAAACCGCAATCGAATCTCTTACTCCAATTGCACCTTCTACTAACCTTTCTTTAAAGAAATTTTCAAAGTGTTGTCTATTAACACTTGTGTCGCCACTAGTTCTAAAAATTTTAGGATCTAATGATGCTTCATTCATCGCTCTAATATAGCCTTTTTCTTTATCATCATTGACAGTATAATTTCTTACTGTTGAAAGTAAATAAATTTCTTTTTTCCCTTTTTCTATTAATAGCTTAGTGATTTCATAACCCGCTTTTTCATAATCAATTGAAACACTAATTACATCAGGATTATCACTTAATACATTCGCTAAAACTAGGGCAACATCTTCTTTTTTGCATAAATCAACAATTAATTCTAATTTTTCATGTTCTAATTCATCATTTAATATTAAAAGCCCATCAATTTGTTCAGCCATAATATCTTTAATAAAACCTTCAAAACAAACATCATCTGGGGTTGTAAATAATTTGATTGAATATTTATATTTTCTTGCGATATCACTAATACCACCTAACATTTCCGCAACACTAGCACGAGTTACATCGCTCACTAAAACACCCACAGTAGTTGTTTTTCTACTTGCGAGACCTCTTGCGATAACATTAGGACGATAACCTAATTCGTCAATAACTTTTAAGACTCTATTTCTCGTTTCTTCCTTTACTTTTTCTGGATTATTAAGTACACGAGAAACCGTCGCTAAACTTACCCCTGCCGCTAATGCAACATTATAAATTGTTACTTTACTACTCATTATTCGCACCTCCAATCGTTAAATCATTATATCATATAATGAAACTGCTTACAATCATTTATGAAAAAATTTTCATAATTTGCAAAAATTTGACGAAACAATGCTTTGGGCGCATTTTTTTACAAGTTTTTTAAAATGTATTTCTTATAATAATCATAAACTTTTTCATCATATAAAACATACTTAATTTCTAATGTTTTATACTTATCATCAGTCAATATTTTTAATACTGGTTCGATAACTTCTTCATGTTTAAAACCATAAATACCTGTTCCAAGTGAAGGCATTACAATATTTTTATAATTGTTTTTTAGGCAAAACTCAAGCATGTTTTTATAAGTTAATAATAATTTATCTACCGCTTCTTTTAATGTGTTATAGTCATATCTTTTCGGCCCTTGAACAAAAAGAATATCACAAGGAATATTAAACCCCTTAGTAACTCTAACTTCACCAACTTTCATTGGATTAAAATATTTTCCCTTGCAGTAATTTTCTAACTTTTCTTTTCCAGCTTTGTTAAAAATAAGCCCACTTACACCCGAACCCGCAATCATATAAGGATTAGTGGGATTTATTACCACATCGGCATTTTCTAGTAGTTTATCACTTACAATAGAATCATTTATTAAAATCATTTTATCACCTAATTTAATTATATCATTTATAGTCTTAACTACAACAAAAAAAGCCGGTAATACTTTCTTAATATTACCGGCCTTATTTTAATTAACTACTTATTAAGGTATATTACGTTGATCTACTCTATAGTCAGCTTTTGCCCATCTAATAAGTGGTTTAAAGCCGCCATCATTTTGACTCCAAGTATGTTTACCTGGTACTACTGAAACTAATGTAATTGATTTAGTTACAGCGCCAATTTTAACAGTAATTGTATATTCTACAACTGTTGTTTGTTCTGGCATTGAAATAATTCTACCAGTTGGTGAGACTAATGATGAATCTGAACTAAATGTAATTGTTGCATCACTGAAGTCCTTTAAAACCGCTCTTTCGATTGCGACATGTTCCATAAATCTTGGGAAGTACCATGAACCTTCATATAGTGTGTTATGCAACATATATGAATCTCCCTTACCATCAGTTGTGTTATGAGAAATAACTCTACTATTAGGTAAATTGTATTGTTCTAGAAGGTGTGCAACTAATTTCGCAGTTCTTTGAAGTGTATCAATTGAATCACCACTTGTGTTAACGCACATTTCAATACCGATTGAATTATTATTACCACCGCGGGTCGCAATTACACCATATGATTGTTGACCTCTAGTAAACCAGTGAGTACCTAATTCATATTGATTGCCAACGATTCTCCATGTTGGTCCAAAGTATGTGAAATATGATTTATCTAAAATCTTATCACCATCTTTAGGAGCTAAAACTGTTGTCTTATTACCATTAATCATAAAGTAACCGTCTGTTGAAATATCAAATTCTGGTGTAGCATTTGGATTTACTACGGTAACACCAGTTGGTAACCAATTAAATGTTACTGATGTACCATCGCCAGCATGCCATGCAACATATTTATCTTCAATTGATTGAACGATTCCACCGTCGCCAACAATATAGTGAATTGAGACATTTGTCGCAGTTTTAAAGAAATTACCATGAGCAACTAATCCACCGTTAATGTTTGCGGTATCGTGTACCACAACAAACTCTGTTGATGTTTTTTCGCCACTTGTTCTACCAGTTGGATTAGCAAGATAAGTAGTTCTATCAACTGTGAAATTATCAAATAAATAAGCATTGACACTTTCATGTTTAGGTTGTGAATGTTCATTAGTTGCTTGGTGAACTAAAATTACATTAAGTCCTTGAGCAACTGGATTATTTCCTGATGCTAATAATTCTAGTAATTGATCAACTCGTTCTGCATCGCTAAATACACCTTGGACAACAACTTTATATGATTTAACTTTAACGCTGTTATCATAAATATCAATTGTGGTTGTGCCAGCTTTTAACGCTTTGAATTTATTAGGAGTGGTAAAACTTAAGATAGTTTCATCTGCCACTTGGTAAGTGTATGTCTTACCAGCATTATTTTTACCAATGCCGATAGCATCCATTGTAAATTCATCGTTTACTTGGAGGCTTCCTGTATATCCTTCGCTAAAGGCAAATTTAATATCATTATCTGGATACACTGTAAATGTCATAGTTGTTTCTACCGTTCCGTTATAGTTAGTGACTCTAATTGTAACTGTTCCTTCATTTAAGGCAGTTATTAAACCAGCATCTGATACTGATGCAACTCTAACATCAGATGTGTAGTAAATTAGTGTTTTGTTATACGCATCAGCTGGTGTAATTGTAACTTGTAATTGATGTGTAGTGCCTTTTAATAGTTCAGTAATTGGATTTGCAACTGCTAATGCTGTTACCGGAGTTTTCTCTTCATATTTAGCATATAGTTTGGCTGTTGCTGTAATTTTTGTTACAGGTTCTCCTGTTAAATCTTCAGTTAGATACCAACCAACAAAGTTATATCCTTCTTTATAAGGAATCGGTAATGTTTCTTCTGCACCAGAACTTAAATATTGAGCAGGAACTTTATAAGTTGCATATAATTGCCAGAAACCATTTGCTCTTTCAATTTGACTGTAATCTGCAGTTGGCCAGTTAACATTTGCTGTCCAATGAATTCCTTTTAAGAATGCTCTTACTTCATATGAAAATGCATATGGCCAGTTTCCACTTTTAGCTAGCCAAGCATCCATTGAGAGTGTTAAGATATCTCTTGCTGATTGTCTATTAGTGCTTGAACCAACTTGACCTAAATATTCTGCTAACCATAACCATTTATCACGATATTCTGTATGATAGAACACTTTATGATAATCAACATCTCCCCAAATGCTCATGCCAAGTGTCTCTAGTGTATATGATTTACCATTAACAGTGTTATAGTCAAGAATGAAATCATCAACTAAAGCGCGTCTTGTTGCATATTCAAAGTTTCCGCCGTTTAATTCAAGTTGATAATTAAACGCATTTGGATCAACTACAACTAAATGATAAGTAACATCAAATCTCAATGAACCATCGCCTTGTATTACACCTTCTAAAACTTGCTCATCTGTGTAATAGCCTTCTAATGTTGGAATCACAAATACAATAGTTTTTCCTACAGTATCTTTCAAAACTTCAGAAGTGATATCATATACTTCTGTTTCTTTATTGAAAGTATGATAAACAATCATGTATTCAGCCAAATGACTAACTTTTGTTAAACTTGCAGTCGCGGTATGTTCAATATTTGCTGCAGGAATTGGATTATTGTCTGCATCTAAATACTCATTTAGTGTGTAATTTACAATATTACCATCTTCATGATATATGTATCCTGTTGGATTTGTAAATGTATTATTAGATATTACTACATTGTATATATCAGGCCCTTTAGTACTATTCTTTCTTAAATGAATAGAGTTATGAGTATTAATAAATTGGTTATTTGTAATGTTAAATGCTATTGAATACTCATTATATGTTGATGTTGCAATAACTGCTGATGCTGGATGTGTACCTGTTGGATTATTTCCTTCATTACCAATATTTCTAAATAAGTTATCTGAAATATTGATTGTTTGGACGTTTCCACTTGATGATGAATAAGCTCTAAATAGAATCGCTGTTTCTGCTTGTTTTACATCATTTTCAAACATGTTATTTGTAATAGTATAAGTACCATTATTATAACCACCATCAAATCTTATCGCACCAACACCATAGTTTAAAAAGGCATTATGTCTAATGATAATTTCCATATCAACTTTAGTTCTAGAGATTGAAATAATATCAGACTTAATATTGCTAAACACATTATGCTCTATTGTAATGCCACCAACTAAATTAGTGCCTGATAATGCATATATTTGAATAATCGCATTTACATCTGTTCTTACGTTTGGTGAATATGCAGTAGCCTCTAAATCAGTATCATATACATAGTTATTAATAAATTTGAAGTTTTCTAAAATACCCGCATTATATATTTGAGCTTTTCCAGTCATATCAAAACCATCAATAGTAACACCATTTACACCATTATTGATAGTTATTTTATTTGTTAATATTGAATGTTTACCAACAAAGCCTTTTAATGTAATCGGCTTATCAATAACTAATGCTTCATTGAATGTTCCGTGATTAACATTAATAATATCACCAGCTGTTGCTGCATCAATCGCTGCTTGAATTGTTGCATATTCTATAGCACCAATTTTTGCTGCAACTTTTGCAGTAATATTAATGTTATGAGTTGCTGTTAAATCGCCAACTTTAGCGGTTATCACAACATCTCCTACCGCAAGTAATGTTACTACTCCATTTACTACTATTGCTTTTGTTTCATCACTTGATGTCCAAGTTACTTCACTAAACTCATAATATGGAGGAACTGCGACTAATGTTAATAGAACTTCATCAGAAATACCACCTGTTGTATCACCAGTAATAGAGAAACTTGTTAATACTGGAGCGGCAATATTATATTGCTTGTATGTAGGTTCATCAGTTATAATGACCCTTTCTGCTGCTACTTCTACACCTAATCTATCAAAATAAGTATTGAGCGAATAGTTTGTGGTTTTATCATTTTCAAAATATACATAACCAAGTGAATCTTTAAATATATTACTTGTAATAGTCTTAGTTAAACCAGTACCACTACCTCTCATATGAACACTATTGTATGTATGATTAAATGTGTTGTTAGTAACTGTGAAGGATGTTGTACCACCATTAAATGTACTTGTAGTAATAGCCCCTGAACCTGGTTGATCTCCATCTCTATTTTGAGCAGGATTACCAATATTGGTAAATGTGTTATTATCAATTAAGATTGTTTGGCTAGCGTTTGAACCATATGCTCTAAATGTGATTGCTGAAGATGCACCTAATACAGCATTTTCAAATGTGTTTCCAACAATATTGTAAGTACCGTTGTTATACCCGCCATCAAATCTTATCGCACTAACTCCAAAGTTTTTAAACATATTATTCTTAATGTCAATAACTTTTCCGTCCATTGTTCTATCAATTGAAATAATATCTGATTGTATGTTTTCAAAAATGTTATCTTCAATATAGAAATTACCGTGAACATTTGTGCCAGATAACGTATATATTTGAATAAATGCATTTACATTTACTCTAGTAATTGGACGATATGCACTTGCAGTTAAATTAGTATCATAAACATGGTTATTCTTAAATGTAAAGCCACTTAATGTCCCTGTAGCTTTCTTAATTTGAGCATCTCCCGTAAATGATAAATTAGTAAATGAAATATTTTCTAAATTAGCACCGATTGTAATTAGATTTGTTAATGTTGATTTCTTCCCTAATATACCGGTAAATGAAATATTGGATTTATTAACATTTAATGCTTCATTATGTGTTCCAGGTAAAATTGTAATAACATCACCCGTTACTGCTGCGTCAATGGCCGTTTGAATTGTCGGATATCCAACATCGCCAATCTTCGCAACTGGTCCGTTGTTAATAAATATTTCATGAGTTTTAACAACATCATCAATTTTTGCACTAACAACAACTGTTCCTTTTCTAAGTAGTGTAACCTTACCAGTCGCATCTACTGTCGCCAACGCATTAACATCAACACTCCAAGTAATTGTTCTATACGCTGCTTCTGCTGGTAAAATTGTTGCTGTTAATGTAATAACGTCTCCAACAATACCCACATTTGCACCTGCAATCTCTATGCTAGTTACCGGAATATCAATTACAATTTCACTAGTTGCTGTTACTGAATCTATTTTGGCAGTAATTTCAACTGTTCCTTTTGCTAATAAAGTTACTACACCATCTACCACTGTTGCTTTTGTTTCATCGCTTGATGTCCATATAACAGTCTTGTTTGTAGTATTTTCAGGTAATACTGTCGCTGTTAGTTGAATTTCGCTGCCAACTAAACCGTGTATAGGCCCTGTAATAGTAATACTTTCTGCTAAGATTGGATTAACTGTGATAACGTGTGTTTTTTCTTTAGTTCCAACTTTTGCTTTAATTGTTGCTTATCCAACTTTTAATAGACTGACTTTTCCTGTTTGATCTACTGTTGCTTTTGTTTCATCACTACTTGACCATGTAACAGTCTTATCTGTTGTGTTTTCAGGTAATACTGTTGCTGTTAGTTGAATTTGTGCACCAACAAAACCACTAGTATCACCAGCAATAGTAACACTTTCTGCTAAAATTGGATTAACAGTAATAACATGTGTTTTTTCTTTAGTTCCAACTTTTGCTTTAATTGTTGCTTGTCCAACTTTTAATAGACTGACTTTTCCTGTTTGATCTACTGTCGCAATGGTTTCATCACTACTTGACCATGTAACAGTCTTATCTGTTGTGTTTGCAGGTAAAACTGTCGCTGTTAGTTGAATATGTGCACCAACTAAACCACTAGTAGCACCTGCAATAGTAACACTTTCTGCTAAAATTGGATTAACTGTAATAACATGTGTTTTTTCTTTAGTTCCAACTTTTGCTTTAATTGTTGCTTGTCCAACTTTTAATAGGCTGACTTTTCCTGTTTGGTCTACTGTCGCAATGGTTTCATCACTACTTGACCATGTAACAGTCTTATCTGTTGTGTTTTCAGGTAATACTGTTGCTGTTAGTTGAATTTGTGCACCAACTAAACCACTAGTATCACCAGCAATAGTAACACTTTCTGCTAAGATTGGATTAACTGTAATAGCATGTGTTTTTTCTTTAGTACCAACTTTAGCTTTAATTGTTGCTTGTCCAACTTTTAATAGGCTGACTTTTCCTGTTTGATCTACTGTCGCAATGGTTTCATCACTACTTGACCATGTAACAGTTTTATCTGTTGTGTTTGCAGGTAAAACTGTTGCCGTTAGTTGAATTTGTGCACCAACTAAACCACTTGCATCACCAGCAATAGTAACACTTTCTGCTTCAACATTAGTAACCTTTACTGTTGCTGTTGCAGAAATTTCGGTTCCTTTAATAGTAGCTGTTAATACTACTTCTCCCGCGCTAACACCAACGATATTATCGCCAGAAATTTTAGCGACATTTTCGTTTGGAAGTAAAAACTCCACTTCATGTCCTTTTGTGATTTCATAATTAATCTTCTTTGATTCACCAACTTTTAAATTGATGACCGGATCAGCTAGTGAAATCTCGCCTGTTTCTTTACAAGAAGTCAGTACTAATGCCGCAAAAAAGATTAAAAAGAAAAATACAAAACGTTTTCTCATAATTTTTGCCTCTGGGCCCTCCTTTTAATTAAGATTTTTTAAGCGGTTTTGAAACCGCTATCATATTCGTATTTAGTATATCATATATTTTAAATATATGCCAATATTTGCTTAATGGTGTTTTTTAAAGATAAATTGTGTTTTTAGTGACAGTTGTCTAATTAAATATATCTATTAAAAAGGAAAAATTGTTATTTTTTTTCAAAATATGAAAAAAAGACTTCCAAATGGAAATCTTTTTTTTCTTTTACACTGTTCTTTTTTCCTTGATTCTTGATGCCTTGCTTGAAAGTGTTCTAATGTAATGAAGTTTAGCTCTTCTTACATGTCCTACACGAGCAATTTCTAATGAATCGATTATAGGTGAATGAACTGGGAAAGTTCTTTCAACCCCAACACCATAACTAACTTTTCTTACTGTGAATGTCTCAGAGATACCTTGACCTTGACGTTTAATTACTAAGCCTTCAAATAACTGAATTCTTTCTCTGTTTCCTTCTTTAATTTTAACGAATACTTTTACTGTATCCCCTGCTTTAAAATTAGGAATGTTTTCTCTTAGATATTCTTTTGTTAGTTCATGGAACAATGCTTGGCCTTTTTCTCTTGCCATACAAATCACTCCTTTTTTACGGGCGTTCATAAAGGATTTTTAGCGGACCGCCTTAACCGTTATACGGCGATATTGATTATAACACAATAATATTTTAACTGCAAGTTAAAGTTTTTAACAGCCTCCAGGAGGACAAGATTCTTGTTGTAAATAGCCTCTTAAACCTAAATTTTCTATTAATATTTCTGTAAGAATATTTACTGATTTTACATTATAAAAACCCTTATTTTCAATATAGGAGGCACGTTCTAAAGTAAGTTCAGGCCTGTCAGATACAAGCATAATAAAAGTATAAGACTTTAAGCCTTTTAAAGCATCATCTAATTTTTCTTTATCGACAACAGTAAAACCTTTAATGTGCTCGTTTTCATTAATGTTTTCTCTTAAATCGATGAATAAATAGTTTTTAAAGTTCTTTTCTGTTGCTTCATCAATCGCTAAAATAACTTTATCAACTTCTTCATAAACTTCGTTCACTGCTTCTTCTTTCATTTTAGAAGCACAGCCAGTTAAAAACACTAATACTAACAATAATAATCTTTTCACTTTAAATCCTCCTTTACTTTCTTTAATATTTTTTCGTCTTCTTTAGAGAGATTTTTTAATAAATCTGGTCGTTTCAAATATGTTTCTTTAATCGCTTCATATTTTCTAAACTTGGCAATATTTTCATGATGTCCTGATAATAATACCTCAGGAACATCATAGCCCATATAGCTTTGTGGTTTTGTATACTGAGGATACTCTAATAAACCTTTTGAAAATGTATCATCTAAATGTGAATCTTCGTTAATAACACCTTCTTTAAGTCTTGAAATGGAATCAACTAATACTAGTGCCGCAAGTTCTCCACCAGTCAAAACATAATCACCAATACTTATTTCTTCATCAACAAATTCTTCAATTCTTGAATCAATTCCTTCATAATGTCCACAAAGAATAATAATATGTTCCTTTTTAGAAAGTTCTTCAACTCTTTTTTGAGTAAGAGTTTTTCCTTTAGGGGTAGTTAATATAATATGAGAGTTTTCACGTTTTAAAGAATGAATTGCATCATAAAATGGTGGAAATGTTAGTAACATTCCCGCTCCCCCACCATAAACTGTGTCATCAACTTGGTGATGTTTTAACTTAGAGAAGTTTCTTATGTTAATAACATTTATTTCAATTTTTTCATCAACTAACGCTCGTTTAATAATTGATTCTTGAATGTATGCATCTAACATATTAGGAAAAATCGTCAATATATCAATAATCATAATAATCCCTCAATTTCATTAATAATTAGGTGATTATCTTTAACTTCTTTAATAAATCGTTTATTAAAAGGAATTAGTTTGGTAGTTTCTTCTACCTTAATTCTTAGTAAGTGTCCTTGAGGAACTTCAACAACCTCTTTAATAATTCCTCTTAAAACATTATCTTGATTATAGACTTCTAAACCAATTAATTGGCTAAAGTGATATTCGTCTTCTAAAAGATTTGGTTTTTCATTTGTATACAATGATAAACCTTTTAAATTAATAACTAAATTAATATTATCATAATCATAAAAAGAAACAATAAGTCCCTTATTATGATGTCTCACTTGCTTGATTTTAAGTTTAATTACAGGTTCTAAAGTAAATATTTCTTTATCTTTAATGAATCTATTAAAATCAGTTAATGGCTTTATTAAGAGTTCTCCCCTTACTCCGTGAGTATTTATTATTTTTCCAATTAAATACTTTCTCATCCTTACTCCCTAAAGTTAGTTACGCTTTATTTAAGTATATCATAAAATGCCAAAAAAAATACACATCACTGTGTACTTTTTTAAAATGCATCAATATCGATACGAACATGCTTTCCTTCTTTTGAAGCCCCCGCATAGACGATAGTTCTAATCGCACCAGCGATTCTTCCACCTTTTCCGATGACTCTACCTAAATCTTCTTCGTTTACTAAAACTTGAATCACTATAGTTTCGTCTTCAGACAATGTTTTCACTAAGACATCATCAGGGTGAACAACAAGTGGCGTTACGATATTTTTTATCAGGTTTTCATAGTTGATTGCCATTGCCTACACTCCTTTTTCTAAGTTTATTTGATGTCGTGTTTTTGAAATAAACTTTTTACTGTATCTGTTGCTTTTGCACCATCATTTAACCATTTTAATGCCTTTTCTTTATCAATTTTAACGGTTGCTGGTTCAGTAAGTGGATCATATGTACCAATAACATCTAAAAACTTTCCATCTCTAGGTGCTTTAACATCCGCTGCAACTATTCTATAAAAAGGTCTTTTCTTTGAACCAAATCTTTGTAATCTAAGTTTTACCATAATTTATTCTCTCCTTTTTCTATTAACATTATACACAAATAATTAACTCTGTCAAGTCTTTTTACTTAACAGGCTTTTCTAAAGGGATATTTATTTCTGGTTTATCTAATAAAGATGGCTCAAATTGACGAATTCCTTTTGTTTTCTTTAAAGTGCCTAAAATTTTCTTCTCATCTTTTTTATCAAAATAGATGGTGGCGTATTTAAAGCGCTCAGAAACATAATAAATTTCAATATCTTCAATTTTCTTTAAGTTTTTCAAAGCTCCATTATGCCTATAATAGACTATGTAACATTCTCTTTGTAGCATAATTTTTTCTCCTCATATTCGTAAACTAATAATAGTTTATCATTTAAAAATAAAATTATCAAAATTATGTTATAATCACTTTAGGTGATTTTTATGTATTTAAGTAAAGATATTATAAAAGAAGGACATCCAAATCTTACTAAAAAAAGTAAACCAGTTAAACTTCCCGTTAGTACAGAAGACAAAGAAATTGGGCTTAATTTACTAAAATATTGTGTTGTTTCCCAAAACGAAGAACTTAACCAACTTTATAATTTAAGACCTGGCGTAGGTTTAAGTGCCGTTCAAGTGAATGTTTTAAAACGCATATTTGCGGTTCATTTAGAGGATTTAAACAACGAAATATATTCATTTATTGTCGTTAATCCAGTAATCACTTATAAATCAAATGAAATGATTTATTTAAACGGTGGCGAAGGATGTTTATCCGTTGATAGAAAAACTGAAGGATTAACTCCTAGATATAAAACTATTAAAGTTAAGGGACATTTTTATGATGCCAAACTTAGCAAGTTTTTATCAAAAGAAATGACTTTAACTGGACTTCCTTCAATAGTCTTTCAACATGAATATGATCATTTAGAAGGAATCTTATACACTGAAAAATTATATGAATCTTTACTTGATGCCAAACCTTTAATTGAAAGTACTACTTAAGATATCTTTTCACTAATGATATTTGTGATAAATATAAATCTTTAAATGTAATATTATCTTCTTCTGTTAGTTTAAGCTTATGTTCGATTTCTTCATAAGCTTTTTTTGACTTATTTCTTTTGAAAAAAGGTAATTTAAAGAGTTTACTATAAATTGATTTTCTGTTGTTGATATATTCTAAAAGATTAGTATCTAAAAGCACATCTCCTTTATATTTATCAAGAATTAACCTATCTAGAGTATCAATAATAAAGGCGCTACCATAGCCTAAAAGTGCAACTTCTTTATTTTCATCTAAGTCGTATAAAATTACATAACTTAGATTGTTTTTAAGTAACCTATGATACGTAGAAACCGCCTTATCATAAAAATAACATTCTGCAGGATTAAAGGTAAATTTAATATCTTTAAATTCTTTAATTAGATAAGCTATATAAGCACTATCAATTTCGTAATTGACATGAAATGATACGCTGATCTTTTCTTTTTAAAAGAAACCAAAATTTCTTTAATTTTTTCAGTAAATATGTTTCTTTCAATATTAAAATCTTCTAACGATGGAAGTTTGAGTAACACTTCTTTTATACCAAGAACTTTCGCAATATAAAATACTCTATCTAAATCAATCAATTCCATTAAAGAATAAGATATATCAATATCTAAATTAGAAATAGTAACTTTTTGTTCTTTAAGAGTGTTTTTAAGGGCTTCTAAAAATGAATCATCTTTATAAAAAATACTTTCACCATTTAACTTTCTTAGGGGCATTGAAGTTAACTTTAATTCTTTATATAAGGTGATTTGTTCATCAAGTGTTTTGTATTGATCTAAGTATGCAATAATCATAATTTATACATAAGTATTGCCCCAGCAACAGATACATTTAAAGATTCAATTTTCGTAGTTTCAATTTTAACCTTTTCATCTAACATACTTTCTACCTCTTTTTTAATTCCACTACCTTCATTTCCTAAAATTAATACAAACTTTTCCTTTGCGTTAAATTTATTTAAATCTTTCCCTCCTAATGGAAAAGAACCAATAATTTGATAGTTATTCTTTTTTAGTTTTTCAATCTCTTTTACTAAATCACTTCTCACGAGATTGGCATGGAAAATGGCTCCCTGAGAAGCACTAATTACTTTTTCGTTATAGAAGTCAGCACTCTTATTTGATGCAATTATTGTCTCAAATCCAAAGCCAACAGCAGATCTAATTAAAGCACCAACATTGGTTGGATCTTGAACATCATCTAACATAAGAATCTTCTTTGAATATGGTTTATTATTTGGTTTACTTACTATCGCAAAAATATCTTTAGGATTATCTAAAAAAGAAATTTGCCTCATTAATGTTTCACTAATTAAAATACCATCTTTTTCTGGATTAGTCGTATAAATTTCTAACTCTTGATTTGTGTTTAAAGCTTCCATAATTAAATGCTCCCCAAAAATAAGAAACCTACGTTCTTTATCCCTAAACTTCTTTTGTTTAAGTTTGTTTACATATTTAATTTTTGCGTTGTCTTTTGATGTAATCATTTTTGAATACTTTCCCAAACTTCTGTCATTTCAAAACCTAATAATGATAAATTAATGTCACTAGTTGGTTCAATAACCCAAATTTTTGTTTCTATTACAGCCTCTTCTATCAAGGCATCTAAATTCTCTATATAATTTTCATATTGCACACATTTTTTAATTGAAGGTTTTGTGGTTGGTGCTAGTGGCACATATACCGAACAACAATCTTCAAATGGCCTAATTGAAATACCAAATGTATCTATTTTTACACTAATATCAATAATTTCTTGTTTATCATACGTTAATAGAGGTCTTAAAATTGGTATCTTAACCACATCTTCAATAGCGTTAATACTTTCTAATGTTTGGCTTGCGACTTGACCAATTGATTCTCCTGTCACAAGAGCCAAAGCGCCTCTTTCATTTGATAGTTTTTCAGCGATTTTAAACATCGCTCGTCTCATAATTGTGATTACATATGGATCTGGAATATGAGTTAAAATCTCTTTATGAATTTTACCAAAAGAAACCATTAAAACCACAAATTCATGTTTAGGTGTATATAACGCAAGTTTTTTAGAAATATCGATAACCTTTTGAACTGACTCTATGGAAGTCATTGGCGTTGATTCAAAGTGAATTCCTTCTAAATAAAGACCTTGTTTCATCGCTAAATAGGCACTAACAGGCGAATCTATTCCACCACTTAATAAAAGTGTTGCTTTCCCACCAACTCCAACAGGAAAACCACCAATACCTTTAATTTTCTTTAAATAAATGTAGGTCGCTTCTTCTCTTATTTCAATATAAAGAGTTTCTTTAGGATTCTTAACATCAATTTTAAGTTTCGTCTCAATTCCTTTTAAAATTGATGGAGCAACTTCTTTAGTAAGCTCTAAAGATGTCAGTGGAAATTGTTTATAAGCTCGTTTTGTATAAATTTTAAAAGTTGTTTCTTCTTTAATTTCTTCATTAATAAGCATTATAGAAGCATTAATTATATTATTCATATCGTGATCTGTTACTTTTACAAACGAAAAAGAATTTAGTCCAGAAACTCTTAAAAGTCGTTCTTTTATTACTTCTGGTGATATATCTTCTAGTTTTAAATAGACACGATCATGTGTTTTAATTATGGGAATATTTAAATCTTTAATATTTTGTTTTATAAGGCTTGTGGTTAAAGAGATGAATGTGCGTCTATTTTTCCCCTTTAACATTAAATCACCAAAGCGAATTAACACTTGATCGTATTTCATATAATCACCGCTATTATTTTACCATATTTAAGTAAAACTTAATATTTAACTAATGTAAATGAATTTTATTTTTTAAAAAAGTTTGACATGCGAAATATATTTGTTATAATATATTAGTCGGTAAAAAGCAGGCATCAATATGTTTATCAATAATCCCTACCCGAAGGGGAGCTAGTAACTATTTTCTGCTTAGTAGTGAAGACTAATTGGGTTTTACATAAATTGATTGAATGCATTTTTACAGCCAAAATATATAAGGAGGTAAAAATAATGAGTCGTTATACAGGACCATCATGGAAAATTTCTAGACGTTTAGGCTACTCTGTTAGTGAAACAGGAAAAGAACTTAAAAAGCGTCCTTACGCACCTGGTCAACATGGGCAAAGACGAGCAAAATTATCGGACTATGCTCAACAGCTTCAAGAAAAACAAAAAGTTAGATTCACTTATGGCGTTTCAGAAAAACAATTTTTAAAAACTTTCAAAGAAGCTAACAAAATGCCTGGTGTTCACGGTGAAAACTTCATCAAACTACTTGAAAGTAGATTAGATAATGTTGTTTACCGTTTAGGTTTCGCAAATACTAGAGCACAAGCAAGACAACTTGTTAGTCATGGTCACGTTTTAGTTGATGGAAAAAAAGTTGATATTCCATCATTTAGATTGCAACCAGGCCAAAAAGTAAATTTAAAAGAAAAATCAAGAGATTTAAAAATTGTCTTACAAGCTTTAGAAAACATTGTTATGAGAAAAGAATTTGTTTCCTATGATGCAGACAAAATGGAAGGTATCTTTGTTAGATACCCTGAACGCAATGAAGTTCTTCCAGATATTAAAGAAAACTTAATTGTTGAGTTCTACAACAGATAATAAAGACTCTCCTTCATTGGAGAGTTTTTATTTTATATTTTTCTCATAAACTAAGAAAAATATTATAATTATATCATATTTTTATAGCGAATAAAAATTATTATTTGCATTTTTAGGCAACAAAAAAACACCTTTGAATAGGTGTTTTTTGTTAAATTATCTTCTAACTGCTGCCCTAACTAATGTTAAGTAACTTGCAGGATCTAATGAAGCACCACCAACTAAAGCACCATCAATATTTGGCTTAGCAATTAATGCATCAATATTAGCTGCGTTTACTGACCCACCATATAAAATCCTAATTCTTTGGGCGACGTCTTTACCATAAAGTTCAGTTAAAACATTTCTAATTGATAAAATCGTGTCTTCTGCTTGTTCAGGTGTCGCAGTTTTTCCTGTACCTATGGCCCAAATTGGCTCATAAGCTAAAATAGTTAAAAGTGCGCTTTTCGCAGAAACACCTTTGTATGCATTAACAACTTGTGTTTTAACATAATCATTTGTTGTGCCCGCTTCACGAATATTTAATGATTCACCGACACAAACGATTGGTGTTAAGTGATATTTTATTGCTGTTTGAAGTTTTTTGTTAACAGTTTCATCTGTTTCATTAAACATTTCCCTTCTTTCACTGTGGCCAATAATAACGTAAGTTACGCCTGTAGTTTCTAATACACGTGGTGAAGTTTCTCCAGTAAAGGCGCCGAATTCTTCATAGTGAACGTTTTGAGCACCAATTCTTAATTCATCCCCTTGACGTTTAACTAAACATCTAAGTAAAACATCATTCGCACAAATTACTGTTTCAACAAGTTCTCTTGAAGGAACTTCTTGATTTACTGAGTAAATAAATTGTAACGCTTCATCACGAACTTTGTTCATTTTCCAATTCCCGGCAATAACGGGTATTCTTTTATTTGCCATAACTATCTCTTTTCTATTTTAAAACTTTTTTAATATCTTCAATTGCTTCAGCTGCTTTTTGACCAGTTGCGACAATTTTTACATTTTCGCCCTTAGGTATTGCTAAACTCATTAACCCTAAGATTGATTTTAAATCAACAACTTTATCTTTATAATGAAGATCAATATCAACTGCGTATTTTTCTGCTGTTTTAACGAGTTTAACCGCTAAAGATGCGTGTAAACCTTGAGTTGATTTTAAAATAACTTCCTTTGTCATATCTTTTCCTCCTAAAACATTGGCGGGGTTGAAACCCATAATATTTTCGCCTTCTTATTACTTAAATTAATTAAATAGTGTTCTTTATTTGCTGAATAATAAAATGATTCGCCTTCTTTAATTATGTATCTCTTTTTATTTAAAATTAAAGCTATCTCACCTGAAAGGCAATATCCAAACTCTTCACCGGCGTGTGGATTATCAATTACTGAGCGACCACCAACATCAATTTCAATAATAATTGGCTCCATTTCATATTTTAACGCATTGGGAACAATCCAACTAATCTTATGCTTTAAATCTTTATTTTCTTTTATAAAGAAATCTTCCTCTTTATGAACAATCTCTTCAATATTACTTTGAAAAAATGAACTAATATTAGTGCCTAGCACTTCGAGGATCGAAAAAAACGTTTCTAATGAAGGGCTAGAAAGATTTCTTTCAATTTGCGAAATATATCCCTTCGTTAGTTCTAATCGATTAGCTAGTTCTTGTTGAGTAAGGCCATTTTCAAGCCTTAACTGCTTAATTTTACTACCTATATCCATTATTTATTACTTACACATTCAACGCCAGGTAAAACTTTTCCTTCTAAATATTCTAATGATGCTCCACCACCTGTTGAAATGTGTGTAAATTTATCTTCGTAACCAAAATTAATTGCCGCGCTTGCAGAATCTCCACCACCGATAATTGTGATCGCATCTTTGTTCTTCGCAAGAGCTTCTAAGATACCCTTTGTACCTAATGCATAATTTTCAAATTCAAATACACCCATTGGTCCATTCCAAACAATAGTTTTTGCTTTTGAAAGTTCTTTATCATATAACTTAACAGTCTTAGGACCAATATCTAAACTCATTTCGCCTTCTTTAATTGCTGTAATTGGACCATAATGAGTTGGTTTTTCATCTTTAAATTCTTTTGTAAATGCAAAATCTACTGGTAACATAATCTTGTCTTTACCTTTTTGTAATAATTCTTTAGCTAAATCAAGTTTATCAAGTTCAACTAATGAATTACCAATCTCATAACCTTGAGATTTTAAAAATGTATATGCCATTCCCCCACCGATAATTACTTTATCAGCGATATTTAACAAATTATCAATAACTGAAATCTTATCAGAAACTTTTGCACCGCCTAATACTGCGATAAATGGTCTTTTAGGTTTATTAACTGCTTCACCAATAAACTTGATTTCTTTTTCTAGTAAGAAACCAGCGGCAGTTTTTTTAATATTGCTTGCGATACCAACATTACTTGCATGTGCTCTATGGGCAGTTCCAAACGCATCATTAACAAATACATCACCTAAACTTGCCCAATAAGCGCCCAATTCAGGATTATTTTTAGATTCTTTGTTACCTTCAATATCTTCAAATCTTGTATTTTCAAACATTAATAGTTCGCCATCTTTTAATGCTGCAACTGCTTTTTCAAGTTTTTCTCCTCTTGTTTCAGGGATAAATAAAACTTTTTTACCTAATAGTTTTTCTAATCTCTTGCAAACTGGTTTAAGTGAGTTATCTGCCTTGTCTTCCGCAGTTTTTACTCTTCCTAAATGTGAAAATAAAATTGCTCTTCCACCATTATTAATTACATAATTAATAGTAGGTAGAGCCGCTTGAATGCGATTGTCATCTGTGATAACGCCGTCTTTCATTGGAACGTTGAAATCAACGCGAATTAAAACTTTTTTACCTTTTAGATTTAAATCTCTAACAGTTAATTTTGCCATAATCATAGCCTCCTTATTTAATTTCTTTAAGCCGCAAGTATTATATCATTAAATCACTGATATTTCCATACTTTAATAATGAAAATGGTATCATGACATTTTCATAAACTCATAATATTTAATAACTTCATTAACATAGTTAATAATTCTTTTTGCATCATTAATACTTTTTAAAAAAGAATGATAGCCAATATCTAGCAACAACTCACTTAAATTATTGAAAATGATTTTAGTTTTAGAACCATTTTTAACGACTTCAAGAATATTAAAATAATTTATCCAAACATTATGATAATTTCTTAAAGACTTACATGGAATTAAAAGAATATTTTCATTAATGTATAATGGTGGCCTTGTTTTAATATTTAAGATTTCTTTAGTATATTTTATTTTGTAGTCATAATTAAATAAATTATTTCTACATATTTCTTTTATAACACTAATATTGCTTTTATCAATAATAAGTTCATAAGTTTTAAAAACTATTTCTGTATAACCCTTTTTATGATGAATATATAACATTTTTAGATAAAACCATTAAAAAAAGACCATTCCGGTCTTTTTATCCTTTCTTAAAATATTTAAATTTACTCCTTTATTAATCACTATAACTCCCTTAAGAAAATATAGATGAATGCTTTATCATCAAAGTTATTTAAATCAAAGCCAGTAATCCGCTTAAATTTTTCTAACCTGTTATCAAGTGTATTTCTGTGAATATTAGCAAGTTTGGCTGCTTTTGATTTATTTTGTTCTTCAATGTATATTTTTATTGATCTTAAAAATTCTAAATCGTTATATAAACTTTTAAAAACTTCTTTTTTAAAATCTTCTTTAATGTGTTTGTAAAATTCATCATAAAATAAAATTTTGTCATTAGTATAATATTTAGTAAATATATCCTTTTTTAAAATCTCATCTAAACTATGGGATAAGGCTTGATGAGAGTGAAATCCATTGCTTTCATATAATCTTAAGTCACTGTAAAATTCACTGTTGGTATTCCTAATAAATTCCGCCCAAGAGATGTCTGTTTTTGGTTTATCGATAATGATTAAAACATTATCCCTAATTTCATATGAAGGGGTTAATAGTAATTCATTAAGAAGTTCTCTTAAAATTTCATATTCATTTTTAGCTAAAGAATTTATTCCTTTTATTAGTAAATAATATCCATACATAAGCTTAACCTCTATTATATTATAACCGATAATCTTAAATATTTATGTTATAATTTAAATATGAGGTGATAATTTGAATATTCCTGCTTTTTTACCTGATAATGGTACCATCGGTCTTATAGCCCCAAGTTTTGGTGCTAGTAAAGAGCCATATCCAGTACGCCTAATAGCCGCAATTAAAAAATTTAAAGAAAAAGGTTATAAAATTAAAATATTCGGTGATGTTTTTGGCTATAAATTAGGTGCTAGTGATACAAAAGAAAATAGAGCTAAATATTTTGTTGACGCTTATAAAGATAAAAATGTTGATATAATTTGGAGTGTTGGAGGCGGTGAATTAATGATTGAGATTTTACCTCTCATTGATTTTGAAGAGTTAAAGAAATATCCTAAGAAACTTTATATTGGATATAGTGATAATACTAATTTAACTGTTTCCCTTCTAACTCATTTAGATATGTTAACTGTTTATGGTTATAATTTTCCTACTTTTGGACTTAATGAATTAGATGAATCTATAGTTAATACACTCAAATTAGTAAAAGGAAATCAAATTACGCAATATGCATCTAAGTTTTATCAAGCGAAAGATTTACCAGAAAGAGGGCCACTTGATCCATATATTCTAACAGAACCAACTAAATGGATTAATCTTTATGAAAAAGATGTAAAAATTAATGGAAGATTAATTGGTGGAGTTATGGAAATTTTACTTCATCATTTAGGAACGCCTTATGATAAAGTAACTAATTTCATTGAAAAATATAAAGATGATGGAATTGTTTGGTATTTAGAAGCTTGTGAGATGGATATTTTTGCGATAAAACGAACCTTATGGCAAATGCGCGAAGCAGGCTGGTTTAAATATGCGAAGGGATTTTTATTTGGAAGACATGTAAAAGAAACTTCGTTTTTAGATTTAAATGAGGCTAATGTTTATAAAGATATTTTAGGAGAAGTTCCTACAATTATGAATATGGATATTGGTCATGTTAAACCGATGATGACTTTAATAAATGGTTCTTTAGTTACTGTTATAAATAATGAAAAAGAATCTAAATTGATTCAAAAGTGGTGATAATATGCAAAGTATAAGAACAACTAGTTATATAATTATTATCATATTATTTGTTTTATTTATCTATTTATTAGTTAAAGGTATTTTAGAAGTTAAAAAAGGGCAGATGAATAAAAATACGATTGGTTTTTCTGGTATTGCGTTTTTCTCGCTACTCATTTTTATTACTTTTGTAACACCTTTGATGATTTCATTTACTAAAAAAGAAAAAATGCCAGTCCCAGAAGAAAGAATTACTGTTTTATTAGAGATTGAAGGCCTACCTAAAAATAGAACATTTAATATGTTAAATCCAAATCATAAATATCCTTTTACATTTACCATTTATAAATATAAATTGATTAAATCTACTAGCACATTAAATGATGATGGACAGTTACTAGTTATCGGTGATTATATTGGTGCTTGGAATAATCAAAATGTTTATGAAAACTACGGAATGTTACTTGATGAAACAGTTATTGTCGCCGATGTTTATGTCTTTAGTTCTAATGATTCACGAGTTAAGAACACTACTCCTTACGCTGTCAATAAAATGACAATAATTGAACATTATAATATTAACTTGCCATTAGAAAGTCAAACCGATGAAGTGAAATCAAAAATAACGCCTTATTTTCCCTAAAATATAAAAGCTAATCTTCGCGATTAGCTTTTTTATTATCCAATGGAACCTTCCATTTCTAATTTAATTAACGCATTTAACTCTACCGCATATTCCATTGGTAGTTCTTTAGCGAAAGGTTCAATAAACCCCATAATAATCATTTCTGTAGCCTCTTCTTCAGTTAAACCTCTACTCATTAAATAAAATAGTTGATCTTCACTAATTTTTGAAACAGAAGCTTCGTGTTGGAGGAAAACATCACTATTTTTGACAACGTTTATTGGAATAGTATCCGAATAAGATTGTTCATCTAAAATAATTGTGTCACATTCAATATTACTTCGTGAACCTTGGGCATTTTTACTAAAGAAAATTTTACCGCGATAATTGACAATTCCCCCACCCCGAGAAATTGATTTAGAAATAACATTTGACTGTGTATTAGGCGCTAAATGAATCATTTTAACACCAGCATCCTGATGCTGATTCTTTCCGGCAAACGCAATGGAAATAGTTGTCCCTTTGGCATATTCTCCTAATAAAATACATGCCGGATACTTCATATTAACACGTGAACCCATATTGCCATCAATCCATTCCATATGGGCATTTTCATAAACAAATGCTCGTTTAGTTACTAAGTTATAAACATTTGTTGACCAATTTTGAATTGTTGTATAACGACAATAGGCATCCTTGGAAACAACGATTTCAACGGTTGCGGCATGAAGAGAATCCTTTGAATAAATTGGTGCTGTGCAACCTTCAACATAATTAAGACTTGCTCCTTCTTCAACAATAATTAATGTTCTTTCAAACTGACCCATTTGTTCCGCATTAATTCTAAAGTATGATTGAAGTGGTTTTGGAATTTTTACTCCTTTAGGAACGTAGATAAACGTTCCTCCACTCCAAACTGCACCATTTAGTGCGGCATATTTATTATCATTATACGGTACAACTGTCCCAAAGTATTTCTTAAAAATCTCCGGATATTGTCTTAATGCTGAATCAGTATCAGTAAATATTACCCCTAAGGCATCTAGTTTTTCAATTGTTGAAGAATAAACTACTTCACTTTCAAACTGTGTTGAAACGCCAGCTAAAAACTTTCTTTCCGCTTCAGGAATTCCCAATTTTTCAAAAGTTTCTTTAATTTCTTTAGGAACTTCATCCCAAGAATATTTAGGTTCATCAACCAATCTTGCAAAATAAGTTATTTCATCAAACTCTATTCCATCTAAACTTGGGCCCCAGGAAGGTTGTGGTTTACTAATAAATTCTTGATAGCTTTTTAACCGATATTCTAACATCCATTCTGGCTCATTTTTTAACTTTGATATCTTTCTTACAACCGCTTCACTTAAACCTTTTCCAGTGTCAACAATATTTTTAACATCAGTTTTAAAACCATATTCATATTCACCAATTATCTTATCTATTTTCTTTTTATTATCATCCATAATATTAACCTTCCTTTAATCCTTTTTCGATTGCCACCCAAGCTAAAGTTGCACATCTAACTCTTGCGGGAAAAGTTCTAACCCCACTGTAGGCTTGCATATCACCTATTAAATAAGATGAATCAAATTCTTTATTCATCACCATATTAATAAAGTTTTCTACTACCTTAATCGCTTCTTCTTTTTCTAAACCTTTTAAAGCTTCACTCATTACTGATGCGCTTGAACAACAAATGCTACAGCCTATTCCATCATGACGGATATCTTTAACTTTATTATCTTCTAATTTAAGTTGAACTGTTACATCGTCGCCACATGATGGATTATGCATATTAATAAGTAAATAATTGGCATCGCTTAAAAGCCCTTTATTTAAAGGGTTTTTATAATGTTCCATAATAATTTGTCTATATAAATTTTCTATCTTCATCTTAAAACTTCCTAAAAAAATCTCTCGCTTCAATAACGGAATCGACAAATTTATCAACATCTTTTTTAGTGTTATAAATATAAAACGATGCCCTTAACGATGAATTTATCTTAAGCCATCTGTGAATATTTTGCGCACAATGATGACCAGCCCTCAAACAAATATTGTTTTTATCAAAAATAGTTGCCGCATCATGAGGATGAACTCCATCAATATTAAAAGTTACTAAACCAACTTCATTGTTTTTATTATAAATTGTTATGCCTTCAATCTTTTTAAGCTTACTTAAAGCATACTTATAAAGATTCTTTGCGTGAGTTTCTAGATAATCAAAACCTATCTCATTAATTATATCTACTGCCTTAGATAAACCAATAGCACCACTAATAATTGGTGTTCCTGCTTCAAATTTATGAGGTGTGCTTTTATAAGTTGCATTATCTTTTGTGACTACTTCTGCCATTTCTCCACCAAAATGGAATGGTTCTACTTTATCAAGTAAATGTTTTTTTCCATATAAAACACCTACTCCAGTTGGACCTAACATTTTATGGCCAGAAAACGCAAAGAAATCAACATCTAATTCTTTTACATCAACTTTAAAGTGAGGAACTGCTTGTGCTCCATCAACAACCACTAAAGCATTAACTTCATGGACCAGTTTAACAATTTCTTTTATTGGCGTTATAAATCCCATTACATTAGAAACATATGTAAGGGCGACTACTTTTGTTTTTTTAGATAAAACTTTCTTAAACGCTTCAACTGTGATTCTTCCTTCTTTATTTAATTCAACAAATCTTAATTTAGCTTTTCTTTTTTTCGCAACCTCTAACCAAGGTAAAAAGTTAGAATGATGTTCTAACTCAGAAGTAATAATTTCATCGCCTTCTTTTAGATTAAGAAAGAAATTACTTATCATATTAATACTTTCAGTTGTTCCTCTAGTAAAAATAACCTCATCACTGCTTGCGTTAATAAATGCGGCAACATTCTTTCTTGCCTCTTCATACATTAGCGTTGCTTCATAAGATAAATGATAAACACCACGATGAATATTAACACCATAATGCGAATAATAATGACTTACGGCATCAATCACTTTTCTTGGCTTTAAACTTGAAGCTGCAGTATCTAAATAAATTAGATCTTTATTAAATTTATAAATTGGAAATTCACTTTTCATTTTCATAATCTTTCATTCACCAATGTTTGAAATCTCGTTTTTAGTTTTTCATCACTAATTTCATTGACCACAGGAGCTAAAAGCCCATTAATCATTAAAAGTTCAGCTTCTCTTTTAGATAGCCCTCTACTCATTAAATAATAAATACTTAACTCTTCTAATCTGCCCACGGTTGCTCCATGACCCGCAATTACATCATATTCATCAATTAATAAAATCGGATTAACTTCAATATAAGCATCATCTGATGTAATAATTCCTTTTAGAGATTGGTAAGCATTTGAATCATTCATTCCTTTTAAAATTTGTTCAACACCATTTAAAATAATTTTGCCATTGCCACCGGAAATGCCCACATTATGCATTAAACCGGTTGTGTGTGGCGCCTTATGGACTAAATTCACATCAACTTTTTGAATGTTTTCATTAGATGATACCACAACTACTTTTAAGTTAGCATTGGCATTTTCTTCTAATAACTCTACTTCAATTTTAGCCTCCAACTTATTTGAAACTAAACCACCTAATAATTCTAAATTTGCATCCCTATGTACTTTAAACTCGTGATGAATTAATCCTTTTTCACTATTTAAATCACTTATTAACAAATAAGTAACATTACTATTCTTATTTAAAGTTAAAGAAAAATTATAACTATGAGGCGTTTTTTCTTTTGAACTAATTTCTAAAATGATTTTAATTTTACTGTAGTCACCAACGATTACTTCAAATGATTCATTATTATCATCTTTTAATTTAATTTTAATAACTTCATCAAATTTAGTGTTTTTATTAAATGTTAATTTATTATCTTTATATGTAACTCCATTAGGTAATAATCCATTAATTTGATGATCTTTAATAATAATTTCCATCTTATTGTTCCTCAAAATCAATACCTAATTCATCCTTTATCCATTCATAACCGTGTTCTTCAATCTTTTTAACTAATTCTCTTTTTCCGGTTAAAACAATTTTTCCATCAACCATAATATGAACAAAAGTCGGGGTGATATAATCTAAAATTCTTTCATAATGAGTAATTAAAATGCATCCTAAGTTATCTTCTTTAACCATTTTACTGACATTTTCACCAACAATCTTTAAAGCATCAATATCAAGCCCTGAATCAATTTCATCTAAAAGCGCGATTTTAGGTTTTAACATTTTTAATTGTAAAATTTCATTACGTTTTTTCTCACCACCACTAAAACCTTCATTTAAATATCTATGCGCCATTTCTTCATTCATATGTAAGTCTTTTATCGCTTTTTCATATTTTTTCACAAATTCAAAAATTGGCATTGCCTTACCATCATTTTTCGCCTTTAATGCGGCACGCATAAACTCGCTATTAGTAACACCAGTTACTTCACCGAGGATATTGCATCGCTAAAAAGAGTCCCGCTTTCGCACGTTCATCTACTGTCAAGATCTAAAACGTTTACTCCATCTAGCAAAACTTCACCCTTAGTCAACAGTATAGGCAGGATGCCCCATAATCGCACTAGCAAGCGTACTTTTGCCAGTGCCATTAGGCCCCATAATTGCGTGAACTTCGCCGCTATTTATCTTCCATATTTACACCATTTAGGATAGCTTTATGTCTCAAACTGATACATGTAAATCTTTAATTATTAACGTTGACATTTATACTTCCTCCTTGTAGACCACAATTATTATATAATAAATGATTCCTAATATTCTAATAATATCCCTTATGACTTTATAAATAAGGTTATAATTAGCTTATTTTGAAATAAGAAACCGTTTACCGGTAAAAAAATAAAGCACTTTCATTATTTTCTAATGTTCTTTTCATGTATAATGAAGACGGTTAAGGCAGTACTTTTTTACGATTAAACCTTAGCTACAGTATTTTCTTTTAGAAATACTTATACGTTTCACCGCGTAGTGCGCTGGGTTTACAAGCCATCCTCAAACCTAACGCATAAAAAGGTGACTCCCTTTTAAATGAACTCACTTTTTTGAGTTTTAAATAAAAAAAAGACATCCCACACGGATGTCTTTTTTATACCATTACTATTATTAATAAAATTGTGGAAGGAATGGCTAAAACTAAGGCAGTAATAAAACAAACCCGATAATAAAATTTAGGAATCTGATCCTCTTGAACCTTTTTCATATAGTGATAATAATCAAGTTTAGGTCTTTTTCCAACAACAAACAACCCAAAAGACTTTATTCCGTGAATAAGCGGAGATAGAATGTTGCCATTATAAATAAACATAATCCATCCCGCAAAAAATATAAGTAATGTTGCAAACCAAAACGCATCTGTCCATGCCATTAAGTTAAAGCGCCACATCCAAACCAACGATAAACTAATAATCGCGGTACTAATTGATGCCATAATTAAAGTAGTAACAACATATTTTTTAATTTTCTTTATTTTTTCACGTCTTTTAAGTTCCTCAGGAGAGATTGTTTCTTCTTCTACCTCAACAACTTCATCTTCAATTAAAAAATCTTTTTCTTTTTCCATTAATCTTCCTCACATAACCTTTTAATCAATGTTGTTCCATAATAGTAAAATTTATTGGGGTATTTCTTTTTGGGGTGCAAGAAATAAATTTCATTAATCGTATCGACATAACCAATAGTAATATGAATAACATGTTGAAAACCATCTTTATAATTTATTACTTGTTCGATGCTTTCCATAGCTTCTTCGCTAAATGCGCGATAACGCTTAAACTGAAGGACAACTGATTGTCTTACTTTATTTTCACCAACAATCCTCGCTGTCTCATGCTCAATATCAGGACTATAAAAATCAACGCCTTCATGTTTTGCCAAAACAATAATTACGGAAGTGTTTTTAATATATGATAAAAATGAATCTCTTTTAATATACTTACTAAATAGTTCATAATCCTTAGTATCTTTTCTAAGTTCATAATCTTTTTGGATTTTTTCCAGCCATTTTTCAGTAAATAACTTACGCTTTATTTTTTGAGGTGGCATTTTGTTAATAAGCATCTCAAAATACTTTAAATACATGACATAAGCATATATTTGCGCTCTAAGGTATAAAATCAACCCTAAATAAATTAACACAAATACCAACAATAATGTTAATGCAATATCTTTATTTCCTAAAATAAATAAATAACTAAATAAAGGAATACCAATAATAAGTGGTAGATATGCAAAAAAGAGAAGTAAATTTCTCTTTTTTTTATAATATTTATATTTGCTAATTATAGTGCTTGCCATATCGCATAAGCGGTTGTTCTTTGAGTTCTTTCAAAAACTTCACCATTAACATACCAATTTCCTGTACCATCTCTTAGTGAATTCCAACCAACAAATTTATATTGTGTTGTGTTTTCAAGAATCGGAAAATCAATAGTTTCGCCAAACGCCACAGTTCTTGAGTTTGGTTTCGCTGGTGGAGTATCGGTTCCCGGGTAGTTTACATCAAATGTTACCGCTACTTTAATTGCCTTCCAGTGAGCATGAAGTGTTACATCTTTTGCCCAATCACGAGGAAGAAAACGATATCCAAAATCTCCAGGTTTAGTTGAAGATTCATCAACCCATTCATATAAGTACCAACCAGAGAATGAGTACCCTCTCATTTTTGGAGATGGTAAAATTACAATTGTGTTTGGTTCATAGCTTTTTGGATACTCTTCTGGCATCTCTCCGCCATTTACCACATAAATAATATCATAAACACCTGGAACCCACTTCGCATATAAAACAATTGATTTTTCACCAACAACATCAGTATCAAAGTTCCATGGGATAGTTTTTTCAACATCTTTATACCAACCAACAAAATCAAAACCATGACGTGTTGGATCTTCAGGTTTAGTAACTAAATCGCCAGAACTTAAACCAGTAATTTGAGGCACACGAGAAGTTTGAGTATTCGCGGTGAAAAAAGTAACAGTTACAGTATTGTCGTGAATTTTTTTATCACTACAAGCCGATAAAGCAACTATAAAACTAATCAGTAAAAAGATTATTATACTTTTTCTCATAATGCCTCCTTATTAACTGTTTTTTTCGCTTTTGCGTACTTTTCTTTTAGAACTTTAAACTCTGCTTCATTCGCATAAACTAAATGTCCTGGGGCAATTTCTTTTAAACTTGGTTTATCAATTAAGTAATTATGCATTCTTGGGTCATAATGAATACGTATTCTACCTTTTTCATAATCAGGATCCGGTTGTGGAATCGCTGATATTAAGGAAATTGTGTAAGGATGCATTGGATTAGCAAATAATTCTTCACTGCTTGCTAACTCAACTATTTTACCATAATACATTACAGCAATGCGGTCACAGAAAAATCTAACCACAGATAAGTCATGGGCAATAAATAAGATTGTTAATCCTAAACTTTCCTTTAATTCTGATAAAAGGTTGATTACTTGAGCACGAATTGATACGTCTAACGCACTAATTGGCTCATCAGCAATAATAAATTCAGGATTCATAATTAACGCTCTAGCAACACCAATTCTTTGACGTTGTCCACCACTAAACTCATGAGGATAGCGAGTAACATAGTCTCTTGATAATCCAACTAACTCTAAAGCTTCACCAACTCTTTCATCAATTTCTTTATCTGAATACTTCTTCTGAATAATTAATCCTTCACCAACAATTTCTTTAACTGTCATTCTTGGGTTTAAAGAAGCGATTGGATCTTGGAAAATCATTTGCATACCGCGAGAAGCTTCTAATGATTCTTTTGATTTATTAGTTTGTTTAATGTAGCGAATAGTTGCTCTTTCAGTTTCAATTTTTTCTTTAGCAATACGTTTAAGTTCTTCGATTTTTTCTTTATTTTCTTCTACATTTGATTCTTTTATTTCTAATGAAGCAATCTCTACTTTTGCTTTTGCAAAAATAGTTGTTATTTCATCTTTAACAGCTTGAATCTTTTCACGATAACTCGCTTTAATTTGCGCTACTTTTTGATTGATTTCTTCACGATTTGGAACAAATATAGCTGATAAATCGCTATGATACTTCGCTTTTAGTTCTTGTAAATTTTTATCTTTAATTGCTTTAATTTCGCTTAACTCTTGCATAATATCTTTTTTAGTTAAACGGTTTTTTTCTGCTTCTAAAATTAAAGGCTCATATGTTTCTTTAAGTGATTTTAATTCTTCTTGGTGTCTTTCTTTTAATCTAGCAAGTCTTCCTTCAATAACTTCTTTTGAAAGTGCTGCAGAATCACGTAAGCCATCTTCTTGTTTTCTAAAAGAAGTATTACAAATAGCGACAAGCTCATCGTATTCTACTTTTGCTGTATTAATTGTTTTTTCAATAAGTGTTTGTCTATCAAGTTTATAGTTATATTTGACATTTTCAACATCCAATTGATAACTGTTTTTTAAATTATACTTTTCATCATGATAATCGTTAATTGGTTGACGCGTTTTGTTAAGCTCTGCTTTTTCTTCTTTTTTAAGTTGAGTTATTTTAACTTTTGTTAATTCAGCCTTTTTCTTAGCATCTTTATTAATAAGATATTTTTGATATTTATATTCATCATAAGATAAAATATCTTCTTTTAATTTTCTTTTAATCTCTTTAATACGTACTAGATTAGTAGCGTATCCTGCTGTAACACGTTCCCCATTTAAATCAACAGTTCCATCAGTTGGTTTATATAATTTAATGATTGTTCTTCCTGTGGTAGTTTTTCCACATCCAGACTCTCCAACTAAACCAAAAACTTCTCTTTTATAAACATCAAAACTAACATCATCGACAGCCGGTATCGTTAACTTGTTTTTCCCAGTTCCATGAAAGAAATACTTCTTTAAATTTTTAACTTCTAAAACTTTTTTAGTATAATCTACACTTTTGCTCATTTTGACACCTTCCCTCTTTTTTCCCTTAAAACTTTAACAGTTTCAGGTACTTCTACTTTAGGTGCATCAGGATGTAAAAGCCAAGTTGCAGCATAGTGAGTATCTGTAACTTTAAATAAAGGCGGCTCTTCTTCTAAATCAATTTCTAATGCAAAACGATTTCGTGGAGCAAACGCATCACCTTTAGGTGGATAAATCATATTAGGTGGAGTTCCAGGAATCGCATCTAATCGATTTGATGTTGCTAAGTTAGGCATTGATGAAAGTAATGCCCATGTATAAGGATGTTGTGGGTTATAGAAGATTTCTTCTGTTTTACCAATTTCAACTACTTTTCCTGCATACATAACAGCAATTCTATCAGCAACGTTCGCTACAACACCTAAATCATGCGTAATAAAGATAACACTTAAGTTGTGTTCTTTTTTCAATTTATTAATTAGCTCTAAGATTTGTCCTTGAATAGTAACATCTAATGCTGTAGTTGGCTCATCACAAATTAATATTTCTGCGTTATTTGCTAATGCGATTGAAATTACAATACGTTGTCTCATCCCACCAGAAAATTGAAAAGGAAACTGACTATAACGTCTTGCTGCTTCAGGAATACCAACTTGTTCCATAAGTTCAATAGCTTTTTCTTTTGCCATACGCTTAGGCATACCTTTTTTAAAGCGTAATGCTTCAGATATTTGTCTTCCAACCCGCATAATTGGATTTAAACTACTCATCGGGTCTTGGAAAATCATTGAAATTTTGCTACCACGAATTTCATGAAACTGCTCTTCAGGTAACTGCATTAAATCTTGACCTTGATAATGAATTGATCCACCTTCATAAATTGCGTTTGGTGCTAATAATCCCATGATAGAACGTGCTGAAACACTCTTTCCGCTTCCTGATTCTCCAACAATCGCTAATGTTTCACCTCTATAAAGATCAAAAGAAACACCACGAATCGCATGAAGAATACCATATTGAGTTTTAAAAGAAAGTTGTAAATTTTCAACTGACAATATTTTCTCTTGTTTTTGCATTATTCTGCACCTCTTAATGACGGATTAAACGCATCTCTTAATCCGTTTCCAAATAAGTTAAAGGCAATCATAAGCGTTGCGATGTAAATCGCAGGGAAAATAAGAAGGTGAGGATAAATGTTCATTGTTGCCTGTCCTTCTCTTAATAACATACCAACGCTTGTTGTCTTTGAATAATTAATAATGTTTAAAAATGAATACGTCGCTTCTGTGAAAATAAATGCTGGAATTGATAATGCATAACCAGTAACAATATATCCTAATGTATTAGGGAAAATATGTTTAAACATAATTCGTGGATCGCTTGCTCCAAGTGTACGGGCAGCTAAAACATACTCTCTATTCTTAAAACGGTAAAACTGCATACGTCCAGTTCCGTAAGCACCAATCCAACCAGTAGCGGTAAAGGCTAAAACAATAACCCACAACGCACTTCCATAACGGAGTGTTAATAAAGTTAAAACTGATAAAAATGGAATTGATGAAACAATTTCTACAAAACGGTCAAAAATTAAGTCGACAACCCCACCATAATAACCAACGATTGAACCTAAAGTTAATCCAACAACCGTATTAATCAAGAGCACGGAAATCGCCATTAATAGCGAAATTCTAGCTCCCTTCCAAATTTCAGTAAATAAATCTTTCCCTTGAGCATTTGTTCCAAACCAAAAATAAGTGTCATCTGGAGTTTGATTTAAAGCATATTTGAATTGGTCAACTTTTACTTCATACTGATAAAACTTTGCACCAGTTCCATCTTCACTTTCAATAACTCTTAAAACCTCAACAATGTAGTTCTTTTCAACTGCTTCTTGAAATTGAGCGCTACTTAAAGTTCTTTTAACTGGACCAAGTGGATCAATATTTGTTCCTCCACGTTCATTAGAATCAAGCGTTCCAAAATATGAATCTGGAAGATGTGAAGAAATATAGTTTGCATATTTGTAGTAATCTACTTTAACATCAAATTCAGTAACAGTTGCATAATCCGGATGATTTACATCAGCGACTAATTCTTCTGGAAATCCAGAAATAATTAATCCTTCACCGTTAGGATCATTAGCAACATAATTTAAAAATCTTTTTCCTAAACGGATTTTCTTTGTTCCATTAAAAATACCTAGCTTTTCAAGTCCTGGTACTTTAGGTGGCAAGTTTTTAAGTCTTAATGCTTCGTTGTGACTAGTTTGTGGTAAATTATATCTTTTAAGATAAGGACCAACTAAAACGAAGAATAAAATGAATACTATTATGTAAAAGGCAACAACTGAGGCCTTATTTTTTCTAAATCGATTCCACGAATCTTTATAATAACCAACTTCTTTTCCTTCTAGAGGTTGATCCATAATAAGTTCATCGCGGTTATGAATGAGAACGAGTTTTGATTTATCAACATTTTTTATCATGCTATTTTACCTCCACCAAATCTTACTCTTGGGTCAAACAAGGTGTAAGATAAATCTCCAACAATTGACATTAACAGTGTTAAAAACTGTGAGAACACCGTTATCAACATTAGTAAAGCAAAATCTTGGTCTCTAAAAGCTTGTAAATAAATACGACCTGTTCCATCTACCCTAAAAATTTCTTCAGTAATAATTCCCCCACTAATAACTCCAATAATACCAATGAATATTCCTGGAAGGAATGGAACTAATGCATTTTTTAAAGCATGACGGAAAGTCGCTTGACGTTTTGTTAACCCTTTTGAACGAGCTAACAACATATAATCTTGGGTTAATTGCTCTGTTAATTCTGCACGAACACTTCTCGCTAAACCTGGAATTCCAGTAATAGTAAGTACGGCTACTGGAAGAAGATATGTAGAAACTCCAAACCAAAAGCCGTGTTGTGCAATTTCAGAAGCGGTTGCTATTTTATAATCAGGTGCCCATCCTAATTGGAAATAAAATATAAGTTGCGATAAAACAGCCACGACGAAATAAGGAACGGAAATAAATATCATAATTCCTACTGAAATGATGTGGTCAATTAGTTTATTTTTATATAACGCAGCAGTAACTCCAATAGTAATTGCTAATGGTACTGACAGCAAATAAGGGAAAATATTTATTTTAATTGATGCTGGAATTTTACCAAAATAAACCTTAGAAACATCGCGTCTTAAAATATGAGAAAATCCAAATGACCCATCTTTAAAGATGTTTCTTATCCAATAAAAAAACTGGATAATAATTGGTTTATCCCATCCTTCTCTAATTCTATGCGTTTCATACCATAAGTTATCCCCGTCAATTTTAGGGACGTAGTTACTAGGAATCATCTTAATAAAAACAAAGTATATAAATACCGTAATAACAAATGTAAAGACCATTAACGTTAATCTTTTTAAAAAATATTTAAACAAAATATCACTTCCTTACTTAGTGAATTTACTACCACTACACTGAGAAATAAGCCTGAGACAATATGATTATCTCAGGCATATTTTCCTTAGTGTATTTAGATTACCAAATTTAATTGATTATTGGAAATCTGGGTCTGTATTTAAGTATCTATATCTAGCAGCTCCCCAACCAAATGTACCTGAATATTCTGGCCATTCAATTACTACGTTAGCTGCGTAAATAGTCGCGCCTGAACGTGTAACAGCTGGAATAATTGGAACATATTGTAGGAATACATCTTCAAATGCAGCTAGAATCTTATAAGTTTCTTCAGTAGCACCAGGGAATGGTTCTTTTGCTGTTGCATCATATGGATCTCCTGATGTTTGACCAACTAAAGTAGCTAATTCTTCTACTGTACCTCTCCAGATACCTGCTGGTTTACCTTCTGATGCAGAAAGTTGTTCAAAAGCAAGTTTTAATCCTGGCTTAGATTCTCTATCTTCAACGTCAAGTTCAAGTAGATATTCATAAGTTGGAGTTAAATTAACTTCAATTTCAGCTTTCCAATATGCACCAATTTCATCTTGGCCTGTTTCTGAATTGTAAACTAATGGTTGAGTCATACCTAAGTTATGACCACCCCAAATACCACCTGCAAAGGCGATAAATGGCATTTGCCATTGTGCACCGTATGCTGCACCAAATCCGATAGAGTTTAAAGAAAGGTCAAAGTTCCATGCTCTTGTTTCTGCTCTTAAACCAGTTTGGTCATATTCTTTTAACACAATTTCAAATTTGTCTGCGCCAAATAATTCTTGATAGCTTTGGATAACCCAGTTATTTAAGTCTCTATTAAAAGGATCGTTTAATCCAATCATAACTAATGAAACTTTACCAGTGTTTCCAGCAGCAAGCCATCTTTGGTAAGCAGCATTGAATAATGATTGTGCTCTTTCAGGAACGTATCCATAGTTTTCTGGATCGATGTTATGTTTTTGTAACACAGCAGCATGTTCTGGTGTTTCCATATAACGTAATGGGTCTTGTAAGTAACTCTTAACATTTAATGGATATGCGAATAATGATGGTGTGTTAGGTGCGTAAATCTCACTTGCGTAAGTTGCGCGGTCAAATCCAAAGAATAATGCTTTTCTAAACTCAACGTCATACATAATTGTTGGATGTACAATTCCACCAGTTTCTTTCTTAGATTTAGCTAAGTTAATAAATAATGATTGTGGATAGCTACTCCAAGAATAATAGACATCAGGTCTTTCAACATAATATTTGAAGTGGTCTTTAGTTAATCCTGCTACAGATAAGTCACCTCTATCAAATAATTGCATCTTTTGATCTTCGTTGTCAACAACTTCGATGATTTGACTCTTAAAGTTAACAGTTCCTTTTAATACATAATCATAGTTTTTATTGAAAACTAATTTTTGGTTTTCATCCCAGCTCTTTAATACATATGATCCATAAGAAACATAAGGATTGTCTGGAGTACCGTATGTTGATTTAGTTCCATCTGCTGATAATGAAGCAGCATATTTTTCAGGGTGAACTAGGTCAATACCACCAAATCCAACTGCAGAAGCTTGAGTAATAACTTCCCAAGTTTCAATTTCAAATGTATATTCATCGATAACTTTGAAACCAACTTGATCCCAAGTAATTTCTTCTGGAGAATCAACATAAACATCATATCCATCTTCACCTTTAACAGGATTTCCTTCAGCATCTAATTTTTTAACTTTTTGAGTTAAATATTCATAAGAGTTTACTAGTGGATATCCGTTCTTGTTCTTGTCAGTCTTGTAGTAACCGTCAGCACGATAGTTATTTTGAAGTCTGCTTAAGAATTGTTGTAATGTATATTCATAAGTATAAGCAGTAACTGGTGTACCGTCTTCAAATTTAACAGCTGGGTTTAAATGGTATGTCCATTTGCTATCAGTAACTTGAGTTGCAAGAGTACGGTCATAATTTCCGTCTGCATCTAAGTGTTCTTCACCTTGTGAATCAACTGGATATCTTAATGCACCGATTAAGATATATTTGTAGTCTAATGCTTCAATAGAATATTCTTTAGCTACAATCTTAGAAAAATCACCAGGGAAGTCAGCTACGCCATCTTTAATCGCTAAATCCCAGTCAACTTCGGTTCCATATAAATTAGATGACATCATTTCAATGTAGTCACTTTCATGAGACCATTGATAAGTAAGTGGGTTTAGAATTAATGAAGCTGTTGAAGTAATACTTGAAATAAATGATTCATCTTTACTCCAGTTAGCTGTTTTAGAATTTACAGGTTCCCAATAAGCATATAAATCTAAACTTTCATTAGCAACAATTGGGAATTTAACTGCTTCAGGCTCTAACCAAGTTAGACCTCTCTTAGTTTTAAACCAACCACAGAATTTGAACCCATCTTTAACAGGGTCTGCTGGTTTTTGAACTTCTGCACCAGGTACTACAACAGCTGATTCGATAGTTGCGGATGTTTTTGTGTTAAATGATACAACTGCACCACGTGTCCATCCAGCGTATACTGTAACATTTCCTTTTACTGGTTTACTAAAATCAAAAGTTGTTTCTCCATCTTTTGCTGTAAACCAACCAGTAAATGCCCATGCACCTTCTGCATCAGCAGCACGCGTAGGATTGTTTTCTGGTCTAACTGCTAAATCGCCATCTTTAACTTTTAGTGCTTCAACCGCACTTCCGCCTTGGGTGTCAAATGTAACAGTATAAGTTTTCTTATCACACGCTGCTAATAGCACCACGGCAAAGAATGCTAATAATAATACTGTAATTCTTTTCATTTTATAATCTCTCCTTTTTTTATTCTGAACTATAAATTACATGTATAGTTTCCTATGATTTTACTATAAAACAAGATTTCAGTCAACTATTTTTACTATTTTTTAACTTTTTGAAAGCGGTATTTTGGCTTTTTTATCCATTATAATGTGTATTTAATACTTCTAATAGTTTAGTTTCATCATAAAATTGACTGTAGGTGATGACATAGTCAGGTGTAATTCCGTCTTCATTATTATGATAAACGAAAGGATCAGCCTCTGTTCCGCTTCCTGTTCTAAATCCATTTAGCCTGTTACTACTCATAGTAAACGCGCTACCATTTGGAAGTAATACTGGTGTAATTGAACAAGCTCCGCCACCTGTCTTCATTCCAATAATAATACCTAAATTATTTTCTTTGAATATTGTTGCCAAACTATTGGCCGCACTAAATGTTAGTGGTGATGTTAATAATGACCAACGAATATGACTATAAGAAGGTACGCCTGAAATTTGAATATATGAAGTTGATTTAGAACCGGTTCCACCATCAATACTTGTGGTTTTAAATGGTTTATCAGTAATAAATCCAATCGTACGATATAAAGCACCAATGTTGCCACCTGTATTCCAAGTTAAATCAAGAATAATATCTTTTACTAGTGGTTTTTCTTTAAACAATTTTTCTAATGTAAATTCTAAAAATACCGCAGTATCTCCTTCAATTAAATCTGTAACATTGACGTAAAATGGCCATTCATCACTAAACGCTTCTGGCGCTTCATCGTAAATACCAACGTATAAAACACCATAAGTTTGATCATAACGAGATTGAACCATATATGTCTTTTCGCCAATAACTTTACTAAAATAACCTCTAAATTTATTGCCTGTTGCCGCTTCTTCAAAATGTTTTTGATAACCAAATGTTATTAAAGCTGCTTCATAAGTATCAATATATCCTTCAGAAACACCTTTTACGATTACTTCCATTTGTCTATTAGTCTTTGAACTAGTATTGTAATAGAAGAATTTATTTCCTTCGGTAATATCAGGTAATAAAGTTTCAGTTGTCTTCATAATGTAATCTACAGTTGTTTTATCATATAGAGCACTTTCATGAATATCTTCGGTAGAAAAACCATCTAAAATTAAAACTGCGTGTGTATCATCTAAGAACCAATAATCAGGTCTATTCTCTGAACCTGCTGCCCATGCTCTTGTAGACATACCTGGGTGTCTACCCCATTTAGCTTCAATCACATCATCAACTGCCACAAATCCGTCCATATACCAACTATTAAATCTTGGTCCATAGTTAGAAAGACTATTTGTTGATGGCCCTTCCCAATCAATTTTATTATAGTATGATGGGTATCCATAACTAGTGTGTGGCTCATCAATCTTCTTAAGCAAAAGGGTTGCCAATGCATTATCTACCACAAGTGGGCTTGTGCTTAAAAATGCTGTTGAATCTCTAAATAAGAAATCATAAAATGTATCAATTTCAAAATGGTCTTTTAATCCATAGAAATTGTTTAAATAAAACGCAAGTGTATTAAAGTTATGAATAACTAAATCAGAAGCCATTCTTGTATCATTTAAAGATGAAGTCTTAATTGTTGTGTATTCATCAGTATCATCTTTTGGTAAAGAATAAATTCCATATAAACCATCGCCATTATAATAAACGTTATAATAACCACTTCCCGCAAAAAGTTGATTTGCTAATGAGAATGGAAGTAAGATTTGATTATTATAATTAACAATTTCTAAATTATATTCTTTTAGATTATAAACTAAATCTGTTCCATCAACACTACTTTCATCAACATGGTCTCTTAAATATTCAATATGTCTTCCATAATTTGTTTCAGTAGAATAAACATATGCCCAATAGAAACCTGGGTCTGGTGTAGTAATTGTTTGATTAACTGAGTCAATAACACATGTTAGGTCATATGTATGATCTTCATCTTCATCATAATATTGATAGAAAATTGTTAAAACACCTGCTTCATATGTAAATGTAATATCTGTTGCTGGATCAATAAATCCACTTAATAAGCCAAAGAATGATTCAACATTCACATAAGGAACTGTTCCTTCTTCTTCAAAGAATAATTCTAATTCAGAATCTTCTACATCATATTCTGTAGTTAAGTTTTCAAATGTTAAAACTTGTGATGTCGCGATTGTAGTAGGAGTTTTATAGTTTAATGGCACTGAAAATGTATATTTAACTGATTCTCCATCTAATTTAAATGTCGCTTCAAGTTCTCCATTAAAAGGCTCAACTTCTGGAAGTAAAGGTAAAACAATACCACCAACGGAAACATAAGGAGTTTTGGAAAACCAAATAACTCTACTGTTATAGACTGGCGCATTTGAAACAGTATTTACCAATTCATCGTTAATAATAAAACTTTCTAATACTGCTTGATAATCTGCTTCAATCTTTTCTAAAGTTGATAAAGCTACTTCCGTCCAGTATGCTTTTAATGTAATGTTTCCGGTTATTGGTGTATTAAAATTAAAACTTGTTTTTTCATCATCTAAATACCAATATACGAAATTAAATCCTTCTTTTGTAGGATCTGCTGGTTTATTTATAGTTTCATCTTTATTTACTTCAATAGATGAAACATCACTTCCACCTAATGAATCAAACGTGACTACAACCTTAACTTTTTCTGGTTCTGGTTCTGGTTGTTGTTTTTTATCACAACTTGCTAATCCAAAACCGATAATAAGCATAATTAATAGAACGCTTATTTTCCTAAATATTTTTTTCATAATCAATTTTCCTTTCTTTTGATGTCTATATTTTACTCATTAATGGTTAAATGTCAAGTTTTTAGTGTACGCGCGCGTGTTCACTAATTATTTACTAAGAAAAAAGCCCCCACATTTAAACTTTGTGGAGGCCTTTTAATTAACAACTTTAATTACGACTCATAATTTGAATAATCCATATCGCGCATTCTAGCGTACATATTCCATCTATTTTTCGCGTCTTTTAAGTTTGCTTGTAAAAGAGATTCTGCATGTTCTGGATTAATCTTAGATAATTGTGCGTATCTTGTTTCACTTAATAAATATTCATGGTATTTTTCCCAAGCTGGTTCTTTAGAATCAAGTTGAAGTGGATTTTTACCTTCTTTTAATAATCTAGGATCATATCTAAATGTTGGCCAGTATCCGCATTCAGTAGCTAATTTAGCTTGCGAATGACTTCTTGTTAGACCACCTTTAATTCCGTGTTCAATACAAGGTGAATATGCGATTACTAATGATGGTCCATTGTAACTTTCCGCTTCTTTTAATGCTTTAATAACTTGTGCAGGGCTTGCACCATGAGAAATTTGTGCAACATATACGTGACCATAGCTCATTGCGATTGCTGCTAAGTCCTTTTTCTTAGTTGGTTTACCAGCGGCTGCGAATTTCGCAATTGAACCCATTGGTGCTGCTTTAGAAGATTGGCCTCCTGTATTAGAATAAACTTCAGTATCTAATACTAAAATATTAACATCTTCATTATTCGCAATCACATGGTCAATACCACCATAACCAATATCATATGCCCAGCCGTCTCCACCAAAAATCCATTGTGAAACTTTCACAAAGTAATCTTTTAAGCCTAATAATTCTTTGGCATACGCTTTTTTAACTTTCTTAAGTTCGGCAATCAATTTAGGTCTTAATTCTAATGTCTTATCGCCATCATTACGATTTTCTAACCATTCATTGACTAAAACTTTTAAACTTTCAGGCATTTCTTCTTTATGAGTTACCATTAAATTTTGAATTCTATCTCTTGCGGTTTCATAACCTATTCTCATACCAAATCCAAATTCTGCGTTATCTTCAAATAAAGAGTTCGCCCAAGCTGGACCACTTCCGTTTGGTAAAGTTGTATATGGAGAAGTTGGGAATGAGCCACCATAAATTGATGAACAACCAGTTGCGTTAGCAACTAACATTCTTTCACCAAATAACTGAGTAATAGCTTTAATATAAGGTGTTTCACCACAACCAGCACATGCTCCACTAAACTCAAATAATGGTTTATTGAAGTTAACATTCTTCACGTTATTTGTTCCCATATTCTTATAAGTTACCTTATTGAAGAAATAATCTGCCGCTTTTTGTGAGCCTTTTGCTAGCTCATCTTGAACTGAAACCATTTGTAATGCTTTATTAGGTGCAGGACATGCCTCAACACACACTCCACACTCTGTACAGTCTAATGCTGATACTTGAATTGTGTATTTATATTCTGCTAAATCTTTTCCTCTAGCTTGAACCATTTTTGCATCTTTAGGTGCACCATTTGCTTCTTTTTCATCTGCTAAGAAAGCTCTAATAACTGCGTGTGGACAGGCAAATACGCACTGGTTACATTGAATACAGTTTTCACTTAACCACTCTGGAACATAGTTAGCAACTCCACGTTTTTCATATGCTGCAGTTCCTTGTGGAATATGACCATCTTCATATTCTAAGAATGCACTGACTGGAAGTGTATCGCCTTGTAGACTATTAACAACATCCGCAATCTTTTTGACAAAGTCAGGTCTAGCTTCTTTAACTTCTACTTCATCTTTTAAGTTTAACCATTCTTTCTTAACTTTAACTTCTTGGATATGGTCTCCACCAACATCAATAGCATCGTAATTCATCTTAACAACTGCTTCTCCACGACGTCCATAAGATGCTTTAGCATATTCTTTCATTAACGTCTTAGCTTTTTCAAAAGGCATTAATTGTTCATTAAGTTTAAAGAATGCACTTTGCATAATTGTATTTGTTCTTCTTCCTAGACCAATTCCATATGCTAAATCAGCCGCGTTAATAATGTAGAATTTAACTTGTTTTTCAGCTAATTGGCGTTTAATCTTATTAGGTAAGAAAGCTTCTAATTCTTCTATTGGAGTTTGTGTATTTAATAAGAATCTACCACCTTTTCTAATTCCCTTAAGCATATCAAATTTTCTTAAATAACTATCATTTGAACAACTAATAAAGTGAGGGTTATGAACTAAATATGTTGATTTAATCACATTTGGTGAAAATCTAACATGCATTCTTGTCGTACCACCAGCTTTTTTAGAGTCATATGATGCATATGCTTGAGAATAAAGACTTGTGTTATCACCAATAATCTTAACAATGTTTTTACTTGCTCCAACAGTACCATCGCTACCTAAACCATAGAAAATAATTTCTGTTGTCTCAGGAGAGGTAACATCAATTTCTTCACTCATATCAATTGATGTATGACTAACATCATCATGAATACCAACTGTAAAGCGGTCTTTTTGTTCACCTTTTAAATTCTTAAAGACTGCGTTAATCATATTAGGTGTTGTATCTTTGCTTGATAAACCATAAATACCACCGATAATTAAAGGTTTAACTTTTTCATCATAGTAAATTGCTTTAACGTCTAAGTAAAGCGGTTCACCAGTGCTTCCTTGTTCAATGGTTCTATCTAAAACACTAATGCGTTTTACAGTTTGTGGCATTTCACTTAAGAAATGTTCTTTTGAGAAAGGTCTGTATAAGTGAACTGATAAAATACCCACTTTTTTACCTTTTTTATTTAAGTAATCAATTGTTTCTTTACTTGCTTCAACAACGGAACCCATTGCGACAATTACATCTGTTGCTTCAGGATGTCCATAATAAACAAATGGTTTATAAGTTCTTTCTGTTTCTTTAGAAATTTCTTTCATATATTCTGCAACAATGCTAGGTACTTTATCATAATGTGATGCTTGAAGTGTTCTTGTTTGGAAATAAACGTCATCGTTTTGAGCAGTACCTCTTGTCTTAGGTCTTAGTGGATTCATTGAGTTATCTCTAAATCTTTGAATTGCTTCTCTATCAAGTAATCTATCAAATACTTCGTAGTCTAATACTTCAATGGTATTAACTTCATGAGATGTTCTAAATCCATCAAAGAAGTGTAAAAATGGAATGCTTGATTTAATTGCTGATAAGTGTGCAACTCCACCTAAATCCATTACTTCTTGAACAGAGTTACTTGCTAAAATCGCAAATCCTGTTTGTCTTGCTGCCATTACATCTTGGTGATCTCCAAAAATTGATAATGCTTGTGATGCAATACTTCTTGCGGCAACGTGGATAACACCTGGTAGTAATTGACCCGCTATTTTATACATATTAGGCAATTTTAATAATAATCCTTGGCTCGCTGTAAATGTTGTTGTTAATAATCCAGACTGCAAAGACCCGTGAACCGCGCCTACCGCTCCTGCTTCTGATTGCATTTCTACGACCTTAACAGGCATTCCAAATAAGTTTTTCTTTCCTTGGCTTGCCCATAAATCCACAAATTGTGGAATTGGTGAAGAAGGTGTAATCGGATAAATTCCAGCCACTTCAGTAAATGCATATGCTGCATATGCACATGCTTCAGTACCGTCCATTGACTGAATTAATTTTTTCTTTTCTGCCATATTTTAAATTCCTCCTTAAATTTCTACGCACTTCTTATTATATAAGAAAAAACGCTCAAAATCAATGTGATTTAAACGCTTTACATACTTTTTACATCATTTGTTTAAGATATTCAATAACTTCATTTGGATTCTTAGAAGCGTTCGCTGGATGCCAAGCTTTTTCTAAATTTCCTTCTTCATCAACAATGTAAGTTGAACGAATAATTCCGTCAATTTGTTTACCATAGACATTTTTTGTTCCCCAAGCTCCGAAGTATTTAGCAACACTATTATCTTCATCACTTAACAAAGTAAATGGTAGGCTATATTTACTCGCAAACTTTTCATGGCTTTTTTGCCCATCAGGACTAATTCCTAATAAGACAATACCATTTTCTTTTAAATAGCCAAAATTGTCTTTAAAATTACATGCTTGCCTTGTGCAAGCTGGTGTATTATCTTTAGGATAAAAATAGATAACTACTTTTTTACCCAAATATTGACTCAAGGAATGAATATTACCAAGAAAATCTAAAAGTTTAAAATCTTTAACCTTACTTCCTACTTTTAACATTATTATTAAGCCCCCTTTTTATTTCTTCTAATAAATTTTCATAAGTTTCATTGTTTGTATAATAACTAAAACCGTATTTATAATCTATATTAATATTATTTTCAACGAGTTCTTCTTTTATTTGTTTCATTAATTCATTTACTAAAAGCTCATGAATATTACCTAAAACAATACTGATTCCTTCATCATAGCCAATTGGATCAATTGAAAATTTTTTATTTAAATAACTTGCTAACGCTTTAATTTTTTCATCTTCATATTCTTTATTAGGGACAATATAAAGAAGCATTAACGCTTTTAATTTATTTTCATCTTTTTGTTTTTTTAGTTTGTTAAATTCAATAATTAAGTTTTCCTTTGTATATATTCCAAAGCGTTTATCTTTTCTTTTTTCTTCTTTTTTGTTAATTATTATTAATCCAACTAATGAAACTAACATCACAAAGCTAAAAGATGCCGCAATAAAACTAGCAGTATATTGTTTTAAGACAAATAATAATATCGCTACTATTAAAGAAAAGATTAAAGGATATATTACATTTTTAACTTTCACTAAACATCACCTTTTTATATAAAGTAATCTCAAACTATTTAAAATAACTAAAATTGTCGAACCTTCGTGAGCAACAACACCAAGCGTAATCATTACAAGTCCAAAAATATTGAATATTAACAATAATATAATAACACTAATTGAGAAAATAACATTTTGTAAAACAATATTTTTAAGTCTTTTCGACAATTTCTTAACTTTAATAATGTTTTCTAAGTTATCATTCATAAAGACCATATCTGCAGTTTCTAATGAGACATCAGTTCCACTTCCCATCGCAACCCCAATATCAGCCATCGCTAAAGCTGGTGCGTCATTAATTCCATCACCAATCATTAAAACCTTTTTACCATCTTCTTTTAGTTTTTTAACTTCTTCAACTTTATCTAAAGGAAAACATTCACTTTTGAAATGATCAATTCCAATTTCATTTGCCAAATTAGAAGCACTTTTTTGGTTATCACCAGTTAACATCACAACTTTCATATCGTTATTATGGAGTAGGTCAATGACATCTTTTGCATTTTCTCTAACTTGGTCTTTAAGTAAAACTAAACCAACCATAAAGTTATTCTTAGCCACTGTCACAAGCATATAGCCGTCTTCTTTCAACTCTTTCATATCAAGGCTACATTTTTTACACATATCCATTTCAAAACGTCCAACTACCCAAGTATCACCTTTGATAACTCCGGCAATTCCCGTTCCCGGAATTTCTCTAGTCATTACCTCAACAGTTTTAACATCGGTAAAATGTTCGATAATACTTTTCGCTAGTGGATGATTAGAGTGTCTTTCAATTGAAACAACAGCTTCTAAAAAATCTTCTTCAAGTACATTATAAAATCTATACCCTTGAACAGTAGGTTTACCCATCGTAATCGTTCCTGTTTTATCAAAAACAATAGTGTCAATATCTTTCATTGTCTCAATCGCAGGACCACCTTTAATTAAAATTCCTTGTCTTGCCCCATTAGAAAGACTCGCTAAAACAGCAGGTGTAATTGAAGCCACAAGCGCACATGGACTTCCAACAACTAAAACAATAATTCCTCTATTGAAAGCTGTTTTCCAATCCCAAACAGATAATCCAACATTATTTAACAGTGGCACTAACATTAATATTATCGCAAGCAATATAACCGCGTAAACATACCACTTTTCAAAGTGTTCTAAGAAAGTTTCTTGACGTGTTTTGGATTCTTGAGCATCCTTAACAAAGGAAACAATTTTATTAACAACTGTCTCACTGGCATCTTTAGTAACCTTTACTAAAATCATCGCAACTTGGTTAATTGTTCCCGCATAAACGAATGATCCAACTTTTTTATCAACTAAATTAGATTCTCCCGTAAGCATTGCCTCATTAACTGAAGTTTCCCCTTTAGTAATAACTCCATCAACAGGAACTTCTTCACCTACTTTAACCACAACAACATCATTAATTTTTAAATCTTTAACATAAACTTCCTTATAGTCATTACCATCAACAACGAACGCTTTTTCTGGTGCAAGATGTAATAATTCAGTCAAAGCTTTTTCACTTTTTAAAGTTGCGTATTCTTCTAATATTCCTGATATTCCAAAAATAAAGATTAAAATCGCTCCTTCTTTATAATCTCCTAAAATTAACGCTCCAATTGCTGCAAGGATCATTAAAATTTCTACATTTAACGCTTTATTTTCAATTGTGTGAGTAATTCCCGCTTTTGCCTTTTTATAACCACCAAGCAAAAAAGCTAGTCCATATATACTAATAAAAACCCATTTATTTAATTCAGGGTTTATTTCTTCTAAAATAACTCCAACAATAATTAATATAAGTGATATGACAACCATAATAATATCGTTTCTTACTTCTTTCATAAAAACCTCCAATATTCAACACATTATACCATGCTTTTTATAAATAATATGTTTATTTATACTAAATGAAACTTTATTTATAAAGATAATGATTTGCAACAAGAAAAAAGAAGCAATTTTTAGGCTTCTTTTTATTGTTTAATCATATATTTATCATGCTCAAAATCTAAAGTATCAATAACACTTAAAATATTATCAAAATCATCTCTTATCGCTTTAATATCAGATTCTTCAATATCTCTAATTAAAGGAATCTTAAACTTCTTTTCTGGTTTTCCATGCATTCCAAGATGAATAGTATTTCTTAATAAACAAAACAACGTTCTTCCTCGATGCTGAGATTCATGTTTTAACATATTTTCCATCATTTTAGGGGTCATTATGTAAAAAAATGTGTGTTCATCTGTTGTCCATGATGCAAACTTGTCGTTAAAGACTAAAGATTCAGTTTTCACTTCAATTAATCCGCGATTATTAACTCCTTTTGAGAAAAATTGTTTTTCAAAAATTTTAATTCTTTGATTTAAATTTCTTGGCAAAGTAATAATCATCCAAGGTCCTACATAAACAGGTGTTCTACTACTGCTTTCTCCATTTGATGTAACCATATAAATGTCTAATCTACAATACTCAACCATTAATCCCTTATAGTTAAATTTAGTATAATCAGATCCTTTATATTCATTGAATGAACCAATCATTCCTGTTTCTTTAATAATCTCTTTAGAAAAATAGTTTTTCGCTTGATAAATTCCTTCAATTCCTTTTTCCTTCATTATCGCATTAATAACAATATCTTTAACTTTATTTAAAGCTCTTGTGGAATTTATTCCTCCAATTACAGATAAAGCACCACCAAAAATAAAAAGAAAGAAACCGATAGGATTTTGACTCGCAAACAAGATAAAGCCTAAAATAATAAATACAATTCCTACTATTGACATTATTGCATAAGGTCTTACCGTTTTCCTTTTTTCTTGATTTAGTTTATGATAATCCATCTTTCATCACCAATATAAATTATAACATGCATCATTTAATATCGTTGTTTTAATTTCATTATCTTTAAAACTTCATTAACTAACTCATTAAGTGTCTTTCCACTTGATTTAATTCTAATAACATCCTTAAATTCTCTTTGGTTTTTTAAGCATAAATTTATATTCTTTATACACCATGAGTCTTCGCTTTCACCTCTCGCTAATATCCTTTCTTTAACAATATCATATGTTGATTCTAACAAAATATGTTTAATATTTATATTGTCTTTTTCTAAAGGTTTTTTTATTTTGTCAAAAGAATCTTTATAAACTAAAGTCATTGGAATATAAATGTCACCTTGATATTTGTTCGTTATTTCTTTTAGTAGTTCTACTATAGTTTTAAACCAAAGATCATATCCTTCAAAAATATATCCATTAAATAATTCTTTTGGCATATTATCTCTTATTGCATTACCAACTTCTTCAGCATCAAAGATAAAACTATTAGGATTTAGTTTATGTAGTTTATCTGCTAAGGCTGATTTACCAACTCCATATGGCCCATTAATCCAATAAATCATACTATCATTCTCCTTTAGTTTTCAGTGGTTTATAACATTTATTTAATAGAAATTCTTTTATTAGAACTGTATTATTTCCTTCATAATAATCAACTAATAATTTTCTAAATTCTTCCACTAAATTATCAGGTATTATAATTAACCCTTTACCTTGACTGATTAAATAATGGTTTGCAAATATTATCGCGGTTCTTTTATTTCCATCATTAAAAACTTGAGATTTCATCATATATAAAATGAGATTAATTGCTGTATCAATAACATTGACGCTACTTGAAATAATATTATCAATGCTTTCTTTCACCTCATGTTCATAGGGGACTTTAGGAACATACGATGTCCCTCCAATTGTCACTGGAACAGCTCTAATTCTACCTCCATCAATAAAGAAACCTTGATTAACTAATTTGGCTATATGTTGAGACAAATAGTAATTAGTTGGTGTTTGAATTACATCTTTATCTAATATAAATTCCCAAGCGTGTTTCAAGTTCAATATCTTTTGAACATCACTAGCACTAATATTACTGATTTTAGCATTTTCTAAGATTCTTTCGGTATCAGGAAATGTGGTTCTAATTCCTTCTAGTATTGCTTGGTCATATATTAATTGTTTCATATTAACTCTAGCAAATTCCAAGTTTAAAAGGATATGCTCCGCAAGTTCTTTTTCACTATATCCTAGAACTTCTAGCTCTTTTTCGATATTTTTAATTTTTCTTTCTAAAATTCTCGCAGTTTTAATATCTTTAAGCAATAATTGGTGGAGTTCTTCCGAATATAGGTCAACATAGGTAGATCTTAGTTTATTATTTTCGCGTTTTCTAATATATAAATATTTTTTACCACTGATTTCTTTTATTTCAATGGTTCCTTTGTATGGTATTAAATTTAATCTTGCTTGATATTCAGCTTTAGACTGTAATAAATTTTGAATACTTTGAAAATTATTCATAATATTCCTCCTTTTAGGGAACTTTTATATAATTATTATATCATTTTATTCCCTAAAAACAAGGGCGTTTTCTTAGACTATTATGTTTTTATAGATTATTATAATTTCAGAAATAAAAAACGGCTTTCAAAAGCCGTTTACATTTACTTTGGTGCGGATGACAGGAGTTGAACCTGCATGCCGAAGGCGCTAGATCCTAAGTCTAGTGCGTCTGCCAATTCCGCCACATCCGCAAGCAAAAGAGATTATATACTCTTTTTAGATGTTTGTCAATAAAGAAAAGTGTTATCCCTTATTCCTTAATAAATAATGGACATTATTTCTTAATGCGTTATCCATTCTTTGTTTATAAAGATAAACATAGTGAAATACTTCTTCTGAGCCTAGGCGTGGATTATCAGTATAAAAGATTGTGTTTTCTTCTGTAACAACAGAGTTTTTAAAACGTTTTGCGATAATATAAAAATCATCTGTAACAATTGAAAAATTTCTTGTGTCGATTGCGAATGTTGTTTCATCTGATAACAAGTTAACACCGTAATAATAGTTATCCGTTTCAATTCCAAATAATTCAATAATCGTTCTATAAATATCAACTTGACTTCTTACCTTTGGTTGTTTTCCTTTTATAAGACCTTTTGGGATAGTTGATAGAGTGTCATTATCGTCTGGTGCATAAATAAAGGCGATGGTTTTTAACATTTGCCTATTATACTCAAATGGATTAAGTGGTATATCATAACCCAAAATCGCTTCGAAATCTTTTTGAATTATTCCACTTCCATGATCTCCATAAAAGATATATACTGTATCTTTCATTGTTTTGGCCATATCTATGAAAGCTTTAAAATAACTTTCTAAATATGTTTCATAATTAATATATTTTAAAGCAACAGTATCAATATTAACATTAGCTTTAGTAAATCGTGGTGTACTACCAAATTCATCATATAAATAAGGAACATGAGGGAAAATACTTATTGGATATAAAAATAATCTTTCATCAGTATGACGACTATATAACTCTTTTGTCCACCCAAGTAGTGCTTTATCACTTAACCAAGGGGAATCTAAAGTTGGTGTTTCTTGATTCATAAAAATATGGTAACCATTTTTAGTTCCTGCAGTATAACTTTCTTTTGGATTATAATAATAAAAATCTTTAAAACCATACATTTTCTCATGAACAGGAACCCTATTATAAAATTCTGCCACATCTCCATGAAGACTATACGAAGTTCTATTTTTAAATAATTTTGGTAAGGCATCAAAGGTGTAATTATTATCTTTATAATTCCAATAAAGCGTTGTATCTCCGGTTGCGTATAAACCTGTTAATACGGAAAATTCCGCATCACTAGTCGTTCCTAAACCAACATTAGTATAGAAGTTTTCTAAAACATATGATTCATTTAAAAGGCTTTTTAAAAATGGAAAATATGTTTCATTTAAAACTCCTTTTTCTTCTAATAAAAAATAATTAAAAGATTCTAAATGAATTAAGACTAAGTTTTTATCATGAAAAATGCCATTTAATTGTCTAGTTTCAATACTTTCATCTAAAATAACCGTACTCGCATCGGCAATGTTTAATTTATTAGAATATGTTTCACCCCATAAATTGGTATATGATTCTTTATTTTTATTGTATTCATCAAAATCATCTAAATTAACTTCAATAATATATTCATCATCGTATCTAAAGCCCATTAATTGTCCAAAATAGTAATTATATAAACCCGCATTTTGAACACCATATAAAGGTCTTTCAGCGAAAATACGCCAATTTGAAGTCATCGAAACGTTAAAAACGCTCAAGGTAGTCATTGATAAAATAAGTCCAGTAATAACGATAATATTATTAAGTAAAGGACTACTAAGAATTGGCCTTTGATATGTTTCATAAATTTCATCTTTATTATGTTTTAAATAATAATGATAACCAAGCATAATGAATGTTGGTAAAAAGACTAAAATTCGATAATATACAAATAATTCTTTAAACGATTCAAAGACTATTGACAAACCTAATGCTTGGGCTGGATTTTTAAATAATGTAATTTCATATAGTGAGAAAATGGTTTGATAATACTTTGAAAATATTCCTAAGACAAACATTAATACATTAAGTAAAAAGGTTACTATAATCATATAGTAAGACCTTTTTTTATATGCCCTGATAAAAGAAAACCCTAGAAAAAGAATAATTGTAAGCACGCCAAAGTTACCAATTACCGCATTTACTTCTAATCTAATGGTTCTTGAAAAACTTGTTAAATAACGATTTAATGTCGCCGTAGTAACAAAATATGTATTTAAGATATTGAGAACGTAAAATAGTAATATATATACTAGATACTTCTTTTCCTTACTCAACATTATCACCTAGTATAGTATAAACTATTTTTATATTTTTTAAAAGAACATCGCTTAAAACTTCTTTTTCTTAAAATAGATAAATAACCCAATTCCATTTAAAACAATTACGCTACTGACAATAATAAAAGGCATTATGTTTCTTTTAGTTTTTATTTCAATAACACCATAATAGGTTTTACCATTTAGATCGTAAGAAAAATAAACTTTACCTTCACGGCTAAATGAAGCTTCATTATTTAAAATATTAACATTTGCACCCCCAGTTTGAGAAATAATCCAAGCCTTGATTTCTTCTTCTGTCATATTGTCAAATTCCGCTTTGGAAATAATTAATGGTGAAGATAATATGTTAGGAAGACTACTATCAATATAAACTAAATATAGTTTAGCGGTCGCGGTATTATTAAATGAATCTTTCGCTTCTACTTCAATTAAATGTTTTCCTGAAGCCTCTTCATGTGGTGGAGTTTTAAGTGTTAAAGGAACTATCCCATCAACTTTATCATAAGCACTAAAAAGCGCTAAAATTTCTTGAGTAGTCATAAGCCCTTCACTAATATCACGATAAACAACTGAAGGTCCTGTGATAGTAGGAGGTGTTGTATCTTCTATTGTAACTGTATATGTATGTGTTGATACATTATTTGCCGCATCTTTAGCCTCAAAAGTAACATAATATGTTCCTGGAATATTTTTCTTGTTTGTGAAAGTATCTTCAATAACAGTTAAATTTTCCCAAGGAATATTGCCATCAACATCATCATTTATTTGTAACGTTGACTTAATTTGATTCGTAGTTAATGCTAACCCATATGCCTCAAAAGTTCCTGTTTTAGGTCCAGTAATCACTGGTGGAGTTATATCAACAACTTTTACATTTAATTGATAATTTGAGGCAACATTAAATGGTGTTTTTGCTTGAAATCTCAAATAATAATCCCCCACCGTAGCACCAGTTACATAGTTAGTTTCTAATAAGGTAATTTCACCAGAAGGATTACTAACCATTCCTTTTATTTCTTCCACTGTATATGCGTTTCCATAACCTAAAAGTAAATATTCTTCGGTAAAACCAAAATTACTTCCATAACCATAAAAGCCTTGAAAATCATCCATTGTTCCTTCAAACATCATTATATTAAAAGGATATTCCGGATTATCTTCTAAGTAATCATTAATAATCATTTCATCAAAATGAAAGATAACTTCATCAACTTGAAAAGTAATATAGACCCAATTACCATATTCCGCACTTGTATAATGCGTTGGTGTAATAATGATTTCTCCATTATTTAAAGACCATGTCCTAAACGGATAACCTTCTTCAATATCTCTTGAATAATATCTTTCATCCGCAATTATTGTATAGGTACTAAATTCTTTAAGACTTAATGGCTGTTTTGTTTTAACATAATGTGCCGCATAATGGTCAGTAAAATTCGCATTTTCAAAATAAACATTGCGCATATCAAGTAAATTAATTCGCGAATCAGGAATATTATTGGCCTTTACTTTGATTCCTGAAAATAAAAATACGAACAATAAAATAAAAAGTTTTCGTTTCATATATTTTTCACCTCTAATCAATATATAAAAACAAAAACTCTTTTTTACTTTTTTTATTTTGAAAAATTAAGATTTATTCACTTTCTAAAACTCTCAACGCAAATTCATATTTTTCTTTTCTTAAATTATCTTCTTTAGTTATCTTATCTAACCTTGTCAAATCTAAATTATGTTTAAGATCTTCTATTTTTACTTTTGTCGCAATTTCTGATGTTTTAATTCTTCTAATATAATCGGGATAGGATAAAGTATCATCAGATGTTAATAGTCTTATTGCCTCAGTTATTTCAAAGGGAAACTCACGTTGTAAATCCTTTAATGTTAAATGTTTAAATTCAATAATATCATGAAGTAATGCCACACAAATACTATATTCACACTCCATTAAACTAGCGACATGATATAAATGATATACATAAGGAATTCCTCCCTTATCAAGATCATTTTTGTGATGTTTATAAGCTAAATGTAACGCCTTTTTAGTTAAATTTGTATAAATCATAAGTGCCCTGCCTTGACCGCACTCAACATAATATGAGCGCTTCTATAATTTGTCGCAAGCGGAATATTAAAAACATCACATAACCTTAAAAGCGCACTGACATCTGGTTCATGAGGTTGAGCTGTTAGTGGATCTCTTAGGAAAATCACCATATCAATTTCTTCTTTCGCAACTAAAGAACCAATTTGTTGATCCCCACCAAGTGGCCCACTAGCCATTCTTGTCACAGGTAGATTGGTTTCTTCCATAATTCACTTACCAGTAGTTCCAGTAGCGACAAGGTCATGGTATTTAAGAACATCTTTAAACTCTAGACATAAATCAATCATTAATGGTTTTTTCTTATCATGAGCAATTAACGCAATTTTCATTTTATCACTTCCTTAACTTTTATTTTATCATTTTTTGAAATTTTTTTTAACTTATTCTTGTTGCAAAATATTATAATTTGTCATATTCTAAAATGGGAAGGAAATTTGTAATATGAAAGACAAAGACTTCAAACGCTACATCGCTTATGGTAGTAATTTAAACATTAAGGAAATGCACAAACGCTGCCCAGGTGTTTTAGTTTGCGCTACATCAATGCTTAAAGATTATAAATTAGTTGCGAATAAGGTGGGCGACAATGCTTATTTATCCATCCAAAAAGAAAAGGGGGGTCAAGTTCCAGTAGTAATTTGGAAAATTAATAGTGACCATGAAAAAGCATTAGATATTTATGAAAGATTTCCTGATCTTTATTATAAAAAAGAATTTAAAATAAAAGTTTTTCTAATTAAAAAGAATAAATTCGAAAAAATAAAATGTTTCACTTACATTATGAATGATGGTTATCCTGAAGGGAAAGCCACTAAAGAATATATTGATATTTGTATGAAGGGTTATAAAGATTTTAACTTTGATAAAAAATTTTTAAAAGAAGTTTTTAAACTGTAAATATAGAAAAAATAATCTTAAATGAGTGGCAAGCCACTCTTTTTTTTACTTTTCCTTGACAATATTATCTAATATTTCACTTAATTATGGCTAAAAAAATAAATTATGATATTATCAAGACATATGGGTGATGGGATGGCTAACGAAAAATTTAGGCAAGACAGAAAACTTTGGTACAGAGGGATTAAAAGATTTTTAAGAATTAAATATAGAAGACCACGATTTATCTTTTTAGGCGACAAACCTAAAAAAGAAAGTATTATTTTATCTAATCATGTTGGTTCTTATGCACCAATATCATTAGAAATATACGCAAACTTCCCAATTAGGCTTTGGGGAACCCATGAAATGAATTCCGGTTTAAAGAAACTTTATCAATATCAAACTAGAGTTTATTTTCATCAAAAAAAGGATGGAATATTCATCTTGCACGATTAGTTTGTTTAATTATAAGTCCTCTTACAAACCTTTTTTATAAAGGTTTAAGATTAATCTCTACTTATGAAGATCATCGACTTAGAAACACTCTTAAAAAAAGTGTTGAAATAATTGAAAACAATGAAAATATCGTTATTTTCCCTGAAAATTCTAGTAATGGTTATCATGAAATTTTAACAGAATTTCATAGAGGTTTTACATCACTAGCTAAATCATGTCTAAAAAAAGGGATTGATCTTTTAATCTATGTTTCTTATCTTAGAAGAAAAGAACGTGTTTATTTATTTGATAAACCAATTCCGTTTAGCGAACTAAAAAAAATCGCTTCTACTAAAGAAGAGATGGCCAACTATTTACTTAATAGATGTAATGATTTAGGTAAATTAGATTTAAAAACAATGGAATATTAAATCATTTAGACAATGGTAATATTGGAATTTTAGATTTAAAACTCTAATCCTTACTTTAATAGCAACTTTTTTACATTTAAGTTGCTTTTTTTATTATATACTCTAATTGAAAGATAAATTGTTGCAAATTAAAAATGTTTTAATTGTAATTTAAATTAAAAAAATAATTTACTAATAATAATTTCAATTATATTTTCTCTCTTCTCTATAGGAAAACGCCTTTATTAAGGCGTTTTCTTTTTTTGTATATATTACCAAAGCCACGACCAAGTAATAATAAACACATTTAATATTAAACTAAGTATTATTAATAATTTATCAAATATTCCTGTATAACTGTTTACCCCAAAAACATTAACAACAAATAAAATTAATGAAGCTACAATGCTAGCCCACTTTGCGACTCCTTTTGGTAAAAAACTACACCTAAAGATAATAAAATAGGAACTAACATTAAAAGAGCCGCCATTAGTAGTTGAATTTGTGTCATCGGTTTTCCATCAATCATACTAGCTTCTGTTCCTTTTTCATACAAACGAAGCACATCATCTAGTAAATAAATTAACATTAGTGCTATCCAACACACTATTAATTGTATTCTTTCTATATCCATTTTATAATATCTCCTTTTTAAAAAAATAAGCCTTCTCTTTAGGTATATAATATCATATTAATTGATAACCTAAGAAAGCTTATATTGTAAAATTTTAATGACTTTTATTTGTTTTCGATTTTTAAAAAATCTTTCATAAGTTTCTTCTTATTTAGAATAGATGATTAACTAAATATAATGGAATCATAATTACGATATCTTGTAAAAAGTGAATCATCCACGCCTAGAAGAAACCTTTAGTTTCATGAATGCTTTTTGATAAAAACCAGCCAAGGTATGCAGCCATTAGGACACCAGGAATTCCACCAGGAGATCCCCAATAATGGGCTATACCAAAAACAAGTGCTGATATACCTTGTGAGATATAACGATTTAAACCATTGTGTTCCACAACACTAGCAAAAGTGTGACGGTAGGCAACTTCTTCAACAAAACTATTAACTAAAGCTAAGAAGACAACAAGCATTATGTTACCGAATGTTGGTTTTTCTACAATGCCTTTTGTAATAACTTGAAAATAAATTACTACTCCAGTAATGATGGTAATAATAATAGCGACATTTCTTCCTAATGTTTTCCAAGTATCTTTAGTATTTTTGGTAATTCCAATCCATGGTTCCGGATTAACCGGGGCATCAATTTTATTAATTGCTAATAATTTAATTGACTGAAAATTAGTTAATAGTCCCATAACTAAAATAATTACTAAACTTAAACCAAATGTTACTACTTGGTGAACGAAGGTTTGGTTTAAATAATCATTAGCTAAAAAACTAACAGTAAAAAGTGGTTTAGCTCTATTAATAATAACTAAGGCAATCATTGACCCAACTAAAAGAAGGGTAACTATAAAACTAAATACGATTTTAAAATTAATTGTTCTTTCTTTCATAAATTTTCCTCTATTTTTTTAATTGTTGTTGTTAGCCATTTAATGGTTGCTTCATTTTGAATAATTCCATATTCTAAAACTAAATCATATGATAAATTATATGGAATTGTTTTTTTAATGTTGTGATAAATTTCTTGTTGAGCATTTAGTTCGTTTAAAACATTTTTTAGGTCAATTAAAATTGCTTTATAATCGTCCCTTCCACTAACAAACAACTTAAGCAGTAGTTCATCTCTGTAAATCATTGAATACTCGTGGTTTGATAACCATTTACTCAATTCTTCTTTTCCTTTGTGAGTAATTTCATAAATGTTTTTATTTCTGGTGCCTTTTTCTTCACTCCTTTTAATAAGTTTTTCTTTTGAAAGAAGATCTAAGGTTCGATGAACATTACTATATGATTCATTCCAAAAATAACCAATTGATTCTTTTGCGAATTTTGATAAGTCATAAGCTGACATTTTTTTAATATTGAGTAGCCCCAATAATGCATATTTTGTAGACATAATTTTCTCCTTTTGGTTATATTTTAACATATCTAATAGATAGGTCAATTAAAATGCTTTTGCTTATTTCAATAGTCAAAATGTCTTATTTTTAAGCAAATTCCTAACATTTATGTCTTTAAATGTTAAAATGATAAAGGAGATAATTATTTATGAAAAATATAACTAAATTAACAGATTCAATGTACTATGTAGGGATTAGTAATCATTTCTTACCTAAGTTTGAAAATAAAATTCCCCTACCTGAAGGAGTTAGTTTTAACTCATATTTATTATTGGATGAAAAAACAGTATTGTTTGATACTGTTGACAGTTCAGTTACTGGAGATTTTATTAAAGATGTTGAAACAACCTTAAATGGAAGATCATTAGATTATTTAGTCGTTCACCATATGGAACCTGATCATAGTTCAGCGATTGTCGAAATTCTTAATAAATATCCTAATGCAAAGTTTGTCGGCGTTAAACAAACATTTAAATTTTTTGAACAATTTTACTCAACTGGTTATGAAGATAGGTATCACTTAATTAAAGATGGTGATGAATTAAATGTTGGTAAAAATACACTCCGTTTCTTATCAGCACCACTTGTTCACTGGCCGGAAGTATTTATCACTTATATTCCAAAACAAAAAATTCTACTTACAGCGGATGCATTTGGCGCATTTGGTTCAATTAAAGGTCATTTATATAGTGATGAAGGTCATTTTAATTTATCGGAAGTAAGAAGATATTTCGTAGGTGTATTAGCTAAATTTAAGAGAAATGTTGCGACTATGTTAAAGAAAATTGAAAACCTAGAAATTGATCTACTTCTTTCACTTCATGGAATGGTTCATAGAGATAAAAAGATTATTAATTTATTATTAGAAAAATATAATTTATGGTCAAACTTTGATGTTGAAGATAAAGGTGTAATTATTACTTATGTTTCAATGTATGGTAACACCGCTCATGCCGCAAGTAAACTCGCAAGCACGTTAGGTAAATTAGGTGTTAAAAACATTAGAATCTATGATTTAAACTCTGTTGATTCTTCTTATATCTTAGCTGATGTATACAGATTTTCTAACTTAGTTATTATGGCTCCTAATTATAATACTTTGTTGCATACTACCGCAGGTTACTTTGTTAGCGATTTAGCGTATCATGAATTTACTAAACGTAATTATTCTTTAGTTGTTAATCAAACTTGGGGTGGTAGAGCACTTCCAATGTTAGAGGAAGCTTTTTCAAATATGAAGGATAATACTTTAGTTGGTACACCATTTACAATCGTAACTAAACTAACTGATGAAACAACTGAATTATTAAATAATCTCGCTGAAGATATCACTAATTCTTTAAAATAACTAAAAAGTGCAAATTAATCAACGATTTTAACATTTTAATTTGCACTTTTATTTTTTCATTTAATTCAACCATTTTTTTAACCAATATTTAACATCAACACTTAAATCTTCATCTTTAGGTGTTTTTTTAAGTAAACTTGATTGTAATATTTTACAAAGTTTAAAATATAGTTTTGTTGGATAACCAAGTTTTCTTGGTTTTCATCCACCTTTAATTCATCAAGAAAAAATTCTTCAAAATTATAGGTGCAACCTTTTTGTTGGGTTCCATTAATTACAACTACTTTCATATCTATATCCCCTACAGCATTTTCCTATATAACTATTCTGACATAATTTCTTTGATAGATTGTCTTTCAGTTTTTTTCTTATATACATAATGACTTCATATACAACTATAAATACCGCAAGTGTAATTAATAAACAAATACTAGATTTTTATTTGTTTTGGATATTATATTTTCCTTTTTGAAAATGTTTTAATATTTAGTGGCACAGTTTCATATTAACATTAACAATAAAGTCTTAAGTTTTCTGTTTTATTCATTTTAACCTACCACAAATTCTAATTCATCTTTTTTATGACATAATTATTTAATTCTTATCATCTATTAACCATCTAGCTAAATCAAATATTTTTACACCGTCTTTTATTGTCATTGGGTGTGTCGTATTTGCTAAGATAATTTTAGGATAAGCATCTTTTATAGCAATTAAAGGGTCAATTTCTCTTTTTAGTGTTTCTTCTCTACTTATGTTATCTGATACTTGAATATAGAATTTTTCGCTACCTTTAATTGCTATAAAATCTATTTCTTTTTCATAAAGTTTACCTACATATATATCGTATCCCCGTCTTAATAATTCGATTGCTACTACATTTTCATAAGCTCTTCCGTAATCCATATTCCTAACACCTAGTATTGAATAACGAAAAGATAAATCAGACAAATAATATTTATCGTTTATTTCTAAATACTTTTTACCTCTAATATCGTATCTTTTTACTTTATAAAACATAAAAGCGTTACACAAATATTTTATATAATTTCCTATGGTTACATGATTTGTCTTAATCTTTTTATTATTTAAAATGTTTGATATATTATTAGCGGTTGTAAGATTTGATACATTATCCATTAAAAATTCTGTTAGTGTATCTAATAATGAAACATCTTCAATATTATATCTATCTACTAAATCTCTTTTAATTAACGATGTATAAACATCTTTTATATATGTATTTGCATCTTCCCTATTTTCATATAAATATGAGCCCGCTAGTCCTCCTACTTTCAAGTAGTTTTCTAAGTGGTTAGAAAAATTTCCTTTTATATCAAAATATTGTAAGTATTCTTTAAATGAAAATGGAAAAACTGGAATTTCTATAAATCTTCCAGTAAATAATGTAGATAAATCTGAGCTTAATAAAAAAGCATTAGATCCAGTCAAATAAATATCATATTTTTTGCTGTTATGAAGACTGTTAACCGCAATCTCAAACTCACGACAAAGTTGAACTTCATCAATCATTAAGACATTTTTGGTATTAGGTTTATAATTGCTTTCGACATATGAATATAGACTTTTGTAATCTTTTATATCATCATATTTTAAATTACCATAGTCAATTTCTATTATATTTGTTTCTGGTTCAGTTTCTTTAATGTATTTTAAATAAGATCTCATAAGTTCAGACTTTCCGGATCTTCTAATACCAGTAATAATTTTAATATCAGGAGTATTTCTAACTCTTTTGAGCCTATCCAAATATAAAGTTCTTTCTATAAGTTTCATAACTATACCTCACTTTCAAGATAACAAAATTATTGTTTTCTTGAAAGTATTATACTCTAGACTTTCAACTTTTGCAAGTTCTTAAAATCTTGAAAGTCAACATCATTTAAATTTTGTGTAATTAATAACTATTCTCCTCTTTTACTTCCTTATCATTAAAGTATCTAATTGAATCATGAATTCGGTCGTCCACATTTTTAGGACAACTGAAACAGGTATACTTATAAATTCAACCGCAATTCCCTATTTTTTATGTATATCATTCCGTCTTTTTCAAGAGTTTTATTCCGTGTTTTACAGATTTATTAACTATCTCTGTTATAATGTTTCCCCCTTTGTTTTATAAAACAGAATACCACCTTAGTCTCAAAACGACATTTTTGTCGCATGAAACGACACTTTTGTCGCCTTCAGCCTTTTTTAGCATATACTCTAATTTTACTTTATGTCTCCCTATGTCCCTCTAAATGTCTCCCTAATATTTCTTTAACAAGCACCATTGAAATCGCTGTGATTATATAGATGGTTCGAATCCTTGGTACGAGATTTTAAACACCAATTTAATTATTAAAAAAACTATCTTAGAAAGAAATTCACATCATTACCAAACTACCATAAAATAAAAAAACGCCTTGTTAGGCGATTTGTTCAAATATTTAGTTTACTAATTAAACATTTTTATGGCAGGGATAGCAGGATTCGAACCCGCTCTTACTGTTTTGGAGACAGTCGTGCTGCCGTTGACACTATATCCCTAATTAACACGTGCTCATATAATATAGCACATGTTTTTATTTAAAGCAATTTTATTTTTCTTTTGTTTCTTCTTCTACAGCTTTAGTTTCTACTTCTTCTACATTTGTAGTTTCTACTTCTTCAATATCTTCAACTGGAACGGAAATAATTGTTTCTTTTTCATGAACTTGAAGATCTTCATCGCGCTCTTCAATGTCAGAAATTGAGCGTAAATTTAAATTTCCTAGTGGTTTTTCTTCTTTTTGTGGTAGTGGGGCTTGTTTTGTAAATCGTGCTCTAATAGGCTTTTTCTTTCTTAAGAAAATTGCCCAAGTTAACACTGCCACAACTACTAAATAAACAATCATCGCAATCCAAATCTTATATTTAAACTTGTCAAGTTTGACAGGTTTAATTGTTTCAATATTAACATCTAACAAGTTTGTATCTTTATTAACATAAGTTCTAGTAAACAATTTTGCCACACCATTTTCACTAATAACTTCATCTCCAACTAAAACGTAATAATAAAGTTCTTTATCATCAGTTGTAATATCAAATGTGCCTTTATAAGATAATTTATTTTTTTTATCTTTTGTAAGTTCATATGTTTTATCAGTTAAGTTATAGTTATTAAAGTTACCAATAACATAAACTTCTTTATCAGTTGTTTCATCTAAAGTGATATTAAATGTTTGTTTATAAGTTTGACTTGTGCCTTTTAAACTTACTTTCTCATCTAGTACTGCTGTTTCTTTACTAATTGTTTCTTTAACATAACTTATTGCGATATTTTGTCTTTTAATGTAAGCTTGGATATTTGCCTCATTTGCGGTAATCAAAGGGTTTAATTCATCATTAAAATCATAAAGGACTTTATCACCATCTTTGACTTTAAAATCTAAAATATCTTCAATAAAAGTTTGATTTACATATAAACTATCTAAATGAAGCCATTGTAAATACCAATTTTCTTTACCTATCGATACCAAATCATATTCTAAGGCTTCTTCTTTATTTGTTTTTACAACTAATTTTAATGATTCCGGTCTTGGATCTTTATTATAACTATCTAATAAGAAGATAATTGAACTATTTTGTTCACTACCAACTAAAAATAAATTAAGATTAAATAATACTTCATTATTTTCATTCTTAACAACTTCATTTAATAAATCATCTTTCGCACGTTCTTGGAATATTGATTTAAAAAATGTATAATCATGATTCTTAATTGCCTTATCTGCTTCATAACTAACCGCTTCTGTAAAGGCTGATTGTTGGCTACATCTAAATAAACTTAAGCCAAAGAACATCGCGATTATGGCAAATAATATTTTTCCTAGTAATTTCATAAAAACGTCCTCCTTAAATTAAAGACTAATATAATGGTATCAAAGATTAACTGGTTTGCCAAATATAAATTGTTATTTATATCTTGTAAAAGTCTTTAAAAAGAATTTTTTGGTGTTTTATTTTTTAAAGACTTTACATTTTTTAAAAATATAGTATAATGATATGGCATGGCGGTTGTGGCGAAGTGGCTAACGCATCGGATTGTGGCTCCGACACTCGCCGGTTCAATTCCGGTCAGCCGCCCCATAAAAATATAGGCCCATAGCCAAGCGGTAAGGCAACGGACTTTGACTCCGTCATTCGTAGGTTCAAATCCTGCTGGGCCTGCCATATAGAATCTAGCCAGAAATTTAAACTGGCTTTATTTTAATAATTAACGACAGCAAACAACTGTCTATCCATATTTATATTATAACAGTTTTTTACTGTTGTCAAACGTTTTTTAAAATATTTTATTTTAGGAGGTATAATTATGAATATTTTAAAACTTAAAGAATACCGTGAAAAGGCTAAACTAAGCCAAAGAGATGTTGCTAAAAAATTAGGAATAACTCAACAAGGATATTTTGGTTGGGAAAAAGGATTAACCACACCAAACCCAGAACAAATAATTAAATTATGTGAAATATTTAAATGCACTCCAAATGATCTCTTTGGATTTAAAGGAGTTCATGCTGTTACTTCAAAAGAAGTTTTATAACATCTATATTTACATTATAGTGTTTGTTGTTGTCAAGCAAAAATAAAAAAAATCCAAAATTCTTAAGTTTTAGCACCCATCACTTTTATCCCTTCCATAAAATACACCTTTAATTAAAACCTACCATAAGCAAGTTATGGTTTTACCCTTTCGGGAGGTGTATTTTATGAAAAAGAAAAATTTTGCAAAATTAATTGTTAAAATTGTTCTATGCATAATAAAAGAGATTATCCTATACTTAATCTCTCAAGCATAAAACAATCTCCAAACCAAATTAATTTTAACACATTAACGCTCTTTTTGCAAAACCATTTGACCTTAAATCACCCTGACCTATTTTTAAAACTTAAAAACTTTAGATCTTAAACTTATCTACATATAACTTTGTTATATGTTTTGGATTTTGATGCAAATATCTATTGGTGGTTTCTATATTACTATGGCCCAAAATTGTCATAACACTTTTTAAATCCGCACCATTTTCTAACCATATTGTAGCCATCGAATGTCTAAACATATGAGGATGCAACTTATCAATATTTAATTTTTCTTTTAACATTCCCATTAAATATCTAACGTCGCAATAAGCGGCCCGTCTATTTCTAAGCTTATTAAACAATAAATATTCACTATCGCTATCATTAATAGTTTTTTCTATTAACTCTATCGAACTATAAGAAAACAGCACAGTTCTATCTGTGTTGTTTTTTGTTTTTGTTAATAATATAGTTCCATAATCATCATATATTTTAACGTTCCTCTTCTTTATGTTTAATATCTCATTAATCCTGGCCCCGGTCTCTGTCAACAACCTAATTAAACAATTATACATTAAATTATTATTCACTCTTGGATCTAAAGAATCCATGTAATTGTTAATCCTCTTAAGTTGTTCCCTAGACAACATATCAAACGTCTTTCTTCTTTCCTTAAACTTTTCAATTTTAAATAAATTAGGAAATCCGACGTCTGATTTTCTAAACATTCTTTTTATTATTCCAATTCTTTTATTTATTGTTAAATTGGAACAAGTTTTCTTCATATCAAAAATATAATCATCAAATATATTCTCTGGCAACTCACCAACTCGATAATAACCTAAATTATTAATCCATCTCTCAAAATGGCCTAAATGATTTCTATAGAACTTAAAAGTTCCATATTCAAACTGTCTTTTTACATAACTTAAATAATTATTAATCATTTCTTTAATTAACATTTTTTTCATCCTTTCTTTCTTAAGCTAAAGAAACAAACAAAAACCGTTTTACCAAAAGGATTTTAAAAATTTCAAGTTTTAGCCACCCATCACTTTTATTCTTTTCCATAAAATACACCTTTAACAAAAAATTACCATAAACAAGTTATGGTTTTAACCCTTCGGGAGGTGATTTTATGAAAAAGAAAAATTTTGCAGCATTAATTGTTAAAATTGTTCTATGCATAATAAAAGAGATTATATTATATCTCATAAAAGAAATATAACATAATCCCAAACCAAATTAATTTTAACATATTAACACTCTTTTTGCAAAACCATTTGACCTTAAATCACCCTGACCTATTTTCTAAAACTCAAAATGGCAATATTGGAACTACCCACTTGAACCACACAAACAATAACGCCACTCCTATTATTATCCAAATTATAAAACTTGATGGCCTTGCGGATAATTCCCTTACCGCATTAGTTGCTTTAAAATATGTTCTAAATAAACCCAAAGTAAAAAACAAAGCTATTAATAATAAAAACACCGGAACTATATATTTTAATATATTCAAAATGTGATTCCCTATTTCAATTATCTCTCTCATTTCTTACCCCCTCCTTTTAATAAAACTTAGTTTATCAACGTCGATAACGACCACTATTTAACTTTCTTAATGAACGTCTCCATTTTCCTAACATTCCAATAATAAATGGCCCAAAAACAAATACTACAACTGTTACAACAACAATAGTAATTGCTAGATCAGGATTTTTCATTATCCACATCCAAACCTTAAACCAAAACCCTGGTCTCCTATTTTCATCATTAGAATATTCTGGAAGTGGATTTGGTGTTGCCTGTTGCGGAAATGGTTCACTATATTCAACCCCATTATATTCATATGTAAAATTAGAATATAATACATCCTTAACTTCTACTCCATCAGAACCAGTTTTATTAAAAGTACCTAGATGTAATCTGTAAACACTTGATCCAGGAGGAAAAACTTTTGCCTGTGTGTAGTTTCCTGAACCTCTCTCCTCTAAAGAGTTAATAAAGTTAACTTTATAATCATCATTCACTATATGATCTATATTCTCAATATTGTCAATAATATTATTCCCGGTTGCATAATTGTAAATTGTTTTTAAAGCAGCATAATATCCAACCAAAACCCAATTCCACCATCCAACTTCTTCTGTCGATGTTGCTCCTTTTTTCAAAACAATTTGTTTAGCTTGCCATTTTCCATAATAACCGCTCATATATCTTATATCAAAAACATAATGATAACGATATTCAAAATCTACAGTTATCGAAATAACATCATCTATTGGATATGGAATTGATATATCCGAATAAACGTTTGGTGCAAACACTACATCCTTATCATACCAAGGTAAACCATGTATAGTTGAATGAATAACTTGATTCCACTCTCCAGTATCTAAATTCCAAATTAACCAAGAATCATTCACTAACGATTTAGCCACTGTATCAACATTATTAAAGAAAAACCAAATAAAACGTGCTTCTCTAGTAGAAAAATAAAAAGCATAAACATCTTGATAACCCTTAACTTTAGATGGAATTAATGTGTTTTGAGATAAATAATACTCATCACCAATTTTAATCCTAATATCATAATAACCACCCTCTTTTACCAGTAAAGACACTGGTGTTGCATCCTCAATCGCCTCAAAAGAACTAATATCATTATAACTTTGTGTCCCTAATGGTAACTCATTCCACCCAGCAATAACTATATCATTAGAAGTGTCTATAGTTTTTTCCCAATAAATTTGTGTTTCTGCATCAACACTCTTTAACTTAACACCATAATCACCATCTTTAACATAAACACTAATTCCATCAGCCACCAATATAATATGCGTCATATTACTATAAACATATTTATTTGAACCGACATTAATAACTAATTTATTATAACCATGAGGAGCCTTAATAGATCTACTTGAAACAAATTCATTAATATCAAATCTCGAATCATATGTTAAAGCTATCTTATTATCTAAACCTGTCTTAATCCATTTTTGACCATTATATATTTGCATATAAACGTATGCACGTTCAAACCCCGAAACATAACGTTCCTCATGCCAAAGTGCACCAGCATTTAATAATGTCACCTCAGGAACTAAATCAACTGTCTGATTTAAACGTTGTTTTGGAGTTCCACTAATTCTAAATCTAAAAATAGTTATTGGATCTATAAAAGCACCATCAGCAGACATAGACATTTGCATAGCCAAATCTCTTGCGCCTTGATTATTAACTGTAAAAGTATAATTAACAACATTTCCACTTAAATGACCAGCCTCTTGATATTTAACAACAAACCTTTGTGTTATTAAAGTTATACCTTCAAACTCAAAATACTGTGCATCAGAAAAATCTGAATTATTTACAACACAATCTAAAGAATTTTCACAATATAAACAAGCATCACCTTCAAAAGGCGGATAAATATCTTTCACACCAATTTCTATTTTTGTTATATTACTGAAAAACCCCGCTTTTAATTCAAATTCTTTAGTTACATTGGTTATATAACGAGTTTCTTTTTCTTCATACACACCAGGCGTTATTTCAGTAAAATAATCTTCCCAAGTTATTTCTATTTCTTGAGCTTTAATTGTAGATACAAATAAACTTAAACCAATAAATAATATAAAACTTGTTAATAACCTCTTAAACATTAATATCTTCTCCTTTTAAGAATAACAATGCCAATAACGATAACAACAACACAAACACCAACCCAAAATAAAGTATTTCCTACATTAGATCTCGGTTCAATTGTTATTCCACCATCGCCATCATTTACAGATGCTACAGTTATAGTAAAATTATGAACACTTGAATGACCTGAAGCACTACTAAAATTAAACCCTAAATTATAAATACCTGGTTCATCTTCATTTCCCGCATATTCATCCAAAAAGAAACTAACATTTGATGTAGAACCAACATCAATTTGACCTGTTTTAACTAACAAATCAATAATTTGTGCTCTTGTAAGTTGCATAGGCGGAATTAATACAATTGATGTCCCGTCAGCCACATACCAAACAGGAGGAATATTATCCATCACTTGAACAGTAACATTTAAAGTTGCAGTATTATTTTTAGTATCTTTTACTTCAAACACAATGGTATATGTCCCAACAATATGCCCTTTACCAGTGTAACCATCAGACTTAACTGTTATATATGCAGTTCTATTCCCGTCTTTAGCGTCTGTAGCAGTTAAATTTCCCTTAATATCATTAACTGTTAAAATTCCAGTAATATTTTTCACATAACTTGTTTGGCCACTGAATGTTGGCGCAATGTCATCGATTACTTCAACTTGTTTAGTAAACGTTTGTTCGTTATTACTTGAATCTTTTAAACTAAACACAACATTATATGTCCCTAAATTTGTTTTATTTGATGTATAGCCATCACTTTTTATCGTAATATCAGCATTAGTTAAAGTATCATAATTATCACTTGCAACAAGCGTTGATTTAAACGCATTAATATTCCAAGTTTGAGTATAACTAATTTGAACCTTTACCGTACTACCAGTTATAGTTGGTTTAGTAACGTCAACAACTGTAATGTTAATAGCAAAAGTTGATACGTTACCACTTGAGTCTTCAACTCCAAAAGTCACAGTATGAGTCCCTAAAACAGATTTATTAGGTGTATAATTATCAGTAACTATATATATCACTAGTTAAATCACCATCATAATTATCAAACGCGTACAAAAAACCTTGAAAAAAAGTTACTGGTTTTTGCTCATCAACATTAGCAACAAAATTTTCTTGGCCAGAAATTCCTTCTCTTAATCCAGCGGTACAAATCCACATATATGTCATGTCTGAATTATTATGAGTAATTAATACTGTTTGAGACGTTCCTGTTCTATAAAGAGTTAATTCTCCACTATTTCCTGTATAATTCATGTATAACTTTAAATAACTACCTTCTTTTCCCGCAATTTTCATCTTTCCATTAGGTTCTAAAGTAATTTGAACATTACCAGTTACTTGATGTAAAACATTATTACCAAAAAGATCTTGTTCAGATGCATAAAAATATGTTGTTTCACCAGCCTGTCCTAACGAAAAAACACTTGTTCTGCAATCATAAAGTGCATTATCCCCTGTTCCATTTTCTCCTTCAACCCAAACATTAAAATAAGTTGTTGAAGACGCCCCAATTTTGATTTCTTCTTTTTTAAACAATAAAGAAAAAACCACAACAAAAATAAATAAAAAACTTAATTTAAATAACCTCTTTAATTTCATGTCCTTTCCTCCAATCTTAAATTAAACATTCCTAAATATTCTTCTATTTTCTCTAAAGGTATCGCATATCCTTGATAAAACTCTTCTGTTTCAGGTGTATATAAAACTCTTACATTTATACCTAACAAATCACCATTTTTATCTAACAACGCCCCTCCAGAAGAACCTTTATTTAAATAACTATCATGAGCTATTAAATCAAAAGGCAAACCATAACTACGTTCCATTTGTAAAAATGTTCCCGAAGTAAACGAACGTTCATTTTGTGGATAACCTATTGAATGAACAATAGATCCAGGAATTATCGTTATCCTTGATTTAAATGCTTCATATATCTCTGTATCAATTCTTTTTACCTTTAATAAAGATAAATCATACGTTACAGATGCAATCTCTTCTAATTGATTAGAAATAACACTTTCTGCATAATAATTATTATTTAAATAATCAACTATTTTTATAGACTGAACCTCAAAACCATCCAAAGTTTCAAACAAATGATAATTTGTCAAAACATAAAAGTCTTCAGCATCATAATCAACAATAACTCCTGACCCTTGACTTGTCACTTTAGAAGTTCCCTTAACAGATTCAACTAAAACATACACAACAGATCTAGAAGTGTAATTATTAAAAGGTTCATTTTCTAAATTAGAACCATTAACATTAATATTTGACTCTTGTACATTCTCAAATATTTCAATAAACTTAGGTCCCCACCAAAATCCTGTTATTAATATCACAAAAAAAGACAATACAACAAACCAACCAAATTTCCTTTTCAAATTAAAAAACCTCCTTATTAACACTTGCTTTTAAAAATTATTTATGTTAAAATATCTTCAAATAAGAATGTCGTTTGCTTAATTGCATCCGAAGGACGAAATAATCCTTACATTCTTATTTTTTTTATTTACTAGATAGCAATTTCTTTTTAGCCTTATTTTCAAGAATTAATAAAGTCTTAACATCATTATTATCATTAAATGTTACTCTCTTTCTAGTTTTAGAATAACGAGCTTTACTATCAATTTTAATTGTCTTTTGAACATAACTAACCTTATTGCTTTTAGCAAAACGTTTATTTAAAGCAATATAATTGCTCCTATTACTTGGACTAGTAGTTAAACCAACTGATGCATATTTATCATCCCTTTCCGCTAAAACAAAATGCGGATGTTTTAAAGGAATATAAAATCTTTGAACAACAGTTTTACTTTGAGGAATTTTACTTCCTCTTTTCTTTTTATTATTCTTTTTGCTCACATACATTAACTCCTTTTAAAACTTTATATGACCTTCAGAATTCAAATACTTTTTAAAATTATTTTTTTTACCATTCAAAGCCTTATAAAGTTCATCCTTATAGCCTTTAGGCAATTCACTCCTACCAGTCAAAAAATAATCCATCTTTAAAATTTCGTGATACTGAGCTTTCTTCTTATCACCACGTTTTAAAGCCTCAATTTCTAAATTGTGATGCGCAATTGCGCGTCTTTCAAACTTCTTATACCGTTTATTATTTTTCAAACGATGTTCTCTAGTAATATCATGAGCAGTTAAGCTCATAACTAATCTTCCTCTCTTTCAACAATCAATTCACCAAAGAATTTCTTTGCTAATTCTTTAGTGTCTACACCTTTATAATTAAGTTTCTCAATCTGTTCTTTAATCTTTTTAGAACGTGCCTCAACATCCTTCCAAGATATCAAAGATTGACCTAATTTAGAACGATAATTATTAACTACTTGAAGTTTCTTATCATCAAACTCATATAAACTTTGAAGAACACCTTTTAAAATATGATCAATAAAACCATCCTCATCTAAAGCTAACGCAAATTGTGCATTAGTAGAACGAATTGAATAATCATACCAATCTTTCTTCTTCTCAATTGTCGTATTAATCAAATCATATTTTGTTTTTAAATCAATTTCTTCAACATCCTTAATAAAATCTAAATAAGGTTGCCAAACCTCACACATACTCAAATTACTAGTGTTATTATTAACAATTCTAGGTTTAAACATACCTAACAAAACACTCGATGCAAAACTCATAAATGCTTTAGAATTATCATCTTCAACATTTAAAACATATAAACTCATTGCAGCATCCGCTTTAGAGTCAGTTAAACGCATTTCCCAGCGATACCAAATATCAACATCTAAATCTTTAACATTCTTCGCTTGACGTTCCAATTTCTTATCATAAATTTGGAGTTGGTTACCTCCTTGTGAACCTAAAGTAATTGTAAAACCATCACTTTCACTTAAAACACCATCAGAACTCGTTTTTCTACCAGACTCTATTAAATTAAATTTACTCATTGGCGATGTATAATGTCCTTTTCTAACAAATTCTGATAAATCATAGATATCTATAATTGAATCATCAAACACATCAATTGCAATATCTAGTCTTTTAAGTGCTAAATAACCTTTCTTTTTAAAATATTTAAATAGTTTGTGAAAAGAACCACCATAAATATCTGCAAATTCCCTACATGCCTCGCCAGTCATCAATAAATTAGCAGTTTCATTACCATTTGAAGATACAGTATGTAAACCACCAAAGTTTATCCTAATATGTTCCCCCAATATTATTGAAGATGCATAACCGTTTAGACCTTTGCGTTGATCTATAACCGGCAGCATTTTTCCGTTGCCTAAAATTTCATTTAAATCCGACAACTGTTCTTCATTTGATAAATGATACATACCTCGCTCCCAAGCTATATCTAACCAATCGAACGTAATTGATAAGTAATCTATCAAGACTCGTTTTTTCATATGATATTTAGTAGTTAGGGGGGTGTTACCTACCCCCCTAACTAAATTATCGTTAAAATCTTTTTTCATTTTTCAATACTCTCATAGTCTTTATAATGCGAATATAGAAATTTCTCATCCTCTTCCATTCTTTGTTTTATATACCCATTTATTCTCATTATTACAAAGACAATATCAAGAACTAGTAATAAGAAAATAAATAAAACGTTAATCAAAATTAAAATCCAAAGGTTGACTTGTATCATCATAATTCTTATCACCCCTCTCAAAATAATCTTCATGATAGTAATAATTTTCTTCTTGAGGAATGGATTTAGATTTTTCATTTAACTCGTCATATAAAAACGAATATTCAACATGATTAAATACGCCCCAACAATAACGAGCAGGGAACCATAATATATAATTTTCAAAGATCTCATTATTTCTCGAACCAACATCTGCTTGTTCCTGGTAATCGTTTATATTAAAAACTAAATAACCAGAAGATAAGAAAAACATTTCATAATACTTTTTAATGCGTTCTTGTTTTCTAATGTAATCACCAACATCAAACCTTTTATCCAAGTACTCAACAAAAGTAATGTAATCATCCTTAAAATACCTTTTCAAATACTTTATCTTGTGGATAATCCAATGTTTTAATTTATAAAAAGAAACTTTAAACTTAAACTACCATCTTATAATTCTTTGAACATTAGTATGAACACCACGAAGAACTGGCTTATGCATAACATTTAAATTATTATGATATAACGTTCTCAAACGTTTTACTTCATCTGAAGAATCTTGTTTAATGCTTATTAAACGATTTGTTTCCTCGAAGATGTGAGCATATTTCCTCCGAAATTCCTTCACCCCTGTATCTTCCATTTGTCGCCAAATAGAAGCTTCTACTTCATCTGAAGCCTCATCCATCAATTCAATCGTATATCTATTGATAGACCAGGTCCCGTTAACATACGCTTCAAATATCTTATGCGAATCAATGTTATGTTCTAAATTAAATTTACCTGTTATTTTTGAATATGTTTTAGTCTTCGATTGTACAAAATTAAAATTTATATTCAAATAATAAAAGGCTTCTACATATTCAACAATTAATTTAAAAATTGATTTAACATTAATATAATCATAAACGAACTTATCATTTAATTTGAACTCATAAATAACCATCTCAGCTAATTCTTTAAATCGAACTCTTCCATAACATTCTAAATGACAAATTATTTTTTCAAAAACAAACGCATCTAATAACGTAAAATTAGTTTTATAAAACTTTATCTTAACATCCTTAATCTTTTTCATAAGCTTACTAATCATCAACTCTTCGTAAGCATGTTTCAAGCCGTTAGAAAAACTTGACTTACCAACTTTAACTTTCCCAGAAACGGAAATTAAATAACCAAAGTTATCAATTATCCATAAAGTTTGTGAATAACGGTGGTGATAGAAACAACGTTTTAAATAAATAACAATTATATAAATTAAAAGGAGTATATCTATTAATGAAAAAATTATCGCAATTACTTGCATTCCATCACCACCTTACATACTTAGTTAAAACACAAATTGATTATCAAGATCTACTTCAATATCAATTTTGTCTGGACGTTCAGACCAATCAACTTTAATAAGCTTTTGATTAATTAACTCTTCAAGAACTCTTTGTTGATCAGATGTGAAGAAATGACTTTCGTATAAATATTGTTTAAAAAGAATCTCAATTTGTTGATATTCTGTATCTTGACTTGTTAAACCTTTAACAAACCTCACAGACGCTTTAACAACCCACTTATTTCTAGTTCTACCTAATTTATCTTTTTGATCTAATCCTAATTTCAATAAAATAAGATTAAATCTATCTTCAGTTACAAACCTAGGTGGAACTGATAACTCAATATTTAACATTTCATGCAAATCAACTTTGATAGAATATCTGTAACCATTCTTTGTTGGTCTACGTTCTAAAACAACGTTCTTAATTTCAAAACCTTGTTTCTTTAAAACTTTATCAGTTAGATCTGATAGTTTAATAAATACATTTTCTTTTACTTCTTTAATTTCTTTTGTTTCCATCTTTCTTTCCTCTCTTTCTTTTCGTGTTTATTAGGAGACCACGTTTCCTTACTTAAATTGCTAATACTACGTTATTAATAACGTCTACGTCTAGGATTCTTTTTAGCTTGTTTATAAACTAAATAGCCAACGCCTAAAACGGCTAAACATCCTAAAATAATTAATGTAAATTGAACTGGATTAGCTTTAATCCACTCAATACCAGTAACTGCAGGCTCAGTCGCATCAGTCCCAGTAGCCTCTAAAGTCTTGCTAGTTAATTTAACAAACAATTTAGATAAATGATTCATAAATCCTTTTTCCTCCTTCTTAATATTTGTCATTTAACGGATGACTCCAAAAGATTTTTATTATTAGAACTTTGAATTACTCTCTTGCGGAATCTTATTTCTCGCAATTTTCTTTTCAAAGGATTTAATTTCTACATATTACACTCTAAGCGGCCTATTCATTAAATAAATCTAGCTGAAGAATTTCTAGTTTCTTTACCCCCATTAATTCTTCAATAGTTTTTCTATTATCGTATTTTTCAATTTCTTCATAAGCCTCTCTTTGACTTAAACAAATATCCAAAACAACATGATCTGTTACAACAGTTTTACAAACCTAGCCATACAAACACTTCATACTTGGCGCAGTATAAGTTATAGTTGCTTTTTTAAATTGAAATTCTCTACTAATTGGATTCATAAAACACCACCTATTTCATAAACATTAGACACTAAATAAAAACTGTCTTTATAAAAATCAACTACCTTACATTCTGCATCTGCTGAAGTATCAGCAATTAAAACATCATAAATAACGTAAAAACTTCTCATTATTCTTCATCCTCGCTTTCATCTTCTTCTTCATCAAAAAGAACATCAAATAAACCATCTAAAGAATCTAAAAATTTATTAAAATAATCTAATGCAGAATTAATTTCAGAAATCTTATCATTTAGACCTGGATATTTTCTAACTACCTCAAGACCAACAGAAAACTCTTTAACTCGATTATTTTCATCCAAAATATATTCAAACAATCTAGGATTTTCTTTAACTTTTACATCTCTTTCAAAAAAAGAAACAATTCTAGCACTTTCATTAAAATTAAAATATAAAGTTCTATTTTTAGAATCCAAAATATATTTAAATATCCTAGCTATAACACCTAATCTAAAATTACTTAAAAAATAATCAGAATCATAAACAGAAACTTTTTTTCTTTAGAAGCAATTTCTTTCTGTTTCTTATACTCTTTAACTCTTAACCCTTCAGGAGTAATCAAATCTTTTTCTTTTAACTTTGAAACAATTTTTTCAATAAAAGGGACAACCACATCAAAACTTTTTACATTATATTCACAACAATAAATCCAAGACCCCTTTGGAGCTTCTAAACACAAATTTAATTTTAATCTTCTAAATTCAACTTCAATAAAAAACTTATCACCAGTTTCTTTATTAGAAATTTCAACTTTAGATGAAAAACAATTTTCATCCTTATCAATCTCTACAAATTTATTAGAAGCAGTAAAACCTCTAACAGCAAAAGCAGTAGCATAATCATAATTCTCAATAAGTTTTATAACCTCAAAAATAAAGCCTTTTTCCTTAAATAGATTTTCAAACTCTTTATCAAAAGACAAAATCTTTTTCTTGTCTCTGATTTTTTTAACAGATAAACTAGGTTTAAAAACTTCTAAATCAACATTTTCAAGCGGCAATAATTCAACAAGAGCTGAATAACTAAAATCTTTATATTTTTCATTAAGAGTTACTTGTATGTTATAACCCCGATCATTCACCTCACAAAACTTGTTAACAACAGCCATTACATTTCTAACAGTAGTTTCAGCCAACTGAAACCCATCCATAGCATAATCAAATATTGACTTATAACCTCTGTATTTAAAAAGTTCATCTTTTTCTACAGCAATCAAAGCAGCCCCTATTTCCAAATAATTAGTAAAGATATCATCAATCTTTTTTTTAATCAATTCATGATAATCTTCCATTCTAGAAACGTTATTTAACAAATCTAACGTTCCAAAATAAGTTTTTTCAACATCTGACAACACAAATCCGACGTCGGATTTTACTTCTTTAATTTCTTTTGTTTCCATCTTTCTTTCCTCTCTTTCTATTTCGTGTTTGTTAGGAGACCACGTTTCCTTATTAAAAAACATTAGGAGATGTACTAGCTAGCCACTAATACACCTCCGAATATTGGCTAGCATATTAAAATAAATAAAAAACACCATACAGATTGATTCCATATGATGCAATAACCTTTGACTCCGTCACTCGTTGGTTCAAATCCAGCTGGGCCTGCCATGTATGGCCGATTTACTTTGTGATTTAGGGGCTTTTAATGGTTATAAGTGGTTATAGAATGGGTTGTTGATTTGTAAAGTTGTGATTTGCATATAAATGATAATTTTAAGAAATATGCAGTTGCATACGGATATATAGCAAAATATACTGTTTTTACGTTTTAAGTTAGTTAGATGGGTGTGAGAGAAAATCTCATGCCCTTTTTTACTGTATGTATATCCGTAAATGTTAGAATTATTAACTTATCGATATAATTATAAAAATGTTTGAAAAGATGGTTGAAACACTTAAATATAAAACGTAAGAAGTTAAAATGCAATAAAAAAGCATATTAGGTTGACATTTTTGTTTTTACGAGTATAATATATATAGAAAGGAAGTGCAAACGATGCTATTAAATAACTTTAAAGTGGCGGGATTTAAAGTGTTTGGTGAAGTAGTAGAATTAAATTTAAGAACCGATTCAAAAAATACTACTCACTTAAAGGAGAACTTAATTGAAAATAATATAAATGGATTAATCAGTAAGAATGTTAAAACAGCAATAATATATGGAGGTAATAACACCGGCAAGTCATCTTTATTAGATGCTATGGGTATTATGAAGAAAATGTTCAAGATTGGACATGCCGAAAAATTTCCTTTTGACGTGTATAAAAACTTCACATGTGATTTCGATGGTTTAATTAGATTTGAAGTAGATTTCAATGATTCTTTAAATAATTATGGGTATGGAATAGAATTTGAAAATGAAGAAAGATTAGGAGAGTATTTATACTTGAATGATACTTTGCTGTTTTCCAGAGATTTAGAAGGGGAAATTACAGGAGAATATACTGAAAAAGATATTTTCAACACTAATGTTAGCAATTTACCTTATGGAAAATTAATAGTACCTTATTTTTTAGAATATCAAAAAGATTTGACAGGATTTGAACCATTCAAAAAAGTCAATGATTTTTTTGAAAAACTATTTTTCTTTGATAATAAAGAGAATGCTCATAATATTGTTACATTAAATAGATTTATGAAAGATCCTAAAAAAGTAAGAATATTAAACGCATTGATAAAATCAACAGAACTTTATTTAGAAGAAAGAATAATGATTGATGAAAAAGATTTATTTGATGATAATTTTATTGATGAAATATTAGAGTCTGACTTAATAAAAGATTTAAACAAAGAAGAGGAAGGAAAAAAGACTTATAAAGAAATCCTTGATTCTTTCAGAATAACATCAATATACAAGAAAACTGATGGTAACTTGATCAGCCGACCTTCTTTGTTATTTGATTCAACCGGAACAAACAATTATCTGAGACTTTCTGTTCACATTATAAATGCTTTGCTTGAAGGAAGAATCTTACTAATTGACGAATTTGATGCAAGTCTGCATTTTAAATTAACAAGAATATTAACAATATTAATGAATTCACAAGCAAATAGTAATGCACAATTTATTATAACTACACATGATGTAAATCTATTGTCTAATCAACTTTTTAGAAAAGATCAAATTAATTTTGTTGTTAGAGATTACAACGATGTTGATATTATATCTTTGAATGATTTTAAAGCTAATTCTGAAGAGAAAGACATTAGAAATACAAGTAACTTTGAGAAGATGTATGTTGAAGATAAAATTGTTCCTCTCCCATCAACAAATATTTATAATGTTATTAAGGAGTTTTCTGGTGAGTAGAAAGAGGTTAGAACGAAGGGGACGACCACAACGTGAAATTAAACCAAGAGTTATTATAATCGGTGATGGGGAGACAGAAGAAGATTATATTAACAGATTAAAAAAAATAGATTACTTTAAAAATGTTAATTTGAAATTTGAAAAAGGCGACGAGGATAATTTTGAAATCAAACTAAAAGAGCACTTAGATAATATAGAAAACGTCTTTTTAATTTTAGATATAGATAATGTTAAATCAGGCGATAGATATCAAAAGTTAGCAAACTTAATAAATAACACTAATTACAATATTTTTTATAACAACAGATCTTTTGAAACGTGGCTTTTAAACCACAAAATAAACTTTTCATCCTCAATAATTTATTCTAGAGATTATAACAAACACATTAAAACCCATTTTGCAGTAGAATCTTGGGCTACAAATAAAAACAAAAATAACAGAGAAAAAATTATGAATCAAATTGATGTTGAAGAAGTGGATTTGGCAAAAGAAAATATAAGGAATATTTCCTCTAAATCATGGAATGAAAATCCTTCGAGCAACATGGACAAATTTATTGAAAAGATTGAAACGATAAAATGACTAAATTATAGTCACTTGAATATTTAAAGAACAAAAAAAGCGCAAATAGGGTGTATCTGCGCTTTCATGTACAATTAGGTTAATAATTGTCAGCAAATAAATTTTAACATAATATGTGCATGTTTTCAACCCGGAAAAGGGGAAAAGAAGATATGAAGAAAAGAAGTAGAGTAAGAAAGCACAACAGATATGTTGTTGGAGTTAATGATAAAGAACATTTTTACCTAGGAACTAAAATCACAAATAATTTAAATGAATTATTAGATAAACTTAATATCGAAGATGAATATTCTGTACCAAAACCTGATGATAAACACCTTATATTGTTAGAAAATATACAAGGTAAAGAGTTAATTGATAAAACGGAAATGGAAGAATATCAAGTTGAAATAAATTGGCGAAGAACTGACTGGCATGGGAACGAACATACTGGAGTATCTTTTTATACTAGAGAAAGATATAAAAGATATTACACAACACCTAATCTAGTAAGGTTAAGTAAAACAAAAATCGATGGCGATGTTTATGTAATAAGCGAAAAACTTTTAAAAAGTGATGTAAACAATGACTTGATTTGTTTCTATATCAATTTATTTAATGACTTGTTTGATGATTTTATTATACTTGATAAAGACATTAGTATTATTGTACCTATTACTAATAAGGTTGATTGGGAGATTGTTGCTCCTGGTAATTTAATCAAAGAAATAGAAAGAATATATACTGGTCAAACTACAAAAAAACGAACAAGAAGTTTATCTTATATAAAACATTTACAAGACAGTAATCCAACAACAATCACTATTGGCATGCAAGAGTACAATGGTTATATTGCTTTTAATTATGAAAATAACAAATATACTATTGTTGAAAGTATGCTTCCAGATAACGCTACCTACATATTTAATAAAGATGAGTGGGAAGAGTTAAGTAAGCTTACAAAACAAGAATTAATAGACGATTCTAAGTATGTTGAAAGAATTATCCATTTTGAAAAGTCTTGGTTTGATAGCGTAAATAAATATTTGTAAATGTAAAAGATTAATATTTATTGTTAAAGGCACTTTTTATGAGTGTCTTTTTTTAATGGGTGTTATGCTTTAACAAGATAAAGTTAATTCAAACAACTAAATAAAATGTAAATGTTTTCTTTCCACGTCTAAATATATAAGGAACTGTACTTTCTAAGTATGGTTCTTTTTCTATATCATGATCAATGAATCCTAAATGAAATACTACCTCGCTAGGTGATAGAACTGTTACACCACTAAAAAGCTCTCTAAATGGAAACTCATTAACATCACTGGTAGGTTCATTGAATTTTTCTAATAATGCTCTTTTACGCTTAATAAAGGCTTCAATATTATAAGTAGTAGCAAGCAACTTATAATACTTTGACCTTTCAATCAACAACTCCTTTAATTCAGCCTTTAATTGGCCTTTTAAGGCTTCATTAAAACTATTTGAGTCTTTGTTCAACTCTTTTAGTTTCTCTTCTAATTCTTGAACCTTAGCGTTTAACTCTTCATAGCTATTTTTAACATAAATATACTTTTCATTTTTAAGCATTAACTCTTCAATATCTTTAGAGAAGTTTCTTTTATGTTTAATAACTAAATTAATTAGTTTAAGAAGTGCTGGTTCAAATACACTAAGTGATACCATATCAGCTATACATATCTTTTCTCTTAAGTTAGTAGAACAGACAAAGTGTTTCTCTGCATAAGTACTAGCATTTTTATTTGTTTTATAATTAAAGTTTTTACCGCAGTAGTAACAAGTTAGAAAACTTGTATATTCTGGTCTGCTCTTGTATTTACTTTTCGCTCCTTTATATTTAATTGATTTTATTCTTCTAAGTTCCTGAACTTTATCAAAAGTTTCATCATCAATAATAGCTGGATGAGTATCAAATACTTTATACATTGGTAATTCACCAGTGTTTTCTTTTGATCTATTACTTTTAAAATCAGGTGTAAAAGTCTTTTGAAGTGTTGCATCACCTTTATACTTTTCGTTTTCTAAAATGTTTACTATCGTTCCATTAGTCCAATTAGTATTACCAGTAACAGTTTTATATCCTTTACTTTCTAAGTGTCTACCAATTCTTGAAATACCATAACCATCTAAATATAGTTTATAGATAAGTTTAATGATTTTTGCCTCATCTTCATCGACAATTAGATTATCATACTCATCACGAGTAAAACCTAACATTTGTTTAGTTACAATTGTATATTTACCTTCACGCATTCGTCTTCTATGTGACCATTTAATATTTTCACTAATTTGCCTAGCTTCCTCTTCAGCAAAAGCACTCATAATAGATAACATCATATCAATACTTAAGTCAAAAGAAGAAATGTTATCATTTTCAAATAATATTTCAACACCTAAGTTTCTAAGTTCATTAACTAAACTAAGTGAGTCGACGGTATTCCTCGAAAACCTAGAAATGGATTTAACGAGTATTAAATCGATAAATCCATTTCTTGCTGCCTCGATCATTTCGTTAAACTCATCTCTAGCATGAGTAGAAGTACCACTTTTACCCCAGTCTGCATAAATCCCAACAAAGTTATAGTTTGGGTTTGATATTATTTCTTCAACATAAACGCCTACTTGATTATCTAAACTATTTAATTGTAAATCTTCTTTAGTAGATACTCTAGCGTATGCACATACATTCTTTCTCATATATCTAAAATCCTTTCATCGTATTTAACTACTTTATACTTATACATCTCATTTCTAGTTTCACTATAAACTTCACCTTCTTTAATTGCTGGTAAGTTAATAATGTATTTCATGTTGTCTAAAAATGTTTTATCAGGGATATCAAAATCTCCCTGAACAATAACAACTGAGTGTGGCTCAAGCACTATAATTCTTTTTAAGAAGTAAGCCACTTGTTCCTTATAAAGTAGTTTTTCACTTTTTAAATAATCTTTTAAAAAGTTTAATTTAGTGTTTGCAGCAATTTTAGCTGCAAGATCATGTTTTAAACTTTCAATTTTCATTTTAGCAACTTCAATATTCTTTTTATATCTTTCATAAACTTCAATTAAATATTCATCATCTTGTAATATTTCACTTTGCAATCTAAAGTCAATCATTTTTTTAATTGCTTGTTCATTTCTTAATATTTCATTTTCTTGTTCGTTTATTTTCTCATAGTGTACATCTTCATCGTATTTAAGACCAATACCATCAAGTAGTCCATTAATAGATTCTTTTCTTGTATAACCCATTAGCGTTGCTACACGGTCGACTAACATATATAAAGAATCGTTATCAATTGGATACATTGAACACCTTTGAGTATTAGTGCCATTATTTTTACAAGTTAAAACAACTCTAATGTGGTTAGTGTATCTGTAGTGATTCCTTACTAACTTATTGCCACACTCACTACAGAAAACTAAACCACTAAGTGGATACTTAGCTGAATTAATACGGTTTTTACCTTGTGTACTTTTATTTTTCATTAATTCACCAACAGTATCAAAAAGTTCTCTAGAGATAATTGCAGGGTGATTATCTTTAATATAATATTTTGGCGCTTCACCATTATTCTTAATTGTTTTTCTTGTTAGATAATCAACAGTAACTGTTTTTTGTAATATTAAGTCTCCGACATACTTTTCGTTTCTTAACATTTTTTTAATACCAGCCATACTCCATGAAAGTTTACCAGCTCCATTTAGTCTACCTTCTTTAAGTAATCTTTTAGAAATACTATTGTATGACTCACCTAGTAAATAAAGCATAAAGATATATTGGACAGTTTCCGCTTGTTCAGGGTTAATAACTAAATTTCCGTCTTCACCTTTGTCATAACCTAAAAACCTTTTAGTATCGACTCGCATCTTTCCTCTTTTAAATCCTTTTCTAATTCCCCATCTAATGTTTTCTGATATGTTTCTTGACTCCTCCTGGGCAATAGAAGAGAAGATAGTTAAGTGAAAGTCCACTTTACTGTCTAGTGATGAAATGTTTTCTTTTTCAAAAAACACTTCAACACCGATATTTCTAAGTTCTCTAATAATTGAAAGTGAGTCAATTGTGTTTCTAGAAAATCTAGAAATAGATTTAACAAGTATTTTATCAATCTTACCTGCTCTTGCATCAGCAAGCATTTTATTAAATCCTTTACGCTTTTTATAAGAAGTACCGCTAATACCTTCATCACTATAAAGTCCTGCAAATACCCAATTTGGATTTTCTTTGATTCTTTTTGAATATTCTTCAATTTGAGCATTATAGGAGTTAATCTGATCTAATTGGTTAGTAGATACTCTTGCATACGCACAAACTCTTAAATTTTCTTTTGGTTTTAAGTCATTAGTTATGTAAGGCTTAGTAGCTTCAATGACTAAAACATCTCTTTTTTCTTGCATAAAATTAATTCCCTCCCTTACTTTGTCGATGTGTATGTTTGCGTACATTGTGTTAAATAGCAAGTTATAAATTGAACATTTTGTTTATAGAACAAAAAAGTCCCGCAAAATTGCGAGACACCTTTGACCGAAGTACAGGATTTAATTTTATTGCCACCTTTATTATATCAAGAGAATTAGTATAAAGATATAGTGCAACTGCTATCAAATTCCATTAAAAATCTATGATTACCTTTTTAACTACAGCAAATAAGACATCTTCTAAATCATGTTGAGCAATTTGTAGAGGAAAGCCATAACGATCGAAGAAGATGTAGTTGTGAATGCGTCTTTCATGACCAGCATCAATAAACTTTGTTAAATGGAAATCTCTAATATTTTTTCCAAGTTCCAAAGTAATACCAATAAATTCTTTTTTACCATTTGTAAACAAGTTTTTATAATCCCATTCAATATCAAAGATAATTTTAGCCCCTTTTGGCACACCTAATAAATGTGAGTCTTCTTTTAATATGTAGTAACCGATGTTTCTGGAGTTGCCTAAATTATGATTAAACTTATACGGAGGTTCATTAACTAGTGGTCTAAACATATGGCCGGTATCATTATATAAATGAATTTTATCATATTCGTTATCAAATATTTTCAACAGGAACTTTGAGTAAAGTAGAAGGAGTAGTTTCTAATATTTCACTAAGTAATAAAAGATTTTTAGCACCAATGTCAGTTGTACCATTTTCATAGTTTTGAATAGTACGAACAGATATTTCACCTAAAGTTAGATCAGCTAACTCTTTTTGTGTTAATCCTCTCGATATTCTAATTTCTGGATCAATACCAACATAAAGCCAATTTTCAGTACTTTTTAGTAGTTTTTTCATCAAATACGCACTTCCTTTCGTATATTTACTAGTTTAACACATTTTTAACAAAAGAATACGAAATGTCTTGCCGATTAATATTTATACATTTTCATTACGTATTAATAAATAAACTGTTGGTAAACATTTATTGATACACGCAATCTATTTCGTGTATGTATCACGAAAGACTTGTGATATTCGGCAATAACTTACGGCAAGCGCCACATTTTCGTTGTTTATTTGTTTATCATGGAGGTACACAAAAAAAATGAAAAGGAGTGTGACATATGCGAACATATTTAACAAAAAGAAGAGAAGTTTTAGGCTTATCACAAAGAAAAGTCGCTAGAAAATCTAATGTTAGCTACCAATATTACTCACAATTTGAAAATGGCCATCGTGGTAAACACATATCACTTAGAATGGCAGCTAAGATTGCTAGAGTATTAGATTTAACATTAGAAGAGTTTTATGTACTTGAAAATAAGTATATTGAAAGTGTTGAGTTAACTAATGAGAAAAGAATTTATAAACTTTGATTTATTAGTTACTAAATATCTTAGTTCACTAGACTTAAAGTCTTCATCAATCAAATCATACGAAAAGATATTACGTGATTTTATTAAGTATTCAAAAGTAAGATTTATTTTATTGCCAGAAAAAAGAGACATCTTAGACTATAAAGAATATATTAGTAAAACTGTTAGATCTGCAAGTATTCAAAAAAGGATTGTTGTAATACGTGGGTTCTTTAGATTTCTTGATAGTGAAGAAATCTATAAAGATATTACTAAAGGAGTGAAAGGAGCAAGAATAGAACCCACTTTTAAAAGAAGAGCCTTTAGTCTAGAAGAACTAAGAAGACTAGCCAAACTATCAGAATCAAAGACTGATAGTTTAATTGGTCTAAGAAACCACGCTTTAATATTATTGATGATGACAACAGGACTTAGAACTATTGAAGTTGAAAGAGCAAATGTTGCTGACATTTCAAGTATTAAAGGTAATAACCTTTTATACATTCAAGGAAAAGGAATGGATGATAAGGATAACTATGTTAAGTTATCAGATGAAGTTTATAAGTATTTGCTTAAATACTTGGAACTTAGAAACGACGAGTTTGAGCCACTGTTTCTAACTCATGCAAGAAACATTAAAAACACAAGACTTAGGACAAGAAGCATTAGAGGAATAGTTAAAGAGTATTTAAGACAAATAGATATTGATGATAAAAGATATACAGCCCATAGTCTAAGACATAGTGTAGCATCTAACTTAATTAGACATGGGAACTTATCAATTGAAGAAGCAAGACAAATACTTAGACATAAAGATATTAAAACAACAGAAATTTATAGTCACGCCATACAAAGATTAGAAAATGATGGTGAATTAATAATGAGTGATTTATTACTAAAAGAAGGAGAGGATATTTAATGAAGGTATACAACTTAACTGAAATGATGAGGATACTACAAGTATCTAGACCAACTTTAATAAAATACATTAGAGAAAAAAAGATTAAAGCTTTTAAAGTTGGTCAGCAATACAGAATTACTGAAGAAGCTTTAAAAGAGTATATTGAAAGAACAAGAGCGTAAGTATTATGGTAAGACACCGAAAGTACGGATTAGATTTTTATTATAAGCCAACAGATGAATTTGCTGAACTTAAAATAAGAAGGCTAAATGGTAGACATAAATACTTAGGTTATGCAGTCTATAATGCATTACTAACATTTATATATCAAAATGGTCAATTTTATAAGTTTGAAAATATCAATGATCTAAGTTTTATTATCTCTGAACAAATTGGAAGTGATGAAGAAAAAACAATAGAAGTTATTAACTATATTGTTGAGCTAGGTATATTTGATCAAGAGTTATTTAAGAAAGGATATGTTACAAACCTATATATTCAAGAAAACTATCTACATGCAACAAGTAGAAGAATAGTAAGACTATTAGATGAAGCATTGTTAATTCCTAAAGAAAATCTTAAAAATCTAACACTTGTTAACCTTAACGGCATTAGCGTATACGTTAATGACACAAGCGTATACGCTAAAGATTTAAACGTTGACGCTAAACAACATAGTAATAGTCATAGTCAAAGTAATAGTCATATTGATGATAAATCAATGATAAAGGACTTTAGCCTCGATGAGGCATCAGTCCCTTTTAAAATCCATTATTATTTAAAAATACTATTAGAACATGAAATTATTAATGTTACTGATCCAATCGCTAATGAATTAAATGATTACTTTAATGATATTGATAATACTTATCATAATGATGATCTGACTAAAGCAGTAAGATATACAGCATCATATATTAAAAAGACTGGATGGATTGATTCAAGTAAACATCCAATAGTTAATAAAAAAGATTATCTTATTAGAACAATTGAAGCTAATACTATTAAAAATCAAAGAGAAAGAGATGGTAGTAGTAAAAGAGAATATGAAAGACATTTAAAAGATTATGAGAAGAAACATGGTAAATCACTTAATTTTTTTTAAACTATCTTTAATGTATCGATAATATGTGTTATAGGTAATGTTAGTTAGAAAATCACTGCCTATTGGCAATATAGCCGATATAGAACCATTTAAACTTTTTCACTAAAAATTTGATAGCAGTTGCACTATATCAATTTAATCGCTTACGGGTTATCATAAAACTACGAATAGTAGTAAGTAGGGGGGTAAGTAACTTACCACCCTAATGGGAGTGGTTATTTTGAGGCGTAATTTAGATACTTTTGAAAGATGGGAAAAGACTGGTTTATTAAAAGAAAAACTAAAATTAATTGAAAGATTAGCTGCTAAAAACGTCCCACAAAGGGAAATAGCAAAACAATTAGGTATTAGTGAGAAAACATTACAGAAGATGAAAAACAAGCATGTAGAGTTCGCTAGAGCGTTCTCTAGTGGTCATATTACATTAAAAGAAGACTTACTTGATGTTATTTATAAAAAGGCGATGGGTTTCTTTGAAGAAGATGTCCAAACCTTTATTGAAGAACACAATAATAAAACTAAAAGAAAAGTTGTTAAAAATAAAAAATATTATGCACCAGACTTAAACAGTGCTAAGTATTTACTAATTGTTAGATTTGGTCGTGAGTTTCACGATAAGAAGTTTGAACTCGAGTTAATGGAAAAAAGGATTGATGATAAAGATACTGAGTGGCACAAATTCTAATCCCCCCCCATTCACTTAAAATAAGAGGCCTTGGGGTACCGTAGGCGGGGCATTTAAAAAACACGAGGCAATTTTTTTGAAAAAACCATTTTTGGTTTTGAGTAATATAATCGAAGGAGAAGAAAAAAAGAATATGTTAGTAAAAGATAAAATAAAAGAGTTTAAAGATATACTAACAAAGTTAGTCAATAATATTAATAATAAAAGAAAATACCAGGCTCATGATATATTAGTACCAATATTAATAATTGCTGGATCAGTAATCAGAAATACAATAGAATATAGTAAGAAAAAGAGTTATGAAGATTTAGGCTTTAACGAAACAGTTTACAGACATTTTATTAGTCTAAATGATAATATTCAAAATAATATTATTGAATACTTAATAAAAGATATTGAAACATCTAATATAACAAAAACAAAACCAACAAGAAGTAAGATAATAAAAACAATTGCTGATGAATATTATATAACTGATGCAGCGATATCTAATTTATTAGAAAAAAACTATTTAATATTTATAACTTCATTCATTGTTTTATTACTAAAATCAGTTATTTATAATACATTTAGTGAAGAAGAACTAAATACTGAAATTAAAAAAGATTTAATGTTAAAACATAAAGTGGGTATGATTAGAAGTGAATTAGAAGGTTTGATAAAGACTGTAGAGGATTATAGTTAAAAAGATGTTATATAATTTATAATAGTAATTAATTTGCATAAAACTTGTTGTTAATGTTTACTTATTTATAAAGAAATTATTATTTAAATAAAGACTTAATTATTATGTAAATGTCAATACGAAATTAGGTCAATATATTGGTGCGAAACTAGGTCACTCTTAATTAGCTAACCAATCTTTTGTTTCTTTGATTCTGTATGAATCACCTTTAATATTTATAACTGTTGCTTTATGTGCCAGCCTATCTACCATAGCTGCAGTTAATGTTGGATCACCAAATATTTCTTCCCACCTATTAAACGTTAAGTTAGTAGTAATAATAATTGATTTAGTTTCATTTCGCATTGATAATAAATTAAATAATAATTCACTACCTTCTTTATCAAAACCAATATAACCCAGTTCATCAAGTATGACTAAGTCATATGAGATGAATCTTTTTTTATAATTAGTCAATTGATTTAAGGTCATTGCTTCTTTAAGTTCAGTAATTAAATTAGGAACACTAATATATAAAACATTTTTCATTTTCATACATGCACTAATACCTAAACCAATCGCTGTATGAGTTTTACCTACTCCTGGATTACCCACTAATATTACGTTTCTTCCTTCATCTAAAAATCTTAGGGATTGAAGTTCTCTAATTTGATTAGAAACTTCTAAAGGGAATGCACCTAACTTTAGATCACCTAAGTATTTAAGATAAGGGAACTTAGCTGTTTTAATTCTGCGGTCAATGCCGTTAGACTCTCTTGCTTTAACTTCATTGGATAAGATAATCTTTAAGAACTCTTCATAGCTGGCCCCCTTATCCATTGCCTCACTAATTGATTGAGAATAACTGCTTTTAACATATGATAATTTTAATCTGTGTGCTAATTTTTCAATTTCATTCATTGTGACATTTCTCCTTGATTAAATAGTTGTGATATTTGATTTAATTGATTTAAGCTCACAGATTCAATTGAATCTGTGGCGCTTTTATTATTAATAAGTGCGTAAATACTCGTACCTGTTTCTAATTTTACGAGTAACTCATTTAATTCATAAATATCATTATTTTTAATCAGTTTGATAAATTCTTTTACTTTTGTGGTAAAATATTTATGAAAAAGAGTTTGATAAACTTTGGGTGCTTGTTTTAACGCGACTGAGTTAATTAATGCCCCAGGCTTTTTTGAAAATGTAGAAGTGTAATGGAGTATGTCAATGGAATGCTCTCCCTTACCTTCTATTTTTTTATGACTTGCTATAAGTTCATGTTTTTCGTTATAAACACTTAAATAATCAATGTATATCTGTGAATAAACGCTTTTCCTAACGTAATTATCAGGAACTGAGTAATGATTACCGTCAATTGATACTAAAGCTTCATTATCAACGATTGATGTTTGAATTCTTCCTAACTCATATTTTACTTTTGGAAGAGGCATTAATTGTTTTTGTTCTAAAATATAATTTTCACTATACTTAGTGTTTAAATTATCAATTTGTTTTAAGGCGTATTTTCTTAAGTCATTAATTGAATTAAATTTATAGTTAAAGGTAAATAATTCCTGGCGGGCGGTCTTACCGCCTTTTTCTACATGACCTTTTTCATTGCCACGTCTTGGGTTTGTTGTGATGATTTTAAACCCGTAATAATTTGACAGTTTAATTAAGTCTTCAGTATATTCTTTTCCCCCCCGATATACGAACTTTCTAACTACATTACGCATATTGTCGAAAACCATTGTTTTAGGAATCCCGCCAATATGTTCTAAAAATGAAATGATACTATCTAAAAAGGTTTCCATCTTTTGGTTTTCATAATGTTTAATATAAATATATCCACTTGAGGGAAGTGTTATCGTAGCTTGATAAATGCGTCTTAACTTTCCGTTAATTAAAACTTTGATTTCATGGAAGTCATATTCCGCTCTAAATCCTGGGTCGTATTCTTGCTTAATATAAGCTTCGAGATTACGGTTTTTATGCTTTTTAAATTCTTGTTGGATTGTTGTTATTCCAACATCAAATCCTTCTGATCTTAGTTTCCTATGTAAAAGTGATGCTGTGAGTTTTTGTTTATTTAAATTTCCAAGTAGTGTGTTCTTGTTTTCATCTTCAAATAATAACTCGTAAAACCGTCTTTCTAAGTTGCCACTAAAAACTTTCTTAACACTAACACTCTTTCTAATTGGTTTTGAAACTAATTCATTTTGTAGTTTTATAATAAGTTGCTCATCTTTAGTTTCATCAATTTGTTTCATAAGTTTTTTAGCTTGATTGACATATTTATTTACTGTATCTTTTGATATACCTAAATCTTTTGCTATTTCCCTGTTCGACATGTTTTGTCTATGCCTTGATAAAATATCGTTCTTCATATAAATCGTTACCATTCTTTCCACCTCATGTTCTTAATACATGAAGTTATTATACAATCCTTACTGATAATGACCTAATTTCGTACCAATGTTTGTTAATATATTGACCTAGTTATAGGATAACATTAACATATTAAATTGAAAATCATTTTAGCTATTAGTTAGAATGGTTTTTTTATAATTTATAAAATCAAAAAATGGAATGTAATATTAAAAATCCATATAGATTTTATATATCTATAAGAACAATTTTTATTTTTATATACAAATAACAGAATAAATGTGTTATAATAATTTTGAATTGATAATTGTTCGTTAAAAAAACAAACAAAGGAGAGACATGAAGAATTTATATTTTAATCCAACACCACTCTATAAAGAATACTTAATATTAGAACTAATATATATCAACAAAGACATTACACAAAGGGATATTAGTAATGCTACTAATATTTCTTTGTCTATGGTAAATATTTATTTAGATAAATATGAAGACTCTAATTATTTAATTAGAAATAAAAAAACTAGTAAAGATGTTGAATATATTATTACTAATAAAGGGATTGAAAGAATGCGGGTTTTAAATATTGGCTATTTAAAACAAAGCCAAAAGATGTACAAGCAAGCTAAAGAACAAATCATGTTATTCTTAAATCGAATTATTAATAAAGGCTTTAAAGATATTATTCTCTATGGTGCTGGTGAAGTAGCAGAGATTATCCTTCAAACTATTAATGATGATAGAACTATCCCTATTAATGTTGTATGTTTAATTGATGATGATCTTAGTAAGCAAGGTAGTTTAGTAGTTAATACTAAAGTATCTAATAATGATAACCTATCAACTACTAAACATGACGCTGTGATGATTAGTAGTTATACTAATTATCAAGTAATATATGATAAGTTAATTGAAATTAACTATCCAAAAGATAAAATAGAGTATTTCTTCGAGTAAGGTGAGAAACATGTTTAAAATATTTAAATGGGTTATGGATAGACTATTAGCTTTAATAGGACTAATTGTATTATTACCTATATTTCTAATACTAATGATTGTTATTAAAATAGATTCTAGAGGGCCAATTCTTTTTAAACAGAAAAGAGTTGGTAAGAATAAAAAACACTTTAACATTTTAAAGTTTAGAACAATGCGTATTGATACACCTAAAGATACACCAACACATCTGTTAGAAAACCCTGACCAACAAATTACAAAGGTAGGTAAATTCTTAAGAAAAACTAGTTTAGATGAGTTACCACAAATAATCAATATTTTAAAAGGCAATATGTCTATTATTGGTCCAAGGCCAGCTTTATGGAACCAAGATGATTTGATTGCTGAAAGAGATAAATATAAAGCTAATGATATATATCCCGGACTAACGGGATATGCTCAAATTCATGGTAGAGACGAACTACCCATTGAAGAAAAAGCAAAGCTAGATGGTTATTATGTTAAAAATATTGGTTTATGGTTAGATATCAAAATATTTTTTGGAACAATCTTTTCGATATTTAAAAGCGAAGGTGTTGTTGAAGGTGGAACTGGAACTTTAGAGAAAGAGAAAAAAGAAGACAAGAATAAGTAGGTAATATTATGAAATATATTCTTATAACAGGAGCAAACAGTTATGTTGGTACTAATGTAGAAAAATGGCTGTTACAAACTCCTGATAAATATAAAGTTGATACTCTTGATATGTTAGATCCAAATTGGGTAGAACATGATTTCAGTAAATATGATGTTGTGTTTCATGTTGCTGGTATTGCACACGTATCTAGTAAAAAAAAGTTAGCACCGCTTTATTTTAAAGTTAATAGAGATTTAGCTATTAATACAGCATTAAAAGCTAAAGGGGAAGGTGTTAAACAATTTATCTTTATGAGTAGTATGATTATATATGGTAAAGACAATAGAGTTGGAGTGTTTAAACACGTCGACAAAGAAAAATATTCACCAATTAATGCATACGGACAAAGTAAGTTAGAGGCAGATCTAAAGATACAAGAATTAAATGAGGAGAAATTTAAGACTGTTGTTATTAGAACTCCAGTAGTTTATGGTCCGGGAGCAAAAGGTAATTTTCCTAGACTACAAAACTTAGCTTTAAAGTTACCAATAATTCCTAATATTAAAAATCAAAGAAGTATGATTTATATTGATAACTTATCAAACTTCATTAAACATACAATAGATAACGAAAATATTGGAGTATTCTATCCACAAAATGAAGACTATATGAGTACATACGAAATTATGAAAGTAACTAGAGAAGCAAGTGGTAAAAAAGTTAGAACAACCAAGTTATTCAATTGGTTAATTAAACTAACATCATTTATAATACCTACCATTAATAAAATGTATGGGAATAAAACATATGAATTAAATAGAGACAATATAAACGTAATAAATAATGAAGAAAGTATAAAGAAAATATATGAATAAAGAAAACATAATATTAATATCATCTTCTGGTGGGCATTTTGAACAATTGAAACAATTAAAAGACTTATCAGATTTTTACAATTTAATATGGGTGACTGAAAAAACAAAATATGATAATGAAGTGGACTATAAGTTTCCTTCTATTAAATTAAAGTCAATACTTTTTCCTTTTAAATATATTATTTCATTATTTAAATCACATAGAATCATCAAAAGATATAAACCTGTTGCAATAATAAGCACCGGAGCCTTAGTTTCAATACCACTATTATTGGTTGCTAGAAGAAAAAAGATTAAAACTATATTTATAGAAACGTTTGCAAGGGTTACTGATTCAACAAAAACTGGTAAATTTTTATATGATAAAGTAGATTTGTTTATTATTCAATGGGAAACCTTAAAAGAAGTTTACCCTAATTCTGTTTATGGAGGGGGATTATATTGATATTTATAACTGTTGGTTCACGTGAATATCAATTTGATAGACTACTAAAAAAAATTGATAAAATATTTATCGATAATAAGATTAATATTGAATGCTTTGCACAAATAGGAAATTCTGCGTATATACCCCAGAATTATGAGTATAAAAGGTTTTTAAATTCTATTGAATTTGAAACTTTTCAAAATAAAGCAACATTAATTATTTCTCACGGTGGAACGGGTTCATTGATGACTGCAATCAAAAAAGGTAAAAAAGTTATTGGAGTGCCAAGAAATTCAGCATTTAAGGAACATGTTGATAATCACCAGTTTCAAATAATTGAAACTTTAACTAAACAAGGCTTTATTGTGTCTGATACATCCTCAGACCTTAATCAACTTGAAAACTTTATTTTAAACAAAGATAAAATTCGAACCAAACCATATAATTCAATTAATAAAATACATCAAATAATATTGGATTTTTTAAATGATAACAAATACAATCAATAATAATATATAAGATAGGTGAAATAATGAATCTTCATGAAAAAATTAAAAACAAAAATGCCGTTATGGCAGTAATAGGACTTGGTTATGTTGGCTTACCGTTAGCAGTTGAAATATCAAAGTCAGGATATAAAACAATCGGATTGGAATTAGATAAAGAAAAAGTAAATAAGATTAACGAAGGTATTAATTACATAAAGGATATTGATAATGACATCTTTGAGGATATTATAACTAGCAGAATGATGACAGCAACAAGTGATTTTAAAGAAATTGCAAAAGCAGATGTTGTTTGTATAGCAGTACCAACACCATTGGATAAATATCAACAACCAGACTTAAGTTATATAAAATCCTCACTTGAAAGCATGTTGCCTTATATGCATAAGGATATGCTTATAATTTTAGAATCAACCACTTATCCTGGAACAACCGAAGAAGTGTTAAAACCAGCTCTTGAAAGTTCAGGTATGAAATGTGGAGTTGATTTTTATCTTGCATTTTCCCCAGAACGTGTAGATCCAGGCAATAAAACATACAATACAAAGAATACACCTAAAGTGGTGGGAGGAGTAACTGATGAATGTACAAAAATGGCTGCAGCTATGTATGAAAGCATTCTTGAAGCCCCGATTCATAAAGTTTCTTCACCAGCAGTAGCTGAAATGGAAAAGTTATTAGAAAATACATATAGAAATATTAATATAGGTCTGATTAACGAGTTAGCGATACTTTCAAACAAAATGAATATTAATATTTGGGAAGTTATAGATGCAGCCAAAACTAAACCATATGGCTTTCAAGCATTTTATCCAGGACCGGGATTAGGAGGTCATTGTATTCCCCTTGATCCATATTATTTATCATGGAAAGCTCGTGAATATGGAGTTCACACCTCAATGATTGAGTCATCAATGACTATTAACGATAGAATGCCAGAATACACCGTTAACAGAGCTATGAAAATATTAAATAGATTTGGTAAAGCAATAAGTAAATCTACTATTTTAATATTAGGAATTGCATATAAAAAAGATATAGATGATCATAGAGAAAGTCCAGCAATAGATGTAATTGAAGAACTTGAAAAGCTTGATGCTAATATCAAATATTATGATCCATATATTTCAACATTTGACAAAAATGGTAAAGTAAGAATGTCAGAAAAAAAGTTGAACAGAGAACTTTTAAATGAAACTGATTTAATAATTATTACAACTGATCATACTGATATAGACTATAATTTTATTCAAAAAAATTCACAGTTTATTTTTGATACTAAAAATGCTATGAAAAATGTAAAAATAAGGAAAAATATTGAGTTATTATGATAATATAATAATATTTTTAATTATAAATATTTGCTTGTGAATTATTTTATAACTTGTATAAATTATATTAAATATTTTAAAGGAGAATTAATTAAAAATGAAAATTACAGTAGTAGGAACAGGTTATGTAGGACTTTCGTTAGCAGTCTTGTTAAGTGAAAGAAATAATGTTATTGCACTTGATATAATTGAAGAAAAGGTTAATAAAATTAATAACCGTATTTCGCCAATTCAAGATGATGAGATTGAAAACTTTTTTAAAGAAAAAGAATTGAATTTAATAGCAACTCTTAACAAAGAAGAAGCATATAAAGATGCAAGATTTGTTATTATTGCAACACCAACTAATTATGATGACAAACTAAACTTTTTCGATACATCCTCAGTAGATTCAACGATTGCTGATGTTGCAAAGTATAATTCGCAAGCAACGATAATTTTAAAATCAACACTTCCAGTTGGTTACACTGCAAAAATGAGTGAGAAGTATCCAAATTTAGAAATAATCTTCTCTCCTGAATTCCTGCGAGAAGGAAAAGCTTTATATGATAATCTATATCCATCAAGAATTGTTGTTGGATCTAATAATGGTTCAGCAAAAGAGTTTGCTAAACTCTTAGAAGAAGCTTCATTAAAAGAACATACTGATGTTTTATTTACTAATCCAACTGAAGCAGAGGCAATTAAACTATTTTCTAATACATACTTAGCAATGCGTGTCGCATTCTTTAATGAATTAGATACCTATGCTGAAGTTAGAGGGTTAGATACTGTACAAATAATTAAAGGAGTAGGTCTTGATCCAAGAATTGGAACACATTATAATAACCCCTCATTTGGTTATGGTGGATATTGCCTACCAAAAGATACAAAACAATTACTCGCTAACTATGAAGATGTTCCACAAAATATTATGACGGCAATAGTAGAAGCAAATAGAACTAGAAAAGACCACGTTGCCGAGATGATTATTAAGAAAAAACCTAAAGTTGTAGGAGTTTATAGACTTGTCATGAAGTCTGGTTCAGATAACTTTAGATCATCCTCTATTCAAGGTGTTATGAAAAGAATTAAAGGTAAAGGAATCGAAGTTGTATTATACGAACCAGAATATAAGGAAGAATTATTTTTTAATTCAAAATTAATAAGAGATTTAGATGAGTTTAAATCAATGAGTGATGTTATACTAACTAATAGATTCTTTAAAGAATTAGAAGATGTAAAAGATAAAGTATATACGAGAGATGTATTTAATAGAGATTAAATAAAGTTGTTATTACTGCACAAACAATTTATGTAATATCTTTAAATATAAAAATGAAAAAATACTAAAAGGATTATGTTATATGGAAAAAAAAATAGAAAGTAATGAAAATAATGTTAATAAGTTGATTTCTTTAATGTTTTTTATATCTATCTTTATATATATAGGTTCAGAATTGAACAATATTATTCCCTACATTATAATAGTTTTTTTGATTTTTGCCTATATATATAGAATAACCTTTATAAACAAGAAAAATGTGTATAAAATAATTTTGTTTATTATAATATACGCACTTATTTTTATTATTAACTATGCTTACTTTCCTGAAACAAGATTTAGATATGAGAGTGAAACTCAAAGGTTATTTTTAAATGCACTAATTTTTGTTCCTATAGGCGTATTGCTTTCAACATTTGGAACTAATGATAAAACTCTTAAGAGTCTCTATTCTACTGCAGTTATTGGGTCTACCATATTAATGATTTTGCAATTAATTTTAAAGGAAAGTCAATCATATCAATCATTTGGTATTCATCTATCGTTATTTTATGGAATAATGTTAGCAAATTTACTAAAATACAAGAGGTATTCGTCATTAATATTTATAATACCAATTTTATATTTTATATTATATTCGGGAAGACAAAACTTAGTGTCATTGTTAGTTCTAACTTTTGTATTAGTACTTTATAATTTGAAATCTAATACAAAGATCTATTTAATTTTTATAATACCAATAATAACTTTAATAATATTTTTATCGTTAGATCAATTGACAATATCTTTTTTAAAATTTGCTAACACATTAAATATTGATACTCGAACTGTTGAATCAATTCTTAACAATTCGCTGTTTGATACTTCAAACAGAAAACATATTTATGACTATTCTATTGAAATTATTAGTCGTTCTCCATTTGAAATCAGGGGGATTTTTGGTGATTCTGCTGCTATTAGATACAGGATTACAAATATTACTTATGCACATAATATATTATTAGAGTTGGTACTTGATTTTGGGTTGTTTTTGGGGTTGCTGTTATTCGTTATATTTGTATTTAAAACTATTTCGTTTATCATGAAAAACAAAACAAAAGATAAAAATTTTTTTATCATACTATTAACATTATTATTTATTAGATTTTTAGTTTCTGACAGTATTTTTATCAATAGTTTTTTTATTGTATTATTAGGATTATTGTTTACTAAAGATAGAAAGGAAGGGGGTAGACATTTACAAATGTCTAAAATATAAATGAAAATTATAGCACTTTATTTACCTCAGTTTCATGAAATACATGAAAATAATATTTGGTGGGGAAAAGGATTTACAGAATGGACGAATGTAAAGAAAGGAAAAAAACTTTTTGATGGACATTACCAACCCAGAGTACCACTTAATGAAAACTACTATGAACTAAATGTAGATGTGATGAAATGGCAAGTGGAAATAGCGAAAAAACATAATGTTTTTGGTTTTTGTGTTTATCATTATTGGTTTGATGGAAAATTGTTGTTAGAAAAACCTATGGAGGAATTCTTAAAAGATAGAAGTATAGATTTCCCTATATTTTTCTCATGGGCTAATGAAAATTGGACTAATGCTTGGAAAGGTGAAGAGGAAAAACGAAAAACTCTTATATCTAATGATTATTCTAATATTGAAAATATAAAAAAACATTTTCATTACATGTTAAAATTTTTTAAAGATGATAGATATATGAAAGAAAATAATATGCCAATATTTTCAATATATGCTCCAGAAATAATAGAATATAAGAATTTGAAAAAAATGATTAAGTTATGGAATGAATTAGCGATTAAAGAAGGCTTTAATGGAATTCACTTCATTTATCAATCATCAAGAGCACATCGAATGATGTCTAATAGAAAGAAAAAACTATTTAATTTAGGTATCCAATATCTACCTTCGTACGTTGATCAATATGATATGTCAACTTTTTCAGTCATTAAGAAACGATTTATTTACTTTTTGTCAAAGAAATTAAGAAAAATAAACAATTCCATCTTAGATAAAAAAATCGACATTCATAATACTAATAATTTAATAGTAAAAAATTATGATGATGTTTGGGAAAAAGCAATAAAAAATTATCATGACAAAATTATTCCGGGGGCTTTTGTTGATTGGGATAATAGTCCAAGAAGAGGTCTCAATAGTAAAGTGATTGTGGGTTCAAGTCCTGAAAAATTTGAAAAACACCTTATTAAACAAATTGAAGAAAATGGGAAAAAGCATGATGCAATAATTTTATTTGCTTGGAATGAGTGGGGAGAAGGAGGATATCTAGAACCTGATCAAAAATTTGGATATGGATATTTGGAAGCAGTTAATAAAGCTTTAGAAGTCACTAATGAAATTCCAAAACACTACTCCAACTATAAAACAATATTTAAGAAATAAATAAAACCTGTTCAGTCATTAGAATATCTCAGAAAGGATTAAAAGTAATATGAAAAATAAACTATATGATCAGAATTCATTAAAAGATAAACTTGTTAGTGTTATTATACCAACACATAATCGTAGTTCTTTTTTAGTTAAGTCGATAGATTCAGTAATAGCTCAGACATATAAAAATATAGAAATAATTGTTGTATCAGATGGAAGTACAGATGATACGGATGAAATTATGAAACCATTTTTAAAAAGAAGCAATATAAAATATTTTATAAATGAGAAACCTAGGGGTGCAAATTACACAAGAAATGTTGGTATAAAAAAAGCAAGTGGATTGTTTATAGCATTTTTAGATGATGATGATACATGGGATATTACAAAGATTGAAAAGCAAATGAATTTATTTTTAACTAATGATAAAATAGGATTAGTAACTTCTGGATTTTATATAACATATCCTGAACAAAATATTAACAAAATATACATACCTAAACCTAAATTAGACTCTTCTAAGGATATTTTAATTAAGAATGTAATTGGTGGAACTCCTGGAGTAATCGTAAAAAGAGAACACTTAATGAAGTCGGGTTTATTTGATGAAAACTTATCAGCGTTACAAGATTATGATTTGTGGATCAGGATATGCCAAATTACCTTTGTTGGTTATATAAATGAACCTTTGGTTTATGTTGATCACCATTTAAATAGAGATAAAATTTCAAACAATACAAGCAAATATATTGAATCAAGAAAAATTATAAATTCTAAGTATGGAGAATTGTTAAAAGGTTTAAGTAAAAAAGAGAATAAAATTAGAAATTTTAATAATAATTTATCGTTGTCTAAAAAAGCTTTGAGAAATGGTGAAAAAAAATTAGCTAGAAAATATGCTCGTATTGCATTTAAATATAAGAAAAAAATTAAAGCGATATTAGCATTTTTAGGATCTTTCTTACCGTATAAAATATTATTAAAAATAAATAGTTTGTTTTAAAATGTTTTACTTAATTTATTATGAAATACTTATATGAGAGGAGATTATTCAATGAAAGGTATTATTTTAGCTGGTGGTAGTGGAACCAGATTATACCCACTAACAATGATTACAAGTAAGCAATTATTGCCAATATATGATAAACCAATGATTTATTATCCGTTGTCAGTTTTAATGCTTGCAGGAATTAAAGACATTTTAATTATATCTACACCTACTGATTTACCAAACTTTGAGAAACTATTAGGTGACGGTTCAAATTTCGGTATTGATCTGTCTTACAAGGAACAACCTTCTCCAGATGGTTTAGCACAAGCCTTCTTAATTGGTGAAGAGTTTATTGGTAATGATTCATGTGCCATGATTTTAGGAGATAACATTTTCTATGGAAATGGTCTTGGAAGATTATTAAGAGATGCTGTTGAAAACAACAAAAATAATAAAGCAACAGTTTTTGGATACTATGTAAATGATCCAAAAAGGTTTGGAATTGTAGAGTTTGACGATGATAATAAAGTTATCTCAGTTGAGGAGAAGCCAGAAAATCCTAAATCGAATTATGCAATAACAGGTTTATATATCTACGATAACCGTGTTGTTGATTTTGTAAAACAGGTAAAACCAAGTAAACGCGGTGAACTTGAAATTACAGACTTAAATAGAATATATTTAGAACATGGTGATCTTGACGTAAAACTATTAGGTAGGGGTTTCGCATGGTTAGATACTGGAACAACCGAAAGCCTTCATGAGGCAGCTTCATTTGTTAAAACAATTGAAGATAGACAGGGAATTAAAATATCAGCACCAGAAGAAATAGGATACTTAAAAGGGTGGATAACTAAAGAAGAGTTGTTGGATTCTGCTGATAAATATGGTAAATCACCATATGGTGAACATTTAAGAAGAGTTGCTCTAGGGAAGATTAGGTATTAAGATGAAGAAGATAGAAACAGGAATAAAAGATTTATATGTAATAGAGCCTAATTTATTTGGTGATAATAGAGGTTGGTTTAGTGAAACATATAGTAAGGATGCATTAAAAGAATTAGGCATTGATATTAACTTTGTACAAGATAATCACTCATTTAGTTTGGACAAAGGAACTTTAAGGGGACTACATCTACAACTAGATCCTAAAGCTCAAACTAAACTTGTTAGATGTACTAAAGGAAGTATTTTAGATGTTGCTGTTGATTTACGAAAAAGTTCACCAACATACTTAAAAGTTTTTACAATTAAATTGACATCAGATAATAAAAAACAACTTTTAGTGCCAAAAGGATTTGCTCATGGTTTTGTAACTTTAGAAGATAATGTTGAAGTGCAATACAAGGTTGATGAATATTATTCAAAAGAACATGATCGAAGTATTAAATTTGATGATCCATTATTTAGTATTGACTGGATAGTTGGTGATTTTGTTTTATCAGAAAAAGATAAAAATGCACCACTATATGAACATAGTGATGTAAGTTTTGATTAAATTTATAGGAGGATAGTTAATTGAAAGTATTAGTAACAGGCGGAGCAGGATTTATTGGCAGTAATTTTTTATATTTTATGAGAAAGAAAAGACCAGACTATAAACTAATTTGTCTTGATGCATTAACATATGCTGGTAATTTATCAACATTAGACCGATTACTAGAAAATAACGAAATTAAATTTGTTAAAGGCGATATCAGTGATAGAAAACTAGTTTTTGATTTGTTTGAAAAAGAAAAATTTGATTATGTTGTAAACTTTGCTGCTGAGTCCCATGTTGATAGATCAATAGAAGATCCTGGTGTTTTTCTTCAAACAAACATTATTGGAACACAAGTATTAATGGATGCTTGTAGAAAATATGGAATTAAAAGATTTCATCAAGTTTCAACTGACGAGGTTTATGGCGATTTACCATTAGATAGACCAGACCTTCTTTTTACAGAAAAAACTCCAATTAAAACCTCAAGCCCATATTCAGCATCGAAAGCATCTGCTGATTTGTTGGTAGAAGCTTATAATAGAACATTTAAATTACCAGTAACAATTTCTAGATGTTCGAATAATTATGGGCCATATCAATTTCCTGAGAAATTGATACCTTTAATGATTTCAAGAGCATTAAATGATCAAACACTTCCTGTATATGGTACGGGTGAAAACGTAAGAGATTGGCTACATGTAGATGATCATTCAGCAGCGATTGATATAATTCTTCACGAAGGTAAAGATGGTGAGGTTTATAACATTGGTGGTAATAATGAGAGAACTAATCTCCAAATTGTTAAAACAATCTTAAAGGCTTTAGGAAAGCCTGAATCATTAATTACATATGTTAAAGATCGTGCAGGTCATGATTTAAGATATGCAATTGATCCATCTAAAACTATTAGAGAGTTTAACTGGCAACCAACAATAATGTTTGAAGATGGTATTAAACAAACAATTGATTGGTATTTAGAAAACAAAGAATGGTGGGAAGCTATTCTTAATGGAGAATATAAAAACTATTATAAAAAAATGTATGAAGAAAGATAAGTGATTATATGAGAGTGTTAGTAACTGGAGCTAAAGGTCAATTAGGATATGATGTAGTTAGAGTTTTAAAGGAAAATAATATTGACCATTTAGGTATTGATATAGATGAACTAGACATTACTGTTGAAGATGAAGTAATAAGGTTTGTTAAAGAATATAAACCTACTATTATTGTGCACTGTGCAGCCTATACAGCTGTTGATATGGCAGAAGATAACAAAGAATTAGTTTATAAGATAAATGTCTTAGGAACAAAATACTTAGTTGAAGCGGCTAAACAACTTGATTCAAAGTTCGTCTACATAAGTACAGATTATGTATTTGATGGTAATGGTGAAAATCCATTTACTATAAATGATAATCCCGCTCCGGTTAATTATTATGGCGAGTCAAAATATGCTGGAGAGCTAGAAGTATCAAACGTTCTTAAAAAATATTATATTATTAGAATATCTTGGGTATTTGGGATTAATGGCCACAACTTTATAAAAACTATGTTAAAACTAGCAGAAACTAGAAATGAATTGACAGTAGTTTCTGATCAAGTAGGTTCTCCAACTTATACTTATGATTTATCATATGCGATATATGATTTAATAAATTCTGATGATTATGGAATTCATCATATTACCAACGATGGTTTTTGTTCATGGAACGAATTTTCAAAAGAAATATTTAAACAAGCAAATAAAGATGTAAATGTTAAACCAATACTAACAAAAGATTATCCAACAAGAGCTAAAAGACCTTTAAATTCTAGAATGAAAAAAAACAAAATAAAACTAAGACCATGGCAAGAAGCACTAAATCATTTTTTAAAGGAATATAAAAATGATTAATAAAAAGTTTGGTAAAGATTTATTTCTTGTCATCTTAAGTAATGGAGTTAAATTACTATCAAGTTTATTAACAGTATTTATTATTCCACTTATCTTTAACCAACAAGACTATGGTTTTTACAAACTATTTTTACTTTATGTGTCTTATGTTGGAATATTTCATTTTGGTTTTAACGATGGTATTTATTTATACTATGCTGGAAAAGATTATGAACAACTTGATAAAACAAGGTTTAGAACATATACAAAATTTTTAACTATAGTTCAAACTATAATTGCTTTAATTGTAATATCTTTATCATTTTTCTTAAGTGGAGACCGTCAAATTATATTAATGTTAGTGGGAGTTAATTTAATTGTACTTAACTTAACAACATACTATCAATTTATATCACAAGTTACACAACGATTTAAAGAGTTTGCTATTAGAAATATAATATTCACTGTTTTAAATGCAGCGCTTATTGCACTATTTTACTTTTTAAATTTAACAGATTATAAATTATTTTTAGTATTCGTAGTACTTATTAACATTGTATTATTATTGTGGTATGTTATATCATACCGTGATATTACCTTTGGTAAAGCAAACAAGTTTAAAGAAGAGAGACATAATATAGTTTTAATGTTTAAATTAGGAATACTATTAATGGCCTCTAATTTAGTTGTTATGTTTTTCTCTAGTATTCCACGACAGTATGTAGACTATAGATATCCAGTAGAAATTTATCCGGATATTTTTTCAAACTTTTCATTTGCTTATACTTTAATGGGGTTTACCGGGGTATTCTTAAGTGCCATTAGTTTAGTAATCTATCCTACTTTAAGAAAAGCAAGTGATATTGAACTTAGAGAAAAATACAATGATTTAAAATCAATAGTAATTGCCCTTGTATTCCTTCTGATAATTGCCTACTATCCTTTAGCATTTATTGTACAAAGATGGTTACCAAATTATACTAACGCACTAGATATATTTTTTGTATTAGCACCAGGTATTGCAATATCATCATCAGTATCAGTAATAATACACAATTACTATAAAAGTTTAAATAAAAACAAAGAGTTTTTAATTATTGGTATATTAAGTCTTTTATTACTCATTGTTGCAATCTATATAATAAATACATTTATTAATGATAATGTCATATATATTGCTATTACAACAGTAGTAGTTCAGTTTATATGGTATCTTGCAACTGAATTTTATTTAACAAAGAAATTAAAAGTTAACCCTATTAAGAATATAATATATATAATTATCTCAGCGATTATATTTTATAGTATTGGATTAATAAATAATCAATTATATGCATTTTTATTATATGGTTTATCTATAGTTGTTTTCACCTTAATATTCTTTGGAAGAAATATTAAAGATATAATTAATAATATAAAAAGCAAAAAAGATAATGCTATAGAAACAAATGAAAACTAAATTAAATAATCACTAACAAATTAACTCACATTAAATAGAATTTAGTGTGGAATTAATTATATAAAAAGTTTAAATTGTTACTAATCTAATTGCAAACGACAAATTTTAGTATAAAATAACAAGAAAGGAGAAGTGCGCTAATTTTTTTAATATAATGTATCTTAAGCGTACATGATAAAATGAATTGGATAGAATTTAAAACAACTATAGATAAGATAGTAAAATTTATTAGAATTGTAAGAAGTGAAAGTTTTTTTACTGATATAATCATAGATGATGATTCAATACGGTTTAACAATTATGAAGCATTAATCACATATAATAAAATTGAGTTTGAAAACGATATTGAAAAAATGTCAACTGATGATAATGAACTATATTTCGAGGTATATGATGATAATTCTCTAGAAATAATGATTAATACATTTCGTAATCCGTTATACAGTAGAAGTTACGATGTTATTGAAAATACAGTAATAAAAGATGAATCAAATCAACTAATATATAAAATAGAATCACCAAGCAAACTGATGATTTTGGAAATTGTTAAAGTAATTAATAAAAATAATAATATGCTTAAAAGAATATTTAAGCCTATAATGATAGCGCCAACTAAAAGAAACGTTAACATATTAAACACGTCAGATGAAAAAACATTAGAAGTTACCTCGTTATTTGAATTATTATCATTATTTTTACGAAATGAATATTCATTAACAATACACAGTATTTATAATAGAGGAAAATCTGTGCTTGAAAAATTGCTTAATTCATTTATGTTCACACTGTCATATAATTTGGATATTTCTATCAAACCTTTAATAAAGACTGAAGATGTTTTTAAAAACAGAAATAAAAGGGGAAGATATAATTATTTAAAGGATATTTCTGCCCCAAAACTTTTGTATAATCAGCAACTAATAGAACAATATAATATGGCCCTGGAATCTAATGATTCGTTTATAGAATTTATTGCATATTATAGAATAATAGAATATTTTTATGAAGATGCATATAATGAAAAACTGGTAAATGATATAAAAGAAAAAATTTCTTCCCCAAAGTTCTCATACAAAAGTACAAAGCACATATCAGAAATAATTACATTAGTTGAAAAACAACACCAGCCAAATAAAAGAGGATTTAAGGGAGATGAACTAAGAGCCCTTCAATACACATTAGAAAAATTTATAAATTTTGAAGAGTTAAAAAAAGAAATAGGTGAAATAAATAGTGACTTATTAATATACTATAAGAATAATAAAGTCAAATTTTCCAATGGTGATATAATTGACTTTTCTGATCAAATAAAAATCTCCAATAAAATGGCAAACAGAGTTTATTTAACTCGAAACTCTTTGGTGCATAACAAATCTAATGATTATCTAACTATGACAAAGGAAAGGCAAACATATAGTCCATTTAAGGATGATTATATTTTGGCAAAATAGATTCCATTGATGAGATTGCTTGCCGAAATGATAATTATAAAATCCGGGAAAGAAATATAAATATCTTTTAGAATCTTAGTGTTTGACAAATTCCCACTCTATTTAAAGAGTAAATCATAAATAATTCAAGAAGTCATAATTTTAAATAATCATATTAAAAGTATGTAGATGAAGTTGAAGATGATAATTAATCAATTAAAGGTATTACTCTTTTATTCATTGTAATAACACAAGTCTATAAGCCACACATTAGCGAATAGATGGTTACTAAATAAAAAGTTATCAACTGTATGACACTTTTGAAATAATGTGAATAAAATGTTTGTCGCTTTATATTGGTATAAACAATCACTAATGAGTATAGTTAGTTATAGATGATGAAGTGATTGCTAACACCACACATAGGTGTCATACACACAAGTATGATGCCCAAGACACATATAGAGAAAACGCGAACCCTTTATGGATTCGCGATTTTTTTTATAATTAATTTTAACAATTTTCTAAAATTTCTAAACAATATTTTCTTAACTTAGGTATACTATCTATTGCCGTTTCCCATACAATATTAAAATTAATTTTATCATAACCATGAACTATTCTATTTCGCATTCCCTTGATTTGTTTCCATGATATTTTGTCATATTTTTCAGTTAAATCCAATGATAAAACATTCGCTAATTCACCAATTTGAAAAATATTAAAACAAACAATTTCTTTAACATCATCATCTCTTTTAAAGTCTTCTTTTGAGATATTCGTTGTTTTTTCGATAATTCTCTTACATCTTTTTGTAATTCCTAATAAACTACCACAATCTTTTACACTTAACATAGTTTTATCATATCTTCCATTATTTGATTTTTAAAATAAGTATCAATTTCCGCTGTATTAAATATGATATCAACCTTTTTATTTAGTGCTTCTTCTAATTCATCCTCTAAAATCCCTTGGTCAATTAATGTTTTAATATTTCCTTGTTCACAATAAATATCAACATCGCTATGACTGCTTGCATCCCCTCTTGCATAAGAGCCAAACAAATTAATATCTTTAATTCCGTACTTATTAAAAATTGGTTTAATAATATTTTTAAGTTCTTTTATAGTATAAACATTGGGATTAAGATTTTCATTAATCAACGAAACAATATATGCATTTCTATTATCAATACTGTCTAAATATTTTATGAGTGAATAATCACTTTTTTTAATTCTAAATTGATACATTTTATAGTTTTTTTTGTTATATTTGGAAATATATTCTATTTGATTAAACTCCATAAATACACATCTCCTTTTTACATATGATATCATATGTGTTTATGTTTGTCAAAATCATTGTAATATTTTTTATCTTTAACTAATAATACAATCTACTACTCCTTTTTACTTGTTCGTATTTTTATCGCTTATCTTATAATAGAACAAAAGCGAAATAATTTCGCATAGTTAACTTAAAACTAACTTTTTTAAAGAAAAAACGCGAACCCTTTATGGATTCGCGATTTTTTTATAAATGATCTTTTATTGAAAATAAAATCATTGGTTTTTTAGTAAGTTCTAATTTGCCTTTTTCTACCTTTACTTGATTAGGATATAGGATGTTTTGATAAACATTATCTTTTATATCTATTTTAATATGTCCTTTTTCTAATCCTAAATTAAAGATTCCATAAGTTATTGAACTATTATTTTCATAAGAAATAACGGCTACTTCTTTATCTTGAAAATGAATATTAAAAATACCGGTTGAAAATAATGAATCTTTTTTTAAATGACCCATCCTATGGATTAAGTCTCTAATTTCCATGTTTCTAGGTGTTAGATTAACTTGATCTACTTCAAACAAAGTAGGGCGTTTAGTTTCTCCATATTCTTGCCCCATATAAATCATTGTTGCCCCTTTTAAAAAGAAACTTAGGGCAGTAAGATTTAATAATTTATCCTTATCAGTAACCATTGATGCGATTCTTTTTCTGTCATGATTGTCTAAATTTCTTAATTTAATATAGTTTTCAGGATAAATTGATTCTTGTCTTAAAATGGCTTTTAACCAATTATTCAAATCTTTAGTTTCTAAATAAATTCTTAAATCATCAAGAATATCATAATCATATAAAATATCGAAAACTTCATAAAGTTGACTATCACTATGAGTTTCAAAGCCTTGGTCTCTTAAATATTTTACAAAGCTCAAATAAATTGATTCTGCTAGAAAAATAATTTCCGGATTTATCTTTTTGGTTGTCGCTCTTGCTTCTCTCCAAAACTCTAATGGAACAAGTGAGGCAACATCACATCTAAAACCATCAACACCTAGTTTTGCATAAAACACCAAAACATCTAGTAAATATTTATGAACTTCCGGTTTGCTAAAATCAAAATCAATTACGTCACTCCAATCTGGAACTTTTGTGGTGATAACACCATCCTTTTTGTAAAACCATTCTGGGTTAGAATCTCTTTTGATATTATCATGTGCTGCGTGATTAAAGACGATATCAATCATTACTTTTAAACCCATTTTGTGAGCTTCATTAATAAATGATTTAAAATCATCTAAAGTGCCATGCACCGGATCAATAGCTTTGTAATCTTTAATTGAATATGGAGAACCAACACTACCTTTTCTATTAACTTCTCCTATTGGATAAAAGGGACATAAATAAACCATATCCATTCCTAAACTTTTAATTCTTTCTAAATCACTTTTTAACCCATTAAAAGTTGATTTAGGATGTTGACGTAAAAAAACTTGATAAATATTTAAATTTCTTAAACTTTTTTTTGTATCTAATGCCATATAACTATTACCTCCACTTAAAATTATACATTAAATTTATTATAAGTCTAAACTTTTAAAAACTTCGCCGATACTTCCTTTAATAAATAAACTTGCGAGTGATTCTTTTCCAGTAATATCTCTATTGATTAACACAAGTGGTCTATTTTGCGGAAAATAATAAATTAACGAGGCGGCTGGATAGACACTTAAACTAGTTCCGCCAACAATAAATAAATCCGCATCATTAATATATCTAATCGCCTTTTCTAAAACACCATTAGGTAGTTGTTCTTCATATAATGTGACATCAGGTTTAATAATTCCTCCACATTCACATCTTGGTAAATCACATTCCATTATTTTATTAACATCATAAAACTTATGACATTTTAAACAGTGATTTCTATAAACAGAACCATGAAGTTCTATCACATTTTTACTTCCCGCAAGTTGATGTAAATTATCAATATTTTGCGTAATTACCGCAGTTAATTTCCCCATGTTTTCTAATTTCGCTAAACCCTTATGGGCATCATTTGGTTTTGCATCAAGATAAATCATTTTATCTTTATAAAATTTATAAAAGCCTTTTGTGTCGTGAAAAAAATAACTTCTACTAATTATTACTTCAGGCGGAATAATGCTTTTTTCTTGATATAAACCTTGGGCACTCCTAAAATCAGGAATTCCTGATTCAGTAGAAACTCCTGCCCCACCAAAAAAGACAATATTTTTTGATTTGTTAATTAATTCTTTTAATTCTTTAATTTGTTCCATTTAATCACCACCCCAATTATAACAAAAAGAGCCTTTTAATTATAGGCTCTTAACGTGGTTAATAAATTCTTTGAGTGTTTCTTTAGCATCTCCTAAGAATAAATGGACATCTCCTAAATATAGGGGATTATTAACGCCACTATATCCTGGCTTAGTATCATAATTGAAAATAAAAATATTTTTCGCTTCGTTAACATGTAAAATCGGCATTCCATATAAAGGAGTATTGATATCAGTTTGGGCTTTAGGATTAATAACATCATTAGCCCCCACTACAATGACTAAGTCTGTATTCTTAAAGTCATCATTAATTTTATCCATATCATATAAATCATCATAATCAACATCTACTTCTGCAAGCAATACATTCATATGACCAGGCATCCTTCCCGCTACCGGATGAATTGCAAATCGAACATGACCACCTTTAGACTTAATAAAATCCGTTAATTCTTTTACTAAAAACTGGGCTTGAGCAACAGCCATACCATAACCTGGAACAATAATTACTTCTTTAGATTCACTAAATACTTGGTATGAATCTTTTGTTTGATGGAATGTTTTAATAACTTCTTCATCACTAACAACCTTTTTAGTTATAGTCGTTTTACCTAAAATAATATCTAATAGCGGTTTATTCATTGCCTTAGACATAATTTTTGTTAGTATTAATCCTGAAGCTCCCACAATAGCTCCAATTGAAACTAATAGTGGATCATTAATCGCTAAACCAGAAATAGATGCAGCAACTCCCGATAAACTATTAAGTAGGCTAATAACTACCGGCATATCGGCCCCACCAATTGAAATACTAAAAATAAAGCCAAAAATACCAGATAATACTATTGAACCTAATAAAAACCATAAAACATCAATCTTTACAAAAGGACTCATTGCTATTAGTGCTGCCATAAGTAAAAGATTTAAAACAATAATAAAGCCATAAAATTTAGGTTTATGGGGTTTTTGAGAAATAACTCTATGTAACTTTAAAGCGGCAATTAAACTACCAATAAAAGTAATATTTCCAACTAAAATTGCAAGCATACTTGAGTAGACTGAAAAAATACTATTATCAGCCCCAATTTGGTATAAGGCAAAGCCACCAACAATCGTGCTTGCAAGACCACCAAGCCCATTTAATAAAGCAACCATTTGGGGCATTTCAATCATTTTTACCCTAAATGCAAAAACAAGTCCAACAATAATTCCAATTTGAAAATAGATATGAAGTTGCCATACATTAATAATGTCATATTTAAGTAAAATAACAACAGTAGCAACTAATACCGCAAGAGCACTTAATAAGTTTCCTAACCGCGCTGTCTTAACTCGACTCATTAAGTAAATACCTATTAAAACTAATAAAATAACACCACCAGAAATGATGTAATAGAGGGTATCATTTATCATGTTTTCCCTCCTTAAACATTCCAAGCATCCGATCAGTTACTCCGAATCCTGCAAAAACATTAATCATTGCCGCAACAACCGCTAACCCACCTAAATATTGAGATATAGAATTATTTTTAACAACAATTGCGGTAGCGATAATCGCTCCAAGAACCGTTATTCCAGATAACGCGTTCATTCCACTCATAAGTGGAGTATGGAGTAAACTTGGAACATTTTTTATTAAAAAGTAACCAATTATTGTTGATATGACAAATAACAACAATAATATATATTCAATCTCAGTCATGATTCATTGCCTCTATTGTACCTTTATGCATTAGTTTATGATTAAGTGTCACAATAGTTGATGAAATGATTTCATCATCCATATCTAAATTTAATTTATTATTTCTAACTAGGTAACTGAAAAAATTATAAACATTTTCTGAAAACATATATGTTGAACTTTGGGGAATCATGCCAGGAATATTTTTAGTACCATCGATTTTTACCCCGTAAGTTTCAATAATTTCTGCCGCTTTTGTTAAGGCACAATTTCCTCCTTGGTCAATAGAAATATCAACAATATAACTTCCTGGTTTCATTGTTTTAACCATTTCTTCTGTAACTAATATTTGGGCTTCTTTACCAAATACAAGAGCTGAAAGAATAATTATATCAGCATTTTTAACCGCATCTTTTAATTGTTCTCTTTCTATTTCTAAATATTTTTTCGGTAAACTATTGGCATGTTTTCCATCACTAGAGACGGCTATTTCTCTAGGAATAAATAACTCAATAATTCGCGCACCTAAACTTTTCGCTTGTTCAACAGCTTCTTCTCTAATATCTGCAGCATATACTTGTGCCCCAAGTCCTCTTGCGGTAGCGATTGCTCTTAGTCCAGCAACACCACAACCAACTACTAAAACATTACTAGGTCTAATTGTTCCAACTGCTGAACCAATCATTGGCATAAACTTAGGAAGACTATTTGCAGCAATCATCACACCTTTATACCCAGCACATGTACTCATTGAACTTAATGCATCCATTGATTGAGCTCTAGATATTCTTGGGACACCATCTAAAGTAAATGAAGTAATCCCTTTATCAACTAACTTTTTAACCATTTTATGGTTTGAATGATTTGCTGGATGAAGGAATGTAATTAAGATCGCATCATTCTTCATCATTTCCATTTCACATCTACCCACATTTTCATTATATTGTGGTTCTTTGACCTTTAAAATCACTTCCGCTTTTTTATATAATTCTTGGACATCTTCAATTAATAATGCTCCAGCATCAATATATTCTTTGTCCAAATAAAAAGAGTTTACACCTGCACCTTTTTCAACTAAAACTTGGTGACCATCATTAATCATTTTTTTGACAGTTTGAGGGGTTGCAGAAACTCTTTTTTCACCTTTTAATATTTCTTTTGGAATTCCGATTATCATATTTTTTGTTCTCCTTTTTAACAGTTAAAATATATCACTTTTTACTTATAATTGCAAGCGCTTACAACAAATACCTAAAATATTTACAAAAAAGTAAAATTAAAACCCAGTTTTCCTGGGTTTGTACTGTTGTTTTAGCGATAAATATAATTCTTAAGATTTTTATTTGTTGTATTTTTGCGCGTTTCCTTTTGCTTTAGAAACCGGATATTTTTCTTTGTTTTTCTTTATTTTCTCTTTAATAATTTCTTTAATATCAAAATTATAATATTCACTTAAAAGAAGCCCATAGATAAAAACATCGGCTAGTTCTTCTTTAATGTTTTCTACATTTGCATACTCTACTCCCCACTGAAAATTCTCTAAAAGTTTAGCCGCTTCTATCGTAATTGATTTAGACAAGTTTTCTGGGGTGTGAAACTTTTTCCAATCTCTTTCGTCTCTAAACTCTAAAATTTCTTTCATTAGTTCTTTCATTATAATCACTCCTTAATTTATATAATTACTACCTAAATTACTCATTTCATCAAATGCTTTATTGTATAAATCTTCAATAGAGTCACGTTTTAATAAAAAGATATTAGGATATATAGGCTTTCCAATATTGACTGTAATTCTTTCTTTGAAAAATCTTGCTTTTTGTTTCTTGGCAAAAGAAATTCTTACTGGAACAATTGGTACTTTTGCTTCTTCTGCTAGTTTAAAAGCTCCTTTTTTAAATTCTCTTAAGTCACGATATCCACTAATAAGTTCACCTTCAGGGAAGAAATAGATAAGCCTTCCTTTTGCAGCATGTTTTTTAAGTTCCGTAAAGAAAATCTTTGTCTCATCCATAGTTTTAGGAGTTGGAGTTGCTCCAAGAATATTCACAAGACGCCCATAAACAGGATGTTTAAAATTATCTTGCATAGAAGTAAAAATTGGTTTTCGTGGAAAAGAAAGTACTCCCCCCATTACCGAATCAAGAGAATGAACATGATTAGATATAATTACTGCGCCATCAAGATTCTTTAAGTTTTTTCTTCCTTTTATTTTTACTCTTCTAATTAATAAAAAGTAAAAAGTAAACACAGGTATCGCTAAACCATAATAAATAATTGAAGAAATTGCTCGCTTCAGCCTTGGTGCGGAAATACGTTTTTTATACTTTTTATTTTCTTTACTACTTTTAGTAACTTGTTCTTTCGCATAATCAATCACAGCTTCTTTAAACATTTCTTCTAATAAAGATACGGCAGTATCAATATTATAATTTTTAATATGGTCTTGATATTTAGAAGACATTGCTTCTCTTTCATCAGGATTATCTAACCAATAATCAATTTTTTTTGCAAGTTCTTTATGGTCTCTTACTTTAAATAAACTTCTTTCATCTAACGTAAATTGTTTTGTCGCGCTAATTCGTGAATCTGCAACAATTGGTACTAAACCACTAGCAATCGCTTCTAAGGCACTAATTCCTTCAATTTCCGCTTCGGCAGGATGAATATAAAGATCAGCATTTTCAATTGTTTTAATCAAATCTTTTGTTGAATAAAAATTAAACTCCGCCTTAAGTTTTAACTTTTTAGCAAGACTTTTTAATCTTTTCTCTTCTGGTCCTTGACCAGCCAAAATAACTTTTATTCTATTTCTATACTTAGAATGTGCAATTGCTTTAAGTAATGTCTTTTGTCTTTTTTCACTTGAATATCTGCCAATTGTTAACAAAGTATATTCATCTTTTTCATAAACTCTTGTAGGATTAGTGAAAAATGATTCATTAATTCCATTAGTTATTACATGCGTAATATTTTTCTTATAGTTTTGCCTTTTAAGTTCGTTCGCAATAAATTTAGTTGGACAATGAATGTGTTTAACTTTATTAAAAAATGAAAGTTTAAACCACCTATAAACTAGCCAAGCGATTGGTCTACCAAATCTACCAAGCCCCATTCCATAACTAATGTGTTCCGGTTGAGTATGAAAGGCACCAGTAACTGGAATATTCATTTTTTTCGCAACCTTTCTTGCGACTTTGCTGGCTTTAAAAGGCATAAAAAGATGCACGACATCGGCATCTTTAAAGGCTTCTTCATAGACCTTTTTATCTGGTGCAGCAAATATCATCTTTTGTTTGTCTGCAAAGTGGGTAACTATTGGAATATATCTTTTTTTAAGTCTATAATAACCTTTTTCATTTGTGTTATATGTAGAAACAATTGATACTTCATGACCTAGTGCTTCTAATTTTTCTTTCGATCTTTTCGCAGTCATTGTAGTTCCATTAGAAAACTCACCATAACTGTCAACCACATAAACTATTTTAATACAAATCACCTCTAAAATATTTTTTTATATATAATATCACAAAAAGACTTAATTAAAGCAATTAAGTGTTTTTTACGATAATATTATGTTTTTTATACAAAATATTTTTTATGTTTTTTAGGATTTACGACAATTTTTATTGCCTTAGGAACAACTTCTACCTTTACAGGACCTTTAAATGCATACTCACCATCAGTATTCCATTCAAATGTTTTTGGCATATCAATAATAAACTTAGTACTTCTTATTGTTTTGTTTTTCTTGGTATCATATAACCCACCTGAGACAAAGAATCCAAACATTCTAAATAGTAATCCTGGCTCATTTTTAAAGAATCGCGCTTCAATAACACCATCATTTAATTTTGACTTCATTAAATTTAATCTAAACCCTGCAACTCTTGGTCCATTTAAAAGTAAAATAAGTGAACAAATACCTCGCCATGTTCCTTCATCATGAGTAATTTCTACAGGAATATTATATGATTGAAATAAATCTTTTGACCCTCTTAAAAAATAGGAAATCGCACCGTATCGCTTTTTAAATGTTCTTTTAATGTCATAACTAGATTTAGTAAATTTCCCAGTTGCGGCAGCGTAAACAAAATGCCTGTTATTAATTTTAGACACATCCATTTTTGCAATCAAAGGATTATTAACAATTAATTTAAGGGCCCTTTTAATGTTTTTAGGAATACCTAACATAGTTCCAACATCATTAATAGTGCCCGTAGGAATATAGGCAATAATTGGTTTGTTTTCACGTTTCATAATTCCGTTGATGACTTCATTAATTGTTCCATCACCACCCGCAACTAACAACATATCACAATTTTCTTCTTCCGCGATTTTTTCAGCATCTTTTTCAATTTGCGTTGCACATTGCCTAAAGTTATGACCTTGTTTAAGAAAAACATTCTCAATATAGTCAATATATTTAATTATTTTCCCCGAACCGCTTTCTGGATTATAGATAAATGAAACATTCATACTATCACCTTCATTATAATTTTACCATATTAAAGAAAAAGAAAACCATCCTTAGATGATTTTCTCATTATTTTCACATGGCAAACAATTCATGAATTTAATCGAATAAACTAGGCTATGATAAAAACTCATATTTTTAAGAATATATATTGATTACATCAAACCTCTGACTCAATAGAAAATTGATTATACTCAATTAATGCCTTTTCATTATATAAAACATTAAAGAAATGTTCTTTGCTTAATTTCTTTAATTTAAAATCTTCCAGAAGTTTAAGAAGTGTTTTTGTGCTAATCATACTAACATCGTTACTAGTAGCTATTCTTATAGTATCTGCTGGAAATTCATCAACTCTAGCATCAATTGGAGTGTCTTTCATTGGATTTACAATTAATAATGCTTTTACTCTAGTGTATATGTTTGGTTCTTCATCAACTTTCTTTAACATAAACTCATTTTTCCACTTGGACGCCTGCATAACGTGCTTAGAATTTATTGAACCTTTAACGCCTTTAACTTCAATCACTAAATATCTATTGTCACACTTTATTACAATATCATCTGCGTTTGTTATGTTGTTTACTATAATATCAAATTTAAACTCGTCTCTTAAAATGCGCGTAACTATTTCCTGAAGATATTCACCACTTGTATAAATAATACTTTTAAGTTCTGAATAATAGCTTAAATCTTTTTCAAATTCGGTAACTTTGTTTTTTAATTTTGATATTTTTTTATTGTTAATTTCAATTTCCCCAAGAATCTCTTTTTCATTGAATATAAATATTTTTTCCATCCAACTTGGAGTTTGTTCTATTGGTTTTTTCTGATTAAAGTATGAAAATAGTTTAAAAACAGTCTCATAATCATTAACAAACGGAACAAATAAAACATTATACTCACTTGAAAAACCATAAACAATCTCATTTGTCTTTCTTGCAGACCCCAAACATAATAGATTTTCAAAAATGTAATATGTAATATTACCAAAAATAGATTTCACGTCAAACTGTTCTTCATTGAATTGTGTGTACTTTTTTTTCTTTATAACAACATTAGGATATATAAAATTCAAATACCCAATCACGTCGAAATTCACATGACTAATAAATTCCATCTTAAAACTCTTAGAATTATTTGGGGGCATAACAATCATTACAGGTCTTTTTTGATCACTAAACATTTTTAAATTTTCAGTAAATTGTTGGGAAATCCAAAAAGTTCCTGAATAAGTTCTTTCTAAATGTATTAAAACGTGTTCCATGTTAACTATAAGAGCATCAAATGTCATTAAATCTTCTATATCATGTTTATATGTGATTTGTTTGTAGTTAACACTTAAATCATTTTCTCCTAGTAAATTATTAGATATTAAACCAATTAACATAAAATATTCTCCTTTATTTTTTATACGGTTTTTATTAAAATGCCTTCATTTGTTAGTACGTTAATAATAGTAGATGCATCCTTTCCAAAAGAAATTTCAACAGGAAATTGATTGCTATTATCTGTCACATATTTATTAGCAATTCCTAAAACATTACCGTTGATGTCAAAAATTGGCCCACCACTAGAACCAGGAAATAAAGTTCGATCAATAAAAATATGATTTGGTTCTATTTTAGTTATTACGCCTGCTTTTAAAACACCACGAAAAAAAACCGTTTGATTATTCTCAAGATATGAATTTGGATAGCCTATAAAAGCACACGATTCTCCAACTTTACAAGGTGCGTTTCTAAAAGTTGCTTCTCCAGTTGTTCTAGTTATTCTTAAAACAGCTAAATCATTATGTGAATCAATAAAAATGATTGATGCTAACTTCATTGTCCCACCTGAACTTAATTGACCATGCTCAATTACTTCAATTTTTGAATGAATATTGTTTGGATTGTTATCTATATACAGATTGTGTGCTGCAGTTAAAATATCAGTATCGTTAACTGCAAAACCCGTCCCCATATTCCACTTAAATGTATCTGATTCTAAGCTTTTTGTTGTTGAAAAAATCCCATACAAGTTCTTTTCTAAAATACTAGCTGCTTTTTGAAACATATATAATCCTCTCCTGTGTCTTTCTTTAATTATAACATATGCAAATGAAAAACATTAAAGTAGCTAATTTAGGAAATAAAATTGCGGAAAATTCAGTATTTCTATTAATGCTAATTTATATATACGAATACAAAAAAAAGCCTTTCACACAGATGAGAAAAGCTTTTTCTATTAACAGTGGTGACCCGTACGGGATTCGAACCCGTGAGTGCATGCGTGAAAGGCATGTGAGTTAACCGTTTCTCCAACGGGCCACTTTTTTTCGCAAACCTTAATCATTCTACTATAAGTAGTTATAAATTGCAAGTCCACATAAGAAAATAACCATCAGCCATTAAAACTGATGGTTATTTATATAATGAAGAGGGGTTAATTTAAAATGGCGGAGTAGGAGAGATTTGAACTCTCGCGTCAGCTTTCACCGACCTACACCCTTAGCAGGGGCGCCTCTTCAGCCTCTTGAGTACTACTCCAAACAAAGCGCTCTTATATGATAACTTATTTATTATGACAAGTCAATCAAACGAGCGTTTTTTGTCTTATTTATTGTCTTTTGGGGGAATCATTGTTAGTGATACTTTACCCTTTTTCTCATCAACACCTAAGACCCACACTTTAATCACATCTCCAACTGAAACAATGTTATTTGGATCTTTAACAAACCGAGTTGACATCTTAGAAATATGGACTAAACCATCTTCTTGAAGTCCACAATCTACAAACGCACCAAATGCGACAACGTTTCTAACGGTACCTTCTAACTGCATTCCTGGTTTTAAGTCTTCTAAATTAAGAATGTCACTTCTTAAAATTGGTGCTGGAAACTCATCTCTTGGGTCTCTAAGTGGTTGGATAAACGCATCTAAAATATCTTCTAATGTATAGTTATCTATTTCAAGTTCTTTTCTTAGTTTTCTTCTATCCATAAACTCAACTAATAACTTCATTTGTGGTTGACCAAACATATCAGGAGTAATATTATGAAGATTCATAATCTTTCTTGCGAGTTCATAACTTTCTGGGTGAATTGAAGTCATATCTAATCCTTCATCTCCACCAACAATTCTTAAAAATCCCGCAGCTTGTTCATAAGTCTTCTCTCCTAAACGAGGAACTTTGAGTAATTCTTCTCTTGTTTTAAACGCACCAAATTCATCTCGATATTTAACAATGTTTCCTGATATTCTTGAATCTAATCCAGAAACATAATTAAGCAATGAGACACTTGCGGTATTAACGTTAACCCCAACTTGGTTTACTGCGTTACTAACAACGAAGTCTAAGGCTTCACCTAATTTCTTTTGGGAAACATCGTGTTGATATTGACCAACACCAATTGATTTAGGGTCAATTTTAACTAACTCTGATAGTGGATCTTGAAGACGTCTTGCGATAGAAACCGCACTTCTTTCTTCCACTTCAAAATCAGGAAATTCTTTTCTTGCTTCTTCACTAGCGGAATAAACACTCGCACCAGATTCATTAACTATAACGTATTTAGTAGTTAACTCATGTTTTTTTAAAGTATTACTAATAAACTTTTCTGTCTCTCTTGATGCTGTACCATTACCAATTGCCACAATATCAACATCATACTTAGTAATTAAGTTAACAATTTTGTTTTCACTTTCAGGTAATCTTGCCTCAAAGCCCTTTTCCCCAATATACTTCTCGTGAGGATAAATTACATCTTTATCTAAAACTTTCCCTAACTCATCAACGACAGTTAATTTACAACCTGTTCTAAATGCTGGGTCAACCCCTAAAACTGTTTGATCTTTCATTGGTGGTTGAAGTAGTAAATTTCTTAAGTTGATTGCGAATAAATCAATTGCTTCATCTTCCGCTTTTTCTGTTAACATTGTTCTAACTTCACGTTCTAATGAAGGATAAATTAATCTCTTAATTGAATCTCTAATCGCATCTTTAATCTCTTCATTCACAAATGATTCATGATTTCCAATAACTTGAGTAATTAAATAATTTTCAATCTTTTCTCTATCTGATTCAATAGTGACTGTTACAACCTTTAAATTCTCCGCACGATTCATCGCTAACACGCGGTGAGATGGTGCATCTTTAACTGGTTCTTCATGATCATAATATAAATCATATAGACCTTTTTCATCAAGTTTCTTCGCCTCTTTTTTGGCCTTAGAAGTTAAGATTCCATCTAATTCCATATCTTTTCTTAACGCTTTACGGTAATCAGCATTATCACTAATATTTTCCGCAATAATAAACTTCGCGTGTATCACTGCGTCTTGCCAAGTTAATACTTTATCAGTAATATACTTAGAAGCCTCTTCTTCTAAAGAGCCTTCCTTAGGAAAAGTCATCATCCACTTAGATAATGGTTCAAGCCCAAGTGCAATCGCTTCTGTCGCTTTGGTCTTTTTCTTCTCTTTATAAGGACGATATAAATCCTCAACTTCAACAAGTTTAGCGGCCTTATTAATCGCTTCTAATAATTCTGGTGTCATCATTTCTTTTTCTTCAATTAAACGAATAACATCTTCTTTTCTCTTTTGTAAGTTAACACCATAACTCCATTCTTTATGAATTTCGTTAATTTGTTCTTCGTCTAATCCACCAGTTACTTCTTTACGGTATCTCGCAATAAAAGGAATCGTATTTCCTTCTTCTAATAATTCTAATACCGACTCAATTTGTTTAATTTTAACGCCTAAAGTTTTACTAATTTCTTCAAGTAAATTTTTATCTAGCATTTTTTATTCCCTCCTTAATCGCACTTAAAGGGTCTTTTTTGACCCTTTAAAGTTGTGAAAGCGCCGTTTTAATCGCTAATTCATCTATATATATATCTAATACTTCACTTCCATAAATATGAATTAATACTGGCATATTTGGTAAATGATTACTAGATATTTTGTTTTTTATTTCTTCGTTGCCCGCAACACTAATATCAAAAACATAAAAGTTATATGTTCTTCCTTCTTTTTTAGCTTTTAATCTAATATCTTCATCTAACTTTCCACATAGAGTGCACGCATCATAATCTTTATTATAAATAAAAATATAAGTATCTGAGTGTGTATAACCACTTGGTGCTAACGCAGCATCACCATTTAATATTGCTTCATATTGTCCGATAGTGATATGAGTTAAATCTTCAAATCTCTTAATTTCTTCAGGTTCTTCTGATTTTTTCTTCATACTAACGACTATTAAAACAATTACTAATACCGCTAACGATAATACAATTCCTATATTGATAATCCCAAAAATAAGATTTTGTCTTTGATCTTTTTTCTCTTTAATTGTTAATTCTTTTTTCTTCATAATTAATCCCTCAACGCATAATTATACATAATTTAGTTCTGTTTCGCAAGATTTACCCTATTTTTTATAACGCGTTAAGTTGAGCTCGCTTTTTCTTTAATACTTTTTAATAATTCGTCTTTTAAAGTTTTAATTTTATTAAGGCGGTGATTAATTCCACTTTTAGAAATCTTTTCCCCATACTTTTGTTCATAAGCAAATGAAAGTTCTAAAAGTGATGCATCAACGTTTTCTTCCCTTAGTTCCATAATCTCTCTAATTTTCGGATCAATCGTATTAATATCCATATATTGTTTAATAAACCCAATATGTAAAAGTTGTTCATTTGCCGCATCTAAAGTTTTCTTTTCATTAGCGATTTCACAGTTAATAATTCTATTGATACTATTATTAAAATCTCTTTGAATTCTTAATTCTTCAAATTTAAATACCCCACTAAACGCACTCACTAATTTTAAAAATTCACTAATGGCCTCAGCTTCTTTTAAGTAAATTATTAAACCTTCTCTTCTTTTAGTAATCTTCGCATTTAATAAAAAGTCATTCATTAATCTCTGAAGAAATACTGCTTCTTTAGAATCATTTGTATATATTTCTAGATGATAATTAGCACTCACAGGATCATTAATTGAACCTCCCGCTAAGAAAGCCCCTCTTAAATATGCTCTTTTTTCATCATTACTTTGAGTAATTAAATCTCTATTTTCTAATTTATGTTCAGACTCAATTTTATCTAGTTCGGTTTTTATAAAAACTAAATAACCCTTACTAGGAATTCTCTTATCACCTTTAGTAATTGTTTCAAGTTCTGGTTCATATAATTCTTTCGCAAGCGAATAAAATCTTCTAATGATGGCGATATTTTTACTTGAAAAAACTATCTTGTGCTTTTTAAATTCACCATTTAAAGCCAAAAGAGCTGAAAATTCAGCTAGATTTTCTTTTTTAGACAATTTTAACCTTGAAAGTTCTTCTTTAATGCTTCTTGTAAATGTCATCTTACGTCCATTTCTTTAAATAATTAAGCACATTTTGTACGGCGATTGCGCCATCGCTAGTCGCTGTCACAATTTGTCTTATTTGTTTAGCTCGTACATCACCGATTGCGTAAATTCCTTCTTTGTTAGTTTCCATTAAATCATTTGTGGCAATATACTTATATTCATTTAAGATTCCTAACCCTTGAAACATTTTTGTTGCTGGTTCAAGACCAATAAAGATAAATGCCCCATTACCTAAAAGTGTTTTAGTTTCTTTATTATTAACTAGTATTTCCACACCTTTAAATGTACCATCTTCTTTTACTAAAAATCTTTTCGCAATACTACTATAGTATACCTTAACGTTATCGCGTTTTAGTAACGCTTCAATTGCCTTTTTATCAGCAGTAAATTCACTTAAGTTTTGAATAAAGGTAACACTCTTCGCTAATGTAGAAAGATATGTTCCTTCTTCTACTGCACTATTACCTCCACCTACTATTATAACATCTTTTCCTTTATAAAAAGGACCATCACAAATCGCACACCAACTAATTCCTCTACCAGCTAATTTTTCTTCATTTTCAATTCCTAATCTTCTAGGAACTGCGCCGGTTGCGATAATGATCGTTTTAGTTTTTAAAACTTGGTTATCTAATGCTACTTCTTTAATGTGTCCATCTTTAATATTAGTAACTTCACCAAACATGTAATCTAATCCTAAAGATAAACTGTGATTAAACATTTCCATTGATAAATCAGCACCACCAATTTTAGCATAACCAGGATAATTTTCAATTTCTCCGGTATTAATCATTTGGCCACCTGGTGCATTTTTCTCAATAATAACTACGTTTAAATTCGCTCTTTTAGCGTATATTCCTGCTGTAATCCCCGCAGGGCCAGCACCAATAATAATTACATCATACATATAATCTTTCCTCCAATAAATCAAGAAGATGATTTATCATAAAATCGGGCTCTTCTTTTATTATGTCTTTATGATAACTATAACTAACCCCACAAGTCAACATATGTGCTTTTTTGCCCGCTTTTATGTCTGAAGGATGATCGCCAACATAAATAGAACGCTTAGATTTAAGAAGTTTTTGAGCTAATAATAAACCCTCAGGATGAGGTTTATGATTTTTCACATCTTCAAACCCAACCACTACATCAACATACTCTATCATATTAGTTATTTCTAACGCTCTTACTACTAAATGATGCATCTTAGAAGAAACAACACCAATTTTATAGCCTTTTTCTTTTAATGCTTTAAAAAGTTCTTTTGCTCCATCAAAAGCTTTTAAATCATCATAATATAAATTACTATATTCTCTATAAAGTAACACTAATTCATCAACCTTTTTTAAATCTGGCTCATACTTGGAAAACGAGGTCCATAACGTTGGGCCAATAAATGAGAAATATTCTTCTTCTGTTAAAGTTAAGTGGGGAAATTTAGTTTTAAAGACATACTTAAATGCGTCAATAATTAATTTATTAGAATCAAGAATTGTTCCATCTAAATCAAATAAAAACGTATCAACTTTTTTCATTTTCAAGTTTTGCTTTATTTTCATTAACTAAATCTAAATAATAAGGTAAATCTCTTTTTAAAACGTTTTTTACAATTAAATAACTGATTCCACCTGCCGCGAATAAGACAATTGAAAATAAAATATTTACCCTTAAAGGTCCAATGTATAAAGGATCCGTTCTAAATGGTTCAATTAATAAGCCTCTGCCAAGACCATACCAAATTAAATAATATCCAAGCAAGTCTCCTACTTTTAATAACCTTTTTCTTCTTACAATTAAAATAATAATTAACCCAAGTAAATTCCATAATCCTTCATATAAAAACGTTGGATGATAATAAACTCCACCAATATTCATATTTTCCATAATAAAACTAGGAATAATATTTTTAAGAACATTGTATGTTCCTTCTTTCATTGGTCCACCATGAGCTTCTTGGTTAATGAAGTTTCCCCATCTACCAATAATTTGACCGATAAGAAACCCAGGCGCTAATAAATCACTTAACGCAAACACATTCATTTTCTTTACTTTAGAATAAATAATCACGAAAATTATCGCAGTGATAATCGCTCCATGGATTGCCATTCCGCCACCTGCAATATTAAAGACATCCCCAATATTTCTGTAATTAGTAGCTTTATTAGGGTCAAAAATAACATAATATAATCTCGCACCTAAAATCGATAAAATTATCGCATATAAGGCTCCATCTAAAAGATATGTTTTATTAATATCAATAAACTTCGCTTCATAAACAGCTAAGACAACTCCAAATAAAATCCCAGTCATAATAAATATAGCATACCAAGCCACTCTAAAATTACCAATCTCAATTGCGGTTGTTTTATATGGCGGCATTTGACCTACTGTTGCGAAAATTAATAAAAGTAAAAACCACACAACGAAAGATAACCCCATTAAGTATGGTGTTTTAAAATTAATAAAATGCTCTATAAACTTATTTTCCCTTTGATTTTTTTTCATTTTCGTTAATACTCCTCATTATCTCTCTTGTTAGATTAAAAGCCGCATGATAACCTAAATATTTTAGTTTTTCATTCATCGCCGCCGCTTCAACTAATAAAGCTAGATTTCTTCCTGGTAATACTGGAATAGTTACCTTAGAAACTTCTGTATCAAAATATTTAATCGTCTTATTAGTTAAACCTAAACGATCATATGATTTTCCCTCAATCCATTTTTCTAGTTCAACAACTAATCTTATTTTCTTTTGATTTCTATAAGCACCGACTCCAAACATTGAAACAACATCAATAATTCCAATTCCTCTTACTTCTAAAAATCTTTCTAATATTTTTGGTGCTTCACCAATTAATATTCCTACATCTTTTTGAAAGATATCAACTCTATCATCACTAATTAACATATGGCCTCTTTTAATTAGTTCAAGGGCGGTTTCACTTTTACCAATTCCACTCTTACCAATAATTAAAGTTCCCATTCCATTAATATCCATTAATACTCCATGAACACTTTTTCTTTCGGTTAAGTATTCTTGAAGATAACTATATAATTTGGAGTTTAAAGCGGTCGTTCTTAATTTGCTTTTTAAAATTGGAATATTATATTCATCACCTAATTTTAAATATAAATCTTTCACTTTAACATTAGTGGAAAATATCATTGCTGGGGGATTTAACTTAAAAATGTTTCTTAGTTTTTCTTCTTGTTCAGCTAATGTAAATAACTCTAAAAAAGACGTTTCTTTTGAGCCCATTAAGATTACTCTTTTAGGATCAAAAAAATCAATAAATCCTGCAAGCTCAATTCCAGGTCTTGAAATCATTTGTTCAGTAATACAATTTTCTAAACCTTTTTTCCCCGCAAGAATTTTTAAATCATTATCTTCCGCTAAATGAATAACTTTAATTCCTTTTCTCACGTTTCATTCTCCTTCCGTAAACATATTTCTTTATGTAATATGATACAAAAAATCTAATTATTAAAAAACATAATACAATAATAACAATCTCCCAAGCGTGACTAAACTTTATCGCTTCCGTCAGGATGAATGTTAAATAAAAGATAAAGACTAAAAATAAATCAACAAAGCCTACTGAATAAATCACTCTTTGGCCAAGTAGTCTCGCTAAAAATATTTTAATAGATATTTCAACAAATGTAAATAAAACTACGCCTAAGAAATATAGTAACAAATCATTAACGACACCGAACTGAAGGATTCCTACTGATGTTGATAAAACTACTAAGTTTACAATTAACATTAGTAATGCATGGATAAAAAAGTTAGGGTGAAGTCCATAAGATAACATTAATACTAGTCTTCTTCTCTTAATAACTTTCGGATCTTCATCTAGCTTTTTTACTATTTCTTCTAACGCTTCTTTTTCTTCAGGAGTTAATTTTTCTTTGTCTTCTTTTTTCATAGTACCTTCTTTAAATATTTTCCTGTTGCCGATTTTTTATTTTTAGAAACTTCTTCTGGAGTTCCTTCTGCGACAATATATCCACCTTCATCGCCACCAGATGGTCCTAAATCAATAATATGATCGCATGATTTAATCACATCTAAATTGTGCTCTATAACTATTACTGTAGCTCCTTCATCAACAATTCTTGAAAGAACTTTAATAAGTCTTCCTACATCGTCAGTATGTAAGCCTGTCGTTGGCTCATCTAAAAGAAATAATGTTTCATTGGTAATTCGCTTATATAATTCACTCGCTAACTTTACTCTTTGTGCTTCTCCGCCAGATAAAGTAGTCGCTGGTTGACCTAATTTAATGTAACCAAGCCCAACATCATCAAGTGTCTTTAATCTTGTCTTTATTTTAGGAATATTATCAAAAAACTCTAGCGCTTCACTAACTCGCATATTTAAAACATCACTAATATTGGCATCTTTATATTTTACAGCTAGTGTTTCTCTATTATACCTTTTTCCATGACAAACATCACACTTAACATAAACATCAGGTAAAAAGTGCATTGAAATTCTCATTACACCATCACCTCTGCAAGACTCACATCTTCCCCCTTTAATATTGAATGAAAATCTTGATTTAGTAAACCCTCTAATCTTTGATTCATTAGTCTTTGCGTATAAATCTCTAATATCATCAAAGACTCCTGTATAAGTCGCTGGATTACTTCTTGGGGTTCTTCCAATTGGAGTTTGGGAAATTTCAATAACTTTTTTAATGTTTTCTAATCCTTCAATCTTGTCAAATAAACCCGGTTCTTCTTTACTTCTATATAAACTTCTGTGAATTCCTTTATATAAAACATTATTAACTAAACTTGATTTACCAGAACCGCTTACTCCCGTTACCCCAATCATCTTACCTAAAGGGAAAATAACATCTAAATTTTTTAAGTTATTTTCTCTTGCGTTAATAACTTTTAAGAATTTAGACGAACCCTTTCTTCTTTTTTTAGGAACTTCAATTTTTAAATCTCCTCTTAAGTACTTCGCAGTAATTGATTCTTCTACTTTTAAAACTTCTTCAAAAGTTCCCGCCGCAACTACATAACCGCCAGCAGTTCCAGCCCCAGGTCCAATATCAACTAAATAATCACTCTCACGCATTGTCTCTTCATCATGTTCAACTACGACTAAAGTATTACCTAAATCACGCATCTTTTTAAGTGAGGCAAGTAGTTTCGCGTTATCTTGTTGATGCAGTCCAATTGAAGGTTCATCTAAGACATACAAAACACCACTTAATGCAGAACCAATTTGAGTCGCAAGTTTAATTCTTTGAGCTTCTCCACCAGATAATGTTGAAGCTTCTCGTGATAATGTTAAGTAACCTAAACCAACATCATTTAAAAATGTTAATCTCCCAATAACTTCTCTTCTAATTGGTTTAGAGATTTCCATATCAATATCTGACAGTTGTACATTCTTAACTAAGTCTAGAGAATCTTTAATTGACTTCTCAGTCATTTCACTAATATCATGTCCCATAACTTTAACAGATAAAGCCTCTTTATTAAGCCTTTTTCCACCACATAAAGGGCACATAGATTCAGTCATATATGATTCAATCCATTCTCTAATCCACTCAGAGGTTGTCTCCATATATCTTCTATCAAGTTGTGAAATAACACCTTCAAAAGATTTAACTGATTCGTGAACTCTTCCACTGCTAGATATCATTTTAATATGAATTTTTTCATCTGTTCCATATAAAATTTTATCTAACTTTTCTCTAGGAATCTTACTAATAGGTGCATTCATATCTATTTTCAAATGTTCACAGACTTGTGTAAGTTCTTGCGTTAGAAGGTTTTCTTCTTCCATATTTTTATATGGTAAAAACCCACCTTCATTAATTGATTTTTCAAAGTCGATTGCCAAAGTTTCACTAACATTTAACTTTTTACCAATTCCATTACATTCAGGGCATGCCCCAATTGGTGAATTAAATGAAAATAAACGTGGTTCTAAATCCGGAATGACAAAATCACTATCAGCACTCGCATAATGTTCAGAAAAATGAATTGTCTCTTTCCCAACTACTTCTACATCCACAAACCCACCAGCTCTAGAGCTAGCGAGTTCTAGTGAATCATATAATCTTGAACGAATCTCTTCTTTTATAATTAATCTATCTACAACAATAGAAATATCGTGTTGTTTATTTTTATCTAAAATAATGGAATCATCTAAATCATCAATTTCACCATTAATTTTAACTCTTGTGAAACCATCTTTTTTAAGACTATCTAATAACTTCTTATGAGTTCCTTTTTGTCTTCTTACAACAGGGCTCATAATAATGATTCTACTTCCATTTTCTAATCCTAAAACTCTATTAGTCATTTCTTCAATAGTTTGTTTAGTTAAAGGTTCATTTGTGATAGGTGAATAAGGAACACCGATTTTAGAATATAATAATCTCAAAAAATCATAAATTTCAGTAGTTGTTCCAACTGTAGAACGAGGATTTTTTGAGGTTGTTCTTTGGTCAATAGAAATACTTGGGCTTAAGCCTTCAATTCTGTCAACATCAGGTTTTTCATAACTACCTAAAAACTGTCTAGCATAACTACTTAAACTTTCAACATATCTTCTTTGACCTTCTTGATACAAAGTGTCAAAAGCTAAACTTGATTTACCAGAACCAGATAAACCAGTCATCACGATAAGTTTATTTTTAGGTAAATCAATATCGATGTTTTTTAAATTATTTTCTTTTGCGCCTCTAATTTTAATATAATCATTCATTTTTAAGCATCTCCAAAAACTCTGCTTCAGTGATTGTTTTAATTCCTAGTTCCCTTGCTTTCTTTAATTTTGATCCTGCATCTTCTCCAAATAAGACATAGTCAGTATTTTTAGAGACACTACTCATAACTTTACCACCAGCATCAAGAATTAAATCACTCGCCTCATCTCTAGTGAGAGTAGGAAGTTTTCCGGTTAAAACAAAAGTCTTATTAAAAATGTTAGATTCACTATCTACTATTTTAACTTCATATTCCATATTAAAACCATTTTCTCTAAAGAATCTAATTAATTCATGAGCATATTCTTTTTCAAAATAACTAACAACACTTTTCGCAATCTCAGGACCAATTTCATAAATAGTTTGTAAATCTTCAATACTAGCCTTACTTAAAAGTTCTAATGTAGGATAAACTTCTAATAAGGTTTTAGAAACTTTCGCACCAACATGACGAATTCCTAGTCCAAAAAGAAGTTTATCTAAAGTATTATTTTTAGATTCTTCAATAGCGTTAAGAAGTTTATCAACACTTCTTTCGCCCATTCTTTCTAAATTAATAAGTGTTTCTCGATGGTTTTTAAGTAGATAAATGTCTTTAATATTAGAAAGTAATCCGTGCTCGAAAAGTTGATTTACAACCTTTTCTCCTAGGGTATCAATATTCATCGCTACTCTTGAAGCGAAATGAATAATTTTATTAACCATTTGATCTTTACACTCAGGATTTATACAAAAATAATCAACATTTTCTTTAATTAATTCTTCCCCACATGATGGACAGTGTGTAATCATATTAAAAGGCTTAGTGTTTTTTCTTTCCTCTAAGACAACCGCGAAAACTTCAGGAATAATTTCTCCCGCTTTTCTTAATTTAACAATATCACCAATTCTAATATCTAAATTATTTATGTAATCTTCGTTATGAAGAGTCGCTCTTGAAACCGTTGAACCACTAATTAAAACACTCTCTAAGTTCGCAACTGGAGTAATCACTCCTGTGCGACCAACTTGGAATGTGATATCAAGAAGTTTAGTTTCTACTTCTTCTGGAGCGAACTTATAAGCGATAGCCCACTTAGGAGCTTTCGCTGTATAACCAATTTGTGGATATAGATTTAGTTCATTTACTTTAATAACTGCGCCATCAGTATCATAAGATAATGAATGTCTTAATTCATCAAATTCATTAATTACCTTAATTACTTCATCAATGTTTTTTAATGTTCTTGAATATTTATTAACTTTAAAGCCTAAACTACTCATAAATTTTAATACTTCTGCTTGAGTATTTAAATTATATCTTTCTGGATTTATAAGAGTATATGTAAACATATCTAAATCTCTTTTAGCGACGATTTTACTATCAAGTTGTCTAATTGTTCCTGCTGCAGCATTTCTTGGGTTTTTAAATGGTTCTTCTTCTAATTCTATCTTTTCTAAATTAACCTTATCAAACGATTTAAAAGGCATAAATACCTCTCCTCTTACTTCAAGAGATAAAGGTTCTTTTAATCTTAAAGGAACAGTTTTAATAGTTTTGATATTTTCTGTCACATCTTCACCAGTAATCCCATCGCCTCTAGTTAAAGCTTCTACTAAAATACCATTTTCATATAATAAATTAATCGCTAACCCATCAATTTTTAATTCAACATCATAAGTAACATTAAAGCCTTCTTTTTTAATTCTTTCATCAAAAGCAAGTAAATCATCAAAATTAAAGGCATTTGATAAACTCATCATTGCCTCTCTATGAGTAACTTTCCTAAACTTATCTAAAACAACCCCACCAACTTTTTGTGTTGGAGTGGTTTTACTTTTAAGGTGTGGATATTTTTCTTCTAAATCTTTTAATTCATGGAGGTATCTATCATATTCATAGTCAGAAATAGTTGGATTATCAAGAGTATGATAATTATAATTCGCTTCTTCAATAATTCTTTCTAATTCTTCCATTCTTTTCTTTATACTATCCATACATTATCACCTCTAATTATTATAACATAACACATATATGTTATGTGTTTTTTGCTAACTATAAATTTACAAAAAGCATTCAACTATAAATCTAGATACCTTATATTCCCTGTTTACTAAAAGGTAGAGATAATCCTTAGCTCTCGTAATTGCGACATAAAGAAGTCTTCTTTCTTCTTCAATTTCTTCCATCGGCAAAATCCCTTCATTAAGGCCGATAATAAAAACAGCTTTAAATTCTAAACCTTTAGCTTGATGGATTGTAAGAAGATTAACATCCATTATATAAGTGTTGTACAAAGCTTCTTTTAACTCATTTGCGACATAATGATTCCTATAAAGAATCGCGATTTCATCATATTTTACTCCTTCATTTAAAAGACGTCTTAATTCTTTTATAATAAATTCATTTTTGTTTTCTTTATTTTTAAAATATTTAATTGTTATTTCACCTTTTTCTTTACTAAAACTTTCCAGCCTTTTATCAAATCTATCTTTGTTGTGGCTAATTAATTTATTAGATAGTTTAACAATATTTTCTTTAGAGCGATAATTAGTATCAAGGATGTAGGTTTTCGCATTAAAGTATTTAATATATGATTTTATTACCCGTCTATTTGCACCTCTAAATCCATAAATACTTTGATCAGGATCACCTACTGCAAAAAAATGTGATTCTTCATTTAAAAGTCTTTGAAGTAGTAAAAATTGATACTTTGATGTATCTTGAAACTCATCAATTAAAATGTATGGGTATTTACTGCTAAGGTATTTTTTAAACTGTTTATTTTTTAACTTTTTAAGTAAAATTATTTCTAAATCAACAAAGTCAATTAAATTCTTTTTCTTTAAAAGTTGGTGATATCTTTTTATTAATTTTGAGTTAATATTATTCCTTTTTTCAATATCAATATTTCTAATTTCATCTTTAGTAAAACCTTCACTAATTAAGTATTCTTCTTTTACTAAATTAAGTTCCATAAGCGGTGATAACATCTTATAACAAAAACCGTGAAATGTCGTTATTAAAGGATTTACATTTCCTTTTGGAAGTCTTTCAGTTAATTCTAATGTGGCTTTTCTAGTGAACGTAATTAATAAGATTTTCTCTGGATTTATTCCTTTATTTATTAAATATTTAACTCTTTCAATTAAAACTCTTGTCTTACCAGAACCAGCTCCCGCAAGTAAAAAAATAAAGCGCTCATTTGCATAAGCCGCTTTAGTTTGTTTTTCATTTAACATAGATATCACCTCTATGTAATATCTATAAAAAAGATTAATTTTTTACTTTTTTAAGTGACGGATGATTCGGTATAAACATCTTAACTCCATGCGGAGGTTTAAAAGCTATCGCCACCATATCTTCTGTCATTGAAACAACAACCCCAAGACCAAAGGTATCATGAATAACCTTATCCCCTTCATTTAAGTTTTCAGGTTCTTTGCGTTTACGTTCTCTTAAGACAAAATCATATGGTGTAAAATTAGTGTTTTCTTCTGTTTCAATTCCCGCTTCACTAATAAATCTTGACTCTTGAGAGGGTCTACTTATTCCAAAACGATAACGTTCAACTGTAGAAGATAAAATTAGTCTTTCTTTTGCCCTAGTTAGTGCAACATAGAAAACGCGTCTTTCTTCTTCTAATTCATATAAATTAGATGCGTTTACATGTGGAAAAATATCTTCTTCTAACGCAACAATAAAGACAATTTTAAACTCTAAACCTTTAACTTGATGAACTGTCGCAAGCTTAACAGTTTCACCTTCTTCTACTATATCTAGACTTGTATATAAACTTAGTTCATCCAAAATTCTTTCTACTGTATCTAAAAGTGGTAGTCCATAATCTATTGATGCTTGGTAGAAAACAGCCTTTAATTCTTGAATGTTTTCTAGTCTATCTTTAGATTCACTACCTTCCGCAATTAACATATCATTATAACCACTATGAACACTAATAATATCAATAATATTTTCCAAATATTCAACCTTTTCTAATTTTTCTTTTAAACTCAAAATCAATTCTTTAAAGTTTATTAAATTAGTTTTCGCGCTTCCACCTAAATCAATTTTATCTAATGCATCAAACATACTTATGTTATGTAAAGCGGCGAAAGTTTCTAATTTTGATATAGTTGTTTGACCAAGTTTTCTTCTTGGAGTGTTAATAATTCTCTTTAAAGAAATATTATCCTCTTTATTAAGACATAATCTTAAGTAAGATAAAATATCCTTAATTTCTTTCCTTTGGAAAAACGAGATTCCTCCATAAATAACATAAGGAATATCATTTTTTAAAAATGATTCTTCAAAAACTCTACTAATTGAATTAGTCCTATATAAAACTGCGATATCGTTGTAACTATAGCCCGATTCTATAAATCTTTCAATCATTTTTGTAACAAAATAGGCTTCATCCCTATCACTAGCACGCAATTTATATTCAACAGGAACACCTTCACCTAAATCGCTATATAAATCTTTAGAAACAACCCGAGATGAATTAAATTTAATAACGTTATTTGAAACATTTAAAATATTGGTTTTAGAACGATAATTTTTATTTAAAATAATTTGTTTAGGCTGAAACTCAATAATAAATCTATTTTGATTTTCATAATTAGCGCCTCTAAACGAATAAATACTTTGATCAGGATCTCCTACTACAAAAATATTTTTCTTGCTTCCCGCTAATAGCTTAATTAGCTCATATTGAACTTTGTTTGTGTCTTGAAACTCATCTACTAAAATATACTCATATCTTTTATTATAGTATTCTTTCAAAAGACTGTCTTTTTTTAACAGCTTTATTGTATATAAAATCAAATCATCAAAATCTAATGAATTATTGTCAATTAAATACTTTTGATAAGCATCATAAACATTCTTATCATCTCTATCTAAAATTTCATGGGGATTATTCTTAAATTTAGAAAATTCTTCTTTTAAACGGTTTGAATTAAACTTATTAGCATCATAATTAAGTTCTTTTACTGTATCTCTAATAATTTGTTTAGAATCTTCTTCATCAATAATTAGAAACCTTCTAGTAAATCTTTCATCTAATTTAGTAATCTCATCTCTTAAAAACCCCGCACAAAAAGAATGAAAAGTCGACACATGAGCAAGTGAGGCTTTTTTGCCCACTAACTCAACAACGCGTTCTTTCATTTCTCGTGCGGCTTTGTTTGTGAAAGTTACTGCGACAATACTATCGGGATGAACACCAACTTCAATGAGTTTCGCAACTCGATATGTAAGTGTTCTTGTTTTACCTGATCCCGCTCCTGCAACAACCATACAAGGGCCTTCTTTATGCATTACAGCTTCTAATTGTTCTTTGTTTAATTTACCTAAATCTATCATGCATTTCTTCCCTAAACAAAAAGGGAAAGTCCCTTTTTATTTAAATGAGCTTTTAAGCTCAACTATTTGATTAAATGTTTTAATCTCGTGTTTATGTGAATCTTCAATAAAGTATCCTTCTCTCATAAACTGTACTTGTTCTTTAACATTCTTTGCAGAAGGTTCAATAAATCCGTCTTTAACTTTCCAAGAATTTTCATTGAATCGTTCTAAAACAGTTCCTTCACCATCAAACGCTAATGGTCCAAAAATATTAAATTTCGCAGGAATCGCCTTACTAGCTTCAACATAATGAATTGTTCCATTTGGTTTTCTTGCGTTAAATCCTGAACCACTTTTTGTTTCAACATCATATGTTACAAGTAATTCTGTGATATTGCCTTTGTTATCGTAAATAACGTCATGACAATGTATAAAATATGCATGAAAAAGTCTAACTTCTACATCTTTTGCAAGCCTTTTCCAATGTTTGTTTGGTTTAGTTTCTACGAAATCTTCTCTATCAATATATAAATTTCTTGAAAAATAGATAATTCGTTTCCCTTTAGATTCATCATTTGGATCATTTAAAACTTCAATTTCTTCAATTTTACCTTCTGGATAGTTTGTAACGGTTACTTTAATTGGATCAATTACGGCCATTAACTTTTTAGTTCTTTCTTGTAAATCATTTCTTAAAATTGATTCTAACATATCAGAAGCAACCGTGCTATTAGTGCGTGATAAACCTGTTTCTAAAATGAATTCTCTAATGGCTTCTTTGGTATATCCTCTACGTTTTAAACCTGATAATGTAGGCATTCTTGGGTCATCCCATCCAGTCACTTTATTAGTTTCCACAAGTTCTCTTAAATAGCGTTTAGACATTACAGTATTTTCAATATTTAAACGTCCAAACTCAATTTGTCTTGGCACTTTTTCCATTTCTGTATGTTCAACAACCCAGTCATATAATGGTCTATGGTCTTCAAATTCTAATGAACACAAAGAATGTGTAATTCCTTCAATTGCGTCTTCAAGTGGATGGGCATAGTCATACATTGGATAAATGCACCAAAAATCTTTTGTACGGTGATGATGTTCATAAGAAATTCTATATATTACTGGATCTCTCATGTTCATATTAGGACTAGCCATATCTATTTTAGCTCTTAAAACTTTTTCGCCTTCTTTAAATTCACCATTTTTCATTCTTACAAATAAATCTAAGTTTTCTTCCACAGTTCTATTTCGGTAAGGTGAATTTTTACCCGGTGAAGTTAGTGATCCACGAGTTTCTGAGATTTCATCGGCTGTTAAATCACAAACATATGCCTCACCTTTTTTAATAAGTAAGATTGCTCTATCGTACATTTCCTTAAAATAATCACTAGCATATAAGATAGCGGCTGGTTTATATCCTAACCATTTAACATCTTCAATAATTTGATCAACATATTTTTGCTCTTCCTTTTCAGGATTCGTATCATCAAAACGTAAATTTGTATATCCACCAAACGTTTTTGCAAGTTCAAAATTAATAATTATCGCTCTCGCATGACCGATATGTAAAAAACCATTCGGCTCTGGGGGGAATCTCGTAATGATTTTTTTATGTTTTCCTGACTCTAAATCTTGAGCCATAATTGTTTTTATAAAATTTGACCTATTATCCATATAATCACCACATTTATTATATCTTAAAAACAGTTAATCAACAAGTTAAGATAAAATAAAAATATGTAAACGATGAAAAGCTATTTATTTAAACGCTTTTTACTTTTATATGTTAGAATATAACATATACAAATGTTTTGGAGGATTCTATGAAAAAGTTTTTTTCAGTTATTTTAATATTATTACTAAATTTATTTTTTGTAAGTTTAATTTATGCAAATGAGGCAACTAAACTCATTATTCATTATTATCGTTATGATGGTGGAGCTGGTGGCACACATTACGCATGGATTTGGCAACACCTTCCGGTAGAAACTGAGTATAAATATGATCATCCATTTGTAGTTGATACAAATCCTGATATGGAAAATTGGTTAATTTTAGAAGTTGATTTAACCATTCCTGAATATCAAGGAATGACAGAGGCAGGAATTATTATTAAAGATGGAGAGGGTTGGGATAGTGTTACTCGTGAACCTGGTGGAGATAGAATTATTAGTTTTGAACCTCAAGAAATAATTGATCCTGAAACTAACGAACTCATTACGGTTGGTGGTGTTAAAGATGGCATTTTAGAAGTTTATTTTGTTCAAGCAACAATGGAATTTTTTTACCGTTTTGAAGATGTTCACATTAAAAATATTATTTTTGATTCTTATTTTTTAAATAATTTTGATATAAAAGTAGAAACTAGTGAGACACCTTTAAGTTATGAAGTTTTTGAAGGTGATACTAAAATTACTGAAGGAATTCCTACAAGTGAAAATTTCACTATTGATATGAGCTCTTTAGATGTTGATATTTCTAATCATTATTATGTTGATGTCTTATTTAGTGATGGAAATGATAAAATTAAAACTTCATTATCGGGATTATATGAAAATCCTTTATTTGAAGAAATTTATCATTATGATGGAGAATTGGGAGCACTTTATACTAAAGAACAAACAACCTTTAAAGTATGGAGTCCTCATGCCGAAGAAATGACTTTACTCCTTTATAATAATCCTCATGTTAACTATAACTGTGAAGGCAAAGTTTACCCTGAACTTGGAGCTTACAAAATTGTCAAAATGACTCGTGGTGAAAAAGGAGTCTTTGAAACAACAGTTAATGATAATCTCCATGGTAAATACTATTTATATGAAAGTATGGTAAATGGCATTAAGGAGCGTTTTGTTGACCCTTACGCAAGATCAGTTGGTCCAAATGGCGAAAGAGGAATGATTGTCTCTTTTAATGAGTTAAACCCAAGTGGTTGGGTATATAATACGAGACCGGATACGATTAAAAATCATACTGATTATATTTTATATGAAACACATATTAAAGATTTAACGACTCATCCTTCTTGGAATGGTCCTGAAGAATTAAGGGGCACATTTTTAGGATTAACTGTTTCTAACACAACATATACTAAAGATGGAATTACTGTTAAAACTGGTTTAGATCATATTAGCGAATTAGGAGTTAATGCCATCCATTTACTTCCAGTAATGGATAGCGATACTACTGATGAAACTAGACTTGATGATTTAGAGTACATGAAACAAAATGGATATAACTGGGGCTATATGACTAAAAACTTTAACTCACTAGAAGGTGCTTATTCTACTAATCCATTTGATGGTGGTAAAAAAGTTACTGAATTTAAAAAGCTTGTTATGGCCTTTCATGAAAAAGGGATTAGAGTTGTTTTAGATGTTGTCTTTAATCACACATATGAAATTGAAGGTTCACACTTTCAAATTATGGCTCCTGGTTATTTTTATAGAAGAAATAATGATGGAACATATTCTAATGGTAGTGGAACAGGAAATGAGACCGCTAGTGAAAGATATATGTTTAGAAAATATATGATTGATTCTATTCTTTTCTGGGCAAAAGAATATAACATTTCCGGATTTAGATTTGATTTAATGGGACTACATGATGTTGAAACGATGAATCAAATTAGAGAAGCTGTTAATGAAGTTGATCAAACAATTATTCTTTACGGCGAACCATGGATGGCAGCTAGTAGTCCACTACCATTTAACCAACAAGCTGTAAGAGAAAATATGGATAAAATGAATTTTGTAGCGTCATTTAATGATGTTTCAAGGGAATCTTTTAAACAATTTTCTTTCGGAGATAAAGATTGGCCAATTAGTGATAAAATCAAATACGCTCTTACAGGTGCATCATATGAATTTAATAGAGGTTCACACCATCACGCTTTATATCATTATGAGCCTTACCGTTTAATTAACTATGTAACTGCTCATGATAACTCGACATTAAGAGATGAATACTACAGACTTTATGGTGTTAGAGACGATAATAGATTAGTGAGACTTTCTAAACAAGCCAACGGAATGGTTTTAACTAGTCAAGGTATTCCATTTATCCAAGGTGGAACTGAAATAATGTTAAGTAAAAATGTTCCTAGTTGGGTTAAATATAGTGCTGATAATAGAGTTGATGATGTAACACGTCTTTCTGATAACTCTTATAATTTGCCTGAAGAAGTTAACCAACTTGATTATAATGATAAGATTAAATACTATAGTGTCTTTGATTATTACCGTCATTTGATCGCGATTAGGCGCACATTTGATCATTTAAGAATGGCTAATTCAGCTGAAATTGATTACCGTTTAATCTTCCATGGACAAGAAAAAAACTACTTCACTTATTTAATTAAAGGACATAAAAATGCTCCAGAAATGATTATTATTCATACTGGTGGCACTAATATAACTTATAATTTAAATAAAAATTATTACATTCTCGCTGATGGCGATAAGGCAAATGTTTATGGACTCAGAGAAGCTAGTGGTAATTTAGTAGTTCTTCCATTTTCAACAGTTATTTTAATTGAAGCGCGACATGGTGTTATTTATGATCCAAGCGCTAAACCAATTGATTATGAACTAATGTATGGCATTAATTTTAATAAAGAAATCCCTGATACACCAAAAGAAAACAATGTAGTTAGAGTTATTTTCTTAATCATTATTGGCTCTGGATTAATTTTAACTGGTGTGGGAATTTCATTTTACAAAAAAAGAAAACATCAAGTTAAAAAGTAAACAAAAGTGGAACTTACCAAAATGGTGAGTTCCACTTTTTAAAAGGAGAGTGATTAGAATTACTATTATTCTATATAGAATTTAGTAAATAAATCTTCAATATAAATTGTAAATGTTCCTTTTTCAACTATTTTTTTTAAATCTTCATTGTAAAATGATAAATCTTCTTTTCTTATCTTGAATTCTACTACCTTAGATTCATAAGGTTTTAAAGTAATCTTTTTAAATTGTTTTAATTCTTTAACTGGTCTTGCGACACTTGAAAAGTCATCTCTTATATATAGTAAAACGCTAATTTTCCCTTTAACATTACTTTCATTAGTGACAGTAACTTTAACAGTAGGCAAGTTATCTAATGTAGTTTCTTTGTTTGTTATTTCTAAATTAGAATATTTAAACTTAGAATAACTTAACCCATAACCAAATTCATAAAGTGGTTCATTAGCCATATCAATATATTTCATTGTAAATGGATCAGTTTTTGAGTAAGGCCGCCCACTAGATAAATGATTATAATAAATTGGAACTTGTCCAAGGTGTCTTGGAAAAGTCATTGAGAGTCTTCCACTTGGATTATTCTTCCCATAGATTGTATCAGCGACTACTTTTGAAGTCATTGAACCTAAATGAAAGTGAACTAAAATATTATTCACAAGTGGAACAATATTAGTCATTACTAATGGTCTTCCAGTATATAAAACAAGTGTGATTGGAATTTGTAAACGACTTAGTTTTTTAATTAAAACTTGATGGTGTTCCTTAATATCGATATTCGTTTTACTATGCGCTTCCCCTGAATCACCGCTTACCTCTCCAATCGCTAAAATAATCTGATCTGTTTTTTTAATAGACTCTAAATCATAATCTTCAAAAACTTCAGAATCATTTTTATAATACGCTCTTATATGTTTAGATAATTCATCTGTTTTATTAGGATCTCCATGCCAACTCCATGGACCTAAAACATGTTTTTCACTAACGTATTTTCCTAATAAAGATACCTTAGTTTTCTTATTTAAAGGTAGGGTTTCGTTTTTAAGTAAAACGATTGATTCACTAGCTAAATCATAAGAAACTTTTGAAGCTTGAGATGTATCTAACTCTAAATCTTTCTTTCTATAAGGGTCTTTAAAGAGACCCGCTTTTTCTTTTAACTTTAAAACTCTTAAAACTGCTTCGTCAATTAGTTTTAATACCTCTGGATTTTTTTTAACCTCTTCTTTTAAATATCTCATGTAAGAACTTGAAGCCATCTCAATATCAAGTCCCGCAGTAATCCCTTTAATTGCCGCATCTGAATCATTTAAAGAGGTGCGATGTTTGATTGTCTGAAGAAGTGAATCATAATCAGAAATAGTAACTCCTTTAAACTTTAATTTCTTTCTTAAAACATCTCTTAATAAGTATTTATTAGTGGTTGCGGGAACATATTCAAAAGTATTAAATGCAGTCATTATTAAATCAGCACCTGCATGAATTGCCCCCTCGTAACCAGATAAAAAGTATGAAAATAAATTTAGTCTTGATAAATCTACTGTATTATAATCTTTTCCCGCTTCTGATAAACCGTAAGCGGCAAAATGTTTCCCACAAGATAATAATCCTTCGCTTTTATAACCTTTAACTGTCGCATAAGAAAAGACATAATTTAGGTAAGGATCTTCTCCAAATGATTCATTAACTCTACCCCATCTTGGATCTCTTACTAAATCACTCATTGGTGAAAAAGTTACTTGAAGTCCTTTATTTAACGCTTCTTTCGCGGATTCTTGAGCTCCTTTTTTAACTAGTTTAGGATTAAATGAACAAGCTTGGGCAAGCGGAGTAGGCATAATTGTTACCGCTCCATGAATCACATCTCCCATAAAAATTAAAGGGATTTTATGGCGTGATCTTTCTAAGTAAGTTTTCTGAACTAAATTCATTTCTTTGTGGCTTTGAATTCCTAAAACTGAACCAGTTAAAAAGATCTTTTCTTCATCTAATTTAAGTTCGGTTAATGCTCCAAAGACTTCTTTTTTCAAATCTCCAATGTAAAAAAACGGTGGAATCATCGTTAGTTGACCAAGTTTTTCTTCAATTGTTAGATTCTTTAAAATATTTTCCATAAATTTCCCCCTATAATTTCTTAATAAAGTCTAAAACTGTTTTATTAAAAAATTCTGTGTTTGTATACTCACAATGTTTATTATTTTTGACAAGATGAAAATTTAAGTTTTCTTCTTTATATCCATAATTAAGCATTAAATGTTTTAAAAGCTCTGTTTCTTCTTTTCTCACAAGTAAATCAAACTCAGCATAAAATACTAAAAACTTGACATTAGAATTAACATCTTTATTTAAATAATATAGTGGCGCTCTTTCGTCAACTAAAATTCTTCTTGAATCTAAGTTGTTTTCTCTTAAAACATTAAAATGAACCGTTGGTTGACCAGCATCAAAAATATAGCCAGTTATTTTTTCGCTATCAATATTATGTTTAGATAAATATCTTTTATCAAAGTATAACATCATCGCTAAATATGCCCCCGCAGATGTTCCTCCAATAATTACCTTTTTATATTTTTTTTCTTTTAATGCATACGCTACTGAATCTGCCACATCTAAAATAAATTCTGGATATTTGGCATTTGGATATAGCCTATACTCAGGTAAATAACAATCTATTTTCTCAAGGTTTAAATACTCAGCCAATTTCTTAAACTCACTTTTATTACCCGCTTCTAAGCCACCACCATGAAAATAGATTAAACAAATATCACTACCCACTAAATATTTATCTAAATGAGCATATTTATTATATTTTACTGTTTCCATAAAGCACCTCTATTTTTTATAATGTATTTCAATAATGTTTTTATCTTTTAATAAATCATTATTAATTAAATATCCACCTTTACGATAATATTCTTTTTCTCTTAAAATATCTATTTTACTGTTATTTATTAAAAGATAATCTTTATTGTCATTCATAAAATATTTAACTATTATTTCTTTATTTTTATATATACATTTAACTTCTAATTTATCTAGTTTATGAACTGGATCTAAATAAAGTTTATTGTCAATTTGTTTAATTCCTAAATAATTGGAAATAAGTTGATTAATATAAATTCCTGGACCACTCGAATATAAGCGCCATCCTGATTTCACTTTAATCTTTTCTTCTTTTAATAAGTGAAATTGTTCTTTCGCAAGATATCTATCATAAAAGTTAGCGTCACTTGAAGAAAAATAAACGTTTGATTGTCTAATATTAGAAATCTTTACAACACTGTTTATTCCAATAGGGTTTATTTCTTCTAATTCTTCTTTCATTTCTTTATGAAACCCTAATTTAGCCAGTGCTTCAATATGACGAATATGGGCATGAACATATAATATTCCTACTTCTCTACCAAAATTAGAAGCTGTCTCCGCTCTTTGAAAATAAGTCTTTAAGCCTCCTTTATATGTAACAGGTTTATCCATTAATCTCATTCCATCAGGAAATTTTAAATGTTTTAACATTAACGTATGATTATTTAAGGCTTCTTCTTTAGAAATTAGTTCAGAAATAATTGGTTGTTGATAAGATAAAAGACGATATTTAATACCCGTTTTTCGATCATTTGGATGAAGTAAAGGCGTTGGCTTTTCATTATCAAAGACAATAAACCCTGCCGGTTTACTATCAATCATAATATATTTATAATAATCTTCTTTTAACTTAATTGAGAAGTCGTTAACTAAATTATATAGTTTAACATCGCTTTTTCTAATATTTTTACTAAAACTATGAAGTGCTTCATAAATTAAACTAATTGTCCATGAAGAAACCATCTTCTCTGTTAAAAAAGAATCTTTGGGTTGTAAAGTATCATTCCAGTCCCCACCACCATATTTAGGAAGTGAGGTGTTTTTAATACTACTATTTATTATCGCCGTTATTTGATTTTTAACGTGGCTAATTACGGTATCGCCTTTGATAAAGCGATTTTCCATAATCGAAAAGTATGTAACCTCTTCTTTTAAAATTGAATAATCACTAGTGATTGTTAAATAATCAGCTAACGCTTTTAATGGCCAAACAATAATATCACCATGAGAATCATGAGCTTGAATATAATAATATTTATCAAACATAAACCATTGTGGCCAATCATATGTTTCTAAAAATTGACGCGAATATACTTTAAGTAAAATATTTCTTGCGATATCATATCTTTTATAGGCTAAGAAAAGTTCAAATGGCCCTTGGAGGATATCTCTTGTCCCCCATGCGGCACCGCCAGTTTGTTCAAGACCGTGTGGACTTGAATAATGAACTAGTGCGTTATGAGTGTACCAATATAAAGTTTTATTAAATTTACTGGCGATTTCTAAATCACTTTTTACTTCTAAATTAATTAAAGTCTTAATAAAGTTTTCATATTTATTAAACTCTTCTTTATAATCAATTTTATTTGTTTCAAATTCATCAATTGTTCCTAAAATATCAATGATTATTTCACTCTTCGCCTTATACTCCATTATTAATAATCCATGACCCTTTTCTTCTTTAAAGAAAATACTGTCATTAGTGTATTTAACATCTTTTGAACTTATTTTATATTTTAAGTTTGGATAGTTATCATTAACTAATCTATTATTGTAAAACTTGACGATAACTTCTTCGTCTTTAATATTTAAATTAATTTCATTTTTATATTCGTTATCTCCTAAAATAAGTTGATTAGTAAAAATTACATCATATGTTAAATTATTTTTAGATTTAAATGTTAATCTTTGAGCACATTTATTTAACGCCACTTGATAATCTATTTTTATTTCATCATTATCAATAACGTACACCCAACTTGTTTTAGAAGCTGTCATTTCATAATAACTCGGGACATTTAATAAATGCCACTTATTATTAAGTTTAAGATACGCTCTTAAACCAGAAATAGTTTGAAGATTAAGTTGATTTCTTAAATCACCATTTAATCTATGAAAATTAGTATTCCCAATAACGATTCTACTTGCGAAAATGCCGTTCATAAAGTTTGTAGAAGCCATCGTTATTCCAGCATTTAAAATATCACCTGAAATCATTAAATGACCATGAGTTCTTTCCGTTAAAAGTTCTTTTTCTTTTTTGACAATATGTTTATTTTCATCAAAAAACGCAATAACTTTTTTATCTTCATTATACTCAACAAATGATCTATTTCTTGATGGGTGCCTTACACTTAAACCATTTAAAACTTCTCCAATTAAAGGCTTTATGAATTTGAGTTCTTTAATTTTTTTGTTTTTATTTACGTAGTCTATTTCTACTTTTAATGGTTCTTTTAATATTTCTTCATGATTTGGAACATATAATCCATAAAAGGAAATAACCTTTTTACCCAAAGTAAAAGGTTTTGTTTTAAGAGCGATCAAGGGCATTTCATATTGAAGGTTTTTATTTTCAAGTTCAGCTTCTTTTAGTCCAACAATTTCTCTACTTTCTTTAAAAGATAAACCATAAAATTGTAACATATCAGTAGAGTAGCTACTAATACTACAATTAGATCCAATTTGTAATAAATCATTTTTCCCTTGGTTTTGTCTAGATAAAGTTATATATCCATCTTTAGTTTCAAAAATTCGATGATCGATATATTGAGCATTATATGCTTCATTATTTAAAATAGCTCCTTCATGATTAAGCCCAATATCTTGAGTGAAATATAATTCATAATCTCCATTTCCCTCTAAACTAACTTGATAAATATAAGTGAAATCTTTTACGGATAATAAAACTTCATAACTGACACCTAAAACAGAACCTTCATAAAGAATTTGATTATCTAATAAAGTAGTTTTAACATTACTACCTTTTAATCCTAATAAAGGCACTCTTTCTTTAGTATTAAAATTTCTTAGATAGATATTAGATACCATCCCATCAATTAAATTTCCTTTTAATTGATTAATCATTTGTTCTTCAAAGTGAATTTTATAAATATCACCAGATAATAAAATATCTATTTTTAGTTTGTCGCCAATTTGATAAGTTTTTAGTCCGTTTTTAATAATCACTTTAACTAACCACCTTTAACTATGTGCTTTCTTTGTATATTATTTCCGCCTTTGGTTCTTTCATTTCATAAATCTCATAACCTTTTATAAGAAGGATCATCTTTTGAGATATATATATACCCCAATCTAAATAATCAACCTTAATAGTCGTGAGTTTAGGAATAATATAATCACCTAAATAAATTCCATCAAATCCCGCTACCGCAATCTCACTAGGAATACGTACTTTATTATCTTTAAGTGCTCTTATTAATCCTACGGCCATTTCATCATTGGCACAGAAAACAAAATCTGGTTTATCTTCTAAGGAAGCGATTTTCTTTCCTACCGCATAACCACTTTCAATGGTAAAGTTTCCTCTAAACTTTAAATGTGGAATTACATTTTTTTCATTAAGAGCTTTTAAGAACCCTTCATACCTATCTTGATTATCTTTAGTTCTTTCTGGCCCACTAACATAAGAAAACTTCTTATAACCTTTTTTAATCATTTCTAAAATTAGCTCATAAACAGGTTCTTCATTTTCAACAACCGATGAATAAACATTAGGGTAATTTAGATGTCTGTCTAACAAAATTACTGGCCTTGTTTGAGCAAATTCAATAATTGCTTCATTAGTAATTTTTGTGTCAAAAATAATCGCTCCATCAACTTGTTTGTTTCTAAGTAATTCTATTGAACTTGATCCCATGGAAACAATTAAATTAAGTTCTTCTTTTCTTAATTCAATGTGAATAGTTTCTAGTAAATCAGAAAATATCGGACCACCAAAACCATAAATAAAAACACCAATACTTCCCGTTTTATTAGTTTTAAGTGATTGAGCACTAAAATTAGGACGATAACCTAATTCTTTAGCTGCTTTTAAAACTTTTTCTTTAGTTTCTTCACTAACTCTAGGTTTATTGTTTAATGCAAGCGAAGCGGTTGAAATTGAAACACCAGCTAGTTTCGCGACATCTTTAATTGTTGCCATAATATTACCCCCTTTTAAATAATAATGCTTGATATGGTTTTAACTTATTATTAAAGTCATTATAATTATTTAAAATGATTTTACCACTAATATTAGTTATTTTCAGTTCCTTATCTAAAAAATTACATACTATTAGATAATTTTCGTCTAATACTCTTTCATAAGCAAAAATATTTTCCCCAAAATCAATTAATTTAAATGAACCCTTTTTAAGTGTTTCGTTATTAGCCTTTATTTCTAATAATTCTTTTAAAAACAAATAAATTGAATTTTCGCTATGATAATCTTTTTTAAAATTAACACTAAGATAATTACTATTTACATCTATCCAAGGTTTAACTTTAGAAAATCCAGCATATTGTGTATCATCCCACTGCATTGGTGTTCTTGAATGATCTCTTGCCTTAACGGATAAACTTTTTAAAATCGCTTCTTTTGGTTTCGTTTTTATTGCTTCATTATAGTAATTAATTGCCTCAATATCTTTATATACACTAATATCTACATAACCTAATCCAGACATTCCAAACTCTTCACCTTGATAGATAAAGATATGTCCTTTTTGTAAATACATAAGCATAAATAACATTGTTTGTCCATAATATCTATAATCCAAATTTAAATATCTTCCTAACGCTCTAGGTTGGTCATGGTTGGACCAAAATAATGAAGGCATTCCTCCTTTATGATAGGCTTGTTGGAATCTATTTAAAGTTATTTTTAAATCATTTAACTTTAAAGGTTTTAATTCCCACTTGCCCATACCAGCTACTTCATCTAAGGCAATATGATCAAATTGAAAGATTGTGGTTAAAATATTTTGTTCACTTAACTTTTGTGCAATTTCTAATGGAAGATTCATTTCCGCAACCGTGAAAATATTATCTTTTCCTCTAAAACATCTATCATTTAATTCATTTAAATACTTATTTAATAAATCTCTATTGTAAAGATTATTATTTTCTAAATCTTTTCCAATTAAATCTAACACATCTAATCTAAAACCACCAACACCCAAATCAATATAATAGTTAATCATTTTATATAACTCTTCTCTTAAGTGCTTGTTTTTCCAATTAAGATCTGCCTGTCCTTTAGAAAACATATGAAGATAATATTTATTTATTTTGGGAATGTATTCCCAAGCAGAACCACCAAATATGGAAATAATATCAGTTTTTTTATCACTCCAAATATAATAATCATGATACTTACTATTAATATTCTCACATGCCTCTTTAAACCAAAAATGTTCAATGCTTGTATGATTTAAGACTAAATCTAAAATGATTTTAATATTTTTCTTTTTAGCAAGATGAATTAAATCTTTTAAGTCATCCTTTGTGCCAAATATTGGGTTAATGTTATAATAATCACTAATATCATAGCCATTGTCTTCCATTGGCGAAGAAAACACTGGTGTCAACCATAAATAATCAACTCCTAATTTTTCAAAGTAATCAAGTTTTTTTATTATCCCTTTTAAATCTCCAACACCATCATTATTAGTATCCAAGAAACTTAAAGGATAAATTTGATAAATTACTTCCATTTTAATACTTCTAATCCTTTTTTAATTATTTCATGATTCATAAATGCTTTTCTTACATCATTAGATAAATAAGCATTAGCCATTAACATTTCTAATCCTTTATCAATCGCTAAATAATTATCAGATATCCAGTTTTTATCTTCATTAAATCCATCCACAAAACCATATTCCGTAAATAGATTAGGTTTATTATAAAGATATTTTATTGCCGGAATTGCAATTTCATCATTAATTGTAAGAGACCCCACTACTGCATTAGGATGAACTGTACCATCAGTTGCGTATTTTCCTTCAATGTTTGGTAATCCCCTAAAAACTTGGTAACCTGTTTTAGTTGTTCCCGCAGTAAATCCATATGCATATTGATTAAATGTTTTATATTTATCACTAATATCAATTGATAATTGTTGATGTGCTTTAACCGCAAGTCTAGCATTTTCTAACCAACTAATTCCATCTTCATCTTTAATCCCATTAAGATCTAAAAACACTAGTGGATATTGATAAACAAATAGCGCATTTCCAGGCGTAAAATAATATTCGATATCTTTATATGAACCCTTTACTCTTTTAAAACTTTTATAAACATCTAATGCTCGTTCATATCCTAAACCAGCATAAATTACATATAGTGGTAGTTGTTCAGCAAACATTGACCAATGGTAAATAAATCCTGGTTCCTCTTTAACATATTGACCATCTTTATCGGGGTTATATGCCATATAAAATGTTGGTTTATTATCTTTTAAGTGAACAAATTTAGAAAAATTTATTCTTTTAACTAACTTATCAAAATACATTTTAATTACTTCATCTTGAAAATAACTATCTACCGCAATCGCTCCACATAAAAAAATCATTGTATCTACCGTTGAATATTCTGATAGATTGTAGCGTTTTCCTGTTTTAAATTCTGCAAAATGAATAAAAAAACCTTCGTAGTGACTAATATTTTCATAAAAATTAATTAAGGTTTTTCTTGCGATAGCAACTGCCTCTTTTCTTTTTAAAAACCCTCTTTTATCAGCAATGATTAAAGAAGCTAACATAAATCCACTACCGGCAATAGTCGCCTTTTTAGGATTTTTAGTGTTATCTATCGTTAGCCCATAACCATTAGATTCTTTGTTTAAATTCGTATAATCAAAGAAAAAACGAACAGCAGTTTTTTCAATTTGTTTAATAATATCTATTATTTTCATTATCAAGTAATTAAAAGGCGCATGCTGGCATGCGCCTTTTACCAGTTAAATTAAACTTTAGTAATTACAAAGTCAGTAATTGTAATTACTGCAGGAACATAAGTTCCTCCTGCAAATGGCTCAGTTACCACACCGTCAACAGTAATTTTTCTGTTTAACGCGTTACCAAACCAAAATTGGAAAGCACCTGATCCTGTAGCATCATTATTAAGTGTAATCTCATATTCAAATGTTTGGAATTCGGTTGTTAAGTCTAATCTATTCCAGAATTTCTTAGTGCCCGCACCAAAGTCTTGTTCTAATGCAAATTCAATTGTTCTAGCAACTGAAGCTTTAGCCTTAAATGAAATCTTGTACGTGCCTTTAGTTCCCATCATTCCAGTAAGTTTGAATTGGTTATGCCAGTCAGATGGACCTACTCCAGTAACATCAATTTCTGCTGTTTTACCGTCTTCGGAAACTGTCACAGTTTGTGCTGCTGCAGGTTCTGCATCTCCTTTAGCCCAGCTTGTCCACTTATCCATTGTTGGCACAACAAATGATCCAACAATAATTTTTCTAGTTAATTCAGCTTCTAAGTTGTCTTTGTCTTTAACTGTATATTTATATTCATATACACCTGCTTTATTAACATCTAAAGCATTTCCAACAGGGGTTGCAGTAACATCATCAAGTGTTAGTGTATCTCTATCATCATTAACTTTAATTCCTTGTTTAATTAATACAGAACCACCAATATCAATAATGATATCTTTCCCTTGAAGTGTAGGTGCTTGATTTTCTAATTCAGGACCTTCAACAACTTCAACTTTAACAAAATAAACTTTTCCTAAAACTACTCTCATGTTTTCAGGAACATCAGCAACTTTATGGAAAGTTCCTAAACCAAATTGCAACTCAGCATTTTTCGCATCTAATGAACTGAAGAAATCAATTTCAATTGGTTCAGTAGGAACAGTTGTACCAAGTTCTACTAGTTTAGCATCAATTGCTTTTTTAGGCATTCCTCCACCTTGAAGATTTACCATCATATAACGTGGATGTTCAGCATAAGCCCAAATTCTAAGTGTATAAGATGCGAAAGCTGGGAATGTAACTGTGTTTGCTTTAAATTGAACATCCCACCAGTTGTTGTCTTTTACAATTGATTGAGCAGTAATATTAACAACTGCTTTTCCATCCTCATGTAAAAATTCAGCTGCTACATCTTGACTCGTATTTACCCAAGAATTCCATCCTACAGGTAAATTTCTTTCTGCATCCCACTCAGCAAATTCTGTATTTACTAAACCAATTCCTTGTGGACGAGCCACAACAGTAACTATAACTTCTTTTGTCCCTTCGTTCCCCGCTTTGTCTTTAACGGTATAAACTAGCGTATAACTACCTTCTTTCGTAGAATCAACACTACCCGTAACTGTGATGTTTGCTGTTAAATCGCCATCAACATCATCCATAGCAACAACGTTTTTCAACGGTTCAAATACATCTCCTTTGTAGATGGTAACTGCTGCTGCTGGAACTGTGATTACCGGCTTAACCTCATCTTTTTTGCCGCATGCTACTATAGCAAGCACGCCAAAGAAAGCTACCATAGTCATCAAAAATTTTTTCATAGATTTTTTCCTCCTTTTTTTAATCTATCGAAACGTTTCGATTCACTACTTTTATTATACTTGAAAACGTTTTCTTTTTCAAGTGTGTTTTCTGCCTTTCGGCTATATTTTTCTTAACTTTGGGAAAAGTTAAGTACTTCTAATCCTCTTTTAACATTATCGTTCTTCATAAATAAGTTCCAAATTAGTTCGCTTTCATAATTTGCAATCATTAATAATGTAATTCCTTTATCTATTCCTAAATAATCATTATCATACCAAGGAGTGGCTTCCGCTAATTGTTGATTGAAAAGCGGATCTACTGGTCCTAAATTATAAGCATCTTTATAACCATATTTACCTTTTAATTCATCAAGAGTATCAAAGAATTTAATAGCTTCAAATGTTTTATCTGGTGTGTAATTAACACTAGCAATTGCCGCATATGGAGCAATTGTTCCATTATGCGCTCTTTTTTTAGCTACTTCTGCGCCAAATGCTTTATAACCAAACGGATGATCACAGGCTGATAACCCCCAAGCTTCTTGATAAGCAATAAACATATTTTGGTTATCTTTGCAAAAATAATAGTTAGCTAAAGTTGCCTCTATAGCATTTTCATACCAATTAGTTCCTTGATAATCAACTATATTTCTAAAATCAATATAAGCATGTGAAAATTGGTGTTGAAAAAGCGAACCATTGTGTCCATAAATATACGTTTTTGTTTCATGATTTTTGCTTTTATATTTCCCACGATAATCGCTCATTACAATATTCTTAATAGTTCTATATAAACTATCATCGGTTGGATGTGTACTAGAACCTGCAGCTAAAACATACATAATTAATTGTTCACTCATATGATCCCAAGCCCCTGAAAATCCTCCAGCATTTGGCTTATAGCCCATATAAAACATATTTCTTTCTTTATTGACATAGAAATTCCAATCAATTCTATCATAAATTATTTGCATCTTTTCTTTTACTTCGGCGCCAAAATATTCAGCCGCAACTATCGCTCCTGCAAGCAATAGCGCTGTATCAATAATCGATACTTCTGAGCCTGATAGTGGCAAAGATGTTTCCATATGAACCCAGTGAAAGAAAAAGCCCCCATGAGTTTCCATTCCTATTAATGTATCTAATGTTTTAGAAGCTCTTTCAAAAGCGACATCTCTTTCAATAAATCCATTTTCAACACCATAAGGAAGAGCTGCTAACATATAACCAGTACTTGCAATACTAGACATATTTTGATTATCCGGCCAGCGATCACGAGCCATTCCATAACCAGCACTATCTTCCTTAAAGTTAGTTGTTTCCATAAAAAAATCATAAGATAATTTAGCTTCTTGTTTTAATAACTTTAAACCCTTATCTTCTATAACCGTTTTTTTCTTACAACTAAATAAGAAGAAACTTATAAATATTAACAATAAACTTAATAAAACTTTTTTATTCACCTGTAATCCCTGCCTTATCGATACCTTCAATGAACCATCTTTGTAAAATAAAGTAAATGATTAACATTGGAAGCATTATTAATAGTGTCGCCGCCATTCTAACAGCCTCATTCGCAACTGCAATTTCACTTGAACCTCCCATTGCGGCTTTATATGCTGATACGAAATTTTGTAACATCATTTGTAGGGTTGGATTTTTACTTCCCATAAATAGTGATGAAATGTATGTTTCATTCCAATACCACACAAATGAAAATAAAAATGATGTAACAAAACTAGGAACTGATAATGGAACTGATACTCTAAAATAAATATATAAAGGATTAGCACCATCTATTTGTGCAGCCTCATCTAATGCTTTAGGAGTTTGCTTAAAAAATTGATAGAAAATTAAGATGAATATCGCACTATTAAGCCCTTGTCCAAAAGTTGCAGGAATAATTATTGATAATGCATTTCCTAAGAAACCTAATTTATGAAATAAGACATATCTAGGAATCATAGTTACTTGTGGTGGAATAATATAGGTTGCAATTACTAATAACATCCATACTTTTTTACCCGTAAACTCAAATCTCGCAAAACCATAACCAACTAAACTCGCAATCACTGTTTGAATTAGTGCCGGAAGTAATGTTATTAACAAACTAGTTGACATCGTTTTAAAATAATTTAAAACAAAGAATGCGTCTTGATAGTTTTTAACATAAAATTTAGTTGGAACTTGATTAACCATTGGATTGAGTAAATCTTCAACACTTTGAAAAGAGTAACTTAACATATGTAAGAGTGGATATAAATAAACAAACGCTAAAATAATTAAAAGTCCATAAATAAACACCTTAAAAAGAAGACCATCAGTAAATTTCATTCCAAATAACATTCTTCTAATCTTTAGTTTTAAAGGTTTTGCCTTAGTTTCAATTTTTAACTTTAAAGATGTCATTTCACTTTCCTCTCTTTCCTTTGTTTAAACAACACAAACGCAATCGCTAAGAGTATTGAAATTACGATAAAATAAATCCACGCAAGCGCACTTGAATAACCATATCCTTTAGTAATTTCAAACATATTACTTTGAATATGTCCAATTACGGCATTAGATGAGAAAGTTGCTAAAAAGACAATAGAATAAATTGAAGAGACTAAAACTGTTGGTTTTAATGTTGGAAGAGTTATTTTCCAAAACATTTCCCAAGGACTTGCACCATCAATTGCTGCCGCTTCATAAATTTCACTATCAACTTTTTGCAGTGCTGATAAGAATAAGACAATTTGCACTCCTGAAAACCATAAAATAATAATCATTTGACTAAATAGTGAGGCAATTGGTTCTGCAAATATTCGTGGCATTTGACTTAATGTTTCTGCAACTTCTGGGTTTTCAAAAAATGGAACCGTTCCTGCCCCTTGTTTAACTAATTCATTAATCATTGGTCCAGAAGAAATAATTACTGGTAAAAAGAATATTGATCTAAAAACTCCTCTTAATTTAATCTTTTGATTTAAAATAAGGGCGATGATAATTGCCATAATAATTATAATTGGAACAAATAAAATTATTTCACCAATAAAAGTTGTTAAGGCATTTACGAAATTAAAGTCAGTAGAAAAAATATCAATATAGTTTTGAAATCCTACATGATTTAAAATTATTCCCTCTGAAGCGGTAATAGTTACTTTATTTAAAGAATAAATAAAACTCATAATGAGCGGATAAAGGGTTAGCCATAAAAACCCAATTATCCAAATTCCAATAAATAAATAACCGTATAAATTTTCTCTTTGCCTGTTAGTTAGTTTCATAAAACCACCTTATAACTCGTTCTTGCTACTACATGAGTACCATCTATCATTTCTAAACCAGAATAATTAATATAAATAATTACACCATTAGAATATTTTACTTTCACAAATCCTGGTTCTAATACTTCTCTTGTAACTATGCTTTCATTAACAACATATTTAAGGGCATCATTGACATAATTATATTGTCTAATGATTTCTTCTTCCCAATCTAAATATCTTGATGTATATATATTTTCACTTTCAGTATTCAAAAGATAAAAACTTGAATCATTTGTAATATAAAACGATGGATAAATATGATAATCAATTAATCTTAATAATTCATTATTAGTATTAGCGAAAAAGTTCCCATTTCTACCAAATACATCTTTATATCCACTTAAAACAATTGCCATAAATGGAACTGTATCATTAAAACGTTTTTGTTGTGATGAATAAAGTTCAATATCGGTAATTCTACTTGCACCTAACAAATAAGAAAATGGTTGTGATACTGAAGTTTTATTTGCTTTACTTAAAAATTCTTTAATTGTTTCAATTTGGTTTTCTCTATTTTTATCGCTAACAAATTCACTATATAAATAATTAGTTGAAGATAAATGCGTACCATCTGATAGTTTTTCCATCTTTTTAAGATGTGATTCATATTTATCTAAACTAACGTCAGGCCTTAAAAAATAGTATTTACCTTCCTCTTCAATTAATAATTCTTGACCGATTGATTGACCCACATCTCTTTTACTATAATTAGAACCGTTACTATTTACTTTAAAATAATCAGCTTCTAAATAAACATTTTCATACTTGGAATTAAAATCTTTTAGTTTTCTACTTCCACCAATCTTTCTTTCTACTTTCCCATAACCAGGAGCTGTAAAAGAATATCCGCCCTTTTGCCAACCTCTTAAAGTAAGAGTGACATTAGATACCTCACGACTATTTAATCTTTTCATAATTTCTTCTAACTCACTAACCGTGGTCATTGAAAAGACTTTTCTACCAATAAAGGCTTTTTTAGATTCACTCATTAAAACATCAAAATGAATTGGAATTTCTTCATTATTAGTTTTTATAAGTGTTCTTTTTTCGATTAACTCTTCTTTATATTTATTAGCCATCCCAACATAATTTGCCTCATTACCAGATAAAAAATAGAATGATTGTTTAATATCAAATTTATTCATTTCCTCTTGAACTAAATTTACACTACTTGTTTTTGATTTATTTAAATATTGAATATAATCTTTTCTATATTCATAAGTTACAAAAGTATGATTAAAGTCTGTGTTGGTTCTTGATGGTAAATGGCTCAGTATTGCGTGTGAAGCACCTTTATCAATAACTCCTAAAAAAGCATTTTGATTAATTCCATGAACAACGCCATATGTATTAAAAGTTAGTGGTTTTTCTTTTGATGATAAGTAAACTCCATAGTCTGGTCCAAAAAATCTCTTTGAATATGCTCCTTTAGTATTATCATCATCAAAGCGAATCAAAGCACCAATTCCATCTGGAACAAATACATATCCTGGAATTCTATTTCTTTTCGCTGCCCCAAAGAAAGGATATAATTTAATGCTCGCTAACTTTAAAGTTTCTCCTTCAGTAATTGAATCAAAAGGAACTTCAAAATGAAGACCATCTGCATCAATATAAACACTGAAATCAAAATTAACTTTTGATAAAAAGAAGTTAGCTCTTGAACTAAATCCAACTTTACTTGTGGTAGTGATATTTTTGTAAGTCTTTCTTGATGAAGTATTTGAAAACAAATACTCTTCTCGTAAATTAGTTTTATGATAATAACTGACAGCTGCTGGAGAGTTGAAGATTCTTTGCCAATCAATATTAGCACCTAAATCACCTTCATCTTTTAATGGTGAATCTTCTTCTAAATAATCAAAATTAAAATTACTTCCCCAAAGATAACCAGTATCATTATTAACTATTCTAAAAGAAAGATCTGTTTCTTTAACATAGAGTGATAAATTATTAATTGTGCCTAATAATTCATAATCTACTAAATCAATATATTCATTTACCGCAACTCTTAAATCTTCTTCTTTTTGAGTATACCGATTAGAAATAAGAGAACTATATTGAGGTGCAACATTACTTTGCATGGTTAAAGAATCACTACGCACCTCACTAATAGCACCAATAGAGATTGTGATTAAAAATAAAATTATTAACAATAATAACCTTCTAATTTTTTTCATGCTAAGTAACCTCTTTAATTATTCCTGATATATACTCATATAATTGATTCGCAAGTAAGAATATTAATGCCATAATTACTACAATAATAATCATTGTGAAAATAGTTAATAAAATGTTCCCAATTAACTGTGGAATTGTGTAATTATGAATTTCTTTAATCATAATAACGATATTTAATAATGTCCAAAAGACACTAATAGAGTTAATTGCTTTATAAATAAACAACTCATTTAATGTAAGTCCATGAGATATTAAAATAATAAACGGTGTAAAGACAATCATTGGAGCTAAGGCATAACTTGTTGCAATAAAAACATCTTTTAAAAATCCTTCTCCATTTTGGAGACTACTAATTAAATAATTAGAAATGACAAATAAGAAAAGAGCTCCATATAAAATTATCATTTCTCTAAAAACATTAAACCCAATAAGATTAGTATTATTAAAGATAAATGCTTCAAAATAACTTAATAAAATCATTTCAATAACGAATATCGTATAAATAATAACCGCTGCTAAAATACTTGATTTATTGTATCTCTTAATGTCATCATATGTATCAATTGGATGTCTAAACATTCTAAATAACATTAAAAGCTGTTTTACGATATCAACTGATTTTACTTTATCATTAAAATCATGAACAAAAGCGAACGCTTTCCATTTTCTATCTACAAACTTTAATCCTGATACTAAAATCGATAACGCAATTATCACTATCAAAATAGTTAACATATTGTGTTGTAAGAAGTCATATCTAATTTGCCAGTAAGCTTCACTATAACCAACTTTATCTCCAGCAATTTTATAATAACTTAAAGCTTCATCATAATTATGACTACGATACTTAGCTCTTGCGATAGCACTATTTGCGACAGAAAAAAGTGAATTCATTCTTAGAATTTCTTGCCACTGCTCAATATCATAAATTCCATCTTTATTGTTTTTTAATCCTTCATGAACTAATGCCGCAAATTCACTTCTTTGGAAAATTTGAATTTCATTTAACCCTTTATCTAAAACATAAATATTATTAGTTGAATCAGTTGTGATATCAACTGGATTAACGAATAGCCCTAATCTTCTCGTTCCTGTATCTAAACCACCAAAACTAAAGATAATTTGTCCATAAGAATCATATTCCATAATTATTCCTTCATTTGATAGGACATAAATATTATTAAACTCATTAATATGAAGGGAATTAAAAGTTGTATTTCTCGTGCTTAGTTTTAAAATTGGTTCAGAAGCAATATTAAATTTCTTTAGTTTATCACTTTTTATATTACTTACTGTATAAATTGATCCCTTTTCATCAATCGCCACATTTGAAGGTGACGTTGGAATATTTTTCGCCGATGACACTTTAAAGAAGTTTGCGACCTTTTGGACAAAACTCATTTTCGTTTCATTTGCCGCAAAAAATCCTTGAAATTCACCATTATATGATAATTGAATTAATCCCGCAGTTGAGCCTTCTCCCACCACATATATTATTCCCTTAGGTCCTGTGACAACTTTTAATGGGATATATGGAGACGACCCAAAAATTGGTTCTATTGGTTTATTAAATGTTTTAATTTTATTACCATTCTTATCATATTTAATAACCGCTCTTTCACCTTTATCAGCAACATAGACAAAGTTTTCTTCGTCAACATGAACTCCAGTTGGTTCATTTAAATCGTTAATGAATGTCTCAACAGTTCCATCTAAATGATATTTTAAAATTCGCTTATTTCCTGTATCCGCAATAAAGATAACATCATCTTTAATATATAAATCTTCAGGACTTCTTAATCCAATATTAATTGTTCCCGCTGGTTCATAAGCTGTTTGAGTTTTAATTGGTCTTCCATTAGGTCCAATTGCGTAAGTATCATAAGGTGCTGATGTTTGGCTATCCGCATTTATACTTGTGTTAGGGATTAAGATTAAACTTGCAAGTAAAATTATTATCAATAATATTCTTTTCATAATATCACCTACTTAATCCCTGAATGCGACATTGTGTTCATAACGTTTCTTTGTAGGAAAATAAATATTATTAAGTTAGGTAGAAACATTATTAAAGATGCCGCGGCTGCCATCCCTTGACCAGAAACAGAGTTTGTGGCACTAGTTAAAGTTGTCATATAAAATGCGAAGTTTTTTAAAGATTCATCATTAATATAAGTTGATGAAATACTTGAATCATTCCATGCCGCTTGGAAAGCTACTATCGCAATAGTCGCAATTGCAGGCCTAATAAGTGGCATAACAATTGACCAGTATATTCTTAAATCAGAAGCACCATCTACTTTCGCTGCCTCAATTAAATCATTAGGAATTTGGTCAATGAATTGTTTAATCAAAAATAAGCCTACTGGCATCGCAATCGCCGGAAGAATATATACTAAAAAGTTATCTATTAACCCTAATTTTTCAATTACTAAATACCTAGGAATTACGACACTTGATCCTACAAACATAAGTGCTAAATTGTTTAAAAATAACAATGGTTTTTTAACTTTAAATCTTAGTTTAGATAATGCGTATCCTGCCATTGAAGATAAAATAATTGATATTACTACTAATGTTAAAGTAATTACGACACTATTAAAGAGGTATCTACTCATTGGAACACCTGTTCTAGAAGTTTGAGCAAATAATTCAGTAAAATTAGAAAACGTAGGATTTTTTACAAAAAATCTTGGTGGCCATAAAAATAGTTCTTCTAACGGTTTAAATGCATGGTTGATGATATAAACTATTGGAAGTACCATAAAAATGGCAATTGGAATTAAGATTGCGAAAAACTTCCATTGCGAAATATGTAGTTTTGATGGATTAATTTTTGTGCCGCTAAAACTTGCCATAATTTAGTCCCTTTCTTGAAATAATTTTTTCGCAAGTTTACCAAGTAAAAATACCATGATAAGTAATACTACTGATATCGCTGCTGCATAACCCATTTCAAATCTATTAAATCCAAAGTCATCGATATGGGTAACAATTAATTGTCCTGCATCTTGTGGTGTGGGGTTTGTTCCTGATAACGCAACCCCAATTGCGCCCGCATTAAATGTACCTACGATACTCATAACTGCTCCAAATAACATTTGTGGTTTCATTGATGGAATAGTCACATAAATAATTTCTTGAAATTTATTTTTCATCCCATCCATATAAGCTGCTTCATATAGTTCTGGGTTAATATTTAAAACACCAGCTAACATCGCTAAAAAGCCAATTCCCATACTTCCCCAAATGGTTACGATAATCATAATTGGCATTAAATATTGCGGATCTGTTAACCACTGAATCGGTTGCGAAATTAATCCTAATTTAAGTAACATAGAATTCATATAACCTGATCTATCACCAGAGAAAATAATCTTCCACATTACTCCCATCGCTACTCCCGCAGTCATTGATGGAGAGTAAATTGCGAGTGCTAAAACTGTTCTTGATTTTCTAGGAATTTGAGCTAGTAGCCAAGCTAAAAAGAACGATAATGCATAGCCTACAGGTCCCGCAAAAAACGCAAATAAGATTGTGTTTGGCACAACCTTTTGCATAAACTTTTCATCAACAGTAAGTAGGTCAACATAATTATTAAGTCCGTTAAACACTGGCTTTTCAATTAAATTAAATGATGTAAAGGATAAAAACATTCCCATAAACACAGGAATCACAATGAATGCGAAAAAAGCTAAAGCGTATGGCAAAATAAATGCTGTTCCAAGCACTTCTTGTTCGCTGCCAAATCTTTTTATTCTTTTTTTCTTTTTACTTTCCTTTACCATCACTCCCATAAAATATCTCCTATCGTTTCCTTAGAAGGAAGGATACATGGTTTTAATGTATTTCCTTTTTGATCAATATAACCAAACTCTTTCATCTTTCTTGTTATTTCTTTATTAATAATCACAGTCGCATCTTCAATCGCTGTTCTTACATTAATTCCATTAAAGACAATTCTATTCCAAGCATTAGAAAGTTCACGTTCTATCATATAAGCCGCTGGTGTTTTTTCAGTATCATTAATCCACTTCCATTGTTCTAAAAAGACCTCTTTATCTTCTTCATCCCAATCCATCTCTTTAAATGCTTCAATATTAGATGTATTCCACATATACTCAGGCCCCATTGAATTAATTAAATTATTCGCATACATTACTTGAGTATCTTTATCTGTCCACCAATCTAAAAACTTCCAAGCGTCTTGTTGTTTTTTTGATTTTTTAAAGATAATTCCACTAGTTGAAGCACCAACAAATGATCTATCAATAACACCATTTTCTTGTTTCACTCCAGGAAGAAGAGCTATCTTCCAAAGTCCTGCAATTTCTGGTGCGGCATGAAGTAGTCTTACATACATTCCAAAATCACCAATGCCAATTGGTAAATCACCATATCTAAAACTATTATAGAAGGAACCTACTTCTCTTGGAAGTGAATAAATTGTATATAAATCACTCATTAAAGTCATCGCTCTAATAACCTCTTCTGAGTCTATAGCCGTTTCTAAGGCATCGTGTGAATAAATTTTCCCTTGATATTGTTTAATAAAAGGCATCGTGTGAATAAATCCTTTAAATGCTCCCGCTGTTGATAGTGGAACAAAAAAATTAAGTCCATAACGTTGTAATTCAGGCAATATTGATAACACATCATCCCATGTATCAGGGATTTCAATATTTAATTTATTCATAACATCTTCACGATAAAATAAAATGCTAAAGTTTTGTGTTTCTGGAAGTCCATAAACACCATTTTCATAAATTAATTGTAAAAATGCTCCTTCATTAAATCTTTTAGAAACATCTTTAAATGTATCAAACTCTTTTAAATCAACAACCGCATTTCTTAAGGCATAATCATAAGGTCTCCATGCTGAAACACCTAATGCCACATCAGGTTGTGTTCCAGCAGAAACAGCCATAATGAGTTTATTTTCATCTGGCATTAGGGAAATATTAACTTTTATTCCAGTCTCTGGTGTAAATGTCGCATCAACCATTTCTTGCATCACATTTACATATTGACGCGATCTATTAACCCAAACCTCAACAACTTCACTGTTTTTAGTTGGTTTATATTCATTACTAAAAAATGTTAAGAAAAATCTTTGAACCCCTAACCACATTGATTCAAAAAAATTAGAATTAGCTTTTGGTAATTTAGTTTCACCATGAACATATATTTTATCTATTGAAAGTGGTGATTGTGTAATTAAAGGAATCGCTAATCCCATTTTAGCGGTAATAGAATTAGAATCAGTTGATAACTTATTAATATTTTTAGGTAAACTATTTGGTTTTTTAATTAATCTATCTAATATTTCATAACTTTGCTTAATCGCTGAAACAATTTCATTAGTCTTTTTGTTTTTATTAATCTCTTGATATAGCCGATGAGATTCTTTTAACAAACTATCATAGTATCGTAAATCTTCTACTACATTTGGAAGATAACTTAAAATATCCCACTCTCGATCTTTATCTGTCGTACTTCCAGAAATCTTTTTAAGATCTAAACTAATATCATTAATTCCAATCATTACCTCATTTAAATTTTGATAAATTTTCGCGAATGGTGAAACATTAACTTCAATACCAATCTTATTTATTCCTTCATTAAAATAAAATTGATAATTAATATCATTATCAGCTAAAGTTTTATTTTTCCATTTCTTTTGTGGAGTAAAAGGAATTAAATTAGCTTCCTCGAAAGGTACTTCATCATTAATCGTAATTCTTCTAAAACTAGTTTGGAAGTTTTGAAGTTGTTTAGATTTTAATGTTATATAATAAAAACCCGCTTTTTTAATATCAACATTATAATATAAGGTGTCTCCACCAATTTGATAGTTAGCGCCATCAACAATATTTAATCTTAATTTTGTTAATGAAAATGGAGTAACCTTCTTTTCTCTATCAGTTCCATAACGAATTGATAAAGAATTTCTATATAACGGCTCTTCAGCTTCAAACATAATTAAGTCCTGTTCCAAATTAGCATTAAAGTTATTTAAATATTCCAAATAACTAGGTAAGACTTTTTTATTCTTAACTAGTACATTAGAAAGCAGGAAATTTCCATTTCTCCTAATAATCGTGATTTTATTACTTCCATTGTTTAACTTAAATAATAGCACATCTTCTACTAATCTTTGTGTATCTCTTAATGTAAAATTATTCCAAATTTCATATCTACTAGAAACTGGCATAATATCATTACCATAACGGTCTTTAATAATCTCTTTAGGGTTTTCATAAAATGTTGGGATAACTACCGATTTACTTTCAATGTATTGAACTTCATCATTAATTAAAATAGAAACCTCAATATTTCTTACTGATTCAGTAGTCGCCATATATTCAAGTTCTATCGCATACAATCCTGTTTCTAAGACATCTACATTAAAACTAACTTCTGAGTTGTTTTCATCAACTTTTAAAACTTGTCCTTTATTAGGAACATTAATTATTTCTTTTGGTTCTAAAAAGTCTAAAGGCGAAATAAAGGAATTAAGGGTGATATCATCCCTTAATCCCTGATTTCGCCATTCTTGTTCTACTTTAAAATAAGACTTTTCACCTGAAACTAATTCATTATTCAAAGAAAGTGGTTCACACGAATCATCATATTTGGCATCAACATAAAAGCTTGATACAAAAATCACGCCAATGAAAAACATTAAAAATGTTAATAGCCAAAGTTTTTTCATGTACCCCTCTTTATATTAATTATTTTTTATTTAAAATTTCATCTAATGCTTGTTTAGCTCTATTGTATTCTTCGTTTACCCTAGTATTTAAACCAGCAGCGAGCGCATCCGCAAGTGATAACTCACCATTTCTAATCATCATTAAAGCATTATTAATATTATTTTCTGCATCATAAGCACCATTCCATCTACTTTCAGTGTAACCTGGAACGATCTTGTGTAACGATTCAACGATAAAATCATTATGTTCTTCAACAATCTTACGATATTCTGTCATTGTTGGATATAATTCAAAATAAGCATCAATTAATTCTTGATCTCTTACAACAGGAGGGAAGTTGATTGCGCCAGCTTCAGGATTTTTAGTCGCAATCTCAATACGTTTTTTAAATCCATCGACTCCATAACCCATCCATTTTGCGAATTTGAATGCTAATTCTCGGTTTTTAGTTCCTTTCCCAACTCCAATATAATCCATTACAACCGGAATACGATGTGTCTTAACTCCATTGACTTCATACGCAGGTGTTCCAATAAAGTCAACATCATGTCCATATAAAGGATGATCTGGATTTGATGTTCCCCCAACCCATCCTCTTATATTAAATGAACCAGCCCATCTAATTGATTGTTTACCGTTTGCGAACGCATCACCCGTTCCATATAAGTCTTCCGTGTTTTCTTGTGTTTCATAAACATAACTTGAATATTCGTTTTTATTTGGACCAAAATATTTTTGATTTTCAGTCATCGCAATTCTAAATGCATCACTATCTAAATGATAACCTTCTTCGTTATATGTATACCAACCTAATGATGGATCAATTTGTGCCGGTAACCATTCATAAATATTTTGAACACCTTGAATTCCTGAAATACCATCTCCACCTAAACTTGCAGGACGAGAATCTTTTTTCGCTGCCTCCATAAGGCTTTGATAAGTAATTCCATATTTAGGGATGATAGCTCCACTACCGGTAGAGTTAATTACAGTTCTATTAATAAAATACCCAAAATAGAAAGTTGCTTGTGGAAGTGAATAGGCTTTACCACCTAAATAACATGTCTCTCTAATATTTTCAGGCACCCTTATAAAGTCTTCATCCGCTTCTGCAAGATCAGTAACATCTTCCACCCATTCATTCATTACAACCTTAGTAACTTGATTAACTTGGAAAACATCTGGCATTTCATTAACTGAAGCTCGCGCAGAGAAAAACTCATCCCAACTTACATCTTGTTCTTCTCCCTCTTCATTAACCGTTTTTGGTCTTTCAATAACTTCAACAGTTACACCAGGGTTTTCAAGCATAAATGCGTTAATCATTCTTCTTTCAATGTTATACTCTTGTGGGGTTGCTAAATTCCACGCAGCATATGTTATTGTGTTTTCTTTCTTTTTATTGTTTCCACATGATATTAAAAAGAAAGGTAACGTTAATAAAAACACTCCAATTAATACTTTTCTCATATCCATCCTCCTATTAGTCGAAACGTTTCGATTCATCTTAGGTTAATTATACATGAAAACGTTTTCTTTTTCAAGACTATTTTAAATATTCCATATTTTAAATAAAAAAGAGCTTGTCTTGAAGCTCTTTTTCTTCTACTATCTTTAATTAATTTCCTGTATAAAGATAATATATTCTTAATTTTCCATTAACAACAGAGACATTTTTAATAACCATTTCTGCCCCATTAAACATTTCATTTAGTTGTTCTTTTGTGATGACAATTTTACCATCTCTAATCATTCCTTCACTATAAACTTTCACAAGTTCAATTAAATCTTCGCTAGTAAGATTAATATTAGAAATAGTCCCATCAATCATCGTAATTAAAATATCTTCATCAACCATTGCAATTGTTGAATTCATTCTAAGTTGAATATCAAAGGTTTTAACTTCACCTTCTCTTCTAATAACGAATTCTACATAAATTGATAGTTCATTGTTTTGCATTTTTAAAAACAAATTTGAAGATTCAATATAATAATTTACCTTTTCGGTTTCTGATAATTTAATTGGAAATTCTTTACTAAACTCAACTTTATCTTTTAAGGAATAATTTAAAACTTGATTCGCTTCAATTTCATTTAAATCAACTGAAGGATTTGTTGGATTGGAGATAAAGCCTGCTAATAATCTTGTATTTAAACCGGTAACGAACGCTACTTGTTCCCTTGGAGTAGTAAGTGGGGTAAAGTTAGGCTTTGATGGTGCAGTTGATGGTTTTCTTAATTTATTTGCCTCTATTTTTAAATTAATCTTGTTTTCATTAACATCTAATGCAATTAAATCATTGTCATAAATCAATTTAAGAAAAACATCAAGACCTTCATGTTTTTCTTTAGCATAGGCTATAATATCACTTTCTTTAATTTCTAATGAGTAGTTTTCTTTATTATAATAACCAAAAGGCAATGAATCATTAATCACTTCATCAAGCTTTTTCCCATTAATCTTATCCGTTAGATAACTCGCAAATCCAAGACCTTTTTTTAAAGACAACTTAGTTCTACCTAAGTTAATTTTCACAACCTTTAAAATATATGTTCCTTCCTCATTTAATTCAATATCTACTTTAATTAAAACACCAGTTTGATAAAGTCTTGTTTTACCTGAAAGTAAGTCAACACTTAAAATAATGTCAATTTGATCTTCTTTAATAATCGTATACAAACCTTTAATACCTGCTTTAAAAGAACCGCCAGACACATACATATATTTATATTCTAATTCTCCTTTATATGTTTCATTCATATATTTATGATTGTCTTTAGTTATTTCTCTTTTAATAAATTGGTTTATGTATATTTCTGTTAAATCAACATTAATAGTTTCTTTTGAAGTATCATTAACGAGTGCTAAATACTCATCGTCAAAGTGCTTCATAAAATATGCTTCTTCAGTACTATATTGTTCAACTGGAACTTTATAGTTTTTAGAAAACATAATTAAAGGTGTTGCGATTAAAATTATTAAAACCGCAATAATGATTCCTACAATTAATAGAGCTTTTTGATATCCTTTCATAACCTTTCTCCTATAAATCTAATTGTGAACTTCCTTTGATTAAATAATCTTTAGAGGCGCCACTTTTTTTATATTCATAATATGCAGCCGCACCAATCATTGCAGCATTATCTGTACAATATTCCATTTTAGGAATAATAATATTTTTATTCTCAATTTCTTTAAAGACTCGTTCTCTTAGTCTTTTATTTGCGGCAACTCCACCCGCAATTACGATATTATCAACATTATAATTTTTAACTGCTAATTTTAATTTGTAAATTAACACATCAATTACTGCTTCTTGAAACGAACATGCTAAATTGGCTTTATTAATTTCTTCACCTTTTTTATTTGCGTGATAAATAATGTTATTTACCGCACTTTTGATTCCTGAAAAACTAAACATATATTCATCCTTATCTAAATAAGGTCTTGTTAAGTTATATGTATCATTTCCTTTTTCTGCTAGTTTATCAATTATTGGTCCACCAGGATATCCTAAATCTAACATCCTCGCAACCTTATCATAAGCTTCACCTACTGCATCATCTAATGTTTCTCCTAATATTTCATAATCGTTATGATTTTTCATATAAATAAGTTCAGTATGACCACCAGAAACAATTAACGCAACTAAAGGAAATTTTAAATCGTTATCAAGATTTGCGGCATATATATGTCCTTTAATATGATTAATTCCAATTAATGGTTTATCATAACTTAACGCATAGGCACTAGCGGCATTAATCCCTACTAATAGTGACCCAATTAATCCAGGACCATGCGTTACCGCAACTAAATCAATCTCATCATGAGTAATATTAGCTTTTTTGATCGCTTCTTTAAAAACATACGTCATATTGACAATATGATTTCTTGAAGCAATCTCTGGGACTACACCACCAAATTTTTTATGAATCTCAATTTGTGAATTAACTATATTAGATAAAACTTCTTTACCGTTTTTTACTACCGCAACACTCGTTTCATCACAACTACTTTCTACCGCTAATATAATCATACATCTAATCTCCTAACTAATAAAAGCCCATTACTATTTTCATAATAGTTTTCTAATGTTTTTTCTTTAATAAAACCCGCTTTTAAATAAAGTTTAAGCGCATCTTTATTTTTTTCATCTACCTCTAAAGAAACCATTTTAATATTCATCCCTTTTAATACATTTATTCCATAGTCTAAAAGTTTAGATCCATATCCTTTGCCTCTATGTTTTTCTTCAATAACGATATCAATTATTTGGCCGTATGTATCGCTTTCCCATAAAATAAGATAACCAATTAATTTATCTTTTAAGGCTGAAAAAACATGATATGTCTCATCATAAATAATAAATGTTTTTAAAGTTTCTTTACTAAATTGTGTTTCTAAATTTTCTTTACCTAAATGGTAGATAAAATCTAAATCTTCTAGTATTGATTTTCTAATAATCATAAATTTCTTTCTGCCGCTGTTTCTCTTAAATATCTTGGTTCAAAGGCATCAACATTTAAAACTAATTTCGCTTTTTTAATTACTTTACTGATATCAACTTTATAATTGTTTTCATCTAATAAAATCGTTTTTGCGTCATATCTTTTCGCAATAACTTTAAAGTCTTCAATGTTTCTTAATGCTTCTTCTACTAATGTTTCATTCTCTTTATAAATGGAAGAAAAAACATTGTTATTTCTCGCATCAATCATTACTGCGTTAGTATTTTCATAACCACTGGATAAAAAGAATAAACTACTAACCTCATATAAAGGAATTTCTTTGAGTGCGGAAAACATTTTCGCAACCATTCCACTAACTCTTAAACCAGTATAACTACCAGGACCACTTCCAACATAAATTCTATCAATATCATCAATAGTTAAATTAACACCTTTAAGTAATTCTCCTACCAAAGAAACAAGATACTTTCCATGATCTTTTTTTCCTATTTTAATATGTTCCTTAATTAATTTATTGCCATCGCTAATCCCAATATATAAAAGGTTAGTGCTAGTGTCTAAAAATAAGTTTTTCATAAATAAAATAACACCTTTTCATAATGTGCTCCATGAGGAGTAAATGTAATTTTTCTTTCAGTATCGTTAATGATTTCAAATTTAACTAATAAATATTCTTTAGGTAAAATACTTTTAACATTAAAAGGCCACTCAATTACCGTAATTCCATCACTAGAAATATACTCTTCTAAATCAAAGTCTTGCTTTTCGCCATCTAAACGGTATAAATCAAGGTGATATAAATTTTTATTATCCTTTTCATAATGTTTTAAAATAGTAAAAGTAGGACTATTGATAGTCCTTTTTATTCCAAGAGCTCTGCCTACTCCTTTAGTGAATGTTGTTTTACCAGAAGCTAATGTTCCATCAAGTAGTAAAACATCGCCATCTTTTAAAAGAAGACCCAATTGATGCCCTAAATATATTGTTTCTTCACTATTTTTAGTTATTTTTTCCTTCATTTAATACCCTTATTTTAATTTCTTCTTTAATTCCTTAGCTAAATCTTCATAACCCTTTTTCCCTAACAAGGCAAACATATTTCTTTTATAATCTTCAACACCTGGTTGATTAAATGGGTTAACATTTAATAAATAAGCACTCATCGCTACAGCTTTAAAGAAAAAGTAAACTAAATAACCAAAGTTATAAGCATCTATCTTTTCAACTTCTAAAATGATATTAGGAACATTACCTTCATTATGGGCAATTAATGTTCCTAAAAATGCCTTACTATTAATTTCCGATAAAGCTTTTCCCTCTAAATAATTTAGTTCATCTAAATCATTTTCATTATAAGGAATAAGTGTCTTTTTTTCTTCTTTTTTAACTTTAATAACTGTTTCAAAAAGATTTCTTTTTCCATCTTGAATCATTTGACCTAAAGAATGTAGGTCAGTTGAAAATGTCGCAGTTGAGACATATAATCCTTTCCCATCTTTGCCTTCTGATTCACCAAAAAGTTGAATCCACCATTTTTTTAAATATTCAAATCTTGGATCATATGAAACTAAGATTTCAATATCTTTTCCTGATTTATATAACCTATATCTAAGTGCTGCATATTGATAAGCGCTATTATTTTCTAAAGACAAATCCTCACATGCTTTTTTAGCACCATTTATTACTCCATCAATATCAATTCCCGCAACTGCCATTGGTAGTAAACCAACCGCTGTTAAGACACTAAATCTCCCTCCAATATCTTTAGGAATCGTAAATCTTGGATACTTTTTACTAATCGCAATTTCTCTTAGTGCGCCATCTTTAGGATCAGTAGTTATATAGATCCTATCATCAGCTTTTTTGCCATATTTTTTCACTAATAGATTTTGAAATAATCTAAACGCAATCGCCGGTTCTGTCGTCGTTCCTGATTTAGAAATAACATTAATACTAAAATCTTTATCTTCTAAATATGCAAGTAACGATGCAGTCATTTTATCACTCATATGATACCCTGCAAAAATAACTTCAAAATCTCTTTTATAAGGATCACTTAATAATTCAATTGCCGCTTTCGCGCCCAAATAAGAACCACCAATTCCAATTACAACTAAAACCATTGATTCTTTTCTTATTTTTCTTGCGGTCGCTTTAATTTTTTCTAATTCTTGAATACTAATATTAGGTTGATTTAACCATCCTAAAAAATCATTGCCTTTACCTGTTTTATTATGAATCATCTCATGAATTTCTAACATTCTTTTTGAGAGATCTTCTTCTTTTAAAAATTTCTTTGTAAAATCACTATTAACTTTAATCATTTTTCTTCACCCATTTCTTTAAGCGCACTTTCGATTTGATTATCTAAGTTATCGCTAATTGTTTTAAACCCAACATCTAACTCTTTAATTTTAATTTTTCTTTTTGTTAGACATTTTTTATAAGATAATTTTAATTGTTTATGTTCCTCATCAACTTCTAAAACCATTACATTAACGATATCTCCAACACTCGCAAATTCATAGATATCTTTAATGTAGGAGTTGCTGATTTCAGAAATATGAATTAATCCAATATAATCACCAGACTTAACAAAAACCCCATATGGGGCAAATCCAGTAACTTCCGCTGCAATTATTTCATTTTTAGAAACCATAAACTATTCACCTTCTAGACTGTTATTACCGCAATAATACCAGGAACATTTTCTAGTAACATCTTTTCAATTCCATCTTTTAATGTGACATCAATTAAAGGACACCCTACACAAGCGCCTAACATTTTCACATAAACAATTCCTTCTTCAATACTAACTATTTCAATATCGCCACCATCACGGTGTAAGTAAGGTCTTATTTTATCAATAAGTTCATGAACTTGTTTTTCTTGTTCAGTCATAAATTTCTCCTCTATTTAACTCTTCTTAAAATGAAATAGCCACAATAATAGTTACATGTTTCATTTAAGTACATTGGGATTTCTTTATAGTTTTGTTCTTTTGAAGTATCACTATAAAACCCTTTTAAGCGTAACATATCGCTACTGATATCGCCAACAATATACTCATATTTATCATAAATTTCTGAAACATAACGCTCTTGAAATTTTAAGATATCAAAAGCTTCTTTATTATTGTTTAAGAGTTCAAATTGTCCAAAAGTTGTTTCAATAATCATTTTATTCTCCTTATCATAGAAACGCATGAAGCGGCAATAGCTTGAGATTCCCCAATACTATCCATTCCTTCATTCGTCCCCGCTTTTATATTTACTTGCGATTTATTTATCTTTAGAATATCCGCAATAACTTCTTTCATTTTAGGTAAATATGAAGCAAGTTTTGGTCTTTCCGCAAAAATGCTCGCATCAATATTTTCAATCGCATACCCTTCTTTAGTAAGTAGATTTTTCACAAAAGATAATATTTTTTTAGAATCTAAGTCTTTATATCTCATATCAGTATCAGGAAAATGGGTTCCTAAATCACCTAATCCTAAAGCACCAATTAATGATTCACCAATTGCGTGAAGTAATACATCCGCATCACTATGACCCAGTAGACCAAAACCATTTTCGATTTTAATGCCACCTAAAATTAGTGGTCTAGTTTTATCAGTTTTATGAATATCATAGCTATAGCCTATTTTAAAATTAGGACTTAAAGCTTTAATATCTTCTTTAGTTGTTACTTTTTTATTTTCCGTTTCCACTAATCCAACCTCATCACTGTATAAATTTTTATATAAACTAATATCATCTGTAAAATTACTTACATCACCTTTAAAACAAGCTAGATATTTTTCTCTTAAGAAAGCTTGCGGAGTTAAGGCAATCATCAGTTTATCACGATTTAAAACTTTAAAATCTTCATAGATTGTATCTACTACTTTTCTATAACACATTACCGCATCATATTTTTTTAACTCTTCTTTTATTTTACTAATGACATCATCTTTAACAAAAGGCCTTGCGGCATCATGAATTAAAACATATTGGGCTTTTGCTTCTTTTAAACCATTATAAACTGAATCACTTCTAGTTTTTCCTCCATAAGTATAAGTGCCTTTGTAATATTTTAAAATTTCTTCTTCATCTTGTTTGTTAATAACTAAAATAACATTAATACTTTCCTTTAAAAATGCATCAACACTATGCATAAATAGAGGCTTTCCTTCAAGCATGTATAAAATTTTATTTTCTTCCAAGCCACTTCTTTTTCCTACTCCAGCAGCTAAAATAATTGCATCATACATATAAAATTAACCTCAAATAATAAAATCCATTGGAACATCATGACTATCTATTTTCGCAGAAACATTCTTTAATTCTTTGTGAACAATTCCTACTTTAAAACCTTGATGATTTTTAAAATAATTATCATAATATCCTTTCCCATAACCAATTCGAAAGTTGCCACTAGTTAATAGACAGGGCACGAAATAAAGATCAATATTTTCTTCAACTAATGCATTATTTTTAGGTTCCTTTAAGTTAAATTTAGCATCTTCTAACTCTGAAAGATTATTAACTTTCCTAAATGATAAAGTATTTCCTTCCATTCTTGGAAAAAAATACTCTTTACTAGGAAAAACTACCATTAAACTAAGTAAATTAATTTCTTTTTTAATTGGATAGTATAAAGCTATTTTTTGAGCACTTAAAAATCTTTCATCATGAATAATATATTCAAGGATTTCTTTATTTCTTTCTAAGTAAATATCATCACTCATTGAAAGAAAATATTTATAAGCCTTTTTTCTTAATATCTTCTTATCCATTTAAATCACTGTAGTAACATACATTTAACTTAAAGCTTTCATGTTTCGCAACACCTAAGGCTTTATGTGCCATTTCATATAACTCGTGTGCATCTTTTGAGTCTTTGTATGAAGAAGAGATTCCTAAAGAAACTTCTACTTTTGTCGATATAGTGCCGTAATTCATCGGTAGGTTTAAAAATTCTGGATCTTGGAGAATACCAGATCTTAATAGTTCCATCTTTCTTGGATCAACAATTGTGATTGCGAAGATTAGTCCAGAAACTCTAAAAATATTACTTGACTCGCTAATAAATGATGTCTTTAGTTTCTTCACATACTCACCAATTAACATGTTCCCTATTTCACGACCATATTCCTTATTGATATTAGGAATATTTGACAATTCAAATAAAGCCAATTGAAATGTTTTTTGATTATGAAGTAAATTATCTAAATGGCTAAATATTTCATTTTCACCTTTGATGTTATCTAAAACATCAGTACCTAATCTTTCATAACCACTATTATCATAAAGTTTAAACGAACCTAAAATAATATTAGAGTTTTTATCTTCAAAAATTCTTTTTCCTTTATCATCAACCCAAATATAACTTCCATCTTTTAAAAAACGATATTTTGTTTTATATGTTTGTTTCCTAACAGTCAAACTAGAAAGCGTTCCTAAATATGAATTAAGGTCATCTTTATAAATATATTCATAAAAATCTTCTATTGGCATTGTATTAGAAAACATATTTAAAGTTTTCATTGCCGGTTTTGAAAACCAAATATATTTTTCATCTAAATCAATATAATAAAGGGCTTCTTCCGATAATTCTAATGTCGCAATATATTTTTGTCTTAAAGATTCTAATTCTTTTTTAGTATTTGTAAGTTCTCTTTCAACACCAACTAAATCAAAATCAGTTTTCTTTCACCAACATTAATTCTTCCCTTATATCTTCCTAGGATAAATAAAGGTTGTTCAACTAATTGAACTAACACACTCTTCCCTTGATAATTTTGAAAATACATTGTGTGCGTATCAAATTGATTTGGCTTAACTGTCTTCCTATAATCTTTGTAATATCTTTCTAAGTTTTGATTGCTTGTCTCAATATCATCAAAATTACTTACTCTAATTGTTTTATTAAGAATTTCAAAAAGTGGTTTACCAATAATTTCTTCTTTTGGTAGGCCTAACTCTTCAACCATTCCATCGCTCATTTCTTTAATTCGCTCTTTATGATCTAAAACATAGTAACAATTCCATCTTGTTTCTTTCATGGAACTTAAAAATATTTGATAATGACGTTTAAAGAAAACAATTTTTTAAAAAATAAATATATCGCAAACAATAAAATTAATAAAGTTATTGTTGAGTGACCGTAATAAACATATAAAAACCACATTTTATCTTCAAAATTTTTAAACATGAAAATATAAACTAAAAAACCTAAAGCGTTAACTACGGAAACGCTAAAGGTAATTAGATGAAACTTATCTTCAATTAAGCCATATAAAAAGACTAATAAGACTAATAATGAGCCAATTATGAAAGGAAATAGTGGTAGTAATGACATAATATACTCCTATTGATTTTCATTTTTTCTAATTAAATACCATACTAAAACAATTAAAACCGTAACTAAAAGAGATAATAACACTTTAAACCAAACATGTTTATTTACAAATGTTAAAAATTTCTCAGGAATATTGATATTAGAGATTAGTTTAATTGGGTTTAATAATATGCTTCCAATTTTCATAATTACTTTTTGAAATTTATTCATATCGTCACCTACTTAACATACATGTTGATATATTCATATATCTTTTCTCTATCATTAGCTCTAATCATAATTCCTTCAATCACAATTGAAATATTTCCTGTTTCTTCAGAAACAACGATTGTAAGTGAATCGGTAATTTCACTAATTCCTAAAGCTGCCCTATGGCGAGAACCCATCGTTTTATCTTGTTTGACTGTTTCACTTAGTGTGTAATAAGCTCCAGCACATCTAATTTCATCACCTCTAATAATAACAGCACCATCGTGAAGTGGTGTATTTGGAATAAAGATGTTAATTAATAATTCTTTGCTAACAAGTGCGTTCATAATAATCGCTCTTTCAGCATATTGGTCAAGTGAGTTATATTTTTCAATCGTAATTAAAGCACCAATATTTTGGCTACTTAAATACATTGCCGCTTCAACTATATGTGTCTTTGTTTCTTGAGAACCAAATGATGCCGCATCTTGTTTAGAATCAGCACTCCAAGCAGTTTCAAACCCTCTTCTAATGTCAGGGCTTAATATTACCACAATGAAAAATGGTAACCATGTGGTTGCGTATGAAAGAATTTGGTAGCTTACTTCCAACTTAAGGTGCTTTGCCCCTAACGCAAGAAAATAAACAAAGACCGTAATCATAAAGATTTTAAATACTCGCTTAGAACTCAAAAAGAAGGATAATAAAAAATAAAGGATTATCCATAAAATATAAGCGTCTAAAATTATTCTCAAAATATCTTGCAAGGTTATCACTTCCTTTTTTTATTATAACATAATAACAAAAGATTATGATTATTTTCTCATAATTTTTTACTAGATATGTTTATCGCTATTTTAAGCCTTTTTCTTAGTTTAAAAAATCTTTTAATTATAAATAAGTAAATTTAAATGAAAAATATCATTTAAAATAACTTTTCTTATTAGTAAGCGAAATACATGGGTTTTAATTAAGTTTAAAAAGAAAATTTTCTTTAAAAATACCTGTTTTTTTCGTAAAAGTGTTTTTAAAAATTTTTATATTTTTTTCAAAAACATTAAAATCTCACAATCACGCTATAAACCATTTAACTTCTTTGAAAGCGGTTTTTTTTTCTTTACTTTTTTACTTGTTTTTAAGACCTATTACCTTTATAATATTTACTACACAGGCAAAGGCGGTTTGATTTTTATGGTAACTTACGAAAAAAGACTGAAGGAAAAAATTAATAAAGATATTAATGCACACTTCAAACACCTGTTTCCAATAACACCTGATATGAAATTAAGTTTATCAGGTGTTTCTAGGTTAGTCATGCTAGATAGATATACTCAAAAAGATATGTCACTAAAAACTTTAGCAGTTGGAGATTTAGTTGTGACAATAGTGAAACACGATCCTAAATTTCCAGCACGTGGTGTTGGTTATGTTACTGAAATTATTGATGCTGAAAATCTTTATATCCAAATTGAGGAAGAATTTATTGGTCAGCTTGGTGATGAACATGAAAATGGTTTAATTAAAAGAGCACGTAGAGAAATTGAAAAGCCGCTTGAACTTTATTATGAACAAATCGCTAAAAGAGTGGGAACTAATTTAGGTGAAGGTGAAGAGCAAAAAATAGTTGATGAATTCATTTATGAACTTTCTAATCTTAACTTAGTCCCTGCAGGAAGAGTTTTATATGGTGCCGGTTCACAAGCAAAAGTAACTTATTTTAACTGTTATGTCATGCCTTTTATTGATGATTCAAGAGAAGGGTTAGCTCAACATAGAAAAGAAGTTATGGAAATTATGGCCCGTGGTGGTGGAGTAGGGACAAATGGTTCTACTTTAAGACCTAAAAACGCACTCGCTAAAGGTGTTAATGGTAAATCTAGTGGTTCTGTTTCTTGGCTCCATGACTTAGCTGAATTAACTCACTTAGTTGAACAAGGTGGTTCAAGAAGAGGAGCTCAAATGATTATGCTTGCTGATTGGCATCCAGATATCATTGAATTTATTATTTCTAAGATGCAAAACCCAAGAATTTTAAGATTCTTAATTGAAACAACTAATAATGAATTAATTAAAAAAACAGCTGAAGATAAACTTAAATTCATCCCCTTAACAAACGATGAAGCAGAAATGTATCATGGAATTTTAGAGGCTCATGAAAAAGATAGTAGATTATTTAATAGCGCAATTATTGAGAAAGCACATCTTCTTTTAAATGAAGGTGGTCGTTATGAAGTTAGTAATCCTGATTTTATGACTGGAGCTAATATTAGTGTTGCGTTAACTAAAGAATTTATGCACGCAGTTGAACATAATCTGGATTATGATTTAAGATTTCCTGATTTAGATCATTACACTAAAGAAGAAAAAGCATATTATGACAAACATTGGAAAGATGTTGGCGATGTTAGAGAATGGGAAAAATTAGGATTTAAATCACACGTCTATCATACTCTTCCTGCAAGAGAATTATGGAACTTAATTAATATTTGCGCAACCTATAGTGCTGAACCTGGTATCTTCTTCTTAGATAATGCAAATTATTATACAAACGCAATTTCTTATGGACAAAAAGTTGTTTGTACAAACCCTTGTGGGGAACAACCTTTAGCGCCTTATAGTGTTTGTAACTTAGCGGCACTTAACTTAGCGGAAATGATTGATAAAAAAACTCATCAAGTTTTGTGGGATAAATTAAAACGTACTATCCATACCGCTGTTAGATTACAAGATAATGTTATTGACCAAACTTATTATTTCCTTGATAAAAATAAGGAACAAGCTCTTGGTGAAAGACGCGTTGGAATGGGTGTTATGGGACTTCATGATTTATTAATTCACGCTAATTTACGCTATGGTAGTAAAAAGGGAAATCTCTTAGTGAACCAATTATTCCGTTTTATTGCAAATGAAGCTTATATGGCAAGTGTAAATATCGCTAAAGAAAAAGGCTCATTTCCTTTCTTAGATTCTCGTGGTTCTAGAGAAGCGTTTGTTCGGGGTCCTTATGTTCAAAAATTGGAACGTGAAGTAAAAGATGGTATCTTAAAACACGGTATTAGAAATTCTCATTTACTCACAATCGCTCCTACTGGTTCTACTGGAACAATGATTGGTGTTTCTACAGGATTAGAACCTTACTTCGCATTTACATATTACCGTAGTGGTAGGTTAGGTAAGTTTATGGAAGTGAATGCGGCAATTGTTGATGAATATTTAAAATTAAATCCACAATATACAAAAGATACATTACCTAATATTTTCGTTAGTGCAATGGAATTAACGCCTGAAGAACACGCTGATGTTCAATGTATTATTCAAAATTGGGTTGATTCTTCAATTAGTAAAACGGTTAACGCTCCTAGAGGTTATACTGTTGAAGATGTGGAGCACTTATATATGCGTCTTTACAAAGGAGGCGCTAAGGGGGGAACTGTTTACGTTGATGGTTCAAGAGATTCTCAAGTCTTAACTCTTAAGAAAGAAGATAAGAAAGATTTCCCAGTTCAAGTTGATATTACTGATCTTGGAATTGAGATTCCTGAAATCCAAGCGCCAACTCATCAAGATGATTCCCCAACACCACTTAGAAGCGACCGTCAAGATCGTGAAATTGGTATTGAAATTGGTAACCTTTGTCCTATTTGTAGAGAGGGTATTGTTCAAGATGTTGGTGGTTGTCACACTTGTACAAATTGTAATGCACAACTTAAATGTGGACTGTAGTATAATAAGAGGTAGCGAAATGCTACCTTTTAATTTGGAGGTAATATGGATAAAGCAATTTTAGTGGGTCTTGATTTAAATACTTATAACATAAATGATTCTATTGAAGAACTAAAAAATTTAACTAAAGCACTTAATATTGATGTTATTTTAGAAATAACTCAAAAAGCTCTTAATCCAAATCCTAAAACATATGTTGGTAAAGGAAAAGTTTTAGAAATTAAAGATGCCATAACTGCGTTAGATGCGGATATGGTTATTTTTGATTGTGAATTAACACCAGCTCAAATTAGAAATTTAGAAAAAACTTTAGATACTCAAATAATTGACAGGAGTTTTTTAATTCTTTCAATTTTCGCTGAAAGAGCGAAAACTAAAGGATCACTTTTAGAAGTCTCATTAGCTCAACAAAAGTATCTTCTTCCAAGATTGGTAGGAATGCATAGCTCTTTATCTAAGCAAGGTGGAGGAACTTATAATGCCAAAGGTCCAGGAGAAACAAAATTAGAACTTGATAGAAGGATTATTTTGAATAACATTAAAAAAATAGAGGACTCTTTAGACAAATTAAAGACAGAAACTGAAACCGCAAGAAAACAAAGATATGAAAATAAGATTCCTTTAGTTTCGTTAGTTGGTTATACAAACGCTGGTAAAAGTGCGACTTTAAATAGTTTATTAAAACACCTAAATAATGATAAATTAGTTTTTGAAAAAGATATTCTTTTCGCAACCCTAGACACTACCGCAAGACAAATTACTAAAAAAGGCTATCCTACTTTTATTATCACAGATACAATCGGCTTTTTATCAAGGTTACCTCACGAATTTATTAATTCATTTAAATCAACTTTAAGTGAAGTTGTAAACTCTGATTTAATTTTACATATCATTGATGGAACACATAAAAATAAACGCCTTCATGAAGAAACTACATTAGGCGTTTTAAAAGAATTAGATGTTAATGGTATTCCAATTAAAAATATTTATACGAGACTTGATTTATTGGGTGAAAAACCTAAAAATGAATTTTGGATTTCTAATTTAACTTCTGAAAATATTGAAGCCTTAATTGAACTTATTTATGCAGAATTATTTGGTCCTAACAGGAGCGTTAAACTAAGTATTCCATATAATAAACAACACTTAATAAATATCTTAAATGAAGAAACAAGAGTCTTAAAAACTGCTTATGAAAATAACATTATAGTAAATGTAATTATGTATGAAAAACAAATAAATAGATTTAAAGAATATGTTTTATCTGTGCGATAATATTAATTACTATAAATATTCATTTATTACATTATAGAAGTCTTCTTTTGTGTTAATTTTAGACATCTTACTTCTCGCTTCACTCGCACTATGAAAGCCTTTAAAATAATGCGATCCAAGTGATCTCATCTCTAAGGTTGCGATATGTTCATCTTTAAGAAGTATTAATAATTCGTAGTGCTTTATTAATACTTTTTTTATTTTTTCCTTAGTTGGTTCTATGTATTCTTCATTATTTAAATAAGCGTTGATTTCGCTAAAAATAAAGGGATTACCTAATGCCGCTCTTCCAATCATTACGGCATCACATTTTGTGTAATCAAGCATTTTTTTAGCAGTAGGTCCATCAACAATATCACCATTACCAATTACTGGGATTTTGACTGCTTCTTTAACTTTTTTAATAATTTCTAAATCAACTTTACCTAAGTACATTTGCGAACGAGTTCTAGCGTGAATCGTAATTGCGTCAGCCCCAGCTTCTTCAATTTTTTTCGCGACTTCTACTGCGTTAATACTATTAAAATCCCACCCACTTCTTATCTTTACAGTAAGTGGTTTTTTAACTACATCTTTCACACCTTTTACAATTTCATAAATTTTATTTGGGTCTTTTAAAAGTGCCGCTCCTGCTTGAGAACGAAGTGCTACCTTTGGGACAGGACATCCCATATTAATATCAATAATATCAGCTTCCGTGTACTTATCTACATAAATAGCGGCTTCTTTTAAAGTTTCGACATCACTACCAAAAATTTGTTGAGAATAAGGATGTTCTCCTTTAAAATTTTCTAAAAGTGCTTTTGTCTTAGCATTTTCATAAATTAGTCCTTTATCAGAAACCATTTCAGATACACATAAACCAGCGCCTAGTTCTCGCGAAATAAGTCTATATGCAGCATTAGAAATACCTGCCATTGGCGCTAAGATAAGTTTGTTTTCAATTTTAATATTACCAATATAAAACATTTACGCTTCACCATCTAAAGATTATATCACAGTTGTGATACAATTAAGAGTGAGGTGTAAAAAATGGATCATGTATTAATCGCGACTGCCTATAATAATGAGGCAAGAATATATGTCGCAACTACTAAAAATTTAGTTGAAGAGGCAAGAAAAATTCATTCAACAAAACCAACAGCTACTGCCGCATTAGGAAGACTCTTAACCGTTGGTGGTTTGATGGTTCCAATGTATAAAGATAATTCACTTATAACTTTAAAAATTGAAGGTGATGGTCCAATTGAAAGTATGCTTGTAGACATCAATAATAATGGTTTATTACGAGCGTATATTAAAAACCCTAGTGTTTATATTAAAGATAATAAAACTGGTAAACTCGCTGTTGGTCTAGCTGTAGGAAATGGCACATTGACAGTAATAAGAGACCCTCAACTTAAAAACTCTTTTTCTTCTAGTGTTAACTTGCAAACAGGAGAAATTGGCGATGATTTTACTTACTATTTCACATTATCTGAACAAACTCCTTCTTCTGTTGGAGTTGGCATTTTGGTTGGTGAAGAAGTGTTGTATGCGGGTGGTTTTATTGTTCAATTACTTCCCAATGCCAGTGAAAAAACAATCGCTCAAATTGAAGAAATTTTAAGCAAATTAACTGGTGTTACTAATATGTTTAAAGATGGTATAACAACCTTAGATATTTTAAAGTTATTAAGTAATAACACAGAAAAACTTCTTTCCACAACCACATTAAAATATCACTGTGGTTGTACAAAAGAATATTATGAAACTGCGCTAATGAAACTAGATAATGAGTTTTTAGATAAGCTTATTTATGAAGATAACGGCGCTGAGATTATTTGTAGGTATTGTAATACAAAATATGATTTTACCATTGAGGATTTAAAGAAGATACAAGATAATAAAAAGGTAATATAAAGTTACCTTTTTTTATTGGATTTTACCATTCTTAGTATTATAATAGGTTATACGCATGTATTTTAAAAATATTCATTTGGAGGTAATTATGGAATATCATCAATTGGAAAAAGAAGTCGTGATGAAAGAATTAGAAACAAATATTAGTTCTGGTTTATCACAAAAAGAAGTTAATATAAGAATAGAAAAATATGGTTTAAACGAACTTGAAAAACCTAAACAAAGATCTTTACTCTTAAAGTTTTTTGATCAACTAAAAGACTTTATGATTATTATTTTACTAGCTGCGGCAGTGTTAAGTTTTATTACTGGTGATATTGCTGAAGGTATTTTAGTAATCGCAATTGTTTTAATTAATGCCCTTTTGGGAATTTTCCAAGAAGCGAAAGCGGAAAAAGCCCTTCAAGCTATTCAAAAAATGGCTTCTCCTCACGCTAAAGTAAGACGTGACTCTATTGAAATGATTGTTGATGTTAGCAACTTAGTTATTGGTGATATTGTTTTAATTGAAGCGGGAGATTATATCCCTGCAGATGTTAGATTAGTAGAATGTGTTAATTTAAAAGTCGATGAATCTGCCTTAACTGGTGAGGCTGTTCCAGTTGAAAAAAATATTGACATTTTAGAAAAAGAAGACATTCCGCTAGGAGATAGAATTAATATGAGTTACATGTCGACTGTCGCAACCTATGGAAGAGCTGTTGGGGTAGTTATTGGCACAGGAATGAATACTGAGATTGGTAAAATTGCGAAAATGATTAGTGCTGCCAAAGAAGACGAAACACCGCTTCAAAAATCTATTTCTCAATTAGGAAAAATCTTAGCAATTATCGCAATTTCAATTACAGCTTTAATTTTTATAATTAACATTGTAGAACATTATCTTCTTGATACCACACCTGTGACTTGGGTAGTTTGGAAAGATTCACTAATGACTTCCGTTGCATTAGCGGTTGCGGCAATTCCGGAAGGACTTCCTGCGATTATCACAATCGTTCTCGCTCTTGGTATGCAAAATCTCGCAAAACAAAAAGCGATTATGAAAAGTCTTCACGCAGTAGAAACATTAGGTTCTACTTCTACTATTTGTAGTGATAAAACAGGAACACTTACTCAAAATGTAATGACTGTTACGCATGTGTTTTATAACAATAAAGAAGTCGTTGTTGATAATAAAACTAAATTAGATGAAACTTTAGATAAACTATTAACTTATGGTGTTTTATGTAACGATACTAAGGTTAATTTAGACGAAGAAAATAACTATACTAAAATTGGTGATCCAACTGAAGTAGCATTTATTGATTTAGCGATTCTATTAAAAGAAAATCCAATCAAAATCGCTTCTTCTTATCCTAGGATTAGTGAACTTCCTTTTGATTCTGAAAGAAAACTAATGACTACCGTTCACGACTTTGAAGATGGTCGTTACGCAGTTATAAAAGGTGCTCCTGATGTAATGTTTTTAAGAACAAAAGATGATACTAAAGTTTATGAAAAAGCTAATTTAAGTATGACTAATAAGGCCTTAAGAGTTTTAGCTGTTGGTTATAAAAAGATTGATAAAAATAAATCTTTAAAAGAATTAAATCATAAATATTTAGAGGAAGATATTCATATTTTGGGGTTAGTTGGAATGATTGACCCTCCAAGACCGGAAGTTAAAGAAGCAATTAAAGTTTCTTATGGAGCTGGTATCGATGTCATCATGATTACAGGAGATCATAAAAATACAGCTCTAGCAATTGCGAAAGAATTAAATATTATTAGATATGAAGATGATATTGCAATTTCTGGTGTTGAACTTGATAAATTAGATGATGAAGAGTTTAATAATCTTCTTCCGCACATTAAGGTTTATGCCAGAGTTAGCCCTGAAAATAAAGTGAGAATTGTTGAGGCTTGGAAAAACAGGGGCAATATTGTGGCAATGACTGGTGATGGTGTTAATGATGCCCCAGCACTTAAAACCGCAAATATTGGAATTGCGATGGGTATTACTGGGACTGAAGTTTCTAAAGGTGCTGCCGATATGGTTTTAGCTGATGATAACTTTACTACTATTGTTAATGCGGTCGGCGAAGGTAGGGGAATTTATGCCAATATTAAAAAAGCAATCCACTTTTTACTTTCTTGTAATATCGGTGAAATTATTACAATTTTACTAGGAACAGTGCTTGGCGCTTTAATCTTCGGTGGTGCTGTGACAACCTTAACTGCTGTCCAAATTTTGTGGGTTAACTTAGTTACGGATTCTTTAATGGCTATCGCGATTGGATTAGAGCCTAAAGAAGCTGATATTATGAAAGAAAAACCAAGAGATAGTAAAAAATCATTTTTCTCTGGTGGTTTAGGAATTAAAATTGCTTGGCAAGGAATTATGTTAGGATTGTTATCTTTCTCAGCGTTCGTAATTGGTTATTATATTCATGAAGGCGATAGAGATGTTAAACTATTAAATGCTTCAACAATGACATTTATGGTTTTAGCAATTTCACAACTATTCCATGCTTTTAATATTAAATCAGAAACTAAATCAATTATTAAAACTAAATTTAATAAATATTTACTTTACGCATTTATAATTAGTCTTTCTTTACAACTTTTAACAATTGTCTTTTCTTTCACAAGAGGATTATTTGACTTATCAAATCTTAACTTGGTTGAATGGCTAATTGTTTTAGCACTCACATTTACTCCGGTTATCGTTGTTGAAGCGCAAAAGTTAATTAGTTCACATATTAGAAAGCGACATCCTATTTCTTGATGTTGAAGGTTAATTAAGGTATCATATTTAAGAGAGGTGAAATATATGAAAAGATTTTTTACTATATTACTGATGGGTTTATTAATGAGTTTTTTACTTGTTGGCTGTGGAAAAGCTAATGTTGGTCCAGACGATGGTAGTGGAGCTTCTGATTCCCCAATCATTTCTGAAACTGCACCTGAAAGAAAAATTATCTACACTGTAAAAACAACTCTTTATGAAAAAAACATTAATGCTTCCGCTAATAACATTAAAGCCTTAATGCAAGACGATGATTTCTTAGAATCTGAAACAAGAGAAGATACACGCATTTATTTAAAACTAAGAATTAAAACATCTAGATTAAATGATTTTGTTGCAGCACTTAGAAATAACTATGATGTTACATCATTTAGGTTAACTTCCGAAGATATTTCTTTTCAATATCAAGATTTGACAAATAGAAAGGTTACATATCAAAAAGAATATGCAAGACTGCAAGCTTTATTAGAAACAGCATCGTTTGATCAAATCATGGCTATCAATACAAGACTTTCGCAATTGGAAGTATTAATTAGCGGACTTGAAGACGACTTATCCCTTTATGACTCATTAATTGAATTTTCAACAGTTGAGGTTTATATTAACGAATCTGCCCTAGCTCCTACAAAAGGATTTAGCGGCAAAGTTGGAAGACAAATTGAAACTGGATGGAATAGTATGGTTAAGTTTGTTCAATTTATTATTTTAGTAATTATGACATTAATACCTTGGTTAGTTTTAGCTGTTCCAGTTACCGGTATTGTCTTGGGTAGTATTTATTTAAACAAATACTTAAAGAAAAGGAAAGAACAAGCAAAAAACGAACCTAAAGAATAATAAAAAGGGCTTTTAAATAGCCCTTTTATTTCGTTATAAATAGTTAATATTGTGCTTTTGGAAAAACTTATGTTCTTCACTATTCCAAATTGAAGCTTGTACTTCTGCAATGTGAAGTTTTTCTAATAAGACTAAACATAATCTTGATTGTCCAATTCCTCCACCAATAGTTAAAGGAATCTCATCATTAATAATTTGTTGGTAATATTTTGCATTTAATTCATCAAAGCGATTACTTTCTTCCATTTGGATAAGTAATCTTTTTTTATCAACTCTTATTCCCATTGAAGATAATTCAATCGCATCATCAATAGTCTTACTCCAAACTAATAAATCACCATTTAAAAGCCAATCATCATAGTCAGGAGCCCTTAAATCATATTTAGGACTTATCTCTGTGATAAAAACTGTTTTATGAAGTTTAGTAATTTCACGTTCTCTTTCTTTAAGTGTTAAATTAGGATACTTTTTTACAAGATCATGTGAGGAAATAAAATAGACTTCTTCTTCTATTTCTTCATTTAAAATCGGATAACAGTTTTTTATTAGTACTTTTGTTTCTTTAATTGCTTTAACTATTTTATTTACCACTTTTTTTAAAAAGTTAATATTTCTATCTTCTTTTTTAATGACCAGTTCCCAGTCCCATTGATCGACATATAAAGAATGGGTTTGGTCAATCACGTCCTTTATCCTAATTGCATTCATATCCGTATAAATTCCTTCATAAAGGTGATATCCATATTTACCTAAAGCCATTCTTTTCCATTTTGCTAGAGATTGAACAATTTCTATATTTTTATTAAGTGATGGAACATGAAAAGAAAGGGCACTATCTTTAATCCCTAAATCATCGTTAATCCCTTCTTTACTTGAAACGATAATTGGGGCAGAAACACGATCTAAGTTAAGTGTTTCTGCCAATTTTCTTTCAAAATTATCTTTTAAAATTTTAATCGCCTTTTGAGTCTCTTTCATATTTAGTTTAGATTTGTACATATATTCTCCTTATTATAAAAGCCGCCTTTAAGCGACTTTTTTTAGTAATCGAATTTTTTTAGTTCTTTTTGAAGTTCTTTAAGTGGAAGACCAACAATTGTGAAGAAATCTCCTGTATATTTTTCAACAAGTTTACTTCCTTTACCTTGAATAGCATATGCTCCAGCTTTATCTAACGGTTCTTTTGTTTTAATGTATTCATAAATTTCAATATCATTGTATGGTTTCATATAAACGCTTGAAACACTATAAAATGTTTTTGATTTTTGTTTATTTACAATTGTAACCCCAGTATAAACTTCGTGTTGTTTTCCTGAAAGTTTTTTAAGCATCTTAAATGCGTCATCTTCATCTTTAGGCTTACCTATTATTTTTTCTTCAAAGACAACAAAAGTATCGGCCGCAATGACAGTTGCGTTAGGATATTCTTTTAAAACTCCTTCCGCTTTTCTTCTAGAAAGTTTTTGTACAATTGTTTGTGGAGTTTGTGTTGGATCATAAGATTCATCTACATTATGTCCAACAGCTTCAAACTCTAAACCGATATCTTTAAGTAGCTTTATTCTTCTTTCCGATTTACTTGCTAAAATTAACATACCCATTCCTCCAAGGTCAATATATTATAACACAAGTTTATGTTTGTTCTAAATAATCTTTTCTCTTGATATGCTATAATAACATATAATAGGTGATAAAATGTTATTTAATGTAAAAAATGTGATAAATTTACATTTAGAAAAGAAAATCATTTTAAGTGTTTCAGGTGGAGTTGATTCTACCGTTTTGTTATACCTATTAAAAGAATTAAATGCGGACTTAGTAATCGTTCATTTTAACCACCAAAGAAGGCCAGAATCCGCTTTAGAAGCTGAATATGTTAAGACTCTTTCTGAAAAATTTAACTATCCTTTTGAATATTTCGAATTAGATATTAAAGAAGATTTTCACAATGAAGCTCATAATCAAAGAAGGTTTCATTTAGTAAATGTTGCCAAAAAATATGAAACCGATGTCATAATTACGGCACACCATTTAGACGATTTATTAGAAACCATTTTAATGCGTATTTCAAGAGGATCTAATTTATTAGGATATAGTGGTTTTGTTAGTTCATATTATAAAGAAGGAATCTATTTTTTAAAACCTTTAATTGAAGTTTCTAAAAAAGAAATTTTAGCCTACGCCAAAGAATATAATATTAAATACTTCGTTGATGCTTCTAATAAAAGTGATGCCTATACTAGAAATAGATATAGGAACGAAATTATTCCTTTATTATTAAAAGAAAATGAAAGGTTATTAGAAAAGACACTCCAATACAACAAAACACTTAGTGAAGCCTTTTTTCATATTAGAAAAACTTCTACTGCCTTCTTAAAAAACAGTAATCCTTTTTTAATCAGCGACTTTTTAAAATTAGATGACGCTATTAAAAAAGATGTGATTGCTTACTTACTAGAAAATAAAGATATTTCTTTTACTTACAATAAAATTGAAGAAATTATTTCTTTTTTAGAAACGGGTGGTCCTAATAGTTATTATGATGTTGGAAAAAATTACATTTTTAAAAAAGTTTATAAAAAAGTTTTTTTAGAATTAAAAAAAGAACCAAAAAAAGTTCATCAAGAGTTAGATTTATATGCATTTAATGTTTTAAATGATAATAGTGTTATTTTATTTTCCCATGATTTAGAAGATTTAGATAACTATAAGGTTGTTTTATGCTATAATAAATTAGCACTTCCGCTATTTGTGAGAAATAGGAAGCCTAAAGATCTTTTGTATTTTCCTTATGGACATAAAAAGGTAAAAGATTTTTATATTGACAAGAAGGTACCTAAACAAACTAGGGATAGTGATTTACTTATTGTGGATTCTAATGACCAAATTTTAGCCATTTTAGGTAAATATTACAATGAGAATCCAAATAATAAAGATAAAATACTACTTAAATTCTATAGGGGGTAAGAAAAATGAGAAAAGATATTAAAGAAGTTTTAGTAACTGAAAAACAAATTAATGAATTATGCATTAAATTAGGTAAACAAATAACTTTGGATTATAAAGATAAAGAAAAGCCAATTTTACTTGGTTTACTTAAAGGATGCGTCCCTTTTATGGGCGATTTAATGAAATATATCAATCTTCCTTTAGAAGTTGAATTTATGGATGTTAAGAGTTATCACGGAGGGATTTCTTCTTCTGGAGATATTAAAATCAGATTGGATATTAATACTTCTGTTTATAATAGAAATATTATTATTTGTGAAGATATCGTTGATACTGGTAAAACTTTAGATACTGTTGTAAGATTGTTGAAACACAGAGGTGCTAGAAGTGTGGAAGTTGTAACTCTTTTAGATAAACCAGAAGGAAGATTAATTCCTTTTACACCGAAATATATTGGAATAACTATTCCAAAGGTTTTTGTGGTGGGGTATGGTCTTGACTATAATGAGCTTTATCGTAATTTACCATATGTTGGAGTATTAAAAGAAAGTGTATACAATAAGTAGGTTTTAATCATGAATGAAAAACAGCAAAATAAAAGTCCTCTAAGAGGATATGGAATTTATATAATATTCGCACTTATTTTGCTTGGAACATTCTTATTTCTAAATAAAATGTTTCAAGCTAAAGAGCCTGAAAGATTATCATTAGTTCAGTTTGAAACTTTAATCAATGATGGTGAATTAAATGGAACAACCATTACTTATAATGTGGTTGCGACAGATTTAACTTCTTATCGTGTTAAAGTCTATAAAGGAGACAAGCTGACTTATGATTTTTATGTTACTTCCAGTGGTTGGGCAGAACGTATAGAATCAATTGATTTAAGTACTCACAGTATTGAACTGAAATATATCGAAAGATCGGGAGTTTCATTTTGGGACATTTTATCAATTGCTTTACCGATTGTCTTTATCGTTATTTTAGGGGTCTTTCTATGGAGAACAATGAGTGGTGGTGGCGCTAATAAACAAGCTTTTGATTTTGCAAAATCAAGGGCAAGACTCGCTAGTGTTAAAACCGTCACTTTTAAAGATGTTGCGGGTATTGAAGAAGAAAAACAAGAACTTGAAGAAATTATTGATTTCCTTAAATATCCTAAGAAATATCGCGATATTGGAGCGAGAATTCCAAAGGGTGTTTTATTAGTTGGGGCACCAGGAACCGGTAAAACATTGCTCGCAAAAGCTGTTGCGGGTGAGGCAAATGTTCCATTTTTCTCAATTAGTGGTTCTGATTTCGTGGAAATGTTCGTTGGAGTTGGAGCTTCAAGAGTAAGAGATTTATTCAAAGTCGCTAAAGAAAATTCACCATGTATTATCTTTATTGATGAAATTGACGCTGTTGGTAGACAACGTGGTGCCGGTATGGGTGGCGGTCATGATGAACGTGAACAAACCTTAAACCAATTATTAGTTGAAATGGATGGATTTAATCCGAATGCGGGCATTATTATCATGGCGGCAACAAACCGCCCAGACGTCTTAGACCCAGCATTACTTAGACCTGGTCGTTTTGATAGACAAATTACAATCGATCTACCTGATGTGAAAGGTAGAGAGTCTATTTTAAAAGTTCACGCAAGAAATAAACGCTTGGATGATGATGTTAATTTTGAAAACTTAGCGATGAGAATTCCTGGTTTCAGTGGTGCTGATATTGAAAATTTACTTAATGAAGCTGCGTTACTTGCCGCAAGAGGAAATAGAAAAGTCATTAGTCTTGAAGATTTAGATGAAGCAATGGATAGAGTTATGTTAGGACCAGCTAAAAGAAGCCGTAAAGTAACTGAAAGAGAAAGAAAAGTTATTGCCTATCACGAAGCGGGACACGCTGTAATCGGACTTAAGTTAGAAGGTTCTAATATTGTTCAAAAAGTTACTATTGTCGCAAGAGGTCAAGCCGGTGGTTATAACTTAATGATGCCAGAAGAGGAAACTTTCCTAGAAACTAAGACATCACTTCTCGCAAGAATCACCGGATATCTTGGTGGTAGAGTCGCAGAAGAAATTGTCTTTGGTGATGTTACTACTGGTGCTTATCAAGATTTCCAAACAGCTACTAAGATCGCAAGAGCAATGGTCACCGAATATGGAATGAGTGATTTAGGCCCAATCCAATATGAGTCAAATAGTGGTAATGTCTTTTTAGGTAGAGACTACTTTAAAGAAAAGAATTTCTCTGACCAAGTTGCCCTAGAAATCGATAGAGAAGTTAGGGAAATTATTAGTGAAGCACACGTTCAAGCAACTACCCTTATTAATAAACATAGAAAGCTTCTTGATACAATTGCTAATTACTTATTAAAAGTAGAAACATTAACTAAACAAGATATTGATGAAATTGTAGAAACTGGTACTTTAAAACGTGCTTATAAAGAAGAAAACAATAATACTGAAGAAAAGAAAGAAACTCCTTCTTCTAATGTTGAACCACCATTATCATGAGATTAGATAAGTACTTAAAACAATCAAGATTAATTAAAAGACGTGTTGTTGCCAAAGAGGCTTCCGAAAATGGTTTTGTATACGTTAATGATAAAATCGTTAAACCATCGTATCAACTTAGCGTGGGCGACATAATTAAAATTAACTTTAAAAGAAAATCAATTACTGTGAAAGTAACTTCTCTTTCACAGTTTGATTTAATGTATGAATTGATAGACGAAAAAGAAAACTAAAAACCTTAATAGAGAGGATTGATAATTATGACTGAACAAGAACTTTTTAGGTTAAAAAAGGTTGAAGAATTAAGAGAATTAGGCGTTGATCCTTTTGGAGGACGCTTTGATAGAACTCATTTATCTAAACAAATTCATGATGAGTTTTCTAAATATACTAAAGAAGAGTTAGAAAAAATTAATAAAACAGTTATTGTCGCGGGAAGAATTGTTTTAAAACGTGTTCAAGGAAAAGCTGGATTTATTACTCTTCAAGATAGAGATGGAAGAATCCAAATTTATGTAAGATTTAATGATGTTGGTGAATTTTCTTTTGATTTATTTAAACATAGTGATTTAGGTGACATTATTGGAATAAAGGGCCATCTTTTTAGAACTAAAACAAATGAATTAACTGTTTGGGCTGAAGAATATACACATCTTACAAAAGCTTTAAAACCACTTCCTGATAAATGGGGCGGTCTTCAAGATGTTGAAGAGGCAAGAAGACGCAGATATGTTGATTTAATCGTTAATGAAAAAGCACGTGAAATGGCTTTACTTAGACCTAAAATTATTAGATCATTTCAAAAATATTTAGATTCTAAAGGTTTTGTCGAAGTGGAAACTCCAATTCTCCAACCGATCTTAGGTGGCGCTTCCGCAAGACCATTTATTACATATCATAATACTTTAGATATGAATTTCTATTTAAGAATTGCGACAGAACTTCATTTAAAGAGATTAATCGTTGGTGGACTTGAAAAGGTATATGAAATTGGGAGACTTTTTAGAAATGAAGGTATGAGTTCTAAACATAATCCTGAATTCACCACAGTTGAAGCTTACCAAGCCTATACTGATATGGAAGGAATGATGGAGTTAACTGAAAACTTACTTTCTTCTGTTACATATGATGTCTTAGGAACATATGATATTAATTATCAAGGTAAAGAAATTTCTTTAAAACCACCATTTAGAAAGATAACAATGTGTGATGCAATAAAAAAAGAAACTAATATAGATTTTAAAGTAATTACTTCTTTGGCAGAAGCGAAAAAATTAGCTAAGAAACATGATATTTATGTTGAAAAGCACTTTGGAATTGGTCATATTATTGAAGCATTCTTTGATAAATATGTTGAGCCTAATATTGTCGCACCAACGTTTATCTATGAATATCCAATTGAAATAAGTCCTCTCGCAAAGAAAAATAAAAAAGATCCGCGTTTTACAGATCGTTTTGAATTATTTATTGATAGTAGAGAATACGCAAACGCATTTAGTGAACTTAATGATCCAATTGACCAAAAAGAACGTTTTCTAGCTCAATTAAAAGAACGTGAACTTGGTAACGAAGAAGCTAGTGAAATGGATGTAGACTTTGTAGAAGCTTTAGAATATGGAATGCCTCCTACAGGTGGAGTAGGAATAGGAATTGATAGATTTGTGATGTTACTCGCCGATGCAGCAAGCATTAGAGATATAATATTATTCCCACATATGAGAAATAGATAAAAAAACCCTAAGCGATAAACTTAGGGTTTTTTTTGTTTATATGAGTCCCATTTCATCCGCAATATCGAAAAATATTTCGTTGATTGGATAAAAGTCTAATTTTAAATCGGCAAACAATTTCGTACTTACTTCATCAAACTTTTCATACATTTCTTTTGATACTTTTTCTTCGTTTTCAACTAACGAAAGAATTTCAAGTTCTAAATCAACAATTGGTTTTGCCTTTTCAAAGTCTAAAAATGCATTATAAATTTCCTGCTCAAACTCAACTGCGCTTAAATATAAAATTATCGCGTCTATATTAGCATTAAATCTTGTAATATCGCCATTATAAGTTTTATTTAGGATGGTTGTAATTTGTTCAAATTCTTCAAATAAATAATAAAAACCAAAAGAGAAGATAGCTTCTTCATCCTCAGTTAATGTTTTTGAATTTAATTTTTTATCATATAAATGCTTAACTACTTCTTTAGCGTATTTATATCTTTCTAATAATAGGGAATTATGATTAGTTAATTCATTAAATAGTTCTGACTTTTCAATGACCCAACTAGCATAATCATTATACATAACATCTTGCATATAAACCTCCCCTGTGTAAATCAATTATACATAGGATATTATTTAATTCAAGCATTTTAAAGGGGTTTTTGTATTAAACCCCTTTCATATGTTTAGTTTATTAGGCTTTTCCTACTGAACCGTAAACTCTAAGTTTTTCTCTAACTACTTCTTTAATCGCTTCAGCACCAGGTGCTAATAGTTTTCTAGGGTCGAAACCTTTACCTTCTAAATCTTTACCCGCTTCAATATATTTTCTTGTTGCAGCAGCGAAAGCTAATTGACATTCAGTATTAACATTAATCTTAGAAACACCTAACTTAATTGATTTTAATACTTGGTCTTCTGGAATTCCTGTTCCACCATGTAATACTAGTGGAATACCTTTAGTAGCTTTACTAATTTCCGCTAACAAATCAAAGTTTAAACCTTTCCAGTTTGCTGGATATTTTCCATGAATATTACCAATTCCAGCCGCAAACATATCAACGCCTAGTCCTGCAACTAAACGACATTCTTCAACATTAGCTTGTTCACCTGCTGAAACAACACCATCTTCTTCTCCGCCAATTCCGCCGACTTCTGCTTCAACAGAAACACCTTTTGCATGAGCAAGTTTAACAACTTCTTTTGTTTTAGCAACATTTTCTTCAATTGGATAGTGTGAGCCATCAAACATAATTGAAGTAAATCCAGCTTCTAAAGCTTTTAATGAACCTTCATATGTGCCATGGTCTAAATGAACTGCAACTGGTACTGTAATATTGAAATGATTATGAAGTTCTCTAACCATTGCCATAACAGTTCTAAAACCACCCATATATTTAGCAGCACCTTCACTAACACCTAAAATAATTGGTGATTTTAACTCTTCTGCAACTTGTAACGCGCTCTTTGTCCATTCTAAATTATTAATATTTATTTGCGCTACTGCATACCCTTCCTTGCGGGCTTTTTTTAACATTTCTTTTGCACTAACTAACATATTTATACCTCCATTTATATAATATTATACGCTTTTTTTAGCGCTTATTACAAACTTTCTTATTTTTACTGTATTTTTTCGCTGCTTTAATAAATCCACAAAATAAAGGATGTGGTTTTAAAGGTCTACTAATAAATTCTGGGTGAAACTGACTACAAATGAAGAAATCATTTTTAGGATATTCCATTATTTCACAACCACCATATAAATCATTTATCCCGCTAAAGACTAAACCATTTTGTTCAAATAATTCTTTATACTCTAAATTAAATTCATAACGGTGTCGGTGTCTTTCTTTAACCTTAGTTTTCTTATATAACTTATGAGCTAAAGTGTTAGGTTTGATTTTGAATCCTTGTAATCCTAATCTTTGGGTGCCACCAATTTTTTCTAAATCTTGGCCTTTTAATAAATCAATTATCGCATATTTTGTATGAGGATGAAATTCACTTGAAGTTGCATCTTTAATTCCAACAACATTTCTTCCAAACTCAATTAGTGCTAACTGCATTCCCAAACATATACCAAGTAGGGGAATATTATTTTCTCTTGCATATTTTATTGCCACAATCTTCCCATCAGTACCTCTCTTACCAAAACCACCAGGAATTAATATTCCATCAAGAGGTCTTAATGTTTCGTGAGCATTTTCTTCAGTAATCTTTTCACTATTTAACCAAATGATTTTGATATGTCTATCTAAATGATATCCAGCGTGGGATAACGCTTCACTAAGAGATAAATAGGCATCATGTAGGCTTACATATTTTCCAACTAAACCAATTGTAACACTCTTTTTAAGTGAGCTAATTTTTTCAATTAATGAACTCCAACTACTTAAATCAGATCCTTTTTTAGCTGTTAATTTAAAGTGTTCTAAAATATGTTCATCAATATTTTGTTCTTTAAGATTAAGAATCATTTTATAAATAATATCAACATCAACTGATTCAAAAACTTTTTCTTTTTTAACGTCTGTAAATAAAGAAATCTTTTCTTTAATATCTTGACTTACTGGTACTTCACTTCTTAAAACAATAAAGTCTGGTGTTATCCCTAAACTTTTAAGTTCACTAACCGAATGTTGAGTTGGTTTTGTCTTAATTTCGTTTGCAGCCTTTAAAAAGGGAAGCAAAGTTGTATGAATGAATAAGGTATTTTCATATCCTAAATCAATTCTTACTTGTCTTATCGCTTCTAAGAAAGGAAGTGATTCAATGTCTCCTACTGTACCACCAATTTCAGTAATAACAACATCCGCTTTTGAACTTGTTGCGGCTAGTAAAATACGTCTTTTAATCTCATCGGTAACATGAGGAATTACTTGAATGGTTGCCCCTAAATATTTACCTTTTCTTTCATTTTCAATAACTGTGGAATAAATTTTCCCTGTTGAAACTGATGATTCTTTTGATAAGTTTTCATCTAAGAAACGTTCATAGTGTCCCAAATCTAAATCTGTTTCGGCACCATCATCGGTAATAAAAACTTCGCCATGTTGATATGGGCTCATTGTTCCTGGATCAACATTAATATAGGGATCAAACTTTTGCATAAAGACCTTGAAGCCTCTATTTTTAAGGATTTGTCCTACACTAGATGCCATTATCCCTTTTCCTAATGATGATACCACTCCACCAGTCACAAAGATAAACTTAGTTTTCATAACACCCTCCACATAAAAATAAAAAGTCCCAGAGGAGACTTACTAATAGGTTGCCCTTAATTATTATAACAAAAAGACATCACTCATACAAGACGAAAACTTTGATTATTTATCTTTAATATTTATAACTCATTTTTTTAATATTGCTTTGCCAAACTTCTAATTGTTTTTTTATTAGTTATTATTTTAAAGGTGTAAAATACAGTTATCAATAACACAAATAAACCAATAATAAAAATTTTATAAAGAATTGCATTACCGTTAACTATCATGGTGACAATTAAATAGGGTGTTCCTGAATCGCTTTCTAAAAACATATAATTATAAGGAATTGTTAAATTAGCAATTTGCGCTAAAGTAGCGAATCCCAAGATAATTGTAATCGCAATCCACATATTTTTAATTTTTAAAGAAGCCATTCCTGTAATCCCAATAAATAGCGAGGAAAAAGCAGCTGTGCAGTGTGTGATTGCACTAGCAGCATTATCAATGGATATAACAGGATAACTTTCATAATCGTGTGTAGCACCAATTGTACCAAGAATACCAGCAATAAAACCAAATATTAACACAAAATCTAAAGATGCTTCTTTTAATCTTCCTTTTGTAAAAGCGGCAAGTGGTAAAGCAATTAGCATAATTGAACATAAATAAAGCGGTAGGGTATGTAAAATGGTATAAATAGCATCACCACTTCTAATACTACATGCGACAGTCTTAAAAATCTCTACTGCGTTAATAGAAATAGCCGCAATAACTATTGTTCTTCTTTTTGTCTTTTCATTATTACGATATTTTAAACCAAGAAAAATTCCTAAAAAAATCATCAATAATACGAAAAATGATGCAAATAAGATATGTTGCCAACTCCAAGCTCCTTCTGGAGTTCGCTCATAGCCA
>JBMNFC010000011.1:0-342049 GCA_050949105.1 Acholeplasmatales bacterium
TTAACATTCGCTAATATTATTTTCCCTTCATTATAACTGTTTTTAATGTATTTATCAGTTGTTAATTTTTCTGTAATACCACCTATTCTAATAGATATATCATCTGCGCTATCAAAGTATCTGTTAGTAATATTTGATGTGTTTTCTAAATTTTGAAGAGTAATATCACCAGTATTAATAATGTTCAAATAGTCAACATCATAACTTGTTGTAATGCCGCTAACAACCATTTTACTACTATATGAAAAATCTCTAAATAAAACATCTCCTTTATTTTCAACAAATCTTAGCAAACTTGGTCCACTTGTTTTAATTATTCCATAATCTTTGATGAAATAATCATATTCTTGGTCTCCTTTATTTAATGATTGTGAGACAGTTATTCCACTGCTTGCTTAATGAATTGATAAGTGGCGTGAAAACCAAATCACTATTTTTATAAGTATCAATTAACACTTGAGAAAATGTTTGGCTATTATGTTCTATTGTTAAATGCTCGTTAAATAAGCCGATAAATTCTGTTTCTTGCATATGATTAGCTGTAACAACACCACTTATATAAACCTTTTTAGTTGTAGTATTAATCCCAGCAATGTTATTAATAAATGTTCCTCTATGATACCAGTTTCTATTATTATCACTTAAATTATATGGCCTACCTTCGCTATAACCGATAGCACCACCGGCATAATAAGTTAAGTTACTAGCATTTATTTCCTCTAACTTAATAACTCCTGCATTCATAATCTTATAATAATCGTTTCTAAGAAGAGTATTATATGAGTGTCCAATAACACCGCCTAAGTAAACGGTAAGTTTTTGGATTGGTTCAGCATGATTTGAAATTGGAGCCTTAATATCACCAACATATAAAACACGATTTAGTGTAATTTTTTGATACATAGTTGTTTTGCCGATTACACCACCAATGTAATAATTAATCTCAGTTAAGTCAGTAGGCTCACTAATAGTGTTTGCTTTTAAGTCTCCAGCAATATAAGTATCTTTAATCAAACCATAACCATCGCCTGCTAAAACACCTAAATTAATTGTTTTAGGGGATTTTGTTCCAAGGTCAATACTAGCGTCAATATTAATATTTTCTATTTTCGCATTTTCAAGTGTACCCGCAATCAAACCGGTATGACAGTTTAATTTTGGAGCTGGACAACAATCTACCAAATCTATAACTGCATTATTAATCGTAATATTTAATAATTCGCCACCAAAAACACTGAATAATCCAGCATAATATTCCTCATTTAACATTAAACCTTTTCGAATGTTTATATATCCGATGTGGTAATTCTTTCCATCAATCTTACTTAAAACCTTTTGTTTTGGAATTACATAAGCATCAATGGCTACATCTCTTAAGTCAATATTACTCATTAAAACATAGTTATGATTACGATAATAAACGTTATCATTATCATGATAATTTAGTGTAACTAATTTATTAAAGTAAATAAATTCTACCGCATTACTAATGGTTAAATTATTTTCAGCATTTTCACTAAGTCCAAATTGTGCCGGATAACGAAACTCTGGATAATAAAACCAGTTATTGCCAAGACCATTAGTTTTTAAATCATTTGTTGATTTTGCTGTATGTAAACCATTAACTGGTGTAACACTATATGGTTGTCCATCAATAATTAGGTTTGTTATATATCTTGTTGAATCATAAATTAATGATTGGGTTGTTCCACCTTCATTTTTAAAAAGGACTGGTTGAACATTAAAGTTTTTAATATATGATTTATTAATTACTACTTCACCAGCATAATAAGCATCCTTAAATGTTCCTTTATTTACATAAATAAGTCCACCTGCTTCATAAGAAAGTATTGTTTGACCTGGTTGTGGTACCATTCTAATTCCTGCTTCTTTATCTTTATAAACGACGAATACATGTTCAACGGTTCCTGTATTTTCGCCTACTAAGTGACTCGCTCTAGTAACTGCATCATGAGGAATTCTTAATGCATAATGTGGATCTAATAAGCCAAAGTTTTTAATCACTCCACTATTAAACGAAAACATCGAATAATATGGCGTAATCATAATGTCTCCTTCCTCTTCCTTAATAACTAAATCATCATAATCCGCAATGAATAAGTTTTTAATTTCAAAACCACGACCATCAAATGAACCTGTAAATATAGCTGAATAATGATTATTGTCATCTTCGTAGTTATAACCAATTGGAATAAATGCTTTTCCTTGTGCTTCTAAATAATCAATATCTTTACCTAAAACATAGTCTAAATTTAATAATGCATGCACTCTATCAGTTTGTGTACCATTGTTTGAATAGTTTTTGTCATTAAAAGCACTAACATCCACCGAAAACTGATATAATTCGTTAGCCTTATCAAATCTAATTTTCTTACCTTGGGCTTTAACTGCTAGAATATCGCTTGCTGTTGCGCCTGATGTTGCAATAGTTGCTTTAAATTCAGTATAAGAAAGATAACTAGATGTAGGTAAAAAAGGATCAACAATCTCTGAAAATCCTAATTCTGCTCCTAAATCAACACTCTTAATATAACCTTCTGCTTTTAAGTTGTCTTTTTTATTTAAATTTAAAACGCTAAAAATAGCGAATAGAAAAATTATCGTCAAAGATAAAATAATTATTTTCTTAATATTTTTCATTACCAACTTTCGCCTCCCCAAGGTGGGTTTGTCAAGCCCCAGTTATGTAAAGGACCACCATAATTAGCTTGAACTAAATCAGCTTCAACTCCTAATTGTAAAACATATCCTTCCCCATAAGCATTATAATCATGCGCTTCACCATACGGAATCACAAAAGAGATCTTTAAAGGATCTTCCGTTAGTTTTTTTACTTTAGTCATATAATAATAGAATGTGTTGTATGGATTTATATTCTCATCTTTATACCATTCTGTAGCATCATAGTTAAAAAATGTTGGTTCATGTGTAATTGCAGTTTCTGTTTTATCACCTAAATAATTCGTACGCTTTCTAATGATTTGATCTTTTAATCTAACTCTTAAATATGCATCAACATTACTGTTAATATAAATATCTACTTTAACATTTTTAATGTATTTCATATCATTAGGATTTGTAATATTTATTTCATAAACACCTGTTTTATATCGGTCATCAACTGTAGCAGCAGGTAATGCATCTAATGTAGTTCCTTCTTTTTCAAAATAAACGTGAATTTCACAAATTTCTAAATGGCCAATTGTTAATGTATTATCTTTACTTTTAGAGTCAGTTAAATAAGCGCTAGTCAACCCAACGCTTAAAAATGCTACTAAAATTAAAGTCAAAACTATTTTATACCATATTTTTTTCAAGAAATTCACCTTTTTCATCTATATTTAAGGAGTTTGCTCAATTTGTTCAAGTTTCACTTCAATTTTTGAAATTGAAAATTGATATCCATAATGTTCGTTTGTTAATTTTTTGCCAACAATAATTTGAAATAATATCACTACTTCTTCTTCACTATCTAGTGTATTTAATAAAGCTATTTGATAATCACTTGTAGGAAATGATGTAAGATGAGTATAAGTAGGCTCTTCAGGATTTAAAGAATCTATTAAGTTTGAATATTTCAATTCAAAAGCCTGACTAAAAGTTGGTTCTGGATTACTATTATCATCTAAAAACAAAATATCTCTTAAATTAATAGTTAATTTCCCTGTTAATAAACCTATATTTTTAACTACTAATTTAAAACTATATATTTGATTGCTTGCAGCATTTTCAATTAATATATCGCTTGTTTTTTCTTGGTAATCTGTGTCTTGAAAAACACCATCAAAATCAATATCATTTGCTTGATAAAGAGTCGCTCTTACTTGCAAGTTTCCTGTTGTAAAAATAACAACATGTTCTCTACGCCCTGTCGCAACCCAACTAAAAACAGTGGAAACAAAAACGATTCCCATTACAATTAAAACAATTATTTGAATCATTAAGTTTTTCTGAATTTTTTTATTCATTTAATTCCTTTCTTAATACCCAATTGTAAAGTCAATATTTTCTTCACCTAATGTTTGCCAAGTAACATGATCGGCTTGTTTGGCTTCAAAGATAAATTTAATATTGATATCTTTATTAGCATAATTGTTTTTAACATTATCACCATCTAAAATAAGTTCACTTATAATTATAATTGGTGTAGTATTGGTACTTAAAAGTTTGCCATCTTCTCCACCATAGTAATAGTAATCACCTACTAATGTAAATGTTGATTCTAAGGAAATATCTGTAGAGATTCTTTCATCATTATATGCCAACACTTCTGAATCTAGTGTAATTACTAGTTTAATTCTTAATTGACTATCAATTGTTGAATTATTAGTAAGCTTATAAGGAGTGCTAATTAAGTTTTGTCCTGGAACTACTAAGCCTTCTACCGTACTTCCCTCTAAGGTATAAACAACTTTCCCTGATTTATATGTTATTTTAGGAGTTTTTTTAATATCGATGAAAAGGGCATAAACAAAAATGATTGTCATTAACAACATTATTGTAGACATAATCAAAATTGTTATTTGTTTTTTCATCTTCATCCTCCGATAACTATTCTAAAATCATTAAAATTCATTTGTCCACGATATTCTGTACTTTCAATGTCAAAATCAAAAGCAATAGTTGTTTCAACATTTATTGTTTCACCAGTAGAAATTGAAAGATTGTTAACTAAAATTATTTTATTTTCAATAATAAAATTATTAATTCTATTAACACTTAATGTTTGACCATCAACTCCCACTTCTGGTGTTGGTGAATTTGGAGTTAAATATAAATTTGTTGTAGATGGTCCTTCTCTAATAATTCTTACATTGCGATTTTTAATAAGATATGCATCTCTTAAATCACCTGAAAATCCGAAATCTGAAGTACTAGTAATATTATTAATTATTACACTTGCAGTGGTTGTGGCCTTTGTATGATTAATAATTTTAATTCTAAAAACATATTCATCCCCCGGAATCCCCAATCTAAGAATTTCTGTTAGTTGAGCTTGATTAGTAATTAACTCTTCATCTTCACCTTGTTTTTGGACAAAAAGGTGAGTTTCCACTTGATTTGATCCAACATTAACTGTTATTACATCCGTTTTGACATTCATACCTGTTGAAAACCAAGCGTAAACAACGCTTGTAAGTAAGACAAATGTTAGTGCTAAAAAAATAAATGGAACTATTTGTTTTTTCACTGTTTGTTTTCCCTCGCTATTTCTTCAAGTATTTCTTGTCTAATTTTTTCTTCTTCGCTTTTGCTAAATTTAGGATTCTTGGCATCCTTTTTTAACATAACTTTAAGCACTTCGCTTAAAATTATAAAAATTAAAAATAGTAATAAAACGAAAATAATAATAAATCTTGAGCCGATTAAAAGGCTTCCAAACCACGCTCCACCGTGAAGCACAACTTTTCCAACGAAATTATCTTTTGTGACTAGTTCTAAATCCGGTGAATCATTGTTTACTCCTTTTAATAAAAGCCCATCTTCCCTAATTTCATACAATTCATGAACAATAAAACGGCGATTAATCTCTGAGTAATAAACTAATACATCTTCATTAACTTTGGCATTTTCTAAATATGAATCATAATTCATTCTCTTAATAACAATTATTTCTTTTGTCATTATTTTAGGCTCCATTGAAGGAGATGCTACAACTGAATAAGAATGACCAAAGAAAGACATCATTTTATTTTCTTTTTTCGCTTGAACGGATAAAAGTACTATGATAATCGCAAAAAGAAATATTAAAACACTTATAGCTATTGATGCATATTTAAATATTTTCCTTATCACTTTCACATACCGTTCCTTCGTATTTAATAGTTAGAATTTTTTCTTCTTAATAATCTTAAGTAAAGTATTATCAACCTTTTTCCTTCTTGCAACCTTAGTTTTAATAGTGTCACCAAATTTTCTTTCCTTAACGAGTTTTTTAATTTCTTCTTGTAATGACTTTGAGGTTGTTTCATATTCTTTACTTAAACGTTCTTGTTCTTCTAAATTTTTCAAATTTAGTGTTTCTATTTCATGAGCATATTTTTGTTCATATAATTTTTTTTGAACCCTAAATTCCATTGTTTCTTTAATAGCTAACTTTTCTTTTGCTAAGACAAATTTTTCGGTTAACTTTTGAATTTTTTCACTTCGTTCTTTTTCGAGTTTTTCATTTACTAATTGATGTTTGCTCTCAATTTCTCTTACTTTAGATAGATGTTCTCTTCTAAGGTCTCTTTCAAGTTCTCTTAAAGTTCTTCTTAAATTGCGCTTATGATCCTTTTCAATCTTCTTAAACTGTCTATCAACTGATTTAGCCAACTTATTTAATTCAATGTTTGTTTTTTGAGTATTCTTAATTTCCTCACTTAAAAGTTCTGCTTCTTTTAAACTTTGCTCTTTTTCATTTTGAATAAGTATTTCATCTTTTTGCATTTCAACTAATGATAAAATACCTCGCTTAGAATGATTAATAAAGTGTTGATCTAATGTCGCTATACGTTTTAATATTCTTCGTTCAAATGCCACGCTTTTACGATAATCCACTTCTTTAACTTCTCTAATAATTCCCGCAACTTTTGCCATTTCGCGAAGTTGGGCTAATTCTTCTTCTGGAGTTAAAGAATCAACTAATCTTCTAAAAACATCTTCTTCTTTTTGAAATTCAAAGAACTCTTCATATAAAGCATTGCTAAATTCTAATGTTTCTCTTAATGCCTTTCGAAGCGCCACTTCGCGAGTACTTGAAGTAGATTCATGATATTCTAAAGCTTGGGTAAATATTTTTTTACTTTGTTCTAAGTAAAATTGATTTACTGAATAATCTTCTACATCAATATCTTCTTCTAAAAAAGGATTAACTTCTAAATCTTTAATCACCTTAATAGATTTAACTCTTTTGATTTTATCAAATTTGTTAAATTCTTGTTTCCTTTGTTCTTGATAATAAAGAATTGAAGAAAGACCAACAATGATATTGTTATAAATGCTTTCTAAGAACTCGCCATCTAAATTCATATCTTTTTCTTGGACAATATTTTCAAATGCCAATGTATTATAGCGGTCTAAAAATAACCACAACATATAACAATTCTTATAATTAGGATTTTGCATAATTACGGTTGTTTTCATAATAGGAGTTCTAACTTTAGGAGCACTCTTTAATTCTTCCATAAATCTAGATCTCTTAAAACCAGATACTAATGTTTCCAGTTTTTTAACACGGTCTAATAACTTGTGGTTATATTCATTAATATTGGTATCTTCTGGTTCTTCTTTAATATTAAGTTTTAAGTCAAATGACAACCTAACTTCATTTAATGGAAAATCAGCTTTAAAAGATAAACTTTTGTTTTGAAATGAATCACCAAACTCTTTAATGACTTCATAACGTGCTCTTACAAAATAAAATAGGCGATCAATTAATGAAGCTACCATTCTATTTTCATAAGTTTGGTAGTCAATTTCTGAAAATGTTGTTAAAATCTTTTTAGGTCTAATATCATCATTTTTAATTTCTTTAATTAAATGCGTATTTGCAGCTAAATGGACAATTGATTGTGCATCTACTTTTTTTGCTTTTTCAATTGCAATTACTTCATCTTCATATTTTAATCCTGAGTTAGGATTACGCATAATTAAATCAATTGATGGAAAATATGACTCTAATGTTTTAATCCATTTTTCATCAAAAACTTTTGTTTCATTAACATTTTTATAAATTAATTCTTTATCGCCTGACTCAATTGCTTTAAGCATATTTTGAGCAAATATGTCTTTTTCAAAAAGTTCAATATTTTCTTGTTTATATTCTTCATAAAATGATGTTAAAGTATCGTTAACTCTTTTTTTTCCCATATTTTAAACTTGTCTTAATAACATTTCTAAATATTCAACTGAATATCTAAATCCATTCTTTCCATACATTTTTTGAAGTAAAACGATTAATTCTTTAATTTCTTCTACTAAGAAAGGAATATTTAAACTTTCAAGTTTTCTTAAAACCTTTCTTGCGAACATATAGTCGAGTCCGTCTCTTTCAGTTCCACCACAAGCCACGTAAACCGGCACAAAATTTCTAATTTGTTTTAAAATTCTGTTACCAAAAGTAATTCTAAATTTACTAGTAATAAATTCGTCTAGTTTATTTAAATCACTTATTGCAGAAGCTGAAAGCGTATATTCACTTTTTGCAACTTCAAATAAATTATTTAAATATTCATAACTCATTGTAATTGGTTGTGTCAATGGTGCATCTATTTTTTCCGTTCTCGCATTCATTTCAATAATAACTGCACGGTCATAAACTTTATCAGTAATTGTAAATGTTGAATCATCTTTGTTTGCAGTTCCAATAAACCAAACATTTTGTGGAACTAAAATTTTTCCGTTGATTAGTTTTTTAGGATCTCCGGGTTGTGTTGAAGGGACTACTTCGATTAGCCAATCTTTAGGACTAGGCATTTCCATTACAGAAATAAATTCTGCAAAATAATATTCAATTCTCGCTAAATTTAACTCATCTAACACAATAAAATTAAGATCATCACGATAGTTAGTTTTATATAACGCCTTTAAAAAGTCAGTTTCATTAAATTTCTTTGTAAATTCGTTTAGATAACCAATCATCTCTGTACGATCTCGCCAAGATGGTTGAACAGAAACTATATCAGAATCATTATTAAAAAACTTACCCATTGCATAAGGAAGTGATGTTTTACCTGTCCCTGAAATACCTTCTAATATAATTAAATTAGTTGATGCTAACCCCGCAAAGAACGGCGCTATCACATCAAAATCATAATATAATTTTAATTGTGAAGCTGAAAAATTGATAAATCTTTGAACTAATTTTTTTAGTGACACTTCATCAGTTTCACTCATAATAACTGGAAACACACCATCTTCATACTCTTCATCTACTTCAATTAATTTAGTAAAGCGAGACGGTGTTTTTTCTTTAGATTCTTTTTTATCTTTATATTTCTTAGATAGTTCTGGCGCTAAACCAATACTCTCCATTTTTAATGCCAAGATTTTATTTTTCTCATCATTAGCTTCAATAAGTTTTTGGCTTAATATAGCAATTTCCTCATTTAGTTTGTCCTTAGAAATCTCTGTTCTATTAAACTTAAAATATTTCCTTACAAGTTGAAATAGCTTAATAAACAAGAAAGAAACAAACGCAATATTAAGTGTAGTTATTACAATAGCGGCAATCCAATCTAAAAAATTGAAATTATGACTAAACTGGGATAATTTATTAAAATATCCGCCAACGTCTAGAAAAAATAATTTCCAAAATGAACCAAAAAAAGTCTTAAAAAATTCTATGATATTAGCTATTATGTCTCTTAAAAATTCTACATAATATTTTACAAATTCAATCATGTCTCGCCCTCAACATTCTAAAGGGGAGCTTAATGTTTTACTTATCTACTTGATTTTCTTTTTCAGCCATTTCTTTTAGAATTTCTTGTCTAATTCTTTCTCTTTCGGCATCAATATCAATAGCTGATGTGGCTGTTTTCTTTTCTTTATATAATAAATATACTCTAACGCTTTGGAAAATAAATAGTGCTAACACTGGTAAAACTATCACAAGTCCGAATCCTAATTTAGTATTTAAAAATGAAATGAATTTTCCTAATTTTGGTGTTTTTCCGGTGTAGACAGCTAATATTTTATCTACTGGTCTTTCTACATCTCTACCAAGACCTTCTTTATCACCTTTGGTAATTACCGTCATTTCATCGCCAGTACCATTTATTTCAATAATTCTATGAGTATTAAGAGCTCTTATGGCTTCATCAAAATAAGTGACAACATCTCCCACTTCTAATTTTTCTCTACCTTTATCTGAAAGTAGTCTCACATAAATCAAATCACCAGCATTAAATGAGTCTTTGTTAGAACCACTCATTGAATCAGTTTGAACAGCTAAAAAGCCTTTCCCAAATAAATTAGGTATTTTATCTTCTTCTCTTGAAGCAATTGTAATAATTGAAAACGTTAATATTACAACGATTACAACATAATAAAATACCTGTCCAACAATTTTTAAAACTTTCATAGTTGTGTCTTTCATGCTAGATGTTTGTTTTTGTTCCATAGTCTGCTCCTTAATTTTCTCTTATACTATATACATTCTATCACACTTTTATTTATTTAAGCAAATAAAATATAAGTTCGATGGTCGCAGGTTTTAAAACCCGCAACCATCATATAATATATATTTAAGAAAGATTAAGGTTAAGCAGTTTTAAGTTTAAATCCAAGTGCTATTTTAAGATCGTTACCCATGATAGCGTTAAATGTTTCAGAATCAAAACCTTCAAGATAAATTCTAACTGTTACTGTTAAAACTTTATAACCGTCTACATCTGCACCATCAGTATCAAAACTACCAAGTACAACTTCAGAAGCTAAACTAGTGATTGTTTCTACTGCTTGATAAGCCGCAAAACCACTTGATAAATCAGTTCCAGTAACTCTCTTGTAATAATCATGAGCACCGTGTCCGAAATCTGGTAAACTATTTCCTAATGCAACGTTATTAACACCATCGCTAAGTCCAGTAGGTAATTCATAAACTTTTGTAACAGTGTCTCTTGTTAAAGAAACTCTTGTCCCGTTTGCCGCTTTATAGTCTGCTGCTGCAGCTGATGGTTCAGTTCCACCAACATGAATAAATGCTACTTCTGGGGTCCAGTTTTTCTTAGTAGAATCTAATGAAACAGTTTCCCAAACTAATGATGTACCAGTCGCTTTAGTTCTAAATCTTAATTCAAATTCAATATATCCGCCATCTTTTTTAGCAACACCCGCTCCTTCTGTTAATGAGCCATTTGCTTGAAGTTGTTGGAAAACTTTACCATCTGTTGATGTTACAGGTTTTAATTCAAATTCAGAAGCCCAATTTGTATAACCATAATCTGCTTGAAGATATCCAACCATTTGAGCTGTTGAAATTGTTCTTACATAACCACTTCTGTTTGTTTCACCTGAAAAATATGCCATTTCTAATCCTTCGCCACTTGAAACATTCGCTTCAAATTCTTCTACGCTCGCAATATTACCTACTGTGAACCACGCAAATGTTGTTGCCCCTAATGCAACAACCAATAATACTAGTGTTAATACTGATAACACCATTTTGTTTGAAAATTTTCTCATAGTTTTTTTCCTCTCTTTCCTTTTCTTTTAAACTATTTTTTTCATTTTCTTACTGCTTTAAATTGCAGTTGTATTTTAATACGGTCGTATAAAACCGAATCAAACAAATCCGCATCCCAACCTTCAAGCCAAATGTTAACTGTAAACTTCCCATAGTAATAAGTTTTTCCGTCAACTTCCACTGTTTCGGTTAAGGATAAAATGTGTGATGTGTCATCTAATGCAAACGGCGCATTTTCTTCAAACTCTGAAAGTTTATAAAGTGTTTCTGGTCCTTCTTCTGGTAATACTAGTTCTGTTTTAAACATAGTATTGTAATAAGAAGTTGCTCCATATGGCTTTGCATATCCGCGATGTTCATCGCCACTTAAATCAAAAAATTTAACTCTTTTCTCACCATCTATTTCTGCGATGGTAGCGATTCTAACAGCCTTGCTGGCATAATATGTCCTAATTTCACCAGCTTCCACTACATCATCAATATCATATAAAAATGTAATAGGCGATTTAAATTGTACACCTCTAGAAACTACATAAGTTCCTTCTCTTCCCACCGCATCTTCATATGTAATCTCATTAGAGATATTGTTCGCTAGATATATTTCATGTTCTCTAATTGAGTTTGTTCTAATATGGAAATCAAAACTTAGGTAATCTCTATTTTTAACAACATCAACATTTGGCTTTCGATGATAAAAATTAATTCCATCTAAAGTTGTAACTTCTAATAGACTTGAAAAATTAATATTTTCAAATAAGATGTCTCTAGGTAATTCATTGTAGTAGTTTACTCCATCTAAAGAAATTTCAATGTTATCTTTAAATCTTGCGTAGATAGAAATATTATCAATGGTATTGGCTTTTGCCATCATTATCCAAGCATATGTTGCTGTTCCAAGTGACATTACCAGTAAAACAAGGGTTAAGAAAGAAATAATTATCTTTTTCATAGTTATATTCCTTTCTATTCTTCAGCCGTTTCAACACCAAATACTAGTTGAATCTTAACTGCCCCACCTAACATTTTTGAAGTTGAATAATGACCATCAATAAAAGCAATTATTGTAATTTTCTTTACAGCATCTACTTCAAAATTCTCAAATCTCTTTGTCCCTAGGACATTAGAACCTTCCTGTTTATAATAGACTTCTTTTTCAGGTTGAGTTCCATCTAAATTATCGACATATATTATTACCGCAAGTGCTTCACCTAAACGTTTATACTGTTTTGCAAGTATTAAGTCATATTTAATGTTAATAACTTCTCGACCCGAGTTCTTTATGTAAAATGTGTAGGCGATATAATAGTTATTTCCATCAGGATCAACATATTGTCCACCATCAGAAGCTAATATTTCATCAATTCTAATAATATTTGATTCAATAATATCTTCTACATCACTAATTGGATTTAAAACTAGTTTTTCTGTTTCTGTTTCAAAACCATAATCAGTCGCTAGTGAAATTCCCTTTCGTTCTGCGGCACTCGTTAATTTAATTAAGAATGTTCCAGTGAATTGTCCATAAATTGTAATTAGCACAACTAAAAGCGAAAGAAAACCGGTAATTATTAAACCAAGTGTAACTTTCTTTTCTCTTGATAGTCTTCTTTTTTGTTTTAAATTAAATAATGGATCTGTTTTCACTTATATGTTTCCTTTCATAGAAATAAAAAAGCCAGTTACCCTTAAAATAAGTGGTAACTGGCTGACTTCTTTAGTCCCTATAGCTTTGCGTCCACAAGTTCCCCTGTGTTTGCCTTTTTCATTTTTTTTATTTTTGGTAACTGGCTGACTTCTTTAGTCCCTATAGCTTTGCGTCCATAGATTTCTCTATGTTTGCCTTTTACATCTTTTATTTTATCATCTATTTTAAATTTGTCAACACTTTTTATTTTTTTGTTTTAGAGATCTTTTCTTTTGGTTCTTCTTGAAGATTAGAAACTTCTTCAACTATCACTTCTTTTAACACCAAAGTTTCTTTATCTTTTACATCTTCTTTAATAGGTTCTTCTACTTTTTCTTTTGATTTATAAAACTCTTCCTTCCAAGCTTCTAAATTATATATTGGTTGTGGTTGAGTAAAATAATAGCCTTGCATTAAAGTAATCTTTGCTTCTTCATATAATTTATAATGCTCAAGATCTTCTACTTTACTTGCAATAATTCTAATATTATTCGCTACTGCTAAATCTTTCATCAAATGCAAATACATCTTAGTTAGTTCTGTCTCAGTGTCTAAAACAAAAGGATTTCCTATCTTAAAATATTCTATTTTTCTTTCACTAATTCTCTTGAGTTCCTGTGGAGAAACACCATAAATATCTGTAACTACTGAAAAACCAAGATTTCTTAATTTAGAAAGTGTTTGATAATTTTCATTTTCTTTATTTCCTAAAATCACACTTTCAGGAACTTCTAAAATAATATGTTTAGGGTCAATTCTATGACTTCTAATAATCTTTTTAAAATCTCTTACAATATTCTTCTTAGAAAGTTCGTGTAAACCAATTAAAATGCTTATAAAAATATTGGCATTAAACATAATTGACAATTTTTTAATTTCAGTACAAGCAGTTTCAAGAGCATGTAGACTTAACCAATATAAATCACCTGATTGATTTATTACATGAATAAATTTACTAGCAGGTAATACTCCTAAAGTAGGATGGTTCCATCTAACAAATGAAGAAAAACCTTCGACCTTGTTTGTTTTTGTTTCAATAATTGGTAAATAATAAAATTCAAACTGCTTTTCTTTGATACCTATTTTTACTTGACGATAATAATCAACATATTCTTCATTAAAAACAACATTTGCACTTTGACAATTTCTTATTGCATTTCCTCCTTCATTTTGAATAGTTTTAACTGTGTGAGTTAAATTTCTCATCAGTACATTAAAACTAACACCATGAATAGGATAAAAAGCAACCGCAATTGAAACATTAACCGTAAACTCACTTTTTGTGTTAATTAAATATGGTTCTCTTAAAACACTCATAAGTTCGTATACCATAGGCATTACATCAATTTGGTTATATGTTTGATCTAAATAAATTAAGAACTCACCTTTAGCCTTAGCACCAATAACTGCATCATGACCAAAATGTGCATTAACTCTACCGATTAACGCTTCTAATATTTTTCTTGAAATTTTTTGATTAACACTTGTCTCAATCGCTCTAATATTATCAACATTAAGTGCTAAAATGCTAAAAACTGTTTCAATATTAGATGCCTTTATCCTACTTTTAATCCTTTTTGTAAAAATAGGGTAAGGTACAACATCTTCAAAATCTATATAATTCTCATCAATGATTGATTTGAATCCTTTAATTACGCTAATAGCTGCAAAATATAAAAGTACCAACGTTGTTATAATCGCTACAACAACTATTACAATTTGCATTCCCATTGACAATGATAAAAACATATTATCCCTCCGTGCGTTTTCTAACCTTAATATTTAAAAGTTTAACTGCTTCATCCAATTTTACTGGTTTACTTATATAGTATCCTTGAATATATCTAGCTCCTCTTTTAGTTAGATACTCATAGTCTCCAATATTTTCTATACCTTCAACTACAACATCAAGATCTAAGTTTTTCGCTAAATTAAGCAACATTAAAATGATTGCTTTAGAGTGACGATCAACATTTAAGTCTTTAACAAACATTCTATCAATCTTAAAACCATCAATCGGCAAATCTTTTAAGTACCTTAATGATGCGTTATTAGTTCCAAAGTCATCAATTTGAATTTTAATTCCTAAACTTCTTAATTCATTTAACTTACTAATAACATCATAAAAAGAAGTTATAACAACTGTTTCTGTTATCTCAAGAACAATTTGACTGGCATCAACTTCATATTTTTCTAAATAATTTTTAACCTTATTAACGAATCCAACTTGCATAAGTTGGTTTGGGCTAATATTAATTGAAATTGTTATTTTTTCTTTCTCTAACTTTTTAGCTGTTTCTATTGCTTGTTCTAAAACTAAATCACCAATTTTTAAAATAATTGCACTCTTTTCTGCAATTTCTATATACTCAATTGGAGATACATCTGCATATTTAGGATTATTCCATCTTAATAACGCTTCAAATCCAACTACTTTTTCAGTCTTAGCATCATATTGTGCTTGATAATGCAATGCAAATTCATTTTTGCGAATTCCTTCTTCTAAATCCTTTGTTACTTGAATTTGCTTTCTTAACTGCATATCAAGTGTATTATCATATATTCCATATAATGTGTTTGATGTTCTAATATTATCATCACAAGCAAATTTAGCTTTTTCATACATTATTATTGCGCTAGATCTTTCTAGTCTAGTATTAAATTCATAAATACCAGCTCTAATATTTATTTTGAATTCTTCTAAAAGTGTTTCTTTTTTAAAATCCTCAAGAATTCTTCTAATGTCTCTTAAAGCAGAGTTAGTGTCTATATTTCTATATAGCAGTACGAAACTATTATCGTATGATTGATATATTAATGCAAGGTTTGCTTTTTTAACTAATTTCGCAAGTTTTTCTGATGTTCTATATACTAGTTCATCAATAAAAATACCACCTTTCATCATATCAATCATTTGAAGGTTAACTATTTTTACTGCGACAATCATATTGGCATCAACTAATGGAATTTCTGATTTAAATAGTTCATCTACATCATAGCGAAATTTATGTAATCCTGGCAAATTAGTTTTCGCATTAATCCTAACTTCTCCTTCATCTGGGTCATCTTGTTCTGTGAAAGGGTACATCAACAAAGTATAACTATGCATTGTTGTTTTGGTTGGAAATATTCTTACACCAAGAAGGTTAGGGGAAATATCTCTAAGCCACGCTTTCATCGGTGCTAATCTTAAAATTTTTTCCATTGTTGTTTCTAATATATCAGTAATATTTTTTGTTTTTTTATGTTCTGGTAAAAGTTTTTTGTAAATTTTATTGCGAAAATGAATTTTTCCTTTTTGATTAATAATAACAATCGGAATAGTATTATAACTAAAAGCATGTGCAGATAATTCTAAATCACGATAAGCAAGTGTTAAAAAGTGAGCTGCTGAAAAACTAATCATTATCATCACAATTGTAGATGAAATGGTGACAATTATAAGAACCCTATGAATGACACTAAAACTAAACATAAAATCATCATAAGAAATTGCATCCATATAGTAAAGGTTTGGAACTCCAATAACCTTTGAATACGTAACAAACAATTTCCCATCAATAGAATCGGCAACTTTATAATAGTCTAAACCATTTGAAAAATCATCAACAATATTCTCACTTTTTTTAAAATATCCACCTAAGTTTGTAAACTCAGATTCGCTCATGCTGTTATACAAAACAAGCCCATCATTTTTGACTAGTGAAAAATTTCTTTTCCCAATAATACCCTCTAAATAGTCCTCAGCTGAAAAATAACCAAATCGGTTATCCTTAATGAAATAAATGTTTACTTCATTGTCTGTAAAAGTTCCATCAAAAAAATCACTTTTGGCACCAATATTAATAGATTGATTTGCAAAAAGAGATTTAAGATTTGTTTTAAAAGTCACTTCTACTCCATCTTCAAAAACTAGTCCATTACTAGTAATATTACCAAAGCCCAAATAATAATCGTTATATATTTTGACATTTTGTCCGTTTAGTGTTTCATTATCGCTTTCAGTTAAATATATTTCAAACTCACTATAATCTCCATCTAAACGAGTAGATAAATAATTACTGATATTTTTATTTACTCTTAAATTTTGTTTTGAAATATAATCTGTAAAGAAATTTTTAAAAAAGGTTCTTAGACCCAATGAAAAAAATATTAAAAATACTAAAAATATTGATGCTGCTATAATTGAAATTTGAAATGATTTCTTTTTCATTTTATTCTTCCTGAAACCCTAAACAATATAGTTCTTTTCTATCCTTCGCATGATACATTTTCATATCAGCTTCTTTAATTAAATCATAAATTGTTGTTCCATTAATAGGGGTTTTACTAATTCCCACACAAAGAATCGTCTCAGCGCCAAGTGGTTTGAAACGAATAGATTCTTCAATCATTTTTTCTGCTTTACGTATTTTATGAATTATACTTTTAAAATCAATATCTTCATCTATAAAAATTGCATACTCATCTCCACCATATGAACAAACAAGATGATTCCTAAAAACATAAGTTAAAATGTTGCCAATTTCTTTTATTACAAAATCTCCATGCAAATGACCGTAGCAGTCATTAATAGTTTTAAAATTATTGATATCAATAAATATTAAGTAACAAGGATGTTGACCATTTTGAATTAAGCGTTTAGTCGCAACTTGGAAAAATTTCTCCTTACTATACATATTAGGATTTACAGATACAATGAAGTCTTGTTGAAAATCACCAGTCAAGTATGTTTGGGCTCTCCATTTAAATTCTTCATAAGGATAATAAAAAACATCATAAACTTTATCAGAAGATTTTTTATTTTCCTTAATAATTATAAAATGTTCGTAATGTTTTCTATTAACACACTCTAAAGGAACAACTCCCTGATAATGACCAGTTTCTAATAAATGTCTTTCAATGTCTTTTTTAAATACTATGTCAAAAGGATTGATGAAATTGTAATTAAAACATTTACCAATAGAATTACCAAATCTTTCAACAAACAATTTATCAGTTTTAATAAATTTAAATTTTTTATCTATTGTCGCAACCGCATATTTAGTGTAATCAGTTTGTTTTGCAAATTCATCTTCTAAAATAATTACTGAGGTAACTAGTATTAAATATACATTCCCGAAAAGTTCTACTTTATAAAAACTAGTAGAATAATTTCCAGTTAGATTAAGATGTTCCATTAATGATGATTGATTATCGTGTTTCCTTTTTATTTGGTTAATATCAACATTAGGAAACAAATCATAAAATGTTTCGTTGCCATTAGGGTTGATATTAAATATCGATAATGAAGTTTTCGAACCATGCAGAAAAATTAAAGTATCATAATCAAAAACTATAATATTGAATAAACTACTTGCAATAATCTTTTGTAAACCTTGCTCCATACAACCTTCTCCTTTTTATAGAGCATGTTTAAGTGAAAAAGGCAAAGAACCTCATTTGTTGAACACTGTTTAATTTATTGTATGATAACAATAACATATATTTTTTATTTTGTAAACTACAAAAAGTAAAAGTGGATATTTCTTTACAATAAGCCGGTTAAGGCAAAAAAACAGCATTTTTCTTAATTTTCTTTTGTTGTAACAGTTTTTCCCGAAAATTAGAAAATGCCTATAAAAACTTAAAAACAGAAAATCGTTTACAAAAGTCGTTACCATAAAATTTAAGTTGAATTTTCGATGCTTTTTCGATATTTGAAAATCAAATTTGAAATAATTATACCAATTAAAACAGAAACAATATCAAACAATATTTTAAGATACTGTTTGGGATAAAAAATCATGTCTACACTATAACAAATTAAATAATAACCAACAAAAGTTCCGACAGTTAAAAGTGAGATCCACATGAGTTTTTTAAAAAACGATTCTTCGATAAGATTGTTTATAAGAAAAAAGACAATGCCAACAACAAGCCCACTTAATAACAACCATAAAACGGTAATAAAGGTATTACTCATTTTTGGCTCATCAACATCTATCACATAGTAAAGACCTCTAAATATTAGCCATGAAATCATCACCACAAATATTCCTAACATTGAAATATCAAATTTCATTTTATTTGTTCTCTCACTTGATAAATAACCTAAAAACATACCATAAACATTAAAAGGTACTAAAACAATCAAAATAACGATTAGAAAATCGCTGAATGATTTTATTTGGGTTGGTTCTAAATTAAGAAAAACAAATAAAACCGCAATTAAGTTCGCATAAAAAACCCCTTTTGTAAGTTTAGAGGTTGGTAAATATTGTTTGATTCCTATAAATATTAATGTAAGAAAAATGTACAAAAAACATACATTTATTAAAAATAAATAAGGAATATCAACAATTGGTGTTTTTATAGTAAACAAAAGATGATAGTCGCTGTTACCTAAAATGTGAGTCAGCATTGTAACAATTGTTGATAATATTGATATCCAAATTACTTTAAAAGTCGTTTTCATCTGATCACCAAAATCATGATAAACAATTTAAATTTAATAATCAAGAAAACTAAGATATTATGTTTTATTTTACTAAAAGATAGATTTATTCTTTACTAGGGTTATGTCTAATAATAAATGCTAATTCCTTAATAAACATTTCTCCAAACATTTCATCAACAATGTACTTGTTTCGATTTGCGTGATTATCAGATAATTTAATAAATAAAGGGAAGATGAACGAAGCAAATAAAATTGTATATCTTGCGAATAATCTTTCTTTATTATTAATTTCTGTTTGTTTTTTGAAAAGTTCAAACATCTTTTTCGTAAATTCATTTTCAGAGAAAAATGTTTTTAGTAACATATCACCTTGTTCATTACCTAAGTTCTGCAAAATATAATTCATGATTCCAGCGTTTTCTACAATTCTTTCATATAAATATGAAATAATATTTTTAAGTAAAACTTCTGTCTGACCTTCTTCTCTTTCAAACATTAGTTTTAGTAGTCCATTTTTTAATTCGTTGACAAAATCTTCACAAACAATTTTAAAAAGCTGGTTTTTTGAACCAAAGTAATAGTTAACTGATGCAATATTCACATAACTTGCATCCGCAATTTTTTTAATTGTAACATCAGGATTCTCTTTTAATAACTCTCTTGTTACATCGATGATATGCTTTTGAATATCTGTTGGTTTCATATTTTTTTCTACCTGCCTTTGTAAACCACAATATAATTATACAACATTTAAATTGCATTTTAAAATATGTGTTTAAATTATTAATTAAATGTAAATATTTAAAATTATCATTTTGTTTGAATAATGTCGTTTAATTATATAAACTAATATAAGGGTGATAATTATGAAGTTAAGTGAATTAAAAATTAATGAGTCATTAAAAGTAACTAAAATTAATGCTGATTCACAAATAAAACATAAATTAAATGACTTAGGCATCACTAGAGGAGTTATAATTACTTTAACAGGCATTTCACCTTTAGGAGATCCATATCATATTTACTTAAGAGGATATCGTTTAGCGATAGAAAAGTCCTTACTGTCTTATATTGAAGGTGAAAAGGTATGAAAATAGTTTTAGTAGGAAATCAAAATAGTGGAAAAACCACTTTATTTAATGTTTTAACGAAAAAACATCAAAAGATTGCAAACTTTCCTGGAGCAACTGTCGATATTAGAGAAGGGTTTGCGGATAATAAGCGTTTAGAGATTATTGATTTACCTGGAATTTATTCTTTAACACCTTATTCTAAAGAACAAGAAACAGCTCTTTCATATTTGCTATATGAAGAATATGACTTGATTTTAAATATTGTTGATTCTACTTCTTTAGAACGAAGCTTATATTTAACAACTCAACTTCTTGATTTAAATAAACCGATGGTTGTCGCGTTAAATATGACTGATTTGTTAAAAGATACAGGTTTAAACATTCATATCAAAACACTTGAAAGGCGCTTAGGTGTTTCTTTTGTACAAATTAGCGCTCATAAGAAAAAAGGAATTCAAGACTTGCTTTGTTTAATTGAACAAAACGATTTTTTAAAACCTAAGAATGTCAAGATTTTTAATGACGATATTGAATCATCAATTAATACGATTACTAATTTTGTTGATTTTGAATTTAAACGTTATTATGCAATAAAACTCTTAGAAGATGAAAAACCTTTTATTAGTGAGGTTGCTCAAGAACGAAAGAAATTAGAAGAAAAATATGGTGTTGATATTTATGAAGTTTTCGCTGAAAAAAGGTATAAATTAATTGAACATTTACTGAAATTAGCAACTTCTAAATTAACTAAATATGATAAAAGAACAATTAAGCTTGATAATATTTTATTAAATAAATATTTAGCAATTCCAATATTTTTAATTATTATGTTTCTTGTTTATACGGTAAGTGTTGGACTTATTGGTTCTTTTAGTGTTAGTATTGTTGAAAAAGCAATTGAAGCATTAAGTGAATCTTTAGATAACTTTTTAATTAGTTTAAATGCGAGTGATTGGAGTAGAAGTTTACTAATTGATGGTTTAATTTTAGGAGTGGGGACAATGCTTGCGTTTATTCCACAACTTATTATGTTATTTATTTTTATAAATATTTTAGAAGCTTCTGGTTATATGATGAGAATTGCCTTCTTTATGGATAAACTATTTAGAAGGTTTGGTCTATCAGGAAGAGCTTTAATTCCATTCATTTTAGGAAGTGGTTGTAGTGTCCCTGCAATCTCATCCACAAGAACAATTGAAAATAAACAAGAGCGTGATCTTAGCATTGTTTTAACACCAATGATTCCTTGTAGTGCGAAACTACCAATTATTACTTTATTTGCGAGTATGTTCTTTGGCGCTTATGCCGGTTTAGTAACGTTTTTATTATATGTCTTTTCAATTTTAATTATTTTGCTTTCCGCAATTATCTTAAAGAAAGTTTTAAAAATTAAACGATCAGAAAACTATCTTCATGAATTACCAACATATAAATTACCAAATGTTAAGTATGTTTTAAGAGATGTCTTTTTACAAGTTTGGGATTTTATTAAGAACGCTTCTACTATCATTCTTTTAACGAGTGTCATCTTATGGTTTTTCGCAAGTTTCAATTTTAGATTACAATACGGCATTCCAATTGATGAATCAATATTAGCGTTCTTTGGAAAATGGTTATCATATCTTTTCTATCCTGTTGTTGGAACTAATTCTTGGGCTAGCAGTATTGCCTTTATTCAAGGTTTAGTTGCGAAAGAACAAGTTGTTTCTTCAATGGAAGTTTTAAGTGGTGTTAGTGGTGGAAGTTCATTATTTGAAAGTAGTTTGTTTTCATTCTTTACAGTTTCAAGTGCGATTTCATTTATGGTATTTAATTTATATAGTGCACCTTGTTTTGCCGCAATAGGAGCGATGAGACAAGAGTTAGGTAGTGCTAAGAAGACTTTATACGCTGTTTTATTTCAAACACTATTTGCATATGTATTAGCTGCCGGAATCTTTTGGATTTTAAAATTAGGGGGGCTTTAAAATGGTTATTGATTATGTGATTTTAGGATTTGTTTTAATAATTATTGGTTTAATTATTTATTTTAGATGGATTAAAAAGAATAAAAATAAAACTGAATGTAATTGTTATAAATCTAAAAATTGTAATGTTAAATTAGAGGAATTAAGAAAACTATTTGAACATGAGACTTGATAAATATTTATCACTTTCCAATTTTGGAACTAGAAGTGAAGTTAAAAAGTTAATTAAAAGTGGTGTTGTCACTGTTAATGGTGTAGTGATTAAAGATGCCAATTATCATCTTGATGGTGATGTTCATGTTAACGGTGAACTTGTTAAATATGAAAAGTTTCACTATTTTATGATGAATAAACCTAAAGGATATGTTACCGCTAAAAGTGATAATACACATCCTTTTTTGGGTTCATTAATTAGTGAAGATGTTAGTTTTGTTGGTAGGCTTGATAAAGATACTGATGGATTAATCTTTCTAACGAATGACGGACCACTACTTCACAAGCTTACTAATCCTAAATATAATGTTCCTAAAACTTACTTGGTAGAAGTCTCAAATAATTTTAAATTAGAATATAAAAATGTTTTGGAAAAAGGCTTAGAAATGAAAAAAACCACCTTTTTACCAGCAAAGATAAATATTATTTCTAATACGTTAATAGAGCTAACTATTACTGAAGGGAAATATCATCAAGTAAAAAGAATGATGGCTTATTTTAACTTAGAAGTTGTTTCTTTAAAAAGAATTTCTTTTGGAAAAGTTTTCTTAGATGAAACTTTAAAACCAGGGGAATATAGACCTCTTACCCTAGATGAATTAAATATTTTAAAAAATAGCGTTTTTGTTTAACAATTTTAAGTTTTAAATGATATACTAATATAGGTGATAAATATGTGGGATAGTTTTATAGAAATCTTAACGAGAACTCCTTGGTATGAATTATTATTAATTTTTTCAATGAAAATTATTGAAGTTACAATGGGGACACTTAGAATCATTTTGATCAATAAGGGCTACCGTAAATTTGGAGTAATTTTAGCCCTAGTAGAAATCTTTTTATGGGTCTTTATTGCTAGTGCGGTAATTACTGGTTTAAGGGCTAGTCCAATGAAAGGTATTGCTTATGGACTCGGATTTGCAACAGGAGTTTATTTAGGTAGCTTAGTAGAAGAAAAATTAGCCTTTGGAAAAGTTTTAATTCAAGCAATCGTTCCTAAAGATAAAGGCATTGTCATTTCTGGTACTTTGAGGAAATCTGGTTTTGGAGTTACTGTTGTGGACGCTAGAGGAATGGATATGGAGAGAAAAGTTCTAATGGTATTCGCAAATAGAAGAGATTCTTTATTAGTTGTTAACACTATTAAAGAATATGATGAAAACGCAATGATTATTTCTAGTGACACTGTTAATTTAAGTGGTGGCTATACTAAACAAATAAAACAGTTATTTAAATAAATGGCTTCAAAGCCATTTTTTTTACGAAAAAAATAACCACTTACGCATTTAAGTGGTTATTAGTAACTTCTAACTTTTCTAAATGTTTTATTAGCAACTTTGTATTCATAATAGTAAACATTATTATCTTTGACTATTTTAATTTCTACTGTTCCTTCTTCATCATCGTCATTATCAATTTCATAACTACCTTTAAAGACATTTTCTAATTTATATATTTCTAATTTAAATTTAAGAACATCTTTAATTTCAACTTCTAAAAAAAGCTCAACATCTCCATCATCTTCTTCTAACTCGGCAAGTACCTTAATAACTTCATCGTCGTCTTTATAAATAGAATACTTATATGTTTGTTCACCAGTCTTCAAATCTTTTTCGATTTCTAATTTAATGTAATCTTCTTCTTTTCTAGAAATATCAGTATAAATCAAATATTCTTTTTCAATTTCATCAGATTCGGATTCTATCTCTATCTCCATATAAGTTTTTTCTCCATTATGGATAACAACTCCTTCTTTGAAAGTTTCTTCTTCATCATCGCCATTTTCTTCATCAATAATATAATGAAAATGATAAATACTTTCATTGCCAAAAGCATCCGTAAACACAATTTGTTCATAATGGGTATATCCCTCTAAAATTCCTTCAGTTTGAGGTGTTATAACAGGTTTAGTAGTGCCCACAAACACCTCAAAAACATTTATATATGGATTAATAAAAGCAATTTTTTCTTCAAATAAAGAGTTTGATACTTCACCACTCATTAAGATACTTTTACCTACTTCTGTATATAAAAGCGATGTTGAAACAGCGGAAAAGTGATCTAACTCAGCACCTTTTAAAACAACTGGTGTTCTAATAATTGGTGGTTTTGATTTATTAGAAGGCATAAGGAAAAATGCGACTCCTAAGAATAGGAGAAACACAAATGATAAACTTAATTGTAAAGATAATCTTCTAAATTTAAATTTTTCTTTCTTCGGTTCAATATAAATAGATTTAATATCAATCTGCGGTTTTTCTGGAATGATATAGCTATTCTTGAGATCTTCAAGTTTCATTGTTAGCCTCCTTCCTTAGCTTTTTGATTGCCTTATTATAAGTCCAAGTAATTGTCCCAAGCGGTTTTTTTAAGATTTCCGCTATTTCTTTATGAGTATATCCTTCAATGTTATAAAGCATCACAACTTGATATTCAATTGGATCTAATTTGCTTAGTAGTTCTTCCAAAACTAAGTGTTTTTCATATTCAGGAGTATAGCTCTCTAAGAGGGTATCTGAGTCAGTAACATCAATATTAACTACTCTCTTTTCCCGCCGGTAATAATCGATTGCTTTTCTATGAGCAATAGAACATATCCAAGCTAAGAATTTACCATTTCTTTTATAAGAATGAATGGAACTAATCGCTTGGATATACGTATCTTGGACGATATCTAAAGTAATATCATCACTTTTTACAATACTTTTTATGACTAAAAATACTGTTTTATAAGAAGCACTATAAACTTTTTCAAACGCTAACTCATCTTTTTCTATTAACCTGTTAATATAATCATCGTAGTTCATAGAAACCTCCTACGATGATTATACACTATTTCATGTTTTTTTGATTAATTTTAGTTATTATTTCACAAGTTCCTAGATTCCATCAGGATTTGTAGTTTCATTAGGTGTTTCTGTATCATCTACATTTTTATCAACTGTAAATTCATATGTTTGGTTATCTTCAACTACTTTGTATGTGTAAACATTGTTTTCAACCTTCACATAAATCTTACCATCACGGTCATCATCAACTTCAAATTCAATAACGTATTGGTATCCATCTTTAGTAGTTGGTTTAAGCTTAAGCTCATATTGAACACCATTTTTCTTAAATTCAAGTTTGATTTCAATTTTGTCGTCTTCAACTTCTACTTTTATTTCTGATTCTTTAGTAACACCGTCTTTAACTACTTTTACAAAGAATTTTTCTTCATGTTCAGTAGATTCAATATCTTTTTCATACTTCATTTCAACGTAGTTATCAGAATCAATTTTCGAATAGAACCAGTAAGAAATTTCTTCTTCATCTTCTTCAATTTCAATTTCTTTTTTACCAGTAACATCCATACGAACATCACCAAATAACATAATTCCAGCAATTTCAAATTCTTGTTCAATTTCTGTTTTATCGTCGTCATCATCAACTTCTTCATCAGTTAGAACTTCATTGTAATGGAATACATAACTAACGCTTCCGTCTTTTCCAGGAACACTATATTTAATCATATGATCATAGATTTTGTTTCCATTCTCATCTTCATAATCTGATTCTAAAACTAGATTAGCGATATTTCCACCACTTAGATAGTACTCTAATACTTTAAAGTAATTATCTACTTCATCAATTGAACTTTGATCAAAAGAATGATTTGTTTGGCTATGTAAATAATTGCCACCCAAAACTTGACCACTAAGTCTTGCGGATGTAAGAACTGCAAACGATGTAATTTCTTTTTCTTCTAATTTAGTTGCTGTTCTGCTTGTTTTATTGTTACATCCCACGAGCATGCCTATACCTAATGTTAGGACTAATGCGAATACAAATAATTTAATTTTTTTCATTTTTCAAAACCTCCATTCACTTAGTATACGAATGAACTTCATGTTTTATTGGTAAAACTTTTAAAAAAACCTTAAACTCTTTTTTCGAAAGTTGAGTTTAAGGCTTAGTTTAGAGAAATTCATAAGGTGAAATTTTTTTAAATATTTTTTTGTTTTTTCGTTGTAAATATGTTTTTAGACGAGTTTTTCTTTTTTCATTTAAGATTTTACTCGCTTTTTCGATTAGTGGTAACTCTCCTAATAAGTATAGATACGCTTTCGCTCGCGTCACACCTGTATACAATAATTCTTTTCTTAACATGTGCGAATAACTTCTCACAAGTGGCATATAAACTATTTTATATTCTGACCCTTGAGATTTATGTACACTTACTGCGTAAGCTAAACTTAGGTCTTCTAAGTTAGATCTTTCATATTCAACATCCATACCACTAAAATTAATAATTAAGTATTTTTCATCTTCAGTAGTGATAATCTTTTTAATAACTCCAATATCACCATTCATAATATTTTTCTTAGGATCATTTGTAAGTTGAATTACTTTATCACCAATATAAAAGAAATTAGAACCATATTGGATATACTCTTCTTTATTTTTAATGAAATAGTCTTGCATCTCTTTATTAACCGCGTCAATTCCAGTTTTACCTTTGTAAATCGGAATTAACACTTGCATATCTTCATATAAGTCATAACCTTCATTTAATGCTTCTTCAGTTAATTTAATTAAAATATCAATAATTTTCGATTCTTCTAATTTCATAAAGATTAAATCTTCTTTAGTATCATAGGAATAATTATTAACTGTTTGATGGTTAATTTCATTAGAAAATTCAATAATATGAGAGTTTTTCGCTTGGCGATGAATTTCTGATAATTCAATAACTTTAACTTCACCTGACATAATGATATCTTCTAAAACTTGACCGGGTCCAACACTTGGTAATTGGTCTTTATCACCAACAATAATTACTTTTGATGTTGGCATAATCGCACTTAAAAGTTGTTCCATTAAAAAGATATCAATCATTGATCCTTCATCTACAATTATTAAATCTTGTGGAAGTTGGTTACCTTTCCCAAAATGGAAGATTCCTTCATAATCATAGCCCAGTAATCTATGGATTGTAAAAGCTTTAACATCCATTACTTCTTCCATTCTTCTTGAAGCCCTACCAGTAGGAGCACACAAACCAATTTTATAAGTAATTGTTTCTTTTTCTAAATCAAGTCCAAATAATCTTGCATAAACCATTAAAACACCGGATAAAACCGTTGTTTTACCGGTTCCTGGACCTCCTGTAATAATACTAATTGGATTTTTAATTGATTCTTTAATGGCCTCTTTTTGAAGGTCTGTATAGTTAATATTTAAAATGCGTTCAACTTGTTTAATATTCGCATCAAATACCTCATCCGTAACAACCGTTTCTGATTTGAAATTTTTTATGTATTTAGAAATATTTAACTCTGCTTCCTTTATTTTAGGAATAGTATACGTATTTTCTTCAAAAATGATTTTATTTAGTTTAATTAAATTTTCTAAATGATAGAGAATTTTTTCTTTTTCAATATCACTAATTACACTATTTAAAAATCTTGAAAACTCTAATTCTTCTACATATGTATTTCCCGTTTGCATAAGTAAAGTTTCTAATGCATAAATAAGCCCAGCTTCAATACGCGTTGGATGGTCATATGCGAAGCCTAATTTACTGGCAAGTTCGTCTGCTCTTTTAAATGAAATACCATGAATATCATCAATTGTTTTATAAGGATTTTCTTTAATTACTTTAAGAGTATCTTTACCATAAGTATTATAAAGTTTCGTCGCCATTAACAAAGTAATATCATATTTAAATAGTTCCTTCATCACTATTTCTAAATGTGCTTCTTTAAGAAGTTCTTGATATAATCTTTCAATTTGAACAGGTTTAAATCCTATCGCTTTTAAAATGTTTTTATTTTCAATAATTTTACTAATCGCATCATCCCCAAAATGGTTAACGATGCGTTCAGCTCTTTTAGGACCAATCCCTGTAAACAGTTCACTTGATAAATATTTAATTAAGCCATCTTTATTTTGTTTTTCCACTTGACTAAATGATTCAACTTTATATTGAATTCCATAAGTTGGGTGATTAATTTCTGTAACTTCAAACTCATATAATGTATCAACAGATAAAACTGGTAGGTTACCAGTAATTGTTTCAATGTCGCCATTTTCTAATTCAATTTTATAAATGGTATATGAGTTTTCTTTGTTTCTAAAAACAGTTCTAATTATTCGCCCTGTTAAAATCATCAGCTACTCCTTTTTTGTACCAAAAATAATAAATTGTTAAAAGTATCGCACCTAAAACTAATATACTTGATAAGAAATAAAATAGTCCAACTTCTAAATAACCATATAAAAAACCCGAAACAATTGGTCCTATTACTGCTCCTAGTGATAATGAACTTTGTCTTAAGCCCATCAACATTCCACTAGATAGATTTTTTTCTTCATTTAAATGGTTAACAATTGATGGCTCATAAGTTGATCTTGCGGCAATATAAACCATAAAAAATGTATACAAACAAATTATTAAATATTCGCTTTTAAAAATAAATGTTGTAAAACTTATCGCTGCCCCAATTAATAAACTAACTATCGCTGTTTTAATTGGCGGAAATTTTCTTGTGATAATTGGGACTATTGCGATAGTGGTAATCATGGCGATGATTCCAGTTGTGAATGAAAAATAACCAACAACGCTAGTTCGATAGCCTAAATCCGTGATATAAAGATCAATATATTTCGTAAAATTTACAATAGGAATATTTAAAATTGCGATAATGATAAACAAAAAGACTACTCTTTTAGGAATATATTTAATCTGTTTAATTTGTTTAAAAAGACTCTTCTTTTCTTGGGAGCCATGAACTTCCGTATCTAAAAATAGCGCTAATAAAGCCACCACAAAACTTGCTATCGCTTGGATATAAAACACATAACTAAGGTTTTCATAAAATAAATCTCCAAGTTGGCCACTTATTAAATAGGAAATGCTTCCTCCAAAAGTAATTAACGTTAAAAACCAAGCAATAACACTTTTTTTATTGGTAATATCTCTATCTTCAGCAATATACGCGAGCAATGAAACAATAACGCTACTTGAGAAGACTCCTCCAGTAAATCTAACAATTAAAATGTAGTAAGCATTAGTGAACATTCCAAATAACATTTGCGAAATTGAATAGCCTAATACACCAATCATAATAATGTATTTACGTTTTTTAACATCTCCTAAATTGCCCCAAAACGGACTCATTATGAATGTTCCTAAGTTCATTGCCGCAAAAAACAAACCGAACATATATTCAGTAATCCCAAGATTTCTAATAAAAGCAGGAGTAACTGGATGTGCTAGGTTTATCACTATTGCATAAAGCGTAGTAAATATATATAAATACAAAACCTTTTTTTTCATCAATACTTTCTTCTTTCTAAATCCATATAAACTGTATCAATAAAACCTCCACCAACACAAACTTCTCCGCTATAAAAAGCTGCCGCTTGACCAGGTGTAACAGCTCTTTCTTTGTCTTTATACAACACTTCTAATGTCTGTTCATCTAACCATTTTAAAGTAACATTGGTATCTTTGGCGCGATATCTAAATTTAGCACTAAATAATCTATTTAAATCTCTGCTTCCACGCCAAATAACGTCTTTAACGATACATCTATTTGAATATAAATATTCGTTATGATAGCCTTGAGCGACATATAAAGTTTTTGTCTCAAGATCTTTTCCTACCACAAACCAAGGCTCTAAATCATACTCTTTAAGGCCACCAATACCTAGACCTTTTCTTTGTCCAATAGTATAAAAAATAAGACCTTCATGATCTTTTAAGTATTTACCATCTAATGTTTTTATTTGTCCTTTTTGAGCTGGTAAATAATTCTTTAAAAAATCATTAAAGTGTCTTTCTCCAATAAAACAAATTCCTGTTGAATCTTTTTTATTAGAAACAGATAAATTATACTTCAAGGCAATTTCTCTAACCTCTTTTTTGGTTAAATCGCCAATTGGGAATAAAGCCTTATCTAATTGCTCTTCTGTTAATTGTGATAAAAAATAAGTTTGATCTTTATTCTTATCTTTTGCTCTTAAAAGAACTGCCTTACCATCAATATAGCCTTTTTTAGCATAATGTCCCATTGCGATATAATCAGTATCTTCTTTTAAGGCAAAATTTAAGAAAGCTTTAAATTTTATTTCGTTATTGCACAAAATATCAGGGTTAGGAGTTCTTCCTTTTTCATATTCACTAATAAAATATTTAAAAACTGTATTCCAATATTCTTCAACAAAATCAACTCTCAAAAGTTCAATACCTAAACTATCAGAAACCTTTTTGGCATCTTGATAATCTAATTCTTGAGGACATATTGCATCATCAATTGTCGGATTACCTAATACATCTTGATTTGTTAAAGAATCCCAATTTCGCATAAAACACGCTTTTACTTTATATTTCTCTTTTAACAAAATTAGTGCTACTGCAGAATCAACACCACCAGACAAACCTAATAAAACTTTCTTCATATCTTCACATCACTCGCTAGTTTATAACCATTTCTAGAAGATAAGGAAAGTTCTAATATTTTAGGTCCATCAGGCATTACTTGTCTTTTAAATTGCGAGTTATAAAATCTCTTTATAAAGCGATTTACCGTTTCTAGCGCTTCTTTTTCATCTAAATCAAAAGCACTCTTAATCATAAACACTAATTTGTCTTTATCATCACCACAAACTAAATGACGATAAATTAAAAAATCATTTATCATATAACTACCAATTATTTTTTCTGTTTCTTGATTTTTTACAAGTTCAGGAGAAATTGGTGTATTTAAAATATCTTTAATTACTGCCTCTTCTTTTTTGAATAAAGGAATATAAGATTCAATTTGTTTTTTAACTAATGTTTTTGGAAGACCCGAATTAATTGCATACATGCTCATCATATCTGCGTTGTAAGTCATAAATCCTAAGGCAATCTCTGATAAATTACCCGTTCCTAAAACAATGCCACCTTCTTTATTAGCTAAATTCATTAAAGTCATTGTTCTAATTCTCGCTTGAGTGTTTTCATATGTAATATCATGAATATCTTTATCTTGTTTAATTGAAACAAAATGAAGATTACATTCTTCTTTGATATCAATTTCTTTAAACGTAACACCTAAACTCTTAGAAAGTTTCTCTGCATTACTTTTAGTTCTTGTTGAGGTTGCTAAACCTGGCATTGAAATCGCATGAATATTCTTGACATCTAGATTAAACTTCTTAAATGTGTCATAACACACTAGTAAAGCTAATGTTGAATCAAGACCACCAGAAACACCTAAAATTACTTTTGGAAAATTAAGATGTTCTAATCTTTTGTATAAAGCACTAATTTGAATTTGCCTAACTTCTTCAAAATCCGCTTTAAAAGGATACTTATCTAGGGGATAAGAAAAGGAAAAGGAATCACTAGAAAATGATACCTTTACTCTTTTTATATTAAACTTAAATTGATACATAAAGTCTTTCATTGGGTTTTCTTTTCTTCTTTGATAATTAATATGCCCAAAATCAATGTCTGAATAAAGAAGACCCGTTTGATTTAACATAAACTTCTCTTCTTTTACTAATTTTCCTAATGTAGCATGAATATTATGACCACTAAACACTGTATCACCAGATGATTCACCAATTCCACTTGAAGTATATAGGTATGCCCCGCAATTCTTTCTTGAGTGTTCTACTACTACATTTCTTCTTATTTCTTCTTTACCAATAAATTCATTAGATGTGCTTAAATTAACAATTAAGTTAGCTCCTTCTACACTTAAAACATTTCCAGGACTTACAATCCCCCACATATCATTACAAATTTCCACACCAAAATAAACTTCATTATCTAAATCTTCAAAGATAATTTGTCCAAATGGAACTTTTTCTTTAAAAATCGTAACTTCGTCAAAATTAACACCTAAACCACTTGTAAACCAACGATCTTCACTAAAATCACCTTGATTTTTTAAATAAAACTTAGGAATGACCCCTAAAACTTTATTTTTTTGGAATACTACCGCAACATTAAATAATGATCCTTTTACTTTAAGTGGCATTCCTAAAACAGCAACACCATTAAAATTAAGTTCTAATAGTAATTTTAAAGCGTTTAAAGCATCATTTAATAATGAATCTTGATAAAATAAGTCGCCACAAGTATAACCAGTTAATGAAAGTTCAGGAAAAACAACTAATTCAGCATCAGTTTCTTTCAAAACTTTTTTAAACTCTTTTAAATTTTCAGTTACATTTCCTACTGTTAATTTAGGAGTTACAGTAAGAGTTTTTAAAAATCCTTTTTTCATATTTGTTATACCTCGTATAATTTATGTTCTTTAACATATTTTAGCACATCATTAGGAATAAAATGTTTATTTTTTTCAGGTTCTTCCCTAAACAGCGAAGATGAAATATCTAAATCCATCTCAATAACATTGAAATTTTCTTCGTATGGATGATATTTTTTCATAATTTCATCTAAATTGAAACCTTTTCTTTTAATCACGATAAAACGGAACTCTTTAATTAATAATTCATAGTTAATCCATTTTTCTAAATACGATAGATTATCTGCACCTAATAGGAAATATACACTATTTTTATATGTTTTTTCAATTCGTTTAAGTGCGTAATAAGTACCTTTATAGACTTTTTTATTTTCAAGCGTAGAAACTTCATAAATTTCATCTTTAAACGCTAATTTTAACATTTCAAAACGCTTTTTAAATGGCACATAAAAACTTTTCCAGGGATAATTTTCACCTACAGGAAGCAAAATGAATTTCTCTGGCTTAAAATCTTCGATAACTTTACTTGCAATTAATTGATGTGCAATAGTGGGTGGATTAAATGTGCCACCATAAACAATTATCATTAATGTGTCCCCCTAATAATTATAACATATAAGATTAATTTTAGTTTCCATATCTTAATTCATGTTATAATAATAAGTGATCAAAATGAATAATAATAGAAAAAACGACGAACACGAACATACATTTAAAACAATTGAAGCAAAACCTGTAACTCTTAAAAAGAATTATGACTACTTTGGAAAAAAGTGGTATTTTAGAGTTTTTACACCTATTACGGTATTTTTTATCAAATTATTTATTAGATTCTTATGGGCCCCTATTGGGTTAGGATTTAGGGTTAAAAACAAAAAAATTATCAAACCACTAAAAAAACGCGGTCATATTTTTATTTCTAACCATTTACATCCTACTGATGCACTATTAACAGGTAGTGTTTTATTTCCAAAACGCGCTTATTATACAATGTTACAAAGTAATCTAGGAATTCCTTTCTTTGGTAAGTTGATGCATTTTATTGGTGGGGCACCAATTCCTGAAAAAAGAGAGTTTTTAGAAGAATTCCAAGAACAAATGAATTCAGCCTTAAAAAGAAAGGCTTTTGTTTGTGTCTATCCTGAATCAGCATTAAAACCATATTATCCGGGCATTAGAACATTCAAAAAGGGAGCATTTCGCTTTGCACTTGATTCAAATGCTGATATAATACCTATGGTATTGGTGCTTAAAAAGCCAAAAGGGATTTATAAATTGTATAAACGAAAACCTTTAATTCATCTTCATTTTCTACCAGTTTATAAAATAGATAGTAAGGGTAGTCGTTATGAAACAATTTCATATCATGCTGAAAACCTACAAAAAATTATGAGTGACTATTATAATTCTCACTCAGATATTAGAATGGAGTAAATTTTATGATTGACCAAAAAGAAAAATACTTTAATATTCTTAGAAAACGTAATTTAAGAATTACAGAACCAAGACGTGCATTGATTGAGGTTTTAGAAGATAATCATCTAACGTTTAAAGAAATACAAAAAAAGCTCGCAGAACGCGGCTTTACAAACGTATCAACTATTTATAACAATTTGGATTTTTTAATTCAAGAAAAAATTGCTGTTGAACTTTATATTAATGAGACAAAATACTATGATTTGGCAATTGACAATAAAATGCATAATTATAGATAGTCATATTCACATATTAGTTAAAGATAATAATAAAATTACTGAAATTTCTAGTATTGATATTTTTGATTACATCAAAAACCATAAGGAATTTAAAAATTTAGATGTTGATTATATAAGAATTACTGTTGGTGCAAGAAAAAAATAAAATTAATTTTTAATGATAGCTCTTAAGATAGCGCTCTTACTTCTAGGATTATTATTAATTTCATCCTTAGAAGGCGTTATCTTTTTTTTGTAGTATCTAAATGGCATTTCTTTAGGTAAAGTTGGCACCTTTAAATAAGGTTCTTCACAAAGGGTTTTAAATGTTTCTTTAACGATTTTATCTTCCAAAGAATGAAATGTTATTACCGCGATAACTCCATCTTTTCTTAACATTGACAAAGCATCCGGTAAAGTCATTTTTAAGACATTAATTTCATTATTAATATATATTCTCAACGCTTGAAAAATCCGCTTCGCTGAATGGCCTTTTCTCAGTTTATATTTATCAGTTATTTTAACTAAATCATAACTTGTTTTTAAAGGACGACTATTTACTATTTCTGCGGCTATTTTAGCACTATTTGGTTCTTCGCCATATAATTTAAAAATAGTTTCTAATTGTTCTTTTGAATATGTATTTAAAACTACCTCAGCAGTTAATTCTTTAGTATCATCCATTCTCATATCTAATGGAGCATCATGAAGATAAGAAAATCCTCTTTCTAAATCATCAATTTGATAACTGCTCATCCCTAAATCCATAATAATTCCATCAACTTCATAAATTCCTTCGTCATTTAAAACTTTTTTAACATTTTTAAAGTTGTCATGGAATATTTTTACATTTTTATATTTGCTTAAGCGTTCTTTTGCTAGGTTAATCGCATTTAAGTCTTGATCAAAGGTATACAAAAAACCACCACTTAATTTCTTTAAAACAACTTCACTGTGTCCGCCTAAACCAAGTGTTAAATCAACATAAATTCCATCTTTTTTAATATTTAAAGCTTCAATTGTTTCATCTAATAATACCGTAGTATGTTTCATGTTTTTCATTTTGGAAAATCAAAACAAATAAATCTTATAGTTATCCTAAAATCAACTTCTTTAAAATATCTGTGTTTTAGGAGTTCCATATCACAAAATCCCACAGTTATGCTCAATTTTATTATTTGTCTTCTTCATCAATATCCTTTAGATCTTTTAAAGAAAGTGATAAGTTTGTTCCTAATATGTCTTTAACTAACTTAATATCATTTTCTGTCAGCAATAACCTATTATATAAATCCATTATGAATGTATGAAGATCTTCTAGATTATCAATCATTGAATCAATTAATTCTGCATTAGTATAAAAACCTTTAATATCATCTTCTAAATAATTAACACCTTCATTATCAAAAATAAACTGTTTAATCACATCAGGTTCTACCTTGATGTTTTTAATTTTTTCTCGTAAATCTTCAAGTTCTTCATAAAGAATTTTATTTTCTTTATGTAAGTTATTTAACTGCTCATGGAAGTTGTATTTATTTATTTCTTCTATCTTTTCACTAAGAATATCTAACTTTTCATTAATACTTTCATTTTCTATTTTAGAGGCTTTATCTTCTTCTAAATAAGTTAATCTTTGTTTAATAACTATTAATTCTTGTAAAAGACTATCATAATCAGCCTGAGAAACCGTCTTTTCTTCAACAACGATAATTAATTCTTTATGTGGCGTTTCGCTATCATCTAAATACATGTTAACTTTAGTTAGTCCTGGTTTTAAAGCAGTAATCTCATTATTTTCATTAATATTAATAATGTTTTCATCATAATCTTTAAACACTACATTTTCTGCATTAGTTTCATAATCTAACTTTAATACATCTTCAACCATTAACTTATATGATGTTTGTGGGGTACGCAAATAAAGTGGGGACAATAATTCTACTATACTAACTTCCTTTTTAACACTTTCAATTAAAACATCAACCTCTTTACTAATTTCACTCTTTGAATTTGATGTTAATAATACTTTTGTGCTACCTTCTTTTAATGCGGTTAAAAGATTCCCTTGAACATTTAATATATTTTCATCTAAAGAAGTGATAGTAACACCAGCTTTATCATTAGTGTTATATTTTAGCGTGTGTGTTTCACCTTCTATAATGCTTATGCAATCTAAAGTGTTAATAAATATATTATCCATTTTAACACTTACATTAAAGATAGTTTGAAGTCCTAACGCTTTTAAAGTTGCTTTAACAGAGGTCATTCCTTCGTTTAACCCTTTAACAGTGTTATCTTCAGTTATTAAAATTAATTCATCATCATAATTAGTATACTTTATTTCCGGATTTTCCAAACTGGTGTGAATTACTAATTCTTTTTCTTCATCGACATTTACTTCTAAATTTAAAATTTCAAAGTAATCAACCTCTTTAACTTGTTCAGGGGCAATAATATGATAAACACCAGGATTATCAGGAACATAATATGTATGCATTGTTTCTTTTGCATTTTTTAAAATATATTCAATAATTTCTTCTTTCTTAAGTTCAGTAGAAGCTTTAATATCATTATTAATACAATATCTTTCTAATTTAATAATATTATATGTATCTAATTCCGCTTCTAATTCTTCGGTGTATTCATCTCTATCTTTTAACTCTTCAATCATGATATCTAAAAGTTCTTGTTTTTTAAGTCTTCTTGGAACAGCAACTCCATATTTCTTCCCTAGTTTTTTAATTTCATTAGTTGTTGAACTTGCGAATAGAACTGATCTAAACACATTTGGGAGAAGTCCATCAATATATTCTTTTTCATCAACAAATATTGAATCAATTTTTTTATTGAAATCACTAACTTTTTCAAAATACTTTTTTCTTGATGTTCCAATATCATAAGCCATTTTAAATAATCTAATGGTCGTTTTTTCAGGAACTCTCGATTCAATAATAAGTTCAATTAATTTTGCCCATAAACTTTTTTTATAATTTCTATTAATATTATCATCATTTAAATAATCAATCAAATTCAAAAGTTGAAATTCAGAAAAAGTTTCAAACCAGCCTAACCTATATTTCATATCCATTGTTAGTTTTTCTAATTGATGAGGATTATTTAAGTGTGGTCTGATACTATCTTTTAAGGCATTTATTCTTAAATCACGCTCAACTTGAAGACCGAGTTCATTAAAGAAATCCGCTGTCCTTTCGCCAGGGAAATAAATTAAATTGTCTGTTAATTCATCTAAATCATATGTTCTTTTGCCTACTTGCAAATTTTTGTCTGTTAAACTCATAATTTTCCTCCGTTACTTTTTAAATATATTTGGCCGGTTTTCTTATTAATTAAAATCTTACTTACTTGTGATGCTTCTTTGGCTAGAAATAAGCGCTCGCTACTACGTTTCAATCTTTCTTTTGAATCTAATAATAAATTAGGATTTCTTGATTTAATTACTACTTGTCTTTCTTTGTTTAATTCAAGTAATGCTTTATTTCTCTTTTCTCTTAAATTAAGGAGTCTTTCATAATAATCAAGTGTATTTCCATTTCTAACAATCTTTTTTAAAAGTTTATCATAATCTTTATCGTTATATTCTTTAACTAAATTGTTATATTTATCAAAATCTCTATTTCTTCCTTCGCTGTGATGAGTTTCTTCTTCTTTATAAATATACTCAATTAAATTTTTATAAATATTATTTCTTTCTTCTAAAATTTTACGTTCCATTAATAAAGTGTTTTTATAATCAGCTTCCTTTACTTCTCTAATAGCCCCCATAATATCTACTTTTTGCTTAAAATCATTATAAAGTTCTCTTAAGTTTGTTTCAGAAGTAATTCTTGAAAAAACATTTTCATATCTATTCATATCAAAATAACTTTGATAAATATTATTAGTAATCTCTGTCATTTGCGTTAAAGCATCTTTAAGATTAACTTCCTCTATTCTTTCGCCACTTCTATAAAATCCTTCTTGATTACTATTTAAAATGTGATTAAAGTGATCTTTAAGTTCTTTTAAATATATTTCATTAGCAAGATTTTCAGTTTTATCTAAAGGTTTTCCGCTAATTGTATAAATAGGTTTAATATTAGGATTAATCTCTGGCTTTATTTGTTCAAATGAAGTTTGTCTTAAATCAATTAAATGATTATTTTCTAAATAGAATGTTTTAAAGTTTGTATACATTAAATTATCAAGTAAAGTTAAATAATAATCATCGAATGTACGTTCTTCTGTTTGACGTTCAAATAAATATTTGTTTTCAGTTAATTCATCTAATAATAACCATAAGAAATATCCATTATGATAATTAGGGTTTTTAAGAATGATTTGTGTTTTTATAATTGGCGGTTTAATTATCGAGTATTTTTTCATTTCTTTATAAAATGTGCTATTTGTAAATGAAAGCATTAAACTATAAAGGTTTGTAACTCGATCATAAATCTTTTTATTTTGTAAAAACGTCTTATCATTTTCTTGTTTTTTAACTTCTTTTATAGTCACCTTTATCTCATAATTAGCATTATCAAAAATAAAGTGTGAATCATAATCAAAATTAGTAGTTTGATCAATATCAAGTGTCCTTTTAAGAAGTCTAATTTGGTTAGATAAAAAGTCTAGGCCTCTGTCAATTAACGTTCTTATAAAGCGGTTTTCATAAATTGCCGCTTCAATATCAGACTGACTTACTAATAACTTAGTTGGAACAATAGTCCCATCTGATCTAACTTCTAAAATGTTTTCAGTATGTTTAGATAAGTGTCTAATTGATTCTCTAAAAATACGTTTTTGTTTATAAAGCGGTAATACTTCATCTTCATATCTTAAGACAGATTTAAAATCTCTAGTAATAATATCTAGACTAGGAAGTAAGTTTTCAAAAATCATAACCCAATTAGAATCATACTTTTGATAAATCTTTTCTGAATATTGAGTTAAAGTTCTTTTGCCTTTATAAAAAGCATTATAAAAATTTTCTTTTAAAAATTCTTTGTTTTCTTTTTTATAATCCATTTTATATTACCCTAATATATTTATCTAACATTTTTTTACATTCAACCATTTGGTTTTTGCCAAATAATTGATCAAAAAATATATTTAAATCTCCTAATTCCTTTTGTAAAAACGCAATATTAACTGCTTCTAATTTTCTTAACACTTTTCTTGCGATAATCATATCAATAGCTAAAAGTTCATCAAGACCGCAGGCTTTATAAACAGGAATAATCTTGTTTATTTGATTATTAAGACGGTTACCAAGTGCGATTTGGAAATTTTCAATTAAAAAATCATCTAATTTCAATAATTTTTGTTTCATTTGTTCACTTAATGGATGTTCAAATTCAGCATTTCTAAATAAATTTGTTAAATAATCATATTTTAAATTAATTGGTCTTGCTTTTTCAGCTTGGAAAGATTCTGCCTTTTGGTTCATCACAAGCGATCCACTTCTATCATAAACTTTATCAGTAATTGAAAATGTTGAGTCATCATTATTCGCTGTTCCAACAAACCAAACGTTTTCAGGAATTCTAATTTTTCCTTCTTCTAATAATTTTGGATCTCCAGGTATTGTTTCCGCAACAATTTCTAATTTTCTTTCATTTGGATCTGGTAATTCTAGCAAACTTAAGAAATCCGCAAAATAATACTCAACTCTCGCTAAGTTCATTTCATCTAAAACAATTAAATTAACATCATCACGATAATTCGCTTCATATAATACTTTTAAAAATTCTGTTTCGTTAAACTTATTAGTAAATTCGTTTAAAAACCCAATCATCTCAAAGCGGTCACGCCAAGATGGTTGAACAGAAATAATATTCGCATCATTATTAATAAACTTACCAAAAACATATGGAAGACTTGTTTTACCGGTACCACTAATACCTTCTAAAATAATCACTTTTGATGCCGCTAGTGAGGCAATAAATAAAGTAATTGTTTCATATGTATAGTAAAGTCCATGTTCACCAGCAGCATAGTTTCTAAAATTAGTAACTATCTCTCTTAATGTTAGTCTATCCACATCGGTCATAATTGTCGGTAAAACTTCACCTTTATATTGTTTATCAAGATTTATTAACTTAGTAAATCTATTACCATATTTTTCTTTTGGCTTAACTTCTTCTTTAGCTAAATTATTAGGAGCGTTTAGATAATTTTGACTATCTGATAAGTTAGTAAGCCTAAATCTTAACACATTTACTTCTTTAATCAATGATTCTTTATTACGAGCAATTTTTCTAATTCTAAAAAACTTCTTAAATAATACAAATGCCAAGATAATAAGTGACAAAAAACATACATACATTATCCCTAATGTTAATATGCCTAATACCCTTTCTCCTGCGGTCATATCGTTAAATACATTATTTAAACTTACCGCATAGTCAACTGGTTCTTTTGCGAAACTGTTATATATCCAAATTCCTATATTTTTAAAGAAATTAAAAAAGTTTTCTATAAATTGTTTTATTACCTGACTTAGCCAATCTTTATATTCGTTCATCTTTTACGCTCCTCTTTTTCATAACTTATTGGTTCTCTTATTTTCGCGAAATATCTATCAGCAGAAAGCCTTCTACTAAACAATTCTCCGCTCAATAAATAAATATCTTTCTTAATTAATGTTTCTACTTCTTCAGTAGTTTTAATTCCATCAACAATCACATTTATTTCATGTTCTTTTAAAAACGCAAGTAACCTATTGATATTTGTTGATCTATCTTCTAAAATAACTAATTCTTTAGGAATTTTTATATTAGAAATTCTATAACCAATTAAGTTTTGTTCTAATCTTTCATTTACATTGTTAACATCAATTAAAAAGTTAACTCCATATCCTTTTAACTCACCTAATGATTCAAGCAAGGTGCTATCTGATATTTTCGATAAAGGATTAATTATTTTAAATATGATATTACTAGGCCTTATATTATTTTTATTTAAAGTGTCAATTAACCAACTATTAAAAGTTTCTTCTTCAAAAACACTTAGTATAATTGGTATTATTAATTTATAATTATTTTCATCAATAATATATTCAACCTTATGTTCATAAACAATTTTCTTTATATACCATAAACTAAACCAATATGCATCTTTAGAAATTTCATATTCACTAATAAAATTAGAAAAACCAATAGCTTTTTTATTTTCTAAATGAAATAAATCGACTATTGCAGAATTATATACTTTGTTTTTGACATCTAAAACTGGAGTATATAAAACTCTATACTCAGAATTCATAATTTTTTCATAAATTCTAATAAATTTATTTGCCGAATCTTTCAAAGAAACCATCTCTGGTTTATAAAACTTAATTTTATTAGCCCCATCTTTTAATGATAAATAAAGTGTTAAATTACCTAAATTCATAATTTCTTCATAAGTGCTCGCTAAATTAGGATAATTTACTTGACCAATATTAATATCACTATAAACTACCTTACCTGATCTAAATTCAACTTTTTTAGCTGCTATATCCGCAATATTAAGTGAAATATTATGAAGTTCATTTTCATAATATAAACCCGGAATGTAAATATAAAACACCCCACTTGGATAAAGAGTAATTTTAGATCTTTCTGGAAGTACATAACTAATCTTTTTAGAAATATCCTTTAAATAAGATCTTAGTTCAAAATAATTTAGTTTATCTTTAATTAATAAATAGTCACTTAACTTACACACTAAAACATTAAATGATTGATCTGGATAATTTTTAAGTTCATATTTAAGTTTACGAACAAATAATCTATTACTAATAATATCGTTTAAGTTTTCATATTTAGTTTTGTAATCTTTTTTCATTAAAACTACTATTAATACTATTGCCCCTGCGGCAACAGCCGCAAAGGCAATAAGTGTTAATATTTGTAAAGTTATTTCCATTTATTTGCCCCCCTTACTTAATCTCACTTTGTTTCTTCTCACGATTCTTATAAATTAAGTAAGATGCAAACCATGTTACTAAAATGAACCATAAAACCATTACACCAATTAACAAGAAGTTATCTACGATATTTGTTTGGGTAGCAGAATTTAAGAATAAAACATATTCAGTTGTATCATCATTATCTGCCTTCACTCTTACAATAATGAAGTTTTCATTAAATTCATCTTGGAATACTTCATATGAAGATGCATAAATTGAATTTTCGCTAAATATCGCCTTAACACTATCATCAAGGTTCTTTATGATTCTATGTTTTTCACCACTTGTTACCTTAATCTCATAATACCTAGCATTTGGATCAAAGTTTTCAACGTATTTATCTAAAACAGTAATCGCAATCAAATCACCTAATATATCATCTAAACCTTTTCTACCAGCAGTCTTAGAGTTATCAATAACTAATGTATACACTTTAATATCTCCGTTAGGAGCTTTAACTTGAATACTGAAATAGTTAAATCCTTCTTTTGTTAATACTTTTCTTCCTTCGTTTAAAACTTCTGCATTAACATCTTCTGGAATTCCAGTTATAACCACAACTTTATTTTCCTCATATGGAACCACTACTAAGAAGTCAGTTCTATCAGGATATCTTTGTGGGTCAAAGTCCGCTGGAGTAACTCCATTAACTCTTAGGTCTTTTAAGTTATTGTTACCACTTGCTGAATCACGTTTAATAGTAACTTTGTAATGCTTAATATTTTCATTATTACCATTTTCAGGAACTACAGTAACAATAGCTTTAATAATATTAGGATTAAAGTTTGGATCATTTGAATCTCTATTTTCAAAATCAAATCTACCACTTGAATATATCCAAGGTGCATCCTCATCAGAGAAATAAATATGACCTAATCCTTCAGCAGTGAAAGTAATGTCTCTTAAGTTTGCTGGTACTTCTAAGAAATATGTATAAGTGTTTTGATCAAACACTATTCCACCTTCAACAGGGTTTTCACCTAAATACTCTAAATTATCATTACCTTTAACTGTTAAGTTTGTAAGTAGCGCTTGGCTAGATAACGGTGGAACTGGTTCTTCTTTATAAACAATTATTTGATAAGTTCTTGTTTCACCAGTTTCAGAAATTACTCTAATTGGAATTACAGTTATTTCGCTTTCTAAGTTTCTATAACCTAAATCATCCATTCTTGCTTTTGGACAAGATATATCAGCTTCAATATAAACTCTATCAATTGCAGGATTTGGAAGAATTAATACATAACTTAAAATTTCTTTACTAAATGTTGGTGAATATGGAAGTAATAAAGCATCATTATTAGCACCTACAACATAACCTTCTGAATTATAGATTCTTAGAGCGTCTAATGTATTATCTCTACTCTTCTTCACTCTTTCAACTTTAAGTGTGTAAATTTCACCAATGTCACCATTTTCATCTACTGCGTAAACTTCAAATGTATTTAGTCCTGACTTTAATTGTTTAATACCATCACCAGCAACACTACTACCTTGACTAGCTTCTGCAATAATATTAATACTTGTAATATCACTAGAAACTCTAAGTGTATAAAGCATAATATTTTCATTAAACGTTGGCGTAATTAAATGATTTTCTACTTCTAAATTAATTAATTTACCTGGTTTAATAGTTTGGAAATGAAGCGTGTATTCTAACTGTTTACCACTCATTGCAGTAACTAAAATTTTCTTAGTAATTCTTTCTTCATCTTTTAAGATAAATGGCGCAAATTCCGTAACTTGAGAAGTTTGTAATATAGGAATTGCATCAAGAGTAACTAAAATCTCATTATCCTCACTTGTATTAGGAACAAACACTTCATATTCTAATGTTTCTGGACTAAATGATGTGTTAACTTTGTAGTCATCTAATTGTTTATTATTAATGTTGATTCCCACTAAGCTTGCGTCATTATCAATCTTATGAACAATAATTTCATAAGTTTTTTCAGTTAAGTTTTCCGCTGTAACAGTAATTATGAAATTATTACGCTTATTAGGTACATCTTTAACCCCTAAGCCATCAACTGTTGCACCAGCTGGAATAACTCCCCTTAATTCTACTCTCGTTTCATCAGAAAGAACATAAACATGGTGTCTATTTCTGGTAGTATCTAATCTATATGTAAAGTTTTCTGCATTAGGACGAACTACTTCTAAAGTTTCTAATTCTTTTTGATCACTTGGTTGTGACTTATCAATATTAATTACATGTAACATAACTGAACCATCTTCAGCTTGAACTAATAATTCAATTGTTCCACCATCAACTGCTGGATAGGTTGCTTTAGGATTAATTAGTGTTGCTCCATCAGGTAAATCTAAGTTAATAATTAAATTTTCATCTGCAAAGTCTACTTTAACAGTATTCTCTAGCGGATAATTAAGTGGATAGTTTTTATTAGTTTCTACACCCCTAATTTCTATACCATCTATTGTTGCATCACTACTTTGTTTTAAAATATTGATATTGTAAATTCTACTAGGACCATCTTCTGGAATTACAGTAATAACATACTTATTATCTCCCATTTCAATAGGTCTTAAAGTATTAATATCACCAGTTACGGTTTGGCCTAATTTTCTAACTACTACAATCTTTGACATCTCCACTGTTTCATCAACTTTAACTACATATGAAGATCTGGTTGGATCAAAGTTTGTTAGTTTGTTAACGCCGTCTATTAATACCTCTATATCATCAAGTTCATTAGAATCTTGTGGTGCTCTTCTAGTAACTTTAACAGTGTATAAAGTTCCTAAAGTGCCATCTTCAGCTTCAACTTGGAATGTAATTGTATTAATATTACCTTCACCATAAGTATTTAAAGCATGAACACCATTCGCATCTACTGTAGCTTTAGCATGTTCTGGTCTAACTAATAAATCTAGTGTATCTACTTTGTAAGGAACTTCTATTTCATAAGTATCTAGATCTTTATTAAAGTGAGATAAATAGTTATTACCACTACTATCTTTTAAGATTACATTTCTAATTCTTGCATCATCACTTTTAGGCGCTGCTTTAGTAATCGTAATTATATAAGTAGTTCCACTGCCAAGTTCTGGTATAACAGTAATATTAAATACGTTATCTCCTTCAATTAAAGGTCTTTCATTATTAACATCACCAGTTACTGTTTGGCCTTCCTTAGTTGTAACTATGACTTTACCAAAATTACTAGTTAATGGAACAGTTATGTTATAAGTCTTATCTTCAGGAGTAAATCCTTCTAACTTATTAATGTTGTCAACTAGTACTTCCATACCTAATAATTCAGCGGACTGTTGTGGATCTCTTCTACTAATTTTTATTGTATATAAAGTTCCTAAAGTGCCATCTTCAGCTTCAACTTGGAAGACAACAAAGTTGATATTTCCTTCACCATAAGTATTTAATACGTGGATACCATTCGCATCTACTGTAGCCTTATTATCTACAGTTTTAACATCTAAATCAACTTGATTTACAACATATGGAACAGTAATCTCATATAAATCTTTTTCTTTAACAAATGCGTTTGGACCAGTAATATAATTCACACCATTATTACCTTTTAAAACAACACTTGAGATCTCTGTATTATTACTCTTAGGTGCTTCTTTAATAATTGAGATTGTATAAGCTGTTGCGGTTCCTTTTTCAGGTGTAACGGTTATGTTAAAGTTGTTATTTCCTACTCCAAGTGGTGTTTCAACATTAATTGGTCCAGTTACTGTTTGACCTTCTTTAGGTGTGACTGTAATTAACGCTTTATCAGCTGCTAAAGGCACACTAATTGTGTATGACTTCCTACTTGGATTAAATGCTAAATCTCCAACTAATTTATTTTCACCGTCAACTAATACTTCCATTCCATCTAACTCATTAGATGTTTGTGCAGCTTTTCTAGTTACATTAACTGTATATGTTGGACCTAGAGTTCCATCTTCTGACCTAACAAAGAATGTTATTGTTGTAACTCCCATTTCCGCAATTGGATAAGAACCGTTACCTACAACAGTTGCTTTATCACTATTAGGAACCACATTAAGTGTTAATGATGTTTCTTTATAAGGTATTTCGATAGTATAAGTGAGTTCTCCAGCATCAAAATCAGCTAACCAGTTTTTAGCTGTGCTATCTATTAAACTAACACTGTTAATTGTATTATCATCACTCTTAGGTGCTTCTTTAACAATTGAGATTGTATAAGCTGTTGCGGTTCCTTTTTCAGGTGTAACGGTTATGTTAAAGTTGTTATTTCCTACTCCAAGTGGTGTTTCAACATTAATTGGTCCAGTTACTGTTTGACCTTCTTTAGGTGTGACTGTAATTAACGCTTTATCAGCTGCTAAAGGCACACTAATTGTATATGACTTCTTACTTGGATTAAATGCTAAATCTCCAACTAATTTATTTTCACCATCAACTAATACTTCCATTCCATCTAACTCATTAGATGTTTGTGCAGCTTTCCTTGTTACATTAACTGTATATGTTGGACCTAAAGTGCCATCTTCTGCCTTAACAAAGAATGTTATTATTGTAGTGCCTGTTTCAGCTATAGGTTTGACGCCATTACCTGTTACTGTCGCTGTTGAACTATTAGGAACCACATTAAGTGTTAATGATGTTTCTTTATAAGGTATCTCTATAGTATAAGTTAGTTCCCCAACATTAAATATATCTAGATAGTTATGTGCACTGCCATCAACTAGATATATACTACTAATACTGCAATCATCATCTTTTTTAGTAAGTTTAAATGTATACTTTTGTCCACCAATTTCAGGTCCCACTGTAACATTAAATGTTGTTTCTTTAGTTAATGTAGAAATTCCTGTATTAGTTCCAGAAACAGTATGACTTGGTGTAACAGGTTCTGCTACTATCTTAACTTGATTTACAGAATTTGAAATAGCGAACTCATATCCATAAGATGTAACACTATTTTCTTCAAACAATAATGTTTCACCACCACCTGTTATATCATAAATCTTGAAATTCTTTAATTTATAATCTGTTAATGCTTTTTCAAATGTAATTGTATATGTCTTACCCTTGGTGTTGTCCTCAGCTCTAACATAAACAGTGATTGTATTTGTACCATCATTAACAGGAATTTGAATTGTTTGTGATGATCTTTGAATATCTTTAACAAATAATTTAATCTTATCAAAATCATCTCTAGGTGTTACTGTTATTTCAACATAACTACTACCTACATTATCAATTTTATAGTTAAGTGTGTTTTCATCATAACCTTCTATTGATGGATCTGTTGCATTCTTTAAAATAAATCCATTTATCACGATATTATCAATATCAGCAATATTGTTTTTAGTAATAACTTTAACTCTATATTCACGGCTTGAACCAACCTCAGGAGTAACTGTTATTCTTAGAATTTTTTCTTGAGATATTGTTTGAACAGGGAAAACATAGTTTTCGGTAACATTATTATAAGTTGAATCAGCTACATTAATAATTGAAGTTGCACTTACTGCTTTGACATCAACAAATACGTTAATTGTATCTCTATCAACTCTTAAAATATAATCTTGTTCTGTTTGGTTAAACACTGGAGTAAGTGCTAAGATGTTTCCTGGGTTTTTGTTATCTTCTAATCTTATGTTGAGATGTTCTAAGAAATTATTAGTATCTCCAGCATTTTTAGTGATAATAAAACGATATGTTTCACCCTCTGTGCCATATTCACTTATTGGAATAATTGAAAATGTGTTATCTCCTTCAACTAGCGTAACTGCTAAAGCTTCTCCAGAGTTATATACCTTACCTTGATGAATAATAATACCTTCAACTTTATATTTACCTTTTGTATCTTCTAATCTTGGCGTAATCGCAATTGAAGTATCAGAATATAACACAGTTTTTCTATATGTTAAAATTCCACCTTCTAAAGTAAAGTCTCCAGGGTTTATCGCGATAGTTCCATCCATGGATGTAAAGTCAAAACGTAATAAATTATTATTATCGTTCTTTCTAGTAACTTTAACTGTATATAGTGTATCTTCATTTAATTCATTAGTAACTTTTATAACTATATTTTGTTCGTCAGATGTAAGTGTAACTGCTCTACTATTAGCGTAGTTAGTATGGAGTGAACCATTAATATATACCTTTGATGTAGTTGACGTAGGAGTTGCAAAAACATATAGGTTATTTGTGCTTCTATCTACTCTTATGTTATACAATGTCGTAGCAGGTGCAAAAGAAGTAATTAAGTTATTTTCTTTATTATTTGCTGTATTAACTACTAATTCGCTTAATGTTTTTTCTTCATTAGGTACTGATCTGCTAAGATATACTGTATAAGTTTCGCCATCTACACCTTTTTCACTTACAGGAGTGATCGTAAATGATTGATCTCCATTTTTTAAAGTATAGTTAATTGTTACATCGCTAACATTATTTCCAGTGTCATAGCCTTGAATATTAGTCTTATACTTAGCATAATCTTTATCCGCAAGTTTCACTACAACAGGAGTTGTTGATAAATTAAACGCAAAAGGCTCACTTATCGTGTAGCTATTACCAACAAAATCAGCTTTATTAATAACTAAACTTCCTACTTGAATTGATACAAGTTCATTGTTAGTTGAAACTCTTGTAACCTCAACTTGATAGTCTTTTGTTGGAGAACCAATTTCAGGAGTTACTGTAACTACTATCGTAAAACTATCAGAACTTATTGGTAGTGTGTACGTATTATTAAAGTTATGACTATTGTTTTGAATCTTAATTGTTGCTTTATTGCTTGATGGGGTTGCTTTAATATAAAGACTAGAAAATCCTCTTGGAATTTCAATGCTATATGTTAAATTATCTTTATTAAACCCTGTAATAAAGTTAGGTGCTAAAGTGTTGCTAGAAGAAACTATTAAATCGATTAATTCATTATCTGTACTAGCAGCATTCTTAGTAACTTTAACTGTATATACATCAGTTGATTTAGTTCCATACTCACTAATTCCTTGAATTGTTAGTGTGTTTTCTCCTTCATCTAAATTCCAATCAAATGTATTTCCAGTATTATATGTAGCATTTGTAGTATTGAAACTATAAATTGATTCAAATTGTGTATTAGAATCAACCATATTAACTTTAACTATTAATTTATTTATATTAAATGCTACTGCTGGTAAAGTTAAAGTTTTCTCAGGATTATTAAAATTAGCCGCTGGAGTATAAGTAGTACCACCAATAATAATTTCTTTAACATCACTATTATCATTCTTTCTAATGACTTTAATTGTATAAACCGTTTCTTCGTTTAACTCATTATTAACTCTTACTGTTATTGTTTGTTCAGTAGTGATGATTTGTATCTTTCTACTATTGTCATAATTAGTGTGAAGAGTATTATTAATATACACTTGTGATGTAGTAGATGTTGGTCTTGCAAAGACATATAAATCAGTTACATTTCTATCAACTCTAATTGTATATAAGTCTTGGTCTGAACTAAATGCGATTAAATTATTTTCTTTATTGTTTGCCGTATTAACTACTAATTCACTTAATGTTTTTTCTACATTAGCTGCAGCTTTATTAAATTTAATTGTATAAGTATTGCCTTCAACACCTTTTTCACTTACAGGAGTAATTGTAATTGTATTTTCTCCTCCTACTAAAGTGTAATTAATTGTTTGATCACTTGGATTATCACCAGGCTGAATATTTGTTCTAAACTTAGCATAATCTTTATCCGCAAGCTTAACAAACACAGTTGTATTTGTAATATTATAAGCAAACGGGGTTGCAATTGTATAAGTATTTGAACCATCAAAATCTGTTTCATTAATTAAATGAGTACCAACTTTAACAGACAATAGGTCATTATTATAAGAAACTTTCGAAACTACTACTTGGTAATTTCTTGTATCACCTACTTCTGATGTCACAGATATTGTTATTGTACCACTTGTAGGTACTGGAATTGTTGTTGTGCTACCTGGAGTATGAGTTGCCCCATTAATCTTAACTACTGCTCTACTACTTTCTTTAGTTGCTTTAATGTAGAGATTTGCTTGTGTTCTCGCTATTTCCACATTATAAACAGGTTCAATTTTATTAAAATCAGTAATTAAATTTGGATCTAATGTAGTATCATTAGTTGAAACAATTAAATCTGATAAATAATTGTTGGTATCAGCAGCATTTTGAGTAACTTTAACAGTATAAACATCCTCACTTGCAGTACCAAACTCACTAATTCCCTTAAGAGTTAGTATGTTTTCACCTTCTGATAAATTCCAAGTATATTCTTGGTTAGCATTATAAATATTGTTAACATTTCCAGGAGTATAATAAGATTCATATTTTGCATGTGAATCTGTCATATTAACTTTAACAGTCATATTTTTGACACTAAATGCTACTGCTGGTAAAGTTAAAGTTTTCTCAGGATTATTAAAATTAGCCGCTGGAGTATAGGTTATTCCACCTAAAACAATTTCATTAATAGTATTGTTATCATTTTTACAAACAATAGTAAGACTATAGTTTTGAACTTGACCACCTTCTGAAGTGACAGTAATCGTTTGAGTTAACGTTCCTCCATCACCAACGGTAACATTTCCTGTTCCAGCAACAGTGCTAAGTGGATCTGCTGGAGTGGCACTTATTGTTAAATTGTTTTGTCCACGATTAACTCTTGCTACATAAATTAATTGGGTACTACTAAATGCTGGAGATAACGGAATATTTGTAGAACCATGTTTTAACTCCAATGCACTAAGTAATGTATTTGTTGATGCAGTGCCACGTTTTACTCTAATTGTATATTTAGTTCCTGGAACACCAGCTTCACTAATTGCCCAAATTTCATATTCATTAGTCGCACCTGCAATTAAGTTTTTATCACCAGCACCATTTTTGGATGCTTTAGTACTATCTACAGTAAAATTAATATTCATAGTAGACTTACTAAATGGCACATCATCTAATGTATACGTTGTTGTTGTTGGTTGGAAATCTGGTAAAGGTACTCCATCAATTAAAATATCTGTAATTGAGTTTCTAATATCAGCTTTAGTAATTTTAATTCCGTACTCCGTAAATGTACCATCTTCTGCCGTTACTTTAATAGTAAATGTTTGTGCACCATCATTTATTGTTCTTGTACCTAGTGCACCTGTTATTGTTGCATAAGGACAATTAGCTGTTGGTTTGAAAAACACATTTGCAACCGTTTGGTCAACACCAAAATCATAACTATATGTGTTTGAAGCAAATGTAGGCGCTCCTATTTGATTAAATAAGTCATTTGCAGCTTCTTGAGTTGAATTTTTATAAATTGCAAGCGCACTTAAAGAAGAATCACTAGACGCCGATTTTCTTGTGAATGTTATTCTATAACTTTGTCCTTCGATTCCTGTTTCACTCTTAACTCTAAAAGTTAGATCGTTTGTTGCTTTAACAGTGTAAACATACGGATTAGTTTGTGGATAAACTGTATTTACCCCTAAAGTTGCATATTCATCCGTTTCAATAGCAAAAGTAATTTGTCCAACATTAAATGGAAGTTCATCTAGTGTGTATTCATAAGTACCTTGATCAAATCCTGTTAAACTACCACGGTTAAGAGTATAAGTTGTTGTACTATCATCGGTTTTATAAACAACAATATTCGTAATAGCATTTACATTACTCTTTCTAACGATTCTTATTTCATAACTCTTGGTTGAGTTATTTTCCGCTCTAACAGTAACATAAAATGTCTGATCAAAATTAGTTGCACTTAGTGAGTGTGTTCCAATTTGATCTGTTGGATTATCTAATACTGCCCCTTCTGCTGCATTAGCTGTTCCGCTAATTTTAATTGATGTAACTGACTTTGGTAAATTAATAGTATATTTTCTTCTATCACTCGTAAATGAATAATCAGCATATGGCTCTGTCAAGACACTTACATCACCACTACCCAAATCAGCCTTAATATCTAAAGCAATTAATTCTGTATTATCTCTTGGTGCAAGTTTATGCACTTTCACAATATATATATCACTCTTAGTTTCACCATCTTGAGCTGTTGCCTGGAATGAAAATTGATGATCACCAGTATTAATTATTGACCAAGAATAATTAGGTGGAGTCCCGCCTAATAATGGTGTTGTTGCAACTGTTGCGTTACTATTTGCAAGATTAAAAACAACTGTATAAGAATTGTGCGTATGAAGCGCATTAGGAATTGTGTAAGTCTTAGTGATAGGATCAAAATCACTAATTAAATAATTTACACCGTTTATTGTTACTGATGTGATATCAGCAATATTATCAGCTCTTTTAATATTAAACGTGTATTTTTTAGTTGTTGTAGTATCTTCTGCTCTTACAATAAACGAAACAGTATTAACTTGTCCTTCTGTAAGTGGAAAATTATATGTACCACTTGCCGCTGGTGCATCTATCTTTGAACCATTATCTGGTGTAGGTAATGTTAAAGTAAAGTCAACATGTGTAATATCAGAATTGACTCTTAAATCATAAGTTGTTTTATTTGGTAAAAAGCCAACAACTACATTTTGATTTTTACTATCTACAATTGTAACATTTTCTAAGTCTGCAACCTTTCTTGGTAATGGTTTAGTTACTTTAACTGTATACACATTAGTTTCTGTTACTCCATCTTGAGCAACACCTTTAAACGTAAAAGTGTTTTCTCCAGTGTTTAAAAGTGCCCAAGTATAACCAGGAGATGGTGATGCTACGTTAATAGAACCCCCTAAACTAATACTTGCTTTTGAATCCTCAAGCGCAAAATTTACTGGATATGAACTAGTGTCCCAATTAGAATTTGGAATTGTTAAAATGCGATTCGGTCCAACAAAATTAGCTTCATTTACAACATAGGTAACACTATTAACTGTGACTGATGTAACTGTTGAATTATTGTTCGCTCTTTTAATATTAAATGTATATGTTTTGGTTGTTGTAGTATCTTCTGCTCTTACAGTAAACGAAACAGTATTAACTTGTCCTTCAACAAGTGAAAAACTATACGTACCGCTTGCCGCTGGCGCATCTATCTTTGAACCATTATCTGGTGTAGGTAGTGTTAAAGTAAAGTCAACATTTGTAATATCAGAATTGACTCTTAAATCATAAGTTGTTTTATTTGGTAAAAAGCCAACAACTACATTTTGATTTTTACTATCTACAATTGTAACATTTTCTAAGTCTGCAACCTTTCTTGGTAATGGTTTAGTTACTTTAACTGTATACACATTAGTTTCTGTTACTCCATCTTGAGCAACACCTTTAAACGTAAAAGTGTTTTCTCCAGTGTTTAAAAGTGCCCAAGTATAACCAGGAGATGGTGATGCTACGTTAATAGAACCCCCTAAACTAATACTTGCTTTTGAATCCTCAAGCGCAAAATTTACTGGATATGAACTAGTGTCCCAATTAGAATTTGGAATTGTTAAAATGCGATTCGGTCCAACAAAATTAGCTTCATTTACAACATAGGTAACACTATTAACTGTGACTGATGTAACTGTTGAATTATTGTTCGCTCTTTTAATATTAAATGTATATGTTTTGGTTGTTGTAGTATCTTCTGCTCTTACAGTAAACGAAACAGTATTAACTTGTCCTTCAACAAGTGAAAAACTATACGTACCGCTTGCCGCTGGCGCATCTATCTTTGAACCATTATCTGGTGTAGGTAGTGTTAAAGTAAAGTCAACATTTGTAATATCAGAATTGACTCTTAAATCATAAGTTGTTTTATTTGGTAAAAAGCCAACAACTACATTTTGATTTTTACTATCTACAATTGTAACATTTTCTAAGTCTGCAACCTTTCTTGGTAATGGTTTAGTTACTTTAACTGTATACACATTAGTTTCTGTTACTCCATCTTGAGCAACACCTTTAAACGTAAAAGTGTTTTCTCCAGTGTTTAAAAGTGCCCAAGTATAACCAGGAGATGGTGATGCTACGTTAATAGAACCCCCTAAACTAATACTTGCTTTTGGATCCTCAAGCACAAAACTTACTGGATACGAACTAGTGTCCCAATTAGAATTTGGAATTGTTAAAATGCGATTCGGTCCAACAAAATTAGTATCATTTACAGCATAGGTAACACCATTAACTACGACTGATGTAACTGTTGGATTATTATTCGCTCTTTTAATATTAAATGTATATGTTTTGGTTGTTGTAGTATCTTCTGCTCTTACAACAAACGAAACAGTATTAACTTGTCCATCTGTAAGTGGAAAATTATATGTACCACTTGCCGCTGGTGCATCTATCTTTGAACCATTATCTGGTGTAGGTAATGTTAAAGTAAAGTCAACATGTGTAATATCAGAATTGACTCTTAAATCATAAGTTGTTTTATTTGGTAAAAAGCCAACAACTACATTTTGATTTTTACTATCTACAATTGTAACATTTTCTAAGTCTGCAACCTTTCTTGGTAATGGTTTAGTTACTTTAACTGTATACACATTAGTTTCTGTTACTCCATCTTGAGCAACACCTTTAAACGTAAAAGTGTTTTCTCCAGTGTTTAAAAGTGCCCAAGTATAACCAGGAGATGGTGATGCTACGTTAATAGAACCCCCTAAACTAATACTTGCTTTTGGATCCTCAAGCACAAAACTTACTGGATACGAACTAGTGTCCCAATTAGAATTTGGAATTGTTAAAATGCGATTCGGTCCAACAAAATTAGTATCATTTACAACATAGGTAACACTATTAACTGTGACTGATGTAACTGTTGAATTATTGTTCGCTCTTTTAATATTAAATGTATATGTTTTGGTTGTTGTAGTATCTTCTGCTCTTACAGTAAACGAAACAGTATTAACTTGTCCTTCAACAAGTGAAAAACTATACGTACCGCTTGCCGCTGGCGCATCTATCTTTGAACCATTATCTGGTGTAGGTAGTGTTAAAGTAAAGTCAACATTTGTAATATCAGCATTAACTCTAATATCATATGATGTGGTAGTTGGTGCGAATGAAAAAACAACTGGTTGACTTTTGCTATCTACAATTGTGACATTATTTAAAATTGCAATTGTTCTTGCTGGACTACGATTAATTATAATTGTATATGTTTTGTCAGAAAAAATTCCAGCCTCACTTTTTGCTCTAAAAGTTCTTGTGTTAACGCCTTGGTTTAAATTCCATTCCCTAGCTGCTCCTTGATTAATTTCAACTTTTGTTCCATTTTCATCAATCTCTATTTTCGCTCCTGAACTTGCAGAAACTATTAAATGTGTTTTAGTTGTTGAATAAGGAACTGTAAGTTCATAAGTTAATGTAGTTGCCGAAAACGAAATAGGAATATTTTGATTCGTTAACGTAACGCCAGTAACATCTTTTCCTTCATCAGCAGCAATAATATCAAATTTATATTCTTGTAAATCACCAGATTCACTTAATATATGTATTTTTATAGTTTGTTTTTGTCCTCTTACTAGAGTAGGAACAGATGAAACCACTGCTCCTAAAGCACCATAACTTGGATTTGGTTCTTGAGCAGTAATTATTTTTGCTTTTGCTTTAGGATCATTTGGTTTTGCAGTAATATTAACACTAGTTTTAGTTGGAGCAACAATATAAGGATCCGCATAAATAAATTGGTTTGGTTTAAAAGGTGAATTTATTAAACTGTCATCAATCTTAATAAATTCAAGTGTATTATCTTCGCTAGCTCCTTCTCTATATAAAATAAAGGTATAGTCTTTATATGCTCCACTTTCTGCAGTAACTCTAATTTTTAAATTAATAGTTATCGCAGCTTTTCCTGTTAACGAAAATGTATGAGAAAATTCATTGTTACCAGGATTTGTCAATCCTGATGGTGCTTGAATTTCAATAATACTGACATTTGAACTTTTTATATCAATTCTTAAGCTTGTAAGTGGGTTCCCACCAACCATGTATGGGAAAGTATATTTTGTATCACGCGGATTTCCACCAACATTAAGTTCAATTGAATAATCATCTGGTGACTTTAATAATTTTAATCCGTCATTTGGATTGTAAAAGGCAGTAGACGTCACCTCATTAGCATCTGATTTTTTGTAAATATTAATATTATAATCTTTTGTCGCACTTCCGTTAGCGGCAGTAACTCTTAAGATATAGGCATTATCACCTGTTTCTAAATCGGCAATTAAAACCTTTGAATCAGCAACTAAAGTAGTCCCTTTATAAAGAGCAGTTGACCCACCCTCTTGAACAACACCTTGTACAATAATATTGTTATGTGCGTTGTCTTTTACATTAAAGCTAATTGGGTCATCATTTACATTTCCAGCTGTTCCGCTATCACCATCTTCTACAAATAAAACACTTTCTAAAACAGTTGAACTTGATTTTGCTCTACTAACTATTAAAGTATATATTTGAGTTTCTGTTCCTTTTTCAGAAGTAACTTTGATATCTATTGAGCGTGATCCACCTTTGGTATTAATAGCATAAATATTACTTAAAGTATTATAAGAAAGAGGAGTAAATGCACCACCAGAACTAGTTTCTCTATATCCCATTGTGGCAAACGTATTAGCAGTAGGCAATGCTTTAAAACGAAAAGTCGTATCTGATTCTCCTATTTCATAAGTATATTTAGTGGGTTCAACAGCATCTTTAGTTGCTTTATTACTATCTGCATCTCCATTAACTTTAATCCACTCCAAAGTAACAGCCGTAGAAGGTTGTTCTCTTGTAATACTAACAGTATAAGTTTTTGTTGTTGAATTTTCAGCAGTTACCACAATAGTGTCTGTATAACTATACTGTCCAGGTTGCATAGTTATTGTGCCATTATATGCTTGGCCCACATTCAAAGAATTAATTTTAGCAAACTGTGGCGAATTAGCTACTGCTTGTATCGTCACTGTTTGAGTTCTATAAGGAACCGAAAAACTTATGCTTTCCCCCACTGGAGTTGAGTTATTCTGTGTTACAAGAGTTTCCGATCCCATTTTAGCTGCCAAATTTAATGTGGATAATGTATTATCCGTATTGGCGGCGGTAACATTTACAGTTACATAATAATACTCAAAAACCCCTGATTCATCAGGGTCTTCGACTTTAATTTCTATTATATCTCCTGTTATGTAATGCATCCTACCTGTAACCAGAGCATTTGAACTATCTTTATGACTTACAGTCGTAGTTACGCCTGTTTTTGTAGGCGTTGCTGTTGTAGTAAGTTGTTGTAATGAATCTTGATAAGAAATTGTTACACTGTATGGTGTATTATTATATGCTGTAGCAGTAGGATTAGCTTGATTCAAATAAGTTTGAATTGGAGTCTTTGTTCCTTCAACTTTTAGTGAACTTAATGATCTATCTGGCGCTGATGGAACAGAACCAACATTAAACGGAAGAAATTCAGCATTTTCTGCTAAATATTCCTCCCCAATCCTACCTTCGGCTTGTTCATAATCAAAATTTAAAACGAAACTATCTGGTACATTGGTATTGTCATAGTTCAAAGATAAAGTCGCAAATTTTGTTTTAGTCTCTGGAATTTCAAAGAAAAAACCATCCATATATCCGCCATAAACATCATTTTGCGAAGAACCACTATAAATATCAATCCAATCATCTTCTGGTTCGTAATAAAATTGCGCAGGTTTAGTACCATTACTACGTATTTCTTTATATGGTGGGTTACTAGGATAATAAGGATTCAAATGATATTCAAATGCCGATAAAAGTGGTAAATCATTATTTGAATCTCTTCCTATAGCTTGAATATACACATCAAACGTCACTCTTGTTTGGGCAGCATTTAACGCACCACTTGCCTCAAAATCAGCCTTTGTTGAAAAAGAAGTTTGCCCATTAACTTCAAGCCACAACTTATATTTTCCGGTAACCGTTGCTGGTACCGGAACCGCTTCTATTTCTTTTGGTTTATTACTAAACAATAACACCACTGAAAAAAGTAGTGTTATTGATATTGCAATTAGTGTCTTTTTAAATCTTTTCATTTTATCATTCCTCCATCGTCGATGTCATGTCTGGATCCCAAAATAATTTAACTTTTGTAATATGATTATTTAAATCTCTCACATCAACGAAAGTTAACCTATCGTCTCCATTAACATTTGCTGCCAAAATAGCCACTGACACAATCAAACGTTTTTTCGTAACATGATCATTTATGTCTCTTATATCGATGAAAGATAGTCTTCCATCGCCATTAGTATCACCTTTCAAAACGATATGTACTCTATCTTTAACGGTGCTTTCAATTATCTTATTATCAGAATCTATATCAGCAAGTACTATTTGATAAGATGTAGCGACAATAGAATCATCTGTTAAGACATTTCCATCTACATCTGCGAATACTAAATTTTCGGTAATAAAGTTTTCTCTTAAATTACCTAATGTCTGTCCTTGAAATACACCCATTAAATAAGTTGGGTTTTCATCATCAAATTCAACTCTTTCAAATATTTGATCGGTTGTAAGATTCTCAAAATCTGCATGACACATTTCAAGCATTGATTTATCTTTTAATTGGATCAAACCAACTTTAAAGCGTGGTGTTAGTGTAATACTTCCAACGAATTCTCCTATTTGTTCAAAGGCAATTGCTCCATCTATCCAATCTTGTGCTGAAATATTTGGATTATCACTGTTTTGTGCCATTAACCATGCCCAATCATTGTGCGCTTCTTCTAATATCCAATTTTGGAAGTTATAACCTTGTTTAATCGCATCAGGGAATGTCAATGTTGATGCCTCAGTAATTGAATAGGATACTGGTGCCTCAACCGGAATTTCTTCATCTTCTGCTAAGAGATAATCAATATCATATCTGATTTCTAACCAAACAGCATATAAAATCAATCCTTCTTCTTTCAATCTATAAGTAGTATTATCATTTGGATAGTTAACAATACCTTGTGTAGGATCAGCTGTATTATTTTCTGTTGTCCAACCTAAGAATAGATAACCTTTTTTATCAAGTAAATCATATTTGCCATCAGGTTGAAGCGTATTTATAGGTAAATTAAATGTTTGATCGAATTTAACAATCATATTTAAATCTGTAAGTACTTGTCTTCTAACTCCATGTTCATCTTGTCCATCAAAGAATAAAACATTATAAGATTTTGGATTCCATATCGCAGTAAAGTCAACTTCTCCTGTAATTGGTCCATAAGGAAGTGCTTTATCCCAACGATTAGCGAAGTTATAACCTTTCTTGCTTGGAGTAATGAAATCTAAATCATCTTCATTAATATATGAACCATATTCAAACATAATAGTTTTTACATCCTCATAGTATACCTCTCCTATAGAGTCATACCATGTAGCGTGGAATCTAGCCGCATACTTTCTATTAACTTCTTTAAACTCAGGTTCAAAGACTAAGTTAGCATATACTGGCTCATTAAATCTATGGGCTTCTTTCCAACCAATAAATTCAAATTCCGTAGCAATAGTTGGTCTCTTAGTTGGTGTTCTTGAAACCACATCTGGACTAATAAGCCCTCCTGCCTCTACTGGTATTTGATCAATAATAGTTGTTCCATCTCCATCTAAGAAAGTAACTGTATATTCCATCTTAATTGTCTTAAATTGAGCAAAGAATGTTTTATTTTCTCTTAATTCATAATCAGTAATAAGTGGATGCCAACCAATAAATTCATATCTTTCTAATTCAGTTGGTTCTTTATGTGGATCTGGTGGTGGAACAATATGTGTACCATAGTAATCCGTAACTTCTTTAATCTTAACTGTTTTTTCTTCATCTAAATAGAAAGTGTAAGTATACTTACGAAGTTGTTCTATATAGACTGGTTTAACTAATAAATCACTAGTAATATAGCTAAAGTTTTGATCCCAGTTAATAAAGGTCCAAGTATATTTTTGAGTATCATCAATTTTTGGAACTAAATGAAGTGGTGGTTCAACCGCAGCATTTCCATATTTGACCTTTTGTGGTGCTTCTAATGGAGTACCGTTGATATCCGCAAATATAACTTCATATTCTCTAAGTTCTTCATCAAACAACGGATATATCTTGTAGTCCGTTTTAACGTTTAAAATTATCTTATCCCAACCTTTAAATGTATAAACATATTGAATTGATTGTGGTTTAGTTGGAACATATGATGATATTTCTGGTCTGGAATTGTATGTTGCATAAATAGTATCTACTACAGTACTATTATCATAATCGTAATATGTTAATGTGTAGTATCTTGGTGATTCTTCATATTCAGCAATAAATGAACATTCTCCTGTAATGACACTAGGAACTGGATTCCAACCTGTAAATGTATAAACTGTATCAATAGTTGGTGTTCTTTCTGGTCCTGATGGTATTGGTATATTAGAACCATATGGCAATTCCCCTTGAACATATACTTGAAGATCATGAGTAAGGAATTGGTATGGATACTTTCTTTCTACCGCAAAGATATTTAATTTAACAATTTCATCTTTTGTAATGTTTTGATATTTACCAATCCAGTTATATTCATATTCATTTTCTACCGTAGGTTCAGGTAATACTGGGATTGGTGGTGTTGCTGATCCACCATATGGAACATTTTCAGTTTTAATTAATACATCGTTTTCATTATAGAAGTAAACCTTGTATTCCATCGGCGCTTCTGTAAAGACAGCATATAAATTCATTGAACTTTCTTCTATCTTTAAAGGCGTACCAAAAGCATAAGCCTCGCCATTTTCTTCTAGTGACCAATGACTAAATACATACATAATTTCTGTAGTCGGTGTCTTAGTCGCAAGAATGGTTGGAGCATTATGAATTGTTCCATATTTAACTACTTGAGTGTGAATCATAACGCCATCACCATCATAGTAATTAACATCAATATTAATAGGCAACTCTTCAAATATCGCATTTACGAGTAAATCTGTTGTTATAAATGTAATATCTTTATCCCAAGACTTAAAGACAAATCTTGTATCTTCTGTATTTGGTTTAGTTGGATTTGGAGGTGTTACAGCAGGTTTACCATATTTAACTTGTTGAGCATAAGTTTCTAATTCTACACCATCAACAAAGAATCTAACACTACAATATTCTTTAACATCTCCGATAATTGGAGTAAACTCACGATACTCTCTTACATTAAGAAGCGATTCATTCCATCCTATAATAACCTTAATATAGCCCTCAACAGGTATAGGATCAACAATTAAATCCTCATAAGGTAATTCAGGAATTGGATCCCTTGCATTTTCGCCAAACTCAACTGTTTGAGTATGAATTAATGTGTTCTTTGTGGCATCCTTAAAGAATTTTACAGTGTAAAATCTTTGATGTTCTATAAATAATATTGGAACTTGTAAATCTTCTACTACCGAATTTAATCTTGACATTTCTATACCAAGTCTATCAAAGATATATACAGTAGTTTCAGTTCTAGGTTTAGTATATGTAGGCTGAATTACAGCTGGTTTACCATACTCTATTACTTGAGTTAAATCATCTTGAACAACTCCATCAATTAAGAATTCTACTGTGCACATTCTAATTGAAGGATCATAAATTGGTTCTACTTCTAAGTTAGATTTAACACTTCCTAAACTATGTTGTTCTGTCCAAGATACAAAGGTGTAAGTAGTTCCTTCTCTATGAATTACTAAATCAATTTCTGGAGGTGTAACTGGATGACCATATTCAATAGTTTGAGTTTCACCAATTTGGTTTCTATCAATATCGTAGAATTTTACTGTATACCATCTTGGAATTGATCTAAAGATTGGTCTAACAGTTAAATCACTTACAATATTAGAAAAATCTTTATCCCATCTATCAAAAATGTATAACCAATTATCTGGATCTTCATGAACTTTAGTTGGCATTATTAGTGGTGATGTAGCTGATTGATTAACTGCTACTTCTTGAACCTCTAATTCCGAATCATCGCCATTTAAGAAAGTAACCAAATAATGTGTATAATGCTTGTCAAAAGCTGCAACTAATGTAATATTTTCTGTTACTGGTGTGTTTATATTGTAAGTTTCACCGTTTAGTAACCATTCTCTAAATACGAAGACTTCTCTTCCTTCTTGAATGTTAGGAACTACATATTGTTGCATACGTTTACCATATTGAACTGATTGATAAACCTCTTCATCTTTAATTTTTAAAGTAACTATTAAATCAATTAATTTCTCATTAATAATCGCATTTACTTCTAAATTTTCTTTAACATTATCAAATGTTTTATCCCAACCAGCAAAGTAAAACTCATATCCTGGTTTATTATTAGGAGTTATTGCCGCAAGTACCTCTTCTGCTGTTGGCGCTACTGCCGCAGTATCATACATAACTTGCGTGTCTTTTAATATGTCTAAAGTAACATCTAATACTCTATCGTAAGCCTTAAATGTAACTGTATAGTATAAATCTACAGCATTAAACTTAGCGTATAATGATATATCTCCTTTAACTGATGTAGTAGCAAAATCATAAGGTGTATAACCAGTATCAGCCGTATCTAATGACCACTCATCATTATGGAAGAATATATAATCAGCACTATTTGCCTTAGTAGGAGTTCCTGAAGGTCTAGTAGTCATAGTATCATAACCAACTTGTTTAGTCGCAAATACTTCACCATTACCATCATAGAAAGTAACTGTATATTGTCTTAATGATTCGTTAAAATCTGGAGATACTGTTTGTGATTTAGTTACACTTGATAGATCAACGACTTGACCAAGTGTTCCTTCTTCAGTTGATAACCACTGACCACTAAATGTATAAATAGTAGAAACTGTCATATCTTTAGTTGGATCGGTTGGTGGAAGTGGTGCACTTGTTAAGTATTCGACATTATTCGCTACATATAAGTTCGAACCATCACCATTTAAGTAAGTGATTGTATAGTATCTATCAATAGCTTCAAACTTAGAATAAACTGTAGTATCATTATAAATTTTGATTGTTTCATCAAATGTTACTTCATTGCTACCTTCAATTATGTACCAAGATAGGAATCTGTATGCTACATTATCATGGTATGTTTTTCTTGGAATGCCAATATTACTCATATTAACACTATTGCCGTACTTAGCCGTTGTAATAGCAAAAGTCTCATTATTTCCATCAATGAAAGTAACGTTAAATGTTCTTAACTCTTCAGTATATTTAGGATATAATGTAATATTTTCCGTAACTGGTGTATTAAAGCCATATGGCGTATAACTTGTTTCATCTTCATCAAGTGACCACGCTGCAAAATGATACTCATACATATAAGTACTTGCTTTTTCTGGCGTATCAGCGATTGGTGATATTGTAGTTAAATATTCTACATCTGTTATCTCTCTAAATAAACTGCCATCAGGATTTAAATAAAATACTTTATACCATCTTGGAACAATATCAAACTTAGCATATACTGTAGTATCTTCAGTTATTACTGTTTCACTAGTAAATATTGTATATCCAGTATCACTTAAATCTTTTGACCAAGCCGCAAACACATAAGCCTCATCATTATAGTAAGTCTTAGTTGGTGTTCCTAAATTACTTATATTAACTGTTTGGCCATATTTAGCACTACGCGTAGCAAAAGTCTCATTATTTCCATCAATGAAAGTAACGTTAAATGTTCTTAATGCTTCAGTATACTTAGGATATAATATAACATTTCCTGTAACTGGAGTATCAAAGTTATATGGAGTGTAACTTGTCTCATCTTCATCTAATGACCAAGCTACAAAATTATAATCATACATATAAGTGCTTTCTTTTTCAGGTGTCTCATTAATTTGTGGAACAGTACTTAAATATTCAACATCTGTTATTTCTCTAAATACATTTTTATTTGGTTTTAAATAAAGCACTTTATACCATCTTTCGATTGGATCAAATTTCGCAAATACCGCAGTGTTTTCAGTTATTACCGTTTCATCAGTAAATATTGTGTAAACATCATCACTTATATCTTTTGACCATGCCTTAAACACATAAGCAACATTATCATGGAAAGTCTTAGTTGGTGTTCCTAAACCACTCATATCTACTGTTTGACCATACTTAGCACTACGCGTAGCAAAAATTTGATGATTTCCATCATAGAAAGTAACGCTAAATGTTCTTAGTTGACCAATGAATTTAGGATATAAAACTAAGTTATCTTCAATTGGAGTTGCGAAATTATATGGCTGATAATTAACATCATCAACATCTAATGACCAAGTAAAGAATCTATACTCGGTATCCGCGGTTGGTTCTTTAGTTGGTTTTTGACTTGGTCTATAAACAAATGATAAATACTCAACCTTAACTGGATCAATTAAATTAGTACCATCTCCATCTAAGAAAGTAACAAAATACCATCTTGGAACAGTAGTAAATTCAGAATCAATCCTTCTTGGTGTATTTTCATCAATAATTGTGTTTTCAAAGTCAAAGTTCCAATGACTAAACTTAAATGCGTCATCTCCAATGCTTGTTTTTGTTGGGATTTCAGCAATCTCAATTAATTTTCTTCCATATTCTCCTCTTTGAGTCTTAAAGATATTATCATCTCCATCATAGTATAAGAAATTATAATATCTATCTTTTCTAATATAGTTAGGTCTAATCGTAACTGGGTTTAGAATTTGTTGATTGAAATCAAAATCCCATAAATCAGCATCACCAGAAACCTGTGATTCATCTATATAATAGACAGAATGAGAGTTTCTAAATTCTGGAGCTACCACACTAGATGGAGTAACCTTTAATCCATGTGGTATTAATGCTGTTTCTAAAATATTACCAGCACCATCAACAAATTTAACTTCATGCTCTAAAACAGACCAAGTAGCATAAACTATTATTTGATCACCAAAATCAAAATAATTTGGATCAAAGACTTGTTTACTTAACCCATTAACATCAGTAACTAATACATCAGTATCAGCTTTTTGATATCTCCAACCATTAAATTTATGACCATATTTAAAAGGAACAATTAATTCATAATGGTATCCTTCAGATACATATGAAAATGTTTGTTCATTATTTAAATCAGCACCATTATAATTATAATATATTTGATGTAAAGTAGTTTGAGTTGACTCATAACTTCTTTGTCTAACCGTTTCATGCGGGCTTGATGCAAAGCCTCTTAATTGTGGATAATTAGAAACATCAGTAACATTGATGTTAGTTGACCAATTGTTAGCTGAATTATTAAAGGACATTTGAGTAGAATTTGGTCCAATTGCATTAGTACCAACCATAAAGGCTTTATCAAGGCCGTAAGTCTCTTCTGAATCAGTACTATTAGATGCTGCCTTAGTTGGTCTTAAATAACCACTCGCACTTCTATAACTATTAAGAATTCTTAGATCATAATAGTTGTAATTTGCATTGTTTTCACCAATGCCGCTATTGTAAAGACCAATAATTGCACCAACACTATCTGTACCATAAATAATACCAGTGTTATAAGTATAATTTACCGCATTATCAACAAAACCAGCGATACCACCAACATTAATTCTACCTTGGATGTATCCTCTATTATAAGCATGTTCAATTCTTAAAATTGATTTTCCGGCAATACCACCAACATTATTTCCATTTGATCTAATTTCCGCTTGGTTATAAACATTTGAAATAGTTCCTTCGTTTAATCCAGCAATACCACCTGTAAAGTTATTACCTCTAATTAAACCAGAAACACTAATATTTTTAACTCTACCATTTGGCCCAATATGACCAAATAACGCGTTATAATCTTTTTCTTGTGATAATTTTATATGAACATTACTGTAAGAACCATCAAAGAATCCATTAAAGATATAATTAGCTCCACCCACTGGATCTAAAACGTATCCTTCTTCTGGATCATAGAAATTAAATTCATCTTTATTTGGATCTACTTTAATATATATTCCAGTATAGTCATTACCACTATTAACACTATTAGAAAATGCCATGAAGTCATTTTCATCATAAATAATAAATGGATCATCTTCAGTTCCAGAACCACTAATAAAGGTGAATGTTTGAACTGAAATTAAACTATCTGTTTTAACAATATCATTAACATCTTTAGCATAATTAGTAAATATCTTTAATTGTGGATAATAACTATAATTGCTTGATGAAGCGGTTGGCATGAAACGTGCAGGATAACTAAATCTCAATTGATTTGCAGTGTTACCAATCGCCATTAAACCTATCATTTGACCATGGAACAAGCCTTTAACATAATCTGTATCGTTAAAATCTGCTACCGCACTAATTGGCTTTTTAAAGCCTGTTTCTGGTACAAAGTTAGCTAAAATATTAATATCATAATATGATCTATTTATAGTTACACCTGTTTCAGCTCTTTTACCAACAACTGCACCTAAAACTACTTTAGCTGAAACTGGTGCGCCATTATAAGTATCATAAACACCACCGTTATCTAATAGACCTACTATACCACCAGCATTTTCAGTTGCTGATTTAACACTACCTGTATTATATGCACTATATACATATGCATTATTATTTTCTTTTTGAATACCGACAATACCACCAACTGAACTAAGTGATGCATAAATATTACCATGGTTAAACGCGGTATGTATGCGGTATTTATTATAACCAACAATACCACCAATACCTACACGTCCAGTAATATCCGCCATATTATAAGAATTATTAATCGTACTAAGGTTTTGTCCAGCAATACCTCCAACGTTCATATAACCAATTACATTACCTTTGTTAAATGTATAATTAATGGAGCTTTCGTTATCTCCAACTATACCGCCAACATAGTTACCTGCACCTGTAATAATACCATAGTTAAAGGCGTGAGTAAGTGTACCTTTATTGTTACCAATAATTCCACCAACTGTATTTCCATCAGTTGAGGTAATATTAGCGTAGTTAGTAATGTTAGTAACTGTACCATTATTAATACCAATTAATCCTGCAGTATATCCATTACTAACGTTAATGGTACCAGTAATAATCATGTCATATATATTAGCATTTGCTCCTGTAATACCAAATATTGCTTTGTAAGGCTCATTTCCTTGTAATGCAATAACAAAGTTAGCGCCTTTACCATTGAAATTAGCATTAAAATGTGTAGTATGATCCCCAATTGGAATATATCCTATTTCATCTAAACTCATATCAATAACTTCTACATTAGGTGCTACTTCAAAGAACATATTGGTAAATGGTTTTTTGTGAATGTTAACATAATCACTTACTGTCTTCATATCAAAACCATCATAAATTAAGAATGGTTCTGCTTGAGTTCCCTTACCCTTTAATTCACTATTAGTAATAGATTCAAACGAATCTTCTACTACTGTTGGGTTAGTTGAATTCTTAAAGTGTAACATTTCAGGATAATAAGTAGTAAAGTCAGTTCCATTCTTTAATGCCCAATAATCTTGTGGATTAAAGTTTAACTGATCGTCTCTTGTACCGATTGCATCTAATCCTGTCATTTTAACAAGACCCATACCTTTAACATCAACTGTATCTTCTTGATTCGCAATAGCAGTTAAAGCCTTTTTCATTACTGGGCCATAGCTATGACGGTTGATTATTTCATTATTATAATACGCGTGCGTAATCGTTGCGTCTAAATATTGTTCACCAACTACACCACCAACTTTGTTAGTTCCCTTAATAATTCCAGCACTATAAACCTCTTCAATGCTACCATTATTAAAGCCTGCTATACCACCAACAGTATGTGAATTAGAAAACACATTACTAGTTGAATAAGCTTGGAATATAGTACCATTACTATGACCTACTATACCACCAATCATTCCGTTAGTATTACTAATAAAGCCATGGTTAAAAGAGCCAAGAATGGAAGTTCCACTTCCAATTTGACCTGCTAATCCGCCAGTCATTACACCACTAGCGGTAATATTTGCCATATTGTATGAATGTTCTATCTTAGCGGTTCCTTCTAATTTACCTACTATACCACCAGTATAGTCTATACCCGTTACCTTTTCTTTATTTCTTGAATTTATAATATCGCCACTTGAAATTCCCGCAATACCACCAGCAAATGACTTACCTTTAACTTCTGCAAGATTAGTAATATTACTTAATGAAGCAGCGTTGTTACCTACCAAACCGCCAACATTTTGTGCTCCACTTACATATCCTTGGATAGTTAAATTTGAAATAGTTGAAGCATTAGTTGTTACTCCAAACAACCCAATATTATTTTGAGTTGCGTTATTCATATTTAACTTAAATGAAGCGTTATTTCCATCAAAATGTGCTTTAAATGGACGAGTAGTATTTCCGATAGAAATATACCCTAAATTAGGATTAGTTAAATCAAACTCATCATTTTCTAATAAAACTTGGAAGTATTTATTTTCCAATTCATAACCCAAATTATTTTTCTCACTTAACCACTTCATATCTTCAGCAGTAACTATTAAATAAGGAAGTTCTTCTGTTCCTTCACCGTAGAAAAGGTTAGATGTTACAGATAAAAGAGATAATTCTCTAACTCTTGGATTAGGTGAATTTTTAAATACCGCTAATTCTGGGAAATAAATTGCATAACCAGTGTTTGCTCTAAAGGTAAACGCATTATTATTTAAGCCTAATGTTTGCGCGTTCATACCTGTTAAATAATAGTTAGCAACACCTTTAATATTTCTATTTGTTTCTGGATTAGTTGCATAATCTTCAGGATACCCTCTTAAACCACCTGCTGGTTTAAATGTACCTGGTTGTTGTTTCAATACTGTTGTTGAATAAAACGCATTTCTAATATCAATCGTCTCTCTATAACTAGATGTATCAAATAGTGCTGCACCACCAGGAGCATTTGTCTTATAAACTTCTCCAGCGTTATAGGCACTTTCAATATAAGCAGTATATGTAACATTACCAACAATTCCACTCATTCTAGCACCAGTACCGATTATTTTTCCAGTGTTATAGACATTAGTTATTGTAGGTGTGTTTGCTGTGTAATACTTAAAGTTTGAACCAGAAATTCCTGCTACATTATGTCTTCCTGAAATCGTTCCAGCATTAAATGCATTATTAATAAATCCATCATTTCTACCAACAATTCCACCAGCATAATCATTACCAGGGTTATTTATATCAGCGAAATTAAAGACATTTTCAATTAGTCCTTGGTTAACACCAGCGATACCACCAACAAATCCATAACCTTGGATAGAACCTTCGGTATACATGTTTTTAACAGTACCATTGGTACCTATTATTCCAAATACACCTATGTAACTTGTTGCTGTATTTATTGCTGCTTTAAATCCTGCATTATTACCATCAAAATGACCTTGGAAGTAATATGATGTGTTTCCAATTGAGAAATAATCTAATCCCACAACGGTTAAATCAATGTAATCAACATCTTCAGCAACCTTAAAATACTTACCTTGGGTCTTATAACCACTCGCAGTAAGTTCAGCAACAATTTTCATATCAAATCCATTTCTAATTAAGAAAGGATCATTTTCAGTACCACCACCATCAAGTCTAGCTTTAGAGACTGATTCTAGTGATTTATTTCTAGTTTCTTCTAATTTGTGATTAGCAAAATAAACAAGTTGTGGATAATATTGATTAAAACTCTCTGGCTCTTTCGGTACCCACATAGTGTTATCTTCAAAATTAATATTTAAAGCACCACTTCCTAAAACACCAGAAGCTAATATATGAACTTCTTTACCACAAACAGTATCCGTATTTTCTAAATTTGAAATTGCAGCTTGTGGTTTAGCTTTAAGAGTCTTATAATTGGTAACATTTGTTAAATCATAATATAAATTATAGTTTGTAGAATTTGCTGTTGCATGTCCAATAATTGCACCTAATGAATCACTAGTATTAGATAAAGCAATACCAGATACATACGCATTACTTACAACAGCGTCACTACCATTATTTAAACCTACTAGACCACCAATATTTTGAGTTCCAGTAGTAATACCTCTTGAATATGATAAATTAAGTGTTCCTTCATTTAACCCTACTATATTACCAACATTTTGGCCTCCTTCTACTTTAGTTGTAGAATAAACATTATAAATACTACCTTTATTTACTCCGGCAATACTTCCAAGATTATTCGCTCCTCTAATTAAGCCACTTGTTGATAAATTATATACTGTAGCATATTGGCCAACATATCCAAATAAACCAGAATTTCCAGTTGAATACACCAAATTAAGATTAAAATTAGCACCATTTCCGTTAAAGTTTCCATTAAACGGCTTAGTTGTTGAACCAATTGGTTTATAAGGTGTAGCTAATAATACACTAGAATCCTTATTCATCTCTAATTCTGGTAATTCATCTTTAACTTTAATATATTTAGTTGCAAAATCATGGCCATTATCTACTAATGTAGATAGTTTAACCATATCTTTAACACTTGTAATAATAAATGGAAACTCTTCTGTACCTTCGCCAACAAAAGCAAACACTCTAACACTATTGAGTGAATCTGTTTCAGTTAATGGATTTTCAGCAAATACCTTTAATTGTGGATAAAAATATTCTAAATCCGTATTAGAAGTTAATGTCCATACTTCTTGGTCTAATAAAAGTTTATTTTCCCCTAAAATATTTGAACCTGTAAGTTCGTCTCTTAATACACCTTTTAAGTATTTAGAATGCGCCATATTTCCCGCAGGTCTAACAGGTGTTATGTATGATTCTTTGACATATGCCTTAGCAAGTGTTTCATCATAGTATGCATGTGATACCTCAACTGATGCTCCCTCTGTAACACCAACTATTCCACCAATGTTACTTGGATTTTGACCAAACACTATAGTACCTGCATAAGCGTTAAAGAGTGTTGCGTTGTTAAGATTACCAGCTATTCCACCAATTTCAGTGTTACCAATAACTTCTCCTCTAGAATAAACATTGATAATTAATGACCCAGCTGTAGCATATCCAACTACACCACCAATTTTAGTTCGTCCAGAAATCTTTGCGTGGCTAAATGCATTGATAAGTTGGGCATTAGTACCCATTTGTCCAACAACTCCGCCAGCGTGCCCTACAGCAGTGGTAATGTTACCTAAGTTATAAACATTTTTAATAATAACATTTCCATTTGCATTTGAATTTTGAGCTAAACCTACAATTCCGCCAACATAATATCTTCCAAAAACATTCGCTTTATTAACAACGTTTTCAATCAATGTTCCTGGATAAGCTATACCAACAAGACCACCAATATAATTAGCGTTACTACTTGTAAAACCAACTTGTCCTGTTAGTGTTAAATCATGAATATGCGCTTTAGATGCAAATCTAAACAATCCAAGATAATGTCCATACACTTTTGTTAAGCCCAGATGGAATGTTGAGTTATTACCATCAAACGAACCTTCAAAAGGAATAGAACTTGAAGGTGCTATTGGATCAAAATCAAGACCTTCCATTGTTAAATTAAAATTAGTATTTGGATTGTATACTTTAAAAAACTTGCCTGTAAATCTATCTACTGCCGATGCTGCAGATAATAATTTCATATCCCATTCATCAACAATATAGAAAGGACTTTCTAAAGAATCTCCGTCACCTTTAAATCTATATATTTTAACCGAGTTTATTGACATTTGTCTGACGTTTTCATCAGCATGATTAGCAAATGTAGCTAATTGTGGAAAATATTCATAAACTGGTTCTGTTTCCTTGAGAGTAAAGTTTGCTGGTGGCAAATTCAACCCAGTGTTATCTTCAGTAAAAATGTCAGTTCCTCGTATTTGATTACTTTCTAATGCATATACTGTTTCTAACGCTGTATCAATATTTCCAATTGGTTTTGTTGGTTTGTTGTAATCTCCTGCGTAATGATAGAAAACTATTGAACTATCATAGTATAAATTCTCTACAGAACCTTCACTTACACCAATAACTCCACCTACATTATTTACACCAGATACCTTAGAGCCATTATAACCTTTATTTATGGTTCCTGAGTTGTAACCAGCTATTCCGCCAACGTTATTGCCTGTTGCACGGATAATGCCGCGGTTATAAGTTAAAGTTAAAGAACCACTATTAGCTCCAAAAATACCACCTACATTATTTCTACCTTCAACATTGGCACTATTGTAAACATTAGAAACTGTTCCCATGTTATTACCAATAACACCACCAACATAATCTTGACCTTTTATGTTGCCATAAACAGCTAAATCCTTAACTGTTCCTTCAGTTCCTAAATGACCAAATAAACCAACATAATTTTGCAGTTTATTATATTCCATATTAAACGTATGCGAATTTCCATCAAAGTGCCCTCTAAATGGCACACTTAAAGTACCAACTGGTAAATAATTTACAGTCGATAAGTCTAAATGATAGTTTCTCGCAAGAGCTTTATAATAAATACCAAGTCCATCATCACCTGAAACTGTTAACATACTTAATCCATACATTTCCATCGGTGTTGTAATTAAGTATGGTGATTCTTCAGTACCATTTCCTCTAAATGGTGTAACACGTGTCGATGCAAGTGAATCATTAACTATTTGAGTGTTTGAATGTTGTGCAAAAAACTCAATTTGAGGGTAATATGCATATCCCTCGGCAATTGATTTAAATTCCCAAGTAGTATGATCAAAACCTAAAGTGTTTTCCGGATCTGACTCTGCAATAAATTGTACCGTTTCTCGTCCATAATCATGTACTAGCGGCGGTTTATTTCCACCCGGCGGAGTATAGTCAGCTAAAACAGAAGTATCATAATACATATTCACAAAAGTACCGCTTGGTAAACCGTATCCAGTAATACCACCAACATATGATGATGATTGTGCTGATACTAATCCAGAATTATACACATTCTGTATTGTCGTCGCGTGTGTTGCAATACCAAATACACCACCAATATAATGTCTACCAAGTATTTCTCCTTTATTGTAGGCATTACTTATAGTACTAGCTTGCATTTGCCCCACTATACCGCCTACACAATCATATGTTGCTTGAATTTTTGCATTATTAAAAGATTCTTCTATTGTTGATGATATCATCAAACCAACAATACCACCCGTATAATTATAACCATTAACTGTCGCTAAATTGTATACATGTTTTATCGTTGTATTAGCAGCAGCATAACCAACTACTGCACCTGTATAAGAATATCCAACCACAGAACCTGTCGTATAAAGATTCTTTATTGTAGCTCCACTCGTATAACCAAAAAGTCCTATATTATTTACACTACCTCTACTAATAGCAAGAATAAACTCTGCTCCATTTCCATCAAAGTTACCCATGAAATTGGTTGTAGCATTTCCGATTGGAAGCCAATTTCCAAGTTCAAATAATGTTACTCCATCCGCTACTTTATAATAAATTCCTTCTTGAGTATCTTTATTAGTGATTTTCGTGTTTATTTTGTCCATATCTGCTTTTGTTCTGATTAATATTGGAAATTCTTCTGTTCCCAACCCATCACCAAGTGATATTTTAACCGAATTTAAAGACCTATCTCTTACAGCAGCATTACTATGTGTAGCAAAGTAAGTTAGTTGTGGGTAATAGCCATAGTTATTTTCTATGTCTATATCCCTATATGTGTATATGTTCGTTAAAAAATTACTGTCAGCAGTTAAAAAATCATCAGTTGTTCTTCGATCTACACCATTCGCAACACTCGGTGGTTTGTAATAACCAGATTTTTGTATGTAGTTTGCCATTACAGTAACATCATAATAAATGTTTCTAGAATTTACGCTTCCTTCAATATAACCAGTAACACCACCATTGTTTGAATCTCTTGCTGAAACTAAACCTGAACTATACGCGTTTGTGGCGCCAATATAATACGAATACCATAATCCTGCTATACCACCAACATATGAACCATTACCAATGATTTCTCCTCTGTTATAAACATTTAATATATATGTATTTCTAAATGCTTCTCCTACAATACCACCAACACGAGCTCCACCTTCAACATTGGCAGTATTATAAACATTATCAATCGTAGCTCCTGCGTTAAGATATCCTGCAGCCGCACCAGTATATGTTCCTCCCTTAATTGACCCACTAACTGAAAAGTTTTTAATTGTTCCTTTTTCTACATAACCAAAAATCCCAATATAATTTTGAGATGCTTTATTAATGGCCAGATTAAAGTTAACTCCATTACCATCAAATGTACCCATGAATTTAGTAGATGCGTTACCTATTGGATTAAAATTCAATAGATTAATATCAGTAACATTGTCTCTTACTTTAAGATAGTATCCTTCATAGGTGTTACCTTTGCCAACATTTACTGATAAAGCATCCATATCTGATTTATCCGTTATCCAAAATGGGAAATGTTCAGTTCCTAATCCATCACCTACATCTATAGTAACCGATGTAAGTGAGTTTGTAACAGTATTCTCATTTGCATTTTCTGCAAAAAACTTTAACTCCGGATAATAGTATATTGTTCCATTATGTGTACCAAATTTCCATATATCGGAAGAAAAGCCAGTATTTACTGCAGCATCTATTATAAAAAAGTCTGTTGTTCTTCCATACACATGTCCAAGTACCGGAGGTTTATTACCACCCGGCGGAGTGTAACTAATTAAAGCAGTTGTGTCATAATATAATCTGTCAAAAGTACCGCCTGGTAAACTGTATCCAGTAATACCACCAACATATGATGATGATTGTGCTGATACTAATCCAGAACTATACACATTCTGTATTGTCGTCGCGTGTGTTGCAGTACCAAATACACCACCAATATAATATCTACCAAGTATTTCTCCTTTATTGTAGGCATTACTTATAGTACTAGCTTGCATTTGCCCCACTATACCGCCTACACAATCATATGTTGCTTGAATTTTTGCATTATTAAAAGATTCTTCTATTGTTGATGATATCATCAAACCAACAATACCACCCGTATAATTATAACCATTAACTGTCGCTAAATTGTATACATGTTTTATCGTTGTATTAGCAGCAGCATAACCAACTACTGCACCTGTATAAGAATATCCAACCACAGAACCTGTCGTATAAAGATTCTTTATTGTAGCTCCACTCGTATAACCAAAAAGTCCTATATTATTTACACTACCTCTACTAATAGTAAAATTAAAACGAGCACCATTACCATCAAAGTTACCCATGAAATTAGTTGTGTCATTTCCGATTGGAAGCCAGTTTCCAAGTTCAAATAATGTTACTCCATCCGCTACTTTATAATAAATTCCTTCTTGAGTATCTTTATTAGTGATTTTCGTGTTTATTTTGTCCATATCTGCTTTTGTTCTGATTAATATTGGAAATTCTTCTGTTCCCAACCCATCACCAAGTGATATTTTAACCGAATTTAAAGACCTATCTCTTACAGCAGCATTACTATGTGTAGCAAAGTAAGTTAGTTGTGGGTAATAGCCATAGTTATTTTCTATGTCTATATCCCTATATGTGTATATGTTCGTTAAAAAATTACTGTCAGCAGTTAAAAAATCATCAGTTGTTCTTCGATCTACACCATTCGCAACACTCGGTGGTTTGTAATAACCAGATTTTTGTACATAATTTGCCATTACAGTGACATCATAATAAATATTTCTAGAATTTACGCTTCCTTCAATATAACCAGTAACACCACCATTGTTTGAATCTCTTGCTGAAACTAAACCTGAACTATACGCGTTTGTGGCGCCAATATAATACGAATACCATAATCCTGCTATACCACCAACATATGAACCATTACCAATGATTTCTCCTCTGTTATAAACATTTAATATATATGTATTTCTAAATGCTTCTCCTACAATACCACCAACACGAGCTCCACCTTCAACATTGGCAGTATTATAAACATTATCAATCGTAGCTCCTGCGTTAAGATATCCTGCAGCCGCACCAGTATATGTTCCTCCCTTAATTGACCCACTAACTGAAAAGTTTTTAATTGTTCCTTTTTCTACATAACCAAAAATCCCAATATAATTTTGAGATGCTTTATTAATGGCCAGATTAAAGTTAACTCCATTACCATCAAATGTACCCATGAATTTAGTAGATGCGTCACCTATTGGATTAAAATTTAATAGTTCAATATCAGTAACACCATCATCTACTTTTATGTAGTATCCTTCATAAGTGTTACCTTTTCCAACATTTATTGATAAAGCATCCATATCTGATTTATCTCTTATCAAAAATGGTGAATTTTCAGTTCCTAATCCATCACCTACATCTATAGTAACCGATGTAAGTGAGTTTGTAACAGTATTCTCATTTGCATTTTCTGCAAAAAACTTTAACTCCGGATAATAGTATATTGTTCCATTATGTGTACCAAATTTCCATATATCGGAAGAAAAGCCAGTATTTACTGCAGCATCTATTATAAAAAAGTCTGTTGTTCTTCCATACACATGTCCAAGTACCGGAGGTTTATTACCACCCGGCGGAGTGTAACTAATTAAAGCAGTTGTGTCATAATATAATCTGTCAAAAGTACCGCCTGGTAAACTGTATCCAGTAATACCACCAACATATGATGATGATTGTGCTGATACTAATCCAGAACTATACACATTCTGTATTGTCGTCGCGTGTGTTGCAGTACCAAATACACCACCAATATAATATCTACCAAGTATTTCTCCTTTATTGTAGGCATTACTTATAGTACTAGCTTGCATTTGCCCCACTATACCGCCTACACAATCATATGTTGCTTGAATTTTTGCATTATTAAAAGATTCTTCTATTGTTGATGATATCATCAAACCAACAATACCACCCGTATAATTATAACCATTAACTGTCGCTAAATTGTATACATGTTTTATCGTTGTATTAGCAGCAGCATAACCAACTACTGCACCTGTATAAGAATATCCAACCACAGAACCTGTCGTATAAAGATTCTTTATTGTAGCTCCACTCGTATAACCAAAAAGTCCTACATTATTTACGCTACCTCTACTAATAGTAAAATTAAACTCTGCACCATTACCATCAAAGTTACCCATGAAATTAGTTGTGTCATTTCCGATTGGAAGCCAGTTTCCAAGTTCAAATAATGTTACTCCATCCGCTACTTTATAATAAATTCCTTCTTGAGTATCTTTATTAGCGATTTTCGTATTTATTTTGTCCATATCTGCCTTTGTTCTGATTAATATTGGAATTTCTTCTGTTCCCAATCCATCACCAACAAAGAATTTTACGGAATTTAAAGATCTAATTTTTACATCATCGCTACTATGTGTAGCAAAATATGTTAGTTGCGGATAATAGCCGTATTGTCCTTCTACTCCCTTATATGTATATGTATCCGTTAAAAAATTACTGTCAGCAGTTAAAAAATCATCAGTTGTTCTTTGATCTACACCATTCGCAACACACGCTGGTTTGTAATAACCAGATTTTTGTATGTAGTTTGCCATTACAGTAACATCATAATAAATGTTTCTAGAATTTACGCTTCCTTCAATATAACCAGTAACACCACCATTGTTTGAATCTCTTGCTGAAACTAAACCTGAACTATACGCGTTTGTATTACCAATATAATACGTATACCATAATCCTGCTATACCACCAACATATGAACCATTACCAATGATTTCTCCTCTGTTATAAACATTTAATATATATGTATTTCTAAATGCTTCTCCTACAATACCACCAACACGAGCTCCACCTTCAACATTGGCAGTATTATAAACATTATCAATCGTAGCTCCTGCGTTAAGATATCCTGCAGCCGCACCAGTATATGTTCCTCCCTTAATTGACCCACTAACTGAAAAGTTTTTAATTGTTCCTTTTTCTACATAACCAAAAATCCCAATATAATTTTGAGATGCTTTATTAATGGCCAGATTAAAGTTAACTCCATTACCATCAAATGTACCCATGAATTTAGTAGATGCGTCACCTATTGGATTAAAATTTAATAGTTCAATATCAGTAACACCATCATCTACTTTTATGTAGTATCCTTCATAAGTGTTACCTTTTCCAACATTTATTGATAAAGCATCCATATCTGATTTATCTCTTATCAAAAATGGTGAATTTTCAGTTCCTAATCCATCACCTACATCTATAGTAACCGATGTAAGTGAGTTTGTAACAGTATTTGAATTTGTATGTTGCGCAAAAAACTTTAACTGAGGATAATAACTTGTTGATCCACTTTTATCTTTAAAAGTCCATACAACAGAAGAAAAACCAGTATTTGTTTTCGCATCAATTGTAAAAAAGTCTGTTGTTCTTCCATACACATGTCCAAGTACCGGAGGTTTATTACCACCCGGCGGAGTGTAATCAATTAAAATAGATGTATCATAATATAATCTGTCAAAAGTACCGCTTGGTAAACCGTATCCAGTAATACCACCAACATATGATGATGATTGTGCTGATACTAATCCAGAATTATACACATTCTGTATTGTCGTCGCGTGTGTTGCAATACCAAATACACCACCAATATAATGTCTACCAAGTATTTCTCCTTTATTGTAGGCATTACTTATAGTACTAGCTTGCATTTGCCCCACTATACCGCCTACACAATCATATGTTGCTTGAATTTTTGCATTATTAAAAGATTCTTCTATTGTTGATGATATCATCAAACCAACAATACCACCCGTATAATTATAACCATTAACTGTCGCTAAATTGTATACATGTTTTATCGTTGTATTAGCAGCAGCATAACCAACTACTGCACCTGTATAAGAATATCCAACCACAGAACCTGTCGTATAAAGATTCTTTATTGTAGCTCCACTCGTATAACCAAAAAGTCCTATATTATTTACACTACCTCTACTAATAGCAAGAATAAACTCTGCTCCATTTCCATCAAAGTTACCCATGAAATTGGTTGTAGCATTTCCGATTGGAAGCCAATTTCCAAGTTCAAATAATGTTACTCCATCCGCTACTTTATAATAAATTCCTTCTTGAGTATCTTTATTAGTGATTTTCGTGTTTATTTTGTCCATATCTGCTTTTGTTCTGATTAATATTGGAAATTCTTCTGTTCCCAACCCATCAACAATAGAGAATTTTACGGAATTTAAAGATCTACTTCTTATATCAGCATTACTATGAGACGCAAAATATGTCAGTTGCGGATAATATCCATACTGTCCTTCTACTCCTATATATGTGAATGTTGTGGTTAAAAAACTACTATCCGCATTTAAAAAATCATCAGTTGTTCTTCGATCTACACCATTCGCAACACTCGGTGGTTTGTAATAACCAGATTTTTGTATGTAGTTTGCCATTACAGTAACATCATAATAAATGTTTCTAGAATTTACGCTTCCTTCAATATAACCAGTAACACCACCATTGTTTGAATCTCTTGCTGAAACTAAACCTGAACTATACGCGTTTGTATTACCAATATAATACGTATACCATAATCCTGCTATACCACCAACATATGAACCATTACCAATGATTTCTCCTCTGTTATAAACATTTAATATATATGTATTTCTAAATGCTTCTCCTACAATACCACCAACACGAGCTCCACCTTCAACATTGGCAGTATTATAAACATTATCAATCGTAGCTCCTGCGTCAAGATATCCTGCAGCCGCACCAGTATATGTTCCTCCCTTAATTGACCCACTAACTGAAAAGTTTTTAATTGTTCCTTTTTCTACATAACCAAAAATCCCAATATAATTTTGAGATGCTTTATTAATGGCCAGATTAAAGTTAACTCCATTACCATCAAATGTACCCATGAATTTAGTAGATGCGTTACCTATTGGATTAAAATTCAATAGATTAATATCAGTAACATTGTCTCTTACTTTAAGATAGTATCCTTCATAGGTGTTACCTTTGCCAACATTTACTGATAAAGCATCCATATCTGACTTATTCGTTATCAAAAATGGTAATTCTTCGGTTCCTATTCCGTTATATATGTTAATGGTAACTGATGTAAGTGAGTTTGTAACAGTATTTGAATTTGCATGTTGTGCAAAAAACTTTAACTGAGGATAATAACATATTGTTCCACTTTTATTTTTAAAAGTCCATATATCAGAAGAAAAACCAGTATTTGTTGCAGCATTAATTGTAAAAAAGTCTGTTGTTTTTCCGTATGCATTTCCAAATGTTGGAGGTTTACTACCACCCGGCGGAGTATAGTCAACTAAAACAGAAGTATCATAATACATATTCACAAAAGTACCGCTTGGTAAACCGTATCCAGTAATACCACCAACATATGATGATGATTGTGCTGATACTAACCCAGAACTATACACATTCTGTATTGTCGTCGCGTGTGTTGCAATACCAAATACACCACCAATATATTGTCTACCAAGTATTTCTCCTTTATTGTAGGCATTACTTACTGTACTACCTTGCATTTGCCCCACTATACCGCCTACACAATCATATGTTGCTTGAATTTTTGCATTATTAAAAGATTCTTCTATTGTTGATGATATCATCAAACCAACAATACCACCCGTATAATTATAACCATTAACTGTCGCTAAATTGTATACATGTTTTATCGTTGTATTAGCAGCAGCATAACCAACTACTGCACCTGTATAAGAATATCCAACCACAGAACCTGTCGTATAAAGATTCTTTATTGTAGCTCCACTCGTATAACCAAAAAGTCCTACATTATTTACGCTACCTCTACTAATAGCAAGAATAAACTCTGCTCCATTTCCATCAAAGTTACCCATGAAATTAGTTGTAGCATTTCCAATAGGTACAAAATTTCCTAAAGAAAGTGATGTAACTCCATTTGCTACTTTAAAATAAATGCCTTGATATGTATTACCAGCAGCCACTCTGGATGACAATGCATTCATATCAGTAACACTTTGAATCAAGTAAGGATCTGTTTCAGTTCCAGAACCAGAAAAAGGTTCGCTTGCTTCTAAAATTGTTGTTCTAGAACCTGAAAAAACGATAACCGCTCCCAAGAGCAACACCGCAATTATTTTAAGTATTTTATTTGCAAAATTAAAATGATTTTTCATGATTCATACCTCCAAACTCAGGTCACATTTAAAATAACTTCTTTAATTGTTTTATTACCTGAACTATCAGTAACTTGATAAACCAAATTATATTCTCCTATGTTTGTAAATATTTCATTTGCTACTTCTCTGTCTTCTAAAATATTTACATCACCATAAAGAATCTTTAATTGATTTGTTATGTTGCCATCGTAATTATCGTTAACAATAATTCCTTGTTTAATGGCATCATAAGTCCAACTATCACTTCTTGTGGTAGTAATTATTTCATCTAAACCAGAAATCACCGGTTTAGTTGTATCTCTAATAACTAAATTTCTAAATTTATAAGTGTTATTTCCAAACCTATCATTGACACTATATTTGAGTCTATGTTCACCCAATACACTAAAATCTATTTCACTAGGGGTAATCTCTATACTATCAATAGATATCTCTTTGTCCAATAAATCATAACACGTAACTCCTTCTAATAAATTAGAAATTATATTCACTTCTACATACAAAGTCTCACTGTCAAACTCTAACACTGGTCCTTCACAATCTGCTTCAACAACTTCAATAGTAGTAATTCCTGTAGTAGTAAACTCTAACGGGTTTTCTAAAGAATTTGTAACAGTGTAGTACACTTGATAAATTCCATCTTTATAAAAATTCACTTTTTCTTTATTTAACTTAATTTCGCTTGTTAAATCTCCATAAGCATCATGTGCCGTTACCCCTTCTAATAATTCTTCATCGCTTATTTCATTACCGACCATTGTTAAGAAACTTTCTTTTATACCACTTAAAATAGGTCTTTGATCTTCTTCTTTTGGAATAACCTTTATTTCTATTTCCAAAAAACTTATCCTTCCATCATTGTCTTCGCAACCAACCTTAGTACTATAAATCCCAACTGTGTTGAATAAAACATTTTTATCCAAAAACTTAATTGAAGAACTTACGTCTGTTCCTTTATTATCACGCGCGCGGAGATAAAAATTTAAATCAAAGTCACTACCAACTTCGTAAAGAATAGGTGACGAAAAACCTTTTTTAAATTCAAGAGTTGGTCTTAAATCGGTAACTCTTAATTCAACATTTTGAGTTCCAACATTACCTTCCTTATCTGTAGCTGTAACTTTGATAATGTATTTACCCTCTTTTGTCAAATTAACATTGCTTAAATCAACTTCAACATCAACAACCTTGTTCCCTAAATAATCTTTAACATCAATAAGATTAACCCAATCAATATTTTCATCGCCTATACTAACAACAACAATACTTTTGCTTATGACTAATTTTTTAGGCAACACATCTACTTGGACAACGTAACTGTATGTTTTTTTTTCATAAATAACTTTTACTATTACAGAATACTTGCCAACTACATCGTAATTGACTTCACTATCATCAACTATAATTGTAACTTTTTCTTTATCAATTACCCCTTTTGAATCACTAAGAATTAAATCCATTTGAAAATTTGGAACAACTCCTTTGTAAGTAGTGATTTCAGCATTGATTGTTGGGCTTTCTTTTTTCTTCTCATTAACTAACAAAATAGTCAACACAACAATTAAAGAAACTAAAACTGCTAATATTGTTCCTAAAACTATTTTAAACAAATTTTTCTTCATCATAGATAACCAATAGATTTAATATAACACCATCTCTTTTATATGAAACCACATTTTCGGTGCTTAAAACACTGTGATTCCTGATAACTAAGCCGTTTTCACTGTTTTACATTTAAACAACCCTAGAAAACGTCAACATGATTATAATAGATATGTATTTAAAATGAAAGTGTTTTTTTTAAGTTGTCAGTTTTTCTCACAACAACCCTTTTTCCAAAATGTTTCACACACTTTAAAAACTAATCTTTTAGAATCTAAAACTTATTTTATTTTATAATATTGTATAATATAACGAAGTTAATGTCAAATATATAGTATTTCAATCACTTCAAAAAGGACGAAAAATATTATAAATTGCCTTAATACCGCTAAAACCCTGTCATTGAAAGTCAAAAAAACTATACATATGTTAATTTTAGTGAAATTGGTTTTGAAAAACGAAAACTCAAAAAATGCTGCATTTTTCTTATTTTTTAACATCTGAAACAGGTCCAAAAATATATATGTTTTCAGTACACATTTATAGCTTTTATAAGTCTTAATAGAGACATTTTCTATCTTTTCATTTTTTTTAAGAAAAAACAATAACACCTCTTACATTAAAAGAAACTTTAACAACATTTTCAAACACCATTTAAAATAGTATTTTAAAATGAATATTTATAACTAAAATTAAAAAACTGATGAAAGAATTATTTGATATTGTCAGGCATACATTTATAAAAAATTACCTCCGTTTAAATAAACTTATTTGATTAAAATATCAATTTTAGATACTGTTTATTGAATCAAAAACAAAGAAAGTTTAGAACCATTTTTTACCTCTGCATACATAATTAGAATTTAAAATATTATTTCGTTCAAGATGTACACACACAACTTTTCTTAGACTGAGAGTGAGAATATCTTTATTTAACACTTTTTATGTGATATGATATAAAAAGAAAAAAGAAACACACACATTAAAGACGTTTAAAGTATTAACAACACTTAAAAAGTTAGTTCTACTAACTATACAAAATACATTATCGTTTTATTCTTTGACAATTCTGTAAGATATTGTTAAAATACTCGTGTGTTTTAAGGAGATTACTATATAAGTCCAGTAACCCCTTGAAAATTTGAAATAGGGTCGTGGTAGTAAAAATTCAAAGATGTAATTGTATGAAGAAAAGCCACAATACTTAAATTCATTTTATAATAGGCAGTCAATTTCTAAAAGAAAGGATAATATACTCTAAAACGTAGACTGCATATTACATATAGAGTATACAGATATTTATGATTTGGAGTGATGTAGTAGTTCTAATTTTAGGAATACTAATTATACTTTTTGTAGCTGTTCAAGAATCACAAGACAACATTCAAGAAGCATTTAGTGGTGAAAAATCAGAACTATTTAAAAACCAAAAAGCTAGAGGACTTGAGTTGTTTTTAATGCGTTCAACATTCGTTTTAGTTGTGCTTTTTGTTTTCTTTGTGATTTTAACATTAGTTTTGCGTAAATAAAAACAAGATACATTATTTTCTAAAATAGGAGGCATTTAATGGAAAGAAAAAAAATTGTAGAAAAGTTTTTTGCATCACCTAAAAAAGACAGAATAGAAAAATTTGACGAATTAGTAGCAAAAGATTTAAATGAAGCATATTCAAGAGGGATAGAGTTTTTAGGAATTAAATCTGAACCACTTGAGTTTGAATCTTTAGTAACATCATATCCTGAAGGTTTATTAGACAGAGCAAAAGCAAGAGTCATATATGATGAAAACAAAATGCGTTATGATATCGCTAGATTTACTAGTTTGTCTTTTGGTAGTGATTTTTTATATTATTACACATCAGTAGTGGATCATGCCAAAGGCCAAGTTTATAATGACTACAGTTTAGAGGTTTCTTATTTAGATATTAAAGGAATTGAAGCATCACTTAAGTTTAAACAAATTAACGAAGTTTTTCATCAATTGTTAGAATTTAAAATACTACTTCAAGATAGAAGTATTGATGTTCCTTTAAGAATTTATCTAATAAATAAGGACACAAAATCAGAAAATTATGAACTAGAGAGAGATACAGTAATATTTTTAACAAATTTAAAACGTTTTTTAAGAGGGAAAATGTCAATTTAAAGCTCTTTAATTTGGATAGTTTTCTTTTATTGACATTAGCACTTTGGTTTGTTATAATACATTCCGTTGGTGATAAAATGATTTATACACTTTTAGAACTAAAAGAAAACCAATTTCATGGAATAGATTTAGAAATTGATTACAAAAAAGAATTAAAAAACATAGATATTATTGAAGATATTGATATTTGTCATGTTAAAGGAACATATAAGTTTTTGTATAGTACTCATATCGAATTTTCACTTGATGTTAGTGTTGAGCTTACGTATCTTACATCGGATACACTGAAAGAAAAAAAGTATAAACTTGAATTTCATTTAGATGATGATGTTAGTGATACTAGTGAAACAGAGTATAAGATTGTTGATAATAAAGTTGATATTTATGAATTAGTTTGGGGATGGTTAGTGGCAGAGATGCCAATAAACATCTACGAAAACTAATTGATATGGAGGTAATATTATGGCTGTTCCTTTTAGAAGAACGGGAAAAACCAGAAAAAGAAAACGCCGCACTCATTATAAATTACAAAAACCTACATTAGTGATTGATAAAAACACAGGTGATTTTGTAATGCCACATAGAGTAAATCCTATGACTGGTGAATATAAGGGTAAGGTAGTCGTCGCTGACGAAGAGTAAGAAAAGGTGCTAATTGCATCTTTTTCTTTTCTTAATAAAAAAATGGAGATATTCCTTCATTATCTTCTTTAGAAACAATTTCTAACTTTTCATGAATATTAATTAAATCTTCAAATTTACCATTACAATTTTCTGGTTAACCGCCTTATTTTGAGTTTCTACCAGATGATTAAATGGACATATAGATCTGTTTATTTTGGATATCATATATCAAATAATATGAAAAAGTAAAACACATTTACGAATCATTATTGGTTTTTGAAAATAATCATTTAAATTGATGTTAAAGCCATTTATGATGGTTCAATAGATATATAATAGAGTAGTAAAATCAGCAAAATTGAAGTTAAATAACGAAAAAATATTAAAAAACACTTTAATAATTGCTAAATTGTATTAAAATTAGAATGAAAGGGGATATTATTTAATTTGAATTTGAAAATTTTTGTTATAGGACCTTATCAAAGTAACTGTTATGTGTTATATAAAGATTTTAAAGCAATGATAATTGATCCAGGGTTTGAATCAAATGAGTTATTAAACTTTTTAACCGAAAATGGACTAATTGTTGAAATTATTTATATTACACATGGGCATATTGATCATGTTGGTGGAGTTAATTTCTTAAAAAAGAATTTTCCAAAAGCAATGGTTTATGCACCTATTAAAGATCGTTATTGGTACGGAAAAAATCCCCAAATGGGTTTATTTGAAGATGTAAAAGTTGATATTTTTACTAAAGAAGGCGATTATATTTCGTTTTTTAATTATTTGTTTAAAGTAATTGAAACACCCGGGCATTCTTATGGTTCTACTTCTTTATATCACAATAATATCTTGTTTAGTGGTGATACTTTATTTAAAGGGACTGTTGGAAGAACTGATCTTTATTTAAGTAGTTTTGCTGACTTAGAGCATAGTATAAAACATAAATTGTACAAATTGCCAGATAAAACAGTTGTTTATCCCGGTCACGGACCTTTAACAACTATTGAATTTGAGAAAAAACATAACTATTTTATAAAAGGAGTTTAATGCGATTAAATTGGAAAATTTTTTAAAAAGCAATATTTATCCATTAATTTTAAGTGTTGTTGCAGCAGTTGTTTGGATGTTTAGTGGGAATCTTGAAATAATAAACAGATTATTTATTGTTGTTTATCTACTTTTAGCAGCATTAATTCTTGCTACATACAAAGATACATCTTATGCTATTCCAATATTCATAAGTCTACTTTTCATGGTTAACACAAAAAACTTAGGTTTGCAAGATATTAGAGAGTTAAGTTTTATGTATATAATTTCTGGACTTGTTATTACTGGACTTACAATTCATATATTAAGATTCAGACACAAGTTTAATATAGGTTTCTTATCATTAGGGTTTTTACTCATTGCAATAAGTTATTTCCTCCCAATGCTTTATATCCCATTTTCAAAAACATTTTTTACGATTAGTACAATTGGGTTTTTATATTTAGCCATTTATTTGTTTATATTGAATACTAGTTATAGTAAAACAGAAACAATCCTTAGATACTTTTTCTTCGCAAGCTTTACACTTTTAATTCAATTATATGGTGGTTATCTAAAAGGCTTACTTGCTATGAACTTCTCACAAGGAGTTGAAGCAGTTGTAACCGAAGGTCTTACAATAGCTTGGGGAAATAGTGATTTAGGTTATGGTAATATTAATGATGTTATTATTTTCTTAACACTATTATCAGCTGGTCAAATATATATGATTTTCAAATATCCAAAAAAATATTTTTTATGGATTTTCCCATCATTAAGCGTTATTGCGGTAATATTAAGCGGTTCAAGAGGTGGCTGGATAAGTTGGGCAGTAATGTTATTAATATTCTATGTATTAATTATTGCAAAAGGTACAAAAGAACAATTCATTATCGCAACTTCACTCGCCATTTTAGCGCTTATACCAATGGTTGTTGATAGACGAATTCCATTACTTTTATATCGTCTCTTTAGACAAGGTGGGATTAAAGATTTTGACACATTTTCAAGTTTTAGATTGACTCTTTATAAAAATGCATTTGAAATCTTCAAAAAATATCCTTATTTCGGTGCTGGTTGGACTTATGCATTAGATATGGGCAACTCCAATAGAATTCAAGTTTATCATAGTACAGTCTTTCACACAATTGCTGTTTCAGGTTTATTTGGAGTTGCTGCAGTTGCGGTTTTAATAATTTCGCAATTATCAATTATTGTTAAAAAATTAACTATATATATAGCTATCGCCGCAATCGCATGGTTAACTACTTTTTTCCATGGGTTAATGGATAATACAATTCATATGCTTATCTACACCATTTTAACAATCTTCTTATTTACCTCTATTGAACGTGATGATGCTATTGTTGAACAAGTCTCAACTGAAGAGTTCCCTTACATCATTGAAAAATAATAAATTTAAAAATTAAAAAGGCTTGAATTTTCAAGCCTTTTTTGTTACTCATTATGCCTTAAAGCTTCAACTGGATTTTTTCTTGCCGCAATTGCTGATGGAATTAATCCCGCAATAAATGTTAATAAAACGCTAATAATTATCATACTACCAACATGAATATAATTAATCCTAATAATGTTATCCATTGCTGATTCTAATGACTCAATCCAAATATTAAGTGGGAATGAAATTAAAATACTAATTAAACTTCCCATAATTCCACTTGTTAAACCAATCAAGAAAGTTTCGCTATTGAAGACACGTTTAATATCTTTCTTTCTTGCCCCGAGAGCTCTTAAAATACCGATTTCTTGTGTCCTTTCTAAAACACTGACATAAGTAATGATTCCTATCATTATTGATGAAACAACTAAACTAATTGAGGCAAATACGACTAAAACGATTTGGACCATATTCACAACTTCTCCCATCGCATTTCCAATACTTTCAGTAATATCTGTATATAAAATCTTATCTTTGTCTTCTAAGTTTTTGTTATATTCATTTAAAACTTCTTTAATCTTGATTTTATCTTCATAACTATTTGGATAAATCGCTAATGTTGTAGGAATATCTGAATTTCCTAAATGTTTTAAAGCCATTTCCTTTGTAAATTGTGGTGTAAAAGGTGTTCCTGCTGGAACTTGAATTTTATTACCACTAATATCAACGCTAAAATCAAAAACCACATAGTCTTTATTCATTTGATCAGCAACAATATTTGAACTTTGCGCCATGTTAATAAAGTGTTTACTTAATGCTTCCGCATGGAAAATTCCATCCCCCATTGAAAACATAGTTTCTTCTTTGGGCATTAAAACTCCAACAACCTTTAAAGTTACTCCATTATTATAAGCATCTTTTAAATCATCATTGACCCTATATACTTCTTTATCTAAGAAGGTTGTTTTTTTATAGTAATCATTATATTTAGCTAACTTTATTTCTTTTCCAACAATCTCATCATAAGGAATAATGAGACTTGAATCAAATCCAAAAGCTTCTAATACATATTTATTGACTTGATAGTATTTATTCATTAATATAACGACTTCAAAATTGTTATCTTCTGTCATTTTAGTATCATATAATCTACCGGAAATAACTTGGTAATATTCTTCTAAAAATGCTGGTTCTAATTGAAAGAAAATTCCTTCTTGAAGTAAAGAAACATTTTCCTCATCATCTTTCTTTAAAAATAGTTTTTGATTAGTATAACCTTGCTCAATACTTCTTATCGTTTTTTTATCTAAATTTTCATTTAAATATTCTATGTAGTCCTTAGTGATATTGTTTACATGACTCCCCCTTCGATTTTTAGGATCATATGCCTGAAATCCACCCTTATTAACAGCTTCTCTTTGAAAAGAACTAATATCTAAATCTAAATGAATTTCATTAATCAAAAGTGGAACAGTTGCGAGAGATTCTCTTTCTATATCTCTTATTGTCTGATTAAAGCCATTTCCTAATCCTAAAACTAGTAAAACTCCAATAATTCCAATGCTTCCCGCAAACGCAGTTGTGAGTGTACGACCTAATTTAGTTCTTAAGTTTCTAAATGAAAGTTTAATGGCTTCCCAATAATTCATAGATGTTTTTCTAGGATTATATTTTTCTTCTTCCGCTTCCATTTCGCTTATTTTTGTATCACTAACTAATTCACCATCTAAAAGATTAATCGTTCTTGTTGCATATTTGTTGGCAAGTTTTTGATTATGCGTAACCATAATTACTAACTTATCTTTAGATATTTCTTTAATTAATTCCAAAATTTGGACGCTTGTTTTAGTATCTAATGCTCCAGTTGGTTCATCCGCAAGTATAATTTCTGGATTATTGGCAAGAGCTCTAGCAATTGCTGCACGTTGTTTTTGTCCACCTGATAATTGAGCAGACTTTTTATACATTTGATCTTCTAAACCAACACGTTTTAATACTTCTTTTGCTCTTTCTTTCCTTTCTTTTGCAGAAATACCACTTAAAGCCATTCCCATTTCAACGTTTTCAATAATAGAAATGTGATTAATTAAATGATAATTTTGAAAAATGAATCCAACTTTATTATTCCTATAATAATCCCAATCATGATCTTTAAACTCTTTTGTGGATTTACCTTCAATTATCAAATCTCCATCTGTATATTGATCTAATCCACCAATTATGTTTAAAAGGGTTGTTTTTCCACAACCACTTGGGCCTAATATAGCAACAAAGTCACTTTTTTCAAAAGAAAGATTAATGTTTTTAAGTGCCGTAAATGGTTTACCGGCAATTAAATAATCTTTTTTAATGTTGACAAGTTTTAACATATTATAACCTTCTTTCAACTTATGGAATTATAACATATTACTTAAATAATTTTTAGACTTTTCATTTAAAAAGTGCTTACAAAGAAGAAAAGCGAATGAAATTCGCCTTTTTTCTTTACAATATTTACATAAATAATATTTTTGAATTAAAGTGCCTTTTTTTCTAATTCTTTGTAGATGGTTGCCATTCCCGCTTTACTTGTTTCTTTATATTTTGGATCCATATCAAGACCAGTTTCATACATTGTTTTAACAATCATATCAAAAGAAATTTTTCTTGTTTCAAATAATATAAGTGCTAACTCGCTTGCGTTAATCGCTCTTAAAGCTGCAACCGCATTTCTTTCAATACAAGGAATCTGTACATATCCCATTACTGGATCACAAGTTAAACCTAAATGATGTTCCATCGCAATTTCAGCAGCATATTCAATTTGTTCTATTGATTCACCTTGCAAATAAGCGTAAGCTGCCGCTGCCATACTACAAGCACTTCCTACTTCAGCTTGACAACCGCCAACAGCACCAGAGATGGTAGCATTTCTTCTAATAATATTTCCAAAAAGACCAGCAACCGCAAGTGCGTTAATAATTTTCTTTCTTTCAAACTTATCAATATTATCAGCATAATAAAGTACTGCCGGTAAAATTCCACTAGCTCCACAAGTCGGTGCTGTTACCACAATCCCCCCAGCCGCATTTTCCTCACTTACTGAAAATGCATAAGTTGATAAAAGTGTTCTATGCCTTAAGTTAACATCTTCTTGTTTTAGGGCGCTTTCATAAAGTTTATGAGCTTTTCTTGCAACTTTTAATTCTCCAGGTAGTAAACCTTTTTGTTTAATCCCAGTTTTAATTGTCTTAATCATTTGGTCATAAACTGTTTCTAGATATGGAAATAAATCATTAGTATCATATTTTTTAATGTAATCCACTAATGAAACATTATTTTTTTGACAATAATTTCTAATTTCATCAAATGACTTATGTGGATAGATGTTTTTTCCTTCTAATGTTTCATTATTAAACGAAATATCGCCACCACCTAATGAAACAACTTCAATTTCATCTATTTTTTCATTATCTTTAAACACTTCAAAAATTAGAAAATTGGGATGCCTATTGGGATCTAAGGTTGCCTTAAAAGAAACATCTTTTAGGATGTTTTTAATAACTTCATTTGTCAAATGACCTTCTCCCGTTAGTGCAAGTGAATTATAAAGTGTTACTCTAAAACTATGATTAGGATACATTTTCTTCACTCTTTCACTGGCGAATCCTGGTCCCATTGTATGGCTACTAGAAGGCCCGTGTCCAATTTTAAAAAGTGTCTTAATTGATTTCATATAAATCTCTAAATTTTTCCTTTAAGTATCTAATATAATATTTAGGATTAAATGGTTCCTTTGTCGCAATCATTAATAATTCTTTTGGAGTATGTAAACGACCATATTTATGGATTTTTTCTTTTAGCCAATCGTTGATTTTAGAAATTTTTCCTTCTTTAATTGCGAGTTTAACATTAAAATCTTTTTCCATTTCATAATATAACTGTGCCGCAATTGCTGAACCTAATGCATAAGTTGGAAAATAGCCAAACGAACCCATTGACCAGTGAATATCTTGTAGGGCACCTAATGAATCTTTCTTAACATTAACTCCTAAATATTCCTTATAAAGTTTATTCCATAATTTAGGAATATCTTTTGTTTTTAAGTTACCATTAAAGATTTGTTTTTCAATTTCATATCTAACCATAATATGTAATGAATAAGTAAGTTCATCACTATCAATTCTAATAAAATCACATTTAACACGGTTAATATATGCATAAAATTCTTCTAGGGAAACGCGTTTTAAAACTGGGAAATATTCTCTTAACTTACTATAATGAGTTTCCCAAAAAGCATAACCTCTTCCAATAATATTTTCATAAAATCTTGATTGTGATTCATGAATTCCCATTGATACACCACCTGATAAGGCAGTGCCATCAAATTCGTGATTTACTTGTTGTTCATAAATCGCATGTCCCATTTCATGGATTGTTGAGAAAATTGCTGAATCAATATTGTTATGGTAAGCAGTCGTAATTCTTGTATCTACCGAAACAAGTCCGCTTGTAAATGGGTGAACACTTTCTTTAATAACACCTTTATTTAAATCATAATTAAAGATGCCCGCTAAATCGCGATTAAATTTTCTTTGAAGATCTTTATCGAAATTACCATGAGTTAATACTTTTGGATGTCTTCTTTTATTTTTTGCAACTTCTAAAACAAAAGGAACTAATTCTTTATTAAGTGTATTAAAAAACATATCATAATCTCTAATAGTCATATTTTCTTCATACATATCAAGTAAAACATTATAGCCTTTTAAAGTATCAGTTTCTAAATATTTAATTAGTTTTTTATTATATGTAATAATTTCATCTAAAGTATCTTCAAAAATTTTAAAATTACTTTCTTCTTTAGCTTTTTTCCAAACAACCATACTTTCTTGTATAAGCGTTTGATATTTTAAATACTCTTCTTCAGGAATCTTTTTAATTCTGTCTATACTCTTTTTTTCTAATTCTAATTCACGCTTAAATAGAGCGTCCAACTTCTCTTCTTTTAATAAAGCCTCGATTGTTTCAATTCTTTCTTTACTCATTAAAAGACGATAATTTTCTTTATGTAAAACTTCCATTTGTCTTACTCTATAATTATGGGCTTCACTGGGACTTTCTGTTTCAGCATCCCATGATAATAACCATAATGCATATGAATATGCGTTAATCTTTTTTCTAAAACTTAAATACTTTTCTTTCATTTTAAATTTCTCCTATAGTAACAGTATTGTTGCTAAACCCAAATAAACAATTAAACTAAACATATCATTAACAGTAGTCATAAATGGTCCTGAGGCAACACTCGGATCAACACTCATTTTCTTTAAAAGTGCTGGAATAAATGCTCCTGTTAAAGTTCCAATTCCCAAACTAATAAATAAAGATAGGGAAACGACAAAACTAACATTTAAAATCCTTGTATTATCATATTTTAGAATATATAAAAATATATATGTTGCTAAAAAGCCAAATAATGCGCACATTAAACTATTAATAAATCCAATTACTATTTCTTTAAATAAATGAATTGATATTTTAGACTTAGGATCTTTAGTTGCTTTAATGACTGTTGATGCTAAAGATTGTGTGCTAACATTACCAGCCATTGCGAGAATCATCGTTTGAAAATATGCTAAGACCACCACAGCACTAATCGTCTTTTCAAATAGTGATACTGTTGTTGATGTAAAAATTGATAAAATCATTAAAACAAACAACCATGGAAAGCGAGATTTAGCTTTTTTATGAGCTTTGGTGTCAACAGACTCCTCAGTAATCGCTGCTAAATTTCGATATTGTTCTAGTGTTTCTTCTTTTAATAAATCAAGGGCATCTTCAGCAGTAAAAATTCCTTTTAATATTCCTTGTTTATCAATAATTGGAATCATTTCTAAGTCATAATGCTGAATTATATCAATCGCTTGATACAAAGGTGTTTCTTCTTTTAAAAAACGATATTTTGTTAACATTAAGTTTTTAATTTTCTTTGGGGCACGCGCAATAATCAAATTCTTCAGAGGGATAACACCTAATAATTTATTTTTCTTATCAACAACATATAAATAATCAATCATTGTCGCATCTTCTGTTTTAGAAACAACTTCATTCATTGCCTCTTTAACATCATAAATTTCATTTAAAGTTATATAATTGTTTTGATAAAATCTCATAAGTGGTTTTTTCATATGAATACCTCAACAAATAATACGGCAAGACCATAATATAAAATAATCGTTAAAATATCTATTAGTGTCGTAATTAGTGGACCACTAGCGTTTGCGGGATCAAAACCTAAACCTTTAAATATCTTAGGAATCATTGTTGAAATAAGCGATGTAATTACCATTGTTAAAAGTAATGTGACTCCAATTATACTTGCAAATACTAGCGGACTTTGATTAAGGCTAGGATTAATTAAAATAAACAAAAACGTTATGATAAAACCAACTACGCCAGCCGCTAAACCTATATATAAAGAAGACAGCAACTCTTCTTTAACATGGCTCTTATAAGGACTATCTACATAAAGATTTTAAAACAAGTAAACTAGTTGAAAAACTTTGTGTTCCAAAGTTACCCGCAACCGCCAAAATTAACGGCTGAAACACAATTAAAATTGTATATTTTGAAATAATATGTTCAAATCCACTCATCACAACCGCTATTGGCAAAGATAAGACAAGTAGTAATAATAACCATGGTAATCTTGAAAAGGCACTTTTAATTAATGATGAATCTAAAAGTCCAAACAACCCAGTTAATTTTTGAACATCTGCAATCGCTTCTTCCTCATAAATATCAATTGCGTCGTCAACTGTAATCATTCCTAAAAGTTCATGATTTTCATTTAAGACAGGCATTTGATAAATCCCTTCTTCTTGAATAACCGTTGTTACATCATCAATATCATCATGATCAAAAACAAAGGTACTTGCGATATAAAGATTTTCAATCATCAATGGAGATTTAGGCTTTAATTAAAGTTTTTAAAGGTACAACTCCTAAAAAGATTTCATTTTTATCAACAACAAAAAGAGTTTGAATCGTCTCTACATCTGGTGCTTCGCTAATTAAAACTTTCATCGCATCTTTAACATCCATCTATGGACGGATCATAATGATATTTGTGCTCAATCCAAGCGCCAGGCTTCATCTTCATCGTATTCCCTTAAAGTTTCAATATCTTCTTTTACTTCTTCATCTAAATGTTGAATCCACTCTTCAACTACTTCATCATCAACTTCTAAGGCGATATCGGTAATATCATCTGGTTCCATTAAAGAAATAATTTCGCCAACTTCTTCATGCTCTAACTCTTCTAGAATTTCACCAGCTTCACTTGGTTTAATGTATGTTAAAAGTTCAGCTTTACTTTCACTTGAGAGTAATTCAAAAAACGCATCTTGTTCAGATTCATCTAGTTCATTATAAAGTTGGCTTAAATCATAACCATGCAAACTTTCAAGGTATTTTATTTTTTCAGTTTCATCTAAGCTTTGATAAATCTCTAACATAAAATCACCCACATTTAATTATACTAAAAACAAAAATAAATATAAAGTGGAGATAACAAAAAGATAGCCACTAGGCTACCTTTGTTTTATTTATGTTGTAATTCATACAAACTATAATATATTCCGTTTTTCGCAAGCAATTCTTGATGGTTTCCACTTTCGATAATCTCACCTTGTTGTAAGACATAAATCTTGTCCGCTTTTTGAATCGTTGATAGTCGATGGGCAACGACAATCATCGTTGAAATCTTCATCATTTTTTCTAATGAAGTTTGAATAATTTCTTCTGTTTCAGAGTCGATATTCGCGGTTGCTTCATCAAGAATCATAATTGTTGGTTCATAAACTAACGCTCTTGCGAAAGATAATAATTGACGTTGGCCAGTGGAGAAGTTATTTCCACGTTCTCTTACAATATGATCATATTTTTCTGGTAACTTTTCAATGAAATCATGAGCACCAACATACTTACTCGCTTCAATAACTTTTTCAAGTGGTACTTCTTCGTCTTTAAATGCGATATTAGATTTAATTGATCCAGTAAATAAAAATACATCTTGCGGCATTTGACCAATTTCTTTTCTTAAAGAGTCTAATTTTATCTTTTTAATTGGAATACCATCAATTAGAATTTCACCTTTTTGAATGTCGTAGTTTCTCACAATCAAATTCATAATTGTGGTTTTTCCTGAACCTGTCGCTCCAACAAATGCGACAGTATCATTAGGACTAATCTTAAACGAAACATCCTTTAAAACCCACACTCCTTCAACGTAGTAAAACCACACATTTTTAAATTCAATTTCTCCTTTAAAGTTAACTAATTCTATTGCCTCAGGGTCATCTTCAATTTCTGGTTTAGTATCTAAGACATCAAAAACTTTTTCCGCACTCGCAAATGCACTTTGTAAAACATTAAAGTCTTCTGATAAGTTTTGAAGTGGTTGAAAGAAACTGTTCGCATAAGTATATAACATTACTAATGAGCCTACTAATGCTAGTAACATATCTTGACTAGTAATTTGTCCGGCGCCGAGTAAAGAGACTATGTGTGAACCCATATAATATATTACAATTAATGATGCCATTGTTGAAAGTAAGGACATTGATGGTCGATATATCGCAAACATTAAAAGTTCTTTTAGGTGTTCGTTTCTTAATTTCTTACTATTTAGTGTAAATTCACCTTGTTTTTTCTCTTCTTGATTAAAGATTTGCGTAAGTTTAATTCCACTTAAATTTTCTTGAAGATAAGCATTAACGTTCGCATTTTCATTACGAACTTTGCGGTATTGATTTCTCGCAAGTTTACGATACATAAATGTAAAGATTGCCACAAATGGAATTGTAATTCCCATCATTAAAGCCGCTTTTATGCTTAAAACTAACATAATAATAAACTGAACTATCATTAACATAATGTTTCTAATTAAGTTTACAATTACACTTGTATACATCTCACTTAAAATATTGGTATCGTTAGTAACGCGTGTCACTAGTTTACCAATTGGAATTTTATAAATTTGCCCAAGTGATAACTTTTCAATATGAACAAATACTTCACCGCGTATTTCTCTAACAATCTTTTGTCCCGCAGTTTGAAGTAAAATTTGTTGATAATAGGTTGTCACAATAACAACCGCCATAGAAAGAATAAAAAGACCAATAATGCCAATAATAATCAATGTTTTTTCGCCATTAGAATAAACATCTGTTCCTGTAATTCTAACTATAAAACCCAAAATCATTGGGGCGACTGAACTTAAAGCCACATCCACTAAAATAAGTAATAACGCGACAATAAAATTCATTTGATATGGTCTAGCGTAATCTAATAACCTTTTAAAGATTTTCGAATCGTGGGTATATCTAGTTTGTTCTTGAAAATCACGCATTTCCCATCACCTTACTTTCTAAGGCTTGTCTGTCTACCATTTCTTTATATAAAGTGCTTCTTTTTAATAATTCATCATGACTTCCGATATCTAAAACACGTCCTTCATCAAGTAAAATAATTTTATCTAATTTGCGCACTGTGGAAATTCTATGCGCAATCAAAATTGTTGTTTTACCTTTTCTTATTCTATTTAAGTTAGATAAAATTTGATCTTCTGTGTTAGTATCAACAGCACTTACTGAATCATCTAAAATTAAAATTGGCGCATTTTTCGCAAGTGCTCTTGCGATAGAAATACGTTGTTTTTGTCCACCAGAAACAGTAATTCCTCTTTCACCTAAAATAGTATCAAAACCATCTTTAAAATCCACAATATTGCTATAAACATCTGATAATTTCGCAGCTTCATGAATTTCATCAATATCCATATCATATTTTGAAAAACCAATATTTTCTTTTATTGTTGTTGAGTATAAAAAATTATCTTGTGGGACATAGGCAATATTTTCTCTTACACATTTAGAATTTAGTTGCATAATATCTTGATCATCTAAGAAAATAGTTTGGTTATCAACATTATAAATTCTTAACAGTAAGTCAACGAATGTTGATTTTCCACTTCCAGTTCTTCCCAAAATTCCAATGCGTTCACCTTCATTAATTGTTAAACTAATATCTTTTAAAATTTTCCTATCAGGCGCATCTGGATAACTAAAGTTTAAGTTTTTAAAAGTAATTTTTCCTGATAATACACAATTTTCAATTATTTCATCAAATAATGGATAACTTAATAAACCTTTTTGATATTCTAAAACTTTATCTTTTTCTTTTAAGACAATTTTGTATTGTAATAATGGTTCTGTTAAACTAACAATTTCACTACCTTCATAAACATTTTTCAAAAAGAGATTAGGCTTTAATTCAATAGCTTTTTCGATATTAAAACTATTTTGTGAATGTAGTATATATACCTTTTTATCTTTAAAATCAAACTCATTATCAAAATTAATTCGATAATTTACCTTGTAGTTTTTTAAATCGCCTTGTTTTTCTATTACTTCCACATCTTCAAAAGGAATAAATTCATCAACATAATAATCAATAATATTTTCACCATCAATGATTAATGGTTTAGAATCTAAAAATCTTTCAATTCTTTGATAACTTGCGACAGATTGGCTTCTCATACTCGCAAATCTTGTTAGAGCCATAACTGGCCAAACTAAAGTTCCAAATAACGAGAAAAACTCAGTTAACTGACCAATTGTTAAAGCAGCAGGATTATAAATAACTATTATTGAACCAACACCAAGTAAAGTTATCAAAGTTAAATTAATGAAAATTGTAATAATAATATGAAACCAAATTTGATTTTTTACAAAGTCCATATGTTTATCATAAAAATCATCACTTTTCACTTTGAAGTTATATGCTTCTTGAACTTCTTTAACAAAAGCTTTAATAACGCTTAAACCAGAAAAACTTTCTTGTGTAAAATCACTAATAGTTTCAAAAGCATCTTGGCGCATTCTAAAACGCATACGCATCTTTTTCGCAATAAAGAAAGCTGCAATAGCTAAGAAAAAAAGAGGAATGATTGATATTAATGTTAACCTATAATCCATCGTAAACATTCTTATTAGTATAAAAGAACCTAAAGCCAAACTATCAACTAACATTAATAATGCTGGTCCGAAGGCCATTCTTATTGATTCTAAATCGTTAGAAAAATATGCCATTATCGCTCCAACTTTATGAGTTTGATAATAAGGTTGGTCTAATGTAAGAGCATGATTGAATAATTGTTCGCGCATTTTATATTGAATTTGTCTAGAAGTACCCATAATAAAAATACGCCATAAAAATCTTCCAACTGCCATTATTAAAGCAACTTTAGAGACTTCAATAATAAATGTCCATAACATTTTATTTGTGAAAGGTTCTGTAAGCGAGCCTTTTAAATCATCAATAAATTCTCCAAAGAGTCTTGGAATCGCTAAGTTATACCAATCCACAATCAAAAGCACTAAAACGCCTAAAATAAGCGGTATTCCATACTTAATATAATATTTATTTATGTGCTTTCCAAAAATCATAATATCCCTCTTCAAAATTTGTTGCTACTAAATATGATAGCATATTTACAATTATAATTAAACAGATAAGGTTTAAAAAGATATTTTTTGTTATAATATTATCTGAGGTGAATTTTATGGATATTGTAAATAGATTTATTAATTATGTAAAAGTAGATACACAAAGCGATTTTAATAGTAAAACTATTCCTTCTACTTTTAAACAAAAAGATTTAGCCAAAATTTTAGTTAAAGAATTAAAAGAATTAGGATTAGATGGCTTTATGGATGAGTATGGTTATGTTTATGCGAAAATAAACAAAACTGAAGAAGGACATAAATCTATTGGTTTTATTGCCCATATGGATACATCACCAGATGTTTCTGGTGCGAATGTAAATCCGCGAATTATTAAAAATTATCAAGGTGAAGTCATCAAACTTAATGATGATTTGAAAATGTGCCCTAAAACCTCTCCTGATTTAAACTATGTAATTGGTGATGATATTATCGTAACTGACGGTAATACTCTCTTAGGTGCCGATAATAAAGCGGGAATTGCGATTATTATGGATTTTATTAAACAAGTTTTAGCTAAAAAGATTCCTCATGGTGATATTTATATTGGTTTTACTCCTGATGAAGAAATTGGCAGGGGTGCTGATAAATTTAATTTAGATTATTTCAAGGCTGACTTTGCTTACACGATTGATGGAAGTCATGTAGGAATAATTAATTTTGAAAACTTTAACGCTTCTACTGCTAAAGTAACATTTATTGGCAAATCAATGCATCCTGGCAGTGCTAAAGGTAAACTTGTTAATTCACAACATTTGGCCTTTGAATTTCATAGTATGCTTCCACCATTTTTAAACCCTGCTTTCACTGATAATTATGAAGGGTTTAATCACTTAAGTGAGATGAATGGTGATGTTGAATTATCGCAACTTCACTATATTATTAGAAATCACAACTATGATTTATTTAAATCTCAAGAACAAGAATTTAATCGAATTAAAGATTATTTAAATAATAAATATGGTTATGAAGCTGTTAAATTAGACATTAAAGAATCTTATTTAAATATGTATGAAGTTTTAAAACACGATTTTACCAGCGTTCTAGTCGCAAAAAAAGCCACCTTAAATTTAGGAATAAAATATGATGAAATCCCAATTCGTGGTGGCACCGATGGTGCGAGACTCTCATTTATGGGTCTTCCTTGTCCAAATTTAGGTACTGGTGGCTTTAATTTTCATAGTAGGTTTGAATTTTTAAGCATTAATCAAATGAAACAATGTGTTCTAATTTTGCTTGAAATTATAAAATTAGTTTAATTTATTTATCTAAAAAAAACTTAATTGCTTCTTTAATTTCTTGATCCCAAAATTCCCAAGTATGGTTACCTGGTTTTTCATAGTAAACATGCTTGATTTTTTCTTTTTCTAAAATTTTATGTAGTCTTTGGTTATGTGATAAAAGTGAGTCCTCTGTACCACAAGAAATGTATAAACTTATATCTTTTCCTTTTTGGAGTGTTGCTAAATTGTATAAGTCATCTTCTTCTTTAAGATTTTCAGAAAACAATGTCCTAAGTGGTCCTTTTCTTGAATTATAAAGAGAATCTTTAAATCTTGAAATATCTAACGCACCAGAAAAAGATGCCCCTTTAGCATAATTGTTAGTTGATAGAATCGCTCTTAATGCACCATATCCTCCCATGGACAATCCCGCAATAAAGGTATTTTCTCTTTTAATATTAAGCCTATATGTTTCTTTAATAATGGCTGGCAACTCTTCTATTAAATATTTTAAATAAGGATACCAACCATCAGTATTTGTATAATACATATTAAGTCCACTTGGCATTACAACAATCATGTTTTTCCATCAACATATTTTTCAATTCTTGTATATCGTACCCAGTTAGAATAATCTCCCCAATAACCATGCAACAAATATAAAATAGAAACATTATCTTCTTTTATTACATCAGGTCTAATAATGTAAAGGTCTGTGTCTAATTCTAAATATTTACTTGTCATCTTTTGGTGTATCAACATTTATTTCACTTCCATTTCCGTATACTTTTATTGTAATTAAATCACTAGCGTATTTAACCTCAAATTTATCTACTTTTACTTCAAATACTAAATATGCATATGCAACACCAGGCTTTTCTGCTGAGGTAATTCCTAAGTTATCAAAAACTAAGCCTAACGGATTATCAAATAATACTTCTGCTTTAAAAGACAACTTGGTGTTTTTCTCATCTGTCAATAAAACCTTTTTATATTCACCCATCTTATAGTGTAAAAATTTATCAATAATAAGATGTTTAGGGAGACGAACTAATTTATCAATGTAATCTGAATTGACCATGTGATATCCATCCAAAAACACTTCATATGTTGCTTCTTTTGATAAAGCATATGGAACCATTGGAATCATTCTTTTATTTAATGCCTCAGTAAAAATAGGATTCTTATGTAAATAATAAGGGTGAATAACTAGATTATATTTGTGAATTAATTTAATTAAGGCATCGACAGTTAATTTCTTTTCATTAAAACTTAGTAACATCCCACTCTTAACTTTTTTTAAATATTTATTCGCTCTAACAATCGCAAACGGTAAAAAACTCATTACATAGACAGGTCTTTCCATTAAATTAACTACTTTGGCAATTCTTTTAATATCGCTTTTATTATCAACTTTTATATCAAGAATAAATCCAACATTATTAGAAATTTCTTTATCAAAATTAATTAATGATTCAATATGATTTTCTGTTACTTTGCCATTAAATATTTGTCTTGCTCCTTTTAACTCTTTAAAAGTGTTTTTTCTAATTAGCCAATCTTTATCATAGTTTTTTCCAAGTGATGCACCATGATTAACAACTACAACATTATTCTTAGTTAAATGAATATCCAACTCAATAAATTCAGCACCCAACTTTTCAGCATCAATAGCAGCTCCGAGCGAGTTCTCAATATGATTAATTTGATAACCTCTATGCGAAACCAAAAAAGGTCTTGTATAAAAGTTGTTATTAATTTTAATTTTTTCAATATCTTTTCCTAAAATTCCATCTACTCCAGATAGTAATGCTTCATACGCTTCTAATTGAGTTTTTACTCTAATAATTACAACAATGCCATGTTTTTTTAACTCTCTAATTACTTTTTGATTGGCATAAGAAATATCTAAACAAATAGTAAATATTCCTAATGAGAATAATTCTTTGGTAAGTTTGTTGAGATCTTCATATGTTTTTTTAGGTTCATAGACTAATCTCGCGTATGGGTGTATTGAATAAACTTTTTTAATAATCTTTCTTTCTCTTGACAAAATAAAAATATCATTACGAACACGCAATTTTAAAAAACCGGCTATTTGGCGAGCTTTTTCAACACTGTGAATTTCGATTAAATTTAACCCTTTTAAGATAATTGAAGCGTCATAGGTAAGTAAATATGAAACATCACTTAGAAGGGTGATTCGTAATAAATATTGTCTCTTTCAACTTGTATCCACCCTAACTTATCGTACCTATATTATATTATAACGATGTAAATATTTCAACGGATTTTAGCCCTAACAATTGACTTTTAACGGGCTTTTTTGTTAAAGTTTTTAAAGGGGGCAAGAAAATGATTGAAGAATCTTAGGGATTGGCTAAAAAACCAGTTTTCATTAATTGAATTTGTTAATGATGCTTGGGCTAATATACTTACTACTCTTACGATGATTATTATATGGGTCGTCTTAGGATATTTACTCAAAAAGATTTTAACATTTTATTTTTCAAGAAGACTCAACAAAGGCTTCAGAGCAAAAGATGACAAGCACGCAAAAACAATTACAAAAATGGTTTCCAATATCGCGACATTTTTATTGGTCGTAGATCTTAGCGGTTGTTGTAATGGGTGAGCTTGGTGTCGATATCGCAACCATTATCGCAAGTGCGGGAATTGTCGGACTCGCAATTGGGTTCGGTGCACAAGAGCTTATTAAAGACTTAATTAGTGGGTTTTTCATTATTGCAGAAAGAATATTTTCTGTAGGCGAAACAGTTGTTTATGGAGATTTTAGAGGTACAGTTGTTAATATTGGACTTAGAACGACTACAATCGAAAACATCTTTAATGAAACTTTAGTTGTTAATAACAGTGATATTCGAAAAATTAGTAACGTCTCAAGAAAGAACAGCTCTCGGTTTGTTTACCTTTAAGGTTGCCTATGGAACTGATTTAAAATACTTTGGTGATGGAGTTCATTGATTATTTAAATGCCGTCAGTTCAAAATATGACCAAATGATTGGTGTTCCAACATTCTTTGGAGTTTCCGACACCTCATCTGGAGGTGTGACTTTAATGCTTAAATTTACTTGTGTTAATGGTCAACATTTCGCATTAGAAAGAGCTTTACTAGCAGATATTTATGAATATTGTATGAAACATAATATTGGTATGCCAGGTTATGTTATTAGACCTCAAGGAGAGTAAACATGAAAATAGTTATTGATGAAATAAGCACCATTAATAAAATGGTTTCCAAAGAAATTACTAAGCTTGTCAAAAACAACCCTAACGCAGTCTTAGGACTTGCGACAGGATCTACACCTCTTGGTATTTACGAAAGCTTAGTTCTAGATTATAAAGAAAATAACACAAATTATGAAAATGTTACTACTTTTAATTTAGATGAATATGTTGGTTTAGAACCATCTCACGAACAAAGTTATCATACATATATGAGAGAAAATTTGTTCAATCATATTAATATCAATCTAGAAAATACCCACTTCCCTTCTTTTGAAGATCCAAAAGCTTATACAAAACTACTTAAAGAAAAGAGCATTGATATTCAAATTTTAGGAGTAGGAAGTAATGGTCACATTGGTTTTAATGAACCAGGTACTAGTTTTGATTCAGAAACTGGCTATGTTACACTAGCCGAATCGACAATTGAAGATAATAAAAGATTCTTTGCATCAATTGACGATGTTCCAAAGGCTGCAGTCACGATGGGCCTTAAAGACATTATGAGTGCGAAAAGAATTATGTTAATTGCCTTTGGTAAAAATAAAGCTCAAGCCATTAAACAACTCATTAATGGTAAAGAAGATGAGGCTTGGCCTTTAACAATTCTAAAAAGACATCCTTATGTTACAGTATACTTAGATAAGGATGCTGCATCTCTTATTGAATAAAAAAGCGAGAAGTTTCTCGCTTTATTTTTTTTCTATGTTATTAGGATTATATGTTTTAATAGTTTTTTTCACTAATTTGACTGCCTCTTCATTAGAAAAGTTATTAATATTTTTAGAAATATGTTCCATATTAAGTTCTTCTGTTGATAAATGTGCCTCATGTTCAATGAAGATTTTTTCATTGTCTGTTTTCTTATGTGTATTCGTATTAGGATCAATTAAAAGTTCCTCATACAATTTTTCACCTGGTCTTAAACCAGTAATTTGGATATCAATATCTTTATATGGAACATAACCAGATAATCTAATCATTCTTTCTGCTAAATCTAATATTTTTACTGGACGCCCCATATCTAAAACAAAGATTTCTCCACCTTTAGCATAAACAGCAGACTGTAAAATAAGTCCCACCGCTTCAGGAATTATCATAAAGTATCTTTCAATTTCTTTATGCGTTACAGTTACAGGGCCACCATCTTCAATTTGTTTTTTAAATAGTGGAATTACTGACCCATTTGAACCTAAAACATTGCCAAATCTTACTGCTGAATAATTTGTATGCTTAGAAATATCATTTGATTTTGAATAATATTTTCTGCATATCTTTTACAAGCGCCCATTATTGAAGTTGGTCTGACTGCCTTATCAGTTGATACTAAAACCATCTTATCAACCTTGTATTCATCAGCTAAAATAGTTACATAGTATGTACCTAAAACATTTGTTCTTAAAGATTCAATTGGAGCATCTTCCATCAATGGAACATGTTTGTAAGCTGCGGCATGGAATACGATGTTTGGTCGATATTTTTCAAAACCGCTTTGATTCTTTCATAATTATAAACACTACCAATAACAACATCTAATTCACATTTAAACTTGGTTCTTTTTGGAATAAGCGCACTAATTCCATTTGAATTTCATAAGTAGAGTTCTCATAAATATCAAAGATAACTAATCTTTTGGGTTTATATGAAACAATTTGTCTACATAATTCACTTCCAATTGAACCACCACCACCAGTAACTAAAATTACTTTATCCTTAATGAATTTAGATATTCCTTCACTATCTAATGAGATTGGTTCTCTATTTAATAAATCTTCTACTTTTACATTAACTATCGTAACTGAACTACTATCAGAAACATCGCTTAAAACTTGCATCTTTTTAACTGAAACATCGCATTCTGCAATATCATTAATAATTCCAGCTAGTGCTTTTGGTTTTAAACTTTTTATTGCAATAATTACTTCTTCAGCGTTTGTTTTTCTAATAATTTCTTTTATTTCTCTAATCGGACCATAAACTTTAATTCCGCTCATTTTTGATCCGATTTTATTGATATCATCATCAACAAAACCAATTGCCTTATTGTCTCTTCTTTTATTATCTATAATTTCTTTTAAAACAATATATCCACCACTACCAGCACCAATAATTAGTGTTCTAAGTCCATTTTGACGACTATATCCTTGTGTTATGTATCTTACTAATCTTGGGATAGTTCTAGGAAAAATAATCAATGTGATTTCTAGTGGAATCAAAATTAAAAACACGTAAAAAACAAACGGTCCTAAATTTCTAAAAATCAAGAAGAAAATCATAAATATTAAGTTTTTACCAATGATTGTAATACTTATTCTTAGTATCTCTTGAAAGCCGAAATGCCTTATAAGCATACTATAAACTTGCGAAAAGATTAATGCAATCAAACTTAAAACTGAAATAATAATGGTAAAAATACCAAACCTTATCATAGTTTCCGCTTGAGATAAATTTTCAGCAAACCGGCTACCAATAAAAAAATACACAGAAAGAAAGATGAATAAATCCATCAGTGCCAATTCTATTTTAATGATAATTTTTGGGGTTTTTCTTTCCATGTTATTCTCCTTTTTCAGGTTTTGGTTTAATTAAGTGAGTATAATAATCAACTTTATTGACTTGTTTTCCTCTCGCAATCGCAAGTGATCCTTCTGGGATATCTTTAGTCACAGTTGAACCTGCAGCAATAAATACATTATTTGAAATATTAAGTGGCGCAATCATATTAACATTACAACCAATAAATACATCATCACCAATATTTGTTTTATGTTTAGAAATACCATTATAGTTAACAGTAATTGACCCACAGCCAAAGTTAACTCTACTACCAACGCTAGAATCACCAATATAAGATAAGTGAGCAGCTTTAGTATCATGTCCTGTTTGTGAGTTTTTAACTTCAACAAAGTTTCCAATTCTGTTTGCAATACCAATAATTGCGTTTTCTCTTAAATGAGCAAAAGGCCCTACTGTGCTTTTTTCCATTATAGTACTATCATAAATTAAACTATGTTTAACCGTTACATTTTCATGGATTTCTGACTCATGTATTTCAGTATTAGGACCAACTACTGTTCCAGTTTTAATAACACTTTTACCTGTAATAGTTGTATTTGGTAGAATAGTTACTCCTGGTTCAATAGAGACGTCATAACCGATAGTTATTGTTTCTGGGTTAACCATATAAACACCATTAATCATATGGTTTTTATTAATCTCTTCTCTTAAAAACTTTTCGGCAAGACTAATTTGATATAAATCATTAACTCCCATTACTTGTTGAACATCCCTAACCACAAACGAACCAACTTTATATTTTCCATACATTAAATTAATTATATCTGTCAAATAATATTCTTTTTTTTGATTTTCTGATTTAACTTCTTTTAAAACTTCAAAAAGATATTCATTATTAACAACATAAACGCCAGTATTAACTTCACGAATTTGTTTTTCAACATATGTAGCATCTTTGTCTTCAACTATTCTTTCTATATTACCTTCATCATCACGAAGAATTCTTCCATATCCCTTTGGATTATCCACTATCATTGTAACTGCAGTTAAATCATTTCCCGCGGCATTGTGTGTATTAATAATTTTATCTGTTAACTTTACAGACATTAAAGGCACATCACCAGGAACAATTATCGTTGATCCTTTTTTGTTCTTTAAAACATCTTTCGCACTAAGAACCGCATTTGCAGTTCCTAATTGTTGTTCTTGTACTGCAAATGTAACTTTTTGTTGTAATAAATCATAAAAAACTTCCTTTTTATATCCAACAACACAAATAATTTCATCAACATTGTTTGTTTGTTCTAACTTTTCAACAATATAACTTATCATTGGTTTTTTCAAAATTGGGTAAGCACATTTAGGAATTTCCGTTTTCATTCTTGTGCCTTTACCAGCAGCTAAAATAAGAGCGTATGTCATATCATCTTTCCTTTTTCTTTAATCAAATCAACCATTTTGTTAATTTGTTCATCTAATATTTTCTCATCTTTGTAACTCATTGTTACCCGAATTAATGGCTCCGTTCCACTCGGCCTAATTAATACTAAATAGTCCTCTTTAAAAGTTTCTTTTACTTTCTTAGTTAACCTAACTATTTCTTCATCTTTTAATACATCTTTATTAACATTTTTTATATTAATCATTTTAAAAGGATAAAGTGTTACTTTTTCCAAATAATCTTCTAGTTTATGTCCTTCTTCTTTTAATATCTTTAACATATATAAAGCCATTAAAATTCCATCACCAGAATGCATCAAATGGTTTAATATAATATGTCCGCTTGCTTCTCCACCTAAATTATATGAATGCTCATCCATTTCTGCTTTAACATATTTATCGCCAACATCACACAGTGAATAAGTAATATTTTCATCTTTAAAGGCTTTTAAAATTCCAGGATTGCTCATTTTAGTAAGGACAACATGATTATCTTTTAATAAACCTTTTTTCCTCATATATGATGCATAGATATACATCATCATATCTCCATCTACTATCTTACCATTTTTTGAAACAATTAAACACCTATCCGCATCACCATCAAAAGCAAAGCCGATGTCATGTGCATTAACAACTGATTTTAAAAATTCTAGATGCGTTGACCCAACGCCATCATTAATGTTTTTTCCATTAGGAGAAACGTTATAAGCTTTTCCTTTTTTAACATAGCGCTTAATGATTTCTTCTATTACTTTATAACTAGCACCATTCGCACAATCAAAACAAACATTTATATTGCCGGCATGTAAAGATAAAGTGTCAAAAAACCCTAAATATAAATTTAAAGGTTCATTCGTCTTAACATATGAATAATCAAGATTTTCGCCGTTTTCATTGATTTTATCAATATAGTTTTCAATTTTTTCTTCTATTTCATCATCGGTTTTATAACCTTTGTTAAATACTTTAATTCCATTATCGAAATAAGGATTGTGACTTGCTGTAATCATAATTCCAATCATTTCTTTTGTTTTAGTATAGTAAGAAATCATTGGTGTGGTGGCATTCTCCTGAAAATACACTACTACTCCTAGTTTATTTAATCCTTTTGTTACTTCCTTTAAAATAGGCATACTAGATTCCCTTGTATCACAGCCAATTATTACTTCTTTTAAATTGAATGCTTTAGCGATAGCTTTCCCCACTTTATAAGAAAAACCATCTGAAAGAAGATAAGAACCAGTAGAACGTATCCCATCAGTGCCAAAATATTTCTTCATACCTAACCTCTTTAATTGATTAATCAATTATCCTTTACTTTCGCAATTATATAATAACACATACCCATCAAAATGTACACTTTAAGTTACATCATAAAATGTATTTCAAAAAGGTCTATACAGCATTAAAAAATAAAAAAACGCTCTAATGAGCACACAACGTATGAACGATAACTGTCTAGAGTGAAATCTGGACAGTTTTTATTTATGTGCAAAAGAAAAGCACCTTTGATGTTATCTCTGGTGCTAGATATCTATTTAATATCCTATTTAACTTTAAGTATCCTATTTAGGGCAATTTCATAATAATTGGGATTTACTTCTATTCCTATGAATTTCCTATTTAGTTCTAGCGCTGCAACACCTGTTGTACCACTTCCCATAAATGGATCTAGAATAATCGCATTTTCATTTGTGTGTACTTGGATTATTTCTTTGAATACTTTTAAGCTTTTTTGAGTTGGATGACCTACTTTTTCAGTACCACTTACTACACTAGATTCATATATTGAACGCAAATATGGAACATTTAATGGTTTATTAAATACCCATTTAGCATCCTTTTTTACTCCCCATATAGCAAATTCCATATCTTGTACATATCTTCTGTCTCGATTTCTAGGCATAGGATTAGTTTTTTTCCAAATAATTATATCTTTAACTTCAACTCCGTACTTATTTAGTTCAGATGCTATAAAACTAATATACAAGTAGGAACAAAAAATAATGATACTGGCATTTTTGTTTAAGAGTTCTACATAATCTTTTATCCAGCCACATACATCAAAATTATTGTCCCAGTGTCCGAAGTCAATTCCTGTTCTAGGATTATTCAATGTTGTAAAATTATTATCTTTTGAAATATTAAAGGGCGGGTCAGTTATGATTGCGTCAACTAAGATATTTTTTGCCTTTAATTCTTTTACTAATGATAATGAGTTTGCTAGGTATAAAGTACATTTATCATCTTTATAGACTTTATCCACATATGCCTTCAATATTTGTTCACCTATAGCTTTTGCTAATTTTGGCGGAACGGCATTTCCAATTTGTTTGCAAACAGAGCACTTTTTTCCATAGAATATGTAATTATCTGGAAAACTTTGTATTCTAGCCGCTTCTCTAGGTGTAATTGCTCTATTTAATTCTGGATGCGAATTTCTGCCATTAGAAGGTGTGTCAAACCTTGTATCAATTGTTGGACTATAAGTGTTCCAAACTAAGCGTGACCATGTTGTAGTAAATTTTTGCTTACCGTGTAATTCGGTTGGCAATGAACTTTTGTCACCTTCAGGTGGTATCATTGATAGCTTTTCCAAAGCCACCTTTGAATGGTTTGTAGCTTGGTGGTTGTATAAGTAATCACAATTAGCTCTCATCTCACGCTGATAATCTGATAATGGTTCATTGGTATAGTTTAACTTAAAATCACCTTCACCTGATTCTAAATATGCCAAATCGGATATTGCATCTCTTACTGTCACCTTGTTACTTGTCCCAATTGGCAATTCAATACTTTTTGTTTTAGAGCCAATTATAATGGTTCTTTCTCTATGTTGCGGAACTCCAAAGTTTAAAGCATTTAGGACACCATAATTTACAATATAACCCAACTTATGAAACTCTTCTAAAATTTGTTTTATAAAATATCCTTCACATGCATTTATTAAATTCTTAACATTCTCTATAACAAATACTTCTGGATTCAATTCTTTAACAAGTTTAACATACTCTAAAAAAAGAAAATTTCTAGGGTCATTTAATCCAAGATTCTTTCCTTTAAGTGAAAAGCCTTGACATGGTGGTCCACCAATTATCATATTTACGCCAAGTTCTTTTGATTCTTTTACAATTTTCTTTTTTAATTCTTCATCAGTCAAGTCCCCGCATATTACACGTGAGCCTTTAATGTTATTTTCAAAAGTGGTTAATACGTTCTTATCGAAATCAACGCCTATGACCGTTTCATATTCTGAAAGCGAATCCAAACCACAACTAAATCCGCCTGCACCACAGAACAAATCTAACACTTTAAATTTCATTTCATCATCTCCTATTGAGGGATTATTTTTTAGTCCCTCAAATTGTACCATACATTATGTTTTTTTTCAAGTGATTTAATATACTTTTTGATAAAAATGTGATACAATAAATGTATAATTTTGAGAAAAAGGAGTGTAAATCCCCAAATGAAAGAATTAAAATTATCAGATTTTCTCAAATTACCAATAAAACCATTTGTTTATGGCGCATTTTTATCTAGAATAATGGAAGATAGTATTAATGATAATAAGGTATTTTATGCATATACAAATTTTAGATCATCAAAATATGTATACAAAGATGATTTTCCTATCAATTCATATGCAAATGATTTAATATCTTCGCTTAATAAGCATAGTGGTCATTATAATTGGTGTATAATTAATTCTTCTCCAACTCAGCTAGAAGCAAGATTTTATATTATAGATGATATAAGTATGTCTAAAACCATGTTTTATAAGGCTTTATATCAAAAATTACTTCAAGAGAATTGGTTATTATCTGATGACATGAATGAAGAGAAAAAGGATTTTATTCGTGGTTTTATGGAGTTGCGCGGAAGTGTTGATACTACTATGAAACTAATTGCTCAGGACTATTTTTATGATGACAGAATGGAACTAAAAAAGGCGCAGATATTAACTGATATGATGAACCTACCTTTAGTTTATGCTAATTTCAACGCCAGAAACTTACAACCACAATATATATCTGGAGAAAATAGACATAACACGCAATTTAGGATAAATGCATTTTTCTATGCAAAAGAAATAGGCTTTTTAAATGAATATAAAGCAAGAGTTTTTAACAATGCCTATAAAAAATATATTAGAAGTTCAACCAAGAAAGATGATATAACATATTTTGATGTTGACATACCCGTTTCTAGAAATGATGACGTGCAGTTTATCAAATACTTAAATTTCTTTACTAACAACATATATCAAAAGAATTTAACCAAATCCACAATAGATGATTTAAGAAAAAGACTTGGATTTACTGATGGCGACTCGAATGATTCAACAAAAAGAAACAAAACGCTTATTGATTTATTTGATGAGATTTCTGAAGATAAATGTGCAGTGTGTGGAACAAAAACGACGTTCTTAAACAAAGGAACAGGCAGACAATATTTTGAAATACATCACGTTATTTCTTTCTATAATGGCAAAGAGCTCGATAACATTGCTAATTTAGTAAAGTTGTGTCCTACGTGTCACGATATGTTAAAAAAGAATAGATCAACTAAAGAGAATCAAACAAAGGCAATATATAAGATTCTTCACTTACACCCTGAAATATATGAATTCACGAGCTCATATCTTCAAATCGATGATATCAATGAATTAGCAGAGAAAATATGGACTATGTTAGGGTAACCAATATAATTTAGAGCAATCTCATGGTTGCTCTTTTTTTATGCTAACAATTTGTATTTTTAATTCATTTTATTGTTCAATTGTAATGCATCCTTTTATATCAGCTTGGCAGTCAAATTTCATATAATATTTTTTATTCTTGATTATTCTTTCTACGTTCCCTAAGCGACCTTACATTATTTCTAATTCTAGCTGCCTTGCATGATGCATTATCACAATACTTTTGAACACTATTATTCTTAAGGAAGAATGTACCACAATTAGCACATACACCTAATGTTCCTTCATTCCATCTATCTCCACCATAATCTAAATCTTCATCTTGTTGTGGAGCATTAGAAGCTATCATTCTTGCTAAGGTATACCAACAAATATCGAACACCGAATTAATCTCAGCTCTAAATTCAGCATTACCTTCATTATCAATATATTTAAGTTTCATTCTTACAGGTGGTATATATGAAATGATTCTTGAATATATTTTCTTTTTATCTTTTAATACGTTCTTTCTAAAAGTTTCTTTAGATAATAAATCTCCATAAATGTTATGAGCTTCTCTTTCCTTTATGAGAGTTTCAATGAAGTCACCCGTATAATTATCCTTTATCCAATTTTGCCTATCTTCACGTGTAAGGTTAATCCCCCTATCGTTTTTTACTCTCTTATATTTTTCATATATAGAACCATTTATAAAAGATGGGCCACTATCATTTAAATTGTAAGCATAATCAACATTACCTCTAATTAATTCAGAAAATGCATGCCAGTTGATAACTACATCATATAAGTCACATAGATCTTGCATAAAATCATAATATTTAAAAGAACCATCATATACTAAATCGATTGGTATATCAGGCTCTATACCTAAAAGGTCTGCTTCATATTTTTCATAAAGCTTGTTTATGTCATATGGATGAGCTACTTTTTTACACCATTCAATAATCTTATCAACTGTTTCATATTTAGTTTTACAATTCTTATCTATGTCATCCGCAAGCTTTAATAATGATATAAGTAATTTCTTTCCTGTAATTGTATTATCATCATCTAAAGTAGGCATAGAAAGTGGATTCTTATTCACAATCATGTCTTCATTTATTAGATTATATTTTTCAATAGTTACACCATCTTCAAACATATAATCATCATATCTAACGAGTCTATAAGCAGTATCTGCTATACCACCTATCTCGGTAAATCCGAATCCTTCCTTAAACACTTGAGCGAAGGATTTTTCTTTTTTGTAGTGATTTCTCATATACTAAAAACCATCCTTTTTGATGTAATCGACTTGTAATCAACCGAAGTTAGTTTTCGATTACATTATATAGTAAAATGACATCGAACACAAGAGATTGGATTGATTTTATTTGAATTAGATTAAATAAATTCGCTATCAGGTTTAACTCAATTACTTGATAAGGATGGTTCAAATAAATTGAGTAGATCATCTGCCTGTTGTGTATCAACAAATATGGAGGTAACTGAAATGGAAAAAACTACAATGACAGTACACGAACTTGCTATCCAATTAGGCATTTCGATTCCTAAGGCTTATGAGCTAATTAAAAGTCCAAATTTTCCATCTATAAGAATTGGTTCAAGAATCATTATTCCTATTGATGAATATAAGAAATGGCTAAAGGAGTCTAGTGGAGGTAAGGCTGATGAAATCAATAACAATCTATAAATCAAATGTTAGAGGATTACCACAAAATATCAGATATGACAATAAAGTTATAGTTAATAATATTGAATCATTTAGTAAGGCAATAACACTAGATTATGTATGTGCTACCTATAAGGATAATATTAGAAGCATTAAAAACTTTATTAAGGCGGATTGCTTACCTGTTGATATTGATAATGACCACGCTGAAGATTCATCTAATTGGATTAGCGTTGATGATGTTAAAAAGGCATTCCCTGAAGTTGGATTTTATGTTCAATATTCAAGACACCATTTAATATCTAAAAATGGTAAAAAGGCTAGACCTAAGTTCCATGTTTTGTTTCCAATAGATGAAATAACTAATGAGGCTAAATATTCATCTTTAAAACAAAAGGTTTATAACTATTTTCCTTTTATAGATAATAATGCACTTGATTCAGCTAGATTCTTCTTTGGAACATCTAATCCACAAGTTGAACTAGTTGAAGGAGATAAAACATTATCTGAATTTATATGGGACAAAGAATCTGAAAAGTTTCTAATGCAAGATGCTCCAATACTTGAGGGTAGTCGTAATTCTACATTATCTAAAGAAGCTTCTAAAATCATTAAAAGATATGGCGATACAGCTGATGCTTATAATGAATTTTTAAAGGTAAGTGAAAGGTGTACGCCACCCCTAGATAATGCGGAACTAAATCTTATATGGTCAAGTGCTACTAAGTTCTATAGAACAAAGGTTGTAAATAGTCCTAATTACATTAAACCAGATGAATATAACCAAAAGGAAGATATTAAATGGGATTCGCTTATTCCGCTTAATGAAAGACCACTCTTACCATTTCCAATTGATGTGTTTCCTGATGCTATTAAAAATTATTGTTTAGCAGTTAGTGAAGCTACACAAACATCAATAGATATGGCAGGTGTAATCGCATTATCGGTTTTAGCTTTATCAATGCAAAGAAAGTATCAAATTCAAGGTAAATCCGACTGGGACGAACCACTTAATTTATATGCAATGGTTGTTGCTGAACCTAGCGAAAGAAAATCAGCTGTAATTAACCAAATGATAAAAGTAATACATACATTTGAAATTAATTATAACGAAGCTCATTCACTAGAACGAGAAAAGTCCGAACTAGAATATCAAGCACTTATTACAAAGCGAAATAAACTAGTTAAAGATGTTGAAAAAGGTAAAGCAACTACATCAGAACTCGATGAAGTGATAACTAAAATAAATGGTTTTAAAAGGCTACATAAATTAGTTTTAACAGCTGATGATGTAACACCTGAAGTTCTAGCTAATAAGTTAAAGGAACAAGATGAATCACTATCCATTATATCTAGTGAGGGTGGTATATTTGATGTTCTATCTGGTGCTTATTCTAAGGTAGTTAATATCGATATTCTGCTTAAAGGCTATTCAGGAGATTATGTAAGGGTTGATAGAATCGGTCGTGAGTCAATTTCACTTAAAAAGCCAAAACTCACAATCCTACTAATGGTTCAACCAAGAGTACTTGAAACGATACTTAATAATCCAATATTTAGTGGTAGAGGACTTAATGCAAGATTTCTTTATTCGATTCCTAAATCAATGGTAGGTTCAAGAAAACTTACTACTGATGTAATAAGTGAAGATACTAAACAAGCTTTCTATTCTCTTATTAATTCAATATTAAATGAAGATACAACCTTTATAGATACAATCTCACTTACTGATGATGCCTATAAAGAACTTGAAAGATATCATGATAATTTTGAATTTAGGCTTAAAAATGACCTTAAGGATATTGGTGCTTGGGCAGGCAAACTAGTTGGTAATATCTTAAGAATATCAGGACTATTAACTAGAGCATTTGGCATTAAGTATGACCCGTTTTTAAATGATGGAACACCGCTTGTTGATGGTAATTACATAGTCCAAAAGAAAACAATGTTAGATGCCATTAAGGTAGGAGATTATTTTCTAGATCATGCTTTATATGCTTTTGATATGTTAGGCCTTGATACCACTAAGAAAAATGCCAAAAAGATTATTGATTCTTTAATTAAACTAACGCCACATAAAGATAATATTACAGCTCGTGATGCTATGAGGCTTGTTAGGTCATTTAAGACTAAAGATGAAGTAATACCTGCATTAAATCTATTATGTGATTATGGTTATTTAAAAGAATGTGAATCTAATCAAACTAGTATTGGTAGACCAAAAGGTCAAAGCTATCTTATTAATCCTAGCATTTACACCATTGATTCAAGTTAAGAATATTGTCCCTTTTGTCACATTGTCCCTATATATACAAAATATTAATTAATTTATTTATTTTATAGATGTTTTTATTAAAGATTTCTTTCTATATAAGGACAAAAGGACATAAAGGACAAAACTAATATGACCTGGGGCCCATCAAATCTCTAGTGCTATTAATTTAGACACCGGCCAAGGGTCTCGTGTGCATATTCGCGTTTTCAAAGGGGGTATATTACCCAATTCGTTTAAAGATAAAAAGGAGGAAATTTATATGACTGATAAAGAACAAAGAATAATTAAAAATTTAAGAGCTGATGGATATTCTATGATGGATATTTCTCTTTTAACTTCAGTTCCATATAACACAATTAAATCCTATTTTAGAAGACATAAAGAAGCTCTTCCTAAATATACCAAATGCCTTAATTGTGGAATGGAGATAAAAGTTATTAAGGGACATAAAATCAAGAGGTATTGTAGCGACCGCTGCCGAATTAGCTACTGGAATAAACAATACAAAAATGGAGGAATTAAAAATGATTAATCAAGTTTATTTAGGTTTAGACCTACCTGAAAAAGTCGATTTGGAAAACTCAAAATACAAAAGTGTATTTGTACTTCCTAATAGAATTTATGGCCAAATCACCATATTTAAAAGCAAGCGTATAACACCTATGCCTTTTATGGTTGGCTATAACCGTTCAACTATCTTCTTTAAGACTTATGAAGAAGCGAGAGAGTACGTAAGAAAAAAATTTGAGAATGGTAAATATTAAAAAACGGAGGATTAAAAAAATGAATAACATTTACTTATCAAAATACGCAAGTGCCGTAGAAAATGCACTTAAATTAAAACCTACTGATGATGTTTATGGCGACATCGAGAAATTAAGACCAGATGGCTATATTGAACTTCCAATTGATGCATCGATTCTAGATAAACATAACTTATTTAGAAAATACATGAATCTTGTTGAAACTGATACAGCTGATGGCGTATTAACAATTAACACTTCTGCATCTTTACCTGTTGTAGTTGATGAAGATAATAAAGCCTTTGTTGAAGATGAATCAACGGCTGAACTTAGATATAAATCTTATAAATTAGGTTTAATCGTTAAAGTCAAAGGTTCTACTGTCAATGATTTAAAAATCAATATGACCGATTATTTAAGAAAGACTTTATCTAAAAGATATGGTAAAGCTGAAGAAAAGCTAATTCTTAATGGAACAGGCGTTAAAGAGCCACTTGGTTTGTTAAATTATGATCTGGGCTGTGTATCAGTTCCTGAAATCACATATGATTCGGTAATCGATTTATTCTTTTCTTTAGATAAGGAATATAGGGATGAAGCTATTTTTATTACCAATGATGAAACAGCACTTAAATTAAGAAAGTTAAAAGATGATTCAGGTAATTATTTATGGAATAATGCTGATTCTACCATCTTAGGCAAAAAGGTCGTTATTTCCAATTACATGACAAATCCAAGTAAGCCACTTCTATTTGGTAATTTCACTTATCTTACTTTCCTTTTAAGAGAAAGAATCGCAGTTAAAGTATTGAAGGAATTATATCTAGAAAATGGCGATATAGGTTATGCATCCAAAGAACGCTTAGATTTCAAATTAACCGAAGCACAGGCTTGTAAGGTATTAATTCTTGAATCTCTAGAAAACAATCAAAATTAAGGCGATTTAGGGGCTAATTTAGGGCTTCTAGGTTAGCTCCTATCCTTTTGGTGAATAGCATGGATAGATTAAATTATAATACTAAAATCGGTGACACTGTCTATGTTATAAATACTCAAGTCGCCGATAAAAAAGATGAAGATTACATAAAGAAAAAGGTTGAAAAGATGATTCGTAGATCTATTGAAATACCAATCATTCAAATGCCTTTAAAGAATAAAAAATAAGTGCTCGTATTACTTGATAATAATCCCTTTTAGAGTGATGTATATACACACCAAAGGAGGTTATTTATATGAGCACAAATGAATTAAGAACTAGATTATATGAACTGGTTGACGATACCAATACCTCAAGAAAAGGAATTGATTATTTAGTCAACTACTATATCACTTCACTTGGTTGGAGTGAGGATGAAGCAATCAAGTATGCCATTAAGCTATTTGAAGATGGTGTAATTGATGAAATTAAAGTCATTAACGGAAAGGAGGCAGACTAATGCTACAAGAATTAAATACATCAGCACAAAAGTTAACAGCATTATACTGCCGTCTTTCTCGTGATGATGACTTACAGGGTGATTCAAACTCTATTATTAATCAAAAAAATATATTACAAAAATATGCTGAAGATAATGGATTTAAAAACATAGTTACCTTTGTTGATGATGGCTATTCTGGTACTAATTTTAATAGACCTGATTGGACTAGACTTATGGAACACGTAAATCGTGATGAGGTTGCAACAATTATTGTAAAAGATATGTCTAGACTAGGTCGTGATTATTTAAAGGTTGGATATTTTACCGAAATATTATTCCCTGAAAATGGTATAAGGTTTATAGCTATAAATAATGGTGTTGATTCTGATAAACCAAACGATAATGATTTCACTCCATTCTTGAATATTATTAACGAATGGTACGCTAAAGATACTTCTAAAAAGATAAGGGCTGTATTTAAATCAAAAGCTGATAGAGGTGAAACACTAACCTTTCTACCACCATATGGCTACATGAAAGACCCTAATGATAAACATAAATGGCTTATTGATGATGAAGCTAGTATTGTTGTTAAAGAAATATTTAGATTGTGCATAAATGGTCTTGGCGTTAGTAAAATAGCTAATGAATTAAATAATCGAAATATTATGCCACCTGGATATTATAAAATTACTCATGGGCAATGGAATAAAGATTTAGATTATTCAAATACCAAATGGAGTCCTGCTATTGTTAGTGAAATACTTAATAGGCAAGAATATATAGGCAATACTGTTATTTTTAAACCAGACCTATATAATCGTAATAAAAGAAAATTCAAACCAATGAAACCAGAGGAACTTAAGATAATTGAAAATACGCATGAAGCCATTATTGATAAAGATACCTTTGATGTTGTTGCAAACATTAGAGCCCATAAGCGTAAAAATACCAAGTTAGGTTATGTACCTAAACTTGCAGGTAAACTTTATTGTAGTGATTGTGGCGAGGTTTTATATTACGTGTGTCCAAGAGAAAAATATCATAATCCTGCATATTTTGTGTGTAGCAGTTATAGAAAACATAGATGCGAATATACTCACGCTATTAGAGAAGCTGATATAGAAGCTATTATTCTAGCTGATATTAAGAGATTAACATCATTCGTAAAGAACAATGAAGATGAATTTGTAGCTAAAGTAAGTGATTATTCTAAATCAGAACTAAACAGAGCCCTACGAAGTGCTACTAAAGAAATTGATACTGCTACAGCTAGATATAAAAAGCTTGATTCAATTATTCAAAATCTATATGAAGATAAACTAGATGGTAATTTAACTGATGATAGATTCAATAAATTATCTACAAGCTATGAAAATGAGCAAAAGGAACTTGAGACTAGGATTAAAGAGTTTCAAGACTTTATAAATAAAGAAAATGAAAAATATCTCAATGCATCTTACCTAATTAACTTAGTTAAGAAATACACTGAGATAAATGAATTGACGGATGAAATAGTTCAAGAATTCATCCAAAAGATAGTCGTACATCATAAGGCTAAAATAGATGGTGTAAAGACTCAACAAGTTGATATCTACTATAATGGCATAGGTCATATAGAGATATAGATTAGTTCTGTTTTTAGTCAGAACTTCCTCCTAACACTACTAGAGTAATCTGGTGGTGTTTTTATTTTAAAGATAAGGTGATAGTTACATCTTCATCAGCAAGTAGATCTACTAGCTCACTCTTAGATAAGTTTATATGACCAAGTTTAGTATAAGCCCATGTATTTGAATCATAAAATATAACAATTTGATTTGATGAATATAAAACAATGTCACCAGCAGTTGTTGTAATTCTAGTATCAGCTGATGTAATTGAAGTACCTAAAGAACCCACTTGCTCGAAACCACCATACTTACTCATATTAATGGTTAATCCACCTTTAGCAAGTTCCTTTAAAGCTGTTACTGACGCGTTATCAGCCCAAAATACATCTACTTCGGTATTGTCTATTTTAAGGACTAATGTTTTATTCATAATTTCATCACTCTCACTTGTTTCTTGTGTAGTATCTTCAATTGGTGTAGTTATTGATGGTTCTTCAGTAGTAGGATTATTAGACTCAATTGAATTGGCATCATTTTTACCACATCCTGATAAACTGCATATTAAAAGCAGACTTAATACAAAAGTTAATAATTTTTTCATAATGTTCACCTTTTTAATCAATTATACACTAAAATCATAAAAAAAGAGAGGCAGGACACCTACGAAATTAAAATCGTTGATATCTTGCCTGCTCTAATGAGCGCTTTTCCTTATTCCTTAAATAAATCTTTATATTTTAATGTTGGTTTTCTAGCGGCTAAAACTTCATCAAGTCTTCTTACATTTGTGCTATAAGGAGCGTTTTTCAAGAGTTCTGGGTTTTCTTTTGCTTCTTTTGCTATCAACTTCATTACACTAATAAAATTATCTAATGTTTCTTTTGATTCTGTTTCAACAGGTTCAACCATCATTGCCTCACTAACAATTAGTGGGAAATAAATTGTTGGTGGATGCACTCCATAATCTAATAATCGCTTTGCAACATCTAATGTTTTAACACCTGTAGATTTATCTTTTAGTCCATCAAAAACAACTTCATGCATATTAATTTCATCAACCGCAAGCAAATAATCGTTTCTTAAAGACTCTTTAATATAATTGGTATTTAAAACTGCATAATTCCCAACATTTTCTAAAGCATGTTTTCCTAATGTTTTTATGTAAGAATTAGTCTTCACAATAACACCAAAGTTACCATAGAATTTACCAACTTTTCCGATACTATGTTTAGGATTATAAAATTCATATTTAATCTTTTTCACTACTACCGGTGAAGGGAGTAATTCTTTTAGATGTTCAACTACTCCAACAGGACCCGCACCTGGACCACCACCACCATGTGGTGTTGAGAATGTTTTATGAACATTTAAATGGACGATATCAAAACCCATTAATCCTGGTTTACCTTTTCCTAAAAGGGCATTTAAATTTGCACCATCATAATAAAGAAGTCCACCAGCACCATGAATTAACTTACTAATTTTTAAAATATCTTTTTCGAATATTCCTAATGTATTTGGATTGGTAAGCATAATTCCCGCAATCTCATCTGATAGTAAAGTTTTTAAGGAATTAACATCAACAGTTCCATCTTTATTAGATTTAACTTCTACTGTTTCAAAACCTGCTACTGCAGCACTTGCCGGATTAGTTCCGTGTGCACTATCTGGAACAATAATTTTCGTACGTTTAAAATCTTTTCTTAAATGATGATACTTTTTAATAATCATTAATCCAACTAGCTCGCCATGCGCTCCAGCAAATGGGGCAAGTGAAAAATGATCCATTCCCGTAATTTCACTTAATAACTTACTTGTTTCATACATTATTTGTAATGAGCCTTGAGAAGCATAACTTGGAGTAAGTGGATGCATACCTGAAAATGCAGGCATATTTGCCGCAAACTCATTAATTTTAGGATTGTATTTCATTGTACAACTTCCAAGCGGATAAAAGCCTGTATCAACCCCAAAATTTTTCATACTTAAGTTTGTATAATGTCTTACTACATCTGGCTCAGTAACTTCTGGAATATCTAATGCTTCTGTTCTAAGTAAATGTTTAGGAATATTTTTAAGATTGTTTGACTTAATAGATAAATCATGACCAATTCTTCCTTTTTTAGAAAGTTCAAAAATAAGCTTATTGTAACTCATTTAATAACACCTCCACAAATTTATCTATATCTTCTTTGGAATATTTCTCTGTTACCGCAAACATCATCTTATTTTCACCTATTGGTAGGCCCATCAAATAACCTTTGTTGATGAGTTTTTTTTCAAGAGTTTTATTGTCAAACTTTGTTTTCAAAATAAACTCTTTTAAATAAGGTTTGCTGTGAACCTTTTTAAAATACTTGGTTTCTAAAAGTTTACTTTCTAAATAATGTGCATTAGTATAAGATGCTTCGTTAACCTTAACTAAACCATCTTTGCCCATTAAAGAAGTATAAATAGTGACCCATAGTGCCATAAGTGATTGGTTTGAACAAATATTAGAATTTGCTTTTTCTCTTCTAATGTGTTGTTCTCTTGCTTGAAGTGTTAACACAAATGCTCTTTTACCATCAACATCTTTTGTAATTCCACAAATACGTCCTGGCATTTTTCTTAAAAATTTTTCTTTTACGGCCATATAGCCAACGTACGGTCCACCAAATGATAATGGTACGCCCAATGTTTGACCAGAACCAATTGCGATATCAACATCATATTCTTTTGGTGTTTTCAAGACAGCTAATGTTTGAGGGTCATTTATCATGACAAACAAACCTCCATTTTCATGAATAACTTGAGAAAACAAACTATAGTCCTCAATTACGCCATAAAAATTAGGATTTTGTACAATAACACAAGCAATATCATTATGTTTTTTAATAAAATCTATAGAAGTTTCATATTCAACTTCAGGAATTAATATTACTTCATAGTCCTTATTATAAGCATATGATTTTACAGTAGTAATAATATTTGGATGTACTGTAGAACTAATTAAAACTTTATTATTTCTCGTGTGGCTAGTCGCAAGCAACATAGCCTCTGCAGCAGCCGTCGCATCATCATATAGTGATGCATTTGCCACATCTAAACCAGTTAATTCACAAATGTAGGATTGAAATTCAAAAATATATTGTAATGTTCCTTGAGCAATTTCTGGTTGATATGGTGTATATGATGTTAAAAACTCACTTCTTTGTGTCAAATAAGGAATTATTGAAGGCGTATAGTGATCATATGCCCCCGCACCTCTAAATATTTGTAAATTCTTATTTTTGTTAGCTATTTCAGTTAAATTTTTGATAAGTTCATGCTCACTTAATTCTTCAGGAACATTATATTTCGCCTTATCCTTGATTTCTTTTGGAATAACTTTAAAGAGGTCATCAATGGTTTTAACACCAATAACCTTTAACATTGCCTCAATATCTTCTTTTGTATGCGGAAAATATTTAAACATAGTATTATCCTTTATAGTCACTTTCTTTAATTAAGTTTTCTAATTCTTTTAAATTAAAATCAGTTACTTCAACTAAAAACTCCTCTAAAGGTTTTTCGTTTAATAATTCAGGAGCGTCTTCTAAAGCCTCGTTTACTTTGCTGATAACGCCACTAATTGGCATATATAAATCACTCGCAGCTTTAACACTTTCAACTGCACCAAATGACTCACCTTGTTTAAATGAATCTCCAACTTGCGGAAGCTCCACATAAACAATATCTCCTAATTCCTCTGCGGCATGTTTAGAAAGCCCCACAATGGCTTTGTTTCCTTTAATTAAAACCCATTCTTCAGTCTTTGTGTAATATCTCATTTCTTTCTACCTCGCATAATTTTTCTTTATATATGTTTTTTTTCTTAAGCGTGCTTCAACGCGCTTGTTTCTAATTTCAATGGTGACTACATCACCCATTTTATAACTTGCTTTTATAAGACCATTAGCATATGACTCCTTGGTCCCTGGAATCATAAATCCACTAGTAACATAACCAATATTTTTTTCACCATCATAAATTGGATAACCTTGTCTAGCAATACCACGGTCTAGTAAAATCATTCCAAATATTTTCATCTCTAATGATTCCTTTTCCTTAAGTAAAGCATCTCTACCAATAAATTCTTTAGAAAAGTCAATAGCGAAATTAAGTCCTGCTTTAACTGGTGAAATATAAGCGGATAATTCATGCCCATAAAGTGGCAATCCCGCTTCAAATCTTAATGTATCTCGTGCTCCAAGTCCACATGGCTTTGCATCTTTTAATAATTTTTCTGTCAAAGAAATAATATCTTTGTGAGATCCATAAATTTCAAAACCATCTTCACCAGTATAACCACTTCTAGAAACTAAAAGCTTTTCAATTTTTCTAAAAGTCATAAACTCTAAATCAACACCTTTAACATACTTATATAAGATTTCTAGTGATTTAGGCCCTTGAATACTAATCGCACTATAATTTTCGCCTTCATTTAAAACCTTAACGTTGTCTTTTCGCTTTTTTAAGACTTCTTTAAGATGTTCATATAAAGTATCTTGGTTTGATGCATTACAGACAAGCAAAATCTCAGTCTCACTAAATTTATAAGCCATTAAATCATCAACAACTCCACCATCATCATTTGTAATAATATGGTATTGCATCTGTCCGTTATCAACTTTATCAATATTGTTAGTTGATACATAATTTAAAAACTTACTTGCATCTGGACCTTTTAAAAAGATTTCTCCCATATGAGAAATATCAAACACTCCCGCATGCTCTCTAACGGCTTGGTGCTCACTTACAATTCCTTCGAATGATACTGGCATATAATATCCACCAAAACTTGTAAATGTTGCGTTATGTTTGTTAAACACTTCAAATAACGCTGTTTTTTTATCCATAACAATTAAAACCCCCTTCTTATTAAATTATATAAATCTATATTACTCATTCCTTCAATATATACTGAAGGATTTAAGTTCATTATTTTTTCTAAATCTTTTTTCGAAACTCCAATTATTTTATTTTTCAAAACGTTTAAAGGCTCTCTTTCAAAAAAATCGCCGTATATTTCAATGTCTGCAATTTTTTCATTTAATATATCCATGTATATTATAACCTCTCCATAAGGAAATCTTTCTTTAATTTCTATTTTATATTGAGGATTTCTTCCATAAATATATTCATCGTTATTATAATAAGCCATTTTCTTTTTAACTTCTAAAATTTCTTTATTACTCAAAGTAACAGTTTCAAATCTCATAAAATAATTATCTAGCGCTTTTCTAAACTCTTCCCTACTTAAATTAATATAAGGTTTTAAGTTTGTTACCCTTGATTTAACACTTTTAATTCCTTTTGATTCTAATTTTAATTTAGAGGGATTTAACGCATTTTTTAACACTGTTAAATCTGTGTCATATAAAATTGTTCCATGTAAGATGTGACCTTTTTTAGTTTGATAATAAGCGTTGCCAGAAAACTTCATTTCATTAAATAATAAATCGTTTCTTCCTGAAAAATAAACAGAAATATATTCTTTTAAAAAATCTTTAATTAACCCTAAGAAAACATCGTACATTTCACTTTTAGGTCGTTTTGAAATAAAACTATATTTAATACAACCATAATCATTATAAACGGCTCCACCACCTGAGGGTCTTCGATAAACTTTGATATTGTTTTTTTTAAGATAATCTAGGTGAACCTCTTGATGTAATAATTGATTTTTTCCAATAATAACACTATTAAAAACATCCCAAATAAAAATATATTCTTCATCTTTTTCTAGTAAATATTCTTCTAATGCAAAATAAAATGGATCAATTCTTTGTTTGGTATCTAACTTAACAAACTTCATAATGCTTTTTTATCTTTTCTATCAATGTAGGAATTTCTTTTAAGTTAATACTGCTTAAAGATATTCTAATTCCTTTATATGTAGGTATTACATAAACCATATCTTTTTTAAGATTTTTAAAAAGTAGTTCAGGATTATTACACTTAACAGTAATAAAGAACCCTTCTTTATATGGATATAGGTAAATATTATTTTCTTTAGCCAAAGTAATAAAAAGCCTGCTTCTTAATCTTAAAATTTCTTTTAAAGCCTCTTGTTCAGCACTTAAGTTTTCACTTTTAACAATTTCATTTAATAAAAGAACACTTAAACTATTTGGCGCACCTAATGTGCTTGTGGTAATCATTTTTGTTTCTTTTAAAAAAGAATCTTGTGCTTCTTTAGAGGTAGCGAAATAAATAATTAATCCCATTCTAACACCATAAACTAAATATGATTTAGAACCACTAAAAGTAAGTATCACATTTATTTTATATTTAATTATGAGAGGAATTAACATCTCAAAATAATTGTTTGAAAAATCAATATAGGCAATATCTACTAATAATTTCACATGATTATATTTATTAATTATTTTGAAAAATTCTTCATATTCTTTTTTATCATTGTATAACCTGTCGGGTTATGAGCTGGTTCATTTAAAACAAAAAGAACATTTTTCTTTTCTTTATTTAATATTTTATCAATACCATTTAAATTAAAACTGTCACCTTTAAATAGTGGATATGTTTTAATCTTTTTATTGTAATTATTGGCTATTTGATCATATTCTGGCCATGCTATATTGGGGATTAAAATAACTCCTTCATGCATTTTAAAAGCCATAGCTAATGCTCCACTGCCTCCGCTTGACCAATTAGATGTTAAATGAAAGTTTTTGCTTACCTTATTTAAATTATTTTTGAATAAGTATTTATAAATGTTTTCTTTATATAAAGACCCACCATCTTGAGGAAAATACTCTCTTAACTTAACTTTAGATACATCTTCTAATGCCTTATCGACACTCTTTATTGTCACAAAAGTACCATTTTCATCTAATAAAACACCTAAAGTGGCGTTTATTACGCTTTTTTCTTTTTTCTTATGTTCTTCTGCCTCTTTAGAGATAGACATTATATCCACATTTAAGTTATCTATTGCCATCTTATACACCCTACTATAAATTATACCATGTATAATTAAAAAACGCACTTAAATCAAGTGCGTTTCAATAATTTTTTTAGGATTATTAATAAATAAATCTAAAGCTAAATCTTTTCCATGTTTTTTAAGAATATAATTGTATGCTTTATCTAATGTATTTCTTCTACTTGTGGTATTGTGAGCATCACTTGCAACGAAATCCACTAATCCTTGTTTAAGTAAATATTTAACTATTTTCCTATCTTTTCTAAACGATGATGTTCCAATCACAGATTCAGAATTAATTTGAAATAAGGCAACTTCTTTAATTTCTTCATAATCTTCTTTTGTTAAATAATGGTATCTTTCAATATGAGCAATAATTGGAATAAAACCATTTCTACTAATATTATAACAAACTTCTTCGATTGGATCTGGTGTTGTTGTAGAAAACTCTAATAAAACGTAGTTAGAATTTCCCATAGTAAACTTTTTAAAAGGTTCTAATGAGTTGTAGCGATACTCCCTTCCTAAATGAAGTTTAATCGGTGATTCTTTATAATAATTAACTAACTCTTCAAACTCTTTTTTTACATCTAATTTATTGTATCTTCTATTGTAATGGGGCGTTAAAAATATTTCTTTTACACCTATTTCTATTGCTTGATTAATCATTTTTATAGAATCTTCAATAGTTTTGGCGCCATCATCAACGCCATATAAAGCGTGATTATGAATATCAATCAACATTGTCTTTATGATAGTAATAGTAGTAATAATAGTTGCCACGCTTAGGCATTTTAACTTGTGTTAAAATAATCCCTAAAACAGGAACATTTCTCCTTCTTAAAGTATTAACACTTTCTTTAATAACATTCTTTTTAACAAGGTTATGACCAACAACATATAAAACACCACAAGCTAATTTACTCGCCATTAATGCATCTGCGTTAACTTGCATTGGTGGAGTATCTAATAAAATGTAGTCATATTCTTTTTTAAGTTCTTCAACAAGATCAAAAAGTTTTTGTGATTCTAATATCGCCGCAACACTGCCACTAATTTGACCTGTTGGAATAAAGTCAATACCTTTATCTGTTTTTATAATAACATCTTCTTTTTTAGCTTTTTCAATTAAAAATTTAGTTAAACCACCAACATTAGGTTTATCAAAAATTCTATTAACTTTAGGTTTTCTTAAATCTAAGTCAATAATTAATGTTTTATATCCTTTTTGAGCAAGTAAATAAGCTAAGTTACCAACTAATGTTGTTTTTCCTTCACTTGGAAGTGTTGATGTAACTTGTAAAACTTTATATGTTCTATCAACATTAAGAAACTCTAAGTTTACTGCAAACTTTTGAACTGCGTGAGAAACCTGTGAATTCGGATTCTGTTCTACCTCAATATGATGGTAATTTTCTTTACGTTCTTTTTTAAACATTCTTAGACACCTCGAATTCTGGAATAACTCCAATTACTTCAATTTCTAAATCTTCTTCGATTTGTTCTTTAGTTCTATATGTTGCTCTTCCTAAATCAATGAATAAAACTAAACCAGCACCAACAATGCCCCCTAATAAAAATCCAACAATTAAATAAAGTGTTTTATTAGGTGAATAATATTTAGCTTCTTTTGCTGACTGCATCTTTGTAAAGATTCCTTCAAAGAATTCATGTTCAGGGGCGTTATTTGCTAAATCATATGCTGTATCAAATAATTCATTAACTACTCTTACAGCCAATGCTTTGTCCTCATGAACAAAATAAACCTTTAAAATTACTGATTGGGCACCTGATTTTGATGTTGATGTTCCACTGCTTAATTCTTTTTGTGTAATTATTACATTTGGATTATTTAAATTTTCTACTACTTTTTCTGAAACTGCATCTGATTTAAAAAAACTTTCTACTGTATCTACATAAGTAATAGCTTCTCTAGTTGTATATTCTTCTTGGTTAAGTGCTTTTCTCCCTCTAACAATAACTTCAACAGAAGCTCTATATTTAGGTGTTATTAGGTGAAATGCTAAAACATAAGTGATAATTAATCCAATTAAAACGGTTGAAGCGATTATATACCAATATTTTGCAAACGCTTTTAATAAATCATTTAAACTTATCGTTCTTTCTTCTCTATTTTCCATAGTATCTCCTTCTTAAAATTTAATATTATTAACCATACTCATTTATTATATCTAATTTAATTCGCAAAGTCCATTATTAAATAAGTGCCTTTAATTCAAATAACAAATCTCTGTACTCCATAGCCTTCTCAAAATCCAGTTCTTTAGCCGCATTTTTCATTAATCTTTCAACTTCACTAATTTGGACTTTTATAGCCTTTTTATCGCCCGGTCTTTCAATATCTTCAAATATTTTATTTGAAATATCTTCTCTAATTTCTTTTTTAATTGTAACCGGTTTCAAATTATATTTTTTATTAAAATTATCTTGAAGTTGTCTTCTTCTTTCTGTTTCTTTAATCGCTTTTTCCATTGCCTCACTAATCGAATCAGCATACATAATAACTTTACCGTTTTTGTTTCTTGCGGCTCTTCCAATTGTTTGAATTAAACTTCTTTCACTTCTTAAAAACCCTTGTTTATCCGCATCTAAAATAACTACTAATGAAACCTCAGGCAAATCAAGTCCTTCTCTTAAAAGGTTAATCCCAATTAAAACATCATAAACCCCTAATCTTAATTCTCTTAATATTTTAATTCTTTCTAATGATTTAATTTCACTATGAAGATAAGCAACCTTTAATCCTAATCTTTTATAATAGTCAGTTAAATCTTCACTCATTTTGATGGTTAAAGTAGTAACTAAAACACGCTCATTTTCGAGAGTTCTTTTTCTTATTTCACTATATAAATCATCAATTTGGCCGTGTGTTTTTCTTACCTCAACTAAAGGATCTAAAAGGTAAGTTGGTCTAATTATTTGTTCAACTAAAGGATATTTTTTATCAAGTTCATAATCTCCTGGCGTTGCAGAAAGGAAAATGACTTTGTCCATTTTTTTTTCAAACTCATCAAATCTAAGCGGTCTATTATCAAGTGCACTTGGTAGTCTAAAACCATAATCCACTAATGTTTGTTTTCGCGATCTATCGCCATTATACATCCCCCTCACTTGAGGTAAAGTAACATGTGATTCATCAACAATTAATAAATAATCTTTGCCAAAGAAATCCATTAGTGTTGCGGGAGTTTCCCCTTCATCTCTTAAAGCAATATGTCTTGCATAGTTTTCAATTCCTGGGCAAACACCTATTTCTTCTAATAATTCTAAATCATAACGCGTTCTCATTTGGATGCGCTCTTTTTCTAAAGGTTTATTTTCACGTTCAAAATAATCAATTCTTTCAGCTAATTCTTCTTTTATTCTTCTAATAGATTCTTTTAACTTTTCTTTATTGGTCATAAAGTGAGTTGCCGGAAAAATTGTTACAAACTCCATTCCTTCAATAACATTTCCAGTAACAACATCAAAGCGCCTAATTCTTTCAACCTCATCACCAAAAAATTCAATTCTAATTCCTTCTTCTCTAAAGTTTGAAGGAATAATTTCAACAATATCTCCTCTTATTCTAAATGTCCCTCTTTGAAAATCAATATCGTTTCTTTTATAAGTTAAATTAACTAATTTATTTAAAAGTTCTCTTTGTGGTAGAACATCATTTTTTCTAATAAAGATAACTCCTTTTTCATAATCTTCAGGATCTCCAATACCATAAATACATGACACACTTGCAACCACAATTACATCATCACGTTCTAATAGTGATGCGGTAGCACTATGACGCAGTTCATCAATTTCATCATTAATACTCGCATCTTTTTCAATATATGTATCGCTTTTTACCACATAAGCCTCAGGTTGATAATAATCATAGTATGAAATAAAATATTCAACTCTATTTTCAGGAAAAAAGGCTTTTAGTTCACCATATAATTGCCCTGCAAGAGTTTTATTATGAGCTAAAACAAGTGTTTTTTTACCCATTGATTTAACAATATTCGCAATCGTAAAAGTCTTACCAGTACCAGTAGCACCTCGTAAGACTTGATGAGTTATTCCTTTATTAAAATTTTCTGTTAAAACTTCTATCGCCTTTATTTGATCCCCCATTGGCAAAAAAGGCGCTTTTAATTCAAACTTCATTCCTTAACTTTCCTTTAAAACAACCAAATAAAATTAAGCTATCTTAGGCGCAAGTTCAAATAAATCTTTTAATGTCTTTTTATTTTTTTCTAAAAATGCTTCTTTAATTGGATAATGTACGATATCTTCGTGTTGAATTCCCACTGCGACTCCAAAAGTTTTTTGTTTCGCTAATTCAACTGCGTATGCTCCCATTCTTCCTGCAATAATTCTGTCTTGAGGAACAGGTGACCCACCTCTTTGAACATAACCTAAAACAGTGGCTCTACATGCAAAACCACTTTTTTCAGTAATTTCTGTCGCAAGATCATAAACATTTAAAATATTTTCAGTAATAACAATAATTGCGTTTCTTCTTCCTTCAATTTTATGACGTTTTAAAGCTTCAATAATTGCGTCTTTATTCATTGGATATTCAGGCGTAATAATGAACTCTGCCCCAGTAGATAAACCTGCATATAAGGCTAAATCTCCATTATGTCTTCCCATTGTTTCAACAATACTCGCTCTTTGATGAGAACTTGAAGTATCTTTAAGTTTGTCAATATTTTCCACAACTGTTTGAAGAGCTGTATGAAAACCTATTGTATAATCAGTTCCCCCAATATCATTATCAATTGATGCTGGAATCGCAATTGTTGGAAAACCTTCATCATTTAGTGCCATTGCTCCACGAAAAGTTCCATCGCCTCCAATAACAATTAAACAATCAATTCCTTGTTTTCTTAAATTATCAATGGCGATACCTCTTATTTCCTTGTCAGTAAATGAAGTCATTCTTGCGGTACCTAAAACAGTGCCTCCCCTTGTCAAGATTTCACTTACCAAACTTCTATCAGCTTTTTTAAACTTGGATGTTACTAAACCGCGAAAACCATCATAGACTACATAAGGTTCAATTCCATAGTACAAGCATGTCCTTACTACTGATCTAATTGCCGCGTTCATTCCTGGTGCATCGCCACCTGATGTTAGCACCGCTATTTTCATAATAAAACCTCCTAATACATCAAGATAATTATATCATGGATGATTGAATAACTCTAAACAAAGTAAAGAAATTATAAGATTATCCGAAAAACGATTATTTTTTTCAAAATGTTATAATACTTTACCACAATAATATGGTATTATTATAAATGGTATTTAATATTAGATATTAAAAAATGAGGAGTGATTATTTATGAAAAAATTAGTTGGGGCAGCAATTTTAGGTCAATCAGGTGGACCAACAAGTGTAATTAACGCAAGTGCTGCGGGAGTTTTTTTAGAAGCTTTAAAACAAGATTGTATTACTCATGTTTATGGAGCTAAACATGGAATAAAAGGGATTTTAAATGAAGAGTTCTATGATATCTCTAAGGAAGATATTAAAGAATTAGAACTACTTAAAACAACCCCTTCTTCAATGATTGGATCAGTAAGGTATAAATTAAAAGATTTAGCGAAAGATCCGAGTGATTATGAAAGATTATTAGAAGTCTTCAAAAAGTATAACATCCGTTACTTCTTTTATAATGGTGGTAATGATTCAATGGATACTGCTAATAAAATTAGTAAGTTTTTCCAAGACCACGGTTATGAATGTAGAGTAGTCGGTGTTCCTAAAACAATTGATAACGATTTATATGGTACTGACCACTGCCCAGGATTTGGAAGTGCCGCTAAATATGTTGCAACTACTTTAATGGAACTTTATCATGACGCCACTGTTTATGATACAAAAATGTGTACCATTATTGAAGTTATGGGAAGAAATGCTGGTTGGTTAACAGCTGCAGCACAACTCGCAATTGAAAAAGGACAAGGTCCTGACTTAATATATTTACCTGAAAAAGTTTTTGATTTTGATGAATTTTTTCTAGATATTGAAAAAGTTATTAATAAAAAAGGTAAGGCTATCGTAGTTATTAGCGAAGGTGTTAAAGATAGTGATGGAAAATATATTCCTGAACACTTTGGTAGTTTATCAACTGACTCATTTGGCCATGCACAACTTGGTGGAGCTGCAGAAATTTTAGCCCGTGAAGTTGACAAACGTTTTGGCGTTAAAGTTAGAGGAATTGAATTCTCACTTATGCAACGTTGTGCCCAACATTTAGCAAGTAAAGTTGATGTTACTGAAGCATATAATGCTGGCATAAAGGCAGTTAAAGCCGCCGTTAGTGGCGCAACTGATATAATGATTGGATTTGAAAGAGTTTCTAATAATCCTTATAAGATTAAATATACTCATGTTCCGCTTTCAAAAGTTGCGAATACAGAAAAGAAAGTCCCACTTAAATGGATTAAACCTCATGGTAAAGGCATGACACAAGAGTATGTTGATTATGTTTTACCTTTAATCCAAGGTGATTATAAAGCACCACTTAAAGATGGACTACCAAGATTTGCGAAACTAAAGAAAGTTTTAGTTAAAAAGTAATGGAAATATTTCTAGCCGTTTTATTATTAATTGTTGGCTTTGTATTATTAGTTAAAGGGGCAGACTTTTTTGTCGATGGAGCTAGTAACATTTCTAAATACTTAAAGGTTCCGACACTAATCATTGGTCTTACAGTAGTTGCCTTTGGGACGAGCTCTCCCGGAGGCCGCTGTTAGTGTCACTAGCGCAATTAAAAATATTGATGATGTTAGTTTAGGTAATATCATCGGCTCTAATAATTTTAACTTATTATTAATTTTGGGTATCAGTGCACTGATCTCGCCAGTATTTGTTGACAAGCAAATTATCAAAAGAGATTTACCTTATTCAATATTAGGGGCATTACTGTTAATTGTGGCACTCTACTCTACTACACTTCAATGGCAGTAATCCAGCCTTAGTTAGACTAGAAGGTTTTATCTTGCTTGTATTCTTCTCGTCTTTATATGCTCATTACAATTAGAAGTGCGTCTAAAGGAACACAACTTAGAGACACATACAGAAGAAGGTGATGAAAAGGAAGAAAACAATGAACCAACCCTTTCTAAACAAAGAGTCCATAATATATGTATCTTCTTGGTTTAGCTGGCATTGTCCTAGGTGGCATTTTAGTTACTGATAGTGCTAGAAAAATTGCCTTGGCACTAGGAATGAGTGAATGGTTAGTTGGTTTAACTATCGTAAGTATTGGAACATCACTTCCTGAACTTGTAACAAGCGTAATTGCCGCAATAAAAAAAGAAAACGACATCGCCGTTGGAAATGTCGTTGGTTCAAATATCTTTAATATCTTCTTTGTGTTAGGATTATCTTCTTTAATTTCCCCTATCTCATTTCCAAAAGACGTTTTATATGATCTTATATTCTTAATTGTCGGATCACTTATACTTCTAGCATTTGTATTCTTTAGAAAAGGAAAACTAGGAAGAATTGAAGGTGGATTACTAACCTTAATGTATGTTGGATATTTTATTTATATTATATTAAGAGATTTTCAATAGAAAAGACGGATTGACCGTCTTTTTTTATTCATTATATTCAGCGAGTATTTGACTCAATAATAATGGATTGTCAGTCATAATCGCATCACATTTTCTTTCAATTAATAATCTCATTTTCGCTTCATCGTTAATTGTCCAGTATTGTATAGCGATATTTCTCCTATGTGCTCTATTAATAATTCTTTTATTTGTCAAATCAATCTTTTTTGCGGTTAGAGGAATTTGAAGACACTCAAATCTGTTACTATCAAATAAGTTTACCCCTAATAAAGTAGTAATAACAAAATTTGTTGCCACATCTGTAGAAGCTCCTCTTAGTAAATCAGGATAATTTTCTTTTAAATGAGCCTCAATTTCGTCATGAAAAGTACTAATAACTATTCTTCTTTTATAAAGAGGATAATTAGTTAAAGTTTCATTAATAATGTCACAAGCCCTAAAGCCATCCTCTCCACCATTTTTAACTTCAACAACAAATAATAAATCTTTATGATCTTCATAAAATTTCCCTAAAAACTCATCAAAGGTAACTATCGCTAAATCATTATCTTTGATTATTTGTTTTCTATTTACATCACTAATACCGACAAGTTCTCTATAAGGATATATTTCACCTTGTTTAAAGTTATAACCAAAGTTAAAGTTTCTTAATTCTTCTAGTGTAAAATTGCTAACCTCTAAATTATCACTAGTGCCTAAAATTAGTTCCGCATCACTAGTTCTTTTAATCGTTCTATCGTGCATTAAAACAAGTTTTTCATCTTTTGTTAACCAAAGGTCAGTTTCTAAAATATCAACACCATATTCATCTACACAAGCTTTATATGCCTTCATTGTATTTTCCGGGTTTAAATCTTTACCGCCTCTATGTGCACAAATCATTGGTAATCCAGTATTTGAAATAAACGGATTATCTACTACATCCTTTTTAGGGGGTATTAAATTAACTGTCACTAAAAAAAGCGCTACTAATAACACAAATGATAAGAAAACTATTCCAATTCTTTTAAAAACCTTTTTCATACTTCCTCCATTTTTTAAATTAAAGTAATATTTTCTAAAATCCATCTATCTTTTTGATTATTACTCTTAATTGTTACAATACACCTTTTATCTCTTTCTAAAAGTGGTTCAAACTTTTTAAACAAGACAGGGAATATGACAATATCTAAATCAACGTGGTCATCACTTAATAGTAAAAAGGCCATTTTTTCATTATTTTTAGTTGTAATAACTTTAACATTTTTGATTGCGCCAATGGTTTTTTCTAGTGTTTTATCAAATGATAAATCTTTAATATTGGTTAGCTTATGTTTTTTAATTAAATCTTCATACTCATCTTTAAAACTATGTGTTAAATTAAAACCTAATACTTCTTTTTCTTTAAAAATTAATGTATCAACATCATATTCTTCATGAGAAACAGGAATTAAATCTTTGACAATCGTTTGATATAAATGAACTTCCGCATCCATTTCTTTAAAAAGAGTTTTTCTGTTTAATCCAAAACTATCTAATGCGCCAGAGAAAATCAGTCCTTCAATCGCTCGTTTATTTAAATCTTTTAATCTATTTTTAAAGTCATCATAACTAGTAAATAATCCATTTTCTCGTTCTAAAATTATTTTTTCCGCTAACGTGGTGCCAATATTTTTAATTCCGGTTAATGGGTATATAAGGCCTTTTTCCGTAAATTCATATTCTTTTGTTGATTTATTAATATCCGGTGGTAAGCAGTCAAAACCTTTCATTCTCAATTCTTTAATTAATCTACTAGTTTGCGAATCTGCGGCTTGAACATATGATAATAAAACACCCATAAAAATATCATAATAATTCGCTTTTAAATAGGCCATCTCGTAACTTATTGTCGCATAGGCAACACTATGAGATTTATTAAATCCATAACTCGCAAACTTATAAATATAATCATAAATCTTCGTAGCTAACTTCTCATCTTTACCATTTTTTATACTTTTTTCGATGAATTTCTTCTCTTCTAAACTTAAAATCTTCGCATCTTTTTTAGTAACCCCTACTCTTAAGAGATCCGCTTCTACTAATGAGTATCCTGCAAATTTTTGGGCAATTTGCATGATTTGTTCTTGATAGATAATAATTCCATATGTTTCTTTTAAAATGTCTTTTAAAGAATCATCCACATAAGTAAATGGTCTACCATTTCTTCTTTCAACATAATCATCAATATTATCCATTGGACCAGGACGATATAACGCTAAAACTGCCACAATATCTTTAAAACTATTTGGCTTTAGTTTTCTTAAAACGGCCCTCATTCCCGCACTTTCAAGTTGAAAAATTCCTAAAGTATCGCCTTCTTCTAATAATTTATAAGTTTTCTTACAATCATAAGGAAGATTGTCTAAGTCAATATCGACATTTTTATGTTTTTTAATTAATTTAATAACTTTATCAATAATCGTTAAGTTTCTAATCCCTAAAAAGTCAATCTTTAAAAGACCCATTTCTTCTAAGTCTTCATGTTCAAATTGGGTTTGATACATTAAAGGTCCACTTTGCATCGGAAGATGATATCTTAAATCTTCTTTCGCTAAAATAATTCCCGCCGCATGCGTGCCTGTTTGGCGCGGTAACCCTTCAAATTTTTTTGCGATTTCTAATACTTCTTCTATGTTTTTAGAAAGTGTATCTCCGGCTTCAATTTTCTTAATAATTTGGTTAATTTCAATTGGAGAAAAGCCTTTTATTTTAGCGACATCTCTTAGTGATGAACGGCTTGCGAAACGGCTAAATGTATTAATTGATAAAACATGATTTTGTCCATATTTTTCTTTAACGTATAAAATTACTTCATCTCTTTTGTCATCTGGAAAATCTAAATCAATATCTGGCATTGAATGTCTTTCTTCGTTTAAAAAACGCTCAAATAAGAGCCCATATTTTAAAGGATCAATTAAAGTTATATTAAGTAAATAAGAAACTAAACTTCCGGCCGCCGAACCTCTTCCTGGTCCTACTAAAATCTGATTATCTCTTGCGTATTTCACGAAGTCATAAACAATTAAAAAATAATCACTAAAACCCATTTTAAATAACACAGAAAGTTCTTGATTCATTCTTTCTAAATAAACCTTATCAGTTAAGTTTTTATCTTTTAATCCTTTTAAAGCTAACGCTTTTAAAGTTTCATTACTATCTTTAAATGATGGCAAATTATACTTACGTTTTTCATATTTAAATTTAAATAAAGGAATGACTTTTTCTAAATTATCAAACACAAATAAATAATCAGCATATCTAATTTTAAGTTCTTCTTTTGTTAAAAATGATAAATCAAAATCTCCTCTTTCAAATGTATCTTGAACCTTCGTTAACACATCAAAAACTTCTTCATCTTCTTTTAAATAACACATATAGTTAAGCGGCAATAATAAAATATTTAATTCATCACCTAAACTTTTTAATTTAGGCGCTATCATAATTTCTTCTTCTAAATTTTGGAGTGTAAGTCCAATGGAAAAATATTTAAATGTTTCTTTATATAAAATTAACCTTTCTTTCGCACTATTAATAAAACCATTTTTAAGATCATCATTAACCTTTGAATAGAATCCTGATGATAAAACATAAAGACCTTCTTTGAAAGGTTTAATTTCTTCTAAGGTTAATTTTTGTTCATTATTTAACATTACCATTGATGATAAAATATTTAAATTTTCATAGCCTTTACTATTTAACGCATAAATTAAAATCTCATCATCAATAAGTGATAATTTCATACCTATAATATAATTATTTGAATACTTAAATAACTTGTAAGATGCGTATAAGTTATTTGAGTCATTTAGCGCAATAAAGGGATATTCCTTTTCTGCGTGCTTAATAATATCTTCTAATCTAAAGACACTTTTTAATAAATTATATTCACTTAAAAAACCAAACGCACCAATCATATGAATACCTCATTATTAGTATATCATAGATTTAAATGGTTTTTCTTTTTTTATATATAAATACTCCTAATGCTCCTAAACCAAAAACTACTACCGCACATACGACATAAAGATATATTTGTTGAGACTTTGTCTTTCCACTTACCGTAATTATTCGTTTATGATATGTGTGATTTCCCGCTTCATCAATTACTTCATATATAACGTAATAAGTTCCTGGTTCTTGTTTAAAGTTAGTTTCGTAGATACTAACTTTTAAATTATTAGAATAATTATCTTGTGCATAAACTCCAGTTTTTAAATCAATATTATCATTAACATCTACAACAATATCATCCACTTTTATTATGGGCGCTTCTTTATCTAAAACCTTTATTATTAATCTTTCTACTGTTTCATTGCCGTGTTTATCTTTTAACTTATAAATAACTTCATAAACTCCAACTACATCATATAAAATATCTTCTATAATAAAGACATCTTCTGCCGTTAAGTCTTTACCAACCTCATCAATAAATAAAGTTAAATCAAGTGGTTCACTTAAAACATCCATCTCAACTCTACTTTTAGTTAATGTAAGTGTTGGCGGAATTTCATCAACGATTAAAACACTTTTAGAACTTATACTAGTATTACCTGATTTATCGGTTGCGGTAATATTGATAGTGATATAGCCAACATCATTAATATCACCTAAAATCTCATAACTTATATAAGGATTTTTATCATAATTATCAGTAACTATAAAATGGTCTTCAATATAAAAAGGATCACCTAACTGTATCTTAACTAACTCAGTTTCCGTAATAATCGGTTTTATTCTATCTAGAACATTAACATTTCCAATATGAATAGTCCTATTGTTACTATTATCAATCACTGTATAAATAACCTCATAAGTACCAACATTTTTATAATCAACATTAAAGTCATTTACCTCTATTCTAAGGTCAGTACTTTTCGTTTCATTATCGGTGGCGGTTATATAGGTTTCATAGTTAGGTTTTACTCCTTCTAAAAAGTAATTAACTTCCTCACTACGAATAACTACTGGTGGTTCTTTATCAACTATCCTAAACTCAACAAATTTTGATTCTTCGGCATAGTATTTTGGAGCATAAGCTTTATATTTAAGTCTATATGTTTTTAGTCTATTAGAGTTAATAACACTCTTAAAATAGCCATCATTTTCATCTTCAACTCTAAAGTTAGGATCATCATAACCTTCCTTTAATTTAATACTATTATAAACTATGTCAAAATACGGGTTTAAATCCGCTTTATAAGGTACTTCAATATAGTCATAACCAAAGATAAAGATAGATTCACTAGCTTTAATTTTTAAAGGTAAGAATAAAAAACCTAATAATAAAATAAATATTCTTTTCATATTATCACCCAACTGATATATACAACAAAAAATATTCTTTTACTCTAAAATAAAAAGGCATTCTTAATGATGCCTTTAATTTAATTGTTATTATAATGTTTGAGTTAATTCTTTCTCTTTTTCCAAAATAAATTGATTCTTATAAAGGTTAAAATATTCACCCCTTAGATCTATTAACTCTCTATGAGTGCCCATTTCAATAATTTTTCCCCCATCAAGTAAAACTATTACATCGGCATTAACGATTGTTGATAATCTATGGGCAACAATGAAACTTGTACGGCCTTTAAGAAGTTTATTAGTCGCTTCTTTAATAATTTCTTCTGCCTCACTATCAATACTTGAAGTGGCCTCATCTAAAATAAGAATTTTCGGATTAGCGATAATCGCTCTTGCGAAACTAATTAGTTGTTTTTCACCAATTGATAACTTAGATCCAGCTTCACCAATATCAGTATAATAACCATCTTTCATCTTTTCAATAAAGTGGTTAGCCCCAATAATTTCTGCCGCCTTTATTACTTCTTCATCAGTCGCATTTAACTTCCCATAACGAATATTTTCCATGATATTACCACTAAAGAGATGTGGCGTCTGTAAAACATATCCTAGTCTTTGATGTAACCAATGAAGTGATCTATCTTTATAGTTTTTTCCGTCAATTAAAATACTTCCATTAGTAGGTTCATAAAATCTTGAAAGTAAGTTTACAATCGTAGTTTTCCCAGAACCAGTATGACCAACAAGGGCAACCTGCATTCCCGGTTTAATATGAAGATTAAAGTTATTTAAAATAACTTCACCTTCTATATAACTAAATGTGACATTTTTAAACTCTACTTCTCCTTTTAATTCTTCTCAGTTTTCATATTTAGGATGTAATAAATCGCCGTATTTTAAAACTACTTCATCAGTATCATAAATCGCTGGTTTTTCCTCAATTAATTGAATAATTCTTTCTGCAGAGGCTTGAGCTTGTTGAAATTGGGCAAGAATTCTTGCGACTTGCATAATTGGCTCAAAAAACCTATTTGTATAATCAATAAAGATATATAAAGTTGAGATTGCGCCTGCGGTAAACCCTATGGTAATGATTTCATGTGAACCTCTTAACATAATTATTCCTAGTACTACATAACTGATAATCAACATTACAGGTGAAAATATTGCGCTCCATAAGATTGCTTTAGTGCTTGAACTTCTTAAGTTTTCAGTATCTTCTTTGAATGCTTCAAAAGACTTTTCTTCAATTGCTAAACTTTTAGTTGTTTTTGCGCCAACAAATGATTCATTAAAGGATGCAGTTACCTTAGAATGCATTTTTCGTGAAACGCGATATCCTTTTAAAATCTTCTTTCTAAAAATGTATGCAATAACAGTCATAACTGGAATAGATAACGTAATAATTAACGCTAATTTCCAACTAAAAAAATAAAGGATTATAAGGATTGTTCCCATTAAAACAAAACTCCATAAAAAGTCAACTAATCCCCAACTAATAATATTTGCGAGTCTTCTAGAGTCACTAGTCATTCTCGCCATAATCCATCCATGGTGTGTCTTATCAAAATAACTAAATGGTAATCTTTGGAGTGTTTCAAACGCTTCTTTTCTTAAACGGTAATTAGTCTCAACTTCAATTTTTCCTGCTAGCCTAATAAATCCCCAAACGCTAAAACCTAATAAAACCGCATCTAAAACAATTAAAACGATAAATAAATTAAGATGAGTATAATCTTGAACCTCAAAAAATGTCTTAATTGCGTACGCACTAAAAAGAGTGAATAAAATATCAACTATTCCCATTAATATCGCAAAAAATATTAGCCCAAAAACGGTCTTTTTACGATGAAAGACTGTTTTGATTATTTTATTCCATGTTTTTAAATTGACTTTACTATCTTGAAAATCTTCTTCGTAATAATTCATATTATCCCTCAATTTCCTTTAAAAATTCTTCTTCTAAAGAACCTTGAATATCCCAAAGTCTCTTATACAAACCATCTATGTCTTTTAACGTTTCATGTGTTCCAATTTGACTAACAACACCATTTTCTAAAACAATAATTTTATCTGCTTGTCTTGCGGTAGTAATTCTATGAGTAATAATTAAAGTAGTGCTTTTACTTTCTTTGTCTTTAAGAGCGTCTCTAATTAATTTATCAGTCTTTGTATCAACCGCACTTAAAGAATCATCAAAGATTAAAATTGGTTTTTCTTCAATTAAAATTCTCGCAATCGCAACTCTTTGTTTTTGACCACCTGATAAAGTTGTGCCTCTTTCTCCTACTAAAGTGTCATAACCCTTATCAAAGGTGCTAATATCTCTTTCGAGGCTGGCAATATTAGCCGCTTTATAAATGCGTTCTTTTGGTATAAAAGGATTACTAATCGCAATATTTTCATAAACTGATTTTGAATATAAAAACGGATCTTGGAGGACTACTCCCATATTCTTTCTTAAATAGTGTTTTTCAATATCTTTTAAGTTAATTCCATCAATATAAATATCCCCATTTCCACTATCTAAAAACCTTAATAAAAGGTTAACAATCGTACTTTTACCACTACCTGTTTTTCCAATAAAGGCAACAGTTTCTCCCGCGTTAATTTCAAATGAGTTACATTAGTTAGCAAATGATAATCACTATCACTAAATTTGAAACTGACATTATCAAATTTAATGTTGCCACTTATTTCTGGCTTTAAAGTACCGTTATTTAAAAATTCACTCTTATGTTCGAAAAGTTCATATAAACGGTCGCTTGCGACTAAAGCTCTACCAAAATCGCCAATAAGTCTTCCTAAACCTCTAATTGGCCAAATAAGCATACCAATTAACATTAATACCGCAACCATATCTTCCATTTTTACTAAACCTTCACGGCCCATAAAAATCGCAATAATTACCACAATAGCATATTGAAGCATAGAAATAACATCACTAATTCCCCAATAAAGAGCTGACGCTTTTGATAGCGTATAATCAGCTTTAGAATATTCTTTGTTGATTGCATCCATCTTTTCAATTTCATATTTTTCATTCGCAAATGCTCTAACAATTTTGCTTCCCGCTAAGTTTTCTTGAATTACAGTAATCATTTTAGATTCTTTTTCTTCTACTATCTTAAACTGTTTTCTTACATATCTAAAATATAAAATTGATGCTGTTCCTGAAATTGGAATTAAAATAAGCGCGATGATTACAAAATAAGGATTAATAAAATAAATTTGCATTGTTCCAAAAATGATGGTTGCAACTAATCTAATAAACTCCGTAACTCTTTCTGATAAAAACCCACCAATCATTTCAACATCTGATGTTACTCTTTGAATTAAATCACCAACATCAACATTATTATGATATTCATAATCAAGCGATTGAATATGTGTAAAAAGGCGATTTCTTGTTTTTCATTGAATATTTTCGGCAATTCTCCCTCTTAAAAATGACTCAACAAAAATCATAATAAATCTAAATGTTTGGTATGTTGCGAGCAAAATTACTATTTTTATAACTGTATTAAAACCGTCATTCGGCCATAAAAAATTTAACACAAACTTAGGGAAATTAACATCATAAATAACTGTTGCCTGAGGATTTTTTAAAAACGCAAACAAATATTGTGTAAATAAAGGTACATATGAGTATGTAAAACGGTTAAAGATAACAAAAAAAATGATAACTACCATCATCCATTCATAACCACTTATAAAACTAAATAATCTTCTAAGTCTTTTCATACTATCCCTCTTGCGTACCAAATACAATTTTATCAAATTAAAACTTTAATAGCAATCACTTAAAGTTTTAATTTCTTTTATTTTCTAAATAAAAAGGACGATAAACAATTAATGTCTACCGTCCCTTTACATTAGTTAATTAATGATTTTATTAGTTATCCTAACCATTAAATATTATGGCAATGGATGTGGGTATCCGTCTACACCAAAACCCCATTGACTTGCATAGTAGAATGGTCTTGGAGCAGGATTCCAGTTTGCATCCCAAATTCCAGAATCTAGCGGTGGATCGAGATGGATGAAAATACTAACTTGAGTACAACCGTTAAAGATATTTTCTCCTACATAATCTACGTCTTGACCGATAACAACATGAGTTAAACTGTCACAGCCATTAAATGCTTGTTCAGCAATTTCATAAGCAACGCCACCGTTTCCTGTATCAACGTATTTTAATGAAGTTGGAATATAGAAGTCGCCTGCTTGATAACTATTACTATAAACTTCCTCACCGAAAATATAACCAAACATATTTTCTTTAACAACTAATGAGTTTACCCTAGTTCTACCAACAAATGCTAACTCAAGTATCTCTAATCCAGAGCATCCTTTTAATGCTCCACCAGAAATATAATTTATCATATAATGTGATAATTTGAGATGTTCAATATAACTACAATCTAAGAAAGCATTTGGTTCAATATGAATATTGGTAGTTCCAGAATATATTCTCACATATTTTAAAGTTTGTGGAATGTAATAAACATCAGCACTATAACTTCCATCATATGGATTCTTACCAAAGATATGGCCGAATCTAGCATCATTACCAGTAGCAGTCTTATTGTTACCAGTGTATGGTAATTCAATTTTTTCAAGACCAGAACATCCTTCAAATGCACCTCCACCGATTTCATCAAGGAAAACTTGTAAATCACTTATTAAACTAATTGATTTAATTTCTTTACAACCTTTAAATGCGCTTTCGGCTATTTTCATGCTGCTTCTTGGTGGAACGATAACTTTTTCTAACACTAATGGTAAATAATATCCATCAGCACTATAACTTCCTTCATATTGAGCTGTACCAAATATATAACCAAATCTACCTTCTGCGCCAACACCAGTTCTATGTTTACCAACGAATGGTAAGTAAATATAACTTAGGTTTGTACAACCGTTAAATGCGCCTAAACCAATTTCTGAAAGGCTAACTGGAAGTATAAGACTAGTAACTGCACTACAACCTTTGAATGCAGCTGCACCAATAGTTATTAATGATGCGTTATTAGGAATATAAATATCTTGTGCTGCATGGCAGTTTTCAAACGCTGAAGCACCAATTGTGGTTACTGACAATGGTATTGAAATACTAGCTAATAAAACGTCATCTTTAAATGCTGATGCATTAATTGTAGTTACTGTTGATGGTATACTAACTGATGTTAGTAATTGACAATTTCTAAATGCACTTTCACCTATAGTTAATAATGTTCCGCCTTCTTCAAATTGAACTGCTTCTAATTTAGAACAATTTTCAAATGCTGAAGTGCCAATTGTCTTAAGTGGTTTTGGAAGCACTAATACAGTTTCTCCATAAGCAACACAGCCTTTAAATGCACTTGCACCAATTTCAGTAAGTTGGCTACCTGCTGGGAATTTTAATTTATACATCTTAGCACAGCCTTCAAATGCTGATGCTTTAATATTTTTAACTGCAATAGGGAAATCATGAACTCCTTCTAAATTAGTACAACCCTTAAATGCTGAGTTACCGATTTCTAAAATTGCAGAAGTTTGATCAAAGTATACTGAAACTAAACCTGTACAACTTTCAAAAGCATTATCTTGAATATTTTGCATATCTAATGGAATAACGATTTCTGCTAATTGTGTAGCTCCTTTAAATGCAGAGTTACCAATAGTAGTAACATCTTCTGGAATACTAAATTCTATCAAACTTGTACAATCTCTAAATGCATGATTACCAATAGTAGTAATTGTTTGATCAGCAAAAACAATCTTTTCTAATGAACTACATTTATAGAATGCACTTTCAGGAATAGTTGAAATGCCAAGAATTTGAACATCAATTAGACTTGATGGGATGTAGAAAAGGTCTGCTAAATAACTATCATCATAAGAAGTTATTCCAAAGATATGACCAAATCTCTTTTCAGCCGCTGGAGTTGCTGGATTTGTATTTTTACCAACAAACGGTAATGAAAGTTTTATTAGTCTATTACAACCCTTAAATGCGCTTGCACCCATATCAGTAACATCCGCGTTAATACTAACTTCTTCAAGTGTATAAACATCTGCAAAGGCAGTGTCTTTAATTACATCAGCATCAGTAACAATAACCTTTGTTAATGTATTTGGTACATATTTGCCACCCACAGCATAACCACCTGTAAATGCAGCTGTATGGAATATGTGAGAAAGTTTGCTGTAATCACCTGTATCGGCTCTTTGTCGACCAACATATGGAATTGTCAAACTTTCTAGTGATTTACATGAGCCAAATACTGCATTTCCTATATACGTAACGTTATTGTGAATTGTCATAGTCTTCAAAGAAGTACAATTAAAGAATACTCCCACTGATAAAGTACTTAATTGAGCTGTATCCGCTAGCGTCATGTTAACTAATTTAACACAACTATTAAACGAATTAGCACCAAGATTTTGAAGTAGCGAACCGTTTTCAAAAATAACATCTGTTAGAAAATATGAAGACATAAATGCCTGACTATTGACAACTGTAACATTTTTTGGAATAAGTATTTTGGTAAGTTTGGAAAATTTAAATTGTTCAGCAACTATTTCAGTAGTATCTTGTGCTAAATTTAGTTGAGCATTCTTTAAAGCGTTTTGGGTTAATGTTTTGTCAATTACTCCTAAATCGCCATCAGCGTATGCAATTGTTGCAAGTGAATCTGGTATTTTACTGTCAAGATTTCCAAAATAGTACCTTAATGGATTAGCAATTTTGCTAGATAATGTCATTTTTTCTAAAGCATTAGAACCTTCAAAGACTGATGCACCAAACATTTGGGTAGTATTTTTGAATTCAATAGACTTTAATTGAGACATATTCGCAAAAGCTCTATTACCAACTTTTTCTACTCCAGAATTAACCCAAACAGTTTTTACCGAATTATTACCATTAAACGCATCATCAGCAATTCGAGTAATTACTTCACCATCGAACATTAATGATATAGTTACATCTGCTGCAGTACCAGTGTACTTAGATACTGTAATTCCATTAACAATAGCTTCATCAATGTATTTTATGCCCTCATTGGTTCTAGTCCAAATAGCTAATAGTTGAATATTGTTATTGTATGTATATCTAAATGGAGCTTCAATCATTTCTCCATCCATACTCCAACCAACAAAGGTCCAATTTGTTCTAACTGGAGTTGGTAATGTATCTACATAATTAAATTTTCTAACAATTTGTGATGCGATTGCATTACCACCATTAGATTCAAAACTCAATGTATAATCTTGTTCAATCGCCCATTGAGCAACAAATGTTATAGCTTCTACTGTGGTATAAATAGTGCCAGCTTCATAGTAATTTTCGCCAACTTTCCAATGGACAAATGTATATCCTTCTTTAACAGGTAATGGTAGGGTGAATGTTTCGCCGTGATCCATCATTTCACCATTAATTGGTGTACCACCGTTAACATCATATGTGATTTGATAATTGTTTATATCATAACTTGCTTTAACTTCTGTATAGGCAGTTATATTGTTAAATGCTCCAAGCCATTCTTTAAAAGTATAACCTTCTCTTGTAGGATTAGGCGTTGGTGCTGTTGCCGCACTGCCGTGTGTAACTTGTTGTTCTTTAATAATATAGTTATTCCAATCCATAAAGACAACACGATAAACATTGATATCCATTTTTGCGATGATATCAATATGATTTACAACGCGAGTGTGATCTCCTAACCAACCATTGAATGTATAACCTTCTTTTACTGGATTAGCTGGTAGTTCTGCATCTTCGCCATGAAAAACTTCTTTAGTTGTGTTAGGAATTGGAACTCCATCTAAAAGGAACCTAACTGTATAATGTTTTCTTGTATATTGTGCTTCTGTTACAACATTTGCCTTTACGTTAACATAAGGATTTGTCCAACCATCAAAATCATAACCTTCTCTATTAGGAGTTGGTGCGGTCGCACTTTGACCATGTTCAACATATTCTTCTTTAACAATGTATCCGTTGTAATCTTTAAAAGTCACTTTATAGACATTTATTTCAAAAGTTGCATCAATATCATCAGGTTTTACAACGTTGGTATAATCGCCATCCCAACCAGTAAATGTATGACCTTCTTTTATTGGATCAACAGGTAAAACTGCGTTTTTACCGTGTTCAACTTCTTGAGTTGATCCTACTACTAAATTACCATCTACAAAAAAACTAATTGTATATTTTTTTATTGTATATTGTGCTTCAGTTACAACATCAGCTGTTACATTGGTATAAGCTGCTGTCCATTCTTTAAAAGTATAACCTTCTCTACTAGGTGATGGTGCAGTTGCATCTTTACCATGTTCAACATATTCTTCTTTAATAATGTATCCGTTGTAGTCTTTGAATATTACTTTGTATACATTCTTGTTAAAGACCGCATTGATATTAGCCGCTTCTACAACATTAGTATAATTTCCAGCCCAACCAGTAAATGTAAAACCTACTTTTGCTGGATTAGCAGGTAAAACTGCGTCTTTACCGTGTTCAACTTCTTGAGTTGATCCCGCTACTAGATTGCCATCTACGAAGAATTTAACTGTATATTTGTTAACCTCATAAGATGCTACAATTTCTGTATTTTTTGTTATATTAGTAAAACTGCCAAGCCATTGTTTAAAGTGATAACCTACTTTATTATCTGGTGCAGCAGGCGCAGTTGCATTATTACCATGCTCAACATGTTCTTCTTTAATCGTGTATCCGTTATGATCTTTGAATGTTACCTTATACACATTCTTATTAAAGACCGCGTTGATATTAGCCGCTTCTACAACATTAGTATAATTTCCAGCCCAACCAGTAAATGTATAACCTTCTTTTACTGGAGCATTAGGTAAAACTGCATTTTTACCGTGTTCAACTTCTTGAGTTGATCCTTCTACTAAATTACCATCTACAAAAAAACTAACTGTGTATTTTTTAACTTCATAGTTTGCGGTAACTACAAAGTCATATACTACATCGGTAAGCGTTTCAGACCATCCCATAAAGTTATAACCTTCTCTTACTGGGTTTGCTGGTGGAACGGCATCTTCACCATGCTCAACATGCGTTTCCTTAATAACGTATCCGTTGTAATCTTTGAATGTTACCTTATACACATTCTTATTAAAGACCGCATTAACACTTGCAGCTTTTGTAACATGAGTATAGTCACCTACCCAACCAGTAAATGTATAACCTGTTTTTACTGGTGCATCGGGTAAAGTTGCATTCTTACCATGTTCAACCTGTTGAGTTGTCCCATATTGCTCCCCATTTACAAAGAATTTAACTTCGTATTTTTTTATTGCATATTCTGCTTTAACATCTATATTTCCTGTGACGTTATCAAAACTTACGTCCCAGCCAGTAAAATTATATCCTTCTCTTACTGGATCTGCTGGTGCGGTTGCTGCGGTGCCATCCACCACAGTTTCGGTTTTTAAAATTGCGCCAGTATAGTCTCTAAAAACCACTTCGTACTTGCTTTTTTTACATGATACCAAAGTCATTGATAAAATCAAAAAAGCGATTACACCACAAATTTTTTTGACCATGCTTTTCTCCTTTCAGTCGCAAAATGTAAATATACATTTTCATTTAATTTTAATAAGTTGATTCATATGTATTTTATTTGCACATCAAAGTCAATACTTCATTGACCTTGTACATCCCTTTTAGCCTAATATGTTTGCTATAACAAATAAAATTAGATAATTTTAATAAATAACACCTCGCTTAAAAAACACACTTAAAGATAGACCTTTAAAAGTGCTATTTATGGTTAAAAACTTTGAAACTAAATCAGTTAAAAATACACTTTTTCTATTGATGATTCATTGTTGTTGACAACAATGTATAAATAAATATAAAAATGTAAGTTTATGGAAAAAAAGTTATGTTTTCAAAAAAGTTCATTGTTTTATTTTTAATTATTTCAAGTTCTTTTACTTTTTCTAAAACTAGAAAACATTCTTTATATTTACTCTTGGATGAAAGTAAATAAACTAATCTTTTTGCAAAAAATGAAGAAATATAATGATGTTGACTTATTTCACTGGTTGAGAAAACGACTTCTTTTAAAAAATAAATTTCTCTTCCTTTTTCGTATTTCATGACGAAGTACTCTAATAATGTTTGCTCAAATAAATTAGGTTCAAAAGTAATATTTTCATATTTTGGCTTTTTATTTAAAACTATATCTTCGTATAAAACCTGTGCTAAGTCATACTTTTGAGGAAGTTCTAAAAAAGTTTCGTATTCTTCATGAATGATTAGAGAAATTCGATAATTTTTCTTCATCCCTTCATCAATACCAATTACTAAAGAATTTGGACTATTAAATGGTTGTTGACTATCGAAAATTTCTTTATTTGCTGTAATAACATCAATCATATTATGATAAAGTAATTCCTTATTATAAGCATGGTAAATCATTTCATATTGCTTTAATGATGAATGATATCGGCTAATTTCAAAAGCGATTTTGTGCGCCCAAAGTTTAAGCCCTGGACAAACTAAATAAGTGTGGTTCATTTCCGCGAAAACTTGTGATGCAGAAATGATATTTCCATCATTAATATGATGTTCTACTAATGAAAACACAAATAATCCTAATTCAATCGGTGTCATTTGATCAATACTATAGATTAATGTATTTAAAAGGGTTGTTGCTTTTTTAAATTCATTTTCTTTAACTAATAAACTGAACAAGATTAGTTTTGCTTGGAAATCACTTCTTTCATCAACATATTCATGCAATATTTTTCCGTTGTTTTCTTTATCAGCATGATAATTAATCGCCAAATTGTACCACTTATCCATCTGTTCACTAAGTTCAAGTATCTCTTCATTAATTCCTAGGCCATTTAACATTGGATTTATATATTCAATATTAGGCTTGATTAAATCATTTTCAACCTTAGAAATATACGATATTGAAATATCATATTTTTTACTTAATTCACTGAGTGTTAAATCTTTCTCCTTTCTTTTTTGTTTTAATGTTGCTCCTAGTTTGCCTTGTGTTTGTAGATCCTTTTTAATTTTTTGTTTAATTTTCTCTAAAACATAAGATTTGTTTTTGTACATGTTTTTTCCTGCCTTTCTTATAAATATTTGCTCACACGCAAATATCATTTTAAAAGGTATATAAAAAATGTCAAATATCTTTTGATACAAAAAACACACCTTTGTGGTGTGATTGTTTTTTATCCCTATTTTAAGCCGTTTTTTCTTCGTATACACAAATGCCATATAATGGACAATTTAAACATTTAGGATTTCTTGCCAAACAATGATATCTTCCAAAAAAGATCAATTGATGATGGAGTTTCAAATAATTTTCTTTCGGAAAAAATTTATATAAGCTTTCTTCTACTTCCCTAACATTTGCGGTTTTTTTAGCAATACCTAGTCTAATAGTAATTCTATGGATATGAGTATCTACCGCAATCACATCTTTACCAAAGGCATTGGCTAAAACTACGTTTGCAGTTTTTCTCCCAACACCAGCTAAACTTTCTAAACCTTCTCTAGTACTAGGAATTTTTCCATTATATTTTTCTTTTATTTGATTAGCCATCAAAATAATATTTTTCGCTTTTATTTTGTATAAACCTATACTTTTAATAATCTTTATGACATCTTCTAAATTTGCGTTAGATAGTGTTTCAACATTAGGATATTTTTCAAATAATTTAGGTGTTACTTTATTGACACTTACATCTGTTGTTTGCGCAGTCAAAATAACTGCGACTAATAGTTCATAAATGTTTTTATGAGTAAGTTCAATTTGCGCATTAGGAAATAAACTATCTAATGCAGCCATTATTTTTTTACTTCTTGTACTCATTTGCCTACTAGTCTTCTTAACTCTTTTTCTGTTTCTTCATCAATTGAACTAACTTCACTCGAAGTTTCACTTCTTAGGATTCTATCAACATAATTAATTGATTTTCTTTTATGAGAAATAGTTATTCTGATCGCTTCTTCAATTTCTTTTTTCTTATAATCTTCACTAAACCATTGTCTTACCATCTCGACATGATTAAAACTTAAAGATCTCCCTTGAAGTTCTTCGATTTTTTCAATGATAGTCTCAATATCTGATAAGTTTTCCGCCTCTTTTTCTTCTTCCAATTCATGTTCAAAGATTTCAGTTATTTTTAAGAAAAATGGTGTTAATTTAAATGTTTCCCCCATTTTATCTTCTCTTTTTTCTAGTTCAAGAGTAATGATATTTTTCTCTAATAAAGAATTAATAACCTCACCAACTTGACTTTGTTTAAAACCACTCATTCTCGCTAAACTAAGCGTTGATAAATTATAACGTCTTTTGTCCGCAAGCGTAAAAAGATGAAGTAAAATAACATATTCTTCATGAGTAAGTTCTAACTTTAAATAAAATCTTAATAATAACTTCTGATAATCAAGTAATCCTTCTTCAAATATTTTTTCTAACATAATTATTACTCCTTTGCTAAAATTGAAAGGGCAATTTCAGCCGCTTTTTGTTCAGCTTCTTTCTTTGATTTGGCAACACCAACTCCTAAGATAATATTATCCATTCTCACACTTACTTTAAATGTTTTATCATGACTTGGTCCCGTTTCAGATTCTAAATGATAGATAACATTTTTTCTATCCGTTTGAACGAATTCTTGAAGTGTTGATTTAAAGTCTTTAATTCTTACATCTTTAACGTAAGGAATAACTAAATTATAAAATACCTCTTTTGTTTTATGGAAACCTTGGTCTAGATAGATTGCGCCAAAAAGTGCTTCAAAAGCATCCGCAATAATTGAGGGATTATTTCTATCACCTAATTGAATAGAACCTTTCCCAAGAATTAAATAACTATGCAAATTAATCTTTTTAGCATATAAATTTAAAGCTTCTTCGCAAACTAATTCGGCTCTTCTTTTAGTCATTTTTCCCTCTGTTTTTAAGCCTTGATTAAATAAGTATTCGCCCATTAAAAAACCAATTATCGCATCACCTAAAAACTCTAACCTTTCGTTGCTTAAAGTATTATGTTCATTAGAATAACTTGAATGGGTCATTGCTTTTTCAAGAAGTTCTTTATTATTAAACTCAATATTTAGTTTTTTCTCTAAATCACTCTTCATCACTTTCTATATTTATTTCCTTTAATAATTTTGCTGCCTCATTAACAACATCATTTTTAATAAATGTTCTTGCTTGACCAATCGCGCTAAAAATCGCTTTACTATTGGAAGCACCATGAGCCTTAATAACTGGATGATTAATTCCAAAAATCATTGCACCACCAACTTCATTTGGATCAAATCTTTTCTTAAAGCGATTTAAGTTTTTTCTCATAAATAAATAACCTATTTTACCGCCAAGCGATGAACCAATTTCTTCTTTTAACATTTTTCCGATTGTCTTCATTGAACCTTCCATCGTTTTTAAAACAATATTTCCTGTAAACCCATCATTAATTAACACATCTGCATTACTTGTTAAAAGATCATTTGCTTCAACGTTACCAACAAAAGTAAAGTGTGGGCTCTTTTCTAATAATTCATAAGCTTCATTATCTAGTTGTCTACCTTTACCTTTTTCAACACCAATATTAATAAGTCCTACTGTCGGATTTTCTCTTTGTAAATAACTTTTCGCAACTACGCTCGCGAAAGTAGCAAGCTCTAAAATATGTTCCGCTCTAAGTTCAACATTCGCTCCCACGTCTAATAAAATTTTCCCTCTTTGATCAAAAGAAGGAATAATTGGCGCGAGCGCTACTCTATGCATTCCCTTCATTCTTCTAATAACTAAATGTGCTCCAACAATTAAAGCTTGGGTTGGCCCTGCGGAAACAACTCCATCAGTCACTCCATCTTTAACACTTTGTAGAGCCATAACCATTGATGAATCTTTTTGATTTCTAATTACTTTAATTGGGTCAGTTTCACCCATATCAATAACTTTATCCGTTTGAATAATTGTAATTCTTTCCCTACTGGTTAAGTAAGGTTTAATCTTCGCTTCATCACCATATACATATAATTCTAAATCATCGTATGTTTTAATCGCTTCAATTGCTCCTTTAATTGTTACTTCTGGACCAAAATCTCCGCCCATTGCGTCTAATGCAATTTTAATCATATTTATCACCTCAAAGTTTTATCATTATAACACACTATTTAAGCTTTTTCTTTGATGGTGTGATATTTAAGATAATATGATAATTCTTCTTCACTTTTTAAAACACTTAACGCATCTTCTTTCGCCGTTAAAAGGAGGTCATAATCATTATTGATATCAACATATTTAAAGTCAATTTCACCGCTTTGTCTAACTCCTAAAAACTCCCCTGGACCACGGTCTATTAAATCAAATTCACTTAATTTAAATCCATCATCTTCTTTTTCAAAAGTTTTTAATCTTTCAATATCACCTTTATTACTAACCACGTAACAATAACTTTGTTTTTCGCTTCTTCCTACTCTACCTCTAAGTTGATGAAGTTGAGATAAGCCAAAATATTCTCCATCAAAAATAACCATTATTGTCGCATGTTTAATATCAAGTCCCACTTCAACAACCGTTGTTGAAATTAATACTGCCCCATTAGTATTATTAAATAATTCCATGATTGCTTGTTTTTCACTACCGCTCATTTGCCCATGAAGAGAAAAGACATTAGGAAATAATTCTTTAATTTCTTCATAGATGGTGTTAATATTTTCTCCCCTATCTGACTCAATTGATGGGACCACAAAAAAAGCATTATTTCCCTCATCTATTTCCTTTTTTACATGATTATAAATCGCTATTTTTTGTGAACTAGAAAAATAACTTGTGATAACTTTTTTTCTTCCTTTTGGCATCTTTTTAATATTAGAAATTTCCATATCGCCAAATAACACTATCGCAAGCGTTCTAGGGATTGGAGTCGCAGTTAAATAAACAATATCAGATATACCTTTTTTCTCTAAAGTTTCTCTTGCGATAACTCCAAAACGATGTTGCTCATCAATAATTACAAAACCCAAATTTTTAAAGACTGTATCATCAGTAATTAACGCATGTGTACCAATTAATAAATCAACTTCTCCATTAGAAACACGCTTTTTAATTTCTTCCTTGTTTTTAGTTGAGGAAGTTAGTAATTCAATGTTTAAATTAGGAAACATTTTAATAAACGTTTCATAGTGTTGTGCAGCTAATATTTCAGTTGGCGCCATAAAGACACTTTGATAACCAGCAGTCTTCGCTCCATAGATGGAAATTCCTACAACAACGGTTTTCCCACTCCCAACATCACCTTGAATTAGCCTTTTAACAGGATAGTTTCTCTTAAAATCTTTAAAGATATCATTAACCGCCATCTTTTGATCACTAGTTAATTCATAAGGGATTCTTGCGATAAATTCTTTAACTTTATCTAAGTCATATTTTTTTGGTTCTTTATATGTTTTTTCTCCTTTTAATCTTTCAGTCATTATTTTTATTTGAAAGTTTAAAGCTTCTTCATATTTAAGTCTCTTATAAGCACGTTCTAATGTTTCAGGGGTAGGAAAATGCAGTGAATAAACCATATCATATCGATCCATTAAATCATGTTTTTTTATAAGTCTTTTGGGTAATATTTCAAAAACATTAGCCATTTGATTTTTATAAATACCAACAATAATTTTACTAATATTTGAATCATATAATCCCTCAATATCATAAAGCGGTTTTAATTCGCTTTTTAATGGTTTAAGGTTAATTGTTGAGGCATTAATTAATTTTCTTTTTTTAAAGAATTGTCCCTTAACTTGAATCTCTTGATTTTCAACGATTTGGTCTTTTAAAAACTCACGCCTATAGGCTACTACTTTATAAACTTCATTATCCACCAAAATATGAAACTGTAAGCTTTTTAATGGTGGTTTATGATTAATAACTTTAGGGAGGCTACAAACAATTCCTTTAGTTGTAACAGTTGTTTTATCAACCGCTAAAAGAAGCGAATCTTCCATAAAAGATTCATACTTTTTAGGAAAGCGAAAAAGCATATCTAACGGTGTAAATATGCCTTCTTTATATAAAATAGATAAAGTTTTCGGTCCTACGTAAGCAACATCTTTAATTTTATACACGCAAACTCAAATCCGCAAGTGCGATCATTATCGCATTTTCAACTACTACTACCGCTCTTCTTTGAAAGAATGCATCATGTCTTCCTTTGATTTCTAAGTTTTCAATCTTTTTAGTTTTAAAATTATATACTTCTTGAGGGATACTAATGCTTGATGCTGGTCGCATAAAGACATTGATGATTAAATCATTACCATTAGTGATGCCTCCATTAATTCCTCCTGAATTATTAGTTTTAGTTTTTCCTTGTTCATTAATGATTGGATCATTATATTCACTACCTAATAACGAAACACCACTAAACCCAACTCCAAAAGAAACACCTTTAACTGAAGGAACACTATATAAAATTGCCGAAATAACTGATTCAACACTATCAAAAAATGGCTCACCTAATCCAGCGGGAACTCCTTTTACAGTTACCTTTAAGATTGCCCCAACAGAATTACCTTCTTTACTCACTTTTTCAATATATGAATCTAAATCTTCTTTATCTTTTTTATTTCCAACTTGAACAAATTCAGTTTCAATCTTATATGGAAACATCATTTTAGCGAATGAACCCGCTACGACTAACCCTGCGGTAATTCGTCCTGAAAAATGTCCAGAACCTGGATAAGTGCGTCCATATTTAACCATACTAACATAGTCAGTGTGTGAAGGTCTTGGAGTGTCTTTAAAGCGATAATCTTTAGGCCTAACATTAATATTAGGAATTCTTACTAAAATAGGTGTTCCAGTAGTAAAACCATCATAAACACCTGATTCAATAGTGTATAAATCACTTTCTACTCTTTTTGTTTCACCTACTTTATTAGGTCTTCTTCTTTCTAAATCGGCGTTAATTAAGTCATAATTAACTTTAATTTCTGACTTTACGCCATCAATAATAACGCCAATACTTTCACCATGAGACTCCCCATAAACTTCTACAATAAATTTTTTACCGAATGCATTCATAAAGTACTCCTTTTAAGTAATTAATACTTTCTTTGTCTTCTTTTAACTTTTTATCATGCCAAAGTTCTTCTGTTTTTATTGCTTGATAAATTAACATCACTATTCCATTAACACTTTTTTTACCTTGATTCATTAATTCGGTTTTTAATGGATTATAAATTAAATCAATTACTAAATCAAAAGTTTGATTAACAACCTTTAAGGGTGAACCAAAATTAGGACTAGTTCCTACTGGGGTTGCGTTAACTAAAATAGGGATATGTTCTAGCTTATAAAAATCTTCATAATAAATAAGTTTTTTAAAGAAGTCATCTTCTTCACCTACTCTTGAAACAACAACACAATCAAACCCATTTTCACATAAATAACTATAAGCCGTTCTTGCGGCTCCACCAGTTCCTAATATATATGCCGTATTTGGTTTAATGTTATCACTTATAATTGTTTTTGAAAAACCATAATAATCAGTATTATAACCATATAATAAACCGTTCTTTACCATAACCATATTACAAGCACCAAGTTTCTTAACTTCCGGGCTTAAAACATCTAAATATTTAATAATTTTTTGTTTAAATGGAATTGTAACATTATAACCTTTATATTTGCCATCACGTAAATAATTAATATAAGTTTTTAAATCCTCTTCTTTAATATCAATGATTTCATAATTAATTTCAAAGTCATTTAACTTCGCGATTTCTTTGTGAAGTTTTTTTGATAAAGAATAACTAATATTAGTCCCTAGTAATCCATATTTCATTTTTGGTATTCCTTTGAAAGTGTCATTAAAGTCTCATAAAACTTAATAAAATATGGGGAAAATTCCTCATCAATTAACTTTATATTTTCTCTTAATAAAGCCTTTTCTCTTTCCTTGTCCGCAATTGGAAGATTATATAACTTTTTATATTTTTTTATCTCTTTAACTACTTTAAACCTTTCATTAAATAATCTAGCAATTTCTTTATCAATTTCGTTAATCTTTATTCTTGACTGTTGCATATTTTCCTCCTAAGATATTAAAATCTTCAAAAAATGTTGGATAACTTTTATTAACTGACTCCACACCATCAATAATCAATCCTTCTTTTAAATGAGATGCTAAAATTGTTGAAGCCATACATATTCTATGATCATTATGACTACTTACTTCTATTCCCCCTTTTAGTTCACTTGGATAGAAGGTAATCAAGTTTTCTTCTAACTTATATTTAGCATTAACTTTATCTAAGTTTTCTAACATCGCTTTGATACGATCTGATTCTTTATAGCGAAGCCTTTCGATTCCTCTTATAGTAAATTTTTCCTTACTTAAAGCCCCTAAAACAAATAAAATTGGACCTAAATCTGGAGTATCAGAAATATTAATATCAACAGGTTTACAAAAATCTTTTTCAACAGTAACTTTGTTGTCTTTAAAAGTTACTTTAGCACCAAATTCTTCTAGAAATTCTAATATTTTTATATCTCCTTGAAGTGAATCTTTATTTAATCCAAGTAAAGTAACACTACCACCTAAAGCGGCACTTGTAAGATGAAAGGCAGCTTGAGAATAATCACCTTCAACACGATAATTAGTGTTTTTATATCGTTGATTTCCTTTAATAAAAATGATGTTTTCATTCATATTTATTTTTATTCCAAACGCTTTTAAGACATTTATTGTTAAGTCTACATAACTTTTTGATTCAAAGTTATTTTTAATAATAAGTTTTGAATCACCATCTAAAAGTGGTAAAACAAATAATAACCCACTAATAAACTGGCTACTTACGCTACCATCAATCTTATACTCTCCTGATGAAATAGGGCCTTTAATGAAAATATTTTCATCTTTTTTTTCAAAATAGATTTTATGTTCTTTAAATAACTCTTCGTAAACAAAAAATGGTCTTTTTGCTAAACTAGGACTTAAAACAAAACATTCAAGTTCTTCTGTGAGTAAGGCAACAGGAATTAAAAAGCGAATGGTTGAACCTGATTCTTTCGCAAACAGTGGTATATTTGAATGTTTAATATTACCTCCAGCAATTTTAATATGATCTAAGTGAGTTAAAAAACTCGCCCCTAAACTTTTTAAAATTTCTAAAGTTTTTAAAGTATCATCTGCATATAAAGGATTTTCTATTATACTTTCACCAGTAGCTAACGCTGCTGAAATTAAAACTCTATGAGTTATTGATTTAGAAGGAATCATTTTTAAAGTTCCACTTATTTCCGATTTAAAAACTTGATATTTCATAAAACACCTCTTTGTTAATTTGTTTAATTAAAGGCATGCCAACATCTTTTATAAACACAAAGTTTATTTTATCTAATACCGCTTTTTTATCATTGCTTAAATAAGGAACTAACTCTTGTATATTTCCTTTAAATAGTGGTAAATTATAATAACTGTATAAATTATGAAGTTTATTTAGTACCTCTTTATTTGTGATATTAAAATAGATACCTAACCTTATCGCAATATCCATTCCCATCGCTACTGCGTAGCCATGAGGAATTTCGTAATTTGAATGTCTTTCAATTGCGTGAGCAAACGTATGGCCAAAATTTAAATACATTCTTTCATATGTTTCAAATGGATCTTTTGTGATGATTTCTTTTTTAGAATTGATTGATTTTTTAATAATGTTTTCTAAATTATTATTTTTAATATCTTCTAATAAAGAAACGTCATCTATTAGATAATATTTGATCACTTCCGCCATTGCATTATCACATTCCTTTTTTGGTAAAGTCTTTAAATAATTAGAATCAATAATTACTTCTAAAGGATTTTTAAAAGCACCAATTAAGTTTTTACCATATATAGTATCAATTCCAACTTTAGAGCCAATACTAGAATCAATCATCGCAAGTAAACTAGTTGGAATATTAATAAATGACACTCCTCTTAAAACAGTCGCTGCAACAAACCCACTTAAATCACCAACGACTCCACCACCGAAAGCGACTATAATATCTTTTCTAGTAATATGCCTTTCAAGTAACATATTTACTATTTTTAAATAGTTTTCTTCGCTTTTAGAAGCCTCACCAGGTTTAATAATTATATAATCAACACGATATTCTTTTAAAACATCTTTCAAGTGATTTTTATAGTAAAAATATACATTTTCATCCGTAATTAAAAATAAACGTTTATCTTTATACTTATTTAACGCTTTTTCTATCATAGAAAATGTAATGTTGTAAGATTCTTTTAATGTGACTTCTACTTTAATAGGAATTCCTCTTTTCTTTTGATTTAATCATTAATTTTTTTAAGGTTTTTTCATCATTATTATTAAGCGAGTCAATTATTTTATTTAATTCATTTTTAAAATTATTTAAATCTTTAAGTAAGTTTTCTTTATTATTCAAAAACAACATACTCCATAAAGACTCATTAATACTCGCAATCCTCGTCAAATCTCTAAAGCTGTCACCAGTGAATGATTTAGTATCTTTATAAATATCACTGTTCACAAGCGCAATCGCGAGCGCGTGTGGGAGTTGTGATGTAAAAGAAATCATTTCATCATGAATCTCTTTTGAAACAACAGTAACTTTCCCAAACTCTAGAGCTTCTTTTAACAAAAGCAACTTATTAATATCATCTTCACTATTATTATCATCAATAATAAGAAAATTGGCTCCTTTAAAAATATTAGGATTAACACCCTTAATTCCTTCAACTTCACTTCCAGCCATTGGATGATGTGACATATAAGGATTATCAACTATCTTTTTTATTTCTTTAACCATATTGCTCTTTATTCCGCTAATATCAGTAATAAACGCATTAGGATTTATTAAGTTTTTATGGTCACTTAAAAACTTAACATTATCATCTGGATATAAAGATAAAATAATATAATTGGTCTTACTTAAACACCCAAGTTTATTTGACTTAATAAAGCCTTTTTCTAACGCTTTTTTATTTGTGGAATCACACTTATCATAACCATAGACAGTATAACCTTTTTCCGTGAGTTTTTTAGCGTAACTTGAACCCATCATCCCAAGCCCAACAATAAAGAAAATCATTTTTTTAAATCCTTCTTTAATTTGTTTAATTCCTTAACCATATGACTAAATTTATCTAACTTTAACGACTGTGCTCCATCAGATAATGCAAACTCAGGGTTGGGATGAATCTCAACCATTACTCCGTCTGCCCCAACAGCTAAACTCGCAAGCGATAATTTTTCAATCATCGTATATTTTCCACTAGCGTGGGATGGGTCTACTATTATTGGTAGGTGTGATAATTCTTTAACTGCGAGAACTGCTTGAAGATCTAGTGTATTTCTTGTGTATCTTTCAAAGGTGCGAATGCCTCTTTCGCATAAAATAACATTAGGATTGCCAGAACTTAAAATATATTCTGCACTCATTAACCATTCTTCAACTGTCGCACTTAAACCGCGTTTTAAAATTATTGGTTTTTTAGTCTTTTTACCAAGAGTTTTTAATAGCTCATAGTTATGCATATTCCTAGCCCCCACTTGATAAATATCAACATATTTTTCAAATGCCGGAATATCTTTTTCACTAACTATCTCACTCACGACTACTAAATTATATTTATTTTTGACTTCATTTAATATTTCTAATCCTTTAACTCCTAATCCTTGGAAAGAATAAGGTGAGGTTCTTGGTTTAAACGCACCACCTCTTAAAATTTTAACTCCATTTGAAACTAATGACATCGCCACTTCTTCCGTGATTTCTTTAGTTTCAACTGAACAAGTTCCCGCAATCACTTCAAAATACCCTTCACCAATATAAATATCATCTTTAATATGGATAATTGTATCTTCATTCTTAAACTGACGACTTACTAATTTATAAGGAGTTTGAATGCGTGTAACTTGAAAAACACCACTAAAAGCTTCTAAATCAGAAGCATTTAAGTGTTTAGTATCACCAATAACTCCAAAGATAATTACATTATCAGAAGAAACATCTTTTATTTCAAAGCCTTTTTCTTTTAAAAAATTAATTACTTTTTCACTTTGAGCTTGTGTCGCTCCATGTCTCATTTGAACAATCATACTATTTCACCTTTTAAAATCATTAATTTATTTAATGTTATCTTATCACAGTGAACCGTTTTTTACAATTAAATGAAAAACAAAAAAAGAGCAAATGCTCTTTTTTATTAATAGAATTATTCTTTCTTAAGTGAATCTCTAATTTCTCTTAACAATAAAACTTCTTCTGAAATAACTGGTTCTGGATGAGTTTCCTCTTCTTTTTCAGTTAATGGTTCCCCACTCTCACGTTTAGCTTTGATTGCTGCTACATGTGCTTCTCTCTTAGCTTTTAAGCCTAAGAAGACTTTCATAATGATAAATAATGTTAAACCAATAATTAGAAAATCCATAACCGCTTGGAGGAAGTTACCCCAATAAAGTAATACTGCATCTGGTGATTTCACTAGTTCTAAAGCACCAGTATCAGCATTAGCAATATATTCTGCAGTTCCTCTTAAAACTGCGAATTTCTTAGAAACATCCGCCTTAAACATTAAGCTAATTATTGGCATTAATAAATCATTAACAACACTTTTAATAATGGCGTTAAATGCGCCCCCAATGATAATCCCTATTGCTAAATCAAGAACATTTCCTTTCGCAATAAAATTACCAAATTCTTTTAAAAACTTTTTCACTTTTTTTCTCCTTTGTTCTTTATCCACTAACGTTATTATATCATAAATGTTATCAATAATATTCTTTGTTCTTTTAATTAATCTTTCTCTAGATTGATGACCACCACTAAATAGTACCGAGCGCACCTTCATTTTTTTTGCAACATCATAATCATAAATTGTATCACCAATGTACAAGCATTCATAAGGATTGATTTTATATTCCTTTAAAAAATTAGCACCAACTTTATCCTTTCCCTCGGCTTTTATGTTATCAATTCCAATAACATAATCAAAATAATCATAGATTCCAAAGTGCCTTAATTGTTCTTCTAAATTTTCTTGTAAACTTGCAGAAAGACAAATATTTTTAATTCCCATTTTTCTTAAAATTATTAGTGCTTCTACTACTCCATCATGAAGCTTCAAATTTAAGCTAAGAGGTTGATATTTCGCGATATACCATTTTGCGATTTCATCAAAAGATTCACGCTCAAAAGTAACTCCTGCTTTAAGATAATACTTCTTTATTGGAAATCCAAATAGTTCTAAATAAGTATCTTCATCCACTGGATTTTTACCTTGTTTCTCTAAGATTTCATTTAAGAGATTTAATGATAATTCTTTGTCATCAATTATCGTTCCATTAAAATCCCAAATTACATATTTCGTCATTAAATACACCTCACTTGTGATAAGGATGATTTTCACTAATTTTGGTTGCTCGATATAATTGTTCAACTAAAATTAGTCTCATTAAACCATGAGGAAAAGTCATTTTAGAAAAACTGATATGTTCCCTACATTCATTTAATACTTCATCACTTAATCCTTCTGACCCACCAATAATAAAAGTTAAGTTTTTATTCTCTTGTAACTTTTCTACATGTTTAGAAAAAGAAACACTATCGTATGCCTTGCCTTCAATTGATAAAGAAACACAATAATTATCTTTCATATGCTTAAGTAATAATTTACCTTCTTTTTCTTTATCTGAATCTTTTATCTCAATTATTTTAAGTTTAGGCATTTGTTTTTTATAAAAATTAATTTCTTCTTCTAGTGAATCCCTAATTTTCCCAACCGCTAAAATAATCATAATATTATAAGCTCCATACTCTCGTTTGGCAAGGCATAATATCTTTTAAATTCCATATCTTCACCTTGAGCTTGTAAAACTTTATCGAAAGTTTCTTTTATCTTATCAAAGGTATTACATTCTTCACTTATATGTGAATGAACTAAATATTTGGTTTTATCACCTTTTAGGGTGGAAAAATAATAGGCTGATTCTTCATTAGATAAATGGCCCTTTTCATCAATAATTCTCTTTTTAAGATGATAAGGTCTTTCAGAATGAATTAACGTAAATGGATCATAATTACTTTCTAAAAAATACAGTGTATGGTTTTCTAATAAAGGTGTTAATTCGTTTAGAATATATCCCGTATCAGTGATATAACAAATACTCTTACCATGTGATTTAAAAACAAATCCTACAGCTTCTTTGGCATCATGAGACAAAGGAATTGGTAAAACACTTAAATCGCCAACTACTACTTCTTCCAATCCTTTAATGATATTAACATCTTGTAATTTTAAATGCGAGTTAGTTCCTTTTGTTAAGTAGACTTTAGGACTATAATGTTTAAGTAACATTTTCAATCCGTTTATATGGTCAGTATGTTCATGCGTAATAAAAACATGAGTTATCTTACTTATGTCAACACCTATTTCTTTTAAAGCATTTTTTATTTTTGTATAAGATATTCCAACATCAATTAAGGCTTTAACGTTCTTAGTTTCTAAATAACTTGAATTGCCCTTTGAACTGGATGCAATTGAGAAAAACTTCATTTTATCACCACTTTATGATTATATCATACATTTAGGGCTTTAAAAATAATTCTTTTTTTGATATTATTAAAAGAGGCTTAATTAGAAAAGCATGATTATTTCTAATTGCAAAGCGACTATAACTGTGTTATATTATTATTGCTTGTAATTTTTAATAAGAGGAGAAATCAAGGAGTGAAAACAGTGAATAAAAAAATATTAAGAAGAAGTTGGGTTTTTGTATTATTGACAATTTTAACCCTTACTCTAGTAGCATGTAAAAATAAAAAATCTTATATTCCTTTCGGTTCATTAACAGACAAAGTTTATGCTTCTGCCGACGGTTTTGAAATAACTGAAAAAGAACTTTATGAAGAAATGAGATTTTCAGGAACACAAACATTAACTAAAATGTTACACGAAGTTCTTTATAAGGACGAATTAACAAAAGTCAGCGATAAAGAAACATACAAAGATGATTATTTATACTATGTAAATAAAGCTATTTTTGGTCAAACTGACATTAAAACTTTAAAGGAAATTCCTAAAGATACACTTAATAAAAGTGTTGCATCTTATGTTGATGCGATGAGTTTATTAGGGTTATCAATTACTGTGGCTGATATTGATAGCGAAAACTTTGCTGATCATACAGACAAAGTTTTAGATTACTACAAATTCGATGTCGCAAAAAGAGTTTATGCACGTGAAAAATTGGAAGATGAAGTTGTTGATACTGATTCTACTAATTTTATTGATAGAGATGTAGATATTGCTAATTACTTTGAAAGTAATGTCAGAAATCAATATCCAATAAGTTATATAAGTGTAAGATTTTCTAACTCATATGAAAGTGAAGCAACACTTAGAAAACATTCAATTAAAGCTCATGTTGGAAAATGGTATGTTATTCCAGACCCAAGAGTTGATGTAGTTAATGGCTATGCTTTAACAGTATTAGAAAAGCTTAAATTAGAAGAGAAAAATGGTACTGGTGAATTAAGTGAAAGTGAATATCAATCTTACTATAATGATTATAAAGTTAATCCTGAACGTCCAATCTTAGAAGGACCAGATACAGCATTAACAGTTGATGAAGCGCTTAATATGGTATTAGTTATTTATAACGAAACTTATCCATATAAAGAACAAATTGATGCTTCTTTATTCCCAACTTTACAAAGTTTATTAGATAATCATACATATGTTAACAATGGTGAAGAAAAAGGATTATTTACATTAAAATATGATGATTTTAAAGTAAGTTCAAGTAACCAACTTTCTTCTGTTAGAAACTATCTATATAACACTTTAACTACTGATGAAGATGGTATTCGTTTTACCGCACAGCCAAGATCATTTGGTAGTTACTACTATATTTTATTTAAACTTGCAGATCACAATGAAGAAATTTTAGCACAGCTTAACAATGAAGACCAACTTAAAGTTTATGAAGAAGACGGTAATACTTTAACTGTTCATGCTGAAGAATATTACAACAAACTTAAAGAATCTAAATTAACTGATTCTTATGTTAATACTCTTGCGACTGATAGATTAAATGAAGCTACTGTATCTTTTTATGATGAAGACTTACACTTATTACTTAAAAATGATAAGTTCAAAATGGCTAAAAAATCTTCAAAAGATGTTGTTGTAAAAATTAATGATGTTGAAATTAAGGTTGATGATTTTTATCAAAAACTTGAAGAACAATTAGGTGTTTCTACAGCGATGGATTTAGCTGTTAGTAAAGCTTTATTAGAAAGTGATTATCGAAATAGAATTACTGACAAAAAAATTGATGAATATAGAACTAATATTGAAAATATGATTAGAAACTTCTCAAATGATGCGTTTAAGAATAGTGGTTTTCCAAAAGAAATGGGAAGAGCGAAATTCTTAAAAATCGCCTTTAGAGCTGACTCTATTAATGAAGCAATCGAAAATATTTATATTAAAACAGATGTTGAAGATTATTATTTAGAAGATTTTGAAGCACACTATGGCAATGATGTTTATGAAAAATTAGCTTTATATGCGAATAGACTTAGAAGTCAATATTTCAGTTTATCACAAAGTCACTTCCTAATTCATATTGATATGGATGAAGATGAAAAACCAGATAAACCAAGTGAATTTTTTGAAACTTTATCAGAAGAAAAACGCGCTTCTTACAGAAGTAAAGTTACTGAATTTATGCAAGTGGTTCACGATGAAGCTAGCCAATATTCTAACATCGCAGATGGTCTAAGAGCGATTGCGGAAGATTTTAAGAAGAGTTCTAAGATTAAACCTGTTAACTGTGGTACATTAGAAGGTAAAAATAATCCATCTTGTAAATGGGCGGATTTCAAAAAAGAAGGATTCCAAGTTTTATTTGAATCAATGAGTCCTACTACTAACCAAACTAACTATCCTGATAAACAATCTAAATTAGATGATAGATTTTACTCTCGTATCCAAGACATTTATGCTGAAGTAAAAGCGGAATATTATGATATTGATAAAACATTCCCAACTGGCAAATTAGATACTAGACCTAGTTTATATGAAAATTTACTTGAAACAGACTTTGGTTGGCACTTAATTTTAATAACTGGTGGTTCTGTCGCAAATAGCGCTAAATTCACTTATGATGAAGACGTTAAATATAGAGAAGATGATGAATATAAGATTTATGAACACATCGTCTTAAAAGACAAAGATGGTAACGATCTTCCAGCGTTAGATGCTTACAGCGATACTGATGCAATTACTGCTAACCAAGTTAAAATCTATATCTATCAAAGTAATACTGAAGAAGGCACTATAACATTACCATCTAATGTAAAACAAGCACTAGAAAGTTATTTAAGTCCAATTCTTACTAAATATAAAAACAATTATTCTAAACTTCATTTACTAAATAAATATCTTTTATCACATAACTTCAAGTTTATGACTAATGATAATAAAGCTCGCTTTGAAAATTTAGTTTCAGCGAATGAAAATCAGTTCTTCTTATATGCTAGAAATCATGAAATGTATATGGAAGTTTACGGAGATTGGTTTACAACTTTTGAATAAAAAATATTTAAAAGAACTATTCATTTGAAATAGTTCTTTTTTTGTTTAATCTTTGTATAATAGGATTTTCCAATAATTAATTATTTAACTTTATGCTTATAAAACTTAGATTTTTCAATCACGGAAATGTTTTCCGTAAAGTCGCCTTCTTCAACTTTTTCTAATGTTTCTCCTAAAACAGTAAACTTAGAATCAATTGTATCAACATACCAAACAAGTAATGCTTCCGCAGTTAGAGGTTTTTTCGCCGCTCCAAAATTAGGAAGCCCATGATGCGAAAGTAAAATATGATTTAAAACTAATATTTCTTCTGTTTTCTCATAACCTAATTCTTTTGCTAACATCATTAATTCTTGAGAAATCATAATTAAATGTCCAATTAATTGACCTTCCTTAGTATATTCTCCACCTTCAAAACCCGATAATTCATCAACTTTACATAAATCATGTAGAATAATTCCTGAATAGACTAAGTCTCTATTAATAAATGGATAAACATTTAATAAGCCTTCCGCGATATCTAACATTGTTTTAGTGTGATAAGCAAGCCCACCAATATAAGCGTGATGAAATCTTACCGCGGCTGGATAAGTATAAAAGCCTTTTTCATATTTCTTATATAGCACTTTAGTTACTTTTTTTAAGATTGGATTTTTGATCTTATTTAAGTAAACTTCAAGATCTTTTTTAACTTCTGTCGTGCTTAATGGAGAAAACTCATAATAATCAGATAGTTTTTCTTTTAATAATATTGGATCTTCAATATAATCGAAAAGTTCCAAAAAAGAAATTAAATGATTTTGTAATTTATCATTTACCATAACTTCTTCATAGTTAAAAACATAAACTTTCTCTTGTTTAAGTTCTTTGGCTTGTTCCTTGGTAAGTTTTAGATTCATCTTTTCATTATCTTTAGTGACAATATTACAATTAGAAAAATCTTCACCAAGATTAAAACTTTCTATTTTTCCTTCTACTTTTAACATTTTAATCCTCCTTCATAAAGATATAACATCCAGGTTTATTAACTACTAACTCACTTACATTATCTTTTGTGATGCGGTCTTTATTAAATATTAACTCATAATTTAAACCCGGTGTTAATAATTCATGTTCATAATCGTTTTTAAAATAAACACATAAAGTTTTATTTAAATCAGTTAATTGAAAACCGATGGTAGTTTTTTCTGGGCTAGTTGCTTGAATTCTAATTTGTTTTTTAATTTTCGTATTTGAATCTAAACGGAAAACACGATGTTGTTTTCTTAATTTAATTAAATCTTTTGTGGTATTAACTAAACCTTGATGTTTATCTTTTAAATCCCAATCAATCGTATTAATTTCATCACTTGATCTATATGAGTTTTCAACGCCTTGTTTAGTTCTTAAAAATGATTGCCCAGCATGAATAAAGGGAATTCCTTGAGATAAAATAACGAACGCTAAAGCTAGGCCAGCGTAATCTTTAATCTCTTCTTCTGTTAGTGATTTATTTAAGATTTTCGCCCTGTCATAAAATGTATGATTATCATGACATTCTACATAGTTTAAAGATTGACTTGGATTAGAAAACTTATACTTATCAATCGCACTTCCCGTAAATAAATAATATAAATCATTTTTCTTAACCTTACCACCTAAAGCATAACCAATTGTTTTAGAAAATGTGCCTCCCTTAATCGCATCTCTAAAGGTGTCATTAAAAAAGGAAATATTTGGTATAAACTGAGAATTATTCATATTCGCTCTTAATTCTTTAGGCACAGTTGAATCCATTACCCAACCTTCACCATAAATCATCACATGCGGATCAATACTTTCCGCAACAATGTTCACTTTAGTCATTAATTCGATATCATGAAGCCCCATTAAATCAAACCTAAACGCACTAATATGAAATGTTTTCATCCAATGTTTAATAGATTGTAAAATGAAGTGATGCATCATCAACCTTTCAGAAGCAGTATCATTTTGACAACCACTAGCTTCAGTTTTAATTCCGTGTTTATCAAACCTAAAGAAATAACCTGGAACTAAGTTTTCGAAAGGAAATGTTTTCATACTATAAACGTGGTTATAAACTACGTCCATTGAAACTCTCATTCCTTTTTTATGAATATAATCTATTAGTTCTATTAACTCATTAATCCTTTTATATGGATCGTTTGGATTAGTTGAAAAAGAGCCTTCAACAACGTTATATTGACTTGGATTATAACCCCAGTTGTAACTAGTAAATTGATTTAGTTCATCAACTCCTTCAAAATCAAAAATCGGCAATAATTGAAGGTGTGTAACTCCTAATTTAGAAATATAATCAATACCTTCATCTTTATGATTTTCTAATAATCCTACAAACTTACCCTTATTGACGGCCTTTGATGTTGGGGAGCTGGTTAAGTCTCTAATTGATGCCTCGTAAATGACCGCATCAACCCGTTTTCCACTAAATTCAGGAATTGGATTTTTAAACTTTTTAAATTTATTTGGATTAACAACATAAGCATACTCACCGTTAGCGGTTGATGAAATTGCGTATGGATCAGTAATCGTTTTAAACCATTCATTAACTCTAACTCTATACCTATATTTAGCCCCATCTAAATCTTGAAATATTTCTGCTTGCCATAACCCATTTGTATGATAATTTAAGTCAATATATTGTCTCATTCCATTAGTTAGTACTAACTCAAGTTCAATTTCTTTTGCAACAGGACTCCAAAGTTTAAAAATTGTTTTTTCTTTAGTATATGTTACCCCTAAATCATGTTTATCATATTCATACATCATGTCGAAAAGTTCAGTTCTAACAACTTTCCCTATTCTTAAAAACGACAATCTTCTTTCTTCATCACTAACATAATAAGATTGGTTAAGTAAAATTGTTTCATTAACTTCAGTTGTATATTTCGTTTCCATACCTAATGATTCAACATTTAAAATAGTTAATGGAATAGTTTCATTTTCCGCAATTAAATTAAACTTCTTATCATAACTATTAAATTCATTAGGAACAATAATCGTAATTAGATTAAATCCGTCTAAATAGGAAAAAAACTCACTTTTCATTTAATTTCTCCTTGCAGTAAGATAATAATTCTTCTTTATCATTTTTAAGTTCTTTTAAAATAACTTTTCTAACTAGTTCATCTAATAATTCTCTTAACCAAGAACCTTGTTTTTTATCTGTTAATTTTAAAATATCAGAACCTTTAACTTTTAAATCAGTTACACTTTTAATTTCTAAGTTATGATACATTTTCTTAATTTTGGAAATCTCTAACGGTCTAATATTTAAATAAAACATCACTCTATTTGCCAAAATGGATATTTCTAAGCCATTCTCATATAAAGTAAGCACATCAATTTCTTTTTTCTTTAAAACTAAATCTACTGCCTTTTTATATTTGTTTTTATGCACATTAGAAAACTTCCAAACATTTGGAACTTTACCATAAAGGGAAAAACATAATGTGAAAAATGTATCGATATATAAATTTTCAGTAACATTATTGTTAATATATTTTATTCCTTTTTCTAATCCTTCTAACTCTTTATCTAAATTAGTTTCTTCTAATGATTTAAAAGCCATTAGTTGATAGTCACCTTTAAGAAGTTTAAATAATTCATTTAAAACTCTTTCATTAGGTAAATGCCTAATTAAATGACTATGTTCTTTAATTGCCTTTAAAGTGTGTGTTTCAATTTCAAAGCCTAATTTTGCTTGAAAATAAATAGCTCTAAGTAATCTTAATGCATCCTCATTAAAACGTTCTTTAGGAATTCCTATCGCCCGAATAATTTTATCATCTAAATCTTTAATTCCGCCAACATAATCATAAATATTATAGTGCTCATCCATTAAAAGACCGTTAATTGTAAAATCTCTTCTTTTAACATCTTCTTCTTTTTTCGCCTCTAAATCTACTTCTTCTGGCCTTCTATAATCTTCATAATTGGCTTCTTTTCTATAAGTTGTCACCTCAATATTAACATCATTTTCTATGACAGTGACAGTCCCATATTTAATTCCGCTAGGAACAGCTTTAAAAAGATTTAAAACATCTTTCGGTTTTGCGTTAGTTGTAATATCAATATCATTACTTTCCATCTTCAAAAGATGGTCTCTTACACAACCACCAACATAATAAGCTTCAAAGTTATTTTGTTTTAGTCTTTCAATTATGAATCTTGCCTTATTTAGTTCCATAGTATCATTATATCATTTAACATTAAAATTATATCTCAAAATATCCGTGTTATAATATCTTTAGGTGAGGAAATGTATTATCTTAAAAATAAAATTGAAGATGAAGTCATTATCAATAAATCTCGGTTTATTACTTATTTAATTCCCGTTAAAACCGTAGATGAAGTTAATTTAGAACTTCTTAAAATTAAAAAACTTCATTATAATGCGACACATCATTGTTACGCATATGTTTTAGATAATCAAAATATTCAAAAATCTAATGATGATGGGGAACCAGCGGGGACTGCTGGCATGCCAATACTACAAGTTTTATTAACTAATAATTTAGATAATATTTTATGTGTTGTGGTGAGGTATTTTGGCGGAATTATGCTTGGCAAAGGTGGACTTATTAGAGCATATAGCGGTGGGCCGAGCGACGCATTAAAAAAGGCTTCCTTCTATAAGAAAGCCTTAAGAACTTTATATGAAATAGTTATCGATTATAGCACCTATGAAAAGGTAAATTATTACTTAACTAATAATGCCACAATCACTGATACTACATTTACAGAAAATGTTAAGGTAACATTTTATCTCAATGATGATAATATTGATGATTTTTTAGATTATTTTAATCATCAATTTGAAGTAGTTAATCTTGGAGAAATTATCACTGAATTGCCCCATTAATCATTAAATAAATATATTCAAAAATCGTTCCAATAACATGGCCTGCAAGCAAAGACATTAAAGTATAGAGACTTCTAATCTCCCAAATGCGATTTTGTTCCATTACTTTCTCTATCTTAATTGCTTGTAGGCTTTTAAATGACCATATAAAACCAACTAATAGGCCTCCAAAGTAAAAGTAATAGCGCATTATTTTGTTCCAAAGAGTCTATCGCCACAGTCACCAAGTCCAGGATAAATATAACCTCTTTCATTTAATCCTTCGTCCATCGCTGCTAAATAAATATCAACATCTGGATGTTTTTCTTGAAGAAATTTAACTCCTTCTGGACAGCCAACTATACCAACAAAGCGAATATCTGTTACACCTCTTTTTTTAAGAAGTGTAATACACGCAGCGGCACTTCCACCAGTTGCGAGCATCGGATCAACAACTAAAACTGTTGATTCTTTTATTTCTGGCGGAAATTTCGCAAAATATTCATGAGGTTGAAGCGTTTCTTCGTCCCTGTATAAGCCAACATGACCAATTTTCGCTTGCGGAATAATTCTGTGAATTCCTTCAACCATTCCTAGGCCCGCTCTTAATATTGGGACAATCACTACTGGTTTTTCTAACACATAAGCAGTTGTTTCCATTAAAGGGGTTTCTACTTGTAAAGGGATGGTTTTGAAGTCTCTAGAAATTTCATAAGTTAATAGTAAACCTATTTCACTAACTGCTTCTCTAAAATCTTTAGTACCTGTTGATTTGTCTCTAATTTTAGCCATCTTGTGATCAATAAGTGGATGATTCAAAATTTTTAATCTGCCCATTTTCTTACTCCTTGTAGTTATTTAATTTATCTATTCTTCTTTGATGTCTCTCTTCGAAGGTTTCATTCATAAATACTTCTATCATTGCCACAGCATCTGTAAAACTAGTTTTTCTGCCACCCATCGCAATAATATTTGCGTTGTTGTGTTTTTTAGCTAGACTCGCTGTTTCTAAGTCATAAATCAAAGCGGCTCTTATGCCTTTAACTTTGTTTGCGGCCATTGCGATTCCTATTCCTGAACCACAAATCGCAATTCCAAAATTAGATGGTTTTTTGACAACTTCATGTCCTAATTTAAATCCGTAATCAGGATAATCTACCGAATCTAGGCTATATGTTCCTAAATCTTTAACGTCAAGATGTTTATCTTTAAAATATTGAATTAATTTCTCTTTTAATTCATAACCCGCATGATCACTTGCGATAAATATCATAAAACTTCACCTCTTAAAAAGAAGTATAACATATTTTATATATCTTTAAAATTATTCTTTATAAATGTCGTCAATATTTTTTTTTAATACCACATTTATTTGTTCATCAGTAATTGTGCCAATTCGCAAAAATTTTACTTCTTTTCCCGTTAAATCAATCGTTGTTGATGAAACATTTAAATAAAATGCATTATATTCCTCGTAAATATAATCTACTTTATCGCCAAAATGCTTTTTGATTGATTCAATATCATTAAGTGGTGCATCTCCTGATTTATTTACAGAAGTCGTTAAAAGAGGACCATTTTTCTTGATTAACCATAGTGCTGATTCATGATTAGGGATTCTCACACCCACAGTTTTTTCCCCTGTTTTTTTATAGTGGTTCATTGTAGAGGGTAAAATTAAAGTAAGTGCACCAGGCCAAAAAGCATAAGCTAATTTCATCACACGCTCATCAATTACTGCGATATCATTAACTGAGATTAATGAATCACACAAAACAGCCAAATGTTTTGTTTTTGATCTTTCTTTTAATTCATAAATTCGTTTGATTGCCTCATTATCATATAACCTGCACGCAAGTCCATAAACTGTATCTGTTGGAAATATTACAACATTTCCATCGTTTAAAAAGCCATCTTTTAAACCATATTCAAATTCAAACATCTTTTATCTCCTTTCAATGAAAATTATTCTATCTTTACCACTACTATCTTTAATTTCTTTTATCATAACATCTTTTAAATGTTTTTTTACTAATTTTTTAATTAAATCTCTTTGATCAAAACCATGTTCAAACGCTATTAAAAACTTATCTTCTAAAAAAGAACTTGCCTCTTTTAATATTTTATCATAAAAATCTATGCCTAAAATACCACCATATAACGCAGTTTTTGGTTCCTTATCAACACAAACTCCTATTTCATCATTTTCTTTTATATATGGAGGATTAGAAATTATGATATCAAATTTATCTTTGATATTTTTAAATAAATCACTTTTAATGAAATTAACATTTGAATGTAATTTTTCACCATTTTTTTGTGCAATATTCAATGCATTTTCACTTATATCTATTGCAGTAATTTTTGCATTTTCAAGTTCTAACGCTAAAGTTATCGCAATACAACCTGAACCAGTACCTATATCTAATATTTTTAAGTTTTTTTCTTTAAAATTAGCTTTTATATACTTTATCACATGAAAAACTAGCTCTTCAGTTTCCCATCTTGGAATTAAAACATTTTCATTTACATAAAATGTTCTTCCAAAAAAGTCTTGTTCATTTGTAATGTATTGTGGTGGTATTCTTTTATTTACATAAGTATTTAGAGCGTTTAAAAAACTTTTTTCTACATTCTTATCTACTTCATTCTCGTAATTTAAAATGATTTCGTTGTAGTTTTTATTACTATATTTCATTAAAAATAACTTAGCAGCATTTTTCTCTAAGTTATTTTTACTAATTTCTTCATATCCCTTTTTTAATAATTCTTTATATGTCATAATTTTCGCCAGAAGCTAGTTTTCTTCTTTGAACTTCATTTAACAGCGGTTCTAAAACTAAATCTAATTTACCTTCCATTATCGCATCTAATCTTTGAATAGTTAAACCAATACGATGATCTGTAACTCTATTTTGTGGGTAATTGTAAGTTCTAATTTTCTCGCTACGATCACCTCTACCAACCATTGATAGTCTCATTTTTTCATCTTTCTCAGCTTGTTCTTGAAGATATTTATCATATATTCTTGTCACAAGTAATCGATAAGCTTTGTCTTTATTTTCATGTTGGCTCTTACCTTCTTGACACGCAACAGCGATGCCAGTTGGTATATGAGTTAATCTTACAGCTGATTGAGTTGTATTAACTGATTGTCCACCAGGTCCACTTGAAGTAAATGTGTCAAATTTAATATCATTCCAAGAAATATCAATTTCTAATTCTTCCGCTTCAGGCATTACTAAAACTGTTGCGGTAGATGTATGAATTCTTCCTTGAGATTCTGTTTCCGGAACACGCTGAACTCGATGAACACCAGCTTCATATTTTAAAAATGAATAAACACTGTCACCGCTAACTAAAAACTCAATTGATGTAAATCCACCCATCGCGCCTTCCATCGCATTTAAAACTTCAATTTTCCAGTTGTTTTCAATCGCGTATTTGGAATACATTCTAAATAAATCCCCCGCAAAAATATTTCCTTCATCACCACCAGCGGCACCTTTAATTTCAACAATAACGTTTCTTTCATCATTTGGATCTTTAGGCAATAATAAGATTTTTAACTCATCTAAAAGATTATTTAATTTTTCTTCCAATTCATCTTTTTCTAGTGATGCCATTTCCGCAAGTTCATCATCACTATGTATTAAAGGTTCTAATGATTTGATTTGTTTCTCTATTTCTTTATATTTACGATAATCTAAAACAGCCTTTACAAGACTTTTTTGTTCCTTTAATAATTTAGTCATTTCACTAACATTACTAACAACTTTAGGATCCATAAGTAAATTATTAATTTCTTCATATCTTTTTTCCATTAACGATAATCTATCAAACATATTTATCAAACTCCATATACCTTGCTAATTTTAACATATTTATAGATATAATTCCATTCAAAATATTAAAAACCCATGCAAATTTTGCATGAGTCTTTTTAATCTTCTTGACGTTCGGAAACTGGATGGAATTTTGAATAATCTTTTTTAAATTGAAACTGTGCCTTTCCTGTTTGTCCTTGACGGTTTTTCGCAATATTGACTTCAATAATGTCTTCTAAACCTTCAAGCGCGTACATAAACATTACAATATCGGCGTCTTGTTCAATCGCACCTGATTCTCTTAAATCCGCTAAAACTGGTGTCTTTTCTTGACGTTTTTCAATATCTCTTGATAATTGGGAAAGCGCTATAACTGGCACTTTTAACTCTCTTGCGAGAAGTTTTAAACCTCTTGATATTTCGGAAATCATTTCTTGACGATTTGCTCTTTCTCTAGAAGGTTGAATGAGTTGTAAATAGTCGACAATTACTAAATCAAGTTTATCTTCTTGTTTTAATCTCCTACATTTGGCACGTATTTCATTTACCTTAACTGTTGATGTATCGTCAAAGAAAATATTATATTTATTTAAGTTAGCTGTTGCAGCATCAAGCATACCCCAATCATTTGGTGTTAAGTTTCCAATTCTAATATTTCTATTATTAATCATACTTTCACAACTTAACATTCTACTAACCAATTGTTCATTTGACATTTCAAGTGAGAAAAACGCAACTCCAGCTTTTCCATTTTTATTGTTTTTACAAATATTTAAAGCTAAATTCATCGCGAAAGCACTTTTACCTACCGCAGGCCTTGCGGCTAAGATAATTAACTCTTCAGGTTGAAAACCAGAAGTGTAGAAATTTAATCTCGGATAACCAGTATTAAGACCTGTAATTCCATCTTCTGAGCGCTTAATTTCTGCCTTTTTTCTAACATCTTCTAAAATAGGCCCAATTTTTAATAATTCACCTGCTTTACGTCTTCTACTTAATTTGAAAACTTCCTCTTCGGCATGATCAATATAATCCGTAGTAGAAATGCTAGGGTCAAAACCTTTAGCATAAATATCACTCATTGAAACAATAATCATTCGTTTTAAAGATGCGTCTAAAATATAATCAACATATGTATCAAAATGCGCAAGCGTTGGTGTAAAATCTGTTAGTTCTGATAAATAATCACCGCCAACTTTACTCATCATTTGAAATGTCGCAAGTTCTTTTGAAACAGTTGTATAATCAATTTTTTCATTTTTTTCTAAAAGTTGTAGAAATGCTCTATAAATACTTTGATGTTTTGTTTCATAAAAATCTTCAATTGTAACTTTATCAGCGATTTGAGGCAATATTGTTGGGTCTAAAAAGATTGCCCCAAGTAGTGATTGTTCCGCCTCTAAATTATGAGGCATCACCCGTTTTGTCATGTTTGCTCCTTATTTTTCAAGTACGTTTATTTCAAATTGTGCTTTAATATCTTTTGATAATGTAACGGTTGCGGTATAAATTCCAATTGAGTTAATTTCACTAGTTAATTCAACCTTTTTTCTATCAAGTTCGATACCATTTTGTTCCATAAATGCATCAGTAATTAACTTAGTAGTCACACTTCCAAACATTTTTCCATCTTGACCAATATTAATCCAAATATTAACACTTTTAGATTCAATCTCTTCTTTTAGTTTTTTCATTAATAAGAGATGTTGACGTTCTTGTTCAACAATACGTGCTTTTTTAAGTTCAACATCTTTGATTGCTTCAGGTGTCGCTAAAATTGCACGATTACTTGATAATAAATATTGTCCATAACCATTAGGAACATCAATAATGTCATCTTTCTTACCTTTAGATTTAATATCTTCTAATAAAATAACTTTCATTGGTTCTCCTCCTTCATCCGCTTCTCTTAATAAAATATTTTTAAGCATCTCATATGCTTCACTAAGACTTTTATCTTTAATTTGGGTAGCGGCACTATTTAAGTGTCCTCCACCACCTAACTCTTCCATAATTGTTTGAACATTAATTCTGTCGTAACTTCTCGCACTAATTCCAATTTGATCTTCAGCAACTTTCGCAATCGTAAACCCAGCATTAACATTGTCAATATCTAAAATACGTTCTGATACTTGAGCAAGTAAGACTCTATCTCTAATTACATTAGAATCATCTACAACTACTCCAAAACCACCATCAACCATTTCAATTTTAGAAACTAATTCATTAATTAGTAACGTTCTTTCTTTATCTTGTCGTAACCATTCTTTAACTTTTGCACTTGATGCTTGGTGTTCTTTTAAATAACCTGCTGCACCAAAAGTTCTCGTTCCAGTGCGGTATGAAAATTCATTAGTATCTACTAAAATACCTCCATACATTACTGAGGCTTCAATTGGTTCTAATTCAACATCTTTTGGATAAAACTCCATCATTTCTGCAATCAACTCAACACTGCTTGATGCGTATGGTTCTACATATGTAAATAAAGCGTTAAATGTTTCATCACTTTGTCTATGGTGGTCAATCACCGCAACCTTTGAAGCTTTCTTTAAAACTTCAGGGGATGCAACAATTAGTGGTGATTGTGTATCAACGACCACTAATAAAGTGTCTTCATCGATTAATTTTAAGGCTTCTTTAGTTGTGATAATACTGCTAAAAATTTCTTTAGATTCTATTTCTAGTTCAGGAATAATCTTTTTAACCGTCTTATCAATTTCTGTAGGATCACAAATCATTTTCGCAGGTATACCGCTTGCTTCAGCCATTCTATAAACACCAATCATAGCGCCTAGTGCGTCAATATCTGATTGTTGATGACCAACTGTAATAACATTTTTAGAACTTTCAACTAAGTCTTTAAAGTTTTGAGTTTGAACTCTAACTTGAACTCTTGAAGATTTTTCACTAGCATTTGTTTTACCACCAAAATATTTAATCTTCTCATTTTGAATATTTACAACAGCTTGGTCACCACCACGCTTTTCTGCAAGTTCAATTGCGTTTTGTGCAAGTGATCCTAACTCTTCAAAAGGAACATCATACATCGCAATACCAATTGATGCGGTAACTCTAATTCTATGTTTAGTAGAAACTTCCCTAATTTTATTTAAAACTTCAAATTTATCTTCCATCATTCTCTCTAAGTCTTCATAACGAAGAGTAATAATCATTTTATCTTCAGTATATAATCTTAAAAAACCATGATGTTCGCTAACCCAGTCAGTAATAATTCCTAAGTATTCACCACGAATATTATTCTTTTCATAAATATCAAAATTTTGTAGAGCAATTTCAACGTTATCTAAATATATAACACCTAACGCTGTTAATCTACTTTCGTATTTTTCTTTAATTTCTTCTCTTTCAGTTTCATCAAAGAAATAAAAAACTTGATTTTGAGCATTATGAATAACATCATATTTTTTATTATTTAATGTTAAGGTTGCTACTCCCGATGATTCTTCTCCTAATAATTCAAGTAAAGACCCATTTAAATCCATTAATCTCATATTTTCTATTTTTGAATTACTAAAGATTTCTTCAGCAAATTTATTATTCCACTTAACTGTTAAACTACTTTTATCATATAATAAAATTCCGATTGGAAGTTCATTAAATGCTTGATCACCAATTTTATTAACATGATAAGACAAACTACTCCACGCAGTTAATCTTGTTTCTAATGATTTAATTTTTTTAGCTCTTTGGTGGTTTACAATAATACTTAATATCATAATAGTAAAGACACTAACAGCAATTAAGACAATATAATAAATTATATCGCCAATATTCACAAAGTAATCATTTAAAAAACCATAAATAATGGTAACTAGTAATCCTATTAATGATAATACCAGTAAAATATATCTTTTCATTGATTCACCCGCTTTTTATTATTATAACATCATTCTATTTTAACATTAAAATAGATACATAAGTTTTCACAATTTTATTCATTTAATGATATTATACTACACTTTAACGAGATTTTTCCCACATCTTCTCCACTGTGGACATCTTTCTATGTGTAAAAAAGGTGGTTGGACCCCTCCAACCACCTTCACTTTATTCTTTCACGTATGGTAATAATGCCATATGTCTTGCACGCTTAATCGCTACTGCAAGCTGACGTTGCCATTTCGCACTAGTTCCTGTAACTCTTCTTGGTAAAATCTTCCCTCTATCTGAAATAAATTTTTTTAATAATTCTACATCTTTAAAATCAATATGAGTTACTTTATTTTGTGTAAAATAACAAACTTTTCTACGTCTTTGAAATCTTCTTTGTTGCATAATTTTTATCCTTTCTAAAATGGTAAGTCATCTTCTGAAGCAATGTCCATTGAACTTTCTAATAATGGATCTTCCTCTTCAAAAGTTGGTTCTGCTGTAGCGCTAGTAGTTCCTTTAGGCTCTAGAAATTGGATATTATCGCAAACAACTTCAGTAATATATCTTGTTTCTCCAGTTGGAGTTTCATAAGTTCTTGTTTGTAAACGACCATCGATACCAATTTGTTGACCTTTTTTAACAAAACGCGCTAAATTTTCAGCTTGAAATCTCCATGCTACACAGTTAATGAAGTCTGCATCATATTCACCTTGAGCATTTTGATACGTGCGGTTTATCGCTACCGAAAATGACACAACAGCAACATTTGATGTTGTGTACTTAAGTTCTGGATCTCTTGTTATTCTTCCTACTAAGAATACTTTATTCATAAAATCCTCCTTTTATTCGCCTTCTTTTACTACGATATAGCGAATGACATCTTCTGTAATTCTAATAACACGATTAAATTCAAAAATCGCATCGGTGCTAGCTTCAACTAACTGCCATACATAATAACCTTTTTTGTAGTGGTCAATTTCATAAGCCAAATCTTTTAACCCCATCTCTTTGTGTTCTAAAACTGTTGAACCAAAGTTTCCAAAAATCTCAGTTAATTTTTCGATTTGAGTCTTTATTGCATCACTTTCCAAATCAGGTTTAATAATGTACATAATCTCATACTTTTTCATACTTTCCCTCCTTCTGGTCAATTAGGTCATATTTAACATATGACAAGGATGGTTTAAAAACCATGCTTGATTATTATAACACAACAATTAACTATATACAAATATTTTTTGTAATTTTAAATTACAACAATTCATCTAATAAATCATATACCTTAATTGTCGTTTTATTAATGATTTCTTCTCGTTTAAGACCTTCAAATTTTAAGTGATAACTTTTCACTTTTTCATATATACAAATAGTTATCCAAACCTCACCAACATTACTATTTGGACTTGCAGTCGGCCCAGCGTTTCCTGTAACGCTCACTGAAACATCTGAGTGTGCCTTAGCTTTGACATTTTCCGCCATTATCACTGAGACCTCTTTAGAAACAACCCATATCTTTTTATTATTTCAAATGGAACTTCTAACCAACTATTTTTAGTCTCATTAGAATAAGTAACTATTCCCAATTCACAAACATTACTAGCATTTGGATTTTTAACTAGCTCACTAACTAATCTTCCACCCGTCATTGATTCGGCGAATGATATCTTTAACCCTTTTTCTTTTAGTTTATTTAAAACATTTAATGATTTCATTTTCTTTCTTTTAATGGCATTTCATTTAAAAATGCTTCATAGGCGTCATATGATAATCTAAATACTTGTTTATTATGAAGTGTTAATATGACAATACATGTATCAGTCATATATGGATCTTGATCAAAAAAGTAAGTAAAATAATTTTGATATTTTTTATTTAAGACAGGTTTCTTTAAAGGAATGTTTATATCTGTAATATAGAAATGTTCAATTTCGTCTAAGGTAATTAAAACCCTGTTATTTTTATCTTTCTTTTCATCAATAACGCGTAAATAAATTGGGTTACCATTAGATAGGTATCTAGGCATTGGATATTTTGTATCTTTAAACATATCATCCACAAACAAAAAATTATGCCCATCAGTTAATAAATAAATCTTCCCGCTCGAGAGTCTCTTTACTGAAAGATTTCTATGTTGACCTAAATAATAAAGATCAAAACTATCAAGTCCGCTAAAGGCAGTTTCATAAAATTTATTTACCGCTTCTAAGTATTTCTTAATTCTTAACCTTTTGGGAATGAACACTAAATATCCAAGCACTAATAAAGCCACTATTGCGATAATAAAACTAACTACTTCGTTTAAACCTTCATATCCACCTAATATCGCTATTAATATGAACACTCCAAAGACTAAGACTAAAAGAACATATAGTAATGTCCTTAATACTGAAGGGGTTAACATTAATTTAACCGCTAATGACTTTTCTTGTTTTTCGGATAAAACTTGTCCTGTTTCAATTTTTAATAACAAACTTCTAAGAAACATATTTATCAAACTCCTATTATCTATTCTATCATATTTTCATAATATGATTCACACTAAATTGTATTATTTAATTTAGGAAACAAGGTGATTGCATTATTAGTAGTAATTTTATTTAAAACTACACTAGCAACACCTTTTATCTCCGCTAACTTTTTAGAAACATATAAGATATTTTTAGGCTCATTAGTTTTCCCTCTAAATGGAACTGGTGCTAAATATGGTGAATCCGTTTCTAAAAGTAATCTTTCAAGTGGTGTTTTTTCTACTATCTCTAAAACTAGATTAGCATTCTTAAAAGTTACAATTCCACCTATACCAATGTAAAAACCTAAACTAAGATATTTATCTACTAAATTGCTATGTTCACTATAACAATGCATAACACCTTTAACTTTATAATCTTTAACTATTTCATAAATAACATCACTTGAATTTCTTGAGTGTATTATTACGGGTAAATCCGCATCCTCTGCGATTTTCAACTGTTTTTTAAATACTTCTATTTGTCTATCAAGGTTGTCTTTTTTCCAATATAAATCGATTCCAATTTCACCTATCGCCACAACCTTAGGGTGCGTTAGTAGTGATAAATAATTTGGTTCTTCAATAACCTCAGAAGGATGAATTCCTACACTTGCGTAAACTTCTTGATACTTTTCTGCAAGTTCAATTGCTTTTAAATTGGTTTTATAATTTATCCCCACACAAATTATTTTTTTGATTCCATTTTTCTTTGCATTATTGATAACTTCTTCAACATTATCCAATAAAGGAGAAATATTGATATGCGCATGCGTATCAATCATATACTAACACCACCTTTTTAGGCTCTTTCATGCATACTGAAATTATATAGTTTTCATATTTAATAACTTCAGCATATGCCTTATCTTTATATTCCAAAATATAAGGGTTTTTATTTATTATTTTAATTTCTTTTAAAGGTATTCTAACATCACCAAGATATTTAAGATATGCTTCTTTTAAGGTCCAATTTATAGTTAGCGTTTCTAAATCATCACTAACTTCTCCTATTTTTCTTTTTATTTTAAAGAACTTATCAGTTTTTCTTTCAATGTCTATTCCTACTTTTTCTTTAGATACTACACAAACAACATATTCATTACTATGAGAAATACTGTAATCGAGTGGAATGTCTAATTGAGGTTTTTTATTTTTATTTCTAATTATTTTAAAACTATTATAGCCTTTTTCTTTTAAGATATCTTTAAGTAAAAAATAACCAGCTAAAGATTCTAATCTTCTTTTTTCTGATTTAAACTTATGTATTCTTTCTACTTCTTCATCAATATGAAAATCATTTAGTTTTTCTATTTTTCTTATATATATTTTCATACCTCAATTATAGCACAAAAAAACCATATCCTAGGACATGGTTTTTAATTTGTTTTACTTAATTATTCAATAATTTTAACTACTGAACCTGCACCAACAGTTCTTCCACCTTCACGAATTGAGAACTTAGTTCCTTCTTCAATAGCGATTGGGTGAATTAATGCAACGTTCATTACTGTGTTATCACCAGGCATAACCATTTCTGTTCCTTCTGGTAATGTAATAACACCTGTAACGTCAGTTGTACGGAAATAGAATTGTGGTCTATAGTTTGAGAAGAATGCAGTGTGTCTTCCACCTTCTTCTTTACTTAATACATAAACTTGAGCTTGGAAAGTTGTATGTGGTTTAACTGAACCAGGTTTAGCTAAAACTTGCCCACGTTCAACTTCATCTCTTGATACACCACGTAGTAATGCACCAATGTTGTCTCCTGCTTCACCTTTATCAAGTAATTTTCTAAACATTTCAACGCCTGTAACAACACTTTGTCTTGTAGGTTTAATTCCAACAATTTCAACTGGATCGTTTACTTTAATAGTTCCTCTTTCAACTCTACCTGTTGCAACAGTACCTCTACCTGTAATAGTAAATACGTCTTCAACTGGCATTAAGAAAGGCTTATCTGTTTCACGAACTGGTGTATCAATGTAATCATCAACAGCTTGCATTAAATCAAGTACTGCTTGGCAATATTTTTCATCTCCATCAATAGCTTTTAATGCTGAACCTCTAATTACAGGAATATCATCACCAGGGAAATCATATTCTGATAATAATTCTCTTACTTCCATTTCAACTAAGTCAACTAATTCTTCATCATCAACTAAGTCTGCTTTGTTTAAGAAAACAACTAACTTAGGTACTCCAACTTGTCTCGCAAGTAAGATATGCTCTCTAGTTTGAGGCATTGGACCGTCTGCAGCTGAAACAACTAAAATTCCTCCGTCCATTTGTGCAGCACCAGTAATCATGTTTTTAACATAGTCTGCGTGTCCTGGACAGTCAACGTGTGCATAGTGACGTGCTTTTGTTTCGTATTCAACGTGAGATGTATTAATAGTAATACCTCTTTCTTTTTCTTCTGGGGCTTTATCAATAGCCGCATAATCTTTAACTTCTGCTAAACCTTGTTTAGACAAAACGATAGTTATCGCAGCAGTTAGAGTAGTTTTACCATGGTCAACGTGGCCAATAGTACCAATGTTAACGTGTGGTTTTGTTCTTTCAAATTTTTGTTTTGCCATTTTCAATTCTCCTTTATTTTATTTTTTAATTTAATAAATGACTCTATTAATTTTAACTTATATAACTAATTTTTGCAAGTCTTTACGACTGTCTTTCTTTGATTATCTCTTCTGTAATCGTTTTAGGCGCTGGTTCATAACTATTAAACTGCATTACAAATGTCGCTCTACCTTGAGTATTACTTCTAAGTGCGGTCGCATAACCAAACATTTCTGATAGCGGAACAAACGCTTTAATTGATATTGCATTACCGCTTCTCATTTCTTGAGATTCTAGTCTTCCACGTCTTGATGTAATATCACCAATAACGTTTCCAACATATTCTTCTGGACTAACAACTTCAACTTTCATAATTGGTTCTAGTAAAGTTGGCGCACATTTTTCTCTTGCACCGCGCAAAGCCATACTTGCGGCAATTTTAAATGCCATTTCACTAGAGTCAACTTCATGGTAACTTCCATCATATAAAGTTGCTTTAATGTCCATCATTGGATATCCAGCAACAATTCCATTTTGAATTGCTTCTTGAAGACCTTTTTCTACTGCTGGAATATATTCTCTAGGAATAACTCCTCCAACAATCGCATCAACAAACTGAAAACCTTTATTAGGATTTGGTTCAAAACGAATGTTTACATGACCATATTGACCTCTACCACCAGATTGTCTTACAAATTTACCCTCAAGTTCGGCTGCTTGAGTAATTGTTTCTCTATAAGATACTTGTGGTTCGCCAACATTCGCTTCCACTCTAAACTCGCGTTTCATTCTATCAACAATAATATCTAAGTGTAATTCACCCATACCTGAGATAATTGTTTGTCCAGTTTCTTTATCAATATATGTTTTGAATGTTGGATCTTCTTCTGCTAATTTAACTAAAGCCGTTGACATTTTGTCTTGGTCATTTTTAGTTTTAGGTTCAATCGCAACACTAATAACTGGCTCAGGAAATTTCATTGATTCTAAAATAACTTTTGAGTTTAATGATGCAAGTGTATCACCGGTTGTTGTATCTTTAAGACCAATCACAGCCGCAATATCACCAGCATAAACTTTTTGAATTTCTTCTCTGTGGTTTGCGTGCATCAAAAGTAGTCTTCCTAAGCGTTCGCGCTTATCTTTCGTTGTGTTTGTTACATAAGAACCACTTTCTGCAGTACCCGCATAAACTCTAAAAAATGTTAATCTACCTACAAATGGGTCAGTCATTACTTTAAATGCTAAGGCAATAAACTTTCCATTATCATCAGCTTCAAAAGTAATTACATTGTCTTTGTGGTCAAACCCTGTTATTGAGACAACATCAGAAGGTGCTGGTAAATAATCAATAATTGCATCTAAAATTAATTTAACACCTTTATTTTTAAACGCTGTCCCACAGAAAACTGGGAAAAACTCAACAGCTAATGTTCCTGTTCTAATCGCACGTTTGATTAAATCTGTTCCTACTTCTTCACCTTCGAGATAAGTAATCATTAATTCTTCATCAAAATCAGCGATTGCCTCAATAAGTTCAGTGCGTTTTTCTTTTGCTAATGCTTTAAGGTTTTCTGGTATTGGTATTTCTTTGGCGATTTCTTCAGGCTCACCGTCGTATTTATAAGCCTTCATTTCAATTAAATCAATAATTCCATTAAAGTTTGCCTCAGCACCAATTGGCCACTGAACCGGATAAGCTTTAACACCTAATCTTGTATGAATTGATTTAATCGAAAACGCAAAATCAGCACCAACTTTATCCATTTTATTAATAAAGATAATTCTTGGTACTTTATAATCCGTTGCCTGACGCCAAACAGTCTCCGTTTGGGGTTCAACACCAGCTTGAGCATCTAATACTGTAATCGCACCGTCTAAAACTCTTAGAGATCTTGATACTTCCACAGTAAAATCAACATGCCCTGGAGTATCAATAATATTAAGACGATGATTTTTCCAGTATGCTGTTGTTGCGGCACTTGTAATTGTAATACCTCGTTCTTGTTCTTGTTCCATCCAGTCCATTTGTGAAGCACCATCATGCGTTTCACCAAGACGGTGGATCTTATTAGTATGAAATAAGATACGCTCTGTTGTTGTAGTTTTACCCGCATCAATATGAGCCATAATACCGATATTTCTTACTCTTTCTAATGGATATTCTCTTGGCATATTACCACCTGTAATGTGCAAATGCTTTGTTTGCCTCTGCCATTCTATGAACATCTTCACGTTTCTTCACAGAAGCACCTAGTCCATTAGCTGCATCTTGAATTTCTTTCGCGAGACGCTCTTCCATTGTTTTTTCATGACGTAAGCGTGAATATTGTACTAACCATCTTAAACCAAGTGTTTGTTTCCTTTCAGGTCTAACTTCAACTGGTACTTGATAGTTTTGTCCGCCGATACGTCTACTTTTTACTTCTAATACTGGCATAATGTTATTTAAAGCTTCATTAAAAACTTCCATCGCATCACGACCAGTTTGTTTTTCTATTTGTTCAAAAGCCCCATACAATATTGATTGTGCAGTTCCTTTTTTACCATCTAACATAATTGTATTAATAAGTTTCGTAACTAATTTTGAATTATAAATTGGGTCTGGTAATACATCACGTTTAGGGACGTGTCCTTTTCTTGGCATACATATCCTCCTTTCAGATATTTTTTATTATCTAGTTTATTTTTTTGCTACTGCTTTAGGACGTTTAGCACCGTATTTAGAACGCGCTTGTTTTCTGTTAGCTACACCAGATGTATCTAGTGTACCTCTAATAATATGGTATCTAACCCCAGGTAAGTCTTTAACACGACCACCACGAATCAAAACAACACTGTGTTCTTGTAGTGAATGTCCTACTCCAGGAATATATGCGTTGACTTCAACACCATTAGATAATCTAACACGCGCATACTTACGTAAAGCTGAGTTAGGTTTTTTAGGCGTCATAGTCGCAACTCTCACACAAACACCACGTTTTTGTGGACTTACTTGCGTTGTTTCCTTTTTCTTTAAAGAGTTATAACCCACACCAAGATAAGGTGACTTTGATTTTGTTGTTTTTGTTTGTCTACCACTTCTTACAAGTTGTGAAATTGTTGGCATCCGTTTCTCTCCTTTCTAGCCCAGCCACACGACCAAGCGTTTCATTTTTTCCTTTTAAATAATATTTGGCTTATCTGTGCCAAAATAATTTTAATTAATTGCTATATTTTCAACAGCCTTTTCATTATAACAAATGCCCTTTTATTTGTCAATAATTTAAAACATTTTTTTACACAAAGTTTGAAAAATTAAAAAGCGAAGGACACTGTCCCTCGCTTATTTATTACTAGTTATTCTTCTTCTACATCAATCTTTTGGATTGGTGCTTCATAACTATAGAATGAATCTTTTAAGATTCCTGTTCCTGCTGGAATTAATCCACCAATAATAACATTTTCTTTTAAGCCTTTAAGCTCATCTGTCATACCTCTAATTGCCGCATCAGTTAAAACTCTTGTGGTTTCTTGGAATGATGCTGCTGATAAGAATGATTCACTTTGTAGTGATGCTCTAGTGATACCTAATAATTCAGGTTGACCTACTGCTGGACGTTTTCTTGCTTCAATTGCCAGTTTGTTTGCTTCTTTAAATTCGCCAATTGAAACTCTTGATCCTGGTAATAAGTCAGTATCACCTTCATAGACCACATGGACCTTTCTTAACATTTGGTGAATAATAATTTCAACGTGTTTATCGCTAATGGAAACTCCAGTTGCTTGGTAAACTTTTTGAACTTCTTCTAAGATATATTTTTGAACCTCTTCCACTCCGGCAACTCTTAATAATTCTTTTGGATGAATTGATCCTTTATTAAGTTTTTGCCCCGCTTTAATAATGTCATTTTTCTTAACAAGTAATTGAGCATTAGAATCTAGTGTATATTTTCTTTCCTTAGAAGCTTCGCCACCTTGAGAATTTTCTATTACTGTGACAGTAATTCCTGATTGACGACTATCAATTCTTTCAACCTTACCACCAATCTCTGCGATAGTTGCTTGTCCTTTAGGTTTTCTCGCTTCAAAGAGTTCTTGAATACGAGGTAATCCTGCTGTAATATCGCTTGCTGAAGCCACTCCACCAGTATGGAACGTACGCATTGTTAATTGTGTCCCAGGTTCACCAATTGATTGTGCCGCAACAACTCCAACAGATTCTCCAACTTCAACAGATTTATTAGTTGCTAAGTTTCTTCCATAACAAAGTTTACAAACACCATTTAATGAATCACATGTTAAAACACTTCTAATATTAACGCTTGTAATTCCTGCTTCAACAATTGCTCCCGCAATTTCATTAGTAATAAGTTTGCCTTTACGAACTAAAAATTCATTGTTATTAGGATTTTTAACATCTTCATTAGCGTATCTACCAATAATTCTATCTAAGAATGCGACAACTAACTTACCATCTTCACCATATAACGCTTCAACTTTAACACCTTTTTCAGTTCCACAGTCTTCCATATCAACAATTAATTCTTGTGATACATCGACTAATCTTCTTGTTAAGTAACCTGATTCTGCAGTCTTTAAGGCTGTATCTGTTGAACCTTTTCTCCGCTCCGTGAGTGGAAATAAAGAACTCAGACACTGTTAATCCTTCTTTAAAGTTCGCTTTAACAGGAATTTCAATAATTTCTCCAGTTGGGTTATACATGAGTCCACGCATTCCTAACATTTGGGCAAAGTTTGATTTACTTCCTCTCCGCACCACTGTCAAACATCATAAAGATATGATTGTCATGGTCAAACTCTTCCATAACTCCTCTTTCAATGTCGTTTCTCGCTGAAGTCCATTCATCAACAACTAATTTATAACGTTCTTCGTCAGTTAAAACACCATCTTCAAAGTATTCTTCTAATTCCTTAATACGTTCTTCTGCCTCTTTAACACGGTTTTCTTTCTTAGAATAAACGTTCATAATCGCTTGCAGAAACAGTAATTCCGGAAAACAGTTGAATATTTAAATCCTAAATCCTTAAGTTTATCTAACATCTTCGAAGTTTCGTTAATTTCAAATTGTTTAAATACTTCCGCAATAATTTTAGATAAGAAAACTCTTACCAAATGATTTCGGTTCAGGCATTGCTTTAATTGCTTTTTTAGGATCAACACCCTTTTTAAAGAAATAAACATCACTTGGTTTTTTCATTAAGTTTTCATCTGTTGGTTCGTTTAAGAATGGGAATGATGGCGGTAAAATTTCATTAAAGATTATTCTTCCTAATGTTGTAACTAAATACATCTTTCTTTGTTCTTCAGTGAAATAATGATTAAAACTATTAGGATTTAAAACAATCATTGTATGAAGTCCAATTTCACCATTTTTATAAGCTAAATAAGCTTCTTCGTAACTTGAATAAAAATGACCTTCATTCTTTTCTCTCCTTTTCTTGCGATAGTCAAATAATAGTTACCTAAAACCATGTCTTGCGATGGTGTAACAACTGGTTTACCATCTTTCGGGTTTAAGATATTATTTGAAGCTAACATAAGTAATCTTGCTCTCTGCTTGTGCTTCATGTGATAAAGGCAAGTGAACTGCCATTTGGTCTCCATCAAAGTCAGCATTGAATGCTGGTGTTACTAGTGGGTGAAGACGAATTGCTTTACCTTCAATTAATTTAGGTTCAAAAGCTTGAATTCCTAATCTGTGTAATGTTGGAGCACGGTTAAGTAAGATTGGGTGTTCTACCACAATCGCTTCTAGTGCACTCCATGCATTATCATCTAATTCTTCATAAGATCTTTTCGCTGCTTGAATTGAACCAAGTCTTACAGTTAACTCTCTAATTACGAAAGGCTTAAAAAGAACAATCGCCATTTCACGAGGTATTCCTGCTTGATACATCTCCAAGTCAGGTCCAACGATAATAACGCTTCTCGCACTAAAGTCAACACGTTTACCGAGAAGATTTTGTCTAAATCTACCTTGTTTACCGCGTAGCATATCAGATAGCGATTTTAAGTGTCTATTTCTTTCAACAGTTGCTCTTTTACCTTTTCTTGCATTGTCAAATAATGCGTCAACTGCCTCTTGTAATAAAACGTTTTTCATTCTTGATAATTAATCTTGGAACGAACTGTTCTTTTTGTCTCTTTAGACGGTTATTTCTGTTTAAAATTCTCCTATATAAGTCATTTTAAATCAGTTGTCGCAAAACGACCACCATCTAAGGCAACCATTGGTCTTAAATCAGGTGGAATAACTGGTAAAACATCCATTACCATCCACTCTGGTTTATTATCACAATTTTTAAATGCTTCAACTACTTCTAAACGTCTAATCGTACGATCACGTTTTTGCTTAGAAGGAGATTTCATTTTTCTTCTTAAAACTCTAACTTCTTTTTCTAAATCTAAATCTTGAAGTAACTTTTTAATCGCTTCTGCACCAGTCATCGCTTGGAATTTATTACCATATTTTTCATAATATTGTGAATATTCCATTTCGGATAGAATTTGTTTTTTAACTAAGTCAGTCTCACCAGGATTACCAGGGGTTAGTAACGATATAACTTGCAAGATAAACAATTTCTTCTAAGTCTTTCGCTTTAATATCTAATAAAAGTGCTAAACGTGATGGGGAGTTTTTTAAATACCAAGTATGAACAACAGGAGCTTCTAATTCGATATGTCCCATACGTTCTCTTCGCACCTTTGCTTCAGTGATTTCTACTCCACACTTATCACAAATTTGACCTTTATCTAAGTTACGTTTCTTTCCACAAGCACATTGATAGTCTTTTGTTGGACCAAAAATGCGCTCACAAAATAAGCCGTCAATTTCAGGTTTTAAAGTTCTGTAGTTAATTGTTTCGTGTTTTAAAACTTCACCATAACTCCAACTTCTAATTTCATCAGGACTCGCTAAACGAATCTTAAGATGAGAATAGTCTTTAGAACCATATGTCTTTGTTTTCCCTTTTTGTTGTTTTAATCTAACATACTCAGATACGTCAATTGCCTTTTCTTTTTCCTCAACAACTTCTACTTGATAAAGTAAGAAAATCTTATCAAGTTCTTGTTTAAAGAGGGTGTCCATTAAAACAATTTCATCGTATTTTTCTTTTGTAATGTTAAATAAATCTTTTGTTGTTGTAATTCCATGACCTTCAATTTCCGCTTCAAGGTCTTTTGGTAAACTTAAGTTTTCAACTAAAGTAGGAATTCCATACTTTCTTAAAATTGGAACTAACTCTTCAAATAATGATTCATCATCTCTAAAGATATACTTTTTGATTTGAATAAAGTTAAAACCGTCTAAGTCAGATAATGTATCAATTCCTGATAGATGAAGGGCATTAACAATTTGCTCAGATACTTTTAAATCTTTAATATATGTCTTTTTAAAATCTACCATTATTAAAACCTCCTTCTATCAAATCCACCACTATCAACTAGTGATTTATTAACTTCGTTTTCACCAGTTTCCGCATCAATTAATTCAACATATAACCCAAGTGATTGAAGCTCTCTTGTAAGAACTCTAAATGATTCTGGGATATGTGAATCTGGAATTGCCTTACCATCAGTAATTGCCTTATAAACTTTGTTTCTACCAATAATATCATCTGATTTAACAGTTAATAATTCTTTAAATGTGTGTGCCGCACCATAGGCATACAAAGCCCAAACTTCCATTTCACCGAAACGTTGACCCTCCATTTTGAGCCTTACCACCCATTGGTTGTTGAGTAACAAGTGTGTATGGTCCAACACTTCTTGCGTGATAGTTTATCTTCAACCATATGAGATAACTTAATCATATACATCACACCGACATTAATACGGTTTTCATAAGGTTCACCCGTTCTACCATCATATAAAACTTGCTTACCATCTAATTCCATACCTGCTTCAGTCATGATTTTCTTTAATTCTTCTTCACTTAAACCATCAAATACAGGTGTCGCAATTTTAATACCTAACTTTTTAGCAGCCATTCCTAAATGAACTTCCAAAACTTTGTCCAATGTTCATTCTTGATGGTACTCCAAGTGGATTTAACATAATATCAATTGGTGTTCCATCTTCCATGTATGGCATATCTTCAACTGGTAAGATTTTGGAAATAACACCTTTGTTACCGTGTCTACCAGCCATCTTATCGCCCTCAGAGATTTTTCTCTTCTTAACGATATAAACTCTAACTGTTTCATTGATTCCAGGTCCTAAATCATCACCATCTTCTTTAGTAAATCTTTCAATTGAGTGAACAATTCCTCCACCACCGTGTGGAACACGCAATGAAGTATCTCTAACTTCTCTGGCCTTTTCATTGAAAATGGCTTGAAGAAGTTTTTCTTCAGGTGTTGGATCAGTAAGACCTTTAGGAGTAATCTTACCAACTAAGATATCCCCTTCTTTAACTTCAGTACCAGGAATGATAATGCCTAAGTCATCTAAATATTTTAATTGGTCATTTGGTGCGTTAGGTACTTCTCTTGTGATTTCTTCTTTTCCAAGTTTAGTATCTCTACTTTCAATTTGATGTTCATCAATATGAATTGATGTGTAAACATCCTCTTTGACCAATGTTTCGCTCATAATAATCGCGTCTTCGTAGTTATAACCTTCCCAAGTCATAACGCTACTGTCACGTTTCTTCCTAAGGCAAGTTCGCCCTCTCTAATTGATGGACCATCAGCGATGATATCACCTTTTTTAATCTTTTCACCAGTTTTTACAATTGGTTTTTGTAAAATAGCTGTATCTTGGTTTGAACGTAAAAACTGAATAAGCTCAAATGTTTTTCTTTCTAACTTATCTGTTAGTTTCGCATCTCTAATATCGTTATAAGCGTCCCAATTAAATTCATTAGCTGCTTCATAAACAACCTTACCCCTAGAACCTTTAATATCTTCTTCAGGTTTGATTGTAATTTCAATTTTTCTCGCATCAACATATGTCACGATTCCATCTACATCAGAAACAATTGCCGCTCCTGAATCTTTTGCGGCACGATATTCAATGCCCGTACCAACAATTGGTGATTCTGGGATTAATAAAGGCACTGCTTGACGTTGCATGTTCGCACCCATTAAAGCACGTGATGCATCATCATGTTCTAGGAAAGGAATACTTGATGTTGCCACAGAAACAAGTTGTTTTGGAGATACGTCCATATAAGCAACTTCCTCTTTATTAAAGACATTAGTCGTACCGTATAACCTACCAACTACTGTATCCTCAAGAAAATTACCTTCATCATCAAGTGGTGTATTTGCACTTGCGATAATATATCTTTCTTCTTCGCTCGCTGTTAAGTATTCAAATTCATTAGATACTCTAGGTTTTTCCCCTTTAATGACTTTTAAATATGGAGTTTGAATAAAACCATATTCATCAGTTTTTGCGTAAGTTGAAAGTGAACTAATTAAACCAATTGAAGGACCTTCTGGAGTTTCAATTGGACAAATTCTTCCGTAGTGAGACTCATGAACGTCTCTTACTTCAACTCCAGCTCTGTCTCTTGCAAGACCACCAGTACCTAAAGCACTAATTCTTCGTTTTTGTGTTAATTCCGCGAGTGGATTAATTTGATCCATGAATTGTGATAATTGTGAACTACCAAAGAATTCTTTAAGTGACGCTGTTAATGGTTTAATATTAATTAAATTTTGTGGTGTTGCTTCAGCGATGTCAGTTGTTGACATTCTATCTTTAATGTTTTTCTCTAATTTAGAAAGTCCAATTCTAAATTGATTTTTAAGAAGTTCGCCAATTAAACGTAATCTTCTGTTTGATAAATGGTCAATATCATCAATATTACCAACACCATCATAAAGATTTAAATAATATGATAATGAAGCAACTATATCAGATGAAGTGATATGTAGTCTTTCTTCTCTAGAGTCATTACCAATAATTTCAATTCTAGTTTTCGCTTTTTCTTCTTTAATTGGAACAACACTAATCTTTTCTACATATAAATCTCTTCTTTGGGCTTCTTTTTCAAAGAAAGCATCTTTCTTACCAGAAACTAAAAAATACTTAATCACATTTTCATCAAGTTTATTTCTTACCATTTGTAAGTTATATAAATCCATTCTTGTGATTTCTTGACCACTATAAATTAGCGGTTTATGATTTTCTTCTACTTTCTTATGGTCTTCTAAAATATCAATATCATTTTTCGCAAAAACGCTTGTGTATTTTAAATTAGTAATATTTTCTAGATTGAATTGGTTGGCATAAATGTTATAGTAGACTTCATCATCAACAACCATTCCTTCTTCGTATAGTAAAGTTCCATCTTTAAGATAAATATCTTCTTCAATAAATGGAGTTAAATATACTAAATCAGAAGCCTTTAAACCTTGGCGGTTACTAATTAATGTGTGACGTAAATCAGCAGTTAAAACATCGCCTTTCTTCGCGATAATTTCACCAGTTATATAGTTAGTAACATTATTTTTAAGTTTAATATTTTTAGAGTATTTAATTGGTTCTATTTTTTCTTCACCATATAACTTAACAACAAGGTCTAATTTTTGTGGGTCTTTAACATATTCTGTTTGACCATTTTCTTTTTCTTGAAACACAATATTGTCTTTTTGGCTAGAAATAAGTTTTCTTACATTAGGAGTAATTTTCGCTCCTTTTTCAACAAGTAAACCAACTTCTCTTGCTTCACTTGGAATATAGGAAATTTCAAAAGCGGCATATTGTTCATTTAAATCGCTTGTTTTAACCCCAAAGATATGTGTTTCTGTTTCATTTTGAAGTGAGTATTCTTTATCTAAAATCTTCACTCTTAATGAATCTCTATTTTTATCAAGAACATTGATACTATCTAAGTTAACAACATCACCTTTATTAACAACAACATTTCCATCTTTATCCTTAATATCATCTGCATATTCATAAATAGTTGGGTTTAAAACATAAGGAATTCCTTGGGCAATAGTCTTAAGTCTTTGAAGCACATCAAGTTTTAAATTATATTTATAGCGACCAACACGCTCTAAATCATAGCGTCTTCCATCATAAAGTCGCATTCTAATAAATTCTTTTGCAGCTTCAATTGGAATTTTTTCTCCTTGGCGCATTTTTGAATATAATTCTTCAATTGCGCTATTAGAATCTAAAATACCCTCTTTCTCATCTTTAAAGAAGGTTTCTTCTAATTCCTCAACGTATGTTGGGAATAAATTTCTCACACTTTCAGAACCATTAAATCCTAAAGCTTGAATTAGCGCAGTTAATGATAATTTTTTAGATCTATCAAGTTTAGCGTATAAAATATTTCTCGCGCCCATTTCGTATTCTAACCATGCTCCTCTAGTTGGAATAACTTGGCTCATAAACTTAACTTTATTTGTTTTCTTATCAAATTCACTAGTATAATAAACACCACTTGATCTAATAATTTGTGAAACCACAACTCTTTCGGCACCATTAATAACAAATGTTCCGTTTGGAGTCATAAACTGTAAATCACCCATAAAAAGTTGTCTTTCAACAACTTCCCCTGTTCTGACTTTTTCTAATCTTACAGTTACGAATAATGATTTTGCATAACTAGTATCTCTTCTTTTTGAATCCATTATTGAATATTTTGCATCTTCAAAGCGATGACCAGAAAAGTACAGTTTATAATCGCCATTATAAGATTCAATCGGTGACAATTCATCAAATAATTGCTTAAGTCCTTCTGTTACAAACCAATGAAATGACTCTGTTTGAATTTCAATTAGGTTTGGTAGTTCAATATCATAACGCATTTTTGAATAGTTTCTACGTTGTGCTTTTTTCCCGTATTGCACATTACGATATCCCATAAGCTTTAATCCCCTTTCTATAAATCCGGCCGATTATATAAGTATATATAATTTATTTTATGCCACAATATGCAATTTATTATTTTATAATAAATATTTCAAGATGTCAAGAACTATTTTATTTTTTTTGCATTTTAAACACAAAATATCCTTTATTTTTACAAATAACTGCAACATTTTCAAATAGTTCTTGTAGATATTTTTGGTGTGATGGAGCTCCTTGTTTTTTCTGAATAACAATATAAAATTCTCCACCTTTTTTTAGATGTTCATAAGCACCATTATAAAGTTTAAAAACATTTTCTTTCCCAGAGCGAATCGGTGGATTTAAAATAATTACATCAAATAAATCATCAATTTGTTCAAAACCATTAGAATAAAATATTTTTGAACTAATATAGTTTGTTTCAGCATTAATTTTCGCTAGTTCAAGAGCTCTTAAATTAACATCTGTTTGGGTTAAATTAATGTTAGGATATTTATCTTTTAAGATAATTCCAATTACACCATAACCGCATCCTAAATCAAGTAAATTTAATTTGTCATTTTTTAGTGAAATCGCATCAATAAGCGTTTTTGACCCAAAATCAATTTTTCCTTTTGAGAACACTCCATCAGCAGATGAAAAACGGTAAACTTTACCGTTATAATTAAAATCAAACGTTTGAATGTTTGATTTTTGATTTGGATTATTTGTAAAATAATGACTCATCTAATTTACACGCATAAAAACCCGAGTAACCCTCAGGTTTTTATTTTTAATTCGTTTTCTTACTTAACTTCAACTGTAGCGCCTACTGCTTCTAGTGCTTCTTTCGCAGCTTGTGCGTCTTCCTTCTTAACGTTTTCTTTAATTACTCCGTCAGGAGTTTCAGTTAATTTTTTAGCGTCAGCTAATCCAAGACCTGTTAATTCTCTAACAACTTTAATAACTTGAATTTTTTGATCACCAAATGATTTGATTAATACTGTGAATTCTGTTTTTTCTTCTGCTACTTCAGCAACTACTGCTGGACCTGCCGCTGCAACTGCAGTTGGGTCGATACCAAATTCTTCTTTTAATCCGTCAACTAATTCTTTAATTTCAAGAATTGTCATTCCTTTTAATGCTTCAATAAATTGTTCTTTAGTTAATTTTGCCATAATTCTTCTCTCCTTTTATTCTCTTTCTACAAGCATATTAAGACCAATAGCTAATTCTCTAAGTGGCATTAATAAACCTGCTGCTAATTGTGTTAATAATGTTTCATAAGATGGTAATGTCGCAAGTTCAATAATTTGATTTAATGTTGCAACTTTTCCTTCAATAACGCCTGATTTGATTTCAACTTTTTTGTTGTTTTTGGCAAATCCATGAATAATTCGCGCTGGCGCAACGACATCTTTATTTGAGAAAATTAACACTTTTTTACCAACCATAGTTTCATTAATTGCTCCATAGCCAGATTTTTCCATTGCTCTTCTGGTGATGTTATTTTTATAAACACCCATGACACAATTTTCTTTGTGCAACTCAACACGTAAGTCAGTTGATTCTTGAACAGTTAAACCCAAGTCGTCAAAAGCAACTATCGTTTTGGCTTCTTTAATTTTTTCTGCTAACTCATCAACTAATTTTTGTTTACGTTCAATTGCGGTTACTTTCATATAAGTTTCTCCTCCTTATAAATAAAACCCTCTTCCAAAGACAAAGAGGGCTTAAAATTATTTTATTTAAGTAACCTCGGTAGGAAATTAAGGACTCATCCACCTACTGTCTTTGGTTTAAGTTATTTTATTCTTTTACTTTAAATGATTCTTCATCTAAGCGAACACCAGGACCCATCGTTGATGATACAGTGATATTTTTCATATATACACCTTTAACGGTATTTGGTTTCACTCTCACTAATGTTTGATACACTACTCTTGCGTTTTCATATAACTTTTGTGTATCAAATGATACTTTACCAATTGGCGCTTGAATGTTTCCAACTTTGTCAGTTCTATACTCAATTTTACCAGCTTTAATTTCATGAACTGCATGTTTTACATCCATTGTAACTGTTCCTGTTTTAGGGTTAGGCATTAATCCTTTAGGTCCTAATAAACGACCAAGTTTACCTAATTCAGCCATCATATCAGGGGTTGCTACCATTACATCAAATTCAAACCAACCGCCTTGGATTTTTTGAAGTAGTTCTGTATCACCAACGTGATCAGCACCAGCTTCTAATGCTTCTTTAGCTTTTTCTCCACGAGCAATTACCACAACTCTTTGTGTTTTACCCGTTCCATGAGGTAACACAATTGCACCTCTTAAGTTTTGTTCTGCTTTTCTAGGGTCAATATTTAGACGAAACGCAATTTCAACTGTCGCATCAAATTTTGTAATTGAAGTTTCTTTAACTAAATCTAATCCCTCTTTAACTTGATAGCGGTTTTGTTTATCAATCTTTTTTGCCGCTTCAAGATACTTTTTTCCTCTTTTCATAATTTATCCTCCTAAATGTGGTATTCGCGGGATTACCTCCCACAATTTAGTCCCTTACTTAATTGTAACGCCCATGTTTTTGCAAGTACCTTTAATAATTTTCATTGCTTCTTCTACATTATAGGCGTTTAAATCTGGCATTTTCATAGTTGCGATTTCTCTAAGTTGTGCTTCGGTAATTGAACCTGCTACATCTTTCTTAGGATTTCCTGCACCTTTTTGGATGCCCGCTGCTTTCTTGATTAAGTCACTTGCTGGTGGTGTTTTCGTTTCAAACGAAAATGTTCTATCATCATAAACTGAAATGATTACCGGAATGACATAACCCATTTGATCTTTTGTTCTTTCGTTAAATTGGCTACAAAATTGCGGAATATTAACACCGGCTTGACCAAGTGCTGGTCCTACTGGTGGCGCTGGATTTGCTTTTCCTGCAGGAATTTGTAATTTAACAACTTTTGCTGGTTTTTTCTTTTTACTCATTTAGACACATCCTCCTTCTTTCCTCTATAAGTTTGTGGTTAGCGGAAAATAATTCCTTCCACTCTGGTGTATCTACACACGCTTGATAATTCTAACAAATCAAACTTTGTTTGTCAAGGAGTTTTTATTACTTTTTAATTTGAGTGATTAAATTTTACCAATTTAAGCAAAAAAATAAGAGTGATTTACTCAAAACCACTCTTAATCTTTTTTAACTTTTATTTGTCCATTTTATGTTCTTTGAAACAAAAGAACCAATCTTGACATTTAAGTCCTTGCTGTTTTTCTCTTACATCTGCGTCAGCTTTAGTTGCTGGAGGTGACATAATTAAATCATCACCTGGATGCCAGTCTGCAGGTGTTGCAGTACCAGGATTTGCATCTGCTGTTTGAAGCGCGATTAAAATTCTCTTAATTTCTTTAAAGTTTCTACCTGTTGATGATGGATAATAAAGAATGGTTCTAATGATTCCTTTTGGATCCACAATAAATACCGCTCTAACTGCGTGAGTAGCATCATTATTAGGATGAATCATTCCATATAATCTTGATACGTCCATTGTAATATCAACAATTAAAGGAAACTCAACTTTAGGATTTTTAATGCCATTATATTCAAAGTTTTCTAATTGTTTTAACCATTGAATATGTGATTGTAGTGCATCTACTGATAAACCTACTAATTCTGTATTTAACGCTCTAAATTCATCATGCATACTTGCGAATGTCATGAACTCTGTAGTACATACTGGTGTAAAATCAGCCGGATGTGAAAATAAGATTGTCCACATGCCTTTTTTAGTATAATCTTCTGGAAAATTTAGTTTTCCCTTAGTTGTAACTGCAGTAAAGCTTGGCGCTTTATCTCCAATTAATGGTAATGTGTAAAGTTTTTCTTGCATAATTATTTTCTCCTTTCAAAATTTCCGTCTATATTCTATCAATTTTAAGATTAGTTTTCAATTAATTTGCTTACTCTTTTAAATCATTCTCATTTTCTTTAGAAATGTTTTCTAATTTCATAATAAATCTCATAATATTTTCTTGTTGGAAAGGATATTTTCTTATCTTGAAAACATAGTTGAACGCAATAAATTTATCATCATTAAAAACAATCTTAATGTATTTATCTTTTAAGTTATACTTACCCATTTCAATTTCTTTAATCTCTTTAAATAAAAATGTTTTTACCTCTCCTTCATACTTGGGGTTTAAATAACCTCTAAAAATATGAAGTCTAAATTCACTTTCATTAAAAGATAATACACAATCAGGAAAACTCTCAATTACTCCACCATCATTTGGAAGTATTCCAATCGATGAAATATAGCTTAAAGGTGGGATTTCTAAATCATTAACTTGTTTTATTAAATTATTAAAATTCATAACTATACCTCACAAAAAGAAAAGGAGATTATTTCTCCTTAATATCAATAAAATTAAATTCTGTTGGTGTACCTCTACCAAACATTTCAATATTGATAATAGCTGTTTCTTTATGATTATCAAAGGAAACAACCTCGCCTTTTTGACCAGCGAATGGTCCATTAACAATTTCAACTATTTCACCAATATCATATTTAAATGTTGGTTTTTCAATAACACCAATGTCTAATAAAATTTGTGTGATTTCTTCATGGGGAATTGGAACTGGTTTAGTTCTTCCACCACTAGAACCTAAGAATCCTGTAACTTGTGGAGTATTTCTAATAACGTGCCAAGACTCATCAGTAATAATCATTTCAACAAAAACATATCCAGGAAACTTTTTCTTGATTTTTTGAGTAATCTCTTCTTCGTTTTTAGCATTAAGTTTCTTTTCAATAACTGTTTCTTCAGGAATTAAGACATTAAAAATAAGTGACTGCATTCCCATTGACTCAATTCGTCTTTCAATATCCTTTTTTACAGAGTCTTCTGATCCTGAGTATGTTTGAACAACATACCATCTTCTTGGGTTTATCATGATAATAACTTAATTATTGGCGCAATCATCGCGTCAAATCCAACAAACACTAATGCGAAAATAAGTACGAAAATAAATACTTTTGCAACCGCGTCAGCTGATGTTTTAAAATTTGCCCACGAAATTTTTCTTAATTCAGGGAATGCTTGAACTAAGAATGGATAAACTACTAGTAAAATTCCGATTACTGAAATAGAAAATAAAATCCATGCGAAAACTTTAGGATATTGTCCGATTAATGGGAATGATTCTCTGACAACTAATGCACCATTAATAATCATTAAAGAAAATGCTAGTGCTAGTGATGCTAAAATCGCTAAAACTACGTTTTCCCATTTATATTCTGTTCTTAATACTTCTAAAACTTTAGATTTTTTCGCTTTTTTCTCTTTAACTGCCATGATATCCTCCTATTTTGTTTCTTTATGAAGAGTTTGTTTATTACAATGCTTACAAAACTTCATTAATTCTAATCTTGTTTTAACATTAATGTTTTTAGTTGTTTGATAATTTCTTTGTAAACACTCTTCACAAATTAAAATAATCTTCTTCCTCATAAAAAAACCACCCCTTGTGGTATTTGTGCATTCATTTTAACACCTCAATAAAATTTAGTCAACATTTATTCACTTTTCTTCTTTATATATATCTAATAGTTTACTCTTTATTCTATATATCGCATTATAAATTTGTTTAACTTCTAGATTTAATTCTTCAGCAATTTCTTTTACCTTTTTATTATTAAGATAAAACATTTCATACACTTTTTGTTCAAGCGAAGATTTAAAAATAATCTTTATATCTTCTTCTATGATTTTGTTTTCAGTTTCCTCAATCAGAAGTTCATTTCTATAAGATTCTAACATTTCATAGTAACGCTTATTTTTCTTATATATATTAATAAAGTGTCTATTAATAATTACTTCAAAATAACGCATAAAAGTTTTATTGTAACTTTCATCAAATGTTTCAATTGCTTTATATAAACAAAGCACTCCTTCTTGAAAATAATCACCAGATTCATCATGATAAAAGAAAGAATACACTTTCTTATAAATAAAGAGCTCATACTTTTTGAGTAAAATGTCTAAAGCTACCGTATCCCCTTCTTTGACCATATAAAGAAGCTCATAGTCATTGTAAGCTTTATACATTTTAATTCACCTCTTAAATTAAGTTTTTAATTTTATATATTAAAAGCGCTGCGGCTACGCTTGCATTAAGACTGTTAGATTTTCCTTTCATCGGTATTTTTACTAAGACATCAGAATTTCTTTTTAAAATATTACTAATTCCTTCGCCTTCATTACCAATAATTAAAACCTTTTTAAAGTCTCCATTCATTTTATCAAGTGAGTCTCCATCTAAACTAGAACCAATAATTAAATAATTAGCTTCCTTTAGTTTCAAAACCGCTTGATAAAGATTACTAACTTCATAGATATTAATATACTCTAAAGCTCCTGATGCAGTTTTACCAATCAAAGGAGATAGTTCTGCCTGACCTTTTTTTCTAATAATAATATCTTTAAGCCCTGCGGCTTCAGCAGTCCTAATGATTGCTCCAAAATTATGCGGATCTTCAATTCTATCTAATAATAAAACTTCATTAGGGCTTTTATTAATTAAATCATCAAATGTATGTATTTTATATTCTTCTACTTCTAAAACAATTCCTTGATGAAGGCCATTTTTAGTAAGTTCATTGAGTTTTTCTTTAGAAACTCTTTTGCTTTTTATTTTATATTCATCAAGTAAGTTTAAAATTGCTCTGTCTTTAAACTTATCGTCTAAGTAACAAATATATACAACTCTGCCAGCTAAAATTGCTTCTTTTGTTGTATTTTTTCCATAAATTAACATTTTTTATACTCCTGATAGTTTCATAATTGCACCTTTGAAACCTTTCTTTATCCAGCCAGGTAATTTATGAAAGAAAGCAATTAAAACTGAGCTTGACTGTAACATTACGATTAATAAAAGTAATGCTGGAAGTGGCAACATTTCTGTGACAGTACGTGAACCACTTAGTCTTAAATAATATTTAGAGACAGCATTAAATTCAAAAAATTCTGGTAAGAAGATTACTGCCACTACAAAAATAATAAACATTAAACTAAATAAAATTCGTTTAAAGCCATTGAATGGTTTTAAAACTCTATATAAAACAATAAATGATGTAAATGTCGCACTTACCACAATTAAAGTTGATCTCGCTTCAGTTGTTAAATTTAAAATATTTGGGGTTGCCAACCACATAATAATTAATGTTTGGAAACCAACTGTTAAAGCTCCAGGTAAGGCCTTAGATAAAACATTTGAAAGAAACTTACCTTTAACTTGTTCATGGTTAGGTTGGAGCGATAATACAAATGATGGAAGTCCAATCACAAGAAAATCAATCATAAATAGTTGAGAAGGAGTAATTGGATATCTTCCTCTTGTAAGAAGGGCAATGATAACTAAAATAATCGAAAACATCGTTTTTGTTAAAAAGAGTGTTGCGACTCTTTGAACGTTATTAATAACTCTTCTTCCTTCGTTAACTACCTTAGGCATACTAGAAAAGTTTGAATCCATTAATACTAAATGGCTGACGTTTCTTGCAGCTTCACTTCCGGATGCCATCGCAATTGATGTATCAGCTTCTCTTAAAGCTAAAATATCATTAACACCATCACCAGTCATCGCAACCGTTCTGCCACTAGCTTTTAACTCTTTAACTAATAACATTTTTTGATGTGGATTAATTCTACCAAAAACTTGATATTTTAATGCACTGTCAATAACTTCTTTATCACTTGAACCTTCTAGACTAATATATTTTTCTGCATTATTAATTCCCGCTCTTGCGGCAATATGGGCGACAGTTGCTGGGTTATCACCACTAATAACTTTAACATCAACATTATGCGTCTTAAAATATTCGATTGTTAAGATTGCATCTGGTCTAATAGTATCTTCAATTAAAATAAGTGAATTAGCTTGCATTTCTGGAAGTTCATCATTAGTGATTTGCTTAGAAGATGTTGCATAAATTAATACTCTTAAACCTTGTCTAGCATATCTTTCAATATCGTCTTTAATTTCTGCATAATCTTTTTTACTTAAAACAAACTCAGGAGCACCAATTGCGAACGTTCCTTGCTTTGTTAAACTAACTGCACTAAATTTTCTTTTTGAGGAAAATGGAATTAATTTTGTGACAGTAGGTTCTTTTGTCGCAAGTCCAAACTTTTCAATTAACGCCTCACTAGTTTGGTTTCTATCTTTAAAGGCACTCATCATTTCTGGAATAATCTTTTTAGGCGCAAACTTATTACTCTTATCTAATTCAATAACACTTCTAACAGTCATAGTTCCATCAGTAATTGTACCTGTTTTATCTAAACAAAGAGTATCAACTCTCGCAAGCATCTCAATACAATATAATTCTTGAACTAAGGTATTGTTTTGAGCAAGCCTTAATACTCCAACCGCTAAGGCTAAACTTGTAAGTAAGAATAGTCCTGAAGGAATCATACCGATAATCGCACCTGCAGTTGCTCTAACGGAGTCATCAAATAGCATATTTCCAACTCCACCTTCATATTGAAAATAAAATAGTGCCGCTCCTACAGGAATAATAAATACTCCTATAACTCTCACAATTATCTTAAGTGATTTCATCAAATCTGATTGTGGTTTTTTATAAACTTTCGCTTGTTTAGTAAGGTTTTCTACATAAGCATCTTTTCCAATTTTAACTGCTTCTGCCTTACAAACACCACTTACTACAAATGAACCAGATAGTAATTTATCACCGACATTTTTAACAATTGAATCACTTTCACCTGTTAGTAAAGATTCATCTACTTCTATTGTTCCTTCAGTAACAATACAGTCAGCACTAATTTGTCTTCCTGGTTTTAAAATTAAAATATCGTTTAAAACAATGTCTGATATATCAATTTCTTGTTCCCTAGAATCTCTAAAAACTATTCCAATTGGAGCTTGTAAAAGTGACAATTTGTCAATTGTCCTTTTCGCTTTAATTTCTTGAACAATCCCAATAACTGTATTGGCTGTTACGATAACTATAAAGAAGATGTCTTTATATGCACCCACATATATGAGCATACTCGCAATAAAGATATTGATTAAGTTAAAGAATGTAAAAATATTACTAAAAATAATTCTTCTAATTGTTTTAGTTGAACCTTGCTTAGTATGGTTGGTTAAACCTAATTGTTGACGTTCTAAAACTTGTTCATTAGTAAGTCCTGTTTCTTTATTAACGGGTGCTAATTGAGTATTTTTCTTACTTTTTGTTGCCATAATTTACCTCTATATAATTAATTGATATTTTAATCAATTCTATCGCTCTTTCTTTATTTGTTATTGACAAATAACCAATTAATGCCTCAAATCCAGTTGATTCGTGATAAGTATTACTACTAATATTTTTTCTTCCTGGATGACTAACATTTCTACCCTTTTTATAATAAAGTATTTCTTCTTCAGTTAAAATACTTTCTTTCAAATATTGAATGATTTTCGCTTGTGCAGTAGCACTCGTAAAAAGAGTTGCCTTTTTATGAAGATCATTTGTTTTAGTCAATCCTGAATTAATTAAATAACTTCTAATATGATGTTCATAAAATGAATCTCCTATATAAGCTAACGCACTACCATTTAGATTCATAAAATACCTGCTTCATTTAATCTAATTCTAATTTCATCAGCGTCTTGATATCTCTTTTCGTTTCTCGCAATAACCCAAGCGTGATAATCTTTAATTTGTTCATCAGTTAATCTTTTTTGTTCAATGTTAATTCCTAAAATATCTAATAATAAAACTACTGTATAATAAGCTTTAGCCTTTAATGCGACATCTTCTTCACGATTCATTGTTTTAATAAGTTCATAAATAACCGTTAAACCATTAGCAATATTAAAATCATCTTCTAATGCTTTTTCAAATCTGCTTATCGCATCTAAATCATATTCTATCTTCTCATAATACTTAATTGACATTTCCACGAAAGTTTGTTTTAAGGCACGTTTAATTCTTTGCCATTCATTATTAAATTGATCCATCAAAGTCTTTGAATAATTAATTGGCTGACGATAAGGATGACTCAAAATTAGTAATCTAAATGCTTGATATTCATATTCCTTTAATAAGTCTTTTACTAAAACAACATTTCCTAAAGACTTACTCATCTCAACGTTATCTAAACTAAGACGCCCTACATGCATCCAAAAGTTCGCAAGACTATGATTGGAAATGGCTCTAGACTGAGCTATTTCATTTTCATGGTGCGGAAACTTAAGATCACTCCCACCACCGTGAATATCAATTATTTCATCAAAGATAGCTTTATTCATACATGCACATTCTGTGTGCCATCCTGGTCTTCCCTTGCCCCAAGGCGAATCAAAACTAATTCCTAAGTTTGTTTGTTTCCAAAGAGTAAAATCAAGAGGATTTTCTTTATCAGGATTTTCTTCTATTCTCGCACCTATTTGTAAATCTTCTAAAACTTGATTAGATAGTTTACCATATTCTTTGACTTTAGAAACTCTAAAATAAACATCATTATTATAATAAGCATATCCCTTTTCAATTAAATCACTAATATAGAAAATCATTTCTGTTATATAATTTGTTGCTCGAGGCATCTTGTTAGGTAATAGCGCATTTAAATTAGTGATATCTTCAACATATGCATCAGTAAAAATAGTCGTTAGTTCTTTTTCACTAATCCCTAACTTTTCACTTTCTAAAATAATTTTATCGTCAACATCTGTAATATTAACAACATAATTAACTTCATAACCTTTATAAAGAAAAAACCTTTTTACTACATCAAAAAATACTACTGGTCTAGCATTACCAATATGTATGTAGTTATAAACAGTCGGTCCACAAACATACATATTTAACTTTTTAGGACTTACTGTTTTAAAGGGTTCTTTCTTGTTTGTTAAACTATTGTAAATCTTCATATAAACACCACTTTTATACTATTATACACCATATAATTATTTTTTCACTATTTCTCTTAATGCTTCTAAAATTATATACATACTATATGTATCTCTTTTACAGTAATCAATTAAACCCTGCATCGCTTTTTTATGACTTTCTTTATCAAGAGGATTATATTTCGCATATGTAACATAAGCCATTACTCCATTTTGAACCTCTAAGTCATTATATTTTAAATCAGTTAAAGAAGGTAATACCTTTTTAATGGAGTGTGAACCATTCAAATCTTTAGAATAATAATTAAATTGTTTTGCGGTAGTTTCATCATAGCCTAATTCCATATAAAATTTACTTCTTGTCTTAGTAATATCCATTAAATCAAATAACCTATTCGCAATATCATCTAACTTATCTTTATATTTAGGAAACATCTCACCTAGTTCTTTAATCCTTGTCTTTTCAAATGATTGATTATAAACAAGGACACTCCCACCATCATTAGGAATCGCCTTGACTAACGCTTTAACCAAATCTTCTCTTCTATCCGTTAAATCTGGTGCTAAATAAGAAATATTATCTTTATTTTCATCCAACTTTTTCCCTTCATATTCAACATGTAAAGAAAATTGAAATAAACTTTGTTGATAAGGTTTTTCAGCTTTAAAGCGTGGCAATGGACATGGAAAAGATTCAAAATCTAAATGATAAATTGGATATTTTAGTTGATCAATTCCCACTTTTATTTTTCCTTTATCAATATGAGGAATGCCACTTTCAACAGCGGCTCTTTGGATTAAATTATTTTCTCTAGTTAGCCAAGATGTAGGGATATCTAACATATGGCTCTTATTTTCTTTATTAATAAGATCATAAGGTAAGCGTTTATTGCCTTTTTCATCAGTAAACCCATGATGGTTATACACATATGTAAATATTGAGTTCTCATCTGGTACATCTTTAAAACAAACTGGATAGAAAATACACTCTCTAGTCTTTTTCCTTTCACAATGAATTCCTAAATCATTAGGACTAGCGTTCATTTCATCTAAGTAACTAACAACGCGTTTCATATCTTCTTCAATTAATGGCATCATCTTTTTAGTAACATCAGTAAAATCAATGAAACTAATAATATCGTTATCATAGACCGCTTCACCATTATTATCATATGTTCCATCAAAAACATATTCATGATTTAAAACAGCTAAATAGTATTTATATTCTTTTTTAGAATCATATTCTTTTGAATGTTCAATAACATAACGTTGATAAGCTAAGTCATAAACATAAACACCCACATCACTATATTTGTTATAAAATCTTTTTTCTTTCTCTTCTAACCCTTTTTCATCATAACCAAGAAGTCTTTTAAGCATAACAACATTATCAATATCCCTTTTAAAAATACTTTCTTTTTTATGTTCAATTTTAAAAAACTTATTAGTAGTGGTTGCTTTTGATTCAAAAATCCGATTTGTTTCTCCATCTAAATATCCATCTAAATAACAATAAAAATAATAACCCTCATATTCCATTTCAAATTTCTTTTGTAAATAAGTGTTACTTGAATAAGTTAGTTTTCCTGTAAATTTATCTTGAATAGCTTTTGCTGATAATAACTCTATTTTATCGTAATAAGGTTTTAAAACCTCAAACTCAATCGCCATTTCCTCTAGTAAATCTTCATCTGTTTCTTCATCATACATACTTTTTAAATAAAGCATTTTTTTTGCTTCATTTTCGATAACTAACAAGTCTTCTTCATTTTCTGAAAAACAAACAATAGCTTTATCTTTCTCTTTATAAATTTGATGAAGACCAGCGAAGCGTCTACATCTAATTAAATTCATAAAGCCTGTTTTACTAACTTTTAACACATTATCAACCACCTTCTTATTTTATTTTAACAAATATATATTATTTTTTAAATATACTTATTTAAAATTTTACATAAATTAAAAAACAAGCAGCCTTTTTTAAACTGCTTGTTTCAAATCTTGTTATTGATTTAAATTTTCTTTAACAAATGTACTTGTATAATAATCAGCCATTTCCTTTGGAGTTAAAATTGTTTCTTTAACTTCATATGTTTTAAGGTCAGGGTCTAATTCTACAACAAGTAATGCTTCATTTGTATAAGTTACATTTTCTACTTTTATTGTGCTATTAAAATAATCTCCATTAGAAACCAACGGTGTTTCCGGATTAACAATTACAACACCATTTAGTGGAGTAATTTGCATAATAGGCGCGAAATTAACAACATCAACATTTAATTTCCCCGAAGCCTTATTAAATGTTCCACCACTACTAATTCCTACACTACCTGTGATATAAACTTGATCAAATAAATTTTTTAAATCTTCTTCTAAAATATTAGTTGTAATAGTTGTTTCATAATAAGTGTTATCTAAACTTGAAGCATTGTATAAAGCACCGATAAAACCACTAATAACTAACAAATCATTACTTCCACCAATCGCGAGTACTCTCGCTCTATTTATATTTATATTACTAATAGCTATACTTTCTTTAGTTTCTGTTTCCATTGTTTTTCCAACAAATCCACCCACAATCACTTCAATGATTTCAGGTTTAGATGTTTCGTGGTTTGTTCTAATGTATGTCACAGCTGTTGATAAATTTAAATTAAAATTAGTTTTGGTTGTAAGAATTTTACTATGTTTATTTCCAGATGATGTTGAAAAACCAACGACACCACCAACGATACTCTTATACGCATGTTCTAAATTAAGAATAACATTAACGTTTGAGTTTTCTAATTTCGATGAAATGATATATCCTGCTAAACCACCAACGAAATATTCACTTTGTGTTGTTGATTTAACATCAATTGTCACATTAACATTAGCATTATTAACAATTGAATCAGTATCTCCATAACCAATTAATCCGCCAACATAAATCTTGCCAGTATAATTAAATTCTGTTGATATTTGACTATTAGTTACTTCTACATCATTAATTGTTCCTTGATGTCTTCCAACTAAAAGACCAATATATTGACTGTGTTTATTTATTCCCGCTAAAGTAAGGTTCATATTATCAATTTTTAAATTAGTAATCGTTCCACTTACTCTTCCAAAGATTGCGGTATAAGTGCTTCTTTCATTAATAGTGATATTTTTAAGAGTATAGCCCGCACCATCTAATGTTCCTTCAAAACGAGATATCACAAAAATTGTTCTGTAATCTACACCCGTAAAATCTAAATCGTTTGATAACTTGTAAAAAGCTTTATTGTCAGTCTCCATTAATAAAAACTCTTCTACAGTACTAATATATTTTGGATCAAGTGAGCTTGAACCTGCAGTTGTTGTTTTAAATGTTTCTTTTACGAAAGTATGAAGTTTTTTATCAATTGTCGCAAAGATTTCTAAACTATATTCATAGCCAACTTTTAGGCCAGTTATTTCTACTTTATAACCAATAATTGTTTTATTATTTTCATCAATAATAGCCTCAGCCACTTTTCTTTGAACTTCTACTTTTTCTTCTTTAATTAATGCAGTAATACTACCTTCTGTAATCTCTTTATCAACATCAACTACATCTAAACTAATATAAACACTATCTCTCGCCGGAGTTATTGTTTTTATTGTTATTTCAGCATTTGTTTTTGGTCCTTTATCACACGCTACTAATAATAAACCTATGAGTAATAAGGCAAATGAAAGGATTTTTTTCATATTTTTTTCTCCTTAAGAATTTTTAATGTTTTATTAATTCTATTAATTACTGTTTCCTTACCTAAAAGGTAAAGCATCTTCGCAAGTTCTGGGCCATGAAGAAGGCCTGTTGTTGCGATTCTTACGGGCATATAAAGGTTCTTACCCTTTTTCTCTGCCTCTTGACCTGATGTCTTAACGGCTTCATTAATTGCTTCAAGCGAACTATCACATTTAGATAAGTTTTTCTTTAATGTTTCAATTAAGAAAGTAAAATCATCCTGTTTTAAAAACTCTAATACTTCTTCGGTTAATTCAAATTCTTTTGTGAAAAATTCATTATATAAATCAACAATATGAGCACCATATAAACATCTATCTTGCAACATTGAACTAAATTTAAGTAACCAATCTTCGTTCTTTTTGATTCCTGCGTTTTCTAAGAATGGTTTTACAAAAACTAAGAATTCTTCTTCACTCATCTTTTTAATGTATGTATGATTGATAAATGTTAATTTATCTTTATCAAACATTGAAGGAGCTTTTGTTAGACGATTGGAATCAAATAGTTTAATTAACTCTTCTCTTGATAAAATTTCTTCATTAATTGGAGGGCTCCAACCTAATAAAGTAATAAAGTTAAGAAGTGCCTCTGGTAAGTAACCTAAATCTTTATATTGAGAAATAAATTGAACAATATTTTTATCTCTTTTAGAAAGTTTTTTCTTTTCTTCATTGACAATCAATGTCATATGTCCAAATAAAGGAACATCCCAACCAAAAGCTTCATAAACCATTATTTGTTTAGGAGTATTTGTAATATGTTCTTCTCCTCTTAATACATGGGTTATCTTCATAAAGTGATCATCAATCACAACTGCAAAGTTATATGTTGGAATCCCATTATCTTTAATAATAATCCAATCTTCAACTTCTTCACTTTGGAATGTTAATTTCCCTCTCACTAAATCATTAAACTCATATGTTTTTCCTTTTGGAACTTTAAAACGAATTCCATAGTTTTCGGAATCTTCTCTATATTCTTTATATGCAAAACCTTTTTCTAATAACATATCAGCGTATTTTTTATAAAGGTCTAATCTTTCTAATTGACGATAAGGACCATATGGACCACCTTTATCTGGTGATTCATCCCAATCAATACCTAACCATGATAAGTTATCAAGTTGGCTTTTTTCACCACCTTCAACATTTCTCTCAATATCAGTATCTTCAATTCTAATAATAAACTTGCCTCCATGATGACGAGCAAACAAATAATTAAAAATTGCAGTTCTTGCATTACCAATATGAAGCAGTCCTGTTGGGCTTGGTGCATATCTTACTCTAACCATATTTTAACACTTCCTTTTTACTCTAATTATTATACGCTATTTCAAAATTTAATACAAACCTTATATTATTTATAAAAATAACATATTTTTAACTTGACTTATTTCATTTCAAGTTTCTTTAAAATCATATTAATAATGAAATCAGCAATAACAACAATAATAACTAAAACAAGCGTCCACGCAAATACTAAATCCATTGCATAACTCGCAGCAGCCATTGATAAATCATAACCTATGGTTTTTGGCGCATTAGTGACAAATTCCGTCATTACCTTAACCTTTAATCCTAATCCAAATGCTTGAAGAAACGCAGTAATAATTCCTACTCCAAGTAACGGAATATAAATGTTAAAAAGTGTTTTAAAATTAAACTTTGATAACATTTTTATTTCATCTAATATTTCTTTATTAATTGAGATTAAATGTCCATATAAAATATCATACATTAATGGAATCGTCATAAATGATGTGAGTATTATTGATGTATTTCCTCTCGATTGATGCGTTAAAAGTAAAATAATTAAAGCGGGAAGGGGAATGATTTTTAATAATGATAATATCGGTGTAACTGTTTCTTTAAATTTAGGGAATTTGACTGATAATAAAGCTAAACTTCCCGAGACAAGAAATGAAACGATCAAGATAATTATTAGTATTATTATTGTGTTAAAAATGCTAATGTATGTATTAGCATTCTTTAGTAAATCTATTGTCCTTGTAAAGGTTTTATCTAGCGAAGGAATTATAAAATTATCATTGACAATTATGCTTGAAACTAGCCAGAAAATGAATATTAAAATAATTCCAATTGTTGTATAAATATTTGTGTTTTTACTCATAATAAAATTCGTTATTGGGTAATTTATCTCCTAGTAGTTCTTTATTATATTCATTTAAAATAGTTAAAAAGGCTTCTATTTCTTCTTTAATATTTAAAGCATTTTTATATTTTAAGTCTAAGTTTAAAATTGAATCAGATATTGTTTCTTCGCCAAATTCAGTTAATTGTTCGTGAACATTTAAAATATTTTTAGCATACAAAACATTATTTTTATTTAGATATTCAATATTTTTCTTAATTTCATTAAGTGTTTTACTTAAATTTTTAGTGCTATTTGGATTAATGAATACTCCAACTTGAATAATTTCTTCTTGAAATAAATCTTTTAAAGAAAGCACATATACTTCCTCTTTTAAACTATTTTTAAGGGTTGTTAGAGCTGGTTCTGAAATTAAAACATAATTATGGCGCTTTGTTTTAAATGGCGCAATCATCTCTTTAATATCAGAGCCCCATTCAATATCTACATTAATATTTTGAGTAACTTGTTTTAAAACTATTCCTGGCGTTGCGTACTCACCAAAAGCGAGCATTTTTTCACCATTTAAGTCATTAATACTTGTTAAGGGTGTTCTTGATACAATATAAAGATTGGAAAATCCAATTACCGCAGCTAACTTGTACTTAGAAGATCCGACATTATAGAGTTTCGCGCCAACTATTACTGGTGCGACAATAATGTCTTTTTCTCCTTTAATAAATTCACTTGGAAGTAAACTTGGACCGGTAGTGACTTCATAATTCACATATTCAAGCATTCCCGCTACTGCAATCAAAGGTGAACCTGCAGGAACGAGTAGAGTTGGCTTTTCACTTTTTTTGCAGCCAACTAGTGAAAACACAAACACTAATAAAATTATTAAAATACTTTTTTTCATTAATAAATATCCTTCTTAGAGTATGTTGTATGAAGTAATTTATGGGCTAAATCGCTACCTGGTTGACCTAAAAACTCTTTATAAAGTTTAATTACGCTTTGGTTTTCATGACTTCTTCTTACTTTAACATCTTTATCAATCTGATAAAGTGCTTTGGCGCGTTCTTTTCTAACATCAATCTTTTCAAAGTCTTTCGCTTTTACAATTGGTTGACCCCCACCGTTAACACAGCCACCTGTACACCCCATAAACTCAACAAAGGCATATTGTTTTTTACCTTCATTAATGCGTCTAAACATTTCTTTAAAGTGTTTAGCACCATGAACAACTGCGAAATGAAGTTCTATTCCATTAATAATGATTGAAGCTTCTTTGATATCTTCAACACCACGCGGTTCAGTAATATCAATTATGTGTTTATCTTCTTTTTCTAAGAGTGCCTTAACAGTTCTTAGTGCCGCTTCCATTACTCCGCCACTAGCACCAAAAATCATCCCTGCACCTGTGTAGGTTGCGAGTGGGGTATCTAATTTAATTGGATTTAGTGATCTAAAATCAATTTGGTGTCTTTGAATATAATTCGCAAGTTCTCTTGTGGTTAAAACTAAATCAACATCTCTAATGCCGTCAACTTCCATCTCAGGACGATTAGCTTCATATTTTTTTGCGATACAAGGCATCACTGAAACAACTTTAATTTGTTCTTTTGAAATTCCTAATTTATCAGCATAATAGTTTTTCACAATCGCACCATTCATTTGTTGAGGTGACTTACAACTTGAAATATTACCTAAATATTCGGGTGCGTATCTTTCAACATATCTAATCCATCCTGGTGAGCATGAAGTAAATAATGGTAATGCTTTTTTATCACCTGCTAGATATTTATTTAATCTTTCAATTAGTTCAGTTCCTTCTTCCATAATTGTTAAGTCTGCCGCAAATGTTACATCGACAACATCATCAAAACCTAATTGTTTTAAAGCATGATACATTTGCCCTTCAACGTTTGTTCCCATTGGATAACCAAACTCTTCTCCAAGTGCCGCTCTTACAGATGGAGCAACTTGGGCAACAGTATAATAATCACCATCTAATAAATCAAAGGCATCATTAACATTATTCTTTTCACTAATTGCGCCAGTTGGACAACTTTGAATACATTTTCCACAGTAAATACAACCGCTATTTTCAATATTTTCATTATTCGCTGGACCAACGTGAGTAAAAAATCCTCTTTCATTAAAGTTTAGGATTCCTAAACCTGTGTAATACTCACACGCATCAACACAACGTCCACATAATACACATTTCGATGAATCAAAAACAATTGAATTACTTTCATTTATTACCCATTCCCGTTTCTTAATTTCTTTATCAATATTATAGTGATTATCAATATTAAACCTTCTTAATAAATCTAATAATTCACAATTTTTTTCTCTTAAACATGCCCAACAATCAAATTGGTGATTACCGGCAATTAATTCTAGATTAACATTAATTTGTTGAATAACACGTTTTGAGTTGGTACTTACTTTCATCCCATCAAATACTTGAAAACTACAAGCATTTTTTAAATTGTGCATTCCTTCTACTTCTACAGAACAAATTCTACAACTACTTGTTTCAGAAATGTCTTTTAAGAAACACAGTCTAGGAATATTTACCCCAGCTATTTCTGCCGCTTCTAAAATTGTTAAACCTTTGTCTACATAGACTTCCTTTTTATCTATCGTAACTTTAATTTTATCTTTCACAAATATCAACTCCTATGCGTGGACAATCGCTTTAACTGGACATGATGAAAAACAAATATTACATTTAATACATGCTTCTTGATCAATATAGTGAAGTTCTTTTCTTTCCCCACTAATCGCACCCACTGGACAATTTTGTTTACATCTTGTACAACCAATACAAGCATCCGTAATAAGTAATTTTGTTAAAGACTTACAAACACCAGCACGACATTTTTTATCAACAACGTGTTCAACATATTCATCATAAAAGTTTTCTAATGTTGATAAAATTGGATTTGGTGCTGATTGTCCAAGTCCACATAATGATGTATCTTTAACGTCAATCGCTAACTTCTTAAGTTCCGCTAATGTTTCTAAAGTTCCTTTCCCTTCAGTAATTTTTTCTAATAATTCATAAAGACGTCTTGTTCCCTCTCTACAAGGTGTACATTTACCACAAGACTCTTCAACAATAAACTCCATATAAAACTTCGCAACATCAACCATACAGTTGTCTTCATCCATAACAATCATTCCACCACTACCCATCATTGATCCTTTTTGGGTTAAAGTATCATAATCGATTGGTGTATCTAAATCTTTTTCTGTTAAACAACCACCTGACGGTCCGCCAGTTTGAACAGCTTTAAACTTTTTATTTTTAGGAATTCCTCCACCAATATCATAAATAACTTGTTTTAAAGTTGTTCCCATAGGAACTTCAATTAAACCTGTATTTTGGATTTTTCCACCAATAGCGAACACCTTAGTTCCTTTTGATTTTTCTGTTCCAATACTATTAAACCACTCCGCACCCTTTCTTATAATAATAGGAATATTAGCGTAAGTTTCTACGTTATTAATAACTGTTGGTCTTTTCCATAGTCCTTCACTTGCAGGAAACGGAGGTTTAATTCTTGGCATTCCACGATTTCCTTCAATTGATGAAATTAACGCTGTTTCTTCTCCACAAACAAACGCTCCAGCCCCTAAACGAACTTCTAAGTCGAAATTAAATCCTGAATTAAAAATATTCTTACCTAATAAACCATATTTATAAGCATCTTTAATTGCGTTTTCTAAACGTTTAATCGCTAGTGGATATTCCGCTCTAATATACACATAACCTTGATGGCTACTAACCGCGTAACCATTAATAGTCATTGCCTCAATAATTGCGTGAGGATCTCCTTCTAAGATCGCTCTATCCATAAATGCACCTGGATCTCCCTCATCAGCATTACAAACAACGTAACTAATTCCGCCTTTATTTTGTGCAGTAAACTTCCATTTTAAACCTGTTGAAAAACCACCGCCACCACGGCCTCTTAATCCTGATTTAATAATTGTATCTATTACTTGTTCTGGAGTGTAATTTGATAAAACATCTTCTAACGCAAAATAACCATCTCTTGCGATATATTCATAAATACTATAAGGACTAATAATTCCACAATTTCTTAAGGCAATTCTTTGTTGAGCCATATAAAAAGTCATTTCTTCAAATGTCTTTCTTACATATTTATTAGTTTCATCTTTTTCTTTATATTCTAATTTAGAAACAATATTTCCTTTAACGATATGTTCACTAACAATTTCATAAACATCATCTTTAGTAATATGAACATAAAATACTTGATCAGGATAAATAATCACAACTGGTCCTTTTTCACATAAACCAAAACAACCACTCATATATACATAAACTTCATCTTCTAAGAGAAAATCTTTTAAAACTCTTTTAAATTCTTCTTTAATTAGCTGGCTTTTACTAGATAAGCATCCAGTTCCACCACAAATAACAATTTGTGTTCTTAACATTTATTTTTCCTCCTTATATACATGTGTATTAAGGACTTTTCCCTCTACAATGTGCGATTTTACAATTAATGGGACAACTTCTTTTGTCGCATTAATGTAAGTTATTGAAGTGTTTTTCCCATGAATTTCTACTACTGGAGTTTCATTAATAGAACTCTTAGGACCAAAAAATACGGCACAATCAAAAATCTCTAACTCATCTAATACTTTAATAAATTCATTTAATGTTTCTTTTGCGGATATATTTTCTTCACCTAAAGCAACAACGATTCTAAATCTTTTCTTGCCTTCACGCATTTTTATTAGAGGCATTTGTTTGGCTCTAATTTTTTCTAAGTCTTTTTTAGTTCTAATCATTTTTCTCTTCCTTCATAAGTTCTCTTATTTCATTCATCAAATGTTTTCCATCAGCAATTCCATGGACCTCTTCATCAATCGTATAAACAGGAGCTAAACCACAAGCACCAATACAACGTGTCGCTTCTAAAGTGAATTTTCCGTCTTTTGTAGTTTCTCCAGCCTTTATTTTAAGTTCTGCTTCTGCAGTATCTAAAATTTGTTTACTTCCCTTGACATAACAAGCCGTTCCAAGACAAACACCAATAATGTGTTTACCTTTGGGTTCAAGTGAAAATCTGGAATAAAATGTCACTATTCCATTAATTTTAGAAATACTTTCATCAAGTGCGTTACTAATAACTTTTTGCACCTCAATTGGAATACAACCAAAGATTTCTTGAGCATCGTGCAAGACAGGCATTAAAGGTCCTGGTTTTTCTTTATGCTTTTTAATGCTTTCATCTAATTTGGCGTATTGTTCACAAGTAAAATTGTATTTATTCATTTTTTTAGACAATCTATGTCTTCCCTCCTTTTAGGTATAAGCGTTAAATAGGTTTTTCTATAAACATTATACATTTTTAAAGTAAACTTTAAAGTCCTTTTTCCGTAAAAGCGTATTCATTTGAAAAAATGTAAAAAAAAGAGATGCTCTATCACATCTCTTTTTAAACATATTCGCAAATTAACGTTTTGAAAACTGACTTGCTTTACGAGCTTTCTTAAGACCGTACTTTTTACGTTCTTTAGTGCGTGAATCACGAGTAATCAATCCTGCAGGTTTTAAGATTTTTCTTAAATCAGGGTTAACTTCTAATAATGCACGAGTAATTCCATGGCGGATTGCACCAGCTTGACCAGTCATTCCACCACCGGTAACATTAACGCTAATGTCAAATCTACCAACATTTTCTGTTAATTCAAGTGGTTGTAAAACGTCAAGACGAGTTGCAGGGTTAGGAATATATTCTTCAAATTCTCTACCATTGATAATAAATTTCCCAGTTCCTGTTGTTAGAATAACTCTCGCAACACTCTTCTTTCTTCTACCTGTAGCTAAATATTGTACTGACATCTTATTCTACCTCCATTACAATTGGCTGTTGTGCTTGGTGAGGATGTTCACTACCTGCATAAACAAATAGTTTACGATACATTGCGCTACCTAAAGTTGTTTTAGGAAGCATTCCCTTAACAGCACGCTCAACCATTCTTGTAGGGAATTTTGCCATAACTTCTTTGGCTGTTCTTGTCTTTAACCCACCAGGATATCCACTATGACGATAATAAAGCTTATCGTCCCATTTGTTTCCTGTTAATACGATTTTATCTGCATTTACAACGATTACATAGTCTCCACAATCTACATGAGGGGTGTAGAAAGGATTATGTTTTCCCTTTAATACAGATGCAACTTGTGTCGCTAGACGACCAAGTGTTTTTCCAGAAGCATCAACCACATACCATTTTCTTTCGATGTTGTGGGCGCTTAACATTTGTGTTTGTCTCATAATAAACCTCTTTTCCTTATTTAATAATTAATAAGGGCTAAATGGCTTTAAAAAAATGTACCGCTATAATGTTACTATAAGTAAAACCCTTTGTCAAACATTTTTTAAAAAATAAAAGATAAGTCGTAGTTAAGGACTTATCCTTTCTATTTCAAAATGATTAAAATATTATGCAAAATGAGTATGTCTAATAACCCATCTTTTAAGTTTTGAACTTACAAATAACGCAAATATTCCTGCGGTTAAATAAATTAATAATAGCCACCAAATCCATTTTCCAATTAACCTTACAGCAGTACCATCAAATCTAAGTCTTTTGCCGTCAATAACTGTGTGACTTGTTTCCCATCTTTTCATAATGCATATTGCCCAAGGCAAACCAATACCAACAGTTAAAACTACTATTAGAAAACAAACGATCAGCCATCCTATTTTTTGAAAAATATTACCATCAAAATAAGATTCTTTTTTCTGCATTATTATCTTCCTTAAACAATAGTCTTTCTCTTGAAATTACCATAAACATGTCTTACTGGTTCTACTATCACAAAAGCGCTTGGATCACTTTCATAAATTAACTTTTTAATTGGTAATAATTCATATGCTGAAATTACAATTATCAAAATTGATTTATCATTTTTTGAATATGCACCTTTAGCTGGAAGTAATGTTCCTCCACGATAAATTTCTTCTAAAATGCGTGAATAAACAATATCTGGTATCGCAGTAATAATTTGCACCTTTAAAAAGTTGTATGAAGTATGGATTTTATCAACTGTAACTGTCGTAACAATAATACTGATTATTGTATAAGCAGTAATTGCCCATGACCCACCAATTAATCCACCTAAAAACGCAATCGACACGTTTAAAATAAGAGAAATATACCCAACACTAATCCCTTTTTTAAAAGAAAAATATTGGGCAATTATATCAAGTCCACCTGTAGAGGTTCCAAATCTAAGTGCACCTCCAGCACCAATACCCGCTAAAAAGCCTCCCATGATTGCTAATGTGAAAGTATCTTCAATTCCTAAATCAACTTTAGGAATAAATCCAAGTAGAGTTGCCTGAATTACTACTGATATTAAAGAATAGATGGTAAATCTCTTACTAACTCCAAACCACCCTAATAAAATAATGGGAACATTGATTATAAAAACTAAAGCTCCTAAGAAAATATCGCCTAAATCTTTTCCTGTAAATGTGATAACCGCATTTCTAATTAATTGAGAAATACCAGGTACACCAATAGAATATAACGGTTCTTCGGCAGCTTCAAAAAACCACTTTACACCTATCCCAAATAGGAATGTGCAAAACACTACCGCAACTAATGCCCTCGCCTCTTCAAAAAATTTCTTTTTATTTATTTTCATGTCCTAAAATCTCTTCCATTTTCTTTTCTAAATCGAAACGTTCAAATAACACTTCTGCTTTATTAAGCGAATGATTATCCCCAATTAAACCAAACTCAGATAAGTCACTAAATGAAGTTTTATTTGTGTTAATTTGTTCAAAGATTTGTGCACTTGTCTCAGGAATAAATGCCCTAAGCAGTACTGCACAAATTCTAATAGTTTCAATTATTTCATATAACACACCATCTAACTCATTAGGATTTTCCGTTCTTAATTTCCAAGGCTCAGTGACATCAATAAATTTATTGCCAAGCCTTAATACTTTCATAATTTCTTCTAATGCATCACTAACTTTATACTCATCCATTTTTTCTTTAACTTTTGAATATAAACTGTGAACTTCTTCTCTTAAATTAAACTCATAAGTTTCTTTAGTGAAAGCTTTTTTAATTACTCCACCTCTATATTTATTAGCCATACCAATAGTTCTATTAACTAAGTTACCTAATGTATTTGCCAAATCAGAGTTATTGACATTAATTAATAACTCATATGTAAAGTTCCCATCTTGAGCATAAGGAATTTCATGGAGGACATAATATCTTAAAACATCTTTTTTAAAGTGCTTTAATACATCAACTGTGTAAACAGTATTACCAACTGATTTACTCATCTTCACTTTATCAAATAAAATCCATGGATGACCAAAAATAGTTTTAGGAAGTTCTATTCCCAAAGCCATTAAAACTACTGGCCAGTAAATTACATGAAATCTTAAAATATCTTTACCAATTAAATGAATATCGGCAGGCCAATAATGACTCATTTTCTTACTATGAAAATTTTCATCTAATCCAAAACCACTAATATAGTTAGTTAACGCATCAATCCACACATAAATAACGTGGTTTTTATCAAATGTTTCTATTCCCCAGTCTAAGGTTGTTCTAGTAACACTTAAGTCTCTTAGAGGTTCTTTTAAGAAGTTTAACATTTCATTTCTTCTTGATTCTGGTTGAATAAATAAAGGGTTATCCTCAATATGTTTAATTAGTCTTTTTTGATATTTTTTTAAGTCTAAAAAGTATGTTTCTTCTTCCATCCAAATTAGTTTATCTCCATTTGGACCAAAACCTGATTCAATCAAATCTTTATCAAAAATATATGCTTCTTCTGATACACTATAATAACCACTATACTTACCTAAAAATATATCGCCTTGATCATAAAGTTTCTTAAAAACATTTTTAACAACTTTAACGTGTTCTTCATCTGTTGTTCTTACAAATTTATCATAAGAAATATCTAACGCTTTATAAACTTCCTTAATCTTAGTAGATATCATATCAACATGTTCTTTAGGAGTTATGCCTTCTTTTTTACTTTCCGTTTCTATTTTAAGTCCATGTTCATCAGTACCTGTTTGAAAATAGACATCATATCCCTCTAACCTTTTAAATCTCGCAATCGCATCCGCTAAAATAACTTCATAATCATTTCCAACATGAGGTATTTTTGAGGCATACGCTATTGATGTAGTTATATAAAATTTCTTCATTGTTAAATCACTCTTTCTTCCACATTTATTATAGTTAATAAAGATGTTTTATTCAAGTTAATAATATATTTCACCTAGACAAAAAAATAATTCCCCATAAGAGGAATTACTTTCAATACTTTTGTTTTCTAATTTTCCCATCTCTTTTGTGAATAACGACATTAGTTTCATTATCTTTCGCAAATCTCTCTGCATGTTCAATAGCTTCTTTTTGAGTTTTAAAATGTTTAATAACCTTCGAAGAACCGCTTCTTCTAACTCTCCACATATTATAAAACTCAGAATCTTTTTCTTTTACTTGAGTAATGTGGTAAGAAAAATCATCAGCTACCTTTTTTTCTTTTTTCTTTTTTTGCATAGTAATTTTCCTTTCTATATTTTAGAAAACATTTCTCTCAATACATCAAGATATTCTTCTTTTTCTTTTTTAGTTAAGCTGCGCTCTAAAATATTATGTCCTTCAATTCCGCCAACTACTCTTGCGACAACTTGTCCGTTTTTAATTACGTATAATGTTGGCGCATAAATCCAATCATAGGTTACATCATTTTCTACTTTTTCACTTAAATATTCAGGATCTATTTTATCAACAAGTGCTTGGAAATCGCTATTTAGTGAGCCATCTACAATTTTTCTAATATCTTTGATATCATAATATTTAATTCGTTTACCTTGTTCTTTCGCAACCTCATTATAATATGTTACATACTCAACACACCATGGACATGCAGGGAACCCTAAATATAAAATATGATCTCCTTCATCAAATAATGTAAGTAATGTATCATAATCAATTATCTCAAACGCATGGTCTTTTGTATTTACTGATGGATAATCATTATAAAAAGAATCACTTTCTTGTCTCTTAATCGTAAATGAGAAAGTTTTTTCACCATCCATCGTAATTATACCAATATAATCATCAAGTCTTCTTTTTGGTCTTGCGATAACTAAAGTTGGATATTCAACAATCTCAAAATCTTCTGATTTGTAAGTGTGATTGGCATCAAAATAAATCGCATTTCTAACATTCTTTTCAGAATCGTTAAATGAAAGTCTATATGGCTTTTCTTCTTTTTTACAACCACATAAACAAATTCCAAATAATAGTACTATTAATAGTTTTTTCATTTTATAACCACCTCATAAACTTTATTTTTATTAACACCTAATCTTTTAGATGCGGAAGTTATTGCGTCTTTTTTAGTTAAGCCCTGTTTAACTAAAAATAATACTTCTTCTTTGATTCTTTCATCTGTGATAATTTCTTTTTTATAACCTTCAATTAATAAAACAAATTCTCCCTTTAGTTCTATGTTAATCTCTTCACCTAAATTAAAATCATAAACTGTTTCATAAAGTTTCGTAAGTTCTCTTGCGATAACGGCTTTTCTTGCCCCAAAAACTTCATACATTTCTTTAAGTAATGCTTCTATTCTCGTTCCTCTTTCATAAAATATTAATGTTGAAGGAACATATTTAAAAGTATTTAAAGTTTCTAATCTTTTGCCTTCTTTATTATCTAAAAAACCAATAAATGTATGTGGTTGGGGCGGTAGTGCACTTATGATAAGAGCGGTTAATGTCGCACTCGCTCCCGGAATACTAACAATTTGATATTCATCTTTAATTAAATTAACTACCTTATAACCTGGATCACTTATTAAAGGCGTTCCCGCATCACTTACAAGCCCAATATTTAATCCCTTAGATAAAGATTCTTTAATTTCTAGTGCCATCTCTTCTTCATTATGGTCATGATAATTTCTTAAAGGTTTATTAATTGAATAATGATTTAATAATTTATGCGTTACTCTTGTATCTTCCGCATAAATAACATCAACGCTTTTTAATGTTTCAATCGCTCTATAAGTAATATCACCTAAATTACCAATTGGAGTTGAGATTAAATATAGTTTATTTTCTGTTTTAACTCGTTTTTTCATAGCGCAATACAAACACGTCTAGCTTTTTCATTTAGATCTCTTTCTTCATATAATAAGGCAATTAGTTCTTTTCTTTTTGCAATACTAATTTTAAAAGTTCTTCTTACATGATCAAGCAAAAAGTGCTCAGTAGTATTATATAAATCATCAAACAAACTTAATTTAAGTAAGTTTAATAAAACAACGTTTCTTACTGTTTTTGGTTGTTCTTTAAAAAAGTCTAATGTTTCATTTAAGTCACTACTTAAACTAAATGTATATTCTTTAATAATATCATCACCAACTTCAGCTAACATCATATTAAGAATTCTCGTTTCATAAGCAGTTGCTTCTCCATCTACTGAAACAATATGAATCGCTAAATCTAAAAATTTAAGTTTTTGTTTTCTTGTTAAACTTGTGAGTAACATAATTTTATCTTCCTTTATTATATATTTTTAAAACTTCTTCTGTCCATTTACCATTTTCATAAATATAAAGTGGTTTTAAAACAGTTAAGTTTCCTTCATTTGCTTGTTTTCTTGCTTCAACAAGCACGTGATTAGGCTTACTATTTAATTTCGGATAAACAAACCTTATTTTCTTTGGTTCTAAGTTGTGTTTCCTTAAATAATATAAAACATCAGTTAGCCTGTCTGGCTTATGAATTAAATAAAAACAACCTCTTGGTTTTAACAATTTATAAGCCTCAATAATTAATTCTTCTAAAGTAATTAATACCTCATGTCTTGCAATAGTTTTATAGTCTGTTTTATTGACAATTGATGATTCTTTATATTTAAAATATGGAGGATTACTAATTACGATATCAACATCTTTATGCTCTAAACTTAGCCCCTTGATATCTCTATTAAGTAGCGTAATTTGATTAGATAATCCATTTTCTTCAACACTTAATGCGGCTAAATTTAGGACATCTTCTTGAATATCAACACCAATAATCTTAGCCTCGGTCGATAGTGTTAAATACATTGGTATAACGCCATTTCCAGTTCCTAAGTCAATTATCTTTTTTGCATTTTTTTTAATATCTACAAAATCAGCTAGTAACATTGAATCAATTGAAAATGAAAACATCTCTGGATTTTGATAGATAACATATTTAGGATAACCTAAAAGATCATTTTTGATCACGTTTAACTTCATCTACATTATAAGTTTGAGCACTTCCATCTTCAAACAAAACTCTTACCTGACGTTTTAAGATTTGCGTACTAACAACTTTCCCTCGACCATTTTCTGTATAAACATATTCATTGATATTTGGCATATCTTCTTGAGCCTCTTCATAGAAATCATGTTCATATTTAATACAACATAGTAACTTCCCACAAGCGCCACTAATCTTTTGAGGATTTAATGAAAGGTTTTGGTTTTTAGCCATCTTAATACTGACATTATCAAATGTGCTTAAAAATGAAGCACAGCACATCACTCTTCCACAAGGACCAAGTCCACCAATAAACTTAGCACCATCACGAGAACCAACTTGTCTTAATTCAATTCTTGTCTTATAAACTTCGTTTAAGTCTTTAACAAGCTGTCTAAAGTCTACTCTTTGTTCACTTTCGAAATAAATAACTAGTCTATCTCTATCTAATGTATACTCGCTTGCGAGAATTTTCATATCTAATTGGTTTTGTCTAACTAAATCTTTAGTTGTTTCAATGACTTCATCTTCTAGAGTTCTATTATATGCCGCTTCTTTCTTGTCTTCTTCTCGCGCAAGACGAAGAATTGGCTTAATTTCCATTTCGTTAGGTTCAATTTTGATTCTATCACTAACGACCTTACCTAATTCTATTCCTCTTATTGTCTCTACAACAACATAGTCATTCTTCTTAATATTTATATTAACAGGGTCAAAATAATAAGTCTTCCCCGCTTCTCTAAATTGAATTAAAACTACTTCCATAATTTCCTCCTAAAGGTTAAGCAAAAATTCATTAAAAGCTAAATCTAAATTAATATTAAAGTTAAGTTTTAAAATAAGATTTTGAATTAGTTCAATATTTTTTAAAACTTTCTTTTTACCAATTTTATAGTTATTGTATCTTTCTTCTAAACTTTTAAAAGACACTTCTTCTCCATTATTTAGTTTAAATAAATCTAAATAAAAAATTAATAAGATTTGTAAAAAATAACTTAAATATATCTTATCATATTTTATATCATTCATATATTTATCACTATATAACCAAATTGATTCTTCTTTGACTAAAGTCTCTGTAAACCCATCAAAAACCTCTAATAAATGATTAATTTTTGGATCATTACATAGTTCTTTTAAATTATCAATATTTTTATCTAGAAATGGTAATATTTCCGCTTTATAAGAATCTACTTCTAATGATAAAAGTTTTTCTTTTAAATCACTTTCTGTAGGAGCGGGAAGGTTAATATTTTGTGATCTAGATAAAATCGTATTAATAACTTTTTCTTTATTAGTAGTTAATAAAAAACCAATTGTTTTAACCGATGTCGGTTCTTCTAGGAACTTAAGTAATTTATTAGCAGCAGGAATTGTAAATAAATCAACGTGTTCAATAATAAATATCCTATAACCACTAACCAAACTTGTTTTAGAAAATTCTTTTTGGAGTTCTTCAATTTGTTCAACTTTAATAGTATTATTATCGGGTTCAATAAAATAAAGGTTAATATGTCCTCTTTTGATACTTTCTACATCTTGGCCTAATAAATATGCCGAAACTTCGTAACTAACCTTTTTCTTTCCCGAACCTTTTGGGCCAGAAAGTAAATATAAATGTGATAATTTATTATTCTTATGAGCCTGTTTAAAAAGGGCAACTATACTTTCAATATTTCTCATATTAGTTCCTTTATTTTCTCTAATGTTCTTTTAATTAATGTATCTAAATTGCAGTTGCCATCAATTTTAATAATTCTTTTTGGGAATTTTTTTAACAATAATAAATATCCTTCTCTAACGCATTTATGAAACTCTAAAGACTCATTATCAAGCCTATTAGCTCCGCCACGAGATAAAGCCCTTTCTAGGCCTTTTTCTGGATCTGAATCAATATAAATTGTATATGTTGGTAAGCATTCTAATGCATAGTGATTAAATTTTAATACAACATCAATTCCTAATCCTCTAGCATAACCTTGATATGCTAAACTTGAATCTAGATATCTATCACATAATACAGTGTAGCCTTCTTTTAATTTAGGAATAATAATTTCTTCTAAGTGTTGAGTTCTACTTGCCGCAAACAATAAGGCTTCTGTTTTATCGGAAAGTTCTTGATTTTTATTATCTAAAATAATGTGTCTGATTTTCTCCGCAATTAAAGACCCGCCTGGTTCACGGGTTACATAAGTTTTTGTTCCTTTTTCTTTTAAATATGCATCAACGGCTTTAATTAAGGTTGTTTTTCCTGAACCTTCGCCGCCTTCAAATGTTATAAACATAATATCAATTCCTTACTTTATTTTTATACTATAAGTATACTATTATTTGGGTGTTTATTCAAACTTTTAGAAGCCTTTTTTAATGTTGAATCAATATTATTGTAACTACTTTTCAATATTGAATCAATATTATTGTAACCACTTTTGTGTATTAAATTGATATTATTGTAGTCACTTTTAAAAAAATCAATTATTATTCCCCTTAATAAAAGGCCAGTTTTTTAAACCGGCCTTTATTAATTAATTTTCTTGTTTCAATTCATAGAAGAATATTTTTTTAATCTCTTCTACCTTTAAGAATGGATACAACATATCCATATTCATCTCTATTTCTCCATTAATATACTTATCAACTAATTCTTCTAATAAGCTTTCTGAAACAAATGGAAGTAAACTTTGGAGATCTTTATTATCCTTTTTAACTTGATGCATGAAGATTTTATCACAGTCTTCCTCTTCTAAAAAAGGCATTATTACTACTAATTTAATTCCTTCAAAATACTCACTGTCTGATAAGATTTCTTTAACAATTTCCATCTTTTCTTCTTCATCTAAGAAAGGTAAGATTTTTAAAAGTTTATTCGTTCTAGAATTAGGATTGCTTGAATCATCTTTATTAAGCACTTTTCTAAATGCGCCACCAATCATATCACCAAACTCTTTAAAATCTAAAATAGATGATTTATTTTCTTTTTTGTTAACTGTTTCTTTTATTTCACCATCAATTTCTTTAAGTTCTGAAACAATTTCATCAAGTTCTAAAATATATTCATCAAAATTACTTGTCGTTTTATGTATTAGTTCAACATTTTCTCTTAATTTATCTTTTTCTTGAATTAGTTTTCTCGCATCGGAAATATTCTTTTCATAATCTTGAAAATAAGACATGACATAATTAAGACGCTCTTTTAGTTGTTTATAATTCATTAAAAATGATTTAGCGTTTTTAGTTTCTAATTCTCTTTTTAAATTAATTGTTTTTTCCTTTAACGGTAAAAAACCTCTTTCTAAACGGTCTACTTTTTCTTTTAACACTTCTAATTCTTCATTAAGTGCTTTAACTTCTTTTCTTTTTAGTCTTTTTAACATGATTTTATCCTCCTAGTAAAAACTTCAGTTCTGAGGTAGTAAGTTTTGATGAGAGTTCGCTAATGTCAACTTTTAAGGTTCCATCTTTAATCTTTTTAAGTAATGTCATTCGCTCTAAAGGAGAAAACTGATAAAATACATCTTCTAATTTAACAGCTAACTCTCCATTTATTATCTTGTTGATAATTAAATATCGGTCATGATTTTTAAAAAGATCTTTAGAGTCAAACTCTGTTTTCTCATTTAAACAAAGAATCTCTTCAAACGTAACTTTAAATATTCGCGATAAAAGTAAGATGTTGTCAATTGTTGGAGCGCTTTGACCATTTTCCCATTTTGATAAAGCTTGTCTCGAAACATAAAGTTTTTCGGCAAGTTCATCTTGAGTTAAGTTGTGTTTAACTCTTAGGGATTGAATTTTTCTTCCGACACTTCTTAAATCAATCATTACTTAAACCTCATCTTCATTTTACCAACCCTAAAGGAAAAAAACACGCAATTATTAGTTGCGTTAATAATAAACCTTAACTAAATAAAGGCCTTCAGGATTAATTGTTTTTCCACTTAAGTCTCTATCTTTAGTTTCAAAGATTTTATCAATGACACTTATATCTTTTTTACCTGATGCAATATCAAGTAAAGTCCCTACCATCTTTCTTACCATATATTTTAAGAAGGCATTACCAGTAAATGTTAAAATTATTTTTGTACCGTCTAGTGTTAAAGAAGCTTCATATATTTCTTTTATTGTAGGCTTATCTTTTATATAGCCAGCAAAACCAAAGAAATCATGGGTTCCAATAAATTTCTTTAAACCTTGAGCTAGTAATTCCATATCAAGTTTATAGGGATAATATAATTCGTGATTACGATTGAATAAATCATATTCTCTATTGATAACATACTTATAGGTTTTCTTGATTGCGCTATGGCGCGCATTAAAATCACCACTAACCACACATATATCTAAGATACGGATGTCTTCTGGTAAATGGCTATTTAAGGCTCTTTTAAATTCGTTTACAGTCATGTTTAAATTGGAGTCAAAATGAAAGACTTGACCTAAAGCATGAACTCCCCTATCAGTTCTTCCTGAGGCAACAATTTTAATATCACACTTATGAATTTTAAATAAAGCATCATTAATCTCCGCTTCAATAGTATGAGCGTTTTTTTGTTTTTGAAACCCGTGATAATTTGTCCCATCATAACTAACGGTTACTTTATAACGCAATGTTGATCACTCCTACTTTAAGTAAAATTGATGTTGTTAATAAACCTATGGAAATAAATAAAACAACAAAGTCAGAAAACTTAAATTTAAGCATATCAATTTTGGTTCTTTTGCCACCGATAATATAACCTCTCGCCTCCATTGCGTTAGCTAAATCTTCAGCACGCTTTAAGGCAATTACGAAAATTGGGATTAAAAGCGAAATTATTTGGGTGATTTTATCTTTAAATCTTGATTCACTAAACTCAACACCCCGTGATGCTTGAGCTTTCATAATTTTTTGTGTTTCTTCTAATAGTGTTGGAATAAATCTTAACGTTAATGATAACATAGTAGCTACTTCTCCTACTGGAAACTTAATTAATTTAAGTGGTCTTAAAAGTGATTCTATTCCATTTGTAATATCAGTCGGCATTGTTGTAAATGTCAGTAAACTTGATAACATCACCACAATCATAATTCGTAAAAGTAAAAATCCTGTGTATTCTAATGCTTTATCTCTAATCACAAACTCATAAGTAAAATCTTGAAAATTAATTAAAGATGAAGGTAATACTACTTGAATAAAAAATATTAAAAATACGAATAAGAAAAATAATAAAATTCTAAACTTAACATATTTCTTTACAATGATGTAAATAATTGACAAAACTAAAATAGCCATAATACTAAGTGGTCCAATGTACATTGTTTCTTTTAATAATGTTTCCCCTTCGGTAATTGAAAACATTTGAATGAAGAAAGTAAATGTTAATAAAAAGATAAGTGGTTTCATTCCTCTAATCATTTTTACAAATGGCACACGGGTTGTAAAAATCATTATTATAATCAATCCAAACATAATGCTCATTAAAAACAAGTTACTTAACATAAATGTGGTAACTAATAAAATTACTAATGCACTAATTTTAATTCGTGGGTCTACTTTATATATCCAAGATGATCCAGGAATATATTGACCAATAACAATATTATTCATGGGACACCTCTTTTAAATACTTAATCACTTCTTCTTCATTGAATAAATATTTAAATGGAATATTAAGTTCTTTATTTAAATGTTCTAATAACTCAATAGTTTTGGGTTTAGCTAAACTAAATGTATCAAAATCAGGATGACAATATAAATCTTCTTTTTTACCATCAAAAACAATATGTCCATCATCCATCACAATTACTCTTTTAGCGTATTTTGCAATAATATCCATATCATGGCTTACTAAAATAATCGTTTTATTATGTTTATCATAAAGGTCGTAAAATAATGACATAACTTCTTTTGAACCTTGTGGATCTAAACCTCTAGTTGGTTCATCTAAAACTAAAATATCAGGTTCCATCGCTAAAATACCCGCTATCGCCACTCTTCTCATTTGTCCACCACTAATTCTAAATGGACTTTTTTCTAATAATTCATCTTTTAGGCCAACTAATTCTGCCGCCTTTAATGCTTTTTCTTTAGCTTCTTCATTCGTAAGACCAAAGTTCTTCGGTCCAAACATGATATCTTTTAAAACCGTATCTTCAAAAAGTTGATATTCTGGAAACTGAAACACAAGACCAACACGTTTTCTAATCGGACTTACTTTTTGTTTTCTTTTTTTGGGTAGCGTATGTTCAAAAATGCAAACTTCTCCCTTAGTGGGTTCTAAAAGAGCGTTCATATGTTGAACTAAAGTTGATTTTCCACTACCAGTCTTTCCACAGATTGCAATAAATTCCCCTTCATTAATGTCTAAATTAATGTTTTTTATTGCTTCATACTCACGCTTTATCCCTCTATAGGAAAAACTTACATCTTTAAACTGTATTGCCATAACGCATCCATTAATTTTTTATTATCTTTTAAATCCGCATCTTCTTTCGCAGTTTCATATATCTTTAGACCAAAGGGGATGTCTAAATTAATGCTTTTTAAAATGTCTGAATTTTTAAAGACTTCATCAGGAGTACCTGAAAATATTATAGTTCCATCATTTAAAACAACAATATGATCCGCTTTTCTTGCAAATTCTAAATCATGTGTAATCGTAATTAAAGTTTTATCATATTTATCATTAAGTTCTATAATAAAATCACTAATATCTTTTGTCCCTTGAGGATCTAACATTGATGTTGCCTCATCAAAAATCATAATATCTTGATTCATCGCTAGTGCACCAGCAATCGCGACTCTTTGTTTTTCTCCTCCAGATAATTGGTGTGGTTCTTTATCCAAATAACCTTCCATATTAACAACTTTAATATATTTATCAATAAGCTTAATCATTTCTTCTTGAGGAACTTGTTGGTTTTCTAAACCAAAGGCGATATCGTGTTTTACTGTGACGCCAACAAATTGATTATCAGGATTTTGAAAAACAATTCCTACATGTTTTCTAATTTCTCTAATATTTTCTTCTTTTAGTAAAATATCATTAATATAAACCTCTCCTTTAGTTGGCTTAATTAGACCTACTAAAAGTTTAGCCAAAGTGCTCTTACCACTACCATTATGCCCAACAATAGCGGTCCAAGATCCTTTTTCGATATTTAGAGAAACACCTTTAAGTGCTTCATGTCGATTATCATATGAAAAATATAAATCTTTTATTTTGATCATTTCGCTTATATTCTCCTTAATTGCTAATTCATTATACCATATAAAAACACCTAACAAGCAAATTAATAGATTACTATCATTAAAGTGATATAATGTTTATAGATTTAAATATAGGAGGTATTATATATGGCAGCGATTGTTATTACAAAGGAAAATTTTAATGAAGTAGTTTTAAAAAGTGATAAACCAGTTTTAGTAGATTTCTACGCAGATTGGTGTGGACCATGCAAAATGCAACTTCCTATCGTTGATAGTTTAGCTAAGGAACTTGAAGGAAAAGCTGTGGTTGGAAAAATCAATGTTGACGAACAAGGTGAATTAGCACATCTATTCGGTGTTAGAAGCATTCCTACTTTAGTTACTTTCAAAGATGGAAAAGTAGTTAACAGTGGCATGGGATTTCATCCCAAAAATAGACTTATCAAAATGTTGGGTTTATAAGTGGAATATCGCTTAATTAAAAGAAAAAACGCAAACTTTTAGATTGCGTCTTTTTTTTTACTTTGTTTTATTTTTCATTTATTCTTGAAATTAAATATTTAGCATTTTCAACCACATATTTTAGTCTCTTAGGAATAATTTCTTTTGGGTCATATAAAACAATCTCATATGAATAAACACCATCAAACTTTATCTCCCTCATTCCTTTAATAAAACCTTCCCAATTTATTGAACCTTCGTAAGGAATCAAATGATCATCAAAGACCTTATTATTATCATGCATATGCAAAACTTTAAGGTTGTTCCCTAGTTTGACAATCGTATCATATATTGGTTCTACGTTACTAATATGACAATGTCCTGTATCAAAGACAGTTACATAATTTTTACCTAATTTAGATAACATCCTATTCATATCTTTTGCGTTAGTTAAAACAGTTGGAACATAACGACGATTGTCTGTTTCATCAGGAATAAATAAGTTTTCTAAAGCCATTTTAACGTTATATTCTTCTAATAAATCATTAAAACGAATCATCTGTTCATAATTCTTGTTAAAGGCATTTTCTAAATTGTTTTGATATCTGCATTGCATTTTCACTGGATGAACAACAACATATTTAGCGCCTAATGTTCCTGTGGCAATAATGCTTCTTTTAAGGACATTTTCAAACTCCTCAGTAAACAAGACTTCTTCTTCATCAAAACCAAAAGGAAAGTGAGTTTGATGGATGATTAGGCCATGTTTATTAACTGTCTTCTTTACTTCTTTAAAGAAATTTATGAATTTCTCTAAATCTTCTTTATAAAATAAAGCTTCATCCATATCATGATTTGTTAACTGAAGGTCAACATGAGTAAATCCCGCTTCTTTTACTAGTCTACAAGCCTCTTCTAATCCAAATCTCTTAATGATTGAATTAATGGCTAAACCGATTTTCATAATTTCATATCATCAACAGAATCCAAAAATTCCATTAGTGGTTTAATTGTTTTTTTAATTGTTCCATCAACAAATGGATTATTTAGACCTGCTTCTTTTATTAATCCCACAAAACCCTTTGTGCCACCAAGGGTACATAATTTATAATAAGAACTCCACGCTTTTTCATGATCTTTCCTATTTAAAATCCAATATTGAAAGGCAAGTACTTGAGCTAAAGTGTAGTCAATATAATAAAATGGTGCCCCGAAAATATGACCTTGTCTAAACCAATATGTACCTTTTTCCATAAATAGATCATCATCATAATCTTTAGTTGGTAAGTAAATTTTTTCTAGTCTTCTCCAAGTTTGTTTTCTTTCTTCTGGTGTTAGATGAGGATTTTTATAAATTTCATGTTGGAATTCATCAACTAATGCACCATAAGGTAAAAATGAAATTGCCCCCGATAAATGAGTGAAATAATATTTTTCTGTATCTTCTTTAAAGAATAAAGGTATCCATGGCCATGCGAAAAATTCCATACTCATTGAATGAATCTCAGCACCTTCCATTCCTGGCCATCTTTGGCTTGGAATATGGTGACGTGATGAATAAACTTGGAATGCGTGTCCCGCTTCATGAGTTAGAACATCCACATCATGTGATGTACCATTAAAGTTTGCGAAAATGAAAGGTGATTCATATGAAGGAATATATGTACAATATCCTCCACCTCTTTTGCCAGGTTTACTTTCTAAATCAAATAAGTTATGTTTTAACATAAATGTAAAAAATTCATTTGTTTCTTTGCTCATTTCTTTATACATAACTTTTGCGGCACTAACTAATTCATCTTTAGTTCCTTTAGGGGTTGGATTACCTGATAAAAAATTAATTGTATCATAGCTTTTTAAATTCTTTATTCCTAAGCGTTTAGCTTTTCTTTTATGTAGTTTAGAAACTGCTGGAACTACTACTTCTTTGATTTGTTCTCTATATTTATAAACATCTTCATTGTTATAATCAGTTCTACCCATTCGATAATAACCAAGTTCAATAAAGTTCTCATAGCCTTTTGCTAGAGCCATCTTGTGTCTAACTTGAACTAATTTATCATAAATTTCATCAATTTTCGCTTCGTTTTCTTCAAAGAAACTAGATATTTTAAGTTGAGCTTTATGGCGAACATCTCTATTTACATGTTGAGTAAATGGGCTCATTTGCGTTAAAGTATATACTTTCCCTTCAAACTCAATTTGTGCACTCGCGATTAATTTATCGTATTCTGTTGATAGTTTGTTTTCTTCAATCATTAAAGGAATCATTTTTTCATCAAATGCCTTAAGGCTAACCTCAATTTGATCAAAAAAGTATGCACCAAACTCTTTTTCTAGTTCTTTTTTATTCAGACTATTAAAAGTCAACATACTAAGTTCATTAAAATATTTGTGAATAAGCGGACCATTTTCATCAAAATATTTTTGCTCCTCGATATAAAACTCATCTTTTGTGTTTATTGAGTGCCTAATTGAAGCGATAGTGCCCATACTATCAAGATTATCGGTTATTTTAAAAAACTCATGCATAATCTCTATTTGTTTTTCCGCATTCGCTTCCTTAAACTCATCAATTAAAGTTTGTAATTGATTACCTATTTCTTCAACATTAGGTCTTTTATAAACATATTCACTAAATTTCATAATTAAAACCTCCTACACTATTATTATACATTATGATAAATAGTCTTTACAATGACATTATAATCACTTTTATTGTTTTATCTTTATTTATTGGGCAAAAAAAATAATTAAAACATATTAACATATTTTATAATAAATTGAATTTACATTTTTAAATAATGAATAATATATCAAAAACAATGTTTTTAATAATAAAATATTTCGTTTATTTTACAATATTAAATAAAAAGCCAAAATTAATTGGCTTTTCTTAATTTATTTTTTATAGGCATCAACGAATCTTTTGGTAATCAATTGTGGACGAGTTATCGCACTACCAACAACAATTGCATGTGGCTTTTCGGCTTTAACTGCTTCAAATTCCTCAATTGTTGTGATTTTTCCTTCTGCAATAACAGGAATTGACAATTTGCCTACTAATTTTCTTACTAACTCAATGTCTGGTTTTTCTTGTTGCTTTGAGTATGGTGTATAGCCTGAAAGTGTTGTTGAAACAATATCAAAACCTAATTTTTCAGCTTTTATTGCTTCATCTTCAGTAGATATATCAGCCATAGCAAGTAAACCTGCCTTATGAATCAAGTCCACTTTTTCTTTTAAACTTACACCATCAGGATGACATCTATTAGTAGCATCCATTGCAATAATTTCACAGCCTGACTTTATTAATTCTTCAATTTCTTTTGTTGTTGGCGTTATATAAACTTCACAATTAGGATAATCTTTTTTAATAAGCCCAATTACTGGTAAATTTGTTTCCTCTTTAATTGCAACTATATCTTCAAAACCATTTGCCCTAATTGCAGATGCACCGCCTTCTTTAGCTGCTAAAGCCATTTTCCTCATTATATGAGAACCATATAACGGCTCACCTTCTAAGGCTTGGCAGCTAACAATTAATTTTCCTTTTAATTGCTTTAATATTTTGTTCATAAATATTCCTCCAAAACAGAGTTAGGCCACTCTAATAAAATTCCTTCATCCTTTAATAATTTTTGATATGCCTTTAAAAGTTTATCATCTTTGTAAATATTTTTAGGTATTATACCATTTTTTATCGAAAATGCGACTAAATATCCTGCGCTTTCACCAATATTCCATTCCACTGGATGTAATCTATAACAACCATTAGTAATATGTGTTGTCCCAATATTTTTGCATGCTGCAACTAAATTTTGGGTTTTTATTGGAATAAGCGCACCCAATGGAATTTGAAAAGGATATGTTTCGTCAAAAAAATGTGTTTTTGTTTTAGTTGTCATATGCAAATCAATATTATAATGTCCAATTCCAATACTATCTTTAAAGTGTGGTGGCGATTTGGCATACTTTTTACTAATATCTTGTTCCTTAATTGTATATAAAGCTTTTATCCTCCTAGATTCCCTAATATATGGAGCCATCGCTAAACCATCTTTGGTGCCTAATACTTCAGGAACCAAACAAATTTCCTTATACCCATAACCACCGTCATCACGTCTAGCTTCAGTTTGTAACCAATAAATAAGTGATAACGTTAATTGTTTTGCTGCATATTTGTGATATTCACTATTAGGATCATCATAAATGTTGCCAAAAATATAATCATTTTGTGGCCAATTTATAAGCATCACCGAAAAAGGAACACCTTTTTTGAAAAAATCTTTTTCAATTACTTGTCTATATGTAAACATTGGTGGTGTATTTTTAAACTCATTTAACGCAAACATTGAAAATTCACGTTTAGTTCCTTGATGCAGTCCTGCTGCACACCAACTCAAAATTGATTCACCAAAAGGCATAATATAATTTTTAAATTTATCATACATTTGTGGTTTATCAATTATTTTAGTGTTTTTAGGATTAAAACCTACTGCGGCAGTCCAAGTAATTGGTTGCATATCTTCAGGATCTTTGACTTTTGGTGCATGTGGTTCATTCGTTTCTTCAAATGATTCAGCACCAGTAACATAGTCAGTTTTTGTTAGTGGTAAAAGTTCTCCTATATCGGTTGCATCTAAAAAATATTTAGCTTCAATTAAATACTCTCCTTTAACATTTTTAATAACTACGTGTTTTACAACATCATCAGTTTTCTCGGCATTGATAACTTTAGTATTAAGAAAAATGTCTAAGACTTTACTCTTGGTAAACGGCTCTAACATCCCATTTATGAGTTTTAATGAAACTCTAGGGTCGCTGCTATTTCTTGAAACCCAACCATTACCAGGATTAAAGATTTTTTTAGTTTTTAAACTATCAATAATATCTGGATGGTTCCTATAATAGTCTCTAATCTTTTCTCTAAATTCTCTGTAAGTTTTTGTTGCACCAGTGAATTCAATAAACTTATGCTCATCACTTGGTACACCTTGATTAGTAAGTTGTCCACCTAACCACGCTGTTTCTTCAATTAAAGCTGTTTTGATGCCTTGTTTAGATAATGCATACGCTGCCATTACCCCACCTAAAGAACCACCAACAACTACAGCATCATATTTCATATAACCACTCCTCTTTTATTTTTCATAATGAGGATGGATAATCACTGTAACACCACCAGTATTTGGGTCTATAACACTATATGTAAAATACTTGTCATAAGGTGCTCCAAGCGTATCACTTCTTTGTTCAGTAAACGGTACACGGTACTTTTGCCCATTTATGCTCCTGTGTAAATAAACACTTTCCCAAACCGCAATTTTCACATTTGAATCTGTCATAATTGCTGGCTTTCCTTCATTTCCACTTTGATCAATCGCATTAACACGTTTAAACTCCACATTATTACCTATGCCGTGTCCTTGTGAGATAAATAATGGACTAATAAAGTTTTCTGGGTCTTTCCACCCGTTTTCTTCTCTTATTTGAATTGATGATGCAAGAGTTGATTTTTCTATAACTTCGATTTGTAATTGTAAATAGTTGGCTTTAGGACTATAAACAATTATTCTTAGTTTATCTCCTGGTAAATAATAATACTCTGTGTCTTTATAAAACCACATACCATACATATTTGTCTCGTTTGTGTTTAATGTAAAAACTCGATACCTTCTATTATTGGCTATATCTAAATCACCAATATCTTTATTAGGTTCACTTGGAGATGTGATATATCTCCAAAATGGTCTAAATGCATATGAACCTTTTGAAATTGTACCATTCTTTAATATAACATTTGAAAGACTTAATCCAACATCACTATGGTATGCCCCTTGTCCTCCTAAATAAATTGATGGATTATCTAAATTTTTAGTATTAGGATCAACATTTAGACTTGTATTATAACTACCATCATATCTTTTTATTTCAAATTCTGGTAATGTTATAACCCCTTCAATACCTTCCCATTTATCTTTAGTTGAAATAGTTTTAAAATAAAAAGCACCATTAAATAGTTGTTGTTTATTAATGGTTTTAACTTCACCTATTATTTCATTTGTAAAAATTGGATATCGCATTACTATCCCAAAATACTCTTCAACTATCACGGTAATAAACTTGACCTCCGACTTATTATTTGAACTGTCAAACACATATACATCGATAGTATATTCTCCAAAACTAGAAACATCAAAATTATTAGGATTTATTTCAATATTATTAGTTATATCTCCATCAATATTATCAAGCGCTGATATGCCAGAACTAATTAACAATTCCTTAAGATTAACTTCTTGGTTTTGGCTTATTCTTATAGTTTGAGCCTCTGGCCTAACTATAATAAGTGGTCTTATATTATCTTTTTCTACTGGTTCATCTTGACATGCAAATAAAGCAACACTTAGTAATATTGTCAATAATATTTTGAATAAATATTTTGTTTGCTTCATTTCATCACTTCCTAAGAATATAAATATTTTGAAAAATTCTTTATTTGCTAAATTATATTTTACTTGGATTTTTCAATCATTTCAATTTTAAATCCTTCTGCGAATGGATTAACAGTCATATTTACGACACCACCTGTTTCAGCATTTAAATATCCTGTTCCACCAACATCTTGAAAACCTGTTAGTTGTTGACAACCCCACGCTCTAATTGGATTTCCAGTTAAATTTGTATTTTGAAATAAAACCACATAGCCACCATCTGGAATATCCGCTAATAATCCATGGTGAAGTGTTGTTGCGGTTAGTGATTCTTCAGCAACAATTTTATTTTGAGTATTGCTCCAAGTTAATTTGTGACCCGGATGAATTCTAACTTGTACTACTTTACCATTAGCATCAATAATAGCTAAAATTGAATATTGAATAGTATAATTTCTACCTTCATCATCTGCTGTATCTATTGTTGCATAACCAGGCAGTCCTGAAAGAAAAGTTTTTGAGAATACTAATGCATGGGTTGTTACAGCGCCACCAACACCACCACTTGCATTCCATTCATAAGAATCTAGTTCAGCAATATGTTCTTTATCACCAATTTTTACATATAATTGTTTTGGTTCTTCACTGCCAAGTTCTTCTGTGGTTACTGTTACTCTAAAACCTTCTGCAAATGGATTAATTGGCGGATTGGTCCAATCTGTAAATTCATTACCATTTAACAAGAAAGCTGTATTGTATAAACTTGGTTTTAATCCCAATAAATGCTCATATGCGAATTTCATCGCAACCGAAAAACCATCATCTTCAGTTGGAGTTGGAGTCGCAAAGACATACACAAATCCGCCTTCAGGTAAGAAATTCATGACACCAATTTCCATATTATTTCTACTAAAGGCACCAGTTGTTTGAGCTACTATATTTCCTCCCGCATCAGCTGTAAGTTGAATTCCTGATTGCGGTTCATCTACCCATTTTTGATACAATCTTAATAAAATTACTTTGCCGTTTGCATCAGTAACAGCTAATGATAAATTAGCCATTTTATATGTAAGATTGCTTTTGTCATAACTAGGAGCATCAACAATATTGGAAATGGCTTTCCACTCATCATAAGTAAAGACAAATATTTTACTATTGTAACCAATATTTTGTTCAAATGAATACCCTTCGTTAACATCAAAAATTGCTTTGTTATCTATGTTAATATATTTTCTAGCTCCGCCATATAATTCGTTTAACAAATGATATGTTACACCATTTTTAACATATTTAACTGCGATTGCCGTTGATTTTGGATTTGTTAATTCTAAAATAATTTCATTATCTAAATTCGTGTATTTGTTTGATTCGCCATTTAGTAAAATATCTACTTCACTAATATCAGTTTTATCAAATATAGTTAAATGTATTTTACCATTTTTGATTTCAAATTTATGTAATTGCTTAGCTTCTTTTTCGCGAATAAATAATATTGCATTACCTACTCCACGATAAGTTTCAGATGGTGTGTTTACATATTGTAACTGACCATTAACTCTGAATACCGCTTGAGTAGAGCCACCGCCATCTAAGCTATAACCTTCAACAATTCCATAGTAATCCATGATATAGGCAAACTCTCTTAAATCTACACCCTTTGATGTGCCACGCCCATCAACTGTGATTAAAACCATATTGCCAGCTTTATCATAACCAAAACCAGTTCTTGGATTACGGGCCGTATTTCTATATCTTTGTTCTTCTGTATCAGTACTTAGCTCATTAAATCTTTTGACCCTAGAGTTTTCAATAATTGGTGCATCTATACCTATTACCATATCATTATATCCAATGCCATTCGTCATGTTTTGAACAATTATTCTTTGATTAGATTTTAATAAACTTATTAACGCAGGATCTTTGGTCGCTATTACTATTGCTGTGGAATTTGCAGTAGTTATTTTGTTTCCCACATTTGCTTCAAAATAGGTGTGTGTTAAGTATTCGTATTTATTTTTTTGATTTAATATAAAGTAAGTTGTGCCCGCATCATATGTATAAGATTTATTAAAAATTATTGACGTTTGATTGGCATTTAATGTTATTTGATTAAAGAAAACTTGATCATTATAATAAATTAATGCACCACTTTCATCGTACAATGCTAAATTTAGATTGCTTGAAAATGTTAACGTCTTATGGACGGCTATTTTTTCACCAGATTGGTTAAATTGAACTGAATGATAAGATCCTCCATAAAAACTATCTGGCTTAACTACTCTATTACCAAATAATATATTAGGACCGGTAGTATACGTAACTCCAGACTGAGCATAAAAGTAATCTCCGTTGATAGCCGCTATTACTTCATAATTAGGGTTGTTAAGTTCAAAATCTTTTGCAATATCTAAAGTTGGTGACAATACATATTTTCCGTTAGAAAATTTGCTCCAACTTGCAACTAAAACATTTTCCCCTTGTTTTAAAACATTAATTTCCTGATAAGTTGATGCATTGCTATCATTAACTACATTACCATTCGCCCGTATATGACCTACATTATTTACACTTGTTGATGATACATTATTTTCTGTGAAACGTTGTGATGTTTTTTCAGTTACTGTAACTTTTCTAGTTTTAGTTGCAACATCACCATTTCTGCTTTCCACACGATATTCTAAATTATAAACACCAGCTTTAGTTGTATCAACTGAGCCAGTGATAGTAATAAGTCGTGTTATATCAATCCCTTTCCATGTGGCTGTTATACCTGCCCTAGGATTAAAACCTTCATATTGTTTAATTGTACTATTCTTAATTCCTACAAAAATTGGTAAAACTGGTTCTTCACCAATTGGTTCTGTTACTGTAACTTTTCTAGTTTTAGTTGCAACGTCTCCTTCTTCACTTTCTACACGATATTCCAAATTATAAACACCTACTTTAGTTGTGTCAGCAGAACCAGTGATAGTAATATCTGATGTTATATCGTTGCCTTTCCAAGTCGCTGTTACACCTTCTCTTGGATCAAAGCTCTCGCCTTGTTCAACGGTAACATCATTAATCCCCTCAAAAACCGGCAAAACTGGTTCTTCAGTATTTGATGCAACCACCGTAATTTTTCTGGTTTTAGTGGCTACATCACCTTTTTCGCTTTCTACACGATATTCCAAATCATAAACTCCTTCAACATCCGTGTTAACAGTCCCAGTAATGGTAATATTTGATGTTATATCGACACCATTCCATGTAGCAGTTACACTCTCTTTTGGATTAAAACTATCACCAACTTCAATAGTTACATCATTAACTCCACTAAAGATTGGTAAAATTGGTTCTTCTGTTTTCTCTTCACACGCCACTAATGGTGTTAGTAAAAAAAGAATAAGCATATATTTAAATACTTTTTTAATTATAGACATAATTAACTCCCCTTTTTTTGCTTTTGTTTTATTATATTATACCATTTTAAATTAAACTTGTATAGATATCTTAAAAGTAAATAAAACTGCCCTGAAAAGAACTTTTAGGTAGTCCTTGTGTTTAGCTAATCTCCTTCATCCAAAATATCTTCATTAAAAGTAAATGTTAATAACTCATGAACGGTATTAGCTAAACTGCTTATATCCGTAGGCTGAACAGCAGATATATTAATCGCAATATAATCATAATTTTCGTATAATTCTTCAGTAACTAAAACTTCATCTGTATAATTATCAGTACGCTTATCTACTTTGTAACCTTCTTTTGGTGAATATGTTAAAAAGATTAATCTTATTTTATATCCAGAGGCAATTGTAATTTTTGTATTAACTGGAACTTGATCAATGCTTAAAATATTTGATGCTAAAAAACCTTTTGTAAAATTGTCCGTTCCAGTTTTAATTTCAATGCCGTTATCAGGCCAATAACCAATTATAAAGAAAGGTTCTACTTCTTCATGTAAAATGACTTTATATGGTACTTTAACTATCAATTTACTACCAGCATCATTAACGTTATTATTTAAATTATCATTAGTAATCGAAAAAACAGTAATTCCAATATATTCAAAATCTTCCCAAAATTTATAATCAACTATAAGAGATTCTGTTAAATTAATTAGTTCCTTATCTCCTTCTAAAATTCCATCAATTTCTTTATAAAAGGTAATATTATATTTATAACCATCCGTAATTTCAATTTTAGTTTCTGATGGGATTTCTTTTTTTGAATAAAGATGTTTACTGCTGACAAAATTATTATGATTAACTTTAATAATATTAATTGGTGTGCTACTTTGGGTCCAATATCCTAAAACATATCTAATTGGGAGATGCCATAATTGTGTTGGTTCTTTTGGATAACTAGATTCTGTAACTTCTAATGGTTTAATAATTGAATTATTGATAGCTTCAACTAGTATTTCAAATTCCACAGCTGTTAATGTATATGGACGATATGTTATCTTACTTATGTCAAATTTAGTGATTGCTTTAAACCATGATAAACCCGCTATAAAACAACCGTGTGTTCTACTTAAATGATATCCATCACTTGTTAAAATATCTCCAATAATACTAGTTCTAACATTTTGAAGTGCTGTTCCTGTTGGGATTAAACCGGTAATTTCTTCATGTTGTTTAACTTTTTCAACATATGCGTTAATTATCGAATCATACATTAGGTTTTGGTCACAATCATATATTGGAAACTCAGTATCAATACTATTTGCTTGATGTGCCCATGTTAAATACCAAAAAATACGTGCATCTTCATTTGTTTTGTGTTCATTTACATAGTTAAGTAAATCTGTTAAATGTGGTTCATATAAATTGGGTTTCCCAACTGACCTACTTGCTTGTTGAATTACAATTATATCCCAATCTTCATCTTTTAAACCATATGATAATGATTTTTCTCTTAAACTAGTTTTTATTCCATTATTATTTTTAATATACTCGTATGCATCTTTATTTGACTCAGCATAATCAGCGTGTTGTGATAAATCTGCACCACCAATATAAAGTGTTCCTAATATAATATTTTGAACACCATAATTATTTGCGATTTCATAAAGATACGTCATGGCATTATTACTAAAACTATTGCCGATTGCTAATACTTTAAAATTCTCTTTAAAGTAAGGATCTTCTCTTTCTTCAATATTTATTTGTACATAAACTTTAATTGGTTCTTGTTTTATTTCAACATAGAAAGTCCCTACAACAAGCGCTTTAACACTAAATAAATCATTAGAATTTTCTTCATTAAAAGATACTCCTCTTACATCATCACTATTAAGTTCTACAAACTCGTTATCAACTTTTTTAACAAGTGTAAATTTAATTTTTTTTACAGTGTTAATTGGACTAATAGTAATTGGTGCAGATATTAATTCATCAACAATTGCATCAAAAACAAAGGGATCATCTATCGTTCCAGTACCTGAAGTATGCCCTAAATGAATTCCGGTTATACAAGACTTTTCATTATCACAAGCAACAAATAAGAAACTTATAAATAATAACACTAACAAATAAAGTATCTTTTTCATGTTTCCTCCCTTTTTATAGTCTCTATGAAAATAATTTTACTCTTGGTTCTTTTTTTGTTTTTATCTAACTATATTTTACCATTTTTAATTTTACTTGTATAGATATCTAAGTAAAATAAAAAACTGACCTGAAAAACCATTTTCAGGCCAGTTCTTATCATCTAATGATAAAATTATTTTTTAAAAATTTCGACTATAAATCCTTCCGCAAATGGGTTAACAGTCATGTTTTCAACCCCACCTGTTTCAGCGTTCGCATAACCTGTTCCGCCAACATCTGCAAAGCCAGTTAATTGCTTACAACCCCACGCTCTAATTGCGTTTCCTGGAAGACCTGTGTTTTGGAATAATATTACATATCCTCCATCAGGAATATCTGCTAATATTCCATATTGCATTGTTGTTGCTGTTAATGTTTTTTCAACAACATATTTGTTTCCTTCAGCATCCCAACTAATCTTGTGACCCGGATGAATTCTAACTTGTACTACCTTACCATCAGCATCAGTAATAGCTAAAATTGAATATTGGATAGTATAGTTTTTACCTTCATCATCTTCTGTATTTTCATATGTTGCATATCCTGGGAATGCAGCTAAATAATCTTTAGAGAATGCTAATGCATAAGCTGTTATAGCACCTACTCCACCTCCCGCATCCCATTCATAACTATCTAATGAAACAAGATATATTTCTCCGCTAATTCTAACATACGATTGTAACTCAGATTCTTTTTTAAGTAAAACTTTGAATCCATCTATAAATGGGTTAACAGTCATATTTTCAACTCCACCTGTATCAGCGTTCGCATAACCTGTTCCGCCAACATCTGCAAAGCCAGTTAATTGCCTACAACCCCACGCTCTAATTGCATTGCCTGGAGCTCCTGAATTTTGGAATAATACTACATATCCTCCATCAGGAATATCTGCTAATATTCCATATTGCATTGTTGTTGCTGTTAATGTTTTTTCAACAACATATTTGTTTCCTTCAGCATCCCAACTAATCTTATGACCTGGATGAATTCTAACCTGTATTACATTGCCATCAGCATCAATAATCGCTAAGATTGAATATTGGATAGTATAGTTTTTACCTTCATCATCTTCTGTATTTTCATATGTTGCATATCCTGGTAATGCCGCTAAATACGCTTTAGAGAACGCTAATGCGTGAGTTGTTATAGCACCAACTCCACCTCCCGCATCCCATGCGTAAGTATCAACTTCAACAATATATTTTTCATCGCCTATTACAACATACATTGTTTCTGGTTCTGATGGTTCTTCTGGAATAATAAAATCTTTTCCTACAGTAACTTTAAATCCTTCTGCAAATGGATTAATAGGAGGATTTGCCCAATCTGTGAAGTTTACACCATCTTTGTAAGCTGTGTTAAATAAACTTGGTTCTAATCCTAATAAATATCTATATCCAAATTTCATAGCGTCTGAGAATCCATCATCAGTACCTGGAGTTGGAGTTGCTAGTACATATACAAAACCACCTTCAGGGATTAAAGCCATTACACCAACTTCAACATTGTTTCTGTTAAATGCGCCTGATGTTGCAGCTACTATCTTACCATCTCCATCAACTGTGAGTTGAATTCCTGATTGATCAGGTGTCCAACCTTGGTAAAGTCTAACTGCGACAACTTTTCCATCAGCATCGGTTACAAATAACGATAAATTAGCCATCTTATATGCGCTATTACCATCATAGCCTTCAACATCAACAACATCAGAAATTACTTGCCATTGTTCTTTTGTAAATTGATATACTCCATCATTATTACCAATGTTTTCTGCAAAATCATATCCTTTGGTAAGTGCCGCTGATGCTTCTCCGTTAATTGTTAAGTATAGTTGATCAGGATCTTCTCCTGGTTTTCTAACCACAATTCTAAAATCATCAGCGAATGGTTGAATATCCATCCACTCTACTCTAGAGAATCCGCCACCAGTATCAGAAGCACTGTTAATTAGTGTTTGATAAGCAAAAGTTCTTGGGCTATCATCAAAGTTCGTGTGTTGGAATACATAGACAAATCCGCCATCTGGAACTCTATCTAGTAGCCCCATTTGTAATTTAGCTGGAGGGAAAACGTTTAATGTTTCAATAATTTTTGAATTTTCTGCATCCCATGTTAAGGTTCTTCCATCATTATGCATTCTAATTTCAATAACTTTTCCATCAGCATCAGTTACAGCAAGTACACACCAACCAATGTTATACCATTTTCTTGGGCTTAAATTTGCTCCACCATTCTCATCTGTACTAAAACCTTCTAATGATTCTAAGTGTGCTTTTGATAATCTCCATGCAGTTGGTTCAAAACCAATTTGATCATCAAAGTTGAAATCAAATTTAATTGGGAATTCTCTTCCACTAATTACAACTACATATTCTGATAAAGCTGCACTTTTCACATATTGGAATATTCTTGTTTCGGTTGCAACATTACCAACAGCATCAGTAACTTTATATCTGATTCCATAAGTTGCTTCTAAATCATCTGCATCAACATCATCAACATCAATAATTGTTTCTTCAGTACCAACTTTTTTATAAATTTCATGAACTACTGCAGTTAATGTTTCCCTATCATGGTAAACAGATACTCCGCCTAATAAATCTGCGCCAAATGCTTCAGTAGGTGCGGTACCTTGATCTAATTTTACCACTGGAATATATCTGTTATCTAATACTTCCTCTTCTAACTTAATTACAGGATATGTTTTAGCTGCATCAAATGCCGCACCATCAGGAACATTATTGAACTTAACTTCTAAACCAATCGCATCAAATGCTTTGTCTACAACTTGTTCATATCCGAATGCACGAGGTGTACCTGGACCATTAGCTCCGTCGTTAATAAATACTATTACATATCCACCTTCAGGAACATTTAAGTTAGCTAACATACCTTGACGATGCTCATAGGCATTATTAACTCCCGTTGGAGTTCCCGAACACCATTCTGTTCCAATTTTTGAACCAGTAGCATCCATTTGGTTAGTATTAGCATCACGATACTCAACTATCTTTTTATCTGCATCTAATGTTACAACTACTGACCAATATGCAGCAAATCTTTGATTATTATGTTCTATTAGCCAATCTACATAAGCTTTTTCAAACACAGTAACAACTGCTAAATTAAATGGGAATGATATGGCGTTAGCCTCACGTAATTGTGGGTTATATTCCATTACAAACTGTTGTCCATTAATTTCAATAGTTGTGCGCATCTCTGCTACATTTATGGTACGAGTCTTAGTGGTTGAATTACCTGCTTTGTCAGTAACCTTATATGTGATTGTGTATGTACCTTCAACTTTCTTATTAAAGCCACCATCATTTTCAATCACTACTCTATCAGTGATTGTTCCATCAACGTTATCTCTTGCTGTAACACCTGTCATTAAATCATAATCCTGATTATATTCTAGGTTTACAACCTCTGGCACAACCTCTAATAATGGTGCAATCTTATCCACTACTGGTGGTTCATCACCATTACCGGTTTTTTTACATGCAATAAGCACGAGGCTAAACATTAAAGCCATTAAAATTGAAACTATTCTTTTTTTCATATTTTCCTCCCTTTTATTTTATTTTTTATTGATTGTATATACACCAATATTATAACCGCTTTCATTTGTATAGTCAAGCAAGAAAAAGTCAAGATAATTTTATCTCTTTTTGCGTCTCAATACAGTAATTCCAGCAAAAATTCCTGCTCCTATAGTTAACACCGCTCCAACACTAACTAAAGTAATTAAAACTGTCTTATTCTTTGAAGGTTTATTTCCCACATCATCTTCTACAGATGGGTATTCAAAAGCATATACACTTGGTCTTTCAGCTACCGTAGTTACATCCCAGTGCCCATTATTGATTAGGTATCTGTTAATTCTAATATCTAATATTTCCATAAGATATTCTATGTTTTCCATAAAACGATTAATAGCTACACCTTCAGCGTATAAGGTCAATTCTAGTTTAAGCTGATCCAATGCTTTGTATAACTCGTAAAAATCAATTGGATTATTATAACCTTTTTCTGCTAATTTATTTAATCTAATTTCCAAATCATTTCTCTTTTCGGTCGTTGAGACACCATTTTTAATATAGATATTGTCAAATTTATATAAAACATCTTCAATAAACATATTTAATACTTCTTTTATTGGCGCTTGAATAGATACAGCTTTATTTTTGTACGTTCCTTCATAAAATATAGCATGTAAGTCCGGTTTATTTCTTAGATTATGAGTTGCGAAAATCGTAGAGCCGTGTCCCCCGTTTTTGTTTATTGCATCTGTTTGTTGAGCATTTTTAATATCAGGCCAGCCAAAATAAGTAGGGGCAATTCCTGGCATTATAAATGCATATGTGCCCATAATATCTTTCGCTCCTTGAGTAATTGATGCCACTGTATTAACATCATTTATATATGCCATTGGTTCTACTGAATCAATCCAACCACTTTCAACCCAAGTTTTCCAATCTTGCATTAAATTAACTCTTGCATACGTTGAATCTGGACCAACCGCAATTGATAAAATAATATCGCTGTTTAATGGTCTGATTTCGTTATGAATCTCTTCAACAAACGAACTAATTTTTGATTCGCGATATTGATTCCATTTTAAATAAAGCGATTGATCTGTTTTAACTAATGTTCTAATATCTCCCGTAACATTATATTTTTCTTTAAACTCATTTGTTGCATACTCTGTATAACCAGTACTGTATAAAACATTTTCGTTGCCAGAAGGATATCTAATATAGTCTAGATGTAATCCTGCAATATCATATTCAATAATTTCTTTATATATATTCTTGACAAATTCTCTTGTCTCAGGGTTTGCTGGATCAAAAAATAAAAATCCTTCCTCTTCTCCACCAGGTTTTCCTGTTATTACATTACTACCATTTATATTAACTATTCTCCAGTTTGGGTGTTCATCCCAGAGTGAACTATGTGTCCAAGTTGCCCCCACAAAGAAGTTTTCTACCCATGCATGAACATGAATGTTACGTTTCTTAGCTTCGCTGATGAAAGCGGAAAAATAATCTTCATATTCACCAAAATTTGCTCCAGCAAAGATTTCATGATATGGTGCATGTTTTGAATGATAGGTAGTATATCCATTCCAAAATGTTTCTAAATATATATCAGTGAAATTCATTAGCTTTAATTCATCTAAAGTCGCTTTAATTCCCGCCAAAGTTGTTTCATTTGGTCGATGCCATGTTCCTCTTGACTCAATTCTTCTTGATACTAATGTATCAAAATATATTTCATCAAATAGTGGTGCTATTTCTTCTTTATAATCAAGAAAATCGCCAACATCGCTAGGATTTTTAGTATTATTAATTTGAGTTTGTAATACTTCCATTGCTTGAACAGCCTCTAAAATGCGTCCTAAATTTGTTTCTGCTCTTTCTAAATTATTAACATCGTACATTTCATCCCTTGCAGTGGTGACAAGCCTTTCGGTATCTACTGCATTAATTTGACAACTGTATAAAGTTTGATCAATTAAACTAACAGTTATCTTAATAGTGTTATCAACTGCGTTGTATGTTACTTTAGAGCCTACAGGAATGTTTTCTTCGACAAATGTATGATTAATCCCATGGCCTGAAACTACAAATCCACCTTCGGGAATAGGAACTAAAACTCCTCTTTCAACAACAATCCCATCAGCATTCACTGCAACTTCATATCCATAAATGTTTTGGTTTGTTGATAAATTAGGATTTGAAGCAGCAGGATAAATAACTAAATAATCCTGAAATCTTGTTCCATTTATTGTTGTAAATTTTTTTGTTATCACATCTTCAAATTTCATATATTCCAACTCCACTAATTCAATCACATCGCCTTCATTAAATAAAACACCATTATCAAGCATATACGTTTTAGGTTTAGAATTTGCTGCAATAACGAAACCAGCTTTTGGTATTTCATTATTTCCACCCTTTCCAACTCCTGTTACTTTAAATGAATTAGAAGTGCGACTGTGTTCTACAATCATTTCATTATTATTAAAAGTATTAGTTCCTGTCTTATTTTTATACAAGCGATTATAGTATGTAAACGCGTTGTATTGTGAAGAAACATTAACTCCATCAAAGGCTAATCTAACTCCTTTATCACTTAAAATTGCGTGTTTATATGTTTTTAGAGTAATATCGTTAATTTCCACAAGATCACCAACATTAAATGAAACTGTTATCGTAGTTGGTATGCTTAAAATAAAACCATCTAGCGGAATATCATTAGCATTACTATTTTTAACTTCTATAACATATTTTTCACTTGAATTCTTTCTTACAACATATTCAATATCATTTGCTTCTCTATTTGTTTTTAGAAATGGCCAATCTGGTGTATACAATACTGCCTTATCAGTAATATTTGCATACTCTATACCATTAGCATCAAATGATACTGGATCTACTACTACCTCTAAATTGTTTCCATTAATTGTAATGGTTTTAGTTTCAGCCGCTTTAACATTTAATATTGTTATTAATCCGAAAACTAATAATGTTAAAACCAGATAAATTCTTTTTACTAACTTAATCATTCTACATTTCCTCTCTTGAAAAATCTTTTCTTAATATCTTTTTTTTGATATATTTGACTTCTAAACCAACTTCGTATGTTCTTACCCAAGGCATATAACAATTTATGATTTCATATCTTCCTTTTAGGGTTGTTAAATTGTTATTGATAAACTTTTCTATTTCATCTTTAACAATATCCGCAATTACACCTTTTTGTTCCCCAACAAAATATATATTATAGCCATGTTTTGCAACAACATTTTCTCTTATATAATATCTAGTATGTGAACAATACCCTATATCTTCTAAATATCTATGAACTAAAAATGATTGATGTTCTATTGTTCTTCCAAATAGTAGATATGATATTCCAAAAGCTATTGCAGTTCCTAAAGTATTACATGGAATATTCCAAGAAGCATAACTTGCAAGTTTTAGCAATAAATCCTTTTTATTTAGCATTTTAACAAGTTCAATATCGCCACCATTATCAAACCCTAAATCCACTAAGGTAGCTGGTTTTTTTAGCGTATTTACGACATATTCCATCACTTCAACAAATTCAACTAAGTTCCTTTGAGTAGTGTATCCTTGATGCTTAACATGTTGATGACTCGATGGTAACATATAGTTACTTGGAGCATTAACAAATACTACCATCTCCGCTTCTTTTATTGATGGCACAACAACACCACCAGCCGCAGTAATTTGATACTTAACTGATGTATCTAAATATCTATCCTCCAAAGTTGGAATTATTAATCCTGAAGTAATTGATGGGTATTTAATATACATTTTGGGTTGTCTATTAAAGAGTTTATTAACCATTCTTGCGAATAATATTGACCCCACTTCATCAGCGCCAGGATAAATATAGATTTTGTTTTGTAAATTCTTTTTTTCAATATAAGTTCTTACCTTAACTTGATCTTTTGCGGTCCAGCCAAATTCAGCCGCATCATCTTGTGGTATTACTAAAAAGTCAATAACACCCTTATCTACAAGATCAACAACTTTTAAGGTTAAATTAGTATTAATATTTCTTCTTCTTAAATAATCTTTTAAATACCTAGGCTCAATAACAATTTTATCAAGTCTATCTAATTCTTCTTTTGAAGCCAAACTTAATTCTTTTTTATGAGTCAAATATCCTTTTTCAAAAATACTTCTTCCAGAATAACGATAATAATCTGGTTCTTCTTCATCATCGTTATATTGTGGAGTTCTCATAATCAAATCATACGCATGAATAATGAGATTAGGATTAGAAGTTTTAATTTTTTCTAAAATTTTAAGCCTTTCTTCTAAAACTTCTTCTTCAAAGAAATGTGATCTTGAAGGAACAATGCCACCAAATAAAAGTGTATCTATAGAAATTACCAAACCATATGCATCTTTAGTTTCTTCAAATAAAAATTTATGAAGTTTTTTAATATCTCCAGGTTCTTTCTTAAAGCCCATGTCTTCTTTTTCTGGCCTTACAATTTTAATATCTTCTTTATTAAACATTTTATAAGGAAAATCATAATTACATGGTCTTTCATCTAACGGAAGATGAACAATCTTTTTCATGTTTCATTACCCCTTTTATATATTACATTAATTCCAATTTCAAACATTCGACGCCATGGCATATATAAGTCATTAATTATTATTTTATTCTTTAAACTTGGCAATTCTTTATCAATAAATTTCATTAATTCTTCTTTTACTATTTTAGAAATTTCTCCTCTTTGATCTTTTACATCAAAATAATTAAAACCATAATCTTTTAATACATTATTCATTACGTAATGTCTTACTAAAGAACAATAACCAACATCCTCAACATATCTAGATGCCAAAAATGATTCTAATTTATTATTGTTTCCAAATAAGAAGTTTATTATTCCATGTGGAATTGCTGTACCAAGAGTATTTGATGATGTATTCCATCCTGCATAAGAAGAAACTTTCATTAGTAAATCTTCTTTGTCTAGCATCTTCACAAATTCAATCTCCCCACCATTAGAAAAAGCGACATCCGCGACAATAGCTTTTTTATCTAATGTTTCTACTACATACTTAATTTGAGAAACGAATTCAACTAAATTTCTATTTATTTCATATTCTCTAAAATGTTTATGTTGATAAGCCGCTTCTTGCATGTTACCACTCGGTGCATTTACAAATAAAACCAAATCAGCTTCTTCAATACTTGATGCCGTTAATGCGCCTGCGGCTAAGATTTGATATTTAACTGTAGTATCTAAATATCTATCTTCATATCTTGGAATTAAACTTCCAGAGGTTGCGGAAGGATAATGAATGTAGATAAGTGGTCTTTTGCCTTCAGTTTTTAAGACCATTCTACTTAATAAAACATTAGAAACTTCATCAGCACCAGGATACATATAAACATCTAACTCTAAAGTTTTATTTTCAATTTCTTTTCTAACGATATTTTGATCTTTTGCGGTAAAGCCAAACTCTGCCGCATCATCTTGTGGAATGATTAAAAAATCAATGATACTTTTTTCTACTAGAGAAATTGATTCTAAACACATACTAGTATTTATTTTTCTTCTCTTTAAAAAGTCGTCTAAAAACTTTTTAGGAACTTTTATATTTTCAAGTTGTTTAAGCTCTTCATCGGTCGCCAAGCCTAATTCTTTTTTATGATTTAAAAATCCTGTTAAAAATATTTCTCTACCATAATCTTTATAATAGTCTGGCTCTTCATCATCACTACTATATTGTGGTGAGCGCATAATTAAATGAAAAGCATAAATCTTTATTTTAGAATTGTTCTTTTTGATTTCTTTTAAAACATTTAATCTATTTGTCAAAGTTTTTATATCATCATAATGAAGTCGAGATGGCACAATACCTCCATATAACAATGTATCTATTGAGATAACAAATCCATCGGCATTTTTAGTTTCATCAAGTAAAAACTTGGCAATTTCATCTAAATTTCCAGGTTTCTTTTTATCACCTAAAATATTTAAGTTTGGTCTAATGATTTCATATTTTTCATTATTAAAAATCTGATAAGGAAATTCATAATTACAAGGTCTTTCATCTAGTGGTAACAATACAATTTTTTTCATTTTTTCATACCTTCCTTATAAGTAATTTCTAAGCCAACTTCATACATTCTTCTCCAAGGCATATACACTTTGTCTAGGCTTATATTATCTTTAATTGATGTTAATTCTTTTCTAATGAAATCTGTCAAATACTTTCTAACTACTTCCGCAATTAGTCCTTCACTTTCTTTCACATCAAAATAATTAAACCCATTTGGAGTTAAGTCATTTTCTGTAACTTTTCTTCTAACTAGCGCACAATATCCTACATCTTCTACATATCTTAACACTAAGAAGTTAAGATGTTCTTTTGTCTTACCAAAATTAGCATATACTAACCCTTGGGCTAGTGCTGTACCTAATGAATTTGCGGATGTATTCCAACCAGAATATGCGGCTAAATCCATTAAGATATTTTCTTTATTTAACATTCTTAAAAGTTCTACATCTCCACCATTACCAAACGCTAAATCCGCTAATATAACAGGCTTTTTAAGAGTATTCAAAGCGTATTTAATGCTTTCAATAAACTCAACCATGTTTCTTAAAACAGTAAACCCTCTTCCTTTTAATTCAAACTGATATGGAGCTGTGATCATTTTATCACTTGGTGCGTTTACATATAAAAGTATGTCTGCATCTTTCATATTGGTTGAAGGAATCGCTCCACACGCTAAGATTTGATATTTGATTGTCGTATCTAAATATCTATCTTCTAATGAAGGTATTGTCCATGGGGCGGATAATGAATTATATTTAATATATATTTTCGGTTGAACATTTAATAATTTATTTGATAATCTAGCGAGCAAATTATTCGCAACCTCATCAGCACCAGGATACATATAAACTGAATTGCTAATATTAAATTTCCTAATTTGAATACGAATCTCTTCTTGATCTTTTGCAGTAAAACCAAACTCTGCCGCATCATCTTGAGGAATAATTAAAAAATCAATTATTCCTTTATTTACAAATTCTACCGACTTTTTAGTTAAGCTTAGATTTATTTTTCTCCTATTTAAAAAATCATTTAAATATTTTTCTTTTATTTTAATACTTTCAAACTTTAATAATTCTTCACTATTAATTATTCCTAATTCTTTTTTATGTCCTAAAAAACCTAAATTAAAAATATCTTCACCAACATACTCATAGTAATCAGGTTCTTCATCGCTACTATTATACTGTGGTGTTCTCATAATTAAATGATATGCATAAATAATAATTTTAGGATTTTGAGTTTTGATTTTTCTTATTACTTCAATTCTATCTAATAATTCTTCTTTTTTATAACAATGAAGTCTTGAAGGAATAATTCCCCCATATAACAATGTATCAATCGCGATTATTAACGCATCCGCATCTTTACTTTCGTTAAGTAAAAACTTCTTGATATTCTCAAAATCAGCAGGTTTTTTCTTATCTCCCATTAATTCTTTATTTGGTCTTCTAATATTTAAATTACTATTTCTAAAAATATCAAAGGGAAATTTATAATTACAGGGTCTTTCATCTAAAGGTAGAAAAACCACTTTGTTTTTTATATTTTGTCCTTTCATAATTGCCACCACACCCTATTTCATTTTTTTGCGTTTAAGTAGAGTTGTCCCAATAAAAATCCCTATTCCAATAATTAACACCGCAGCACTAATTCCAATAATTAAATCAACATTACTTAAAATTTTGTTTTTAGGTTTATCTGTTGTTGGATAAGTAAAACTATATACATCAGGTCTTTCCGCTACTTCCATTAAATTCCAATATCTATTATTTATTAAATATCTTGTGATTCTAATATCTAGTATTTCCATGAAATATTCTATGTCTTCCATCAAACGCTCAATTGCTTTACCATCAGCATATAAAACAAGTTCTAATGTTAATTGATCTAACGCTTCATATAATTCATAAAAATCAATTGGATTATAATAGTTTTTTTCAGTTAATTTATTTAATCTATTTTCTAAATCATTTCTTTTAGAAACAGTTGAAACGCCATTTTTAATATAAATATTATCAAACTTATAAAGTGTATCTTTAATAAACATTTTTAAAATATCATTTATTGGCGCCTGAATAGATACAGATTCATTTTTATAAGTTCCTCTACTAAATACATCGTGAATATTTGTTTTCCCAAGAAAATTATCTGTTTCAAAAATTGTTGAACCATGAGCTCCATTTTTATTAATTGCATCTGTGTATGTAGCATTATAAATATCTGGTAACCTATAATAAGTAGGCGCTATTCCCGGTAGTAAATATGCATATTTAGGTACAATTTTAGCCGCTCTTTCAACAGCATCTACTACTAAACTAACATCTTTTACATATGCCATTGGTTCTACTGAATCAATCCAGCCGTTTTCTACCCACGCCTCTCCAATCTTGCATAATATTAACTTTCGAATATGCTGCATTGGGACCGACTGCCATTGATAAAATAAGTTTGCTATCTTTTTCTCTTATTATTGTGTGAATCTCTTCAACAAGGGAAGTGATTTTTGACAAACGATACTCATTCCACTTCGTATAAATTGTTGGTTCTGTTTTAACTAATATTTTAATATCTCCTGTAACATTATATAATTCCTTAAACTCACTGGTTGCATATTCTGTATATCCCGTACTATATTCTGGATACTCATTTCCAGAAGGATATCTAATATAATCTAAATGTAATCCTGTAACATTGTATTCAATAATCTCTTTATAAATTTCTTTTAGAAACTCTCTTACTTCAGGATTTGCCGGATCAAAGAATAAAAGGTTTTCCTCGTCTTTTTCAGGTTTCCCCGTTATTACGTTGCTGCCATTGATATCAACAATTCTCCACTCTGGATGTTCTTCCCAAATCAAACTATGATACCAAGTTGGACCAACATAGAAATTTTGAACCCATGCATGAACATTAATGTTACGCTTTTTAGCTTCGCCAATAAAAGCGTCTAGATAATCTTTATATTCACCAAATTCTACTTCATCAAAAATCACATGGTAAGGTGCTAATTCTGATTTATATATAGTATATCCATACCAAAACGTTTCTAAATAAACATCAGTAAAATTTAGTTCTTTAAGTTCATCTAAAGTTTCTTCAATTAAAGTTAAACTCGTTTCGAATGGTCGATGCCATGTTCCTCTTGATTCAATTCTTCTAGATACTAATGTATCAAAATAAACTTCTTTAAATAATGGTTCTATTATTTTTTTATGCCTAATAAATTCACCAATATCGTTAGGATTTTTAGTGTTGTGAATTTTAGGTTTCAAAGTTTCCATTTCTAAAACAGACCCTAAAATAATTGCTAAATTCGCTTCTGCTCTTTCTAAATTGTTTACATCATACATACCATCTTTTGCAGTATTCACTAATTCTTCACTAACGTTTGCTTCAACTTGATAATTATATAAAATTTGGTTAATTAAATTATTAGTAATTGTCACAATTTTAGTGCCAGTATTGTATGTAACAATAGAACCTAAAAAAATGTTTTCTTTAACAAATTTTTCATTAATCCCATGACCCGAAAGAACAAACCCTCCTTCCGGAATGTTGACTAAAACTCCTTTTTCAACCACAAGACCATTACTATCTACTGCAACTTCACACCCATAAATATTTTGATTGGTTGTTAAGGATGGGTTCAATGAAGCCGGATAAACAACTAAATAGTCTTTAAATCTCGTTCCATTTATCGTTGTATATTTTCTTGTTATTACATCTTCAAGTTGTACATATTCTAAATCTTTCAACTCAATTACATCGCCTTCATTAAACAAAACGCCACTATCAATCATATATGTTTTAGGTCTAGCATTCGCTGAAATAACAAATCCATTTTTAGGAATATCATTATTAGCACCCTTACCAACACCTATTACTTTAAAAACATTAGTTTCATTGTCAAACTCTACAATTAGTTCATTATTGCTAAAATTGTTAGTTCCCGTCTTATCTTTATATAAAGGATTATAGTATGTAAAAGAATTATATTCAGAGGTAGCATTAACTGCATTAAAAGCTATTCTTACTCCTTTATCACTTAAAATAGCGTGCTTATAAATAGATGCGTTTATATCATTTAAAGAAATGACATCGCCAATGTTAAAACTTACTCCCATAGTTGCTGGAACACTAATAATTAGTCCGTTTAAGGGAATTTCATTTTTATTAGTGTTTTTAATTTCTATAACATACTCTTCGTTTTCATTTTTTACCGCAACATATTCTACTGCATCTTCATTTCTATTTGTTTTTAAAAAAGGCCAATTTGGAGTATATAGGACAGCCTTATTAGTTATATCCTGATAAATTATACCATTGCTATCAAATAAGACTGGATCTATTACTACTTCTAAACTGTTTTCATTAACTTTAATAGTTTTAATGTTGTTCGCTTTAAGGTTTGTTTTTATGGATAAAAACACCAAAAATGTCAAAATAGTAAGAAGTCCTTTTCCTATTTTTACTATGTTTTTTATTTTAGAGTTGCCTTTTATATTTTGTCCTCCCATACTTGCCACCATGCTCCACTTAATAAACTCTTTATATGTTTATTGTATTCTTCATCTGTTAATAAGTTGTGTTTTTTAATTAACAAGTTTAAAATTTCAATTCCTAACACAATTGGTTTTTCAACTAATTTAATAATTTCTTCTTTAGTTATCTCTTTATTTAAAATTTTATTAACAATATCTGCTTCATTAATCGCTCTTTCTAACCAAGGTCTAATTTCCACTATTATTGGATAATTAGTTTTTAACAATCTTTTAGAACTTTCTTTTAATTTTTTATAATAGTCTTTAATATTTTCATATTTACTGCTATTAACCCAATCTTCATGGATAAATAAATCATCATTAGTTAAAGTGCTTAAAATATTTGCTTTTGTGAAAATTAGCATATCACGGTAATGTTCATCAGAAACAACTTCTTTAATTCCCAATTCAAGTGATTTATGCGGGTCATATTTTTCGCTGTTCCACATATAATGGGCAATTGATACTAAACTAATTTTTGAGGCATACCATTGATTCATTGGATTAGAAACCATTCTTTTGATATGTTTAGATATATTGGCACTACGATTAATTATCGGTCCTAAAAATATTCTACTTTTCCAAAAATCATTTACTGGATAATTTTCCCACAACAAAATTTCATGATTATAAATTTCTCTGATTCGTCTTGCATCCTCTTCATCAATTACCTCAGCACAAACTTTATCGCCCGTATGAATCACTTTAATGTTTCCTTCTAATTTTAACGATAAATCGCTTCGATACAGGCTTTCCCAAGGCTGATGATACTCGGTAGGGCACATAATTAAATCATATTCCAAGATATGTTTTTTTAAATAGTCATTTATTTTATTTGTAATATAAGCATGAGCTATTCCTGGGCGTTTAAACACTTTTTTATTTTCATCTGTTAATTGATAATCAATATCATCCATTAACAATGCAAAATTATAAACACCTTTATTAATGACTTGTTCTAATTTTTTATAGAGCAAATTAAAATCATTTTCATCTAAATAATTAAAATCTTTTCCTGGACTAATGCAATAATAAAATTCAATGTCTTTTTCATCACATTTGTTTTTATAAGTGATTAATTGATTTAATTCTTTTTCTGGATATAACTCTCTCCATTTATCACGATGATAAAGATCATCTTTTGGCGCATACATAAATGTATTAAACCTGTATTTATCCATAAAATCAATCACATCTAAACGGTTTTCATGCGACCAAGGCATACCATAAAAACCTTCAATAATACCTCTTAGTTTAAATGATGGATAATCGTTAACAGTTATAATTGGAATTACTAAGTTTTTATTATTTCTATAGGTTATATTATTTAATGTTTGAAATGCATAACGAATCGCTCTTTCGTTTTTAGCATTAATAGTAATTTGTTTGTTTTTAGTTACTTTTAATGTATAACCATCTTCTTTTAAGCCTTTATCAAAATTAATATTAATCATTAATTCGCTTTTATTATTTTCATATATAAATTTTTCTTGGTCTAATAATTCATCATATTTAGAGAACATTTTGAATTTTATTGTTCTTTCTGTCATAGAAAAAGTAATTTTATCTGTATCTTTAAATACCAAATTATTATTAAGACTATATTTATCTTTTAAAATGTATGAAATTGCCATTTTTATCGTTTCCTTCTTTATTTGTCTTCGATTTCTATTCCTGCTTCTTCTAATGCATCAACAAAGATATAATACTGGTCTGGGTCAGGATGAATTCCATCTGATAATTTGTCTGGTGTCATTATATCGTTTGTATCTAAATACACAAGCCACTCTCTTCCTATGGCATATTTGTGCATTGTTTTATTTAATTTAATTGTATTATGACGTAAATATTCTCCATTTCTTGGGGTTACCGCAAACAAATAGATTTTAGTATCCGGTAACATCCCGTGCAGCAATGTTAAAAGTGCTTGAATATCTTTTGCTGCATCATCAGCAGATCTTCTATCATTGTAAATATTGTTGTTACCTAATTGAATTACTATATTTTTAGGTTTCACATCTGCAAAATAACTATTATCTTTGTTATTTTGATCACCATTTAAATCTTTAAAAAGCATTTCCCATGTTTGCGTTGTGCTTGCACTAATGCCAAAGCACAAAGCATCTTTTCCTTTATAATGTTCATCAAACATTGTAAAACATATTGGATCAAAAAATGAATCTCCAATAAAAATTGTTGTTTTATTATCAGTTCCCTTCAATTCGTATGCCCGCTTATAATTTATTGCTTTACTTTTCCAATCTGCCCCCCAATAGTAAAAATCATTTTCACTTTGAGGAACTAATGATGTTACCCAAAATGTTTTTTGAAATCTTCCCGCAATTGCTTTAACTACTGTTTTTCCTGGTTTTAAAGCTTTAATTTTGTTATCTGTAATTTTAATTATGTCCGTGTTTGTTTCGTATCTTATCTGTTCATCAACATTTAAAGTTGGAATCAATTCTACATCAGGATATCCAACCCATACATAAATATTATCGATATCTAAACCAACTAGCCCTGTAACTTTAAATTCTTTTTTATTTCCTTTTGAAGTAGCCTCAACAACATATTCTCCTTCATAAAAACACTCAACATGATTATCAAAAATTCTTAATTTTGATTTATCATAACTATACGAAATTTCAGATTGTTTTTTAAAATAATTTATTTGAAGTTTTGCGGGTTCATCATTTAAATAAACGACCATATCATCAATACTAAAATCATATTGTAAAGCACTATTACAAGAGATTAATAAAAATATAAATATTATAATTGTTATTGGTAAAACGATTCTTTTTAATTTCATAATTTATCCTTTTTGAAAAATATTTATCTAAAAATTCTTTTTAAAATATACATATATCTCACAGTGTTGATAGAAAAACTAGGTTTAAAACATTAAATCATCTTTGTCTTTCTATCAACACTATGAAGGTAGGAAATCCTCTCAGATTACCTACCTTAAAAGTTAATTTATCCCCAGCAACTTCGTATTTAAAGTTGACTGGAGTTCGTTATCTAAGGCAGTCATCTTCTGCCTCACATCCCCAGTTCTAATTGCATCCTCTATTCTTACCATATATGAATCCGCTGTATGTGCTTGAGATTCAATAATTGAGTAAAAATGGTCTACTTTTGCTGATGACCATACCTCTAAGTGCGCTAGTCTTGATATTTCATTTGCATAATGTGGAAGTAATCTAGTTGCGTAATAGTTTGCTTTTAAGTCTTCTAAATCTGCTTCACCTGTTTCTGGGTCAATATCAGGAAAATGAATAATTTCACTCCAAATTTTGAAAATAAGTTCGCCATGTAACATCATATGTTCATATCCTTCTGGGATATTTTCTTTCGCAAAAGCTGAACTAATAACAAATGCTGGTTCACTTTTTACTTTTGATTGTGAGTATAGTGCAGGATTTTCTTGCGCTCTTGGGCCAATTGGATATGGAACAAAATCAACATCAAATTCTAAATTACCCCAGTGAGATGAGATTGTTAAAAACCAGTCAGCACCAGCGTGGAATACTACTCTTTGTGCAGTAAATTCTGGTTGTAGTGTTCTTTCTCTCGGTGCATCATCAATCCACATACCATCAACCATTCTTAAACTATTTAAAAACTCTAAAGTTTCTAATGTCGCATCATCTGTTAAATGTGATTGGAATTCACTATCAACAATGGTTCCACCATTTGTCCCTACCATTGGATAAAACCAGTCATATGTTCTTCCACCCATTACATATTGCGGTTCTTCTCCCGTATGGTCAAGTTCATTGTTGATTTCGTTTGCTAATTCTGTAAATGCATCCCATGTCCACTCACCAGCTAACCATTTTTGTGTAGGTTCTAGTTTTCTATCTTCACCTAAAATCCTACCAAGAAGTTCGCTATTATAAAAAATACCTTCTTCAGCCACTGAATAAACATCATCATAAACATAACATTGACCTAATATTGTTCCAAATGAACGTTTTTTAGCCCAATATCCTTCATTACCATATTTTTCAATGTATTCATCTAATGGTAAAATGGCTCCTTGAACAGCTAAATTCGCAACAGAGTTTGTTGACACCTCAAAAACGTGAGAGTCTGTTAAACCTTGTTGGGCATTTTGAATAATCCAGTTTTCTCTTGCTGAACCCCATGAAGCGTGTGCAGGATAGTTTAAGTAGTTAACTTTAATGTTATATTTTTCTTCTACCCGTGAAATATTTGCCATTTTTTCATTACGATACATTCTTTCGTACTCTGGATTTCTTGGGTCGGCTCTACTACCATAATTAGCGCGAATGTTAAAATCCATACCACCTAAATCATAAGTTTCCTCAGGCTTTTCGCCATCATTTCCACCATTACCACTAGGTTTATCACAGCCAACCAAACCTAATAGAAGTAATACAAATAATACTAACGCTAATAAAAATCTTTTCATGTTATCCTCCCTTATTTTTTCTCTACACTTAATATTCTATCGTTTAAAACATTCTGCAGTTCAGAATGTAATGATTCCATTTTATTTCTTGCATCACCATTTCTAACCGCATCTTCCATTCTAACACGGTAAGTTGTTTCCCCTTCATAAACAGAATAAAAATGATCAATTTCTGCTAAACCATATATATCTAAATGAGCCATTCTAGATGCTTCATTTGCATAAAACGGAAGTAATCTAGTGCTATAGAAATTCTCCTTAATATCTTCTAAATCCGCTTCACCAGTTTCTGGATCAATTTCAGGAAAATATAATAAATCATTCCAAATTTTAAAAATAAGCTCATCATGTAACATCATATTTTCATAACCCGCTGGAATTCTATCTTTAGAGAATGCCGAACTAATTACGAAAGATGCTTCTGTTTTTACTTTAGTTTGGATATATCTACTCATATCTTCCTCTGCATTGGGACCAACTGGATAGGGAACAAAATCTAAATCAAATTCTAGTCCACCCCACCAATTTTGAACGATTAAATACCAGTTCTCTCCCGCATGGAAAGCAACATTTCCATTTCTAAATTCTATTTGTACTGGATTGCTCATTACCGCATCATCAATCCACATACCAGGAACTTCATATAAACTATGTAAGAAGTTTATTGTTTCAATAACTTCATCTGAATTGACATGTGATTGGAAGTTACTATCTACGAGTCTTCCCCCATTTGTTCCTACCATTGGATATAACCAATCATATGTTCTACCACCCATAACATATTGTGCTCCGCCATCCGCATCACTTCTTTCATGATCTAAAGCTTCGTTTAATTCATGAGCTAAATCAGAAAAAGCTTGCCATGTCCACTTACCTTGTTCCCATAGTTTGGTAGGTTCTAATTTTCTTTCTTCACCTAAAACTGCTGCTAAAAGTTCACTATTGTAATAAATTCCTTCTTCGGCTTGCGAAAAAGTATCATCATAAACATAACTTTTTCCTAAAATTGTTCCAAAAGAACGTTTTTTCTCCCAAAGACCCTTATTACCATACTTTTCAATTAAATCATCTAATGGTAAAATTGCTCCTTGTACTGCTAAATTAGCAACCGAATTAGAGGTAACCTCAAAAACGTGTGAATCAGTTTGTCCAGTTTGAGCTTGTTGGATAATCCAATTATCTCTTTCTACACCCCATGAGGCATTAGCGGGATAGTTAACATATTTTACTTTGATATTATACTTTTTCTCTACCTTTTCAATATTAGCTAATTTTTCATTGCGATACATTCTTTCAAAATCTGGATTTCTTGGATCAATTCTATCAGCCACATTTGCTCGAATATTAAAATCTATTCCACCTAAATCATATGTTTCTTCATCTCCGTTACCATTTTTATTGGAATTTGAAGTTTTATTACATGCAATAAGTGCAAGACTTAATATTAAAACCATTAAAATTGATAATATTTTTCTCATAATTCTTTTTTTATACTCAATCTTTTAATATGCAGCCTAACTTTGAGTATATATCCCTTCTTAACAAATTTGACTGCATTACAAAATTCTTTAATTATCCTACGATTCCGCTTCGTTCAACGCCCTCAGTAAATAATCTTTTTTGTACTAACATATAAATAATAATTAATGGAATCATCACAAGGATTGCAGAAGTGTTTAAGATCATTGAAGTAAATAGTGGGTTTTTTGATACGTCTTGACCAAATAATTTTAAGACACCTGCATTTTGAATTGCCTCATGAATATTTTGGCTTACTCCCATCATTTTCGTTGTTAAAGTATTGAAATTATCTTTAACACTCGCCACATATTGGAATGTATAATAGCTATCATTCCACTGCCAGACAAACGTTAATATTGTCGTTAAAATAATCGCCCCGATTGCGTTTGGCAACATCACTCTAAAGAAAACTTGAAATGGATTTGCCCCATCAATTATTGCCGCTTCTTCTAATTCTATAGGAATACCTTTAAAGAATTGTCTAAATAAATAGATAAATATTCCCGCTTTTACTCCCATTCCAGTTGCCGCAAAGATATATAAAATAACTGGTGAGCCTAAAAGATTTTTCCCTGTTCCTAAAAAATTCATAAAACTAATTTTAAGTGGTAGTTCTATTGTCATTGGCGGAATAATAATTGTAAAGATAACAATTAAGAAAACTATTTTATGTCCAGGAAATTTTATTCGCGCTATTGAATAACCAACTAAAGATGTCACAAACAATTGAAGGGCAGTTACAATCAGTGAAACCATTGCCGTAGTTCCTAATGATTTCCAATAATCTAATACTTGTATCGCAACCTTTAAATTGTCAAAGGAAAACTCCATTGGAATCCATAGTACTAACGGATTATTTAAATCAGTTGGCGCTCTTAATGAAATTGAAATTTGTTGCAATAGTGGATAAATGATAATAAATGATAAACCATACAACAATAAATATTTAACAGCGTTTACTCCAAATGATTTAAACTTATTCACTAGCGGTCTTCTTTTATCTTTACTACTTAACCTTCTATCATAAAACCCTTTAGCACGTTCTTGGATAGTTTTAAATATTTTATTTTTCTTTGTCATAATAAAACACCCTACCTTTAAATAACAGGAATATTAATCCTATAAATGCAAAGTTAATCACAAAATAAGAAATGGAAATTGCCGCTCCTAAGCCATAATCACTTCCTGCAACCGCGTGTTGTAAAAATCTTAAAATTGGTGATCTGTTAAAACTATCAATAATAGTATAAACACCCGCTGTCAAAACCATTGGCATAATCATTGGAATTGTAATCTTCCAAAATATTTCATATTTGGTTGCCCCTTCAATTTCAGCCACTTCATATAACTGACTTGGGATTGATTGAATTGCCGCGACAAATATGAGAATTTGAATTCCTGATAAATTGACAATTGTAAAAATTCTTTGAACTGCGCCTAAGACTATTTTTAATAATGAATCACCAATTCCAATGTCCATAAAGAATCTGGTAATTTGATTGACAAATGAAACATCTTCTTGCATTGCTTCTGTAAAGTGTTGGCCAAATGTTCCAGTTAGTGTTTGTGTGATAACTGCTAAGTTATAAACTACAGGAATAAAGAATATTGCCTTAATAAGTTTATGCCCTTTGAATGGTTTATTTAACATTACCGCTATTAAAATGCTAAATATTATAATAACTGGTAAATCAATTATTAAACTCTCCATAAAGTTTAGTAGGGCAACTGAGAAAATATTATTTCCATCAATTATATAATCACTAAATAAATAAACATATTTTTCAATTCCAGCGTATTTTAGTTGCATACCAGATGGAGTTAAGGTTGTTTCGCTAAAACTCCAAATAAAAGTTTTTAAGAGTGATGGTAAAAATAGTACTACCATTCCAAAAATCCACGGAAGAATAAAGATTACTCCCCAAATCATATTTTGCTTTTGATAATCGATTCGGGAAAACCATTGTTTGAATTTTCTTAATGGTGAAAGCTTTTCTTGTTCACCTAATTCAAGCTTTTCGATAGTTATTTGATATCTTCTTATCTTCATATCAATTTTTATTACTTTCGAAGATAATCTAACAACTTTCTTTTGTTTTCTTCTTTTCACTATTTCAATAACTTTTTTATCAAAATAGTTGAGTATTTTTTTAATATTTTTTACTTGGTATTTCTTCTTTACAGTTAATTCATGTCTTTTACTCAGTTCTTCAATATTTAAAAATTCTTTTTCAACACGCGCTGATAATGAAACTTTCTTTTCTTCAAGTTTTTCAATTTTACTTTCTAGTACTTTTTTAAGTTTAATCGCTTCTTCGGCAGAATAATATTTGGTTATTCTTTGTTTCTTAGTTTTCTTCATATTATCACACTGCCTTTATAAACGTTTCAGTTTCATAGTTGATGGTATACTTATTACCATTACTATAAACTACTTCAACTAATGTGCCTTGACCATTTAATGTTTTATGGCTAACGATTTTTTCATTATATATGTCTAAAGTCTTTAATTCTGCCAGTAATGAATTAATTCCATCAATCCAGTTATTATAATATGTTGAATAATAGTGATTATATTGAGTTTTAATCAAATCTACTGTATCTTTATAGCTTAAAGTAAATTGTAATTTAGAAGCTGACTCTAAAGCCTTTAATTTATACCACTCCATTGATTTTGAAGTATCTAAATTCGCTGATGGCATAGTGTAGTTAAAATAACCATTATATACTAATTGGATAAAAGGTATACTATAATCCGCTAAACGACTAGCACCGCCAACAATTGGCATATCTAAAAGTTTATCCGCATATAAGTTTCCATATAAATTAGCATTTCTAAGAGCGAAAGTTTTGTTTAAGTTTTCTAAGTTATTGATAGTATTTTCTAAAGCTTCTTTTCTAAAAATAACTTTATTATTCTTAAAACTCGATGTAATTAAACTAGCTTCATCTATTAAAACAACATTGTCAACATAATTAATTTTATTTATTCTATTATAGACTTTGTTTTGTTTTTGACTGCTTAAAATATATAGTGGCAAACGATTACGATATGGAATTTGCGTAGCGATATCTAAATCATAATATCTAACACTATTTTGAAAGATATTCTTTGCCTTATCACTATTTTTTAAGCCTTTATTTGTGTATGCACTTTGAGTAAAAATTTCTAAAAATAATCTATTATCATTTTCATTTAACTTTTTATTTAAATTCGCTATTTGTTTTTTAGAAGCCACATTTCCATTAAACTTTATCGTATCCATAACGTAAGGTTTAAGGCCATTATTAGCCCACCCTTGATAGCTGATATCAAGTTTTTGATTATCATTTTCGATTTGGCTCATAATTTCTAAGATTTGTTTAGGTGTTGTCAGTGCCTGAACACTGTCATAAGGAAAACCCATAAAATGCTTCTTCTTAATATATCCACCTAAAATAGTTAGATGCATTACATCATTAAAAGTTTTTTCTTCTAAATCATAAAGGTTAACTAAATATTTTTGATATAACTTCGCTAATTCAAAATAACCTACCTCTGGATATGTATCATCTGTAAAGAGATAATTGGAAACAAAATCATCAGTAGCGTATTCTTTTGTCCAAATTGAAACTCTTTGTTGTTGTGACCAACTTTGGAATGTAAAACCATCGCGCTCTCTAACATGATACCTATAATGAACCCACGGTACACGATTACTGTATGCTCCCCCGCTAGTTGTTGTTCGGTATCCCGCTCTAATGCTTGACATAGTGTCACTTTGTTCAACGATATTAATAAACCCATGATTATTTTTTGTATATCCATACATTGGCATTTTAATTGTATCGTCAGTATCTGGCATAATAAATGTTTCTGATCCAATACTTAAATCACGACCATATATTCTTTTATCATAAGTTCCTGATGAAAAGTTCCCATTAACATGATCAACCACAATTCCTGACCCATCTGGAATTACTGTAATCCCTGTATCATTTAAATTATTTGAACCAAAGTATGGTAAAACATCAATATATGCGACTTGAAAAGTCTTTGATTCTAAAATTGAAGCGTTAATTATTCTTACTTTAAATCCTTCATTAGTTAATTCATATCTAACTACGAATTCGAAATACGGATTTTCTGGAGGTTCTGGGAAACCAAATTTATTTCTATCCTCTTCCATATCATCTTCTGTATACAAACTATGGGTGAAGATTAAACTATAAGCTAAATCAATTGCGTCTTGTGTGCTAAATTTATTTTCAAGTAATAAATAACTCTTTGTTTTTGAAACATACATAAACGCGTTTTTTAATACTGTAACATCTAACCTTCTAACACCACTAGATGAGTCTCTTGACTTTTCTTCTAACGGATTAATAATTAATTCTTCAAATTTCTCTTTAGTTGTTTGATATGGTAAATCATAAAAAGTTTTTTTATTGTCTCTACCAATTTCATATAATACTTCTAATCCATTTTCTACTTCTTTAAATCTATATGTTCCAAGCCTAACACTTTTATCGATAATTGAAAGACTCCTAGGTGCTTCTAATAGTTTTTCATAATACAAAATAAACAAATCATTAAACTCAACAGGATATTGAGAATGGATTGCTTCTGGGTTGGAGTACCAAGTTTGGTTTGTTTTGTGATCATATAGTTCAAATTTAGTTGTATTGGCATACAATTTAAAATTGAACCTGCTATTTGAAAGTGTAAACTCATGATCTTCTGCATAATTACTTGCAAGAGTATAACCCTCTTTATCGTAAGGTTTTCTTAGTACATATTCAGTTTTGTTAGCTAATATTCGTGAGGTAATATATATACCGAATCCTGTAAGTAATAATATAATGACACTCACGATTAAAAGTTTCCTTCTTTTCTTAAGCCAAGCCATTTTTCACTACCTCACCCTCAAGACTAATTCATCATACAAGGACTTTAAAAACCCATATACTTGTTGGAATATTGTCACTAACAATAACCCAATGAAAATCATTATCGCTATTGCTACAGCTGTAAATAAAACTGTTAAAATAGTTTTTATTAATGAATATTCATGAATTACTAAAAGTCCCATAAAAATCTTATATCCAGATAAAAACACCCCGACTGACATAACGGCGTAATAAAATTGAATTTCTTCTCTAATTAAGTAATTACTTATTAATGTAACCGGTATAGAAATCCAAATATATGGAATTAAACCATACATTATTACCATAAAGATTTCTTTCATATTACCCTTACCATCAAGTAGAGTCGTTACCGTCCAGTTACCAATTGTGGCTAATGCAATAGGAACAATAACTAATAAAGTTGTTCTTCCTAAATTAAATGTATCAGACCATGGGCTTTTAATTAAAAAGCCAATCATTGTTTCAGTAACGACTACAGACATAATCATCATAAATAGGTAAAAAACTGCCACATATAGTTTGCCTTTTTTCTCTACTTTTAATTCTTCAAAGCCTTTAATTGGATGTACCAAAATGTAAAACGGGAATTTAAAAGTATCGTAGAAAAAGGTTTTGATTACATTTTTAGTTTTAGTTAATGTCATTAATCAATCTCTCCTTTATCCCGTTTTATTGATTGTCTAATTGAAACATAGACACCATAAGTTGCTAATCCAAGAACTACTATAATCACAAATGGAACAACTTTAGAAATTCTTTCATTTCTATATTGTTCATACGCTTTTGAATAATTGTAGTAATCATGACCAAGTTTTAAATTTTTAACTGCTTCTTTCCATTCTTGGTTACGTAATTGCGATTTACCCACCCCAGCATAAGCAAGAAAATAATTGGAGTTAAGTTCAATTACTCTTTCCCATAATTCCCTTGATTCATCATATTCCATATTGTAGTATTTTGTGGTTGCTTGATTTACTAATTCTCCAAACTCAGTTGGTGAATATACAAAAATTGATTTTGTTAAGTTATCTGTAACTATAACATTTTCACCCATATAAGTTACACTTGTTGGTGCTTGTAGTCCACCTTGAGTATCAATTCCACCAAAAATGTATAATAAATGCCCTTCAAAATCATATGTAAATATTCTTCCGCGTTTGCTATCTAAAATACTAAAACGATTATTATCATCATGACTTGCAATATCAATAATAGTACTAGGCCCTAATGGAACATTTTCCCGCCAAGTTGGATATTTAGTATCTCCAACTACCGGAATATAACCATTATTAACTAAAATATTTTCCCCTTTAAAGTTCATTTTTTTAACTGGTCTTATTGGTTCATTTTTGGCAACAGCGTAAATATATCCATAATCATCAATATCGATACTTGTAAATGATGTTTGTAAGTTAAGTGCCATCTTTTCTCTTTGGCTTTTACTAGAAAATTTATAAACTAACGCTTGAAAGAAATTAAATTGAATTGTGTTAGTTCCAAAAAATCTTGTAAATTTTCTATTTTCATCAAACTCTAATATTCCTTCAAACGCATCTCTTGAAACTACCATTAATCTTCCGGTACGATCAACAACTATCTTTTGTGGCTTAAATGGTACTGTTTCAAAAATCTCGTCTTCTGGAGTTTTAATTTGACCAGCCATATTTCCAGTTTCAATGTTATAAAGAACTATTCTACTATTATCTGTATCAGCTACATATAGTATATTATCTACGGCATAAACACCTTGTGGTGCATTTAAATTATATAACTCTGGGTTATGATTTGCCGCTTCAATATTTGGAAATGTTTTAATGTATTGGAATTCTTCATTTAACATGTAAACTCTATTTTCTTTCGCATCAACTACGAAAATATTATTTCTATGCACAAAAACATCTCTTAAATTATCTAAAACAATTTGAATCGTTTTAGTTTGTCCATCTACAGTTACAGTCTCTGTAGCGGGATTTCCATCTTTATCAACTAGGTTTGCGGTATTAATCACTTTAGTTAATGACATTGCATGAGCTGAATAAATCGTGTCTTGCCAAGGAGTATAATTATAACTTTCGGCTTCTACTTTCACAAAAGGAACAAGTATAAGTGCAAATATTACTAATAATAGTGTTGTTATTTTCTTCATATTATCACCTACTTAATTCCTGAATGTGCCATTGTATCAATAATCTTAGTTTGACTAATTATAAATACTGTAATTGGTACAATTAACATAATTACTGATACTGCGGCAGCAGTGCCTGTTCTTGCGATTCCACCCGCAACAATTTGTTGCAGTGCAAAACTTAGTGGTTTTAAGTTCTCAGTGAAAATAAATGAACCGCCATCTGTTGACCATAATTGTTGAAATAGTAAAATACTAACTGTTAGCCATGCCGGTTTAACAAGTGGCATAACTACTTGGAAAAAAATTCTCATTTCCGAAGCACCATCCATTTTAGCTGCTTCTAATAATTCTGTTGGAATAGTAGTCATAAATTGACGCATCAAGAAAAGGCCTAACGTAAATCCCCATGCCGGGATAATAATCGCCCAGTGGGTATCTATTAATCCTAACCAACTAATAATTAAATAGTTAGGAATTGCTGTTACTAGTGCTGAAAACATTAGTGAATATACAATTAATTGATTAATAAAGCTCTTACCAGGAAAATCATGTTTCGCTAGTGGATATGCAGTCATCGCCGCTAACAATACGTGTCCAACAACACCAATTATCGAGATAAATAGAGTATTAATTAAATATCTTGAAATCGGAATTCTTGTGTTTCCTAATAAGTTAAATAAATCTGTGTAGTTATCAAATGTAAAATTCCTTGGAAATAACTTTGGCGGGAATATAAAGATTTCATCTAATGGTTTAAATGAATTTGCAATTGTAAATACTAAAGGATATGCACTAAATAAGCTAAATGCAAGCAATAAAAATGATAAGACTAAATCGCCTTGCCACGATCTAGATAATCTCTTTTTTCTTTTAGAACGGCGTTTAAGTGTTCTCGCTCTCGCAATTTCAAGCCTAATATCTTTAACTTGAGTACCTTTATCCATTATGTTCCCACCCTTCTAATTATTTTTTGCACGCCAATATTGGCAATCATCATTATAAAGAATAGGACAGTCGCAATCGCGCTTGCATAACCTAACTCCATACGTTCGGAACCAGCACCAAAATCCATTAAGTGAGTAATAATGGTGTGTCCTGAATATTCAACGGATGGAAATCCTAATAAACTAACTGATAATGACCCAATACTAAAGGATGATGTTAATTGCATTAAAGCTCCAAACATCAACTGTGCTTTCATTTGTGGGAGTGTAATGTACCATAACTCCTGCCATCTATTTCTAATGCCGTCAATCGCTCCGGCTTCATATAATTCTTTATCAACAGTTTGTAAGCCAGCTACGAATGATAAAAAGCTAATTCCCAAACTTAACCATAATTGAACAACGATTAAAATCCATAATGCGTGTTCTGGTGTTTTTAGCCATATAATGGGATTATCCACCAATCCAAAACTTAATAAGAAAGCATTTAAATAACCGTACATATCACCATGGAAAATTAATTGCCATAATAGAAATGCACTACCAGAAATTGATGGCGCGTAAAAGATAACTGTTAAAACCCATCTTATTTTTGGTGGTAATTCATTAATCAGCCATGCGAAAATGAATGCCGCAATATATGACACTGGTCCAACCACAACCGCGAGAATAAATGTATTTCTTAACGCGATTAAAAAAACCTCATCATGTAGAATTAATCTAATGTAGTTAGTTAAACCAATAAATTTTGGTGGATTAATAATGTCAAAATAAGTAAAACTTAGAAATAAAGATATCATAATCGGTAGCACTGTAAATGTGAAGAATATTAACAAATATGGTGCCATCATTCGATAAAAGACTCTATTTCTTTTCATCTCTTTTAATAATTGACCTTTTTTCTTTTCCATTAATCTAACCCCAATTCTTTACGTTTACGCGCAATTTCTTCATTTATCACTAAGGTATACTGATAAATACTGTCTTGTGGCAGTACTTTTTCATTTAATGTTAATCTAAATGCGTTATCAATATGTCTTCCTACAATATAATCACCAGGAACTGATGGAACTGCCTCAGCATAACTTCTTTGTTTATTTAAAATAACAAAATCAGCTGCTGGCCATGATAATTTCGCAAATGCTTCTAAATTCGCAGTTGGATATCTTGCGGCAGCACCTAAGATTGATTCAATACCTCTAGCATATGCTAATTGTGTTTCTTCACTATGATACCATTTTAAGAATTTCCAAGCCGCTTCTGCTTGTTTTGTATCATTCATAATTACAGTAGAACTGACTACGGATGTCGTCGCATGATTAATATTTCCATGCTCATCTTCTGTTCCAGGAATTAAGGCATAACCCCATTGTCCTTGAATTTCAGGTGCGAATACCGAAAGTGAATTATATAATGTAAAGTTAGATAACCCTACAGGCATTTCACCACTTCTAAATCTATTTAAAAAGTTCGCTTCTAATACAAAACCATAATTAGTAAAGAATCTCACATATGTTAAAAATGCCTCAATATTCTCTGGCTCTAACATCGCAACTTCCTTATAATCATCTTTATATAAATTTCCCCCTCTTTGTTTAATCATCGCATAAAGAGATTCATTTAAAGTCCCCTGAGCTACCGGAATATAGAAATCTAAGTGTTGTTTTTGTAGTATTGGCGAAATATCAACTACTTCCTCCCATGTTTCTGGTACTTTGGTAATTCCAATTTCATTTAAAATATCTTTTCTATAAAACATAATTAAAAAGTCTTCAGTATTTGGAAGTGCATATGTTTTACCATCAAAAGTAAGTGGCTGCATCGCACTTTTACCGAACCACGGTTTAACATCTTCAAAATCAGAAAACTCGCTTAAATCTTTAATCGCTCCCCGAATGCCCCAGTTAACTGGTGTCTTTGATCAACACCAATCGCAACATCTGGTCCATTTCCTGACAGTGTTGCTGATAATAATATTCCCATGTTAACCATTTTTAATTTAACATTAATATTATTTTGTGTGACAAAAGACTCATCAATTAGTTGTCTTAAAATTGTGGTTTGATCTCTACCTGTGCCTACCCAAACCTCAATTGTTGGCCCCTCTACCTCTTTAACACTGCCAAAATCACCGACATCCTTAAATGATCCAAAAAACAAAATAATTTCATGCCATAATTTTTCAAAAAAGTTAGTTGAAACTCGTTTTGGCTTATATTGGCTTCCCATTATCGTAATTGAATCAATAATTAAAGGTTGTTCGCTAACATTCATTACCCAACTTGCTAAACTAGAGATGTTTTGTTCTAGCGTTCGTAAGCCTTTTTGAATGTTTTTCTCATCTTTTAAGAATTTTTCTAGTTGATAAATTGTCCTATCAAATGGAGATATTAATTCACTTCTTCCTTTTGCCAACGCAATAACATCTTCCCTAATGCTCGTTAAACGGTCTTTAGTATCAATTAATCTTTCTTCTAAAAGTGTAATATTTTTATATAAAATGTAATCTTGTAAAGGATCTGGGTTTAATCCTGTACGCATTACTACTTCCCTATATAACGTCCTTAATTTTTTAACTTCAATATTAACTCTATTAACAATTTCTCCATATGCTCCGATTGTTGTGGTTAATGAAATTGTATTAGCTCCTTCATTTAAATGAATTAAATATTTTTCTTCTTTGTTACCTAAGACGAAATTTTGTAAATCCGATTTATATTTAAATTCAAGCATATTTGCTTCTTTAAATGGAACTTCACCATTTACTTTAAAAATTCTCGTTGAAGTTTTGCCACGGTTAAAGTTTTGCATAATCTTTAAATTGACTAAATACATCCCTTCTTTCGGAACTGTAACTTGCCAAGAAATTTCTTCACCCGGAATGCGCCAATTGTATCCACCAATTGCATTATACTTATTAATATATTTTTCATATGGTTCGTATTTATATGTTGAGAATTCTGCCGTAGGATTTAATGTTGGAGAAGATTTCAAATAAGCTTCTTCAGCTTGGATTGTTACATTAAAATCATCACTAATAATTGGGATATTTGATTTACTTGCTAAATATTCTTCATAACTTGGAGTACTTTTGTATTGATGTAACTTAATTTCACCAATTACAATCGGTTCGCGATGACTAACTAATGTAATTGTATTTATTCCTGTTTCAAACATGAAATAGTATGGTATATCATAATAGCCCATATTATCCTCAATTAACCCACTAGCCCATAGATGTTTTTCGCCTTGACTTGGCCTTAAATCATCAACACCTTTGATTCTGCGTTCGGAAACTTTAAATTCATCTTCCCAAAATCTATTAAAATTAATTCTTTCTGATTCTAAAAATTGATATGCACCGTTAATTTTTAATCCTTTATTAATTGATGCCCCTCTTCCTAAAATCGTATAATAAAAAACGCTAATATTATATAAACCAGCTCTATCAACATTAACTTCAAAAGTGATATCACCAGTTTCTGGAATATAAACTCCTTGATTAGCAATTCCTAAATCATCTTCAAAATTATTAATTTCTGGTACATCATCAGGAAAAAGACCATCCTGATAACTGAAATTGATTAAATCAACTAAATGTTCTTTAGCTGGTCTTGCAGTATTAGCATGATCATTCATAAACGCTTCAAAATTATAATCGCTCTCATAAAATTGCAAATCTAAACTTGACCCTTCATAGGGAAAAATCGGATTTGCTTTTACCTTATTTTTAGACCCAAAAAAAAGTAAAGGTAAAGAAAGAAAGGTTAAGATTAAGAAAGTTATTAGTGTCTTCTTCATTTTGCACCTCATTACTTATAATTATGAAACAAGTTCATCAGCGATTTTTGTACTTGCGTTGTCAAAAAACTCAATTTTATCATATGCTCTAAAAATTATCCATTCTATCGCAAATACTAATATCACTAAACTTATAAAAATTAACAAAAATGGAACCACGAGCGTTACTGCTATTAACGCTGTTAAAACAATTAAAAACAAAATACCCCTTAAAATAAAAGCCATTGAAAGTTTGAATCCATCTAAAATTAAACTCCAAATTGAATTTTCTTCAAAACAACTAAATATTAGTAAACTATGGATTAAACCAGGGATGGTTATCAATAATAGTAACAGTGTTATTAAAAAGAAAGCTAAATCAAACCAAAGAAATTCTTGATTCATTTTATTGATAAAAAAATATATGTTAAACGAAAACAAGAAAATCAAAATACCATATATTAAAAATAAAATTGTACCTTTTTTGTAAAATCGTTTAAACGCTTTTAGATAAACTTTAAAAATTGATCCTTCATATTTCTTTGAAATTAACTTTGCAACATAAACACCTGATATAAGCGCTGGTCCAAAACTGAATAAAACTAATCCTAATAGAGTAGTAAGTAAGATGATAATATTTAACCAAATTATTCTAACTATTAAGTCGATAATATAATAGAATTTGCTGTTTACAAATTTTTCAAAAAACATTATTTTCACCTTTCCTATTATGGTTAATCACTTATTAGAATAATTCATTTTATACATCGTTATTATGATATATATTATATATCAAAGCAATTGTATAGTCAAGTATTAAATATAACCGTTTCCTCTATCTTTTTCAGCGCTTATGTAACGCGTTTTTTTCCCTTTTTTATTTTTATATTAAATCTTTTATTTCCTTATAAAACGTTTCATAACCAGCTTCTGTTAGATGTGTTCCATCAATGGTAAATTCTTGTTTTAAATGATTATTTTTATCCTTAAATATTTTTGTAAAATCAATAAATGTCATTTCAAATTCAGCAGTTAATTTTTTAATAACCTTATTTAACACATCTATTTCTTTATTAAAAATACTTATTTCTTCTTTACTAACAATTGATGATACATTTAAAGGTAGTATCGCTTGAATAAAAAACTTTGTTTTGGGTAAACTTAACTTTAAAATTTGTAGAAGCAAACGATAACTTTCTAAAAATGGAATTCTAAGATGAGCCCCCCATTTTCCTTTATTGGTTGTAAAATCATTTATTCCCACCATCAAAAAAAGTTTATCTGGTTTTTGAAGCGTTACACTATTTAATCTACCAATAATTTCAATAGTTTTATCTCCACCAATACCCATATTAATGACATTTTTAAATCTTTTAAGTTGTGTAAAATTATAAGTGATTGAATCACCTAAAAATATTACTTTCTCCATATTTATATCCTCTATTTCTTAATTATTTTCTTTTTAATTATTATTGCCACAACGCTTAAAGTTACCACTAACCCACCACTAACAACACCAATAATTAATGGTTTATTTATAGTAGTTTTAGTGTTAATAACTTCAATTGTGATAATTCCTCTATATAATCTAATTTCGGTATTATTGGGTAGTGTTGTGTCCATCCAAACCATTATCTTAGTTGTTCCACTCTTTTTTGCGGACACTACTTGTCCTCTATCCAAAAGAATGCCGGTACCGCCATCATCTACTATTTCATAATCTGGAACCATCTCATAAGGCTCTTTGCTCAAAGCATATTGTATAGAAGATATTCTAAATGGTTTAGGGTTATTTATGTCGTAAATAAAATTTACTTCTTCCATCTCAAACCCTAACCATGCATCCTGATAATATTGCATAGTATCTGTTGTATTACCGCCAGTTCCCATTAAATAGTAAGTATCCAATGCTTGTCCATTAATTGTCCATGGCCACACCGTTATCCCACGGTGAGTTAACGCTTTAACATGATCTTTTGTTAAACCTACATATGAGTGATTAATTGTTGTTGGAAACCTAGTTACAGTATCTAATATTATTTCTACTGATTCTGTAATGTCATGTGAGTATAATCCTGCATAAGATAAATATCCTACTGATAGTTCTGGAATGTATGTTTTAGCATATACCATTTGATGCTCAACAAATGAAATAATCACAGCACGGTCCATCATCGCTTTTTCTTCTAATATGTTGCATACTTGTTGAACCAAATTTACATCTTGAACCCAACTTTTAATCTCAATGAAAAAAACTACATCATCATCTTTAAAGTTTTCCATAAAATCATCAAAAGTATCTATTTTTGTTTCCTTGTAGTTATAGTATTTATAACTTAAATCTTGCAGTTCAGCTAATGTAGAGTTAGTAATTACTAGTTTTTTATTAAATAGCCTTGAGGTATCCATATCATGATGAACTACAATGCGTTTATCTTTTGTAATATGGATATCTATCTCAATGATTTCAGCTCCTCTATCAATTGACTGTCGAACCGCATAAACACTATTTTCTGGTTCTATTTCATGAGGTTGAATTGTCTTTCCTGTATAACTAGATAAACCCCGGTGATTAATAATAAATGGTTTTCTAATTATTGAGTTTTCAGGAAAGGTTTCATAGATATCAAAAATTCCCATAAAATCATTAGTAATTATTCCATTTACACCACTTAAAATTGATTCATAATTATGAGCATTTGAACTATCAGTTGTTGTAAAAACTGTAATTAAACGTTTTTGTAAATATCGTACACTATCATAATCAATCAATTTAAGTGGTAATAAAACAGCTGTTGCCTCGCTTTTGTTTGTTTTATTTCTAATATCAATTAAGTTTTCATTTTTAACATCTTCTTTTTGAAGGTCTATATTTGTTAAGTCTAAAACTCCTCTTGTATAATGATTATTTTCTCTTGCCGATTTAATAACTTCATCTTTTTCCGAAAATAAGAAAAAATCTTTTACTAATTCATTTTTTAAAAAAATTACTAACTGATTTCCTAGTGCTATTTCATTAATAGAAAATGCGGGAATAATTTTCCCTTCAATATCTTTAAGTATATCTTTGATTGGTTTAATAACATTGCCATCCCTATCTATAACTTCCAGACTTTCATTGATATCCATTAAAATTGTCGCAGGTCTTTTTTCACCTAACGAATTTTTAAGATCATCTAGATTATTAATTTTTTGAATTACTGTTGCAGCATTTATAATTCCTGTAGTAGGTTCATAAACATTAGGTATTTGATATGTTTTCACTTCTTCCATATTCAAATATTCTTCTGGTAATTTAATTTTTGAAGTAGAAAACTGCTTTCCAAAAATTGTATTAGCTTTAATATTAGATAAACTAATAAACATAATCACAGACAAAAAACTGCATAGTAATATCAATACACCTTTTTTAATCATATACGTATCTCTTCCTTATCTTCATTATAACAAGACTTTCATTGCTTGTCTATACATAAAGAAAAAAATAAACAACTTTCGTTGTTTATCCTTTAATTGCGTGTTGAACAAATTTATATCTGTCTGCTCTATAATAAGATTTAACAAATTCAAACGGTCTTCCATTCGATAAAAATGTGTTTCTAACAATTAATAATGTTGGTGCATTTTTATTAACATTTAAGGTTGAAGAAACTTTAGAATCCGCACTAACCGCTTCAATTGACTGCATACAATAAGAAATATTCATCCCTAATTCTTTTTCAATATATTGATAGAAAGAGCCTTTAAGATTTTCTTCGGTAATTGTTTTAAAAAGATTTGCTGGAATAAATAATTGTTCATATAAAACTGGTACATTATCACCATAACGAACACGTTCAACATGAATTATTTCATCATTTTCCTCTAAAAAAAGTTTTTCAGCAATCTCTTTTGGTGCTTGTATTCGTTTAAAATGTAATATCTTATTAGAGACTTTTCTACCAACAGATTCCATCTCTTGAGTGAATGAACGAACACCGTGAATGCTTTTTTCAAATTTATTATGTGAAACAAATGTCCCTTTGCCTTTATGTCTGTATAAATAACCATCATTAACCAAATTAGTTAGCGCTTGTCTTACAGTCATTCTAGAAACATTATATTGATCCTTAAGTTCATTTTCCGAAGGCAAAAGATCGCCACCTTTATATGTTCCGTCTTGAATTTTTTCTTTAACATCGTTTTCGATTTTTTTATAAATAGGAAGTACCATTTAATTCACCTCTTTAAACTATTTTAACATGATTATATCATTAAAATATATTTATTTGTTTGTTTTTTTAAAAAACTACCTATATAATAACAATAGATATGGGGGCATTTTTATGAAATACATTTTTACTGTTGATATTGGTGGTACCGAAATAAAATATGGCATAATCGATTTTTCAGGCAAATTAATTTATAAAAATAAAATGCCGTCTAAAGGACCGCTTGGAGGAAAATTTATTTTAGATGACATCGTTGATGCATATAGTTTGTTATCTTCTAAATATTCTTTTTTAGGCGTTTCCATTTCTTCTGGTGGAGTTATAAACTCTACTACTGGTGATGTTTTAAGCGCGACTGGCTCAATCAAAGACTATATTGGGATGAACATTATTACCTATTTAAATAGTAAATTAAATGTTCCCGTTTCCGCACTAAATGATGTTAATTCAATGGCCCTTTGCGAAAGCTTCTATGGAGCTGGAAAAGGCGCTAAATCAATGATTGCCCTAACTATCGGCACTGGTATTGGGGGCGCCATTTTAATAAATGGTGAGCTCATTGAAGGTAGTGCTTTTAGTGCTGGTGAATTTGGACTCATGCAAATTGAATCTAATATTTTTGAAGAAATTGCGGCTACTTCTAGTTTAGTTAAAGCTGCTAAAAAGAAAATACCTACAATTAATAATGGGATTGATGTTTTTAAATATTATGATGAAAAACATCCCGCTATTATTAAAGTTGTTAATGAGTTTTATAATTATTTAAGCATTGGTATTGCAAATTTAGTATATGCCTTTAATCCAGATGTTGTCATAATTGGCGGAGGAATTTCTCAGAGAGAAAAATTCATTCCTGAATTAAGGGAACATTTATCTAATAAATTATCATCATACATGATGACGCACACACAAATTAAGGCCGCAAAATTTAAAAATGATGCGGGAATGATTGGTGCTTATGTTCACTTTTTAAAAAAATATCCAAATATTAAATCTTCATTATAATACTTTTTTTATTTACTTAGATTAAATCGAAAGATACTTTAATATGGGCTTTTCAAATAAAGCCTTATTTATTATAAATAATGCTCTTATTTATAATTTTTATAATTTTATTAGAAAACTTAATTTCTTTGTGTTAACCTCTAAATGAAAGGAATAATCATTATGTATACTGAAACTGCTCATGAATTTCTCTCAAGATTAGGTAAACAAATTTTAAGACCAGGTGGTAAAAAAGGCACTAATTTCTTGCTAAAACATACTAAGATAAGTGCTTCATCTAATGTTTTAGAGGTAGCATGTAACCAAGGAGAGACACTTATTAAACTTTATAAAAAATATAAATGTAATATTGTAGGTGTTGATAATAACCAACATTTCATCAATCTTGCTCAATCAAATATAAAGAGAAAAATGTTAGGAAAAAAGATTGGGCTTCTATGCTGTGACGCTGAAAAAATGCCATTTATGGATAACTCAATTGATATTATCATCACCCAAGCAATGCTTACAATGTTATCAGATGATAAATTTAAATTGGTTTTAAAAGAGTATTTTAGAATCTTAAAACCCGGTGGTTTATTATTAACACATGATTTAGTTATTTATGATAATTCTTTAATTAATCAACTTAGGTCTTTAACTTTGGTTCCTGTTAATCCAAAACATCCGAAAGAATGGAAAAAACTTTTTATCTTAAATGATTTTTCCATTAAAAGAGAATTAATTGGTAAGATGAATTTAATTAATCCTTTAGGTTTACTATGCAATGAAGGTTTTAACACTTTAAAAATTTTAAGAAATGGTTTAAAAAAAGAAAACAAAAAAAGATTTAAACAACTTTATTCTTTCTTTAACAAAAATAGAAAAAAATTAGGGTTCATCTGTCTTATAAATGAAAAACCGCGTTAATTTGCGGTTTTATTTTTGTACGCTCTTAAAATTTGATCAAAAACAATTGAAAGAATAACAATTATTATTGTCCAAGCGAAAACATAATCATATTCTAAATTTGATCTTGCCCAAAATAGTTTAGCACCAATACTATTTTTAGTTAATATTAAATAATCACTCACAATCATTACTTTTATTCCAAAACCGATACCGTGAATTAAAATTAAAATAATATAATCTTTTAAAAAAGGTAAGTAAAGATATCTTATTGTTTCAAAAAAATCTCCGCCTTCTAATTTAAAAACATCATAATAATCACTATGAATTTGACTTAATCCTGTAATAACGGTATCGAAAGCAATTGGAATAATTATAAGGAGTAATGAGATATATCCACTTAACCTATAACCAAATACAATGATTATAATTAAAATTATACTTATTTTAGGAACTGTTCTAAAAAACACAATAAAGCCTTTTGAAAAATAATATACTCCTTTAAAATGAAAAGCTAAAATTCCTACAATAATCCCAATTGTCGAACCTATTAATAACCCAACCAAAACACTTAAGATTAATTTAAAGAGTGCGTAGTAAGTTCCTTGCGAAATTATTAAGGAGTAAAAAGCCTTAAGTGTTTTGTCGATGGTCGGGATTAAAAGATTTGTTTTTAAGTTACTCGTTCCAATAATCCAAAGTATTAATACTAAAGTAATCGAAAGAGTATAAATGCTATATTTATATGTAGTACTTTTAATCTTTGATTCCATAATAGAAATTCTTATCTGGAAGTTCTGTACCAATCACTTTAGGATTGTCATTTATGATAATTTGGAAATATTTTTCTAAGGCATTTTTCGCATCATTACCATCTAAATAGCGTAAATTCATATAAGGGATTGCTTTTATTAAAACTGGTTTTGGTGTGTTATACTCTAAACTAATTGCTAAATCAGCCGCTTCGCTTACATTAGTGTTTACTTTATTAATAGATTCTTTAAAATCTTTTAAAATCCTGTCCTTAACTTTCTTTGATAATGATTTTTTAATAAAGACACTTGCTTGTGGGAACCCTTCAGTTGTATTGTGGTGTTCATTATACAAATCAAGAATATTTATTCTATAAACCGTAACATTAGATTTCTCTAATCTTGTAATAGCGGCTGAAGCTGCTGGTTCTGGGACTAAGCAAATCGCATTTTCATCTTCAAGAAATTTATGTTGCGAATCAATTCCTCCAGGTAAATAATTTATTTCACTTGGAGTAACATTATATGCATTAAAAATATGTCTTAATGTTATTCCTGGAGTTGCATTTTTTCCATAAGCATTAATAACCTTGCCATTAAGATCGTTAATAGTTATTTTTTCTCTGCTAAGAATATACTGGTTACCAAAAACAACATTTGCTCCTAATTCATACTGAAAATCTTTATTTTCTGATTTAGCATTCATATAAAGTTTTATTCCTATATTAGTAGGCGCAATAATAACATCCTTTTTAGCTTCATTAAAATATGCAGGAATATTATCTGGTCCTGATATTTTCATAACATCATATGCATCTTTCTTTTCTTCTAAATAAAGTTGTGAAAAAGCAGGCGAACCACTTGGAACTAAAACTGATATTTTACCTTCCTTTTTACAACTACTTAAGCCAATTAAGGCAACAATAAAAACAAATACAATTATGTACTTTTTCATTATAAAAATCCTCCTAAATTTTTATTTCTATAAGTAGTTTAATTTTTAATAAAACAATATGCAAGTAAAGTTATAATTTTTATAAATAAGACTTCTTTTTTATATAAATAAGCAAAAAAAAGACCAATTTTTTTCAATTGATCTTTTTAGATTTTTATTCTACAAATTCAATAATCGCCATTGGTGCGTTATCGCCACGTCTTGGCATAACTTTATATATTCTTGTATAACCACCATCGCGCCCTTGAAATCTTGGTGCGATGTCGTCAAATAACTTTTGTAGAGCTGTTTTAGTTTCTGAAACTTGTTCAGGACGAACTAATTTTGCCGCTTGTCTTCTTGAATGGAGAGTATTCTTTTTACCTAAAGTTACCATTTTATCAGCTAAACGTTTTAATTCTTTAGCTTTTGATTCTGTGGTTTCAATTTTTTCATGAATTATTAAATCTGTTACTAAATCTCTTATTAATGCTTTTCTTTGGGAACTTGATCTCCCTAATTTTGAATATGCCATAATATCACCTATTCTAAACTATCTTCTTGTCTTCTACCAACGAAACTTGGTGCGAATGACAAGCCTAGTTCTTCTAATTTATCTTTTACTTCTTTTAATGATTTTCTACCTAAGTTTCTAACACGCATCATTTCTTCTTCGCTCTTCTTAGTGAGTTCAGCTAAAGTATTAATACCTGCGCGTTTTAAACAGTTAAATGATCTTACTGATAAATCTAATTCTTCAATTGGTTTATCTAATTTCTTATCTTCTTGTGTTTCTGGTGAATCGCCCATGAAATCACGTTCATGAGTTGATTCATCTAAATCAACAATAACATTTAAATAGTCAATCATCATTTTGCTTGCTAGAGAAATCGCTTCATATGGCTTAATTGCACCGTTTGTTTCGACTTCCATTTCTAATTTATCATAGTTAGCATCTCTATCAACTCTTGTTTTATCAACCTTGTAAGAAACTCTTAAAACTGGTGTAAATAATGAATCTATTGAAATTGTGCCAACAATTTTAGAATATACTTTATTGTTTTCACTTCCAACATAACCAATTCCTCTTCTTACTGTTAAAAACATTGATAAGCTACCACCTTCACTAAGTGTCGCAATTACTTGATCAGGATTAATTACCTTAAGTTCGGTATCTACGCTTAAATCGCCCGCTGTTACAACTCCTTCACCACTTGCGTGAAGTTCAATTTCTTTTTCAAAGTTCGCATCAATTGAATCTGTGTGAAAAATTATTTTCTTTAAGTTAAGAATGATGCTCATCACATCTTCTATAACACCTTCAATTGTCTGAAATTCATGCTCAACGCCATCAATTCTTACATTAACAATCGCTGTTCCAGGCAAACTTGATAATAAAATACGTCTTAAAGTATTCCCAATGGTAATTCCATAGCCTCTTTCTAGTGGAGAAATCACGAATGTTGATTTATTAGGGTTTTTAGGGTCTACTTCTACTTTAACATCAGGTTTTGAGAATTTTAATTCTTGCATAATGATTACCTCCCTTTATCGATTAACCGCGTGGTCGTTTTGGTGGACGACAACCATTGTGTGGTATCGGTGTAACATCACGGATTGATGTAATTTCTAATCCTGCTGCTTGTAGTGAACGAATTGCTGCTTCTCTACCAGGACCAGGTCCTTTAACACTTACATCAACTTTAATCATACCTTGATCTAAAGCTGCTTTAGCTGCTGCTTCAGCACTCATTTGCGCTGCAAATGGTGTTGATTTTTTAGAACCCTTAAATCCTAATGCTCCCGCACTACTCCAAGCAATTGCGTTACCAGCTTGGTCTGTAATTGTTACTATTGTATTATTAAATGTTGTGTGTATATGAGCCATTCCAAGTGGCACATTTCTTTTAACACGACGACGTGTCGTCTTTCTTTTCTTTGCCATTTATAAATGCCTCCTACTTTTTCTTCTTAGCGACAGTCTTAGATTTGCCGCGTCTTGTTCTTGCGTTATTTTGAGTATTTTGTCCACGAACAGGTAAACCTTTTCGATGACGAATACCACGATAACTACCAATTTCCATTAATCTTTTAATATTCATGGAAACTTCTCTTCTTAAATCACCTTCAACGTGATAGTTTGTAATTTCTTGACGAATACGTCCTAATTCATCTTCAGTTAAATCTTTAACTCTAACGTTTTCATCTACACCAGCGTCTTTTAAAATTTTTTGAGATAAAGGTTTCCCAATCCCATAAATATATGTTAAAGAAATAACCACTCTTTTTTCACGTGGAATATCCACTCCTGCTATACGTGCCATAATTTATCTCCTATATTATCCTTGTCGTTGTTTGTGTTTTGGGTTTTCACAAATAACCATAACTTTACCTTTGCGTTTAATAATTTTACATTTATCGCAAATTGGTTTTATTGATGCTCTTACTTTCATATATATTACCTCCTACGGTATGTAATTCTTCCTCTTGATAGATCATATGGTGATAACTCTACTGTTACGCTATCACCAGGTAAAATGCGTATGTTATGCATACGGATTTTACCAGATACATGTGCTAAAACGATATGCCCATTTTCAAGTTGAACTTTAAACTTAGTATTGGGCAGAACTTCAATAACTTTTGCTTGTACTTCAATTAAATCGTCGCGTGCCATAACTCCTCCTTTAAAGTTCTGTTAAAATTTCATATCCATCATCTGTGATGGCAATCATGTGCTCAAAATGTGCACTATTTTTTTTATCTAAAGTAACGGTTGTCCAATTATCTTTTAAGATTTGAATATTCTTTGTACCTAAATTAATCATTGGTTCTATACAAATAGTCATTCCACTTCTTAAAAGGGCTCCCGTTTTGGGCTTACCAAAATTTGGAACATAAGGATCTTCATGTAAACTTCTCCCGATTCCATGACCCGTGAACTCTTCTACTATGCCGTACCCATATGGTCTAACATAAGACTCAATCGCATGTGATATATCACCAATTCGATTATTAGCCTTAGCTTCTTTAATCCCTTCATAGAGACTCGCTAAAGTAACATCTAATAGTTTTTGATTTTCATAACTTATTTTACCAACACCATATGTCCAAGCACTATCCGCATGAAATCCGTTATAATAAATTCCAATATCAATACTAATAATATCTCCTTCTTTTAATTTTAAATTTGAAGGAATGCCGTGAACCACAACTTCATTAACCGATGTACAAATTGACCCCGGAAAACCATTATAACCCTTAAATGAAGGAATTCCTCCAAGTGATTTAATATAGTTATCCGCAATTTTATCCAGTTCTTTTGTTGTAACTCCAACTTTAATGTGATTTTTTAAGTGTTCACGAGTGAGGGCGACCATCCGGCCGGCCTCACGCATGATCTTAAGTTCTTCTTTTGATTTAATTGTGATCATTTCTTCTCACCAATTAATTTTAAAAATTCTAAAAAGGTCCCTTCGGCAGTTAATGATCCATCGACATCAACAATTAAGCCTTTGTCTTTGTAATATTTAATGATTGGTTCTGTTTTATTATGATAAACAACTAACCTTTCTTTAATTATTTCTTCTGTATCATCCGCTCTTTTAATCAAACTAGAGCCACAGTCATCACACACATTTGCCTTCTTTGGCTTTAAATTTGTATAAATATTATAGATGTGTCCGCATTTTGGACATGTTCGTCTTCCAGTAACACGTTTAACTAGTAAATCTTCTTCCGCATATAAATTAATTGCGTAATCTAATTTTAACCCTTGTTCATGTAAGAAGTTATCTAAATATTCAGCTTGAGGTACTGTGCGTGGATAACCATCTAATAAAAAGCCTTTGCGCGCATCTTCTTCTAAAAGTCTAGTTCTAACCATTTCATTAGTTAAATCATCACTAACAAATTGACCTTTATCTAAAATAGTTTTTAGCTCTTTACCTAGTTTAGAACCTTTTTTAATTTCTTCTCTAAACATTGATCCGGTCGAAATATGCGGAATATTATAATAATTTTCAATAAAAGGACCTTGTGAACCTTTACCTGAGGCTGGTGGCCCCATAATTATTAAGCGCATACTATCACCTAAAATATACCTTTATATTCTTGTTCAGTTGCTTCTGAAATGATTTGTTTCGCTGTTTCTAAGGCAACACCGACAACGATTAGTAAGCTTGTTCCTCCAATAGTAATAACTTGTGCTTCTTGTGCATTAAATTTAAATACTATTGATGTAATAATTGGTAGCGCAGCTAAAATCATTAAGTATAGTGACCCTAAAATTGTAATTTTAAAGAGTAATCTCGAAACAAAGTTCTCTGTATCAGCTCCTGGACGAATACCAGGAATATAGGCATTACTCTTAGATAAGTTTTCCGCAACTTGTTCTGGATTCAACATTAAAAATGAATAGAAGAATGAAAATACTAATATTAATAACATATATAGAACAAATCCGATTGGCTCTTGATATGAGAATATTTGATTGAACCAATAACCTACCCCAGAACCTCCGTCTTGAGAGAAAAAGCCCGCGATTGATAATGGAATTGAAAGAATTGTTGAAGCGAAGATAACTGGAATAACTCCCGCAGTATTTAACTTAATCGGTAAGTTAGAATCAGTTTGACCTTGACCACTTCTTCTATTTGCGTATTGAATTGGAATCTTTCTTTTGGCTAACTCTAAATAAGTTACCGCAATTAAAATTCCTAAAAATAATACAACAATTAAAATAAATAGAAATATATTTAATCCTCCACCAGGTTTAATGTATTTATTCCAAAGTGAAACGATCATCGCTGGAAGGGAAGGAATAATCCCCGCAACAATTAACATACTTCCACCATTACCAATACCATAACGAGTAATTAAATCCGCTAACCACATTGCGATTGCGGTACCCGCTGTCACCATTAATGCGATAAAAATATATACAAGTGGTCCATCCATAATTCCTGGGTCAGCAATGGAATAACGCATACCTAAGACAAATATCATTCCTTGGATAAATGCTAACACTAACCCTAAAATTCTTGTTAAACGGTTTAGTTTACGTTTTCCGTTTTCACCTTGCTCACTCCATTCTTTTAAAATTGGAATGATGTCCATTTGTAATAATTGAACAACAATCGATGCTGTAATGTATGGGCTAATACCCATTGCCATTAGAGAAAATCTTCCTAATGCTCCACCGGAAAAGTTATTCAAAATCGCAATAAAACCACTGTCAATAATGTTTTGAATTCCTTGTGTGTCTACTAAAGGAATTGGTACCCACATAAGAAATCTGAAGATGAATAATATTAAGATGGTGATTCCAATTTTCGCTAACAACTTTGTGTTTGAAAAAATTGCTCTAAGAGTTCTCATCTAAATCACCTCTGCGGTTCCGCCTACTTGATTAATCGCATCAAGCGCTTTTTTAGAAAACGCATGTGCACGGACGGTTAATTTTTTCTCTAAAGTTCCGTATGCTAATACTTTTAATCCGTGATTTAACTTTCTAATAATTTTTCTTTCTAATAATACTTCTGGTGTTACTACATCACCATCTTCAAAAACGTTTAGGTCTTTTAAATTTACTGTTGCATAAATAACATGGTTAACATTTTTAAATCCCCTTTTAGGGAGTCTTTGGAAGAAAGGAATTTGTCCGCCTTCAAATCCAATACGTGGTTGATTTCCACTTCTTGATAATTGGCCTTTACTACCTTTTCCGCTTGTTTTTCCATGTCCTGAACCAATACCGCGACCAACACGTTTTCTATTTTTTCTTGCACCTTCATTAGGTCTTAATTCATGTAACATAACAACCTCCTAAAGTACTTCTTCAACGCTAACTAAATGCTTAATAGTATTAACCATTCCTACAATTGCGTCGTTTTTCTCTTTAATAACTGTTTGCCCAATTTTTCTAAGTCCTAAGGCATGAGCAGTTTTTCTTTGATTAGGTTTTCTTGTAATTAGACTTCTTGTTAATGTAATCTTTAGTTTCATTATGATAACCTCTCAACATCGATGCCACGTAATGCCGCAACTTCTTCAGCTGTTCTTAATCTTTCTAATCCGTCGAAAGTTGCTCTTACTGCGTTAATTGGTGACTTAGAACCAATTGATTTAGATAAAATATCTTGAATTCCTGCAAGTTCGCAAATTGTTCTTACCGCACCACCGGCGATAACTCCAGTACCTTCGCTTGCTGGACGTAAGAATACTTCTCCTGCACCAAATTTTCCAGTAATTTCATGAGGAATAGTCCCTCCAACTAAAGAAACTTTGATTGTGTTTCTTCTAGCATTTTGAATTGCCTTTTTAATTGCATCTGGTACTTCTTGAGCTTTTCCTAAGCCAAAACCAACTGTACCATTTTTATCACCAACTACTACTAAGGCAGAGAATCTAATTCTTCTTCCACCTTTAACAACTTTAGTTACTCTATTAATTGAAACCACGCGATCTTCAAATACGTCTGTTTCTTTATCTTTTCTTGGTCTTTGTTTACGCATGATATCCTCCTAAAATTGTAAGCCGGCTTCTCTTAATGCTTCGGCTAATGCTTTAATTCTTCCGTGATATAAATATCCACTTCTATCAAAAACGATTGTTTTGATACCTTTTTTAAGTGCTTTTTCCGCTAATAATTTCGCAACACCTTTAGCTGTTTCAATATTGGCATGTTTGCCAACTTCACTTGAATGTGCGAACGCTAATGTGTGCCCATTAACATCATCAATAAGTTGAACGTAAAATTGCTTGTTAGAACGATATATTGATAATCTTGGTCTTTCAGGTGTTCCTGAAATATGTTTTCTAATTCTTAAATGACGCTTTTGGCGCATTGCATTACTTGATGGTTTTCTTATCATACTAATATCCTCCTACTACTTCTTAGCAGTTTTACCTTCCTTGCGTCTAACGTGTTCATCCTTATAACGAATTCCTTTACCTTTATAAGGTTCTGGTCTTCTAACATTACGAACATTAGCCGCAAATTCGCCAACTACTTGCTTATCAATACCTTCAATAATAACTGTTGTGTTTTTAGGAACTGTAACAGTCACTCCTTTAGGTATTTCAAAATCAATATTATGTGAATATCCTGCCATAATAGTTAGCACTTTTCCTTGTAACTGTGCACGATAACCTGTACCAATGATTTCTAGTTCTTTCTTAAATTGAGTGTGAACTCCCTCTACCATATTTGCTAAAAGTGCTCTTACTGTCCCGTGGTTCTTTCTTTCTAGTTCTGTTTCGCCAGTTCTTTTAATAGTAATCTTACCATCTTGGATTTCTAAATTTACCATATTATTAAACTGTCTTGATAAAGTTCCGTGTGGACCTTTAACAGTAACTAAATGATCATTAACTTCTACAGTAACACCAGCTGGGATCTTAATCACTTTATTACCAATTCGTGACATATTTTCCCTCCTTACCAAACATAGGCGAGTACTTCGCCACCTATTTGTTGTAATCTAGCTTCTCTATCAGTCATAATACCTTTAGATGTACTAATTACTGCAATTCCCAAACCATTTAAAACCTTTGGTAATTCTTCTACCTTAGCATAAACTCTAAGGCCTGGTTTCGATATCCTCTTAAGTCCCTTAATCACGCGTTCATTATCATTATATTTAAGTGTGATTTTCAAAACGCCTTGAGGGTTTTCATTTTTTTCAAATAAATAGTCAACAATAAAGCCTTCTTCTTTTAAAACTCTTAAAATATCTTGTTTTAATTTAGAAGCTGGAACTTCTACTGTTTCGTGAAACATTTGATTAGCATTCCTAATACGCGTAAGCATATCAGCAATTGGATCAGTCATAACCATGTTTTTCCCTCCTTACCAACTAGCTTTCTTGACTCCAGGAATTTCACCTTTATAAGCCATTTCTCTAAAACAAATACGGCATAAACCAAATTTCTTATATACTGCGTGCGGTCTTCCACAAACTGTACATCTAGTGTACGCTCTTGTAGAATATTTCGCTTTTCTTTGTTGTCTTACTATTTGTGATTTCTTTGCCATATTATCCTACCTTCTAAACGGCATACCTAATTCTTTAAGAAGTTCTCTACCTTCTTCATCAGTTTTAGCCGTTGTTACTATAACAATATCCATTCCTCTAACTTTTTTAACATCGTCATAACGAATTTCGGGGAATATTAATTGTTCCTTAATACCGAGTGTATAATTACCTCTTCCATCAAACGATTCTTTTGATACACCTCTAAAATCTCTTACTCTTGGTAGTGCGATTGAAATAAGTTTATCTAAGAAATGATACATTCTTTGTCCTCTTAAAGTAACTTTACAACCGATTGCCATACCTTCTCTTAATTTGAAGTTCGCAATTGATTTTTTAGCTTTGCTAACTACTGGTTTTTGACCTGAGATAAGCATAAGCTCATTAACTGCGTCATCTAACACTTTTGGATTTCCAACAGCGTCACCAACACCCATATTAATTACTATCTTTTCAACTCTTGGAACTTCCATCACAGAGGTGTAATCAAAAGTTTTCATTAAGTTTGGTTTAATTTCTTCATAATGATTTCTTAATCTACTCATAATTATCCCTACTTATCTAATAATTCGCCAGACTTTTTAGCATAGCGAACTTTTCTTTCTTTCCCATCAGATCCAGTTATAAACTTATAACCAATTCTTGTTGGTACACCTAACTTAGGATCAACAATCATTACATTTGAAACATGAATTGGTGCCTCAACAGTAACGATTTGACCTGATTCATTAGTGTGCGTTGGTCTTTGGTGTTTTTTAACCATATTAACACCTTGAACAAGCACTCTATTTTCTTTAGGAAATGATTTTATTACTGTACCAGTAGTTCTTACTTTCTTGCCTTTTTTATCAGTGGTATATTTATTTTTACCAGCAATTACTGCAACTGTATCTCCAACTTTAATATGCATAAAATATCCTCCTAAAGTACTTCTGGAGCTAGAGAAATAATTCTCATGAAATTCTTTTCTCTTAACTCTCTTGCGACAGGACCAAAGATTCTTGTTCCACGTGGGTTTAAGTCTTCTCTAATGATAACGGCTGCATTATCATCAAACTTAATATATGATCCGTCTTTTCTTCTTAAACCTGTTTTTGTTCTTACAATAACCGCTTTAACAATCTCACCCTTCTTAACGGTTGAGTTTGGAGCAGTTTTCTTAACAGTAACAGTTACTACATCTCCAATATTGGCATACTTTCTTCTTGTGCCACCTAAAACTTTAATAACTAAAACTTCTCTTGCGCCTGAATTGTCGGCTATATTTAATCTACTTTCTTGTTGAATCATAATAAGCCTCCTTATAATACTTCCGCAACTTCTAGTATTTTAACAAGGCGAAAAGATTTAGTCTTAGAAATAGGACGGCATTCTTGAAATAATACCTTATCTCCTACTTTAGCTTCGTTGTCTTCATCATGAACAGCAAACTTCTTAGAAACTTTTACTCGTTTTCCGTATAATCCATGTCTCTTATAACGATCTACTAAAACAGCAATTGTTTTGTCTGCTTTATCAGAAACAACAATACCTACAAATTGTTTTCTTACATTTCTCATAATAACTACTCCTTACGCTCTGTTATAACAGTTTTCATTTGAGCAATGAGTTTTCTTACTTGCGAAATTCTCGCAGTATTTTCTAATTGTCCAACCGCAAGTTGAAATCTTAAGTTGAATAATTCAACCTTTAATTCATTAACTTTTGTTTCTAAATCTTGAGTTGATAATTTTCTAATTTCTTTTGCTTTCATTACTCTTCACCAACCTTACCGACGATCTTTGTCTTAATCGGCAACTTATGACTCGCAAGTCTTAGCGCTTCTTTTGCTACTTCAGGAGTAACACCGCCAACTTCAAACATAATTTTACCTTGTTTTACTACGGCAACCCATGAATCAGGAGCACCCTTACCGCTACCCATACGAACCTCAAGAGGTTTTTTAGTTTTTGATAAATGAGGATAAATATTAATCCAAACATTACCAACACGTTTCATATATCTTGTGATTGCGATACGTGCTGCTTCAATTTGTCTATTAGTAATCCACGCGCCTTCTAAAGCCATTAGGCCCCATTCACCATTTTGAACAGTTAAGTTTCCTTTTGCTTTACCTTCATATGAAATTCTATGAGGGCGTCTATATTTAGTTCTCTTTGGTACTAGCATTGCGGTTACCTCCTCTACGTTTTCTTGGTCTTCTAATTTCTTCAGTCTCCTTTGGTTTTTCACCAGGTAAAATTTCACCTTTGTAAATCCAAACTTTTACGCCAAGTTTTCCATAAGTGGTATCCGCTTCCGCTGTTGCATAGTCAATATCAGCTCTTAAAGTGTGAAGTGATACTCTACCTTCAGAATATCCTTCAGCTCTCGCGATTTCAGCTCCTCCAAGGCGGCCTGAAACTAATGTTTTAACACCTTTAGCCCCAGCTCTTAGTGCTCTTTGAATTGCGATTTTTTGAACTCTTCTAAATGACGCTCTTGCTTCAAGTTGTCTTGCAATTGAATCGGCAACTAACTTAGCATTTGTTTCTGGGCGTCTAACTTCAACCACATTTAAAATTATTTCTTTTTTAGTCATATATTCTAATGTTGAAACAGCTTTATTCTTATTTTCAGCATTAGCACCAATGACCATACCAGGTTTTGCAGTGTGTAGAGTAATTTTAACTCTATCTTTTGCTTTCCCCTTCAATCTTTCGATTTGAACTTGAGCTACTTCAGCTCTCTTATAAAACTTATTTAGGAATTTACGGATTTCATGATCTTCTTTGATTAAGGCAGGAACACGACTCTTATCGGCATACCAATTAGATTCCCATTCTTTGTTAATTCCAATTCGAAGTCCCGTTGGACTAACTTTTTGACCCATATTTATCCTCCTATTCCCTTTCCGCCAAAACCACAGTAATATGGCATGTGCGTTTCTTAATAATGTCGCCTTGTCCTTTAGCACGAGGAAGTAATCTCTTAAGTCTTACACCTTCGTTAACAAAAGCTTCTTTTACATATAATTTTGATGTATCCATCTTATAGTTATGTTCCGCATTTGCAGCTGCGCTATTTAAAAGTTTTAAAATAACAGGTGATGCAGCTTTAGGGGTATACATTAATACTGCTTGTGCTTCAGCAATATCTAATCCTCTAATTAAGTCGATAACTAATCTTGCTTTTCTTGGTGCGATTCTTACAGTTTTCGCAACAGCTCTTGATTCCATTATTTCTTCACGGCAGCCTTTCTATCAGCCGCATGACCGCGGAATGTTCTTGTTGGCGCAAACTCACCTAATTTGTGCCCTACCATATCTTCTGTGATGTAGATAGGTACATGTTCTTTACCGTTATGAACAGCAATAGTATGACCAATAAATTCTGGGAAAATAGTTGATCTTCTAGACCATGTTTGAATAACTTTATTTTCTTTTGTTTTCTTTTGTTGTAAAACTTTCTTCATTAAATGTTCATCAACAAAAGGTCCTTTTTTTACTGAACGTGCCATAGTACCCTCCTACTTAGTTCTTCTTCTAACGATTAAATCATTAGAAGCCTTTTTAGCATCTCTAGTCTTAATTCCACGTGCTGGTTTGCCCCATGGACTCATTGGACTCTTTCTACCAATTGGCGCTCTACCTTCACCACCACCATGTGGGTGATCTACTGGGTTCATTGCTGAACCTCTAACTGTTGGTCTTACACCCATGTGTCTTTTTCTTCCTGCTTTACCAATTGTTACAAGTTCGTGTGCTTCATTACCAACTTCACCAATTGTTGCTCTACATGTACCTAATATCTTTCTAACTTCACCTGAAGATAAACGCATTAAAACATATTTATCTTCTCTTCCAAGGATTTGGGCACTTGTTCCCGCGCTTCTTGCGATTTGTCCACCTTTACCTGGAGATAATTCAATATTATGTACAACAGTACCTACAGGAATATTCATAATAGGTAGTGCATTACCTATCTTGATATCTACTTTTTCGCCACTTTCAATCATTTCTCCGACCTTAATATCTTTAGGTGCGATAATATATCTCTTTTCACCATCTAAATAGTTGATTAATGCAATATTCGCACTTCTATTTGGATCGTATTCAATGGTTGCTACTTTTCCTAAAATATCATCTTTATTTCTCTTAAAATCAATTACACGGTATTTTCTCTTTGCTCCACCACCTTGGTGACGAACAGTGATTTTTCCAGAATTATTTCTTCCTGCTTTTTTGTGTAATGGCTCTAATAGTGATTTTTCAGGAGTTGTTGATGTAATTTCTTCATACGTTAATACACTCATATTTCTGCGTGCATTTGTCGTTGGTTTATAATTTTTAACCGCCATAAGTTAATTCTCCTTTAATTATCATAAATTAAATCGTAAAGGCGTCGATCTTTTCGCCTTTTGCAATTGTTACATAAGCTTTTTTGTATGCTGGCTTAAAACCTTCATGTTGGCCCATTCTCTTGAATTTTCTATCAACGTTTGTTGTGTTAACTCTTAATACGTGGACTTTGAAAATGTGTTCAACTGCATTTTTGATTTCAATTTTATTCGCTTTTTTGTCTACTTTAAATGTATAAGTATTTGAACCTTCAATCATTTTAGTAGATTGTTCTGTAATTATCGGTTCTTTAATAATTTCATAATATTTAATCATCTTAAAGGACCTCCTCAAAATATTTAACCGCATCAACAGTTAAAACAAGCTTTGAACAACTCATTAGTTGAAGAACACTTGTATGTGATGCATTCTCTAATGAAACATGGGAAATGTTTCTTGCTGCTAATATTGCATTATCAGAAAAATTGACACCTACAAATAATACTCGTTCATTGATAGATAGACTATTTAAGATATCTTGGAACAATTTTGTCTTTGGTTCACTTACATCAATTTTATCTACTATTAGAAGTTGTTCTTTTTGGAAATGAAGTGATAACGCACTCTTAATTGCTAAACGTCCAACTTTTTTGTTAACTTTAACTTTGTAACTTCTTGGTGTAGGACCAAATGTAACTCCACCACCAACCCAAATTGGACTTCTTCTTGAACCATGTCTTGCACGACCTGTTCCTTTTTGGCGCCAAGGTTTTCTTCCGCCTCCACGAACTTCGCTTCTTACTTTAGTATCTGCAGTACCTCTGCGCATTGCTGCTCTTTGAGCGTTAATGACATCATAAAGAACTTGCATATTTGGTTCAATATTGAAAATCTGTTCATTTAGTGTTAGTAAAGAATCTTTATTACCATCTTGTTTATAAACTTGTACTTTCATATTTATACTCCTTTACCAACATGTTTAATCGCAGATCTAACTACTACTAAACCTTTTTTAGGTCCTGGAATTGAACCTTTCACTAAAATTAATTCTCTTTCTTTGTCAATTTTCACAATTTCTAGGTTTTGAACTGTTTTAGTTACATAACCCATTTGACCAGGTAGTGGTTTACCTTTTAAATTCCCTTTAATTGCTCCCATTGAACCAGGTCCTCTGTGATATCTAGAACCGTGAGAACTAAATCCTGTTGCTTGATTGTGACGTTTGATGTTTCCTTGGAAACCTTTACCTCTAGTAACTCCTTGAACATCAACGAATTCACCTTCATTAAATATACTACCAGAAACAGTTTCGCCTACCGCTAATGTTGTAAGCTCATTAAGCACTCTATCAAAGCGGATTTCTTTAACGAAGCGCTTAGGTGCTGTATTAGCTTTTGAAACGTGCCCTTGTTCTGGCTTGTTTGATAATGATTCCCTTTTGTCTTCAAACCCAAGTTGAGTTGCGACATATCCATCTGTTTCTAATGTTTTTTGTTGTAGAACAACGTTATCTTTAACATCAATAACAGTGACAGGGACGAGATGACCGTTTTCATTAAAGATTTGTGTCATCCCAAGTTTTCTACCTAAGATTCCTTTGGCCATGTTTGTTTCTCCTTTTTCTTATTATTTTTGTTTTTTTATTTTTTGAGCACGATATCCACACCACTAGGTAAATCAATGTGCATAAGGGCTTCAATAGTTTGAGCATTTGGCTCAACAATTTCGATTAAGCGTTTGTGTGTCCTTCTTTCAAATTGTTCACGAGAATCCTTATTTACGTGTGGACTTCTTAAAATCGTGAAAACTTCTCTTTTGGTAGGTAGTGGGATTGGTCCTTTTACCTCTGCACCAGACTTTCTAACGCTTTCGATGATTTTTTTCGCTGATTGGTCTATGAGTCTGTGATCATAAGCCTTTAAACGAATTTTGATTACTTCTTTTGCCATTATTTTTCTCCTTTCGCCTATATCTTCGTATAAACTTGCTAAGCGGAAATATCCTAACACACTAACAACGGCTACCCGTGTGCCAACAACCTCCCGCCTCAAAGCCTTCTTGCTAAACGCGCAAGCGTTAATTATTATATAATAAAAATAAAAAAAGTGCAACCCCTAATTGCTTAAAAAGTTGCATTTCTTTTTTATATTCTACTTCTTTTTTATTTTATTTCTATGTTATTAATTACTTCTAATGTTTTATTTAAAAATGATTTAGGAATCGAAAAAGCCCTTTCTCGTCTTTGTATCAACATATTTAAAATAGTTTTATTACCTAATAAATCACCAGTTATTAGATAATCAATATTATTTTTTCTGCAAAATGCTGAAACAATTTTAATTATTTCAATTACATTATTATTATAATTTTTGTAATTATTTAATTCATTTTTATCAAAACCTAATAATTCCTTGCTAAGTTCACTAGCGTTAATGACCATAAATGATTCTTCTTTAAATGTGCTTAAATTATCAAACGCTTCTTTTGTTTCTAACATGATTCCTATTTTAGGCAACAGTTCTTTACATTTATTATTTTTATAAATTATTTTAATTACTGCTACTGCTTGCCTAAATTCACTAACCGCATTAATTTGGGGAATAATTATTTCTGCATTACCCAACCCTTCATTTGCCTCTAAGATTGCCTCTAGCTGTTCTTCATATAAATAATCACATAAATTAAATTCATATGATAAATCGTCTCTCAAAAAGTAAGGTTTCTTATCATTTTTAAAATCAAATAATCTTATCTTAACTCTTTTAGGATACATTTCTCTTAAAATATCTCTATAAATACTAATTTGTTCTTTTTTGTCAACATATCCTTTGCCTAAAAACAAATATTCAGTTTTTAGTATTCCGATTCCATCAATTAACTCCTTTATCTCATCATCGATAACACTAATGGAGGAAACATTTAAATAAACTTGAAAGTTTTCTTTATGATATTGTTTCTTTTCAGTTTTAGCACTTTCTTTTTTCTCAAAAAGTATTTTATTATTTTCTCCGTCCAATAAAACAAATGTGTCATTTTTATAATCTTCTTTACTAACAATTACTAAAAAATCTTTTTCGTTAATTAATGTCTTTAAAAATGGTTTTAAAGGTTCTTTCTTAGTAATAATTCCTTTTACATTTGAAGGAATGTTTAAAAGAAGAAAACTAGATAATTCATCAACTACCAAAACAAGGTCTTTTTTAGGTAGATTTTTAAGCTTTTGCCCATACATTTTTATCAACATAAAATCTCTAACATTGTTAAAATTATTGACTATTTTTTTTAATTTGCTGTCCTTTAAATTTTCAAGATAATTATCAACTGCCTTAATATAGCTATATCCCCTTGAAAAGCCATTTTCAATTAATTCTAATGTTTTACTATTAATGTTAGGGTCTTCTAAAAAATCTCTTAAAATTCTTAAAATATTTTTCGTTTCACTAGTAGTTTTGCTCTCTAAAATAAAGAGTTCTTCTAAACATAAATTTTTAGCTTTAAAAAAGAGTTCTCTTTCTTTTTTAATGGACAACTCTTCTTTAAAAATATCAATAATATTGTAGATATAACCTTGAATTAAACAGCTATTCATTTGTTTTTTAATCTTGTTTTTCTACCATATAGTAACAACCATACATTCCTGCATCGTTGCCTAATTTTGCCAACTCAAAAGTTGTATTTTTAACACCATAAAATGCATATTTTTTGAAAGATTCTTTTAGATTATCAATTAAAATCCATCCTGCATTAGAAATGCCGCCGCCAATAATAAAAACATCAGGATTGACAACTGTAGCAATATTCGCACAAGCATAACCTAAAATATCCGCAACCCTTTTGACAACTTCAATTCCTACTTCATCGCCTTCTTTCGCAAGCGTATGAATAAATCTTGGATCTAAATTATTAATATCTAATTTAGTTTTAAGTCTACCTTCTTTAATAACTTCTTCTGCAATTCGGTTCCATCCTCTAATACTTATATATGTTTCAAGACAGCCTTTATTTCCACATGTACATAGAGGACCATTTTTATCAATATTAAAGTGTCCTATTTCGCCAACAGCACCAGTTGCTCCTTCAAACCAAATTCCTTCATTAATGATGCCCCCGCCAACACCAGTTCCAAGTGTAATAAAAACAATGGTCTTATTAAGTCCCATTTTAGTATACTCGCCAATTCCAGCTAAAGTTGCATCATTACCAACTTTCACATAAATATCCTTGCCCATTAAAACCTTAAATTCTTTATCTACTTGAATGTCTTCCCATCCTAAATTGACACATCTAATAACTCTATTTTTAACGACTGTTCCTGGTACTCCAAAACCAAATCCTTTTACATTTTTTAAAGAGATTTTTTCTTCTTTTAAAATTTCTTTTATTTTATTGGAAATATCTCTTAAAACATATTTCCCTTTTTCTTCGGTGTTAGAAGGCATTTGATATTTTTTTATTAGTTTATCGTCTTTAAAAAGTCCTAATTTAACACTAGTTGCCCCGATATCTATTCCAAAAATATATCTCATTTTAAAATCACCTCGCCTTTGAAAACATTATATCATAAAAAAACCCTCTAAAACATTAAATTTTAAGAGGATTTTTTTTATTTTCTTACAAATCCAAATCCACAAGTACCAGGGCCCGCATGAGCACCTACTACAGGGGTAAGTGGAGCTACTTTAATTTGTAAATCAGGTTTGTATTCTAACAGTTCTTTTTTGATTTCTTCGACGAATTCTTTATTATTTGTGTAAGCTAAAAACATCGCTTCTACACCTTCGTCAATTTTCATTTTAGCCAGTTCCATAAAACGCGCTCTTGCTTTAGAAGATGTTCTAATTTTTTCATAAGCAACTAATCTACCCTCTTTATCAAAATTAAGTAAAGGTTTGATTTTTAATAATGTTCCTAAAGCGCCACTTGTCACGCTTAAACGACCATTCTTAACTAAAAACTTAAGTGTATCTACTAAAACAAAAATTTGAATACGATCCCTTATATCAATTAGTTTTTCCATAATTTCCTTAGACTGTTTACCTTTTTTAATCATTGAAGCTGCAAGTTCAACTAAATACATTTGTCCATAAGAAACTGTTTTACTATCTAAAATATGAACATTTATTCCTTCTACCATTTGTGCAGCTAAAACCATATTTTGATAAATGCCTGATAATTTTGAAGAAATACTAATCGCAATTATATCAGTGTAGCCTTGTTTTTTAAAACATTCGTAAATATCAATAAGTTCTCCCGTAGATACTTGTGCTGTTGATAATGGTACGTTAGGATTTTTTACTAAAATTTGATAGAACTCATCTGCGGTAATATCAATATAATCTTCATACTCTTTACCATCAATAATTAGTTTTGAACGCGCAACAACATAAGGATATTCAGTTTTTTCATAATCAATTCCTGAGTTACTACAAACTAAAATTCCTATTTTTTCCATAAAATATACCTCCTTTAATAAGTGTTTCTAATTTTAACATACCTTTTAATAAACCTTACTTAAATGATTATTTGAAATTAATAATTGAAATAATTTTCACACAATTACACAAAAAGTGCGTTGAACACGCACTTTTCATTTAATAATTTCTTTAAATTAGCCTTCTTTTTTAGTTTTTACTGTTGTAGGAATACCATAATAATAAACGCAATTACTGCAAACCACAACATCTATAATGTCGTAGGCACGATGTCTTATATTCTACCCAGTCTTTACTAATAACCCTACTAGCAATATCACTATAAAATGAACATACAGTTAAAACCGTGAGTGCTAAACTAGAAGCTCCTAATCGTAATATAATCCTTTTTACTACGGTAACATTCTAATTGCGTTTAACACATCAAGTAGTTTTCCATCTTGAGTAGGTGTACCCCATTCTTCAGGATCGCCCTCGTGGATAGGGAATAATGCTGGTGGAATTCCACCTTGATTATAAACAAGTTCTTTAAACATCTTAGTTAATGAATGGGTAAATATTCTTGATTGAATTATCGCATCATTTACTTCTCTTGGTTTGTTTGGATCAGATTTTAAAACTGTCTTAAATAAATTGAAGTCCATTACTCTATAATCTATTCCCGCAGTATTTAAATCTTCTAATGCTTGTAGGAAATCAAATGTGTCATTAGGATTTCCATACCAAACGTAGTCATTTCCATAATAATCTTTCGGTTCAAAATATTGTTCCAAATCAACTAAAATCAATGGTTTAAAATGTTTTTCTACAAAAGTATGCATAATAACTTCAGATGCGAAAACGACTTCCTTATTTTTACCATACAATACTTCAATACTTGGATTAAATGTTGAAAAGTCATTATTGCCTTGAACTTCTTTCAGTGACAATAAAATGTTTTCAAATTCTCCTTTAGTAGTTTCTGTAGATTCCCAAACAACCTCTGGAATAACTAGTTTTCCTTTTAGAGGGCTAGCATTTTCAGGAACATTCGCATTCATTCTATATACTTCCGCTTTAAATGCATCTGTAATTGTTTTAGATTTTGCAATTTTACCAATTTCTGCATTAGTTAAAGTATGAAGATTGTCATTATCAATACTATTAATTTCAAAAACCTTAAGAGCTGATATTGTATAATATATTTCATTTGTTGACCAGTGTGTTTCTGGATAACTTGGCGCAACGAAATTATAACCCTTACCGGTAACAATATAAACAATTATTCCATTAATATTATTTCTAACTGTTTTACTTGCGGATAAATCTGCTGAAATATTTAAAATTTTCTCATCAGTATCTAATGTATTAAAACTAAAAGTAGAACTTAAAATATTATAATTATTTAATGTTTTAACTGCATTAAATAAAGCTTTTAATTCATTTTCGCCAGACTCACCAAAGTATTCGTCATTTTCAAGAATTTGAATTTCTATTTCATAATTATAATCTAAAATAGCTTCTTCTAGTAAATCTTTAGTAATACTATTTATTGTTACAGATTTTGACATCGAATGTGCTAAATTATCACTATTATCACCTTCTAACATATTTCCAGAAGTGACTATCTTAAATGCCCTTATTGTATGGTATAGTTCATTAGTTGTCCAATGATCTTCTGCGTAATCTGCAATAGTGACAGTATAACCTTGATCACTTATCAATTTCTTTATAATCGCGGTAATATTACTTCTAATTGTTTTGCTTGCGGATAAATCTGCTGAAATATTTAAAATTTTCTCATCAGTGTCTAGAGTATTGAAATCAAAAGTAGCACTTAAAATACCATAATCATTTAATGTTTTAACCGCATCTAATAATGCCTTTAATTCATTTTCGCCGGCTTCACCAAAATATTCTTCTTTGTCAAGAATTTCAACTTCTACTGAATAGTTGTAATCTGCAATAGCCTCTTCTAATAAATCCACAATAATGTCATTGATTGTGACAGATCTTGCCATTGAATGTGCCAAATTATCACTATTATCACCTTCTAACATATTTCCAGAAGCAACTATTGTAAATACTCTTAATGTATGATATAGTTCATTACTTGTCCAATGGTCTCTTTCAAAATCTGGAATAGTTATATTAGTATAACCTTGTTCGTTTATTAATTGTTGAATAATTGCGGTAATGTTATGTCTAATTGTTATACTTGCTGATAATTTGCTTGAAATGTTAGTAATTTGTGTGTTAGTAATACTGCCAACGTCGAAAGTAGAACTCAACATACCATAGTCATTTATTGTCTTAAACGCATTGAATAAGGCTTTTAATTCTTGTTCACCTAGTTCATTTTTATAAGAAACATCATTAGGTACTTCTAATACTACTACTGTACTAAAATTGTTAAAAACTGATTCTAGAAGGGGTGGTGTAAATTCACTAAGTATTTTAGAATATGCCAATATTCTTGAAAGTTTATTAATGCTATCATTATTTAAAAGAACCTCTAAATTAACATCACCATTTTCATCAGTATTTTCAGCTAAAAGTTTTGCTAATAAAACAACATATTTAACTTCTTCTTTATCAAATTTTTCAATAAAATCTTCCTTAGAAATTAAACCTTGTAACGATGGTTCTTTATCTATTTCGTTATGAATAAAAGCAGCAATTAGGTTAACGTTTGAATCCAACAATTCAAAATCGAAAATGACATCAACTATTTCTTCAACTTGCTCATCTTCTAACGTTGTTAAAAAGTCATCGCCAAACAAATTTTTAGCATCTTCTAAATTATTTACACCTAAATCTTTTAATGTTATATAAACGTTTTTTATGTTCTTAAAGTCTTCAACCAATTCATCGGGACTTGGCTTGTTAATGGCATTTACATCAATATCATACATTGTGATAAGTTGTTGCATATCTTCACTATTTAAAAGCGTATTAAGTCCCATTGGAAGCAAATAACCAAGCCATTCTATTTTAGCCATTTCTTCAACTATTTCAGTTGCGGTAGCTTCATCAAAGGAAAAAATTTTCTCCTCAATTGAACCATTAAATTCATTTCTATTAATGATTTGAATTACATTAAATAGAGTTATTATATCCCCTTTTAAATCAATACTTTTTAAGTTTTTAGGAGTTAAATGTGTTTCATAACCTTTATCTAAATTATTTTCTTTAATCATTCCATACAAATATTCAACACCAACAGCTTGAACAAGTTTTAAAACATTTGTATTATCTAAATTTTCTTTAATTTCTTCAAGATCATCATTTGATATTTGAAATATTATATTTTCATCAATATTTCCGCCCGTAGCTCGCATTACAATATCATAAATATTAACTATGTGCATTAATTCTTTTCTTATTTTTAGTGATTCTTTTTTATCATCAATTTTAACAGTTATTTTGAAAACTGAGTCAAACATTTTCTCATCTAAATCAGATGTATCACATATTTTAGCAACCCATGTTTTATCATATGATGTGAAAAGTTCACCATACTCTCCCATGTCTTCTTCAAAACTTTCTGTTTCTTCTGTCCCTTCTTCATTATTAGCACTTTCCATCGCTTCCATTGCTGTAGAAACTGAACTATATATTGAAGAAAGTCCCGCTAATGGGATTGCAAGTAATAAAACAGTAAGAAGTCCTCTAAAACCACCTATCATTGTTCCAATAAGGCGTCGTTTTTTCTCTTTTTCTTTAGGTTTAACAAATTGCCAAAATATCAAAGTGATTAACTTTAAAATTGTAAGTGAAAAGAGGAAATAAACTAAAAACAATACTATTATAAGTACTAGTTTAATCACCCCATAAATAATTTCTAATGTTGTTGATCCAGGAGCAAAAAGAGCTTGTTGTTCTGGAAATTGTTCCATTAGTATAGACGATATAGTTCCTTTAACTGTTGAAACATTATCCTGAAATTCTGCTGGAAACAATTGCCTATAAGCACTAATATCCTTATTTATTATTGCTTCTGCGATAAACGGAATTATAAGAAGCGCGAGAATAAAAAAGAATAGTGAAAATACAAGTTGAAAAATGGACTTTTTCATTCCTTTTATAAATCCCGCAAATGCAGATAAAATGATAATAACAATAAATGCAACACTTAAAATCATACTTGCTTGTCCTATCATTATTTAATCCTCCTTGTGAGTCTTTCTTTTATTTTATCACATTGTTATTACAATTAATATGACTTTTAAAAATTATTTCCGAATTCTTAAGCGTAAAAAAAAACGGCTTCTTGCCGTTATTACTAACTGGTGGTGGCTCCAACCGGAATTGAACCGGTGACACACGGATTTTCAGTCCGTTGCTCTACCGACTGAGCTACAGAGCCATAAGTGGCGGTCCGGACGGGACTTGAACCCGCGATCTCCAGTGTGACAGACTGGCATGTTAACCACTACACTACCGGACCATTTTGGTTGCGGGGGAAGGATTTGAACCTACGACCTCCGGGTTATGAGCCCGACGAGCTACCGAACTGCTCTACCCCGCGGTATTAGATGGCGGAGAAAGAGGGATTCGAACCCCCGCGGCTTTTACACCCTGTCGGTTTTCAAGACCGATCCCTTCAGCCAGACTTGGGTATTTCTCCAACAATATTAAGTTTTATGGTATTGGTGGACCCGGTAGGACTCGAACCTACGACCGACCGGTTATGAGCCGGTAGCTCTAACCAACTGAGCTACGGGTCCATGGTAGCGGCGGAGGGACTTGAACCCACAACCTTACGGGTATGAACCGTACGCTCTAGCCAGCTGAGCTACACCGCCATATGGCTATATGTTCATCAAATGATGGAATAAGTAAATTGGTGGAGCTTATCGGATTTGAACCGACGACCCCCTGCTTGCAAAACAGGTGCTCTTCCAGCTGAGCTAAAGCCCCATGTTTGGTACCTGAGGCCGGAGTTGAACCGGCACGGGTTCATCACCCATGGGATTTTAAGTCCCACGTGTCTACCTATTCCACCACTCAGGCTTATTATAAATGGTGTCCCGTGAAAGAATCGAACTTTCGACACCCAGATTAAAAGTCTGGTGCTCTACCGACTGAGCTAACGGGACAGATGGTGCCGAAAACAGGACTTGAACCCGCAACCCTCTGATTACAAGTCAGATGCTCTACCAATTGAGCTATTTCGGCGTTCTTTAGGTATTTCCTATAAATAAAATGGTGGGGAATAGCGGGCTCGAACCACTGACCCCCTGCTTGTAAGGCAGGTGCTCTCCCAACTGAGCTAATTCCCCATTTTATGAGGATTGCCTGGCAACGACCTATCTTCGCCCCTTAGGACTATTGTCGGCGCTGAAGTGCTTAACTTCTGTGTTCGGTATGGGAACAGGTGTGTCCACTTCGCCATCGCCACCAGACATTCTCTCAAAACTAGATAAATTCTTTTATAAGGTTAAGTCCTCGATCTATTAGTACTGGTCAGCTCCATACATTACTGCACTTCCACACCCAGCCTATCTACGTCATCGTCTTTGACGGATCTTACTACTTGGGAAATCTCATCTTAAGGGGGGCTTCACGCTTAGATGCTTTCAGCGTTTATCCCTTCCACACGTAGCTACCCAGCTGTGGCCTTGGCAAGCCAACTGGTACACCAGCGGTGTGTCCATCCCGGTCCTCTCGTACTAAGGACAGCTCCCTTCAAATTTCCTACGCCCACGACGGATAGAGACCGAACTGTCTTACGACGTTCTGAACCCAGCTCACGTGCCGCTTTAATGGGCGAACAGCCCAACCCTTGGAACCTTCTCCAGCTCCAGGATGCGACGAGCCGACATCGAGGTGCCAAACCGCATCGTCGCTGTGAACGCTTGGATGCGATAAGCCTGTTATCCCCAGGGTAGCTTTTATCCGTTGAGTCCCGACCCTTCCATCCGGAATCGGAAGATCACTAAGCCCTACTTTCGTACCTGCTCGACTTGTTGGTCTCGCAGTCAAGCTCCCTTCTGCCTTTACACTCTTTAAATTGATTTCCAACCAATTCGAGGGAACCTTCGGGCGCCTCCGTTACTCTTTGGGAGGCGACCGCCCCAGTCAAACTGCCTACCTGACACTGTCCCCGAGACTACACATCCCTAGGTTAGAAACCCAATGCACAAAGGGTGGTATCCCAACATTGGCTCCATCAAAACTAACGTTCTAACTTCTTTGCCTCCCACCTATCCTGTACATCGTACACCGAGTCTCAATATCAAGCTACAGTAAAGCTCCATGGGGTCTTTTCGTCCTGTCGCGGGTAGCCGGCGTTTTCACCGGCAGCTTGATTTCACCGAGTCCCTTGTTGAGACAGTGCCCAAATCGTTACGCCTTTCGTGCGGGTCGGAACTTACCCGACAAGGAATTTCGCTACCTTAGGACCGTTATAGTTACGGCCGCCGTTTACTGGGGCTTCAATTCAAAGCTTCGTTGCCTAACTTCTCCTCTTAACCTTCCAGCACCGGGCAGGCGTCAGCCACTATACTTCACCTTACGGTTTTGCAGTGACCTGTGTTTTTGATAAACAGTCGCTTGGGCCTTTTCTCTGCGACTCTCTTTTTTCATTAAAAGTCCCCCTTCTCCCGAAGTTACGGGGTCATTTTGCCGAGTTCCTTAACAAGGGTTTTCTCGCGCGTCTTAGTATTTTCTACCCACCCACCTGTGTCGGTTTACGGTACGGGTAGTATATATATTTTCCATAGAAGCTTTTCTCGAAAGTTTGACATCGTACTCCTTTACCTATCATAACTCATGCTTCACAGAGAGCGGATTTGCCTACTCCCTACACTCGTTATCTCGACCTCAATCCACTTAGCGGCGAAGCCTAGCCTCCTTTGTCACTCCTTCTGTATATATACTAGTTCAGGACTCTTTACCTGATATCCATCGGCTACTCCTCTCGGACTCACCTTAGGTCCCGACTTACCCAGGGCGGACGAGCCTTCCCCTGGAATCCTTGGGTTTTCGACGGAGAGGATTCTCACCTCTCTTTTCGTTACTTACACCGGCATTCTCACTTCTAATCGCTCCACAAGTCCTTCTCAGGCTTGCTTCTTCACCATTAGAACGCTCCCCTACCACTTAGAAATTACTCTCCAAATCCGCAGCTTCGGTATTATGCTTAGCCCCGGTACATTTTCGGCGCAGAGTCACTCGACTAGTGAGCTGTTACGCACTCTTTAAAGGATGGCTGCTTCTAAGCCAACCTCCTAGCTGTTTGTGCATCTCCACTTCCTTTGCCACTTAGCATAAATTTCGGGACCTTATCTGGCGGTCTGGGCTCTTTCCCTCTTGACTATGAACCTTATCACCCATAGTCTGACTGCTAGTTTCGATTTATGACATTCGGAGTTTATTTGGGCTCAGTACCGCGAGGTGCGGCCATCACACATTCAGTGCTCTACCTTCATAAATCTGCTTCCTAACGCTAGCCCTAAAGCTATTTCGGGGAGAACCAGCTATCTCCAGGTTCGTTTGGCTTTTCACCCCTAGCCACACGTCATCGAAGAGTTTTTTAACACTCCCTCGTTCGGTCCTCCATCTACTTTTACATAGACTTCAACCTGCACATGGCTAGATCACCTGGTTTCGGGTCTACAACATATAACTCCTCCGCGCTCTTAACACTCGGTTTCCCTTCGGCTCCGTCCCCTCAGACTTAACCTCGCTATATATCGTAACTCGCCGGTTCATTCTACAAAAGGCACGTCATCACTTCTTTTAAGCTCTGACTACTTGTAAGCACACAGTTTCAGGTTCTCTTTCACTCCCCTCCCGGGGTTCTTTTCACCTTTCCCTCACGGTACTGGTTCACTATCGGTCACTAAGACGTATTTAGCCTTATGAGATGGTCCTCACTTCTTCAATCGGGATTCCTCGTGTCCCGACCTACTTCTTGTTACACCAGATTATATTATTTTAACTACAGGACTTTCACCTTCTCTAGTCACCCTTCCCAAAGTGTTCGTCTATAATATAATTTTTTAACTGTTGTGTATCTGGCTCCTCTACGTTCGCTCGTCGCTACTTGCAGAATCGTTCTTACTTTCTTTTCCTACAGGTACTAAGATATTTCAATTCCCTGCGTTCCCCCACAATTCCTTGTGTGTCATGTCTCCTACATGACGGGTTTCCCCATTCGGATTCCTACGGATCGTTGCGTACTTACCGCTCCCCGTAGCGTTTCGCCGTTAGTTGCGTCCTTCGTCGGCGCTTAGTGCCTAGGCATTCGCTGTATGCTCTTTCTTCCTTAACCTTATTTTTTTTCAGAATTTATCTACTTTTCAAAGACCTCTTACGCTTAAATACTCCCCAGCAGTTAGATGGTGGGCCTGAATGGACTCGAACCATCGACCTTTCGGTTATCAGCCGAATGCTCTAACCAGCTGAGCTACAGGCCCTTTTCTAAACACATAGTCTTTCAAAACTGAATGTGATTATTTTTATGAATTTTTTTTACTTTCCTTCTTTAATTCCAATTTTATTGAAATATTCATTTTTCTTAAAATATTCAAATTTCTTAAAATTCCTTAGAAAGGAGGTGATCCATCCCCACGTTCCCGTAGGGATACCTTGTTACGACTTAACCCCAATCATCAGTCCTGCCTTAGACGGCTCCCCCCTTTTCAGGTTAGGCCACCGGCGTTGGGCATTACCAACTTTCGTGGTTTGACGGGCGGTGTGTACAAACCCCGGGAACGTATTCACCGCAGCATTCTGATCTGCGATTACTAGCGATTCCGACTTCATGAAGTCGAGTTGCAGACTTCAATCTGAACTGAGACTGCTTTTATGAGTTTTGCTCCAGGTCTCCCCTTCGCTTCCCTTTGTTTCAGCCATTGTATCACGTTTGTAGCCCAGGCCATAAGGGGCATGATGATTTGACGTCATCCCCACCTTCCTCCAGTTTGTCACTGGCAGTCTCGCTAGAGTCCCCAACTTAATGATGGTAACTAGCAATGAGGGTTGCGCTCGTTGCGGGACTTAACCCAACATCTCACGACACGAGCTGACGACAACCATGCACCACCTGTATCCTCGTTAGCCTCCATTATATCTCTATAACTTCGCAAGGTATGTCAAGGCCTGGTAAGGTTCTTCGCGTATCCTCGAATTAAACAACATGATCCACCGCTTGTGCGGGGTCCCGTCAATTCCTTTGAGTTTCATGCTTGCGCACGTACTACTCAGGCGGAGTACTTACTATGTTAACTTCAGCACTGAGTTCCCCAGCACTTAGTACTCATCGTTTACGGCGTGGACTACCAGGGTATCTAATCCTGTTTGCTCCCCACGCTTTCGTGCCTCAGCGTCAGTTAAGGCCCAGCAAGCCGCCTTCGCCACCGGTGTTCCTCCATATATTTACGCATTTTACCGCTACACATGGAATTCCACTTGCCTCTACCTTACTCAAGTTAGCCAGTTTCTAAAGCCTCCCATGGTTGAGCCATGAGCTTATACTTTAAACTTAACTTACCGCCTACGCACCCTTTACGCCCAATAATTCCGGATAACGCTTGCCCCCTATGTATTACCGCGGCTGCTGGCACATAGTTAGCCGGGGCTTATTCATTTACTACCGTCACTCGGATTTTTCCATCCGTCGTTCTTCATAAATAAAAGAACTTTACATACCGAAGTATTTCATCATTCACGCGGCGTTGCTCGGTCAGGGTTCCCCCCATTGCCGAAAATTCCCTACTGCTGCCTCCCGTAGGAGTCTGGGCCGTGTCTCAGTCCCAATGTGGCCGTTCAACCTCTCAGTCCGGCTACGCATCATCGCCTTGGTAGGCCTCTACCCTACCAACTAGCTAATGCGCCGCAGGTCACCCCATACGTGTACTTGTTAAAGTCCTTTAAAACATTGAAGATGCCTCCAATGTTCCTATCCAGTCTTAGCAGTCGTTTCCAACCGTTATCCTCGTCGTATGGACATGTTACCTACGTGTTACTCACCCGTTCGCCACTCACTACTTGCGCAGTGCGTTCGACTTGCATGTATTAGGCACGCCGCCAGCGTTCATCCTGAGCCAGGATCAAACTCTCCGTTAAATTTTTATTTTATCGTTTTCGTTTGTTTCTAGCTTCTTTTTATCTTATCTCAAAAAATTGTTGTTTTATAATCCATTTTCTATAATCACTATTCAGTTTTCAAAGACCTTGTGTTTTGCCTGCTAATTATTTAGCGCGCTTGTTTATTCTATCATTATAAAAGCGGGTTGTCAATACTTTTCCGACCCGTTTATAATAATTTTGTTATGGTGGTGGGGGACGGATTCGAACCGCCGAACCCTTGGGGAGCAGATTTACAGTCTGCCGCGTTTAGCCTCTTCGCTACCCCACCAAAATTCGCGCTGCCTTATTATTCTATCTTAAACATAATAAAAATGCAACACAAAAAGGCTTTTTTAATAAAAAAAGCAAAATTCCTTAAGAATCTTGCTTTACTTTTTTATCTAAATCATATTTAGGTATCATTACTTCCCTATCACACTTTAAACACCTAATTTTAATGTCCGCTCCGACTCTAATAACCTGCCACTCATTGTTCCCACAAACATGTGGTTTTTTAGTTTTGATTATATCGTCTATTTTGTATTTCATTTAAGTAAAATGTTTAAAATCTCTTCTAATTCGCTTTCGTCTTTATAGCGAATGGTTACCTTTTTATCCGTAATGGTGGCTTTATAACCTAAATGGTCTTTAATCTCTCTTTCATATGCAAGATAGACATTTGGTTTTGGTTCTCGTTTTTGAACGTTTGTTTTTACTTCTTCGCCTGCTAATGCTTCAATTTGTCTAACTGATAAGTTTTGACTAACGATTCTTTGCGCAAGCTCTTTGATGCGTTTAGGATCATCTAATTTAGATAACACGCGCGCATGACCCATAGAAATTTCACTATTAAATAACATTTCTTTCACTTCATCTGGTAAATTCAAAAGGCCTAATGTATTTGTAATATGGCTTCTTGATTTACCTATTTTATCCGCTAATTGTTTATGAGTTAGTTCCATTGCTCTCATAATATGTTGATAAGCTTCTGCCTCTTCAATTGGATTTAAATCTTCTCTTTGTAAATTTTCAACTAATGTTAATTCGGCAACTTCTGCTTGATCATAATTTCTAACAATCGCAGGAATTGTTTTTAAATTGAGTTGTTTTGCCGCACGAAAACGTCTTTCACCCGCAACGATCATATAACCGTCTTTAACCTTTTTTAAAATTATTGGCTGAAAAACTCCATGTTCTTTAATGGAATGCGCTAATTCTTCCATTTTTTCTTCATCAAAGTGTTTCCTCGGTTGAAACGGGTTTGGGGAAATTAAAGAAAGTTCTATTTCTTCAATTTTTTCTCCTTCTAAAATTTCTTCATGAACATCTTGTTTAAGTAAATCTCTAAGTCCTCTTTGTTTTCTTTCCATCTTTCAACAACTCCTTTGTATATATTATAATATATAACGCTTATTTTGACAAAATAATCTTTATTTACAGTGGTTTTTTCTTAATTTGACTAAACATTCTTGGATAACCCTTAACCATTTTTTCCTTTTTAATAACTATTAAATTTCTTTTCCCCATCGCTTTCGGCAAATCAAAAGACACCACATTTATAAGTTTGCCACCTAAAATGTTTATTCCCTTTAATGACTTTTCTAACTCTTCTTCATAACTACCTTTCATCGCGATAAAGTAACCACCTTTTTTAACAAGTGGAATACAAAGTTCATTTAAAATAGATAAATCCGCAACTGCTCTTGCAGTCACAATATCGAAATATTTTTTATGGGCATATTCCTCAGCACGTTTATTAATAATCTCTACATTTTCTAACTCTAAAAGTTTAATAAGTTTCTTTAAAAACTCCGTTTTTTTAGTTTGAGATTCAACAATTGTTACCTTTAAATTAGGAAATAATATTTTAAGAGGAACGCCGGGAAAGCCCGCACCTGAACCAATATCACATAACGAAACATCTTCTTTAATTAAATTTGTTTTAACTAAAGTAAGTGAATCATAGAAGTGTTTATAATAGACTTCTTCTTTGTCTTTAATTGCAGTTAAGTTGTACCTTTTGTTTTCTTGAATTAGAAATTCATAATACTTTTCAAACAGTTCTTTTTGTTTAAAGGTTAGTTCAAGATTAAGTTCTTTTAAGTTCATTTCATCGTTTCCAAATATACTAATAAAATGCTAATATCTGCTGGGTTAACACCACTAATGCGTGAAGCTTGACCTAACGTTTTAGGTTTATGTCTCTTTAGTTTTTCTCTAGCTTCAAAAGCTAGATTATGAATTAAATCATAGTTGATGTTGTCGGGAATAATTTTATTATCTTTGCTTTTTGCTTTTATAGCTTGTTCTACTGCTTTTTCAATATAACGTTTATATTTAATATTAAGTTCTACTTGAATTAATTCTTCTTCATTATATTTATCAAGTGAAATAAATTCACTTAACATATAAATATTAACTTCTGGTCTTCTTAATAGTTCAGCATAACTCGTTTTTTGGTTAATTGGTTGAATATTTAGTTTTTCTAATGCTTCATTGGTTTCTATGTTAGGAAACAAATATTCATTTTCAAATATTTCAGTGAGTTTTAAAATATTATCTTCTTTTTTCTTAAATTTTTGATATCTTTCTTCATCAATTAAACCAACATTATACCCGTGTCTTCTTAATCTTAAATCGGCATTATCATGTCTTTGAAGTAACCTAAATTCACTTCTGCTTGTAAGAAGTCTATAAGGATCTTCTGTTCCTTTTGAAATTAAATCATCAATTAATATCCCAATATATGCTTCATCTCTTCTTAAAATAAATGGTTCTTTATTATCAATTTTTAATGAAGCATTTATTCCCGCCATCAATCCTTGACAAGCCGCTTCTTCATAACCACTAGTACCGTTAATTTGACCAGCACAATATAAGTTTTCTATTAAAGTTGTTTCTAGAGTTTGTTTAAGTTCTCTTGCGTCAATCGCATCATATTCTATTGCATAAGCATATCTAACAATTTCTGCATTTTCAAGTCCTTTTATAGATTTAATAATTTCAACTTGGACATCTTTGGGCATTGATGTAGATAGCCCTTGAAGATAAATTTCATCATTAGATAAAGTTTCTGGTTCTAAGAAAACTTGATGACTTGGACGACTAGAAAATTTAACAACTTTATCTTCAATTGATGGACAATATCTAGGCCCTACTCCTTCTACTAACCCACCATACATCGCTGAATCTCCTAAATGAGCATTAATAATTTCATGAGTTCGTTCATTAGTGTGGGTTAAATAACAAGGCACTTCAATATGACTCACATTTTCAACTTCATCAAAAGAAAACACTTGTTTTTCGGAATCACCATATTGAGGAATAACCGCATCATAATTAATTGAATTTTTCTTAACTCTTGCGGGAGTTCCCGTTTTTAATCTAATTACTGTAAATCCCAAGTCTTTTAATGTTTTAGAAAGACCATAAGTCGTCGGCTCGTTATCTGGTCCACTTGGGGTTGCATCATGACCTCTTAAGATTTTGCTTCCTAAATATGTTCCAGTAGTAATAATCACTGTTTTAGAGTAGATTTTTTCGCCATTTTCTAAAATAACACCTTTAACTTTATTATCTTCAACAATTAAACCTTCTACTAATGCTTCTAAGAGTTCTAGGTTTTCTTGTTGCTGTAGAGCTTTTAACGCTACTTTGGGATACTCAACTTTATCAATTTGCGCTCTTAATGCCCAAACTGCTGGGCCTTTAGAGCGATTAAGCATTTTAATTTGAATTTTAGTTTGATCAACAAACTTAGCTTGCATTCCTCCTAAAGCATCTATTTCTCTAACAACTACTCCTTTAGCTGGACCACCAATTGAAGGGTTACAACTCATAAAACCGACTCTTTTTAATGAGCCGGTTATTAGTAGTGTTTTTTTATTTAGTTTTGCAGTAGCGATAGCCGCTTCAATTCCTGCGTGACCGCCACCAACAACTATAACATCCATATTTTCCTTCTAAATTTAGATTTTATATTTCCTTATATAATTTAACTATATGTTCTTTAGTAAAATTAAATTCTTCTTTAACGATGTTCATCGGTGCTGAAAGTCCAAAACTTTCAACTCCGAAGACATGCTTAGTATATTTATACCATGGCATTGGACTAGCCATTTCAACAGCTAATATTTTATCACTGTTTAAAACTTCTTGTTTGTATGAAACATCTTGTTTATCAAACATTTCCATTGAAGGCATTGAAACAACTTTAACATAAATATGTTCTTTTTCAAGTTCTTTTTGAGCTTCAATCGCTAAACTAACTTCGCTACCTGAGGCAAGTAATATACCATCTAATTTACCATTTTCTTTACTAATCACATAACCACCTTTATTAAAGTTTTTATTAAAATTGCTGTAGTTAGTAACATTTTGTCTTGTTGTGATTATTGCGGTTGGTCCTTCGTTATTTAACGCAAACTTCCAAGCCTGAACGGTTTCATTCGCATCTGCAGGACGGATTGTTGTAAAGTTAGGAATACTTCTTAACATTACTAATTGTTCAATTGGTTGATGCGTAGGCCCATCCTCACCAACAAATAATGAGTCATGTGAAAAAACAAATATTGAAGGTATATTCATTAAAGCTGCCATTCTTAGTGGTGGTTTCATATAATCACTAAAAACAAAGAATCCGCCTGCAAATGATTTTAAGCCCCCATGTAATGTAATCCCATTAGAAATGCTTCCCATAGCGTGTTCTCTAACACCATAATTAATGTTTCTTCCAAGACGATTTTCTTTGGAGAAATCTCCATTCAAACCCTTAGCTTTAGTTGATCCGGTTAAATCTGCAGAACCGCCAATAATGTTGGTAAATCTCTTAGATAAAACGTTTTGTGTTTCTCCGCTTGCATTCCTTGTCGCAATACTTGCGCCAATTTCATAAAAAGGTAAATCTTTTAATTCAACTTCATAATTATTATCAATTGCATGTTTAAGTTCTTTATATAATTTAGGGTAAACTTCTTTATATTCTTTCATTAGATTAACCCATTTGTTATAAATCTTTCTACCTCTGTTATAGACTTTTTTCTTATATAAAGCATAAACTTCTTCATCTACTTCAAAAGGTTTATATGGATAATTTAACTTTTTAGCAGTTAGTTCTCTTCCTTCAATTCCAATTGGTGAACCATGGGATTTAGAACTATTTTCAACTGGTGAACCATAACCAATTAAAGTTTTAATTTCAATTAGTGTTGGTTTTAATGATTTTTTCGCTTTTTTAATTGCTTTGTTTATTAATGTTAAATCATTGCCATCACTAACCAAAATATAATTCCAACCAGATGCAAGGAAACGTTTTTTATGATTATCTGATGTTGCTAATGATGTTGGACCATCTAATTGAATATCGTTGCTATCAAATAAAACGATTAATTTGTTTAATGCTAAATGACCGGCAAGAGAAATCGCTTCATTACAAACTCCTTCTTGAATATCACCATCACCACATATTACATATGTATAGTGATCAACAATTTTAAAGTTTTCTTTATTATATTTAGCACTTAAATGTGCTTCCGCAAGTGCCATTCCTACTGCATTAGAAATTCCTTGTCCGAGTGGTCCAGAAGTGGTTTCAACTCCATCTGTATGACCATATTCAGGATGGCCGGGGGTATTACCGGGTTGTCTAAAGTTTTTAATGTCATCAAGTGAAACCTTAAAACCAGACAAATGTAATAGTGCATATAATAACATTGAGCCATGTCCAGCAGATAAAATAAATCTATCTCTATTAAACCATTTACTTTGTTTTGGATAAATATTTAAATGGTTTGTAAAAAGTGTATGTGCCATCGGCGCAGCACCTAAAACAATTCCTGGATGTCCACTATTGGCCTTATTAATTGCGTCAACACCTAAAAATCTAATTGTATTAATAGCTAGATTGTTTGTCATTTAGTCTCCCTTTCTTTCAGTAGTTTTTATTTTTTAGCGTTTGTTTTTTTAACTTCTTTTTTAACAGGAGCTTTTTTCTCTTCTTTTACTTCTTCAACTACTTCTAAAACTTCCTCTTTAACCTCTTCTACGACAACGTCTTCTTTATCTAAAACCTCTTTTACAGGTTCTACTGTTTCATCTTCAAATTTGAAATATTCTTCATAATATTTTTCTTGTCTCTTAATTAAATCTTGAAATTGTCCTTGTCCAAGATGATTTTTAATGTCCGTAACCGCAACAGTCCTCACTCCTTCAACCTTTTTTCTCATATAACTAGATTGAAAAACATTCACAAATAAAATAACTACTAACATCGCAAGTAATACATACATTCTAAAACTTGCAAGTTGTGGAACAAATGAAAATACTGAAACAATAACTAGTGCAGCTAATAAAATTGGCACTAAAATCTTTCTAAAAACTTTCATTCTAATCTTTTGAACTTTTTCAAAAAAGGTAATCCAAATACCATTAACTGTTGCGTCAAAAAGTGGTCCTAACGCCTCAAAATAGCCTTTTTCAATTAGTAGCTTAAACTTACTTCCATCACTAGTCCAAACAGAAAATTGACCCCTTCCCGCATATCTTGCTAAATAATTTGTATCATTCATATAGTGAATCTCAACAACTTTACCATTAGCATCTTGAGTTTCCACTGGTTCATTCAGTGTTTGATATAGTTTGTAATTTAATTTCATAATCTTTTCCTCCAAAATAATTATAGCATAAATGCGCATTTTAATAATAAAAAAGAACGAATTTCTCCTCTGAAGCATCACTACCCACACTCACAACAAGCTTATGGCTGCTTCAATCAAGACCTGACCAGGTTCACCCGTGATAAGTTGAGTAGTGATGCTTCAAAGGGACATAGGCTCTCTTTTACTAACTCATAGTATATCATATTTAACTATTTTTTTCTTAACTTTTGAAAAAATGCTTGAATAAGTTCTTTCGCTTCTTCTTTTAATGGTCCTTTTTTTACAACAACTTCGTGGTTAAATTTATTTTCATATAAATTAAAACTACCACCTAATGCACCACTTTTGTTGTCCTCTAAAGCATATATAATTGTTCGCATCCGTGCTTGCATAATTGCGCCTGCGCACATTGCGCAAGGTTCTAATGTGACATAAATATCACAATCTTCTAATCGCCAAGACTTTAATTTTTTATTTGCTTTCTTTATCGCAAGCATTTCTGCGTGCGCACATGTGGTATTATTTTTTTTTCTTCGATTGTGGGCTTTCGCGATAATTTTATCATTATAAACTACTACACATCCAACAGGAACTTCGTCTTTTAGAAAGGCTTTTTTTGCTTCCTCTAATGCTACCTTCATGTAATTAATCATCGTTTAATTTTAACAGGTTTATTAACTACTTCATGAAACTCTCTTGCTCTTGGTTCATATGATTCACTAGCGCCAATTAATACAAGTGGATCATCATATTTTGCTGGCTTTCCATTAATTAAACGTTGTGTTCTTGTTGCTGGTTTACCAGATTTTACACAAATTGCTGTTAGTTTAGTAACATATTCTGCCAAAGCTAATAGTTGCGGCATTGGTCCAAATGGTTCTCCTCTAAAATTACGATCCAAACCACCAATAATTACTCTTATTCCTTTATCTGCTAAGTATTCTGCAACATCAACAATTTTTTCATCAAAAAACTGTGCTTCATCAACCACAACCGCATCAGTATCTTCAGTAACATAATCTAATATTTCCAGAGATTTTTTTATACTAATTGATTTAGCTTTTGTTTTATTGTGTGAAATAATTTCATTTTGAGAATATCTATTATCAATAAATGGTTTAAAAACTATCACATTTTTTTTAGCATATTCCAATCTTCTAATTCTTCTAATAATTTCTTCTGTTTTTCCTGCGAACATTGGTCCGCATACGACTTCTATCCAGCCACCATATAATTGTTGATCCATAAACTCCACCTCAAAATTAGTATAAGCGATAATTTATTCTTTTACAAGAATAATCTTTGAAAAAGACATTTTAACATTTAAGAATAAAAAAAGCACCTCTATTTGAGATGCTTTATTGAAACTTTTTAATTTACTTCTGGATAATCAACAGTTACTCTAATAATTTCGTAAACCCAGGCACCATTTTTCTTATAACTACATAAATAGGTGTATATAGTGCTTGTTGAATGATAGATATTATAGATTTGTTCACAATTTACAGGGCTATCTGTATTAAAAAGGAAAGTATTATCTATATAGTAATAATTATATGATGTGTTATGTTCAACTTTATATAAATAATCTTTTACACGTTCAGCCTTTCCATTTAATTGGAGTAATTCTCCACTATAAAATAAATAGTACTTGTCGTTTTCCTCATCTTTTAAAATATATGAATCAAAACCAATATAAGTGTATTTTACTCCTCCTTTAATAAGTTCTCCTGTTTTCAAGTTATAAAGAAATGCTTCATTAGATGCCATTAACATTACAGTAGCGTTCTTATAAACTCTAGTGTTGTATCTATTATTATCGAATAATAGTTGGTTAATAACTTTGTTTTTTCCATTAATAAGAACCATTCCATACTCTGTTTGTACCGCAAATAAATCATCAAAAAGTGGAATAATGTTTCTAGCTACACCAAAATCAAATTCTAGCGGATAAACAGTTTTTAAATCGTTGCTGATTGCCCCTTGTGTTGACTTGTTTTGAAGCATTTTGGTTTCTTTATCTATTTTTTGGTAGGAAACATAATTATCAAATTTAAATGGAAACATTTCTGTTTTTGGAAAAATATACCTAATCAAAATATCTAATTCTAAACGTTCTGCTTTCTTTTTACCTGTATTATATAAGACATAATGATAACTATACTTTTGTGAACCTTCCAAATAATCATATTCAATATCATCATTAAGAAGTGGAATAATATATAGAGATAAGATATTGCCGTTTTCTAAGAAATACCAACCATCTAAATATGGTTCAAAGGCATAATAATCATAAAATTTATTGTCTTTAAATAGCGTAATACCATCATTGCTATAAGAATACTGATAGTCTTTAACTATGCCAAATTCAAAACTTTCTAATGGATTTTTCTTATCTGGTTCTTCTAATAATTCATAAGTTCTAAACTGATATCTTTTAGTTTCTTTAAAACTGCCCTCAACATCATCAAATACAATAATTAACTCATCATAAAATGCATAATTTTTGTTATGACTTTTAACAAACTCAAAAATTTGTTCTCCTGTTTTGTAGCTAAAAACCAAATGTTTATCATTAAATTCCACATATAAATACTCTTCGTACATAACAATATCTTGTGCTAATGATTTATCAAAGGCTAAAAACTTATCAGTTAGGATATGATAAACACTCTGATCAATAAAAACAATCATAAATGGATTTCTTTGATATATTTCAACATCATAATTTAAGGTTTTATGAGTCATGCCAATTTTTGTAGTCATTGCATCAATAAGTTCTTCTGTATAGAAGTCTTTGACATTAAGTTTCTTTGTGGTGATTTCACCTTCTTTTTTAGTGCACCCAAATAATAAAAAACTAAATGAAATTAATAAAACAATAAGCCATTTTTTCATAATTTTCTCCTCTTAATATTTGTTTTTAAGTATCTGTTTTAAGTGCCTTCTTATGTGGCATAATCCCAATCAACAGATACTTTAATTATTTCAAAAATTAATTTAGCATTTTCATCCATATAATAAAGGATGTATGCTGTATAATCCCCACAATAAACTTCCTTATAAAATACTTCTCTGTTAGTGTTGAAAAGTAAAGTACCATCTATAAAATAATAATTAAATGATGTTCCATCTTTAACTTTATAAAATTGATTTCTAAAAGGAAAAGTTTGTCCATTTAATTCTTTAAATTCACCATCAAATATATAGTATTTGTCTTTGTCATCTCTTAAAAGAAATTTTTTATAACTTAGATAAGCAAACCCTAAATCTCCCCCTTTAATGAGTTCCCCTGTTTTTAAATTATAAATGAATGCTTCATTTGCTTCTCTTAACATTACAGTAGCGTTTCCATAAACAGTAACATCATATTCATCTTCATTAAATGTGAGTTGATTAATCACTTTGTTTTTTCCATCAATGAGAACTATTCCATATTCTGTATGTACCGCAAACAATTCATTATCAAGTGGGTTAATATATCTAGGTACACCAAAATCAAATTCTAAAGGATAAAGTTTGCTTAAATCATTACTAATTCCACCATAATATGTTCTACCGTGAACAATCATTTTATTTTGTTTATCTATTTTTTGGTATCCGATGTAATTATCCATTTTGATTGGATTATACTCACTCTTAGGTTGAATATAGTTAATTAAAATATCTAACTCTACTCTGTTAGCTTTCTTTTTAGCAGTATTGTATAAAACATAATGATAGTTGTATTTTAGCGTCCCCTCACTAATATCATATTCAAGACTCTCACTAGGAAGTTCGTTAATATACAAAATTAAGATATTACCATTTTCTAAAAAATTCCAATTTCTCATGCTAGGTTCAAAAGCATAATAATCATAAAACTTATTGTCTTTAAATAGTGTAATACCATCGCTATTATGGAAATATCGATAGTCTTTAAATGTTCCCAAATAAAGGCTTTCTAAAGGATCTTTTTTAGGTGCTCCATCAAGTAACTCGTGATCTTCAAAATAATATCTTTTAGTTTCTGTACGAACGCCTTCAATCCACTCATATACAACAATTAAATTTTCATTAAACGTATATTCAAAATTAGGATTTTTAATTAATTCTAAAAGTTGTTCCCCTGTTTTGTAATTAAATATCAAGTATTTATTAGTAAAGTCTACACGCAAATATTGTTGATGCAAGTAAACGCCTTTTGCAGATGATTTATCAAATTCTATAAATTCTTCCTTTTCAAAATGGTAAACTGCAAAATTAAAAAAAACCAACACAAACTCATTTACTCCTGATATTGAATCGTCATTTCTTATAGTTTTTTGTGTCATAGTTATCTTTGGAGTTTGTGCTTCAATATACTCTTTTGTATAAAAATCTTTAACCATAAGTTTCTTTGTGGTGACTTCACTTTCTTTTTTAGTGCAACCAAACAATAAAAAGCCAAATGAAACTAATAATACAATAAGCCATTTTTTCATAACTTTCTCCCTTTGATATGTTTTTGTTATTCTGTATCTACCTTAAAAATACCACTTTTACGCTTAAAAATCAATAAAAAACGGCATTTTAGATGATATATAAATATAAAAAAACATCCTTATGGATGCTTTTTTACTATTTCTTTTCTTTATTGTCCATACCGTAGCGTTTTTGGAATCTTTCAACTCTACCTGCGGCTTGAACAAATGTTTCTTGTCCTGTATAAAACGGATGACATTTTGAACATGTATCTACTTTAATTTCTTTTGCAGTAGATCCTACTTCAAACTCTTCACCACAAGTTGTACATCTAACTTTGATAACTTGATATTTTGGATGTATTTTCGCTTTCATATTTCTTTCTCCTTCCGCCATGAACTTTAAGTTCATAGTAAGTACGCTCATTTATTATAACATAAAGACTAATCTTGTCAAATATTTTTTGACTTTTTTGTTTTTTTAAATCTTAAACTTCTTTACTTTCGGTAAACCAACCCTCACTAATTTTTAAAAAACGGCTAGCGAGAATTCCAGTTAAAACTCCTGCTGGAACACTTAAAACAAGCATAATTGGTGCATAAAAAACTACAACATCACTAAATAGTAAACTTGCGGCTAATAATTGCCCAAACACATGCATTACACTAGATATTATACTTACCGCAACTATACTAAATTTATTAATAAGTCTAAATAAAACTACTGTGATTATTGAAAATACTCCACCACTTAAACTTAACATAAATGCTGGCCCAAAACCTGATGGGCTAAGCAAACCCACAATAAAGATTCTAAAGACTCCAACGACTATTCCTTCAACTGGTCCATAAGCGAAGCAAACTATCAATATAATAATATTGGCAAATCCTATCTTGAAGGCAGTTCCCGGTATTATTGGAATCATTGATTCTACCATATTTACTACTACCGCAATCGCCATCATCAAACTTAAGATGACCATTTTTCTAACTGTCAATTTCATATAATCACATCCACATCCTTAAGGGAGCCAAATGTGATTGTAACTAAGTTTGGCAAACAAATAATTGGTGCTCCTTTAGATTCGCCTTGCGTTGAACAAATATTATAAGGGCTTGTTTCTTTTAACACTTTTATTGTTTTATTTCTACTATTATATTCAATCATTACATAATCTAAATTACCTAAAATAACATAATAGTTTTGGTAAACTAAAACGCCTTTACCTTTTTCTAATTTAGTAAACAGTTCATCATTAATATAAAGTTTTCCATCTTCAATTTTAGGCATTGAAGTAACTTCATAAACATCTGTATTAGCACCGAATTTTCCATCACTTAAACTAACACTAAAAAGAGGTTTATTATCATAATTTATAGTCGCAACCTCGCCTGGTTTACGGTTAATTACACTTATTAAATAAATAATTGCAATCACCATAACAACTATTCCAATTAATAATGAATCTCTAATTAGTTGTTTTTTGTTCATGACGTCCTTTTCTTTCTTTAATAATCATTATTGTAATAATACTACCAAAGATAATAACTATTCCCACAAGAATAAATATTAAAACCATTATTGGATTAAATGATGTCGTTTTTTTATTTAAAGCCATTAATTGAAACTCAGATTCATTTAAATTATGCTTAACTCCATCTTTTTTATAAAAAGAATATTTAATATGTTTGCTTTCTAAAAAGGTAATTGCTTCTTCTTCATTCATATTAAAAACCGCCGTTGAATAAGCATCTAATAAACCACCATCATCACCAATTAAAGTAATTGTATGATAATAGTTTTTTGGCATATAATCATGAGGATCTAAAATATGATGAAGAATTTTATCTTCATATTTAACATATTGTAAATAATCGCCACTTGTAACAACGTGTTGGTTTTCTACTTTTAAAATTCCATAAATTCCATAATCACTCTTATATAAACCATAAGGGTCATTAAGCCCCGTATTAAAAGGTCTTTTATCTGGATGAGTTCCATAAGCTAAACTAGAACTTCCCGCATTAATATTATAAGTTTTGATGTTCTTGCTTTTTAAATATTCAACAACTTTCTCAGTCGCATAACCTTTCGCAAGTGCTCCTAAATCTAGTTTAGCGTGTCCTAAAAGTTTAACCGTTTTAGCATTATTATCTAAAATAATGTCCTCCCTAGTAATTTTAGGAATATCATTTAATCTTGAAATCACATTATCATATACTTCTTTGGTAATTGTTTTAAAGTTATATTCTTCAATTACACTTTTCCATATATCAACAGCTTCACCAATCAATGGATTAAAATATCCATTAGTTTCATCCATCATCGTTAAAGAAAAACTAATCATATTAAATAAATCATCATTAACTATCAAAACTTCTCCTCTGTGTAAATTAATATTATATACATTATTTAAATGATTATATAATTCATTTTCTCTTAAAGTATTAGAACCCAAATAGTCATAATATTCATAAATTTCTTTTACTTTATTATAATGTTCTTCTGTTCCCTCATCATATAAATTAACTGTGATGATTGTTCCCATTGTTTGGATTGTAGTTGGATCTACTGCATTTATTTTTACATGTTTAAATGTTAGAAAAAACATTAAAAACATGACACTTAATATCTTTTTCATAATAAAACCACCTTTTATAAATACAATTATAAAGGAAAATAATCTTTTTTACTAATTAAAGCGCACTTCTATGAGTGCGCCTTATATTATAACTTAATATTTACTGGAGTGCCATCCGGATTTGGATTGGCTTTTAAATACTCTAAAATTGGATTAAAGTTCGCATCAACTTTTCCTGGTTTACAACGTTTTAAGTTTCCTGCTTCACCAGAAACAATCATTGTCGCAAAACCTCTACAACCAGGTGTTCCACAAGCACCACAGTTATATCCAGGAAGCATTTTTTCTACTTCATCAATTCTAGGATCTTCTTTAACTTCTAAGTATTTGCTTGCTAAAGCCAATACTACTCCAAATAATAATCCAATACCACCAATAATTAATGTTGCATATAATATTGTCATTATGAAATCTCCTTTATGTTTTCCAAAGTTTTTCTTAAAGCACAGTCTTTTCTTTTCGCACAAAGTGTGCATTTTTGAGCTTCATTATAGGCTTCTACACATTCTTCTGGTACTGGTGATTTATTGTTAAAGTAAGAAATTACTAAATATAAGATCACCACTACCGCAACTACAATGATGCCAATAATTGCACCCGTCATTAAATTAACCCCGTTAAGCCCATAAATGCTAAACTCATTAATGCGGCGATTATTAAAGCGATCGGTAAGCCTTTAAATGCTTTAGGAACATCTTTGGAATCTAATTTAATTCTAATTGCGCTAAATGCGACAATAATTAATCCATAACCTAATGCGCTACCTAATGTAACTACCATCGCAGTTAAGAAGTTATCTGCAACATTTTTATCTAAAATGCTAATCGCAACTCCTAAAACCGCACAGTTTGTAGTAATTAATGGTAAGTATACTCCTAATCCTCTATATAACGCAGGAATATAACGCTTCAAGATCATTTCAATTAACTGCACTACTGCCGCAATTACTAAAATAAAGGCGATAGTATTAATATATTCAATATTAAGTGGTACTAAAATAAAGTGATAAATTGGATATGTAATTGCACTAGAAATTAACATAACTACTAGTACTGCCGCACTCATACCCCAAACATTGCTCATCTTATTAGAAACACCTAAAAATGAACAAATGCCTAAAAACTGCATTAAAAGTACGTTATTGATGAGCATTGCACCAATAAGTGCTGCAAATAATATGCCTAAATATTCCATTATTTCTTCGCTCCTTTCAAGCGCATACGATATGTCTTATTATTTTCATATGCGGTCATTCCTGCTAATATTAATCCAATTACTAAGAAAGCTCCAACTGGTTGAACTAACATCGCAAGAGCGTACTTACTTGGAAATAACTTTAATGTTGTTTCAAAACCTAATGGTAATAATGCACCTAAAGTTAATGAACCTTTTCCTAATAATTCTCTAACTAAACTTATTACAACTATCGCTAGAGTAAATCCTAATGCATTACCTAATCCATCAAAAAATGAATCTATGACTTTGTTTTTAGATGCGAATGCTTCCGCTCTTCCTAAAACAACACAGTTTACCGTAATAAGTGGAATAAATATTCCTAAACTTGTTGCTAAAGCTGGTGCGAATGCATCAACAAACATCTTAAGTGCGGTAACCGCGGTCGCGATTATGACAATGTATGCGGGAATTCTTACATCATTAGGAATAAGATTTCTTAATGCGGAAATAATTACGTTTGTAATAATTAATACTACAATAACCATTATTCCCATTCCAAGGGCACTTTCAAAACTGCTTGATACCGCTAAGGCTGGACATAGACCAATAGCCATTTTAAATATTGTGTTTTCCTTTAATATTCCTGTTAAAAGAATATCCTTTTTCTTTAATTTAGCTTCCATTACTCAAACACCGCCTTTAATGCATCAATTAACTCTCTAATAATCCCTCTTGATACAGTTGCACCACTAACATTATCAACTGGTGCATCACTTACTGAGACTCCTTTTAGTGAATCAAAATAGACATTATGTTTATTTAAATAATCTGTTGTATGATTAGTTTCTAATACAACAACCTTAACTATTTTCTTATCAGCGGTAACACCAACTAATAATTTTATAAAATTGCTACTACCTTCATCATAATCATGAAGTGGTGTTGTGCTTGTACCATGTAAAGTATAAACATACCCTAATAAATTACCATTAACATCTTTAATTATTTCTTTTTTAGTTACTTTTTCTGTTGCAGTAAATGTGCTATCTACTTCTACAGTTTCTTTTGCTTCAAAGATATCTTTATAAGGATCTGGTAATTCTTTTGGATTTGGTTCTTGGCCCGTTACCAAAATAGTAACTTGATCTAAAATTGCTCTAACAATTGGCATTGATTTCGCACTAGCACCCGCAACCTCATCAACTAACTTATAATCAACTAACTTAGTATTAGGAAGTTTATCAAAATATTGATTAATATATTTCATATAATCAGCAGTGTGTTCACTATAATCAATTCTAACGCCAACAATTTCTTTATTTGTATTAATTACTACTTCAATTCTTAATTCCTTAGGGCCAGTGGTTAAAGGAATACCTTCAACTTTATCGCTTCCTAAGTAAGCATACCCAACAATTTCTTTGCCTTTATAGATTGTGGTTTTTCTTGAAAGAAGGCCGTTTTCCAAAGACTCGTGTTTAATACTTGTTGCAGATTCAATATACTCTTTATATACTTTTACTTCTTTTTTCTTTTCATATCCATTAAAGAATATTAAGAATAAAACTCCAATAAGAGTAAATGTTACCGCAAAGATAGTTAAAAGTTTATTTTCTTTTCTCATTGTAACACCGCCTTTAATGCATCAATTAATTCTCTTATTATCGTTCTTGAGAATGTTGCACCATTTACATTATCAACTGGTGCTTCACTAACTTTGATACCTACTAATGATTCAAAATATACATTATGGTAATTTAAATATTCTATCGTATGATTAGTACTTAATACTTTAACACCAACAATTTTGTTTTCGTTATCAACACCAACTAATAAGTGAATATAAGTATCACTAGGACCGTAATCATAAAGTTCTTCATTTCCCGTTCCTTTTAGTGTATAAACGTGACCTAAGACATTACCGTTTCCATCTTTAACTGCTTCTTTTTTAGTTACCTTTTCTGTTGCAGTAAATGTACTATCTACTTCTACAGTTGCTTTATTTGCAAATAACTCTTTATATAAATCTACATCAGGAACAACCTTAATATGTTTTCCTGCTTCTTTTTTAACATCCGCTAATAATGTTCTTAATAAATCTCCCGATTGAGTGACACCTGCTTTGTTATCTAAAACTAGTGTATCTTTATTTAATCCTACTAAAGTATTATTTGCAGAATCGATATATTGATCATAGAAACCTGCAGTATGGCCAGACTCTAAGATTTTTACTCCTACTACTTTACCATTAGTATTATAAGCAACCGCTAAATCAATTAAACCTCTTTGGTTAGTTCCTTTTGCTTTAAAAACATAACCTAATAATGTCCCACCTTTTTTAACTTCGATATATACATAAACATTAGAATCTATAACTTCATGTTCAATAATACCATCTAAATCACTAAAGAATGATTTATAAGCTTCTTGGGCTCTTTTTTCTGCGTTCTTTTTAATAATTGGTGCGGTAACATAATTTGCTACACCAATAACCACCCCACATAGCAAGCCAACTAATGTGAGTACTAGAGCTGTTTTAAAAATTTTCATCTTATAGCCCTCCTAAACCAATAAACACAATCACACATAAGAGTACTAAAGCAACGCCATAGCCTAACCACATTTTCCATGTGTATCTAGGGTTACTCCACTTATAGTAATCAATTAAAGGAACAAACATATTACTAATTAAAATCGCAAACGCCATTCCTTCTACATGTGAACCAAATAATCTAATTAATACTACTAACGCTCCAAGTAGTAATCCATAAATCCATCTTCCTGGTTTTGTAATTGGTGCTGTAACTGGGTCTGTTGCCATAAATATAGCACCGTATAATAATCCACCCGTTAATAATTGATATAATAAAATATTTACTACGTCACCCTTAACAGCAACTGCCGCAACAACCATTAATAATGCAAATACTAATAACATTGACAATGTAATTCTAAAGTCAGCAGATTTTCTTATAAACAAATATGCTCCGCCAACTAAAATCAGTAACGCACTAATTTCTCCCATTCCCCCTGGAATATCACCTAACAATAAATCTGTAAGTGAATAACTCTTTAATAACGCTGGAATATTGTTTAAAGAATCGCCAACAGCTCCTAGTGGAGTTGCTCCCGCAACCGCATCAATACCAACATAACTAAAACTTGATGCAAATGAGATTAAAGCAATAATAAATGCTACTGCCGCTGGATTAAAGATATTTGCTCCAAGTCCACCAAAGACCATTTTCGCAACAAAGATTCCTAAAGCCGCACTTACAAAGACAACGTAAAGTGGGAGTTTTGATGGAACCATCAAGACAAAAATGATGGCACTAATTGAAGGTGTAATGACGTTAAGCAAACTTATTTTAGAAAATCTTTCTTTAAATCTTGCCTTAAAACCCTCAACTTTTGGATGGGGTTTATGACGAACCATTACTGTAATACATTCAGTTAAAATCATTGCAACTACTGCTAATACGATTCTTAAAATTGCATCCATTCTAAATTTATATATCGCAAAAATTACAAGTGGAATTAAGGCAATCAAGACATCAACCATCATTCTTTTAACTGATGTATCTTTTCTAATATAAGGACTAGTTTCTTTTACAAATGTTTGCATAATTCTTACCTCTTTATAAATCTTTTCGCTTGACGCATTGTTTCCGTTAAATGAATTTTTGCAGGGCATGTATATGAACACATTCCACATTCAATACACTTACTAACGGCTAAATGTTCAAGCGCTTCTTTATCTCTTGTCTTATAAGCCTGTAAGATTTGGACAGGTTTTAAATCTGCAGGACAACTGTAGACACAACTTGCACAATGGATACATGGCTCTTCTTTATATTCTTCTTCATTAAAGACAATTAAGTTTGTGGTAGTTTTACTAACAAAGAAATTATCACTTGGGAGGTTTGTTCCCATCATTGGACCACCAACAATTAATACTTTTGGTTTATCATCTTTATAACCACCAGCCATATCAATTAAATCTTTAACGGAGGTTCCTATTCTTACATTAAAGTTTGTTGGATTTTTAATTCCATTACCACAAACTGAGAAATATCTTTCCGTAATTGGCATTCTTCTTTTAACGGCACGATAAATTCCATAAAGAGTTGTTACGTTTAAAACTAATACTCCATATTCGCTAGTTAATTTACCAATAGGAACTTTAATTCCGGTAGCCGTTTTAATTGCTTCAATTTCCCAACCTGCAGGATAATAATCTTTTGTGAAAACCACTTTAATGTTTGGTTTAGGATCTAATTTAGTTAATTCTTCCTCAAACCCCGCCTTTAATTCTGGATATTTATTTTTAATGACAATTAATCCAGTTGGCGCACCTAATGCCTTCATTGAATAAATTAAGCCTTGAATAATTCTCGCTGGCTTATGTTTCATAATTTGATAGTCACTAATTACGAAAGGTTCACACTCTACACCATTGGCAACCACATAATCAATTTTTTTATCAGTTTTAAACTTGATATATGTTGGGAAGCCTGAACCACCTAAACCAGCTAACCCTGCATTTTCAATGATTTTGATGTAATCATCTTTAGTTAAAGCATCAACTTCTTCATCAGTTCTTGGTTTACAACTTTCATGAAGTTCATACTTAAAGTCATTTTCAACAACTAAGCAGTCAACCATCGCTCCACTACCATGTAGTTTCTTTTCAACTCCAATTACCTTTCCACTAACAGTTGAATGAATTGGTTGTTGGAAGAATGCCCCATGGCGGGTTCCAATTAATTCTCCTACTTTAACATGTTGACCATCAATAACACATGTTTCCCCTTCAGGACATCTTAAATCCGCTGTTGGAAAATATAAGTATTTTGGTTCTCTGTATTCAACAATGTCCCAATCTTTTCTGTGTTTCTTTCCATCAGGAATTTTTCTTGTTTTTTCAATCATATTTATACTCCTTCATATATTGGATAATCCTTTAAATAGGCAATTATCTCTTGTTTTATTTTGGCTAATTTTAAATCATTATCCCGATACTTAATTGCATTATATATTTGCATTGCTACAAATTTCATATCATGCTCTTTAAATCCTCTTGTAGTCATTGCTGGTGTTCCTAATCTAATTCCAGAAGTAGTATTAGCGCCCCTCTTATCAAAAGGAATTGTGTTTTTATTTACTGTAATATTGACACGTCCTAATAAGTCTTCTGCTTCTTGTCCTGTAATGTTAAAATTATCTAAGTCTACTAAGACAATATGGTTATCAGTTCCTTTGGCTACTATTCTAAAACCATATTTTTCAAGTTCGCTTGCGAGTATTTGCGCGTTTTTAACAACTTGACGTTGATATTCTTTAAATGAATCATCTAATGCTTCATGAAAACTAATTGCCTTGGCGGCTATTACATGCATTAGTGGCCCACCTTGAACTCCTGGAAAAACATTTTTATCAATTATTCTTGCGAGGTCTTTATCATTTGTTAAAATGATTCCTCCTCTTGGTCCTCTTAAAGTTTTATGAGTTGTTGATGTAACCACATCCGCATAAGGAAGTGGGCTTGGATGAACTCCTGCCGCCACTAATCCGGCGATATGAGCCATATCAACAAGTAATTTCGCCCCTACTTTATCAGCAATTTCTCTAAATTTTTTAAAATCAATTATTCTTGTATAAGCACTAGCTCCCGCAATAATTAAATTAGGTTTTTCTTTTTGGGCAACTTTTAAAAGTTCATCATAATCAATTATTTCAGTTTCACGATTAACACTATAAGTAACACCAACATAGTCTTGCCCTGAAAATGATAATCTATAGCCATGAGTTAAATGTCCACCACTATCTAACTTCATTCCTAGGATTTTATCACCTGGCTTAATTAGTGACCTAATCGCTGCCATATTGGCTTGTGATCCTGAATGAGGTTGAACGTTAGCATAATTACAATTAAATAGTTTTTTTGCTCTTTCAATCGCAATCTCTTCTACCACATCCGCAAACTCACAACCACCATAATACCTTTTCTTGGGATATCCTTCTGCATATTTATTTGTAAAGACTGACCCTTGAGCTTCTAACACTTCTTTACTCACAAAGTTTTCTGAAGCGATTAATTCAAGATTATTAAGTTGACGATTATATTCGTCTTTAATAGCTTTTTTTATTACTACATCCATATTAATGGTTCTCCTTTAAGTAAACAATGCTTTCTTTAGAATCATAATAAATCTGATCTTCTTTGTGTGTAGGAATATTCTTTCCAACATAATCAGCTCTTATTGGTAATTCTCTGTGACCACGGTCAACTAATACCGCAAGTTCAATTCTTTTAGCTCTTCCTAAATCCATTACCGCATCCATTGCCGCTCTAGCACTTCTTCCAGTAAACAAAACATCATCAACTAATATTACCTCTTTATCTTTTAATTCAGCCTTTAGTTTTAAACCTTCTAAAGTTTTTTTCTCATCATCACGATAAGCAGTAATATCTATTCCAAAAGCGGGAATTTTTTGCCCGCTAACTTTAAAAATATTTTCACTAATAATTGATGCGATAGGTAAACCTTTAGTTAAAATACCGACTAAAACTACCTCATCTAATGTATTATGACGCTCAATTATCTCATGAGCGATTCTTGTTAATGTTTTTTTTACTTGAATGTCTGTTAAAATTTCTTTCAGAAAAATCACCTTTTTCCATCCTTAATATTATATATTATAGTCAAGGAAAATGCAATAAATCAAGGATTATTAAAACATCTTGTTTTTTCACATAAATATTATGTTTTTATTTCATTTCATAAAAACTACTAGGGCCTTGTTCAATCAATGATATTTTTTGATTTTTAACCATTTTGTTCAGTATTGAGTATGCCTTATCTCTAGAAACATTTAATATTTTCTCCACTTCTATTCTAGTAATTTTTTGATTAATTTGGAGATAATTAATTATTTTTTCTTCTTCTTTAAATTTAGAATCATCAAAATAAATATTTGGTAAAACCACCTTGATATACTTATCTTCTATTACAAATGCTGGTCTAAATTGTGTTTCTTCGTATGATTTGATAATTTTTCTTACACCAGTTCCAAAAGCCTCAATTAATCCCAGTCTTCTAAAAACTTGTGCAACAATTGGATTTCTAAGAATTGAGAGATTATCATTATAAAATGCCTCTTCACTCATATCTTTTACTAGCCCTCCCCAAGAAATGATTTCAATTCTATTGTCATAATAAGCAACTTGGATCGTTCCTTTAATTAGATAATCCCTATGAACTATCGCATTAGCAAGCGCTTCTCTAAACGCTACCAAAGGAATTGGTGTTTTTTTTACTCTTCTTATCTTTTCTAAAACTTCTACAGGTGAGCAATGTTTATTGAAAAATATATTTGCCTCATTAAATTGGTTTATAATAGAACATTTTTTTATTGTTTTTCTATCTTCAATAATTGAGGTGCCACTTTTAAATTTGACCATATCTATTTCTGATGTTTCTAAATCATTTTCATCTGAGATAAGCAATGCAGCTATATTAAATGCTTCTTTTTGATATAAATTTAAAGTCTTTAAAACATCAAGAGTAATTTTTATGTCCTCACCCATATTTAAAAATTCATTTTTTAACATCGTAAATGTCAATTTTTGGTTAAAACTTGGCATACTATCATAAGTCTTATCTTGACCCCATAGAGTTAGTCTTATCAATTCATTCCTATCAACTTTGATAGTTGATGTGTCTATCCTTTGATAAGTTTCAGATTTATACAGTAAAACGTATATAAAAACAACGATTATTTTTTATCGTTGACTTTTTCCAATGATTATTTTTTATCGTTGACTTTTCCCGGTGATTATTTTTTTGTTTCAAAATAAAAACCGCTTATGCGGTCTCTATATTGTGAAAAACATTTTCTACATCATCAAGATCATCAAGCATTGTTTGAAGTCGTTCAAATGCTTCTTTATCTTTTTCATCGGTTAATTCTATATACGAAAGTGGAAGCCAAACGATTTCATCAACTTCAAATTCTAAATTAGGATAGGCATCAAGAAGACTAGTTCTAACATGATTATATTCACTTATTTCTGCATAAACTGTAACATAATCATCTTCTACTTCCAAATCGATAATATCGGCATCATTGTTAATGAGTACCTCTAAAACTTCTTCATCAGAAAATCCTTTAAAGGAAAACATTGCTCGATGTTCAAAACTATGAAGTACTGAACCAGGTTTCCCTCCTACTTTAACAAAGCAAGTTCTTACATCTGCAACAGTTCTTGTGGGATTATCTGTTAGACATTCAACAACGAACTGTGATCCGCCTGGACCAAAAAATTCATACCTTGTTTGAAGATAATTTTCGTCACTTCCGCCCTTAGCTTTTTCAATTGCTCTATCAATAATATCATTAGGGACTTGTTCTTTTCTTGCGCGTTCAATGATGCGCTTTAAATTTAAATTAGCTTCTGGATCAGGACTACCATTTTTGGCTTGCATGTAAATTTCTTTTCCATATTTTGCATATAGTTTAGATTTTTTTGCGGCCGTTTTAGCCATCGCAACTTTTCTAACTTCGTGTGCTCTTCCCATTATTTCTTAAATTCCTTTTCATAACTTTTCATTGCTTGTTCAATTGTTTGCATTGCTTTTTCTCGATCGCCGGTATTTAAAACATAAGTTTGTATACCTTCTAATGCTTTATATACTTCAAAAAAGTGATGCATTTCATCAATAACGTGTTTTGGTAAATCTTGAAGTTCTTCATAATGTGATAATGATGGATCACCCACCACTACCGCAATAATTTTATCGTCAACTTGGTCTGAGTCAATCATTGAAATAATTCCAATTGGTTTACAATCTACTAACGCAAGAGGCTCTAAATCTTCGCTACATAAAACTAACACGTCTAATGGGTCATAATCACTTGCATAAGTAAGTGGAATAAAGCCATAATTAGCGGGATAGTGTGTAGATGTATATAAAATTCTATCTAACATTAAATGACCAGTTTCTTTATCTAATTCATATTTCTTTTTAGATCCTTTAGAGATCTCAATACAAGCCGTAAATAACTCCGGTTTAACTCTTTTTTTGTTTATATCATGCCATATATTCATAAATGTTCACCACCGTATCCCTATTTTAACACTTTTACTTCAAAAAAAATACCCCCACGCTTGGTGGGGGAATAATTTTACTAAATTACACCGTGTGCTTGAAGTCCTACTACTATAAAATAGATTAAGAAAAGTGCACCTGAAACCCATAAAATTGGATGAATTTCTTTATATTTCTTTTGAACACATTTGCATAAGATATATACAAGGAAGCCCATTGCGATACCATTAGTAATAGAATATGTAACAACCATAAAGACGATTGTAAAGAATACTGGTAATGCTTCTGAGAAGTCACCCCATTTAATATCACCAAATGCGCTTGCCATCATAACACCAACAATAATTAAAGCTGGCGCTGTTGCAGCACCTGGAACTACACCAGCGATTGGACTTAAGAAAATCATTAATGCAAATAATATTGCGACAATAACACTTGTAAAGCCTGTTTTTCCACCAGCATTAATTCCTGCACTTGATTCAACATAAGTTGTTGTTGAAGATGTTCCTAGTAATGCACCAATAGATGTTGCAACGCTGTCTGCAAATAAAGCTTTTTCCATTTTAGTTTTGAAACCTTTTGAACTTTCAATTGCAGCGATATCTTCATCAGTAAAGATTCCTGTTTGTCTTCCTGTACCAATAAATGTACCAATTGTATCAAAAGTGTCTGATAAACTAAATGCAAATACTGCAAGTAATATCATTGGAATTGCTTTTACATTACTAAACATTGTGCCGAAACCATCAAATAAAGCAAATGAAGTTTGTCCAAGTTCTTTAAATGGTTTTCCTAAATCAAATGAAAAGTTTTTAAGAGCATCAACATTTGATACACCTAATGCTGGAATTGCTCCAACTAATGTTGCAACGAAAATACCAATTAAAATTGCTCCTGGAACTTTTAATAAAAGTAAAACAATTGTTACTACTAAACCAATTAAAGCAACAATAACTGCTGGATTATTGAATGTTGCAAGACCTGGAACAGCGCCAAAAGTAACAAAACCAGCATTAATTAAACCAATGTAAGCAATAAATAATCCAATACCACCACCAATTGCTGCTTGAAGTGGTTTAGGAATAGATAAAACAATGTGTTTTCTTACCTTAGTTACTGTAATAATGATATTTAAAATACCACTGATAAAGACAATTGCTAATGCTTCTTGCCAAGTAAATTTCATTGCCATAACAACAGTATAGGTGAATAAAGCATTCAATCCCATTCCTGGTGCAACCGCATAAGGTACATTGGCAAATAGCCCCATAATTAGTGTACCAATAATTGTCGCTAAAATTGTTGCTAGGAATACTCCATGCCATGGCATTCCTGCATCACTTAAAATAGTTGGGTTAACAAAGATGATATAAACCATCGCAAAGAATGTAGTTAACCCCGCAACAATTTCTTTTGAAAGTGTTGCATTGTTTTCTTCAAATTTGAAGAACTTTTTAATAAACCCCATTTTTTCTTTCCCTTCCTTTTTCTTGTTTTTTGTATTCAAAGACATCCATAAAAGAAAAAAGCACGCATATGCGGCTCCTCTACTTATGAAAACAAAAAAAGGTTTTCAAATCGTAGTCACGAATTACGGTTCGTGGTAGAGACTCGCCACCAATTAGGCAATTATACGATATATTTGAATACACTTTAATTATACCAAGACTTATATGGTCTGCAATTTGAAAACGGTTTCTTTTTTAAATAAAAAATCCCTAGGCCAAATCTAGGGATTTTTCTCATTTTTTAAGTTTGTTTGCTTGATGTTGCATTAAAAATGGATTTAGCCACGATAAACTAATGAACACAAAAATTAAGTAAATAATAGATAAATCGCTTGCTCCTTGCATTGCTAGTCTCTTTCCTGCTTTATATTGCCATACGATTGCATAAATACCAAGCGTTAGAATAGAAACTAAAAAATGCATTAAACCACCAAAGCCTTTTTTGGTTTTTGCTTTTAATTCCATTTGGAACTTAATATACCAATAAATCATATAAATCCCAACTATAATAAAAGTCATCAAAATCATAAATAACAGACTACGTTTTTTCATAGATTCTTCTCTTTTTATTTACTTTCTAAGAAATTTAAAACGTCGTTAACTGATTCTTTTCTCTTATCATAAAAAACCATATGACCACAACCATAATAATAAATTAATTTAGAATTATCTCTTAAAGCATTATAATTATCAAGAGTCATATATTCTGGCGCAAGCCAAATGTCTTTGTTTCCCCATAAGTGTAATACTGGACAAGTAATATTTTTAATTGTGTTGCTTCCTTTTGAATAGTAAGACTTTTCTAGACCCATGTTAAGGTTTGAAATTGCCCAGTCAGCATCAATTAAATTTTTTTGTTTTAACGATTCTTTAGCATAAAGAGTCAACTCTTCATTAGGAATTGGGCTGCTTGCTAGTGCTCCTAGTGCTTGTTTCATAAATTCAACATTTTGTGTAGCCATTATTCCAAGAAGTGGTGCAACTTGCACTGGGTCTTTTGCCATTTCTTCTGGACTAGCATAACATTCGCCTACTAATTGGTTACCTTTAGCATCCTTTTTATATACTGGATAGCCTTTATGAGTAGTTGATGCGATTAGCACTAATTTTTTAACTAACCTTGGATAATTAGCCGCAAGTTCCATTGCCACACCACCACCTAATGACCAACCAAAGACATAAGCTTTTCTAACTTTTTTTGCTCTTAAAAATAATGCTAAATCGTCAGCCAATTCTTTAAATGATGAAATTCTCTTGTTATAAGTAGAGTCACCAAAACCACGAAGATCTGGAGCTAAAACATGATATTTAGCTTTTAAATCTTTAATCATTCTTAACCAATGAACACTACTTGAGAAATTACCATGGACTAATAATACTGTTTCTTTGTCTTTTTTACTTGTTTCTAAGTACGCAAGTGTTTCACCATTAGATAATTTAATGTGCTTCTTTTCAAATTTCAAATTCATAATTTACCTCCCTTTTAAATTTTGAATTCTTTTGCTGGATTATTAATAAAACCATATGTAAGACTTGTATATAACCAAGGATTTTCATATGGTGATACGTGTCCTGTTTTAGCCATAGAAACTAAATATGAATCTTTAATGTTTTTATGAAGATATGTTTGTCTTGGATAAGGTAGTAAATAATCTTCTTCTCCACTCACAATTAATGTTTTTGCGGTAATATCTTTTAGTTTATCTCTTGAATCATGAGTTAAACAACTTTTTGCGAGTCTATAAACAGTTTCTCTGTAATCTTTGGATTTAAAAAAATCAATTAAAAAGTTTTCTCTTTTTTTCATCCAATCATTATTAGTTATATACCAAGTTGGTCCATAAAATTGCGGAATTGTTGTAAGATAAAACATATAAGCGTCATCGCCTTTTGCTGAAGCCAAAAATGTTTTAAATAATTCTTTTTTCTCTTTCATCAACATTTGCGGCCGTGTTAAATAACACTAGTCTATCAACTAAACTAGGATATCTAGATGCTAAATTTATTCCTACATAACCACCGTAACTAATTCCCATAATCGAAACTGTTTCATAACCTAAATGTTTAATAAATTTACTAAGCATATCTGCTTGGTCGCTAATTGAATAATCATAATCAACCTTTGAAGTTGCTCCTTGATCAATCATATCAACTCTTATTAAAGTGTTATCTTTTCTTAAAGGTTCTGCAATTGGTTCCCAACTGTTAATTGTCATCATGATGCCATTTAACACTAATAGAGGTTTTCCAGAACCTTCAACTTTATACATAATATTTAAATCTTTATATTTGAATGTGTTCATTTCATTTTACCCCGATCTTTTTCTGATAAGATACCGTATTTGCAAGCTTCATTAAATAGTTCTTCTCTAAAATCAGGATGAGCAATTTTAATTAATCTAATCGCTCTTTCTTTTAGTGATGTTCCTCTAAGTTCGGCAACTCCATATTCAGTAACCACATTATCAACATCCGCTCTTGATAACGTTACTGCGCCACCAGGAGTGATAATTGGAACAATTTTTGATTTAGGTTCTCTTATTCCTGTTTCTGG
>JBMNFC010000012.1:0-34951 GCA_050949105.1 Acholeplasmatales bacterium
TCTTCAATAATAACTTTTTTCTTATAAACGAGTCTATCAAACCAACTAGGAATTGAAATTTGTGTTCTTCTGTAATAAAATAGCATCCACTGTAAATTTTCAAGTAATTTTACATCAATTTTTCCGCTTTGTTGGTATAAAAACCGTATTTTATAAGAATAATCTTTTATTTCAGTTAAAAAGGTATCATCAGTACCCATTTTACTAAATCCAGAAACTAGATATGTAAACAAAGGTAAAGCATTTACTAAAATAGAAATAGCATATGACATAGTAATATCATCAATTATAAAACTTAATATAAAAACAATACCCACGATAAAAGCAATAAAAACTAATAAAATTTTATACCTTTTTGTTACAGTATCAATTCGGTCAATATTATCTCTTTGACAGGAAAATATTGCCTGGTTTTTATCTAACATCATATAATCTTGATATATATTTCTTTTTCTTTTCCAGTTTTTATGCTTATATCTTTCGATTTCTTTTTCAACACTTACATCATTGTAACCAAATTTATTGACAAATTGAAATACTCCTAAGTCGAATTTTTGTTGTACCTGTGCAGCAAGATACTTTATTTTGTTTAAAGAACTCTTTATTATTTCGTTAAAACTGATAATTAAAATAGAAACGAAAGAAAATATTGTCCTAAGCATTTCGTTTTTAACTATAACCATAACTATATTAAGAACCAAAGGAACAATGACAGAAATAAAAAATAATAATAAAGAAAAAAACATTACCCTTCTATGAACATAATGGTGGGTCACAATTAATTGTTGTTGTTCAGGTTTGTTTTGGTTACTAAAAAGTTTATTACTCATATTTAGGAAAATCCTTTCAAAGAATATATCTTCAATGATTTATTGATTTGTTGATCAAATAATTTGTATTTGAAGTTCAGTTATATTTAAAAAGCCCGTTAAATTTCTAATCAGTGATGATTTAGAATTATATTTTAAGGACACGAACATTATGTTTTACATAATTTAACCATAAAAATGGAGGATAAGCCATTATTAAAAAGACTTTTTTAATTTTCCGCGCTTACTTTTGGAGGTGTTGTCATGCTGAGTTTTGACTTCTTAATATATAAAACTGAAAACACACAAAAACATTCCTAGATTATCAAATTTGTCTGGAAAAGTTTTCTTTTAAATTTGTATCATTGGCTTAATAAAGCGCTTTTTATAACTTGCTGATTAAAAATTAATTTGGTGGAGATGACGGGATTTGAACCCGTGTACAAAACTAAACTGCCCTACACTTTCTACATGCTTAGTTCTTCAATTTAATTTAATCATTTAATCATAGAAGAACATATTATCAAATGACGAGTCCTATTAATTCGTCTATACCCTTATGACTGCAGAATGTAGATATATCTTACTTACTGTACTTTAGGCTAAACTGTAAGAAAGTTTAACTTAAAGCTGCTGCCTCTCTTAGGCTGCAAATGCAAAATTATTGTTTCCGGTTATTTTGAAAACCTCGTGTGTTTTTAGTTGCACCACCAACGCATGCTTATATAGTCAATATAATCTTGGCGAATCCATAAACATCCCCAACTAAAAGTATTATATAAAATAAACCATAGAAATGCAACTTTTCTATATTAAACTACCAGTTTATTTTCGTGCGTGTACATTATAGAATATGGAATATTATCTCATTCGAGATGTATACGAATTATTATATTTTAACAATATTTTTAATTTTTGTTGACATAAAAAAGAGTTATTATATAATAATATTAGCTTGTTTAATATAATCTTACCTAAGGTATAATTTTACTAAACAAAACAATTAATCAAATGGCTTTAATAAGTCATTTCATTTTAAGAATGTTTAATCATTTTAAACATCAAATGAGGAGGTAATTTATGAATAAGGAAAATATTATTCAAGAAACTAATAATGAAAAAAAAAGAACACTAATTGAGCTTGTCAATGTCACAAAAGCATTTGGAGAAAACGTTGTTTTAAAAGGTATCAATTTAGAGATTTTTGAAAATGAGTTTGTAACTTTATTAGGGCCGAGTGGTTGTGGGAAAACAACTACTTTAAGAATTATTGGTGGTTTTGAAATTCCATCAAGTGGGCAAGTTTTATTAAATGGAAAAGATATTTTAGAAATGCCAGCACATAAGCGTCCTTTTAATACTGTATTTCAACGTTATGCATTATTTCCTCATTTAGATGTTTATGAAAATGTCGCATTTGGACTTCGAATTAAAAAAGACAAAAATGATAAACGTTCTAAAAAAGAAAAAGAAGCAGAAATAGATGAAAAAGTAATGAGATATTTAAATATGGTTGGTTTAGTTGGTTATGAAACAAGAAGTGTTAATAAATTATCTGGTGGTCAACAACAAAGAGTCGCAATCGCAAGAGCTTTAATTAACGAACCTCAAGTTTTATTACTAGATGAACCACTTGCGGCTCTTGACTTAAAACTAAGACAAGAAATGCAGTACGAATTAAAAGAAATTCAAAGAAATGCGGGCATTACATTTATTTATGTTACTCATGATCAAGAAGAAGCATTAACGATGAGTGATAAAATTGTTGTAATGAATGATGGTGAAATTCAACAAATTGGTACGCCTGTAGATATTTATAATGAACCAATTAATAAATTTGTTGCTTCGTTTATTGGAGAATCAAATATTGTTGAAGGTGTTATGAAAGATGATTATTTAGTTAATTGGGATGGTAAAGACTATAAATGTGTCGACTATGGATTTAAGAAAAATGAAGTTGTAGATATTGTTTTAAGACCGGAAGACTTAGATATAGTAGAACGTGGGAAAGGACTAATTGATGGTATTGTTGATAGTGTAGTCTTTAAAGGTGTACATTATGAAATAGATGTAATTGCGAAAGATAGGGTATACACTATTCATACAACAGATTATCAACCTGAAGGTAATGAAGTATCAATTAGTTTTGGAGAAGAAGATATCCACGTTATGGAGAAATGGTAATGTTTAAAATAGTGCCATTAAATAAAGAAAAAAGGTTGAAAGGCAATAAACCCAATGTCGCAACCATTTTGGGAATTCCATACTATGTTATATTATTAGGTTTAATTATTATTCCAGTTGTCTTAATTGTATTTTATGCAATTACTATAAAAGTTAACGAATTATATTATCGTTTTACTTTTGAATATTTTGTGATGTTTTTTAAAGAACCAATTTTCTTAAAAACACTAGGAGATTCACTGTTTTTGGCAGTTATTACAACGATAATCACATTAATAATTGGTTATCCTATTGCTTATGTAATTGCGAAAAGATCTCCCAAGACACAAGCACTTTTAATTTTATTAGTTACCGCACCGATGTGGATTAATATGTTAATTAGAGTTCTTGCTTGGAAACAAATCTTTGACATGATTGACACATCATTATTAGGCAGTAATACAGCGATTATTGTTGGGATGGTTTATGCTTATCTACCATTCATGGTATTACCAATATATACTGTTATTTCTAAGATTGACCCATTATTATATGAAGCAAGTGCTGATTTAGGGGCAAATAATTTTAAAACATTCTTAAAAGTTACTTTACCTTTATCAGTTGGGGGAATCTTATCAGGAGTAACAATGGTTTTATTACCAGCAGCAACCACAATTGTCATTCCTAAGATATTAGGAAACGGTAAGTATTTAATTGGAAGTTTAATTGAAGATCGTTTCTTAAAGGCAGGAAACTGGGGTTATGGTTCTGCAATAGCAATAATATTATCCTTAATTATTATGGCTATGGTTTATATTACTAAAAAAGCAGATAAGAATAAGGAGGTTGAGAAGTTTGAAGACTTTTAAAAAGATTTCCAATCATGGATTTGTTGCCCTCGTATTATTATTTTGTTATTTACCAATTTTAAGTTTAATAGTATTTTCATTTAATGAAAGTAGAAGCTTAACTAAATTGACAGGGTTTTCACTTAAATGGTATGGTGAATTATTCAAAAACCAAGAAATTATTAATGCGGTTGTAATAACATTTGTTGTCGCAATCTTAGCAACTTTTATTTCAACCATTATTGGTACATTCGCAAGCATTGCGATTGCAAGACATAAAAGAAAGTTAAGAAATTCAATTTTAAGTTTAAACAATATTCCAATTGTTAACCCAGAAATTGTCACAGCGATTGGACTATTATTATTATTCCAATCAATTCAATTAGAGCGTGGTTTCTTAACAATGTTGCTTGCACATATTGCGTTCTGTGTGCCTTACGTTATTTTAAGTGTTTACCCTAAAGTAAGAAGCTTAGATCCAAGCCTACAAGAAGCTGCTCAAGACTTAGGCGCAACACCTTTACAAGCGCTTAGACATGCGATATTGCCACAAATTAAAGTGGCGGTATTCGCCGCTGCAGCAATCTCATTTACAATGAGTTTTGATGACTTTGTCATTTCTTATTTTACAGCCGGTTCAACTACGAACATTTCAATTTATTTATACACCCTAAAACGTGGTGTTAATCCAACGATTAATGCACTATCAACAATTATGATTATTGTAATAACGATTGTTGTAGTCGCTAACTTTATTAGAACAAACAAACAAGAAAAAGGAGATTGATATTATGAAAAGAATTTTAGGTTTATTTATTTTAGTAGTTTCTCTATTATTTTTAACTGCTTGTGGAAAGGCAGATATTAAAATTTTAATGCCTGGTGAGTATATTGATGGATTACTTGTCCGTGCCTTTGAAAAAGAATATGGTAAAAAAGTAAAAATTGTTACTTTTGAATCAAACGAAGCCGCACTTACGAAAGCGAGAAGTGAAAAATATGACTTATATTTACCAAGTGATTATATGATTGAACAAATGATTAAAGAAGATATGCTTCAAAAGATTGATTGGACTAAAGTTCCTAATTTAAATAGAGAAACTTCATTTCCAGATGAACTCCAAACATTACTTGATGTATATGAGGAAGAATTTCCCCTTTTAGATTATGCAGTTCCTTATTTCTGGGGTAACTTAGGAATCGTTTATAATAAAGAAACTGTTTCATTAGAAACTTTGGAAGCGGCACAATGGGACATTTTTAAAAATACATCTTTAAACATGGTAATGTATGATTCTTCAAGAGATGGATTCTTTGTTGCCTTAAAATCATTAGGTTATAGTGCTAACACAGATAATGAAACTGAGTTATTAGCAGCGGAAAATTGGTTAAAAGATATGACGAAAACTGCGAGAATCACTTTCTTAACAGATGAGATTTTAGATGATATGTTAGTTCCACGTTATGATTTATCATTAACTTATTCAGGAGATGCAGTTTACTTAATGAGTGAACAATCTAAATTAGGTTATTTTGTTCCAACTGTTGGTTCAAATGTCTTTGTTGATGCGTTTGCGATTCCTAAAGAAGTTAACGACCTTGACGCAGTATATGATTTTATTAACTTTATGAGTAGATATGACAGTGCAAAACAAAACACATTAGAAATTATGTATCAATCGACTAGAAAAGATGTTTACAATGAAATGCTTAGTGAAGGAAGCGATTTATACGAATTTAAAGATGCATATCGAGTGATTATGCACCCAGAAGACGAATTATTTAGATACGTTCCTGCAAACAAGAGATTTATTGATGATTCTTGGGCAACAATTCGTGCCAGCAATTAATAGAGAAAAACTGGAGTCTTTCCGGTTTTTTTTAACATCATTTTATGTTAAAATGATTAAGAGGTATTTATATGAGTAGAAGAGATAAAAGAGTAGAGGCTATATTTAAATTATATTTATTTGATTTATTAGGAACGAAAGATAAAACTAGCGAACTAACAAATAAAGTTTTAGAAAATTTAAAGCATATTGATGAAGTTATTGATAACGTCATCGAGGGTTATACATTATCACGCTTATCTTATTTAGATAGAGCGATTATTAGACTAGCTACCTATGAAATGATTTATACAAATACCCCTAAAGAAATAATTATTAATGAAGCAATTGAAATCACTAAAGAATACAGTGATATTGATGATAAACAAAGAAAATTCAACAATAGATTATTAGAAAATATTAAGGGAAGTCTTGATTAAATGGAAGAGCGTAGATATTTAACCGTTTCGGCATTAACCAAATATATTAAATATAAATTAGAAACAGATGAACATTTAAGCAATGTTCTTTTAAGAGGGGAAATTTCTAATTTTACAAGACATAGTAGAGGTCATTTATATTTTTCCCTTAAAGATGAAAATGCCTCAATTAGAGCTGTTATGTTTTCTGGGAATGCGAGAATGTTAAACTTTGAGCCAAAAGAAGGAGATAAAGTTTTAGTTAGCGGAAATATTGATCTTTATGAGCCACAAGGGTCTTATTCAATAGTTTTAAAGACAATGGAATTAGATGGAATTGGCGAACTTTATTTAGCATATGAAAAGTTAAAGGCTGAATTAGAAAAAAAAGGTTACTTTAAAGAAGAAAGAAAAAAGAAAATTCCCCCATATCCAAACAAAATTGGAGTTGTCACATCACCAACAGGTGCGGCGATTCAAGATATTCTAAATACAATCGGAAGAAGGTATCCCCTTGCAGAAGTAGTTATTTATCCAGCATTAGTTCAAGGTGAAGAAGCGAAAAATTCCCTTGCCGAAAAGATTAAAAAAGCGAACATTGATAAAAAAGTTGATGTTTTAATTGTTGGAAGAGGTGGCGGATCAATTGAAGATCTCTGGGCTTTTAATGAACTTCCTTTAATTGAGGCAATTTATAATTCAGAGATTCCAATAATCTCTGCGGTAGGCCATGAAACTGACTTTACTATTGCGGATTTTGTTGCCGATTTAAGAGCGCCAACTCCAACAGCGGCCGCAGAAATGGCAACCCCTAATAAAGAAGTTTTGTTAGGAAACATAGAGTCGTTAAAAGAAACTTTATTATCAAACTATAAAGGCTATATTAACGAATATAAAGTTAAATTACTTCATTTAGATGAACGCTTAGAAAACGAAAAACCTAGTTATAAACTTGAAAATTCTAAGACCAAATTAAATGAACTTAGTTATTCTTTAAAAAGGAACTATAAATTATTGTTAGAAAACTTTAGTTACAAAGTAGATCTAAATTATAACTACTTAAAGAAAAAGGATTTAAAGGAAATACTTTTAAATAAAGAAGTATTATTATCAGCATTAATTAAAGAATTAAATCATCACTATAAGTTCAAATTATCAAATCTTGGTAATGATTTAAACATTAACATCAAAGCTCTTGAAAGTTTAAATCCAACTAAACTAATGGATTTAGGATATTCAATGACTTTACTAGATGGTAAGAGGGTATCCTCTATTAAAGAAGTTGAGATTGATGATATAATTAATACTAAACTTAAAGATGGAAATGTTACATCAAAAGTAATTAAAAAAGGAGAATAAAGATGGAAAAATTAACATTTGAAAAAGCCTTAATGAAACTAGAAGAAGTTGTTAAAAAGCTAGAAAATAAACAAATTCCTTTAGATGAGGCAGTTAAATTATATAATGAAGGTTTAGAGTTATCAAAAGTATGTTATGAATTATTAAAGGAAGCAGAAACATTAATTGTTAGTACTGAAGAATGAACATTAAAGACATTAAAGATCCACGATTTTTGAAAGACTTGAAACCAAAAGAATTAAACACCCTAGCAAGCGATATTAGGGCTTTTTTGGTTGAAAATATCTCAATTACTGGTGGTCATCTTGCCTCTAATTTAGGAGTAGTAGAATTAACTATTGCGCTCCATTATGTTTTTAATTCTCCAGAAGACACAATTATTTTTGATGTTTCTCATCAAAGTTATGTTCATAAAATTTTAACCGGAAGAGCGAACCAATTTGAAACTTTAAGACAAAAAGGTGGAATTTCAGGTTATGCGTCATATGATGAATCACCACATGACAAATGGGAATCAGGTCACGCTGGAACTTCAATTAGTGCGATGATGGGTTATTTATATGCTAATAAACTTAATAATAAAAATAATCACGTTATTTCAGTTGTTGGTGATGCGTCAATTGTGAATGGAACTAATATGGAGGCTTTAAACTTATTAGGTAGTGATGATAAGAATAAAGGAATTATTATCCTCAATGATAATAAGATGAGCATCAATAGAAGCGTAGGGGCTTTTTCTAACATGTTTTCAAGATTAAGAGGAAGTAAAATTCATTATTTCTTTAGACGTGTTTTTGATAAAATTTTACCTGATTTTTTATGGCGTATCGCTAACCGAATTAGAAGAAGTATTAAGGCGATTTTCCAAAGAAGGAACATCTTTGAAGATATGGGTTATACATATATAGGACCAATTGATGGTAATAATATTAAAAGAGTAATTAAGTCATTAGAACTTGCGAAGAGAGTGAAAAAAAGTGTTGTCTTACATGTCATTACTGAAAAAGGTTTAGGTTATGAACATGCGGAATTAGATACTGAAAATTTTCACGGTGTTGAACCCTTTAATGTTGAAACTGGAAAATCATTAAACGGTTCTAAAAAAGAAACATGGAGTGTCGCAATTAGCAAAATAATTGATTCTTTAATGGAAAAATATGATATTTTTGTGGTAATGCCTGCGATGTTAGTTGGAGCAAAGTTTGTCGAATTTCAAAAAAAGTATCCTAATAAAATATTAGATGTTGGCATTGCCGAAGAACATGCAGCCTCAATGAGTGCGGCTTTGGCACTTAATAATATCAACGTCTTTTTACCACTTTATTCAACATTTTCACAACGAGCATATGACCAAATCTTAAACGATATAGCAAGACCTAACATTAGGGTTGTCTTTGGAATTGACAGAGCTGGATTTGTTGGTGAAGATGGTTCAACGCATCAAGGACTATATGACATATCAATGTTTTTAAGTATGCCAAATGTGATAGTCACGATGCCTAGAAACACATGTGAAGCGTATGGGTTATTAAATTATGCCTACAGCCAAGAAAATCCCTTTGTGATAAGATATCCAAGGGGTGATGTTGATGTGGTTGACTTTATTTGTGAGCCAATTAAACCGTCTTGGGAAATTATGCGAAAAGGTAAGATAGCAGTTATTAGTTATGGTCCTTTTTTAAATGAAATTGAAAAAATGATTTTAAAAGAAAAACTTGACATTTCACTTATTAATGCGAGATATATAAGACCTATTGATGAGAAAGTTTTAAAAGAAATTGCCCAAAATAATAAAACCATCATTGTTTATGAACAAACTCACGCAAGTGGAAGTTTGTATCAAAGTATTTTAGACTTTTTAAATAGAAACAACTATAATAATAAAGTTATTTCAATGAGTGCTTATAATCAAGTTATTAATCATGGCACTATTGAAGACAATTTAGATGATGCGAATCTTAATCTTAATACATTACTTAAAACTATAAAAGAATATGAGACTAGATAATTACATCAAGGAAAACTTTAATATTTCAAGAAGTCGAGCTCTTGATTTAATAAAACTTTCAAGTGTTAAAGTTAATAATGAAATTGTCATAAAACCTTCTTATCAAGTGAAAGAAGATGACGTTGTTGAAATTATAGAAACACTTAAATATGCTTCTAGGGCTGGAGAAAAATTAGAAGACGCAATTATTAATTTTAACTTGGATTTTAAGAATAAAACTATTTTGGATGTTGGTTCATCGACTGGAGGTTTTACTGATTGTAGTCTATCATTTGGTGCTAAACATGTTTATGCTTATGATGTTGGTGTTGACCAAATGGTTTTAAGGCTAAAAGAGGATAAACGTGTTACTTTAAATGAAGGAGTTAATATTTTGTCAGTAACTCCAGAAGAAGTTGATATTTGTTTAATTGATGTTTCTTTCACATCAATAAAGCCAATTATCACTCATTTAAAAGATATCGCAAAACGGTATGTGTTACTTTTTAAACCACAGTTCGAAGTAGGACAAAAACATTTAAAAAAAGGAATTGTTAAAGATGTTAAAGTTGTTAATAAGTATGTTGAAGAATTTAAAGATTTTTTAAAAGAATTATCTTTAAATGTAATAGATTATAAGTCTGTTTTAAAGGGAAAGAAAGGGAACCAAGAATACATTTTCGTATGTGAAAGATGTTAAAAAAATGCAAAAAAAAATAGCCTAGACGGCTATTGACATAATAAAACAATTACTGTAACTAAAGGAATTAAAAGCATTGCAGCAACAATTATTAAAATAACAATTTTGCCCCACGCTGTTTTAGACGGAGATTTAAATGCTGGAATTTCTCCTGGTTTAGTTTCTACCTTTTCTTCCTTTTTAACTTTCTTTTCTGTTTTCTTAATAGGTTTTTCTTTTTTGTTCATGCTTTTCACCTCAACAAGAGTATTATATCATAATAAATTAAATTTTAAAGGAATAACTAATGAAAAAACCAAGAATTATTTTTCATATTGATTTAAACGCATTCTTTGCGAGCGTTGAGATGATCTTAGACCCTTATTTGAAAAATAAGGTTTTTGCGGTAGGTGGAAGCAGTTATTTTAAAGGTGGTATTATCACTACAGCCTCTTATAAAGCAAGAAAATATGGTATTCATAGTGCGATGCCAGTAAAAGAGGCTTATGAAAGATATCCTAAATTAATAATGATACCTAATAAACATGATGAGTATGCGAAATATTCCAAAGTGTTTATTGATGTCTTAAGGTCTTATGCAGATCATGTTTACCAAGCATCGATTGATGAGGCATATGTTGATGTAACAGATATTATTGATGTTAAGAATCCTTTAAAGTTAGCGAAAGATATTCAAAATAAATTACTTAAATTGAAGTTGCCTTGTAGTATCGGAATTGGTCCAACCCTTTTCTTAGCGAAAATGGCAAGTGATTTTAAAAAGCCTCTAGGGATTACAATTTTAAGAAAAAGAGATATTAAAAAAATGTTATATCCACTAAAAATAGGTGAAATTCATGGAATTGGTAAAAAAACAAGTGCTAAACTTTATGAAATTGGCATTAAAACAGTTAAAGATTTTATGGATATTAACAATAAAGAAAAAATTATCAAAGCAATCGGTAATAACAGCTATTCATCATATAAAGCAGACTTGACTGGAAATTCAAGTAGTTTTGTTGATCCTGATAAATATTTAATTCCTAAAAGTGTTTCAGCAGAAACGACACTGACAAATTATGTTGACCATGTTGATATTGTTAAACAAGAATTAGATATTTTATTTAATGAATGTTATAAAAGATTAATTGATGAAGATTTACTAACAAAAAGTGTCTTTATTAAATTTAGGACAGATACATTCAAAACAACCACTAAAACTAAATCTTTAGTAGAAGAAACAAATGATATAAATGTTTTAGAAAGAACTTACGATGAGCTATTTTATGAATTTTATGAAGGTGAAACACTACGCCTTTTAGGCGTGGGCTTCGCCAATATCATCCATAAAAAGGATTTTCAAGTTGACCGTAATTTATTCAATTACAAAGAAGTAGATAAGTTAGTTGACTAAAATAACAATTACTAGTATAATTAACACAGATAACACAAAGAAGGTGATATTTTGTTAGAATTAAAAGGAGTTTCTAAATTTTATCAAAATCAAGGAAATGTTGTATTAGGATTAAGAAGAGTTAGTGCAACTTTTAATAAAGGTGAGTTTGTCGCAATTACTGGTGAATCTGGTAGTGGTAAGTCAACTCTTTTAAATGTTATTTCAGGACTTGATAAATATGATGAAGGTGATCTATTTTTAAATGGTGAATCAACTTCTTATTTTAGTATTGCGGATTTAGAAAAATACAGAAAAGAATATATCGGGTTTGTTTTCCAAGATTACAATATTATTGATGCATACACTGTTTATGAGAATGTAGTTGCGGCATTAATATTACAAAATTATCCTAAAGATAAAAGGAAAGCTCGTGCTTTAGATTTAATTGAACGTGTTGGTTTAACTAAACAGAAGAACCAAAAAACTTCTAAATTATCTGGTGGGCAAAAACAAAGAGTAGTTATTGCAAGGGCGCTTGCGAAAGATGCGCCGATTATTGTTGCGGACGAGCCAACTGGTAACCTAGATGCGAAATCTGGGGAAATGATTATGAAACTTTTAAAGGAAGTTTCTAAAGACAAACTAGTAATAGTAGTAACCCATAACTATGAACAAGTTAAAGAGCATGTCACAAGAAAGATTCATATGTTTGATGGGGAAATTGTTGAAGATAAAGTTATTAGTAGTGTTTCTGAAGAACGGATTAAACCTGCCCATAATAAGCCAACTAATTTATTAGGGCATCTATATTTTGCATGGACAAATATTTTAAGAAACCCCAAGAAAACAATTATTTTACTATTAAGTTATGTTATCTTAATGACCGCAACATTAGTGACTGTTGCGGCAAACAAACAAAGTTTACTTGATCCATTTTATGGTCATCCATTTGTTGTAAATACTTTTGATACACGTGTTTTAGTTAAGAAAAAGGATAATAGTGATTTTACAGATGAAGAAATAGAAACACTTTATAGTAATAGCTACACAAGAAGTGTTATTCATTATGATTGCGTTTTGGATTATAATTATTCATTTAAAGACTATAATAGTTCTGAGGAATTTTATAATACGATATTGTTAACCCCGTCTAGCTCAGGTATTAATGTAAAAAAAGGAAGGCTTCCTGCAAATGACAGTGAAATAGTGTTACCTGATTGGTATGATGGAATAACTAAAGTCAAATTAAATTATGGTGACAGGTGGAGAGAGATAGATGTTGTAGTATTAAATGTTGTTGGTTACAGTGATAATAAATACATTATGCATGACTCATTTTTAAATCAAACCACGGAACACAAAATAGTTCAGTCAAACTTCTTTGTTAAAACTAAACCTGGCAGTTATGTAGGATATGTTATGACACTACAAAGCACCACAACTAGTTATTCTCTTGAAAGAGAGATTCTTAGAAAAAATGAAAGTTTAGAGCAAGAAATTGTGATTTCGAGAGGATTTTTAAATCAAAAAAATCTTAATTTAAATACTGGAGATGTAGTGAATATTACAATGTTTACTGAACTTCTTGAAAAAACAAGTAATTACACTGTTACTGTCGTTGAAACTGATGAAATATATGTAGAAATACCAAGCGAAATTTATATTGACGCGGATGCAACTACTACTAATCAAGTGTCAGTAATTTTAAATGATAGCTTAGATGTCAATAAATTTATGAAATCATTAGATGATAAATATATGGCGCTTCATCCTGCATCATATAAACCAAGAGGAACAAGTTTGTTTTCTATTGGTGCAATCTTTTTAGGTCTTAACGCACTAGTCTTTTCAATTATTATTTTAAATATTGTGATAAAGAATATTTACAAAGCGAAAAATAAAGATATTGCGATAATGAGAAGTATTGGTGCTAGTAAAAAAGATGTGAGAAAGATTTATATTTTAGAAACAGTTTTAACAGTATTCATTTCATCAGTAATTTCTATAATCGCACTCTTTTTACTAGGTAGATATGCATTCAAACAAAATCTTCTTAAAATATTAGGATCTAGTCTAGCATTGATATATATTGGATTATTTTTAGGCATTGGATTACTAGTAATTAATAATTTCTTAAACCGTTTATTTGGAAGAACAGTGATTCATACATTAAGAGGTGGTAGCGATGATTAAAGCAAGAAACTTAAATAAATATTTCTTTAAGAATAAGAAAAATGAAATACATGTTATTAATAATGTCTCACTTGATTTACCGGAAAAGGGTTTAATAGCACTATTTGGACCATCAGGTGGAGGGAAGACAACTCTACTTAATGTGATTGCTGGACTTGACAAGGCAAAAGGGTCTCTTTCCTATGATGATGTTGATTATTCTAATTATAATATGCGTAAATGGGATAAAATGAGAACCCATGATATTGGTTATATTTTTCAAAACTATTTACTTGTTGAAGAGTTAAGTGTTTATGAAAATATCCGCATGACTTTAGAAATGGTTGGCATCAAAGATAAAGAACAAATTGATAAGCGAATTGCTTATGTTTTAACGAGTGTTGGTTTAGAAAAGTATGAACGAAGAAGAGCGGGTCAATTATCTGGTGGGCAGCAACAAAGAGTCGCTATCGCAAGAGCTCTAGCTAAAAATCCAAAAGTTATTATTGCTGATGAACCTACGGGAAACTTGGATTCTAAAAATACTGTAGAAATTATGAACATTATCAAAAAGATTAGTAAAGATAAATTAGTTTTACTCGTAACACATGCTCCAAATATTGCCAATACTTATGCAGATCGAATTTTAAAGATTGAAGATGGTAAGATTACCGAAGATGCTATAAACGATAGAACAAAGGCAAAAGCATTTATTCATACATCTGATATTTACCTAGAAGATTTTGATAAGAAGACACTTAATGATGAGGATACCAATGTTACTTTATATGGAGACTTTAGTAAATCAAATATTAAATTAGTTAATAAAGATGGAACGATTTATCTTGATTTAGGTAGTGATGATAAAGTAGTTATTGTTGATTCAAAGAGTGAAACAAAACTAATTGAATGTAGAGAAGCTGATCTATTAGAAAAGCAAGAAGAAGTATCAGAGTTTGAATATGATAAATACTTTTCAAAACCAACAACTAAAACAAAGGTTAGTTTTATCACCATTAAAAGGGCGATTAAGTTAGCGTTTAATAAACTTATTAACGCTAGCAGAAAAAGAAAACTCCTTCTTGTTGGATTTATATTTGCGGGTGTAATGATTGCGTTAATGAGTTCAATTTTATCGGTTGCTTTTGATCCAAGAAATAATCAACTTTCCTATCCTAAAGAAGAATTAATAATTAATTTGGAAAATGAAGTTAGTTTCGCAACAGTAAAAGATAAACTAAAAAACGATGAAACTATTGTTCTTTTTGGGCAACAGGAAATGAAATATGATGGAGTAGTATTTAATCAAGCTATGTATTATGGTGAAGTAGGACCAAAAGCTAGTCTTAATTTTATTCCTGCCCACATTAAAAAAGCCACAATTATTCATGGAAGAGATATTGAAAATAAAAAAGGTGTTAAAGAAATAACAATTGATAAACTAACTGCTAAAGAATATTTATTTTCTGCGAGAAATTACTTAAGTACTCTCGGATATACAGAAAAAGATTTAGTGGGAATGGAAGTGAAAGTTGATAATGAATTATACAAAATTGTGGGAATTACTAACTATAATCATAGTCTTACAAGAATTAATTATGATAATTTGAAAGTTCTTATGTTGAAAAAATATTTTCCAGGTAGAGGATTGGAAACTAAAACTGACGATGAATTAATTGAGATGTTTGATAGCGATGATGCTGTTTTAGGCTTTGATGAAGTGAAATTTTTAAGTATATCAGTGTTTACTAAAACACCTAAAGCAACAAAAACCTACTTTGAAAGCGAAGGAATTAAAGTAACTAATGATTATGAACATGAACATAGAATTTTAATGAGAGAAAAAAACAGAGCTATAAGTTCTATTGTAATTACTATTTTAGTAATCTCAGCTTTAATTTGGCTAAGTTTATATTTCATCATTAGAAGCAATTTATTCTCAAGAATTGATGAAATTAAAGTATATCGTGCTTTAGGAGTTAAAAGAATAGAAATAGTTAAGATTTACTTAGTAGAAGTAGTAGTCTTAACAACTGTAACAAGCCTAATAGGCTTCATAATTATGATGTATATAATAATAAAAAATGATTTTTTAGGCAGTGTTAATATGGTAACGTATTCGCCTCTTCAAATCATTTTAGCAATATTATTTATGTACGCATTTAATATAATCTTTGGAACTTTACCAGTCGGTGTGTTATTAAGAAAAACTCCTGCCGCAATTATTGCATCAGCAGAAGTATAATCAGATCTTTAAAATATCATCATTTGTTAAATTAGAAACGTGAACCCACGTTTCTTTTTTATTATAGTCGAATTGTTTTAAATAATTAATAACTTCATCAGTTACCACATCAGGAGTAGAAGCGCCACTTGTCACATTAATAGATTTAATGTCTTTTAATCTTAGAGGATTAATTTCTTCAACGCCTTCAATTAGTATACAAGGAATCCCATTTTTAAGACTAACTTCTTTTAACTTATTAGTATTAGAACTTAATTTATCACCAACAACGAATAATAAATCAGCCTTAGATTGATTAATAACTGCCTCTTGACGTTTAGTTGTAGCTAAACAAATATCGTTATCAAAAGTAACTAAAAAGCGTTCTTTTAAACAATCAATAATTGGGTTAATATCATATAAAGAAAGTGTTGTTTGATTGGTTATATAAATTGGTTTATTTGTCTTTTTTATGAAGTTTTTTGCGTCATCTAAACTAGAGATTAAAGTAATTTCATTACTTAAGCCTAAAACACCTTCAACCTCAGGATGGAATGGTTTCCCTATGTATAAGACTTCATGATTATCTAACTTTTCTAAAATGTGTTTATGGACTTTATAAACATCAAAACATGTTGCATCAATGACATTAATGTTTTTTTCTTCTAAAACTTTTTTTACATTTAAAGCAGTTCCGTGAGCCGTTAGAATAACCGTTCCCTTAGTAACTTTTTTAGCCATCTCTAAACGAGTTTTTCCTTCTAAAGAAATAACCCCATAATTTTCTAAAGCTTCTTTAATTTTTTTATTGTGAACAATTAGACCTAAAATATAAATAGGTTTTACTAAATTGTCATCTAATGCAGCTTCTTTAACTATCTTAAGCGCTCTTTTAACACCATGACAATATCCTCGTGGCCTTAAATCATTAATTATCATTATATCACCAAATTAATTATACAATATTTTCACATTTAAGCGTTATTATTAGTAATTTTTGTGTGTTTTTAGTATAATGTGAGTGGTGATTTTATGAATAACCTAGAAAAACAAATAAAAAAGCTTGGGTTTTTAAACCCAACCCTAATTCAAAAAGAAGCCTACAAAACAATCAATAACAAGGAAAGCGCGATTTTTATTAGCCCTACTGGAACTGGTAAAACTCATGCGTATTTAATTCCAATTATTGAAAATCTAAAAGAAGATAATACCCTAGAAGCTTTAATAATTGTCCCCACAAATGAACTTGTGATTCAAGTTGGGAAAATGATTAAAGAGATGGGCTTTTTAGATTATAAAACTTTTTCAACTTTGGAAGATATTTCTAGGCAAGTAAAATCATTAAACCACAAACAACCTAAAATTGCAGTTATCACACCAGGAAGACTCCATGATTTGGTTGTTAATGAAAATGCGCTCTTTGCCTTTCAGGTAAGTTCACTCGTTTTAGATGAAGCGGATATGTTGTTTGATGCTGATTTTATGGGTCAATTAGAGGTTGTACTGTCACAAATTAAAGGTGAAACTTACATTTTTACTGCGACATTAAAAGATAATTTATTAAGGTGGATTTCTAAGTATTTTAAAACGATAAAAAAGATTGATTTATCAAAAGAAATAGAGTTAGATATTGATCACCATTTAATTTATCATAAAGGCACAAAAGAACAAAGATTACTTGATTTAATGGAAGTAATCAATCCCTATTTATGTTTTATCTTTGTTTCAAAAAATGAAGATATTGACCCTCTTTTTGAAATACTATTTGATAAAGGTTATAACATTACTAAACTTTCTTCTAAAATGCCATTAAGAAAAAGAAAGATGATTGTTGATGAAATTCATGCGTTAAAGTATCAATATGTTTTAAGTAGTGATATCGCAAGTAGAGGAATGGATTTTAAAGGGATTAGTCATATTATTAATTATAATTTTCCATATAAGACAGAATTTTATATTCATAGAAGTGGTCGCACCGGAAGAATGAATATGCATGGTAATGTTTATTTGTTTTATGAAGATAAAGACTCGAGAAAAATTGAACAATTAAGGAAGAATGGTATTAACTTTAAAGAATATACGATTAAAAATAAAGAACTTGTTTCAAAAGAAAGAAAACAAAAAGGGTTAACAGAAAATGAAATTGCCGCAATCAGAAGTGTAAAAAAACCTACGAAAGTTAAACCTAATTATAAGAAGAAAAATAAGGCAAAGATTAAAAAAGCATTAAATAAAGTTAGATATGGAAAGGGGAATAAAAAATGATTTATATTGGTTCACATGTTTCACTTAAGGGCGATTCAATGTATTTAGGATCAGTAGAAGAAGCTCTTAGTTATGGTGCAAATGCCCTAATGATTTATACTGGAGCTCCTCAAAATACAAATAGACGTCCTTTAGAAGAAATGCGAATAAATGAAGCAAAAGCACTAATGAAAGAAAACAATATTTCGCTTAATAATGTAATTGTTCATGCACCATATATTATTAATTTAGCGAATCCAGATAAAACTAAAAGAGATTTCGCTGTTGAGTTTTTAACAAGTGAAATCAAAAGAACTCATGCAATGGGCGCAAGCCAAATTGTCTTACACCCAGGAAGCGCAGTTGGTTCAACACGCGAACAAGCCATTAAATGGATTTCTGAAGGTTTAAATGAAGTGATTAAAAACACTAAAGATTTATCCGTTAAGATTGCTTTAGAGACTATGGCTGGTAAGGGTAATGAAATTGGAAGAACTTTTGAAGAATTAAGAGATATTATTAATCTTATTAATGATAAAACACGAGTGAGTGTTTGTTTTGATACGTGTCATACTCATGATAGTGGTTATGACATCAAAAAGAATTTTAAAGATGTCATTGAAGAATTTGATAAGATTGTTGGGAAAGAATATATTAGTGTTTTTCATATTAATGATTCTAAAAATGTGAAAGGTTCAAGAAAAGATAGACATGAAAACTTAGGTTTTGGTTATATTGGTTTTGATAGTTTAATTAAAGTTATTTATGATGAAGAATTTTTATCAATTCCTAAAATTTTAGAGTCGCCTTATGTTCTTGGCAAACCTCCTTATAAAGAGGAAATAATGATGATTAAGTCAAAAACATTCAATCCTAATTTAAAAGAAATAATCGTAAATAAAACATAATTAAATATTTGTTATAAAAATTATAAATTATCGTATATAATGGAGCGGATTATAAAAATATAACGGGAGGGATTATGAAAGAAAGAGATTTTGTAATAGTAGCGGATTCATCATGTGATCTACCACATGAGTATGTAGTAAAACATAATATAACAATCTTATCACTAAAGTTTTATTTAGGTGGGAAAGAATATTTAAATACATTAGATTTTAAATCAATGCCGATAAAAGAGTTTTACGATCGCTTAAGAAATGGTGAGCATGCGAAAACTGCTCAAGTTAATGTTGGTGAATTTTATGTGGCATTTAAACGCATATTAGAAGAAGGTCATGATATTTTGGCCATTTTACTTTCAGCGAATATGTCTGGTACATTTAATAGTGCTAACATTGCAAAACAACAATTATTAGAAGAGTTTCCAGAAAGAAATATCGTTTTAGTGAATTCAATTAGTGGGTCACTAGGAACAGGTTTAATAATTGATGAAGCCTTAAAGTTAAAGAGTGAAGGTAAAAATATTTTTGAAATAGAAGAGCACCTTAATGAGTTTAAATATCATGTGATGTGTATCTTTACACATGACGATTTATCTCATTTACAAGCTGGGGGGAGAATTGGTAAATTTAGTTTTTGGTTAGGGACAGCCTTAAAAATAAAACCAATTATATCAGCAGATGATAATGGCGAATTAAAACCAAGACACAAGGTTTTAGGCAGAAAGAGATCTTTAAGAATTTTACTTGATAGAATCGTTGAACTTTATGATAGTAGTTACTCAAATAAAATCTTTATTAGTCATTGCGATGCAGAAGAAGAAACGGAAGAATTTGTAAGAGAACTTGAAAGAAGATTAAATATAAAAGTTAGTATGGTTCACTATATTGGCCCAGTAATTGGAGCTCATGGAGGACCAGGAACTATTGCCGCATTTTTTACCGCAAAAGAGCGTTAATATATACACACTAGGAGGAAAATAAAAATGTATGATTACAGCATCATTATTAATTCAAGTTGTGATTTAAGTGAAGAAGTTAGAAAAGAACTTGATTTAACATTAGCACCACTTAAATTTACAATTGATGGAAAAGAATACATCAATTACTTAGATTATCGTAATTTGGATGTAAAAGAGTTTTACAAATTAATACGCAACGGTAAAATCGCAACCACTTCACAACTTAATGTTAGTGAATATACAGACCTTATCGAACAAGAGTTTAAAAAAGGTAAAGATGTTTTAATATTAGCATTTTCAAGTGCTTTATCTGGAACTTATAATAGTGCCCGCATTGCCGCAGAGTCATTTGAAGGCCATAAAAACAAAGTTTATTTAGTTGATACACAAGCGGCTTCATTAGGTGAAGGTTTAATTGCCTATATCGCTGGTTTAAAAAGAAAAGAAGGCTACACTATTGAAAAATTATATAGATATATCGAAGAAATTAAGATTAATGTTGCCCACTGGTTTACAGTTGATGATTTAATGTTTTTAAGACGAGGAGGAAGATTAGGTGGCGCAAGCGCCATAATTGGTTCACTTCTCGCCATCAAACCAGTACTACACGTTGATATTGAAGGAAGATTAATACCGATGGAAAAAGTCAGAGGAAGAAAAAAGGCACTTCAAAGTTTAGTTGACAAGGTTTTAGAAACACACGACCCTAACTTACCCAAAGATGTCTTTATCTCACATGGTGATGATTTAGAAGCGGCATTAACAGTTAAAGAAAAAATTGAAGCGTTAGGCTTAGGTTTAGAAGTAAAATTAATTAACTATATTGGTCCTGTTATTGGAGCACACTCAGGACCAGGAACAATTGCGGTATTCTTTTTCGCAACACAGAGATAAAAAAAAGGCTGTTCATCGGAGAACAGCCTTTATATTTTAGAAACCGAATATTGGTGGAATCAAATCATCATCTTCCGCTTCAGGATAACCATTTAAAACATCCATATTAGGCATTGTTGGTGCTTTTCCTTTAGTTGTGAGATGAAATTCTCCTTTAGATTTAACATCAATCTTAAAAGAAAAACCAGGCATTTGATCACCCATATCTACTGAGAAATTAACTTCATAGGATAAGTCAACTTTTTTAATTACATCATCAAACACAACTTCTACAGAGAATTTATTTTCACCTGTTTCTTTAAAACCATCAAGTGAATCTTCTATATCTGGTTCTTGAGAAGCAACGAATTCTAATATTTCTGCTAAAGTCATTGTCATCTCAAGTAAGTGGCCCTCACTAACTTTATACATCTTAAAGTTTGAATTTGCGGTTAGCATTGGCAAATCAGGAGTAGAAGCTTCTCCTTCTTGGCTAAGGGCATTTTTAATTTCTAGGAAAGTATCTTCATCTATAGCGTTTGACTTTTTAAACTTAACATCTTCTTTCTTACCATTTTCAGTTACTTCTCCATCAATGTAGATATTTTTACCAATAATATGTACTTTTAAATCAAATTTAATTTTATTATTTTCTTCTGAACTTTGTGGCATAGTTACTTTTTGAGTTATTTCTCCTTCTAAATCACCAACCACATAAAAATCTTCAAGTGTTGTAAGTTTAGCAACCAAATCAAAAGACACGTTGCCACTAATTTCCATAAAACTTGGAATTGCCAAATCTAAGTCAACCTTACCCTTTAAAGTAAGTACTTCATCAGTTAATGCCTCAACATTAACAGACTCTAACATTTCATTGGCTTGTTGGTAAGTCACCTCAACTTCTTTTTTAGAATCACAACCAACAAGCAAAAACATACTAACAAGTAATAAAATACCTAAATACAATTTTCTCATTTTTATCTCTCCTTTTTTAAGTTAGTAATATTATACCATGTATTATAAAAAAATTGCTATCTTAAATTTCATAAACGACTTTTCCATTAAGGTAAGTCTTCATAATTTCATGATTAGGATTTAATAAAACAAAGTCACTTTTTAAGTTTTCTTTAATAACTCCTCTATCAATTAAATTGAAATGTTTAGCAGCATTAGAGGCGGTTAATTTAGCCAAAGTTACATAACTATAACCAAGACGTCTTAAATTATTATATCCATCAATCATTTTTAAAATAGAACCGGCTAAAGCACCATTTTCTAATCTTGCCTCACCATTTTTAATAATTACTTTTTGACCACCTAATTCACTAATTCCCTCAGGCATTCCTTTATTTCTCATTGAATCAGTAATTAACATAACTCGATTAGCACTAGCATTTCTAATTAATAGTCTTGCTGCAGGAGGAGAAACGTGAATTTCATCATAAATAAGTTCACACATAATATCCTTTGAATATGCTAAGCCAACAACACCAATATCCCTATGGTGAATTCCTGTCATCGCATTATAAGTATGTGTGATAGAAGAAGCACCAGCATTATAGCCTTCTAAAGCTTCTTTATAAGTAGCTCTTGTATGGGCAATAGAAGGATGAATTCCTTTGCTTACAAGATGTTTGATGAACTCAATAGAACCAGGTAATTCTGGTGCAACACTAACTTTTTTAATTAAATATCCACAAGCCTTGTTATATTCATCAAACTCTTTAATATCAGGATTTTTAATATATTCCTTTGGTTGAGCACCTCTCGCATCAACATTGAAGTAAGGGCCTTCTAAATTAATTCCTACAATATTGGCCGCATTAGGATCTTGATTCTTATAGTATTTATAAATACTTTCTAAACTTTGTTTAATAATACTTTTGCTTTGTGTCATTGGTGTTGGATAAAAAGTAGTAGTTCCTTCTTTAACTAATGATAATGCCATCTTATGAACTGCTTCAACAGTTCCATCTAGGACATCATAAGAAGCACTGCCATGAATATGGGTATCAATAAATCCAGGAGTTAAAAGTGGAAATCCTTTTTTAAATTTACCTTTTTCTTTAATTTTAGTAATTGTTTCTCCAAATTCAATATCACCAAAAATAACTTTTTTTTCTAAAACAATGTTAATGTTTGTAATTTTCATAATAACACATCCTTTTTTTGAGTATTTAGTATATAATATAACTACATCTACATTATAAAAAAAATAATACTTAATTACAAGAAATAAAGGGGGACAAAAAATGACAGAAGCAATTAAACTTGTTGGTAAGTATGGCTATAATTTTAAAATAAATAAGTTTCAAAAGGATGAAAAAACCTTTATAGAAAACAATAAACTACATTATAGAACTATACCTGAAGGTTTACTTTTACTAATGAATAATAAGCCAATTGAAGAAAAGAAATTCAAACTTACTTCTACAATGATTGATTTATCAAGAAATCAAGTATTCAAGCTTGATTATTTCAAAGAGGTTTTAATAAAACATGCTCTTTTAGGCTTTGATGAAATTTGGTTATATTTAGAAGATACTTATGAAGTAAAAGAATATCCTAAATTCGGTTATATGCGTGGAAGATATTCAAAAGAAGAACTAAAAGAATTAAATAAATTTGCTAACATATTAGGAATTACTCTAATACCATGTGTCCAAAACATTAGGTCATATGGCACAATTTTTAAAATGGTTTTCAACTGGTCCTTACAAAGACACATATGATATTCTAAAAGTTGGCAGCCCTGAAACGCATAAACTTTTAGATGCGATGATTAGAGCATTAAAAGAGTCATTCAATACTACTAAAATTCATGTCGGAATGGATGAAGCATTCGGTCTTGGATTTGGAAGATATTATAAAGAAAACGGATATAAACCTCAGCCAGAACTCTTTATGGAACATCTAAAAAAAGTTAATGAAATTTGTTTAAAACATGGTTTCAAAGATGTCTATATTTGGAGTGATATGTTCTTTAGAATGCATTCCCAATCAGAGAGTTATTATGATCCAAAAATAACATTTAATAAGGCTTACACAAGCCAAATTCCACAAAATATCACTCTTGTTTATTGGGATTATTATAATAGTAATCAAGAGTTAATAAAAGGAATGTTACAGCGTCATTTAGAGTTAGGTAGAAATGTAGCGGTAGCGAGTGGTACATGGGTATGGACTAAACTATATTACGACAAAACCAAAACTGATGGAACTGCGCTTAATTTAATTGAAGCTTGTGAGGCTTTAGGCATTGAAGAAATCAACTTTACACAGTGGCAAGATGATGGTGCATATTGTTTATATGATTCAATTTATTTAGGGATGTTTGATGTGGTAAATAAGATGCATGGTAATTCATTGGATAGGGAAATATTTAAACGAATTTCTAATTTAGAGTATGATTTAGCTGTGAGAAACACAAAAATTAATGAACTAGGTTTTTTACCAATCAATCTTTTATGGGATGATATTATTTTAGGAATTTATGTCAATGAAAGATATGGTTATGATTATAAATTAATTGATGAAACATTAGCTAAACTAGAAGGCTATTTAAAAGAAAAATTAAGTAATTATGTAACATTGCTTGCAAGATACTTTTACAATAAACTGAAAATAAGACGCACACTTCTTTTTAATTATCATAATAAAAAATCATTAAAAGAAGTATTCTCACTATTATTAGAATTTGACGCTTTATCAGCTGATGTTTTAAAAGCAATTAAAACAAGATGGTTAAAAAATAATAAAATCTTCGGTTTAGAAGTTTTAGAAAGTAGATTAGAAGTTTATAAGAGTAGAAGTGCTGATTTAAGATATTTAATAAATGAATATGAAGATAAATCAGTTGATAAATTAGACTTCTTAGAACAACCCCTAATGAAAGAACCATACTTATCACCTAAATTTAGTGATATGTTCTATGGAACAAAAGTATTTTAATAAATAAAAAAAAAGAGGATTAAGCTGAGCGCTTAATCCTTATTTTTATCTAACAGTTGAACCAGCTTTAACTAATTTTTCTTTGATTTCACATTTATCGTAAATTCTTACATTTCTTTCAACGATTGTATCATCAGGGACAACTGCGCTTTTAGCGATAACATTAATTCCACTATACAGTAGATCTGGTTTTTCAACGTTTCTTGTGTATATAGAGCCATAACCTACTTTAGAGTTCTTACCGATATAAACCTTTTTATCAATAATGCTCTTCTCAACATATGCTCCATCAGAAATAATAGTATCATTAAAAATTACGGAATCTTTGACAATCGCGCCTTTACCAACATATACTCCTGGTGAAAGAATAGAGTTAATAACTGTTCCTTCAATAACGGAACCATTAGAAATCATTGCGGTTTGAATTTTCGCGTTTTGACCAATTTTTACTGGCGGTAATTCTTCACTTCTAGTATAAACCTTCCAATTTTCTTCATAAAGATCTAAAACTTCATTACCACCATGAAGTAGATCAAGAGAAGTTTCTAAATAAGAATCAAGTGTTCCAACATCTTTCCAATAACCCACAAAATTATAGGCGAAAACACGACGTTTTGGATTATTGATTAAATATGGAATAATGTGTTTTCCAAAGTCTAATTCAGGTTCTTTAACTTCTTCCAAAACCTGGTATAAAACTTCAGGTTTAAAGACATATATTCCCATAGAAGCTTGATTAGATTTAGGGTTTTTTGGTTTTTCTTCAAACTCGTAGATTCGATCACCATTAGTGTTCATAATTCCATAGCGATTTGCTTCTTTAATAGGTACTTTTTGAGTAGCAATAGTTAAATCAGCATCGTTTTCAACATGGAATTTAATCATTTTCTTATAATTCATTTTATAAATGTGATCACCAGAGAGAATCAAAATATATTTAGGATCCTTTCTTTTTATAAATCGGAGATTTTTAAGTACCGCATCTGCAGTACCCTCATACCAAAAACTGTGAGGTTGAAGAAGTGTCACAGAACTATCGCGTCTATCTAAATCCCAAGGTTTACCAGAACCAATATGTTCATTCAATGATAAAGGTAAATATTGCGTTAAAATTCCAATATCATAAATACCTGAATTAACACAGTTAGATAACGTAAAGTCGATAATTCTAAATTTTCCCGCAAATGGCATTGCGGGTTTACTTCGTTTTTCTGACAATAAGTCAAGACGAGTGCCTTTTCCACCGGCTAAAATGAGCGCTAATGTTTCCATAATAAACCTACTTTCTTAATAATTTTTTATATAGTGCTAAATAATTTTTCCCCATTTCAATTAAGGAAAAATCACAATTCATTGCTTGAGTTTGAAGCAATCTAAAGACATGCTGATTATTGTTATATAAAGTAATTCCCATTAAAAGTGCATCTTTAAATTCATGTGCATTATAGTTTGCGAAAGAAAATCCGTTACCTTCATTAGTATATTTATTGTAAGGGATAACGGTATCTTTAAGTCCACCAGTTTCCCTAACAACAGGTAAGGTTCCATAACGCATCGCAATCATCTGTGATAACCCACAAGGTTCAAATAATGAAGGCATAATTAATAGATCACTTGCAGCATATATTTTTTGAGCTAATGCATGTGAAAATCCTACATATGTATAAACTCTATTTGGATATTTGTGCATTAAGTCTTTAAAGAATTTTTCGTATTTTTCTTCACCACTACCTAAAAAAACATAATTGGCATTAGACGCTGTGATTGCCTCTTCTAAAGTGGCCATCATTAAATCAATTCCTTTTTGAGTTGCTAATCTTCCAATATGTCCAACTAGTGGAATAGAAGTAATACTATCTAATTTTAATTCTTTTAACAATTGTGTTTTATTTTCTCTCTTTCCAGAAACAAAACGGTTTTTATTATATTTAAAAGGAATGTGAGGATCTGTTTCCGGATTATAAATTGAATAGTCAATACCGTTTAAGATGCCGTACAAATCTTGTTTTCTACTTTTTAGCGCACCATCTAATGTATTTCCAAAGTATTCTGTTTGAATTTCGTTTTTATAAGTTTCACTAACTGTATTAATAAAATCAGCAGTCATAATTCCAGTTTTCAAAAAGTTAAATCTATCAAAATGAATGCATGTATAATCAAAAGGTTTATTAGTCAAAAGATAAGTTTCTTTATCAAAAGAACCTTGATATTGTAAATTATGAATGGATAATAGTGTTTTAATATCAGTAAGTTTCGAAAAATGGCGATATGTAGTATCTAATAAATATGGAACTAAGGCAGATTGCCAATCATTAATATGGATAATTTCAACCTTTTTCTTTGTTAAAACCAAATACTCTAAAATTGCAAAATTAAACAACATAAATCTTTCATTATCATCTTGGTAACCATAAAAGTTTTCTCTTTCATAATAAGGGTGGCTTACAAAAACATATTTAATATTATTTAAAGAGATTTCTTTAAAAAATACTGTAGTAGAAATAGAACCCATAGTGATTTGTTTTTTACCAATTTCTTTAGGATTATAGACAGACAAATCAATGCTTTTATATAGTGGAGTTATTACAATAACATTATTATTCTTACCAATTTCTTTTGGTAAAGCTCCAGCCACATCTGCAAGCCCACCAGTCTTAGAAAATGGCACAACTTCCGCTGAAGCAAATAAAATATTCAAATTCATCATTATCACCTACTTATAGTATAAAGTAATCGGTTACATAAGTCAAAAAAATAGTATATTTTTGACAATTTAAGTTAATTCTCAAAAATAAGAAAAACGAATTACAAATTATTGAAAAAGAAACATAAAACATTTAAAAATAAGAAAAAAAACATCTGTATTTTAAGTTTTGATAAAAGACAAGGTACTACATGTATAGTATATGTACTATAAATAATGAGAAAACTTAAATTGTTTATTTAAAAATGGTGTGATATAATCAATGTATGCGAATTTAGAAGGAGTAATTATATGACAAACAAATATAGCAAACTAAAACCGAAAATTAAACCACTACCATTAATTATTATTGGAGTTGTCATAGTGGTATTTATAGTAGCAATAATTTTATTAAGACCATCAGGTTCAAAGAAAATCCAAAATGCTTTTAATAATGTTGGAGCGGATTTACCTAATGATCATGTTTTTGTGGAAATTAGTTATAAAACAATGAATAAAAAAATCAGTAATAAAGAAAACTTTTTAGTCTTTATTGGTCAACCATACGATCAAGGAAGCCCTCAAGAAGTTAAGTATTATGATTCATATTTTAAATCAGAAAATGTTGATGACAAACTAAAGGCGATTTATTATCTTAATGCAAGCAAACTTAGTGAAGAAGAAACTCAAGTTTTAGCAACCCAATTATTTATGTCTGAAGGCTTACAAACACCACAACTCATTTATTATCATGAAGGGAAATTATTATATACAAGAAATGATGGTGCTTATACAAGTGTTTCTACAAAAGCCCCAGGGCAAATTCAAGCATTCTTTCAAGCGGTTTATAACAAATTATAAAAGCACGAGGAGTGCTTTTTTATAAGAGGTGATCTGATGTTTCAAAAACTTAGATTAGATATTTTAAAAAGATTAGAAAAATATGACTATATTATTGTTGAAGAACCAAAAAGAGCGGATTCAGACTTAGCAATTCCTCTTTTTAATGTAGCGAAAAAAGAAGGAATGCCAATTAATGAAGTTTCCAAAGAAATAATTAGTCTGTTAAAAGATCATCCTTTAATTAGTAAACTAGAATTTGATCGTGGTTTTTTAAATATCTATTTTAATCGAGAATTATTTTCTAAAGAAGTTCTAAGTGGTATTAAAGATGAAACATATGGAACATTAAATAGTAACGGGCAAGTTGTTTGTATTGACTATTCTAGTCCTAATATTGCGAAAGCTTTTAGTGTTGGTCATTTAAGAAGTACCGTAATTGGTGCCTCTTTATATAAAGTTTATGAAAAATTAGGCTATAAAGTTATTGGGATTAATCATCTAGGTGATTGGGGTACACAATTTGGAAAAATGATTGTTGCCTATGATTTATGGGGTGATGAAGAAAAGTTAAAGAAAAATCCAATTGAGTATCTTCAAAGTTTATATGTTAAATTTCATGCAGAAAATAGTGATGAGTTAGAAGAAAAAGCACGTGAAACATTTAAAGCATTAGAAGATGGAGATAAACGAGTTTTAGCGTTATGGGAATATTTTAAAAATGAATCTTTAAAAGAATTTATGAAAATGTATGATATTTTAAATGTTAAGTTTGATAGTTATCATGGAGAAGCATTTTATAACGATAAAATGGATGAAGTTATTAAAATATTAACGGAAAAAGAATTAACGGAAGTTGATGATGGCGCACTAATTGTAAGATTAAGTGATGATTTACCTCCAGCACTTATTAAAAGAAGTGATGGGGCAACACTTTATATTACACGTGATTTAGCAGCATTATTATATAGATATAAAACATATAAGTTTGATAAAGTTTTATATGTTGTTGGAAATGAACAAAAACTTCATTTTAATCAGTTAAAACAAGTTAGTGATTTAATGGGATATGATTTTGATATAATTCATGTCAACTTTGGACTTGTGTTAATTGATGGTAAAAAAATGTCAACTCGTGAAGGAAAAGTTATTATGCTTTATGACGTGATTAATGAAGCGGTAAATCTCGCCTTAAATGCAATAACCGAGAAAAACCCTAATTTAAAAGATAAAGAAGAAGCGGCTAAAAAGATTGGGGTTAGTGCGGTAATTTTTAATGACCTTAAAAACGATAGAAAATTAGATATTGACTTTAATTTAGAAGAAATGTTATCGTTTGAAGGTTTAACTGGTCCTTACTTACAATATTCAAGTGTAAGAATATATTCAATGTTAAAAGGTGAAAAGATTAAAAAAGATTTATTAGATTTAAAGTTATTTAATGATGAACTTTATTATAAATTAGTTGTTCTTTTATCACAATTTAGTAGTACTTTAGAAAGAGTTGTATTAGAAAATGGACCCCATATTTTAAGTAGATATTTACTTAATTTAGCCGCAACATTCAATCAATTTTATGGAGCCCATAAAGTAATTGTTGAAGATGAAAAAAATAAAAATACCAATTTAATATTAATTAAAGCGGTACGAACTGTATTAAATGAAGGGATGCGGCTTCTTGGAATGGCGCATTTAGACGAAATGTAATGAATAAAAAGAAATTAATTGGAAATATTATTTTTGGTGTTATTGTCACAATTGTTTTACTAGTTATCATATTTAGCTTAAATGATATTAATGAAATTGTTAATGTCATTAAAGGTGCTAATGTGTGGTTTTTGTTGTTGACAATATTACTTATGGTACTTCATGTTTTTTTAACTTCAATTACCTTTGTGATAGTTAAAACAGGACTACCTACTGAACTAAAATTTATTGATACACTAGCGATTGGAAGTACGGAATATTTATTTAATGCCATTACACCTTTTTCATCAGGAAGTCAACCAATCCAAACTTATTATTTCAACAAACTTGGTGCAAGTTTAGATGAATCTGCAAGCATTAGTTTATCTAACTTTTTAGTTTATCAAGTAACATTAACAGTCTTTTCTACCGTAGGAATGATAATGTATTATAATAAAATTTATGAGGCTGCGAGCCATTACATGTGGATTATTATAGTAGGCTATATTATGAATACATTGATGTTAATTTTAATTGTTTTAGTGGGGACTGTTCCTAATATTAAAAGAGTTATTAAACCTGTATTTCATTTGATTGGTAAGATTAAACCTTTTCATAATAAGATGCAAGAGTTTGAAAGTAAAACTGATGATTTTGTTAATAGGTTTCAACGAGGCACAAAATTACTTTTTAGAAGGAAAAGAGTTCTTATTGGAACAAGCCTAATAAGACTTCTTGATTTAATTATTTTTAATGCGATTCCAATTATGTTATTTTACGCACTTGGAATCAATGTTAGTTTAAATGATTATTTATTTATTATAATGATGAGCGCGTTCGCACAAACAATGATGTTATGGGTGCCAACTCCAGGAGCATCAGGCGGTGTTGAGTGGGCCTATACAGTTTTATTTACTGCGATTGCGGGAACTAGCGTAATCGTTTCATCAATGTTACTATGGAGATTTATTACATTCTATTTAGGAATGTTAATTGGGTTAGCTGCTTACTTATTCGTGAAAAGAAGGAGTGAAAAAGTATGAGAATAGGTCTTTTTACTGATGCATATAAACCTCAAATTAGTGGTGTTACTACTAGTTTAAATATGCTTGCGGAAGGGTTAATCAAAAAAGGGCATGAAGTTTACATTATCACAACTAAAACAAAAGGTTCAAAAGAATATGATGCTGATAAACCTTATATTAAAAGATTTAGAGGAACACCTTATCCAAGGAAAGGTTTAGAAATATATCGTTTTGTTCCTTTTGTTGGAAGAAAAGTAAGACATGTAAAGAAACTTCCTAAGTTTGATGTAATACATGTTCATACTGAGTTTTCGATTGGAAAACTTGGTTATTTATACCAAAAAAGAACTAAAACACCAACTGTTTATACTTCTCATACGATGTATGAAGAGTATTTACATTATGTTGGGAAACGTTTAGCGAAGATCTTTAGACGCCCATTTATGGCAATTGTTAAAAAGATGTTAAGACGTTATGTTAAATCTAGCCAAGTAACAATTGTTCCCTCTAAAAAGATTTTAGATTTAATGCTTAGTTATAATATTCCTGGTAATTATAAAATAGTTCCAACAGGAATTAATTTAGAAAAATTCAAGAGTGAAACATACAAAGAAGAGGATGTTTTAAAACTAAAGGAAAGTTTAGGACTAAAGGATGAATTTGTTTGTTTATTCATCGGAAGAGTTAGTAGCGAAAAATCAATAGATGTCTTACTCAAGGGGTTTAGGCAAATCAACAATGAAAACATGAAATTTTTAATTGTTGGTGATGGTCCTTATATGGGAGAGTTAAAAGACCTTGTTAAGAAACTTAATTTAGAAGATAAAGTTATTTTAACTGGAATGGTTGATTGGGAACTTGTGGGACTTTATTATCAATTAGGAGATTGTTTCTTAAACGCAAGCATTTCTGAAACTCAAGGCTTAACATATATTGAAGCTTTAGCTGCAGGACTTCCTTTACTTGTTAAATATGATCAAGTATTAGAAGCGGTTTTAACAGATGGTTATAACGGATTATTCTTTCATAAAGATGAAGAACTTCCTTCATTAATTGAAAGATTAAAAGAAGATAAGAAGCTAAAAGAAGAATTATCGAAAAATGCTTTATTAAGTGTTAAGAAATATTCTCAAGAAGAATATGCAAAAAACGTCCTTAAGACATATGAAGAAGCAATTAAATTAAAACAAGAAAAACAAACAAAAAAATAACATGACTTTTCATGTTATAATGCCCGCGTGTCGAAATTGGTATACGAACTTGACTCAAAATCAAGCGCCCCTAAAGCATGCCGGTTCGAGTCCGGCCGCGGGCACCAAGTTAGTAGAATAGGTTTGATACAAAGGTATCAAGCCTTTTTTTGTTGTGAAGATAGGGAGTTTTACCCTTTATTCACACTCGCAACAAAATTCTAATAGGCCCTTAATTCATAAAAAATTGGCTATTTTATATGTTTTATTAAAAAACACATCAACGATTTAACGATTACCTTACAATTTAACGATTACATAACGATTTAACGATTACTCAACAATTTAACGATTTGAGAAAAATATAAAAATATTATTCTATATAATATGGACTATTTGATAGAAAAGTGCTATACTAATTACAAGTACGTTTACAAATCAAAAAAGGTGATATAGTATGAACTATAAAAAATTAGTTAAAGAGTTAAGAGAAAAGCTGATTATCACTCAGGAAGAGTTAGCAGCTCTTTTAGGCGTTTCCTATGCATCAATTAATAGATGGGAAACGGGAAAGCATGAACCCACAACCAAGATCAAAAGAAAGATCGTCGAGCTTATGTAAAGCAATATAATATTGATATGGAGGAGAAATAGTATGGTTACATTAATCGATAAATTAAACAGCAGAATCAAAAACGATGAATATTTCTTAGATGAAAACAAGGAAATAATTAAGGAAAAGATAAAAACCGCTTCTCTTAATTTGGATGAACACTTGATGTCTATTTTATTAAGTGATGAAGAGTTCAAAAAAGCGTTTTTTATAGAGAGTAATGGAATATTAGTTTTTGATAAAGTGAAGTTTTCATGGATTATAAGCAATAATAATTTTTTACCTGATAGTTATACCTCATATAAAAATAAGATAGGTTTAATAGATTCAAATGGTGATTTCCTAAAAAACAAAGATGATGTTGTTTTATCGTTTCCCTATAAAGATGCTGTGTTGCTTGGTGGTCAAACAAGGGAAGATGATAAAAGAAGCGAAACAATGTTGAATGAAGTTCTTTGTAAAGATTACATAGATGTCTTATTTGAACCAAAAGCACTAAAAAAACATTACAAGTTTGATGGTGATATTCTAACAGAGTTTGATTGCACTATAAATGATAATTACATCATTAAAGGAAATAATTTAATCGCTTTGTATAGTTTATTACCTAAATATGAAGGAAAAATTAAACTTATTTTTATAGATCCACCTTATAATACACAATCTGACACATTTAAATATAATGACACTTTTAATCATTCTACTTGGTTGACATTTATGAAAAACAGATTAGAAGTAGCAAAACGTTTATTGGCACCAGACGGCAGTATATATGTTTCTATGGATTATAATGAAGTACATTATTTAAAAGTATTGATGGATGAAGTATTTGGAAGAGATTGTTTTCAGAGGGAAATTATATGGCGAATAGGCTGGCTATCTGGATATAAAACGACAGCAAAAAACTATATTAGAAATCACGACACCATTTTATACTATACAAAAGATCCTAACAATTTCGTATTTAATAAAAAATATTTACAAAGAGATTCTGACTTTCAAGAAAGATTTAATGATGCATCTTTAAAAAAAGTATTGAAAGAATTAGAAGATACTTTTACATTTATACCACAAGGATTCTTGAATAAATATTCGAAAATGTTGATGACAGAAGGATTACCAGAGCAATATCCGCTTGAAGATACTTGGAATTGTTCTATATATGATAAATTGAATAGTATTGCCGTTGTTTCATTTTCTGGTGAAAAAGTAAGTAAAATGTTAGGTGTTGATGAGATTAAAGGGCAAAAGCCAGAGAAGTTAATTAAGAGAATAATTGAAACTTCTTCTGACGATGGGGATATCGTACTTGATTTCTTCTTAGGTAGCGGTACAACAGCAGCAGTAGCTCAAAAAATGAATAGACGATATATTGGAATCGAACAAATGGATTATGTCGAATCTACTATTTGTGAAAGACTGAAAAAAGTAATTAAGGGTGAAGATAATTCAGGAGTTACAAGTGAATGTAATTATCGAGGTGGTGGATCATTCATTTATTGCGAATTATTAGAACAAAATTACACGTTAATTGATGAAATTTCTAAATCAAATGAAAGCAACATAAATAATATTTATGACAAATTAACTGATTCTCCATTTTTGCTAAATTATAAGATAGATATAGAAGCATTAAAATCAATTAAAAATGTAGAACTTTTCAATTCATTGTCTTTGTCTGATAAAAAGAAAGTGCTTATAGAAGTCTTAGACAAGAATTTACTATATATTAATTATTCAGAAATCGAGGATGAGGATAAAGGAGTATCAGATGCTGATAAAGCATTTACTAAGTCCTTTTATGGTGAATAATTATGAGCTTTTTATATGAAAAAATTACAACATTAAAAGAAGCAGGGTTTTCCGCAGAAATACCACAATTTTTAATTAATAACTTGTCTAGTAATATAAAACTTCGTGATTATCAAAAAGAAGCTATAGAATATACTATTCTATATTTAACAAGCAATTTAAGCAAGAATAAACAAACTCATATTCTATATCACATGGCTACTGGCTCTGGAAAAACAGTAATTATGGCAATGGATATTTTATACTACTATAATTTGGGGTATAGAAACTTTCTATTCTTTACAA